>JAWKWC010000008.1:0-215798 GCA_041397705.1 Hyphomicrobiaceae bacterium
CAAGGGCTACCGTAGCTGTCTTGCCCCCACCTCCGGCTCCATGGGATACGGCTTGCCGGCAGCCATCGCCGCCAAACTCGCGCACCCCACCCGCACCGTGATCAATTTCGCCGGCGACGGCTGCTTCATGATGACCGGACAAGAGCTTGCAACGGCCGTCCAATACGGCCTCGATGTCGTAACCGTCGTGGTCAACAACGGCATGTACGGCACCATTCGCGCACACCAGGAACGCCAGTACCCCGAGCGCGTATCGGGAACGACACTGGTCAATCCGGATTTCGCAGCCTACGCCCGCGCCTTTGGCGCCCACGGCGAAACCGTCGAGCGAACGCAAGATTTCCGACCTGCGCTCGAACGGGCCCTCGCTGCTCGCCGCCCCGCCGTCATCGAGGTCAAGACCGACCAAGAGGCATTAACGCCCCGCCAAACGCTGTCGCAGGTCCGCGCTGCCGGCCAGGCGGCCAAAACCAAATAGCGTACCGTCAACCATAAGACGTTGTGCCAGACCGCTCGCGACGTCAAATCGGGCAAACTGAAGAGCAAATCACCCGGCAGGGCGAGAGCGCGGCACCCATATGCGCAGCGTCTCGACCCTGGGACTGGAATGAAAAGGAGCCCTGTACAATGCTGTAGAACACCATGCGATGACAGACGTTCATTACAAATTATGATGAAAATATCGCAGTTTACCAATAGGTCAGGCTATTTCCAGCAGACCTTGCCGATGATGATCCAGACCAGTACCGTAAGTTGTGAACCCTAGGGTGCCACGGCGGGAATACTGCGATGAATTGTGGATGCCCTATGTGGCGCGGTGTGCCTTGACGTCGAACGCGAACATGAAATCTGCTCAGACGGCCCACGGAACCGCTTCGGTCGCCCCGATCGGGCTCGCCGCGCGAAATCTGTCCAGGCCCGACGACAGTGAGGCGGTCCCGCACAGGATGTCACGACCCCAGCGCAAATCAACGCCCACAGTGACGCGAGCCGCGCACATCCGTACGGGAACCGTTTGGCAGCGCATGACTCAAACCCTTTCGGATTTGCGCGTGTTAATGGCGGCGCCCAAGGTCTCGATCGATCTCATGCTCGACAAGACCGCGGACAACGACCCCTTTTTCCGCAAAGTCGTGCTCAAGCACTATCACGAAGTCAGCCGGAGACATCCCCGCTACCTCATCGTGCCTCGCGCCAAGTACGGTGTCGCCTTGCACGTTTTGCCCGAAACCTACGAGGCCTATCTCAAAGCCATTGCCAAAACGGCCCGTCAAAACATCAACAAAGCCATCCGAAGCGGCTATCACGTCCAGCGCATCAACTACAACGAACACTTGGCCGACGTCGCTGAGATCAACCGCTCGACCGAATTTCGCCAGGGCCCGATGTCGCCCGAATTCCTCGTGCACGACCCCCAGCCGATCCCCGATCCGCCGTCCCGCACCAACATTCACGACCACGTCTATTATGGCGTTATGAAATCCGGGAAGCTGTACGCCTACAGTTCCGCCCTCATTTCCGGTGAGGGCATGATCATGACTATCATTTTCGGCCATGCGGCCTACCTGACAGATGGTATCGTCCCGCTGTTGCTGTCAGGCATGGCAGCCGATGCCTACGACCGCTTTCCTCGCGTCAAGTACTTCGTCTACGACATGTATTTTGGCGGCAGCGAAGGGTTCCGCCGCTTCAAGCGCAAATTCCGCTTCGAGCCACACACCGTGACGTGGAAACTCTAAGCGGCGGCCAAATCTACCAACTCACGAACTTGCCAACGCACCGACGAGAGCGCGTTCGCAAAGCCCGGCGGCAGACCGTCGCAACCAACGCCTTCAGCGTGCGATCTGCTGCGCCATCTTGGCAATCGTCTTGACGTACACCTCCGCCTTGTTCCACTCGCGGATGACGTCGTAATTGCGGCTGCCTTCTCCCCAGGGTTGGCCGGCCTCCCAGCCCTTTCTGCGGAGATAGTTGGCTGTCGACGCCAGCATGTCGGGAACGGAGCGGAACAGGTCCCGGTGTCCGTCACCGTCAAAGTCAACGGCATATTGATTGTAGGACGATGGCAGGAACTGCATGGGCCCGATCTCACCAGCCCATCCGCCGCGCATGCGGCTGGCCGGGATGTCCCCTTTGTCGATGATCCGCAAGGCGTGTGTCAGCTCATTCTCGAAGAACGCAGACCGCCGGCAATCGTAGGCGAGCGTCGCCGCCGACTGCAGGATCGAGTACTTGCCACCGGTATCGCCACCGAAATTCGTCTCGAGCCCCCAAATGGCCGTCAGGATAGCCGGCGGAACGCAAAGCTGCTGGATGCGATTGAACAGGTCGCGACGCTGCGAGATGATGCGCTGAGCCCGCTTGATCATGGAGTTGGAAACGCGCCGGGCGTAGAATTGTTCGAACGACAACTTGAACGAATGCTGTCCTCGGTCGAGGCGGACCACCTTGTGGTCATAGTCGACGCCAGCGAGTGCCGATTGCACTGTGCGTTCCGATACACCTGCGCGCACGGCCCGCTGTTTATAGGCAGCGAGCCAACGGTCGAAACCGCTCGAATTCGAACCGCAACTCTGCGCCTGCGCCGACGTAAGTGACAGCAGAAGTGCGAGAGCAGCGAGAGCGGCGCAGAAGACGCGTGACATGTCTGAGTGTCCCATAGTTCAGTGATTGCCAAGCCGGATCACAAATAGCCCCGCTGGAAGTCAGCCTCGCCGGAACAATCGCGTTGTCTCGGTTGCCGTCAAGCAGAAAGTCACTTCCAAGCCACACGAGCGAGCCACCCCAACCACCTGATCGCCGGCGAATAACAGCCTGCACAGAGGATTAACACATATTGCCGAAACATTAATTCTGCAGTTTTGCAATTAACGAGGTTTTTATGCTGCGATGGACTAAGGGAATATTATCCGTTACCAATTGATCAACCCGAGCGGCTAATCACCGTGCGCGTCTCGAAACAAGGAAGGGGCAAAACAAGTTATGGATCTGCTATCCGCGACCGGAATGAACGGAAAGCGCTGGCAGATATTCCGGCTTGCAGCTCTTCTGTGCTTCGCAATCGCGAGTGGTTTACTTGTCTCTTCGCTCCTGAGCCCCAGCCGGGCGGGCCCGGCAGTGCCGTCAGCTCAACTGCAGGCGGCGCGATAGGAGCACGGACACGGGCGCGGGCGGCGCATTGTACCGCCCATGAGATTCTTTGGTTCCGACTGACTCACTCTCCAACCGCTGACTAAACAAAACCCCATCCTCGAAAGAAGATGGGGTCTTTTTTTATCGAAGGATCTTTAGGTGCGGTCAAACGGTCGACGAAAACGACAGTCGGAAATTGTGGTCACGCGCCAGTGCCTCAATGGCAGCCTTCGCCTCCCCGGCAGGCAGCTCGGTAAAGGGAGGCCGCACATCGGCCCACTCCTGATCTTCGCGGTAATGCGCAATCAGCGCCTTCAGCACCGGGATCATCGGATACGACTGGATCGCCATGCGCAGCGCCGTCACAGAGGCTTGCATGCGGTCGGCATCAGAACTCTGCCAATGATCGTAAAGCTCCCGGATCGACCGGGCTGCCACATTGGCCGTTGCCGAGATGCAACCGGCAGCACCATTGCGCATGCCCTCGAGCAGGAAAACCTCAGACCCTGGGAACACCTCGAACCCGGGATTGGCATCGAGGATGGCCTTGGTATTGGCCCAGTCACCGGAGCTGTCCTTGAGACCGACCACGGTATCGGGAAACTCCTTGCGCAGGCGCGCAATCAAGGAGAGCGGGAAGCCGACCTGGGCTACTGGCGGAATATGATAGAGATAGATCTTCAACGCGTCGTCGGCGACCTCTTCGATCACCTCGGCAAAGAAGCGGAAGAGCCCCTCTTCACTGGGGTTCTTGTAATAGAAGGGCGGCAGCATCAGCACACCACCGCAGCCCAATTCGACCGCATGCTCCGTCATGATGATGGCATCAGCAACTGAGCACGAGCCCGTCCCGGGCATCAGCTTCGCCGGATCGATGTCGGCGTCGACCAGTTCCTCGAGCAACTCCATCTTCTCATCGATACCGATGGAATTGCCTTCACTCGTCGTTCCGAAGGGGGCGAGGCCGGTACAACCCTCAGCCATCAGCCATTCGCAGTGCTCCACGAACCTGTCGGCATCAGGCGATCCGTCCTCCCCGAACGGTGTCACCACCGGCGCAATCACGCCGGAAAAAAGCTTGGAGTCAGTCATGGCAGTCACCCACTATCGATGGCGATGTCGGACCAGGCTCGCTAGGCCCTATCATGGCATCGGGATGCCCGGTTGCTTGACGGGCACGTCATAGCCCTTCTGCACGGCCGGGCGCGCTGCTATCGCCTTATACCATCTGAGCACATTCGGGTACTGCTTCAGATCGATGGTTTGCCATTCGAAGCGGGAAATCCATGGCCAGATGGAGATATCGGCGATCGAATAATCCCCGGCAACGAATTCCGTCAGCGCCAATTGACGGTCGAGCACACCGTAGAGACGATGAGCTTCCTTGAGGTATCGCTCCTCGGCATAGGGCGCCTTGCCCTTGTTGTATTTCACGAAGTGATGCACCTGGCCAAGCATCGGGCCAACGCCGCCCATCTGCCACATTAGCCACTGCACCGTCGCCCAGCGCGCCTTGGGCTCGCTGGGCATCAGCTTGCCTGTCTTCTCTGCCAGATACAGCAGAATCGCGCCCGATTCGAACAGCGCCTGCCCATTGTCCCGGTCGACAATCGCGGGAATTCGGTTGTTGGGGCTAATGGCGAGAAAGTCGGGTTTGAATTGCTCGTCTTTCGAAATGTCGACGGCATGTGTCGTGTAGGCGAGGCCCAACTCCTCGAGCGCGATCGACACCTTGCGTCCATTCGGCGTCGACCACGTATAGAGATCGATCATCGGACCACTCCCTTGCGGCTATGTCTCATCCACTGTTGGCCCCGGAGACTATCTGCAAGGCGAAGGCTCGGCAATGCCACTCGTAGGGTCGAGCAGGGGAGGGGGCAAGCCACATTCCACCGTCATCTGATGCTCAGATATAAGCAAACAAATCAGCTGTGCCGGCCGGCTGCATCGCATGCCGCATGCGAGCCTCCCCAAAAAGCAAGGCCGACGAACCGCAACTGCGCTCCCGCACCGACAGCCGGGCCATCGGCCCGGCCGCACGGTTTTGCGCCTGGAGACTGCGCCTGACGGCTCGCGTCTTCAGTAATAGCGACGCTGATAGCGCTCAGCGGGTGCGCGATAGGCATAAGGCCCCACATCATAGCGCTCGAGCAACTGCGCTTTGACGATATCGCCGGTACACCGGTCAACCTTCAGCTGGAAGAGGTCACCATTGGCACGGCGCGCCTTGACCCGAGCAATAGGGCCATGCGCATCGATATCCTGGAACTCCGACCAGCCATCCCTGACGAGGTGACGACGGATCACGTGCCGCGGCAGGCAGGCCGGCCCATAACGTCCCTCGGGCTCACTGTAGCGACCAGCATAGCGGTCCCGATAGACGTAACCAGGCGGCACAGGACCAACAGGCGGCTCCTCGTAGCGCTGCACATGCGGCGGTTCGTAGGGTTCCGGCGCATACGCATAGGGCCGCTGGGGCTCCGGGCCGTAAAGATCGCGATAGCGCGGATCATCATAGGCCGAACCGTAACGATCGGGCGGCGGCACCGTGCGGTAATCGAGATCTGCAGCCGTTGCCGGTGCAGCAGCGAGTGCCAGCACAGCAGCGACCACACCTGCTGACAGCGACAAAGTCTTCATGACAGCTCTCCTCATCGACGCATCTCGCGAGGACCACTCGCGCCTCCCTACCCCAGGCAGAATGGCGGCACGCAGCTGAACGCCAACCCCACTCGGCGTTCATCGCGCATTCACGTTGCGCATCGCCCTGACCCAACCACCAAAGGCTAACCTACTGGAAGAGCGCTGAGAATAATGCCATTACCGATTGCACGATCACGCTGGCTCCCGCGCCACAGTACTGAGCGCAACCGCCCATCCTTCGCCACCAACCGCAAGCCCTCGCATAGCAGGTGCGGGCAGTGTAGCGTGGCAGCGGACGGAATGGCCCCGACAACCGGCCGGATTCATTGCCACTGAGGACCAAGGCCGGTGACTGCACCCCCGCCAACACCACCAGACGCGCATGAGCCACTCAATCGCCCTCGGCGCAAGCTGATCGATTACATGCCACCGGCGTTCAGTGCACCGCGCTACCGGCTGTTTGCCGCCGGCCAGGCCTTGTCGGTGCTGGGAAGCTGGATCCAGCAGGTTGCCTTGGCGTGGCTCGTGTTTCGCATCACGGGATCGGTGTTTCTCTTGGGTCTGACCGGCTTCATGCTGCAGATCCCGCACCTCTTCGTCGCGCCCGTCGCAGGCTTCCTGATCGACCGCCTGCCGCGGACCGCAACTCTGATCGCCATTAATATCTGGCTGGCCATCTTGGCGCTGTGCCTCGCAGTCGCGGCGGTATCCGGCGTCACGCGTGTCGAAGTCTACCTCACGCTTGCGGCATTGATCGGCTTGGGCAACGCCTGCGAGGCGCCGACCCGGCAGTCCCTTGTTGGCGCCATCGTCGAGGATCGCAAACTCCTGCCCAGCGCCATCGGCTTCAATTCGGTGATGTTCAACACCGGCCGCATGGTGGGGCCCGCTATCGCCGGTGTGCTGCTGGCTCACTTCTCCGAGGCTATCTGCTTCGTCGTCAATGCGCTGAGCTTTATTGCCATCATCGGCGCGCTGGTCGCCATGCGCTTGCCCGAGAGCCGCACCCTGGCGCTGCCTACCGGCCGGCGGCTGCTGATCAAAGAGTCGATCAAACATCTGACCAGCCTGCCGGTCGCCAAATACATCCTGCCGTCGGCCACTGCCATTGCTCTCTGCGCTCTGCCCCTCAATCAGATGATGCCGTCCATCTCGGTCACCTTGTTTGGCGGCAGCGCAGGCTTGGTGGGCGCACTGTTGTCGGCATCCGGCATCGGGGCATTGTCAGCCGCACTCTTTCTCTCCATGCAACGGAGCCACCGCGCCCAATATCACGTCGTGCAAGTTTCTCCGATCATCGCTGGCATGGCACTGATGGCGTTCAGCCAGTCGTGGTCGCTGTGGCTGTCGCTGCCCCTGTTGGCACTGCTCGGCGCCTTCGTGCCTCGACCTCGGTGTCGACCAACACCTTGCTCCAACAGTCAGTGGACGACAGCTGGCGGGGCCGCGTGATCGGTCTCTATTTCACGTTTTTTATCGGCATGGCACCGTTCGGCAATCTCATCACCGGTTGGCTTGCATCACATATCGGATTGCGCCAGACGCTGATGATCAATGGTGCTGTTATGGCCGTGGCAGGCCTGATCGCCCAGATCTGGCTCTCGCGTGGCGGAGCCCGGCAAGCCCTGCGCGAGAGCATCAATCTCTGAGCCGTCATCGAAATTGCGGGCTGCCAAAAACCGGCTGACGGTGGCGCGCGACACGCTTCAGGCCAAACCTGCCTCAAGCCTCGACGTTGATCTTCGCCTTCTCGACCGCCGTAGCAACCGCCATCCTCGGTCCAGGTGAACACCAACTCACCGGCCGTATCAACCTTCAGATGAAACATGATGTAGGGATTGGCCGACGTACCCGGATGCAGTTCGGCCCGGAACACTTCCTTGCCGGCATAGGTGGCGCGGAAGGCATTGATGATCTTGCGCGGAATAGTCTTGCCGTCCTTGTCCGCCGCTGCCCGGTTTCCATGATGTGGCTGATCAGCGTCTTGACCTCGATAATCTCGCCAGGCTTGACGACTTCGGGGATCTTGATGCGGGGTCTTAGGCTCATGGCGTTGTGCTCGGAGTTCGATCGTCGGGTGCCCGGCTCATCCATCCGGTCGTGAAGTTCACGGGAGAAGCGCAGCGCGGCAGCCGCCTCCCGCCATCAAGTCGAAGCTAGCCGCCGCATCCTCCAATGGTGACTTTGACTGCTCTTTGCGCCATCAGGAATTGCCCGTCCGATCGCTCGGCCAGGATGAGGACATCCTGCGTTTTGGCGAGCCGCATACGGCTGGCGAGCGTCGCTCTGCCAACGGCCGGGCCGAAATAGAACGAAGCAATGTTGGGCAGGGGATTTGCCGACGACAGCACATGTACGGCCTTGATGTAGTCTGAATCGGTCATCGGGCTCTCGACCGAGATCGTGTAGGGAACAGTGTTGCCGTTTTCCGCGATTTCAGGAATTTCCAGGACGATCTTTTCTGCCTTTGGCTTCTGTCCCCAGGATCTTGTCCAGCGCCTGATCATAAAGCGATGGTGTTGCAACTTCAGCGGGGCCGGCGGCCAGCGCGCCGTGTCCAAGCGCAAGGATCATCGAAGCCGACGCTGCCGAAATCAGCAGGTCCCGGCGACGGATCACGGCAACATAGCGGGCCTTTCATGTCCACTCCCTGGCGAGCGCCATACAGTTAGGCCATCCTCCGGCCCGCAGACCCCGATGTCAAATGACGGATTGGAAACAAACGGTGGTCTAATCCTTTCTCTTCCCCGTCCGTGGCCGCAGAGCCGCGGCTAGGCATCAGACGGCCTCCGGAACAGCCTCAGCCGGCCAGCAATCGGCCACGCAGGGGGCAGCTCGAGCCACTTTCCGAATCGTTATGCCGCTCGCAAGGTCTGCGGGCTATAAGATGCACACGTTCGTCGCGCTTCGCCGCTGGGGAGTATAACGCAGCCGCAGCCGCGAGGGATCGACAACTTGAGGGAGGCGAGTGGCTGTGACTGAGCTCATTTTCGTCGTGGTGGTGATCCTGGCAGTTTTTGTGCTGGCCATGCGTCAGGCCTCCGCCTGGCTCTGGGCCCTCCTGGCAGCCGCCGTCGTCTTCGCTTGGCAATCCGATCTGGCACAGGGAGACTTCGACCCCGCCTGGCCTGTCCGGCTTGAATGGCTCGCCTGGCTACTGCCGGCAATCCTGGGCCTGTTGGCCATTGGGCCACTGCGCCGGATCCTGATCACCCGGCCCGTCTACGCTGCCGTGCGCCGCATCCTGCCCAAAGTCTCCGACACCGAGGCCCAAGCCCTGGAGGCGGGAACGGTCGGCTTTGATGCCGAACTGTTCTCCGGCCGGCCGAACTGGCAGCGCCTACGGGAGGTCCCCCCCATCCGTGTCACACCGGAAGAGCGCGCTTTCCTCGATGGCCCGACCGACGAGCTGTGCCGCATGATCAACGATTGGCAGGTGCGCCACACCGAGAAAGAAGTGCCCGAGGCCATTTGGGACTTCGTCAAGCAGCACGGCTTCCTCGGCATGCTGATATCGAAGGAGCATGGCGGGCTCGGCTTCTCGCCCCAGGCCCAGTCGCTCATCCTGGGCAAGATCGCCTCCCGCTCCCCGGACGTTGTGACCATCGTGATGGTGCCGAACTCGCTCGGCCCTGGCGAACTGATCGAAAAATACGGCACCGACGAGCAAAAAGAACATTACCTGCCCCGGCTCGCGAAAGGACTGGAGGTCCCCTGCTTCTCACTGACCGGTCCGACATCGGGTTCCGACGCCGCCACCATGCGCGACATCGGCACCGTCACGAAAGGCATTTGGGAGGGTCAGGAGACCGTCGGCATTCGCGTCTCCTGGGACAAGCGCTACATCACTCTCGGCCCGAAGGCGACCCTTGTCGGGCTCGCCTTCCGATTGTTCGATCCCGACGGCCTGCTGGCCAAGGGCGAGGACATCGGCATCACCGTGGCGTTGATCCCGGCCGATCATCCCGGCGTCAATATCGGCCGTCGCCATCTGCCCTCCGGCGCCGCTTTCCCCAATGGCCCCAACTGGGCCACGGACGTCTTCATCCCCATGCAGTGGGTGATTGGCGGCGAGCGCATGGTGGGCCAGGGCTGGCGCATGCTGATGGAATGCCTGGCAGCCGGTCGGGCCATATCGCTCCCGTCCTCCGGGGCCGCCGGCGCCAAGTCCATGCTGCGCTTCGCCACCGCCTATGGCCGCATCCGCAAGCAGTTCGGTCTGTCGATTGCCCGCATGGAGGGTTTGGAAGAGCCCTTGGCCCGGCTGGTCGAAAACGCCTATGTCAATGAAGCCGGCCGCGCCGTGACCGCCGCCATGGTCACCGAGGGCGAAAAACCCTCCGTGATCTCGGCTATCATGAAATACCAGTCTACCGAGCGCCTGCGCCAGTCGGTCAACGACGCCATGGATCTGCATGGCGGCCGTGGCATCTGCGACGGGCCGTCGAATTACCTCCAGTCGGCCTATCAGATGGTGCCGGTCGGCATCACAGTCGAAGGCGCCAACATCCTCACCCGCTCGCTGATCACGTTCGCGCAAGGTGCGCTCAGATCCCACCCATTCCTCTACCAGGAAATCAAGGCCTGCGAGAACCCGGACCGCAAGGCCGGCTTGCAAGACTTCGACCGCGCCTTCAGCGGGCACATCTCGTTTTCCCTCGCCAATGCTTTCGGCGCCTTCTTCCACAATGTAACAGGCGGCACTTTCGGTCACGTCCCGGAAAAAGTCGCGGGACTCGAGCATTGGTATCGCCAGCTCTGGCGTCAGGCGCACAACTTCGCACTCGTCGCGGACCTGATGGTCGCCATGCTCGGCGGTGGCCTCAAGACCAAGCAGAAACTGACCGGCCGAATGGCCGACGCGCTCTCCGAACTCTACCTCCTGGCAGCCGTCCTCAAGCGCTACGAGGACGATGGCTTTCCCGGCCCCGACCGCCAGATCGTCGAGATGTGCGCACTGAATGGCCTCTATAGGTTTCAGCAGGCGCTGGGCGGCGCCATCGATAATTTCCCGAACGCCTTCGTTCGCATGAAACTCAATTGGATCGTGTACCCGTTCGGCCGCCGCTATCGCCCAGCGCCGGACCGGCTGTGCTCCGAGGTCGTGCGCAAGGCGACCGAGCCGGGGGAGGTGCGCGATCGCCTGACCCGGGAAATCTTCGTCTCACGCGATCCGAACGACCCCACAGGCATTCTCGAAGTGACACTGCAAAAGGTCGTCGAGGCCGAACAAGCCGAGCGCAAGCTGGAGCGCGCGATCCGGCAGGGCGTCGTCCGCCGCTTCCATGGTGTCGACTGGATCGGCGAGGCGGAGAGCAAAGGCGTCCTGACACCTGCCGAGGCCGCACTGTTGAAAGAGGTGGAAGTCCTGACCGCCAAAGTGATTGCGGTCGACCATTTCGATCCGGCCGAGGTGAAACCGCACTACATGACGGCCGGCCACAATGCGCGCGTCGCCGGTGTTAGGGCTGGCGCATAGAAGAGGGAAGGGCGCCGGTTGTCACCCGCCGGGCGCCAAGAGGGTGTTTGCCGATGCAATTTCCACTGTCGATCGCGTTCAAGATTCTCACGCTTGTGCCGCAGATGAGCGTGCGCGATGCCGCAGAACATGAAATCGGCTATGTCCGCTCGAAGCTGTTCGCCTTTCGCGAGAACGTCACCGTCTTTAGTGACGCAACACAGAGCCAGCCGATCTACGGCATCCAGGCTGACCGCGTCATCGACTTCACGGCCAACTACCATTTCACCGACAGAAGCGGCCATCAGATCGGCTTCGTCCGCCGCGAGGGTTTCAAGTCACTCTGGCGCGCTCATTACATCATCTCGGTCGGAGCCCAGGCCACCTTCGAGGTGCGAGAAGCCAACCCGTTCGTCCGGCTCGTGGACAATCTGATCGGCGAGATCCCCTTCATCGGCCTTTTGACCGGCTACATCCTCAACCCCACCTATAATGTGACCCGCATCGGAACCGATGCCCTGAGTTTCACGATGACGAAACAACCAGCCTTCCTAGAGAGCCGTTTCGCGATCGTACAGCACGCGCCGGTGGAACCCGATGAGCAGGCGTGTTTGCTCTTGGGGCTCATGATGATCATTCTGTTGGAGCGAGCGCGCGGCTGAGCCTCACTCCTGGCCCATCAAACAGCAAGGAAAGCGACAGCGATGACAGTCGAGTTGGCGGACTTGAAGGACTGGCGCTTCACGGTCGACGAGCAGAGCATCGCCTGGGCCGTATTCGACCGCGAGGGCGAGAGCCAGAATACGCTGGGACGCCGACCACTGGAAGAGCTTGGACGCATCGTCGAGACCGTCGAGGCGGGCGTGTCAAGCGGCCGCATCAACGGCCTCGTCTTCATCTCCGGCAAGGACAAGGGCTTCATTGTCGGCGCCGACGTGCGCGAATTCGAGCAATTTCATACCGCAGCCGAAGTGACGTCAGCCATCGCCCCGGTGCTGGCCATGCTCGACCGGATCGAAGCCCTGAGTGTGCCCGTCGTCTGCGCCATCCATGGATTTTGCCTCGGCGGCGGACTGGAACTGGCGCTCGCCTGCCACTGGCGCATCGCCACCCGCGATGATGCGACCCGCATCGGCTTCCCCGAAGTCCGCCTTGGCATCTTTCCCGGGTTCAATGGCACCTGGCGCTCGATCCGCCAGGCCGGCCCCATGCAGGCCATGCAGGTCATGTTGACCGGTCGCATGATCCGCGCCAGCGCAGCACGCGCCATGGGCTTGGTCGACGAACTCGTGCCATCACCCCAAAATCTCGCCTGGGCAGCCCGCAAGGCGATTGCTCGAAAGCGCAAATCCAAGCCCGCCGGTGCCGCCAGTCAAGCGCTGCGCCAGTGGCCGCTGCGTGGCGCGCTCGCCTCTCGCATGCGGGCCGAAACGACGAAGAAAGTGAGACCGGATCATTACCCCGCTCCCTTCCGGCTGATCGACCTTTTCCAGACCTACGGCGGCAATCTCAAGCGGATGAAGGCTGAGGAGACCAAAGCCTTCGCCCCCCTGATGGTGTCGGAGACCTCACGCAACCTGCGCCGCGTGTTCCGCCTGTCGGAGGAAATGAAAGCCCAGGCCCCAAAGGATCTGGCCTGGAAACCCCAGCGCGTGCACGTCATCGGCGCCGGCGTGATGGGAGCAGATATTGCCGGCGCCTGTGCAGCAGCCGGCATGGAAGTCTCGCTACAGGATCTCTCCGAAGAGGCGATTGCAAAGGGCATCGAGGCGCAAGGCAAGCTCTTTGCCCGCCGCTTTCGCACCAAGGCCCAGCGCGCGGCCGCCAAGGCACGATTGATTGCCGACCGCGAGGGCCACAACATCGCCCGCGCCGACGTGGTGATCGAAGCCATCGTTGAAAAACTCGAAGTCAAACAATCGCTTTTCAAGGGCCTCGAGGCCAAGCTCAAGCCCGGCGCCGTGATGGCAACCAACACATCGTCCCTCATGATCGAGGACATCGCCAAAGGCCTGGCCGACCCTGGCCGGCTGATCGGCATCCACTTCTTCAATCCGGTGGCGCAGATGCCGCTGGTCGAAGTGATCCGTGGCGCCGACAGCCGTGAGGCCGAAACGCAGAAAGGCTGCGCCTTCGTCACCGCGATCGACAAGTTTCCCCTGATCGTGAAGAGCTGCCCGGGCTTCCTCGTCAACCGCGTGCTCGCGCCCTACATGATGCGGGCGATGGAACGCCTGGAGAAGGGCGACACCGCCGAGCGGATCGACGAAGCCGCCCGCGCTTTCGGCATGCCCATGGGACCGATCGAACTGGCTGATACCGTCGGGCTCGACGTCTGCCAGCATGTCGGCCAGATCCTGGAATTCGAGAGCGCAGGCTCGCGCCTCGATCGCCTGGTGGCTGCCGGCAAACTCGGCAAGAAGTCCGGCGAAGGCTTCTATACGTGGAAGGATGGCAAGCCCATCAAGGCCGAGAAACCCTACGACAAGGCGAGCTCGAGCGCCTCGGTGTCGAACTCGTGCAGCCGTTGATCGAGGAGGCCGAGCGCGCCCGCGACGACGGCATCGTCGCATCTTCCGACCTTGTCGACGCCGGCATCATTTTCGGCACCGGTTTCGCCCCCTTCCGCGGTGGCCCGCTGCATTACAAGGCCCATGCCGCAGACCGCTCCGGCCAGCGCACGCCAGCAGAACACGCCGCCGAGTGAGCATGCTGTCACATTCGCCGCCAGCCCGCGCCCCATCGAGACCGAGGACCGCCCCATGACCCAGTCCCTGCGCCGCATAGCCGTGATCGGTGGTGTCCGCATTCCGTTCTGCCGCTCGAACACCCTCTATGCCGACCTGTCGAACCTCGAGATGATGACCACGGTCCTCGATGGGCTCGCCGACACGTATGGCCTTGCCGGAAAGCATATCGACGAGGTGGTGGGCGGCGCCGTTGTCACGCACTCCAAGGATTGGAACCTCGCGCGCGAGGCAGTGATCGGCTCCAAACTGGCCATGTCCACGCCGGGCATCACCATGATGCAGGCCTGCGGCACCAGCCTGCAGGCGGCCATGGGCTCCGGCGCCAAGATTGCCACCGGCGAAATCGAGTGCGCCATTGCCGTCGGCTCCGATACGACCTCGGATGCTCCAATCGTGGTCTCGAAGCGCCTTGCAGCCCGTCTGATCCAGGCCCAGCAGGCCCGCTCGATGGGTGAGCGAGTCGCTGCTTTCAAAGGCTTTTCGCCGGGAGAATTGGCGCCCCTGCCGCCGTCGGTCGCCGAACCGCGCACGGGCCTCTCCATGGGCCAGCATTGCGAGTTGATGGCCCAGCATTGGCATATCCCGCGTCAAGCACAGGACCAGCTGGCCTTCGAAAGCCACATGAAGGCCGCCGCAGCCTATCGCGAGGGCTTCATGGACGATCTGGTGGTGCCAGCAGCCGGCGTCTGGCGTGACAACAACATTCGCGAAGATATGAGCCTGGAGAAGATCGCCGGCCTCAAGACCGTCTTTGAAAAAGGCGAACGGGGCACCTTGACCGCCGCCAACTCGACGCCGCTGACCGACGGCGCAGCGGGGGTGCTGCTGGCGTCGGAAGATTGGGCGCGCGCAAACGGCCTCAAACCACAAGCCTACCTCGTGCATGCCCAGACCGCGGCCAATGATTTCGTGGCCGGCGAAGGTCTCCTGATGGCCCCGACCATTGCCGTATCCAAATTGCTCGACCGCGCAGGGCTGAAGCTTCAGGATTTCGACTTCTACGAAATCCATGAGGCCTTCGCAGCCCAGGTGCTCTCGACCTTGAAAGCCTGGGAAGATGCCGACTATTGCCGAACCCGCCTTGGCAAGTCCGAGCCCTTGGGGTCGATCGACCGCAGCCGCATGAATGTGAAGGGATCCTCGATCGCCTACGGCCATCCGTTCGCGGCAACGGGCGCCCGCATCGTCGCACTGCTCGCCAAATTGTTGGCCGAAAAGCGCAGCGGCCGCGGCCTGATCTCAATCTGCACGGCCGGCGGCATGGGCGTGGCAGCGATCCTGGAAGCTGCATAACGGCCCGAGCGTCGCGCGGCCCCGCCGCAAAATGCCACCGACCGGCTCCTCGTGCCGCCAACGCCGCCACACCTGACGCGCTCATGCTCATGCAAGCGCAACCTCGAAGCCTCAAGAAGCGCTTGAGGTTGCAGGCGGATTGCCGCGAAGCTGATTCTGGCCTGAAACCTGATTCGGGCGCACCGCGGAGGATCGAACCGATGGATCTCTGTCGCACTTGTGCCATATGGCTTGCATTGGTGCTGTGGCTGGCTGGCTCGCTGGCCAGATCATGAAGGGTGGCGGCTTCGGCGTACTCGGCAACATCGTTGTCGGTATTGTCGGCGCGGCCATCGCAGGATTTGTATTGCCGCGCTTGGGCATCTTCATTGGCGGCGGCGTCATCGCAGCCATCATCAACGCTGTGATCGGTGCGTGCTTATTGCTGTTCGTGGTCAGCTTGGTGAAGCGATAGCGCCGAACTCGGCACAGATCACCAGCCACCACGCGAACACCTGTTTGACCATCCGGGAACGCAACGCGGTTCCGGATGGTTGCCTCGATCACTAGGAGCACCATGCCCCAGCACGCAGGCTCACCCCGTCGCCTGGCGCTGGGCTTCTTCTTCCTTCAGCTCCTTCTTCGAGAGCTTGCCGATGATGGTTTTCGGCAGGGCGTCGCGAAATTCTATTTGCGACGGCATCTCGATACGGCTGAGCTTGCTCGCGAGATGAGCGAGGATGTCGTCAGCTGACGCCCGCTGGCCCGCGCGCAGCTTCACGAACGCCTTTGGCGCTTCCCCCCGGTAGGCATCCTTGATGCCGATCACGGTGACTTCTTCGACCGCCGGATGCGTCGAAATCGCCTCTTCGACATTGCGCGGATAGACATTGTAGCCTGAGCAGATGATCAGGTCCTTGATCCGGTCGACGATGTAGAAGAAGCCGTCCTCGTCCATGGTGGCGATGTCGCCGGTCCGCAAATACCCGTCCGGCGTCATCTGCTGCGCCGTCTCCGCCGGCCGGTTCCAGTACCCCTTCATCACCTGCGGCCCCGAAATGCAGATCTCGCCCTTTTCACCCGCACCAACCTCCTGCGCGGGATCGGCGGTCACCGCAGCGATATGATGGTAACTGGCAGGGCTGGCCGATCGACAGCTCCTTCACCGGCCCATCCAGCGGATTGATGGTCACCGCGGGCGACGTCTCCGACAGCCCATAAGCCTCCACCACTTTGCACCCCGTCAGCGACTCGAACCGCCGCTTGGTTTCCAGCAGCAGCGGCGCGCCCCGACAAACAGAACTTCAGCGAAGAGAGATCAAAGCTCTTGAGCTTGGGGTGATTGAGCATGGCAACGAACATGGTCGGCACACCCGGCATGAACGTTGGCCGCGTCTTGGTGATGAGCTTCATGGCATCATCCAGAACGAACCGCGGCATGATTACGATTTCAGCGCCGATCACGATGGCAAAGTTCATGACGCCGGTCATGGCAAAGACATGGAAGAAGGGGAGGGCCCCCAAAATCCGCTCCCGTCCCGGCTCGAACGAGCTGACCCAGGCGAGGGACTGGCGCACGTTGATCGTGACATTGGCGTGGGTGAGCATGGCCCCCTTGGGAATCCCGGTTGTGCCACCCGTGTACTGAAGCACAGCGACATCACCCACCGGATCGATGGCGGGCGCGACAAAGCCGCCGGCATCGGCCAGCACGTCATTGTCGCGGACGATGCGCGAAGCCGCCCGACTTGTTTCCAATGCCGCCAACTCGCCGCCCTTGAACAGGCGGAAGAGCAGAGATTTAGCGCTGGGCAGCAGATCGCGGAACGAAGCCACGATGGCACGCGGCAGCTGATCGCCGACCAGCAGCGCCTCCACCTTGTCGAACAGCACCTTCAGATCCAGCGTCACCATGATTTCAGTGCCGCTGTCGGCAACCTGGTGCGCCAGCTCCTCCACCGTATAGAGCGGGTTGAAATTGACCACCGTTCCACCGGCTTTGGCGATCGCGAAATAATAGACGATGAAGGTTGGTGAATTCGGCAGCAGCAGACCAACCCGCGTACCTTTGGTCACACCAAGGCGTGCCAGTCCCGCAGCCGTCCGGTCGACCAGAGCGCCAATCTCACCATAGGTCAGAGTTTTGCCGAGAAAGTTTGTCGCCGGCCGATCCTTGAAACGCGTCGCTGCGTCCGCGATCAGACTGGCCAGCGCCGTCGGCTCGAACGTCTGATGCCAATCGACGCTCTGGGGGTAGCGACGCAGCCATGCATAATCCTGAGAGCCGGTCGTGTTCCCGCTTTGAGCGTTTGGCGTGCTCATCTCCAGCCTCCCTCAGGCTTAACGGCGCCGCAGTCCGTCCTCGGCCCGGGCCTCGACAGGCCGTACCGCGCGGCGCTTCCCTCCAGCACTTGAGCACAAATAGGCGACCGTCTGCCACACTCACAGACGGCAATCGAAGATTTTCGTAGACAAATGGGGCACCCGGAAGGTTCTCGGAAACCATGCCCGCAAGACAATCTATAGAATTGGCAAGGCCTGATTAGCGTTTACGGTTATTTGTGAGGCCTGCTTGCTCTATGGGCTCTCATGCTCTAGCAAGGGCTAATGATAGGACTCCCGTGCGTCTGCAACTCACGGGACGGGAGAGCGAAATGGACGACACAGCGACCAAAATCATCGAGATCCTGAAGAAGCACATGAAGGAGCCGCGGGACGACATCGGTCTCGAGACGGCCTTGGCAGATCTTAAGATCGAGTCGATCGATCTGGCCATGATCGTGTTCGAACTCGAGGACACCTTCGGAATCGAAATACCCTATAATGCCAACGATAGCGAAGAAACCGCCGCTTTCAAGTCGGTCGGCTCTGTCGTGGATCGGGTCAAGCAGGTGATCGCCTCGACCGAATCTGCCGCGAAGGCCTGAATCTGAGCGCCCTCGGGCACTGAGAGACGTGAAACTACGCCAGCCGCCTCATGCTGACGCACGTGGCGGTTTGTGGCGCGCCGGAGTGAATAGAGCTTTAGACGGTGCGGAAGACCCGCTGCCGCGTGGTCGTAACCGGCATGGGAGCGGTGTCCTCCCATCGGCCTGATGCTCAATGAGATGTGGGCCTCCATGGAAGGCTGGCCGATGTGGCGTCGACCCATCGCAGAGAACCGGGAAACCCAGGATCTCACATCAAGATCGCCGGAGAGATTGGTGGCCGACCTGCCCGGCACGTCAAGAGCCAGCGTCAACCGCATGGCGATCGGTACTCCTGGCCTGCCGGGCGCGCAGCCGACGAGGCCGGTCCAGTCCGTTCGCTGACGCCGTTCGATGACCCCTATCGCTCCGCCTCGATCATCGGCTCGGGCGCTGGCGGCTTCTCCACCACCGAGACGGCCTACTACGATCTCTTCATTCTGAAGAAAAAAGCGACCAACCCGCTGACCCTGCTGCGGATCATCGACCGTCCTCACCGTCCACGTCGGCATCGAGTACGGCATCAAGGGCCCCACCTTCGCGACCTGCTCGGCTTGCTCCACGGCAAGCCACGCCATTGGCACAGGGCTCGACTACATTCGTCATGGCCTAGTCGATGTTGCCGTCACCGGCGCCAGCGAAGCCGTCCTCACCTACGGCTCGATGCGGGTGTGGCAGGCCATGCGCGTGCTCTCTCCGGATGGCTGTTTCCCCTTCTCGAAGAAGCGTAACGGCACTGTGCTGGCCGAGGGCGCGGGCATCCTCGTCCTCGAGGAGCTGGAGCATGCCCGCAAGCGCGGCGCCTAACATCCTGGCCGAGATCGTCGGCTTCGGCATGTCGTTGATACGCGACATGGTCAATCCCGACGTGGAAGGACCGAAGGCTCATGCAGCTGGCGCTCGACGATGCCGGCATCACCGCCGATCAGGTCGACTATCTCAACGCCCACGGCACCGCCACCACGCTGAACGATGCCAACGAGACCAACGCCATCAAGATGGTCTACGGCGACCACGCCCAGAAGCTGTCGATCTCGACCAAATCCATGAGTGGCCAGAACGGTTTCATGCTGGCGGCCGTCGAAGCCATCGCATGCATCAAGGCGATCGAGGACCAGTGGGTTCTCGACCGTCAATCTGACGGACCCGACCCCAAGTGCGACCTGGATTACACGCTGAACGAGGGCAGGTCACGCCGTAGTCCACGTTACGCCATGTCCAACTCCTTTCGCCTTCGGCGGCCTCAACGCCGTGCTGTTGTTCGGTCCACCGCCTGCAGCTTGACGAACTCCGGCGTCACGGACGACTGTGGCTACTACGTCACCGACCAATATCTTGCGCCGCGCGGGGACAACCGGGCGGCGCACCGCCCGAGCATGGTCCCGCGAGACCACGCGAACACCGGGTAGTGTTGATCCGGGCGGGCAGCGTCGCGTTGCGCGCATCGTCTGTTGGCGACACCAACCGCCAATCCCATCTGGGCCGCGCTGCTGATCACGGCACTGCCGAAACCTGGGGCAGCGCCATCCATTTTGAAACCCACGTTGAGACCGGGCGCGAGCCGCGCGCCAAGGCCCTTGTCCAAAGTGGCGACATCGCCTTTTGGAGCGAAGACGACCGGATCATCATCCCCTTCGGCTTGACGCCGTTGTCGCGCCCGGGAGAAATGCGCTTGCCCGTACCGCAATATCTGGGCTGAGGCTCTAGACGACGTCACGGCGCTGGCAGCGCGCCCCGGCGAGCGTGGGCGGCCGTTCTGGTCGGCGAATCGTGAAGCTTCAGCTCGCTCGATGGCGCCAAGAATCGCACTGGAGCCTGCCTCACGCGCCCTCCCGCTTTGAGAGAAATCGCCGAAACGCGCGCAAGGTCTCCTCGCTGGACATGGTGCTCGATGCCTTCGGCGTCGGCATCTTGCTGTGTCCGCCGACACACCCAGCGCCAACAGAAACGCCCTGACGACACGGTGGCGCTCGCGACGCGGGCGACGGCCGCTTCCGGCCCCGTGGCGTCAAAAAGATCGCCCGGATAGGGCTGCTGGTGACGCACCGTCCACACAGGCGCTGGATCGCATTGTTGACGGTGGCACTGGAAACCCCGAGGTGAGCCGCAAGATCCACCACCCGCGCTTCGCCCGTCCTGTCGACCAGATCGGCGATCAGTCGACGTAATCCTCCGCCAGTTCCGCCTGATGTGCTTCACGCACCCGCCGAAAAACTGTCCGCCCGATTGCGCGTTTGGATCGGCATCCGTCAAAGTGCACCCTTGCCGCAGGGTCGATGGCCGCGCCTGCACACCCATGGGTGCTTGCGCGATGGAACAATTGACTTCAGTTAGCAGAGACTACTCTTATGGCGAGTGCTAATCCAGCACCCAAGCGGACTTTTCTTTTGCAACCTTGCAGGGAAGTGAGTGGGCTCACGATGCGTCAGTCTGAAGTCGATCGTCTCGTTGGGGCGAGGGCGCGCAACTGGCAAACGCCAGGCTGGGTAGCGTTGGCAACGGCCTGCATTATCGCCATGGTGCCCGCCAGCAGGAGCGCAGGACAAGCCCTTCCAGGTCGGACCACGTTCACGATCATTCAGGATATCGCCCAGAACGTCTGAAACGCAGCCAAGGTCGAGGCGATCAATTCGGGCGGAAGCCGAAATCCACGACTATCAGCCGATCCGCTGATATCGTCAAGGCCCAGCGCGCCCAGCTCGTCTTGTGGAACGGCTTGAACCTGAGCGCTGGTTCCAGCTTCCTTCGTCAACGTCAAGGGCGTGCCGAGCGTGGTATCCAGAATCGCCGAGCTCTGGCGATCCGCGAAGGGACCTATCGCAACAATCCGAACCTGCACGCCTGGATGTCGCCATCCAACGCGCTCATCTATGTCGAAAATATCCGAAAGGCCCGTCAACATGACCTGGCGCATACAGACTTACAATGGAATGCGGCCGCATATACGCGCAACGCCTGAAGGCCGTCGATGCGCCCTTTCAGCGCCTGAGCGCCAACTCCCGAGGGCCAGCGCTGCCTCGTCACGTCGGAAGGCGCGTTCAGTTATCTTGCGCGCGACTACGGCCTCAAGGAACTCTACCTGTGGCCCATCAATGCTGACGAGCAGGGCACGCCGAGCCAGGTACGCCGCGTTATCGACATCATGCGCCGCGAGCGCATCCCCGTGATCTTCCTCGGAGAGCACCATCCTCCGACAAGCCCGCGCGACAGGTCGCGAAGGAAGCAGGCGCACGCCATGGCGGCGTCCTCTATGTCGACAGTCTGAGCCTGGCGTCAGGCCCCGTGCCCACCTATCTGAAGCTGCTCGAGGTCACCGTCGACACCATCGCCAAGGGGTTCGAAAAATGACCAGCCCGCAAACGCTGACATCCACTGGTCCGACGCAGGTGTCCCATCGCGCCTCTCTCGACGTGCGCAACGTTTCCGTGATCTATCCCAACGGCACGGTGGCCCTGAAGGACGCCTCGTTCTCCCTCGCCCCCGGCACCATCGCCGGCCTCGTCGGCATCAATGGCGCCGGCAAATCGACCCTCTTCAAAGCCATCATGGGCTTCGTCACCCCGTCGGCTGGAACCGTCAACACCTGCCGGCATGCCGGCAAAGAGCGCCCAGCGCGCCAATCTGATTGCCTACGTGCCGCAATCCGAAGACGTCGACTGGGATTTCCCGGTCCTGGTCGAGGACGTCGTGATGATGGGCCGCTATGGCCATATGGGCTTCATGCGCAGAGCTAGCCGCAATGACCGCGACAAGGTTGACCGGGCACTGGAGCGCGTCGGCATGCTCGCCTACCGCAAGCGCCAGATCGGCGAATCTGTCGGGGGACAGCTGGCGCGGGTTTTCCTGGCCCGAGCGCTCGCCCAGGAAGGTCTGGTGATGCTGTTGGACGAGCCCTTCACCGGCGTCGACGTCAAGACCGAGCAGGCAATCGTTGCGCTGCTGCGCGAATTGCGTGCCCAGGGACATCTGATGCTGGTCTCCACCCACAATCTGGCTCCGTACCTGAATTCTGTGACCAAGTGGTGCTCGTGCGCGGCACCGTGCTGGCGGCAGCTTCAACGGGAGACCACCTTCACCCAAGCCACAACCTCGCGCTGGTGGCGTGCTGCGCCAATTCCGCCTCGATGGCGCCTCCCTGCACGACGACGACGATGCGCGCAGTGTGACGGTGCTCACCGACGACGAACGCCCGGTGGTGTTCTACGGTGCGGAGAAGTCGTCCGACCGTCCGCTTTCGACCGAGAAGGAGCAGCCGCGATGTCGGTCCTGCTCGAGCCATTCAGCTACGGCTACATGATCAAGGCCATCTGGGTCTCAGGTCTGGTGGGTTTCTACGTGCGCATTCCTCTCGGCGTTCCTGATGCTGAAGGGATGGTCTTTGATGGGCGACGCGCTCGGCCATGCCATCGTGCCGGGCGAAGCCGGTGCTTATCTGTTGGGACTGCCTTATTCGGCCGGCTTCTCTGGCGGGGTTGCTGGCCTCCCTCGGCATGGCGTTCGTCCGGATGCAAACCAAATTGCGCCAGGATGTTGTGATCGGCACGTCTTCACCACCTTCTTCTTGCGGCCGGCCTGGCCTTGGTGTCGATCAATCCCACGGCCGTCAACGTCCAGACGATCGTGCGCCCGGCAACATCCTTGCGACCTGACGGGATGCCACCCAGGCAGCCATCATTTCCGTGATCACGCTGGCTGTGATGCTCGTCATCTGGAAGGACCTGGTGGTGCTCTTTTTCGACGAGACCCACGCCCGTTCTTTGTTGGCCTGCGGCCTGACGTCCTAAAAGGTCGTGTTCTTCACACTCTTGGCCGCGCTTCACCGTTGCTGCCCTGCAGACGGTTGAGCCCGCCTCGTGATCGCCAGGATCACACCGGGGGCTACGGCCTACCTGCTCACCAGACCTGGCTTTCCGACCCTGGTGCGCATCGCCATTGCCATGGCCACCACCAGCATGATCGGCTTGCATTCTACTCGTCGACGGTGCCACAGGCGGCGTCATCGTCACGCCGTAAACCCTCATCTTCCTCACAGCCTTTCGTGTTCGCGCCACGCCACGGCCTGCTCGCGCAACGACGGCGGCGGTCCAGCGTAACCCTGGCAGGCGAGGCCGGGAGCATGAGCGGACTGATCGGAATGCAACCATCGAGCCGCTTCTGCCTACGACTTCACGCAGCGCCCTTCTCGTTGCCGGCGCTGGTCGGTGCGATGTCGGCGGTGTTGTCGTGCTTTCTGGTGCTCAAGGGCTGGGCCTTGATGGGCGATGCCGTCTCACACGCCGTCCTGCCCGGCATCGTACTGGCCTATGTTCTGGGCTTGCCCCTTGCCGTCGGCGCCTTCGCCGCAGGTCTCTTTGCGGCTGTCGCGACTGGCTACTTGAAGCAGAACAGCCGGGTGAAAGAGGACACCGTTATGGGCATCGTGTTCTCAGGTCTGTTCGGCTTTGGACTGGTCCTCTTCACCAAGGTCGACACCGACCAGCACCTCAACCACATCCTGTTTGGCAACATCCTGGGCGTCGGTCCCCAGGACCTCATCGAAACCGGGATTGTCGCGGCCGTCGTGCTCTTGGCATTCCTCATGAAGGGCAGGGATCTGCTCGTCTATTGCTTCGATCCCGGCCACGCCCGCGCCATCGGACTTCCGGTCGAAGCCTTGCATTACGGCCTGCTCGTTCTGCTCGCACTGGCGATCGTCGCATCGCTGAAGGCAGTGGGAATAATCCTCGTGGTGGCGATGCTGATCGCACCCGGCGCAACCGCGTTCCTGGTATTAATGACGCTTCCAGCGCATGGTGCCTGGGTGGCATTGGCGTCGCCAGTGACAGCAAGCATCATCGGCACGATTGTGAGCTTCCATCTCGACGCCGCGACTGGCCCCATCATCGTGCTCGTGCAATCGGCCATGTTTGTGCTGGCGCTGGGCGCGAGTACAATTCTGTGGCCTCAGACGCCGGGCCGGCCACAGCACGCCCGGCCTTATCCAGGCCGGCCAGGCACAGGCCGTGCCGCGTTCGCCGGTCACTGAAGAGGCCGGGCAGGCGTTCAACCAGCGCGTCAGCCAAATGATCGAGATGTAATATCGATCGGCGGCGTCAGTCCTTCAAGCGCCGCAACGAACGCTGCAGGTGTAAGATCCGCGATCGGGAGCGAGGCGATCCATCTCTCCCGCAACATCAGCGCCCGGTATTCCCGTTCATCCTCCTTGAAGTCATGATCAACGGGCGCGACCCCGACGACGGGAAGGCGCGCACACGCCTCCGACATCAGCGGTGTTCGAGTCCTCGGTAACAACAAGGGCTTCGACACTGCCGAAAAGCTCCGGCAGCGTACCGGGCCCCGCCGTCCGGAAATCGATAAACCGCGCGACCGCCGGACTGCGGCCGGCCAAGGCTTGAACCATGTCGCCAACGAAGCCAGGAGAGCGCCGCGATGTCGAGACGATCCAGCGCGTGCCATGCGCTGCATGACTGGCCTCAATGAAGGCGACGAGGCGGTCCCACTCCGCCCGTTGGTAGCTGAACAAGCCTGACTGCCCCCCAATCAAGAGCCCAGCCATCTGCGGCGGCGCGCCCCTTGGCGACGCCAGCCCCGCCAACCGCGACGGCAAGGTGTCGGGATCGATGCCATTCGGCTTCAACGCAACCAAGTGGCGCGACAGTGCCCGATGACGCTCGTAAGACGACACCACGAGGCTCAGATCCGAGGGTGAAAAATGGCGCAGCGTGCCGCAGTAGATGCTCTCGGCACCCAGAACACGGCCTGCTGCAACGGTGGCTCCGAGTGTGTCCCCACCAGCCGAGATGACCGCACGCGCCTGTGGAAGATCGCGCCCCTTGAGACCGTAGGCGAGCCGCAACACCAACCCAGGCGCCAGACCCGCACGCAACAAACCGGCTTGAACCCGAGCCGGCATCCACTTGCGACGCCGCACATCGATCCGCTGAATGACGGTAGGCCTGCGCCGCGTGATGGCCGCACCGATCCCTTCCGACAAATGGTAGTGGCCGGGCCTGCCGTCTGACAGAATGAGAATCGGTATCGCCGTCATCGTCCCGTATCGCGACCCGCGGACACGTATGCGCCGCGCCAGAGGCAGTCGACACCTGCGATAGCCGCGATTGATAGGCGATGGCAACGTCCAGGGCGTCGCGGCACGACGCAACCGGCCGCACAGGGAGGCACAGCACGTTGAGCGCGGTGGATAATCCACAATTGTGGCTGACGGTGTGCGGCCTGTTGATCGGCATCTGCTTCGGCGCGCTGGTCGCCCAAACCAATTTCTGCGCGATGGGGGGCGTTTCCGATCTCGTCTTGTTGGGCGACGGCCGGCGCATGGGAGCTTGGCTATTGGCTGGCGCAACCGCCGTCGTGGGTACGCAGGCGCTCGCGGCAGCCGGCCACGTCACTCTGGCAAATGCGATCTACGTGACACAACACCTGAATTGGCTCGGCCACATTGCCGGCGGCCTTGCCTTTGGCATTGGCATGGTGCTCGCGGGCGGCTGCGTTTCCCGCAATCTCGTCCGCGCCGGCCGCGGCGACGTGCGCGCGCTGGTGGTTCTGGCCGTCGTGAGCCTCTCGGCCCTCTCGCACTCCAGGGCTGGCTAGCCCCGCTCCGCCGCGCCCTCAGCACAACCATGCAACTGCAGTTTACCGGGGCAACAGCCAGGCCAGCAACGTCATCGCAATGGTGCTCGGCCTCGACCCGCCCAGCGCAACGCTGATCGCGACAGCCGTGCTCGCCGCAGCATTGCTGGCACTGGCCCTGCGTAAGAGGGAATTTCGCACTTCACCTCTGCACATTGCCTCTGGGCTTGGGGTCGGGCTGCTCGTGATTGCGGGGTGGGTGGCAACCAGCATCTTGCGCGACGAGCTATCCCTCGCGCCGGCGCGGGTGACTTCTCTGACGTTTGTGGGACCAACGGCGGAACTGCTGAGCTGGACCGGTACAACTGGACCGCTGCAACTCCCGGGCTTTGCGGTCGCATCCGTTGGCGGCACGGCTCTCGGTGCACTCTTGGTCGCGCTTCTCACCGGAACATTTCGCCTCGAAGGCTTTGCCGATACCGCCGACGCGGCCCGCAGCCTTCTGGGTGGCGCCATGATGGGAGTGGGCGGCGTGCTGGCGCTGGGCTGCACGATCGGCCAGGGGATCACCGGTCTCGCAACGCTATCACTGGGCTCCCTCCTCACCCTCGTCGCCATAATCACAGGCGCGCGCATCGGACTGGCTGCGCTGATGTGGTCGGTTGAGGCGGACGCCTAACGAAGGCGTCAAGCGACGCCCGCGCCGCAACGGGGCAAGCATCAAGTTTTCACGCCAGCCAATCCGCCCCCAATGCTGGTCCCGTTGACACCCCCGCAAACGAAAACGCCGCCTCCGTTGGGAAGCGGCGTCTCGTCCTGCGGCTCAAAGCCAGGATGTGACGGCGGAACGGTGCTCAGCGGCGTTCCACTGCGACGTAGTCGCGTTGCGACGGGCCAATGTAGAGCTGACGCGGGCGACCGATCTTCTGCTCGGGATCCTCGATCATCTCTTTCCACTGCGAGATCCAGCCAACTGTGCGCGACAGAGCAAACAAAGGCGTGAACATCGAAACCGGGAACCCGATCGCCCGCAGCACGATGCCTGAGTAGAAGTCCACGTTGGGATAGAGCTTCTTCTCGACGAAATACTCGTCTTGCAGCGCGATCCGCTCGAGCTCCATGGCCAGCTGCAGCAGCGGCTCGTTCTTGATGCCGAGCAGGCCCAACACCTCGTGGCAGCTCTTCTGCATGATCTTGGCGCGCGGATCGTAGTTCTTGTAGACGCGATGGCCAAAGCCCATCAACCGCACGCCTTCGCTCTTGTCCTTCACGCGCTTGACGAACTCGTTGACGTGATCGACAGAGCCGATCTCCTGCAGCATGTTGAGCACGGCCTCGTTGGCGCCGCCATGCGAGGGGCCCCAGAGGCTGGCGATGCCCGCAGCAATGCACGCGAACGGATTGGCGCCCGACGAACCGGCAAGCCGCACCGTCGATGTCGAGGCGTTCTGCTCGTGGTCGGCATGCAGGATCATGATGCGATCCAAAGCCTTGGCGATGACCGGATTGACCACATACGGCTCACACGGCACGGCGAAGCACATCTGCAGGAAGTTCGACGCCATATCCAGGTCGTTACGCGGATAAATGAACGGCTGGCCGATCGAGTACTTGTAGGCCATCGCAGCGATCGTCGGCATCTTCGCGATCATGCGATGCGACGCGATCATACGGTGGGTGGGATCGTTGATGTCGGTCGAGTCGTGATAGAACGCCGAAAGCGCGCCGACCACGCCGCACATGATCGCCATAGGATGCGCATCGCGGCGGAAGCCCGTGAAAAACCGGGTCATCTGCTCGTGCACCATCGTGTGACGCGTGATGGTCGTCTCGAACTCCGCCAGCTCGTCCTTGCTCGGCAGCTCGCCGTTGAGCAGCAGATAGCAGACTTCGAGGAAAGACGAATTCTCCGCCAATTGCTCGATCGGGTAGCCACGGTAGAGCAGCACGCCCTCATCGCCATCGATATACGTGATCTTGGACGAGCAGTTGGCAGTCGACGTGAAGCCGGGATCGTATGTGAAGCAACCGGTATCGCGATAAAGACGGGCCACGTCGATGACGTCAGGTCCGATCACGCCAGAACGGACGGGCATCTCGACTTGCTTGTTGTTGATGATCATTGTCGCCGAGCGCTTTGCGCCCGACTTCGCTTTTTCGTCCTGTGCATTCATCGCTGTGTTCCTCGAGATCCCTGACCCAAATCCCCTGCCTTTGCCGCATTGCAGCACCAAGGCGCGGCTGGCGCCAGGGCCTGTTCGGCATGAAGCTTAGCATAGTCTATCTTGCAGAGCAGCATGAGCGAAAGGGGGGGGCTGAAATTGGCTAATCCCCATGACGTCATCGTGATTGGTCACGGATGCGGGCCAAGGCTTCCTCACGGCCCAGAACGGCCATGACATCGAACACTGGGGGCGAAACAGCCCGGCCCGTGAGCGCTGCGCGCAATGGCTGCGCAACCTTGCCAAGCTTCAAGCCGGCCGATTCGGCATGTGCCCGAACGGCGTCTTCCAGCGCTGAAGCCGTCCATTCGGAAATGCCATCCAAGGCTGATGCAACTCCGGCCAAGGTAACGCGCCCTGCGTCATCCAGCAACCCGGTGGCCTTGCTATCGAGCGCAAGGGGACGTTCTGCAATGAGATAACCGGCGCCATCAATGAGATCCAAAAGCGTCTTGGCCCGCTCCTGCAAGCTCGCAAGGGCTGCTTCGAGCTTGTCCCAGCCCACCCTAGAAAACCCGGCTTCGAGCACGCCGCCATCGGGAAGGGTTGCCATCAGTGCCTTGAGGTCCGCCAACAGATCCGGAATCGAAGCCTGGCGGATATAATGGCCGTTGAGGTCGGCAAGCTTGGCAAAATCGAACCGCGCGGCACTTTTGCCGACATCGCCAACGTCGAACCATGCGATCGCCTGTTCGGTGGAAAAGATCTCGTCGTTGCCATGGCTCCAACCGAGCCGCACGAGATAATTTCGCAGCGCCGCCGGCAGATAGCCCATCGCGCGGTACTCCGACACGCCCTGCGCGCCATGACGCTTCGACAGCTTGGCGCCATCCGGGCCATGCACGAGCGGTATGTGGGCAAAAGCTGGAAGCGGCCAATCGAGCGCCTGATAGACCTGGGTCTGGCGAGCGGTGTTGGTGAGGTGGTCGACACCGCGAATGACGTGGCTGACGGCCATGTCGTGGTCATCGACGACCACGGCGAAATTGTAGGTCGGCGCGCCGTCGGAGCGCAAAATGATGAGGTCGTCGAGGTCCTTGTTCGGGAAGACGACGCCACCCTGGACGAGGTCGTCGACCGTCGTCTCTCCGTCGCGGCGTGTCTTGAGCCGGACCGAAGGCTTGATGCCAACCGGCGCCTGGCTGGCGCCACGATCCCGCCAGGGGCTTTCGATCACCTGCGGCCGGCCCTCTGCACGCGCCGCCTCGCGCATGGCCTCGAGTTCGGCAGGCGTCAAATAACAATTGTAGGCCTTGCCGGCCGCGAGCAAGGCTGTGGCGACTTCGCGGTGCCGCTCCACCCGCTGGAATTGGAAGATCGGATCGCCATCCCAGTCGAGGCCCAACCACTTGAGGCTATCGAGGATTTCGGCGACATGCTCGTCCTTGGAGCGCTCGCGATCGGTATCCTCGATGCGCAGCAGGAATTTGCCACCGGTGTGGCGGGTATAGAGCCAATTGAAAAGCGCGGTGCGAGCGCCACCGATGTGGAGGGTTCCGGTCGGCGATGGCGCAAAGCGCGTCACCACTGCGGCGCCGGAAGATCGGGTGTCTGCATTTGTCATCACTACCGCCCATCTGCTTAGATGCCTCTCAGACGTTGCGGCGCCTCTAGCACACTCACAGCCCCGGGGTAAGGCTGGAGCACGGTGGTTGGGGCGTCAGAGTTCAGCACAGTTCTGAACGATGGGGGAGGGGTGAGAAGCGCCAGCTCAACGTCACACCGCATGCGAGCCAAAGTCCGCGCACCGTGAAACACGTCCTCGAAGCCCTGGGCGCAGCTTTCACGCGCCAGCAAGATCGCCTGTTTTTGTGGGTGCCGGTCCTCTTTGGCACGGGGATAGGGGTCTATTTCAGCCTCTATGACGAACCCAAGCAGGCCACGGTCCTGATCCCTTGGTTTGCTGCAGCCGCACTGGCGTTGACCTGGCGGCGGGGCCTTGCAAGTCTGATCGTCCCCGGCGCCCTGTTCTGGTTGGCAGCGGGCCTGGCGATGGCCAAGCTCGCCAGCGACCGCATTGCGGCCCCCGTGGTCACCACGCCCCTCCACCATGCCGTCATCACCGGCTGGGTGGAATTGGTCGAACCCAGACAAGGCCGCGGCCGAAGAGTGACGGTCCGGGTCCATAGCCTCGAGCACCGCCAGCACCGAGGCCCGCCGCCGATGCGCATTCGTTTGCGCATCCCCGGCGGCGAACCAGCCCTTGCCCCTGGCAACGGCGTCCGCATCACGGCAACAGTGCTTCCCCCAGGTCGCCCCGCCTTGCCAGATGCCTATGATTTTGGACGGTCGGCTTGGTTCATGGGTCTCGGTGGCGTCGGCTACACCCGAATCCCCCCGAGCAAGGTGACTTTCGAGGCCCCAGCGCCCCTCGACCTCCAGCTTTGGGCGCCGAGCGAGCGCCTTCGACCAGCGATCGGCGCGCGCATAACGCAGACCCTGCCAGGTGAGACAGGTGGCATCGCAGCAGCACTCATAACCCGCGACCGCGGCGGCATTTCGGAGGCAACGACGCAGGCTTATCGCGATGCCGGCATCGTGCACATCCTGTCGATCTCCGGACTGCACATGACCATATTCGCAGGTGCCCTCTACCTTCTCATACGCACCATCCTCTCTCTCAGTCCCACGTTGACGCTTCGCTTCCCCATCAAGAAATGGGCAGCCCTTGGCGGGCTCGCCGGGACCACCGGCTATCTGCTCATTTCCGGATGCTCCCCGCCGGCCGTCCGCTCGGCACTGATGATCGCAGTCATGTTTTGCGCCATTCTGCTGGACCGGCCAGCGCTGGCCTTGCGAAACATCGCCCTGGCCGCACTCGTTATCCTGATCATCACCCCGCAAAGTCTGATCGATGTGGGCTTTCAAATGTCATTTGCTGCCGTCGCAGCCCTGGTGGCCGGCGCAGAGGCCCATGCGGAATGGCAAGCTCGTCGCGGGCTCTCAGGAGCGGCACCCACGCATGGGCCGCTCAGCAGGCCTTTGATGTTTGCAGGCGGCATCGTGGCGACCACCCTGCTGGCAACCGGCGCTGTCGCGCCGCTGGCCGCATATCACTTCCACAAAGCGACCCAATACGGCGTTCTCGCCAATATGGCCGGAATTCCCATCTGCAACTTTCTGGTCATGCCTGCCGCCCTCGCGACCCTGGTGGCACTCCCCTTCGGGCTGGAGCAATGGCCCCTGTGGGCGATGGGCTGGTCGATAGAGGCCATGACCTACGTCGCGCTGCAGGTCGCGGGCCTGCCGGGAGCATCGGTCACGCTTCCCGAGATCTCGCGGACAGCCTTTCTGATGATGATGGCGGGCGGCATCTGGATGGTGCTCGTCAACGGTGCGATTCGACACCTGGGCTGGGCGGCCGTGGCCGCTGGCCTCGTCATGGCTCCAGCCCGATCACCGCCCGATGTCCTGGTGGCCGAGAGCGGGAAGCTGGTTGCCGTGCGCGGCGCCGATGGCCGCTATGCCGCGCTCAACCGTGAACGCTCCGATTATGAACTGGCCCGTTGGCTCGAGCACGACGGCGACGGACGCACGGCAGGCAACGTTGGACCTGCAAAGGTGATCGTCTGCGATGCGCTGGGCTGCGTTGCAACCGTCAAAGGCCACGTCATCGCAGTCGCGCAGCATCCGGCAGCCTTGGCCGACGACTGCGCCAAAGCTGTCGTGCTGCTATGGCTGGCGGAAGGCAACGTCGAATGCGGCAGCAACGTCGCCACCATCACCCGCGCCGACCTCGCCCGAGAAGGCGCGCATGCTGTTCGCCTGGGTCGTGACGGCGTAGAATATGGCGGTCGAGCTGGCCGGGCGTTGAGATCAACCGCGAGAGCCGAGACAAAACGCGAGCCCTTGCGTGTCACCATCGACACTGTCAAAGCCCACCGCGGCAACCGACCCTGGAGTGCCCCGGCTACAGGCGGCGCCAAGCCCCTCCAGCCACGTCAATAGCGACGGATCAAACCCACGAGGCGCCCTTGAACCTCGACCTGATCGGGGCCGAAAATGCGTGTGGAGTAATTGGGATTCGCAGCCTCCAGCGCCACCGATTGACCACGCTTGCGAATGCGCTTCAACGTCGCTTCCTCGTGCTCCACCAGGGCGACCACAATATCCCCGTCCGTCGCCGTCTGCGTCCGACGGATGATGACGACGTCACCCTCGTGGATGCCCGCATCAATCATCGAATCGCCCTTCACCTCCAAGGCGAAGTGCTCGCCATTACCGAGCATATCGGGAGGGCAGGCAATATCCTGCGTGTGCTCCTGGATCGCGCTGATGGGAACACCAGCTGCAATACGCCCCATCAGGGGCACGGAGATGGCGCCGGTACTTTCGTGGGTCTGGTGATAGGCCGGCGCCGGCGCGCGGCGTTGCCCCGTCGGCAGAGGATGCACACTGGCGCCGGACGCCTGTTGAGGGGCCCCTTGACCCTGCGCCTCGCCGCTCGAGAACGCGTCAGGCAGCTTGATGATCTCGAGCGCCCGGGCCCGATGCGGCAGGCGGCGAACAAATCCCCGCTCCTCCAGTGCCGTGATCAGCCGGTGAATACCTGACTTCGAGCGCAGATCCAGCGCAGCCTTCATCTCATCGAACGAGGGAGGAACACCGGACTCCTGCACGCACTTATGGATGTAAAGCAGCAGCTCTTTCTGCTTGGCGGTCAGCATAGGGCCTCCCCGGTGTTGTCGCTGGCTGTAGGGTCCGGAACCCGTTTCCAGATCATGCCGCACAAACCATGAACACGCTTACCAGTTCCACTTGTGTTCCGCAAGTCCTACTTGAGCACCGATGCCGGACACCCCGGCGGTTCCATCCCAGCGGTCAAAAATCCAACAGCAAGATTGGGACGGCCGCACCCGCGGGCTCAGCGGGAGCATTGATGGGCCGCACGAGCAGGCAATCGGCCGCTGCCAGGGGCTGCATCAGGGACGAATCCTGGTTTGCCACAGGCGTCACCTGGCTCACGCCATCTGCTCCCGTTGACCGATTGGCGCGCATGTAGTGCGCCCGCCCCCATTGGCCGCCAGAGGGATTGCAGCCTGCTGGTGAACCGGCGCCGACAAACCGGCCGGGCAACCCCGCAGGGCGCGAATGAGCGGAATGAGAAACAACCGGGTACACACGAACGAGTCCGATTGCCTGGCAGGCCCAGCACATGTTGCCCGCCAAGCCATACATCAACGGCTTCAAGCCCGGGCGCATCGCAATCCGCCAGAAATCGAGTGCCATGCCGGCTTCACTGAGCACTGGTACGGCGGCAAGATCGTGATCGCCGCCGACGCTCGCGCCTCCAATCGTGACGATATCGGCATCGACCGCTTTGGCGATGTGGGCCCTCAAGCTCTCGCGCGTATCGCCCGCAATGCCGAGCAGCAGCGGTGGCACCACCGGCCGCTTCCACCATCCCCGCAACCCCGAACGTGTTTGAGCACACGATCTGGATCGGCCCCGGCGCAGTGCCGGGCAGCACCAGTTCATCGCCCGTCGCCAAAATGGCCCTTACCGGCTTGCGCCGAACCGTGAGCGTGGCGTGGCCCATCGCGGCGGCAAGGGTGATATCGCGCGGTGTCAGAGGGTGGTCGGGTGCAATCAGCGCCCGGCCCTCGGCAAAATCGCCACCGCGAGGGCGTATATGCCTCAGCGTCCGGCGCGCCCTCGACAATGATCACGATATCGCCTTCGCGCCTCGTGTTTTCCTGATGACAATCGCATCGCTCCTGGCAACGGTGCTCCGGTGAAGATGCACAGCCTCACTCGCCGCCAAGCGCCCGGCAAAGCCATGTCCGGCCGCCGACCCCTGCCAACCACCGACAATCGCGCCTGGCAGCGACGCAAATACCGGCTGCGCGGACAGCATAACCATCCATCGCGGATGCTGTAAATGGAGGCTGCGCCGCCGCGAGGTGAGGCACAACACCCGTCCGCGCGCCGTCGTGAGCGGTTCCGATTGCACGTCCTGCACAACCGCAGCGTTGGCGAGTGCGCGCGAGCGCCTCGTCGACAGTCAAGTGCCTGACATGATGTTTCCGCGGGCTCCCTGAAGAACCAACCACCAACTGGAACCGTAAAGCGCAAAAAAAGTACCTATCCGGCAGACGCGTCACCCGCGCGAAACGTGCCGGAACGCCCACCGGTCTTCTCCAGTAAACTGCACCGGGCCGGATCACCATGCCTTTGTCGGCAGCCTTGAGCATATCGGGATGGTGAGACAGGCGACCGGAACGGCCGTCAATGCTTCCATCTCCACTCCGGTTCGGCCGGAACCTTGACTTCCGCCGTGACCCGGAAACCGACCGGCGCAGCCGAAGGTGTGGATGTCGACCGTCACCTTGGTGATCAACAAGGGGTGGCACAGGGGAATGAGTTCGTGTGTCCGCTTGGCGGCCATGATGCCGGCAAGACGGGCCGTCGCCAGCACGTCACCTTTGGTTGCCCCCGCTTGCGCCGCCAGGGTGTCGCCAGATTACGGCCACAAACCCTCCGCCCGCGCTGCGCTGGTCACGCTTTTGTCGGAGACATCCACCATGTGGGCCTCGCCTAACGTTGATGTGGACAGGCTAGTCATGACAAGGGACCTCTGGAGCGAAGGGCGGCAATTGATCGAACGATAGGAACGGAGGGCGATGGCTAAGCTTAGACGAGGTTGCTCGCCAACACGACCGTCGCAGTCGCCATGGCCGCAATGCCTTCCTGCCGCCTCAGGAACCCCAGCGTCTCCGTGGTGGTTGCCTTCACCCCGACACGCGCCAGATCGATACCAAGAATTTCGGCAATCCTGCCTCGCATTGCCTCCCTGGTGTGGCCTGATGCGGGGGCTTCTGCACAGGATCGTGACGTCGACATTGCCGATCCGGCCACCCCTCTCCCGCACGCGCCGGCCAGCGTCCGCCAGGAACTGATCGGAAGCCGCCCCCTTCCACTGGGGATCGCTCGGCGGAAAATGCTGCCCGATGTCCCTGTCACCGATAGCGCCTAACAGTGCGTCGGTCAGAGCGTGCAGCGCCACATCGGCGTCGGAGTGGCCTCCAGCTTGTGCTGTGGAATGCGTATACCGCCGAGCCAGACATGGTCGCCGTCCCCGAAACGGTGGACATCGAACCCCGTCCCGGTGCGCACGTCGGGAAAACCCATACCCTGAAGCTGTTGGTCAGCCATGGCGAGATCCTCTGCCGTTGTGATTTTGCCGTTCGCTTCGACCCCGCCACTAGAACCACATCGAGGCCAGCCAACTCAGCGGCCTGCGCATCATCGGTCAATTCGGCCTGCCGCCCTGGCGTGCCACGCGGTGAGCAGAAAAGATCGCCGGAAAAACGAAAACCCTGCGGTGTTTGCGCCCGCCACAGACCCGCACGAGCCTGCGTGCCGACAATCCGGAGATTGGCATCAGCCCGTTTCAGCGTGTCCGCCACGGCAAGTGCGGGGTATCGCGCCCTCATGGTGATCCAGTGCCGACACAACCTGGTCGATCAACGCGGCATCGACAAACGGGCGCGCCGCATCGTGGATCAGAACACGTTGTGGGCCAAGCGGTTCAAGAGCCTCGAGGCCAGCAAGAACTGACGCCTGCCGCGTCGTCCCGCCCGTCACCGCGGGCAGAATGAGACCGCGCTGGGCATCCGGCATTTCGTCGAACGTCGCAGCCCAGGCCGCGCGATCATCGCCATGAATGACCACCTGGATGGCCTGCACACGCGGATGGCGGCAGAACACATCGAGCGTCCGGGCCAGAACTGTGCGCCCGGCAATCGGCACGTATTGCTTCGCCATGTCGCCGCCGCGTGAGGCTCGCAGCCCGCGACCGGCTGCAACAATAACGACGGCAAGATCCAAGGGGTTCTCCTGAGCGTCAGACATACATGCGGGGGCATTTGTGACATAGCCACCGCTGGCCCGCCCTGCCAACTCACAAACAGTCCAATTTTCGCACTTGCGAGATGGCGCCGGGATCATAACATGCCCGATATAACGGCAAGGACTGCATCTGACCAATAATCAGGCAATTCACATGGCGGCAATCACGCCCAAGACAACGTCAGACCAGCCGCAAGGCCGGCGGGAGCTCCCCGTTACGGCCATCAAACCCATTCAAATCGGCCATCACACGCTCAAAGCGCCGGTCGTCCTGGCGCCCATGTCAGGCGTCTCGGACCTTCCCTTCCGACGCGCCGCAGCCGGCCTCGGTGCCGACCTCGTCGTATCCGAGATGGTCGCGAGCCGCGAATTGGTGAGTGCGCGCCGTGATGTGGTGCGCCGGGCAGCCGGCGAGGGATTATCGCCCCATGTCATACAACTCGTGGGCTGTGATCCCGACCTCATGGCCGAGGGCGCGCGCATCGCGGAGGCGACGGGCGCGGAAATCATCGACATCAACATGGGCTGTCCCTCCCGCGAGGTGACAGGCCGCCTGTCCGGCAGCGCCTTGATGCGCGATCCCGACGAGGCTCTGCGCTTGATCGAGGCTGTGGTCGGCGCGACGGCAGTGCCGGTGACCCTCAAGATGCGACTCGGCTGGGATGACCGTACGCGCAACGCCCCCGTGATCGCAGCCCGCGCTGAAGCTGCCGGCATCCGCATGGTGACGGTGCATGGCCGCACGCGTTGTCAGTTTTTCAAGGGAGACGCCGATTGGGCGGGCGTCGCAGCCGTCAAGGAGGCCGTGAAGATCCCTGTTCTCGTCAACGGCGACATCATCGATCCCGCAACGGCGAGCTTGGCCCTTGAGGCATCTGCAGCCGACGGTCTGATGGTGGGGCGAGGCGCCTATGGCGCGCCGTGGATGCCAACCCGCATCGCCCAGGCCCTGCAAACCGGTCGCGACCCCGGCAATCCCGCACTCGCCGCGCAAGCTCAGATCGCCAGCACCCACATCCAGGCCATGCTGCTCCACTACGGAACGGCGCTGGGCCTGCGCAACGCACGCAAGCATATCGGCTGGTATCTCGTTAGCAGCGGCAGACCCGCCCCAGACGTCAAAGCGTGGCGCCAGCGACTGTGCACCGAGGACGATGCCGCAACAGTGATCGATGGCCTGCGCGCCTTCTATGACGAAAGCATGGAGTTGGCCGCATGACACGAGGCAAGCCTTCCGGCGAAGACCGAGGCGAGGGCGCTGGCCCACCAGCATCTCCACCCGGCGCAACCGCTGTGCCACCGTCAACCGTCGTGCCACCCACCACGGCCCGCCGGCACGTGCCCCATGACGTGCTGATCTCGGCGCTACCCCATCCCATCATCGTCATCGCCGACGACGAACGGATCATCTACGCCAACCCCGCCGCCGAAACCTTCTTCCAGGCCAGCCAGGCCCACTTGAAGCGTTTGCAGCTTGAAGACGTTGTCGGCTTCGGCTGCCCCATGCTCGCACTTGTGCGCGAGGTCAGGCGTACCGGCTCGACCATCAACGAATATGGCGTCGCCATCGCAACACCGAAAGTGCAATCGCAGCGCCTCGTCGACATCCACGCCGGCCCCTTGCCGGAGACGCCGGAACTGACCCTGGTCATGCTGCAGCAGCGCTCCATCGCACAAATGATCGAACGCCAGTTGACACACCGCGCCGCCGCCCGATCGGTGTCGGGTCTGGCCGCAATGCTGGCGCACGAAATCAAGAATCCGCTGTCCGGCATTCGGGGCGCCGCGCAACTGATCGAGCCCGGCCTGTCCGAGGATGATCGACCGCTCGCTGAGCTGATTTGCACCGAGACCGACCGTATTCGCAACCTGGTCGACCGTATGGAGGTGTTTGGCGACGAGCGTCCGCTGGTCACCGAGGAAGTCAACATCCACGCCATCCTGGATCACGTCCTACGCCTCGCGGGAACAGGCTTTGCGCGCGATTGCAAACTGGTCTCCGACTACGACCCATCCTTGCCGGTGATTGCCGTCAATCGCGATAAGCTCATCCAGGCCTTCCTCAACCTGGTGAAGAACGCTGCCGAATCCATTGCCCAGCGCAAAGAGAAAGGCCGCATCGTCATCCGCACCTCCTATCGCCCTGGCGTCCGCCTCTCCGTCAAAGGCAGCGACGACCGCGTCTCCCTGCCTCTCTGCATCGAGGTTGAGGACGATGGCCCCGGCGTGCCCGAAGCCATTCGCCCGCATCTGTTCGATCCCTTCGTGACCACGAAGCACACCGGCACCGGCCTCGGCCTGGCTCTGGTCGCGAAAATCATCGGCGACCACGGCGGCATCATCGAGTGCGAGTCGAAACCGCCAAGCACGGTGTTCCGCGTGTTGTTGCCAATGCCCGATCTCAATGGCCGAACTGGCCGTCCGACACGCTCACGAGGTTAAAGACCATGGCGCATGGAACCGTACTCATTGCGGACGACGACGCCGCCATCCGGACGGTGCTGAACCAGGCACTGGCGCGTGCGGGCTACGCGCCGCGGGCAACAGGCAACGCCGCCACACTCTGGCGCTGGGCCCAGGAAGGCATCGGCGATGTCATCATCACCGACGTTGTGATGCCCGACGAGAATGCCTTCGACCTCATTCCCCGCATCAAGAAGTTGCGCCCGACGTTGCCCATCATCGTCATGAGCGCGCAGAACACGTTGATGACGGCTATCACCGCAGCAGAGCGCGGCGCCTTCGAGTATCTGCCCAAGCCCTTCGACATCGCCGAAGTCGTCTCTATCGTCGGCCGTGCCATGGCCGACCCCCAGCGCCGTCGCGAACGGTCATCGGAAATCGAGGGCGAGGAGCTGCCGATCATCGGCCGCTCACCATCGATGCAGGAGATCTACCGGGTCCTGGCCCGCCTGACGCAGACGGATCTCACCGTCATGATCGTCGGCGAATCGGGCACCGGGAAGGAGCTGGTCGCCCGCGTCTTGCACGATCACGGCAAGCGCCGGCACGGGCCCTTTGTCGCCCTCAACATGGCCGCCATTCCCCGCGAATTGATCGAGAGCGAACTGTTCGGCCACGAGAAGGGATCGTTCACTGGCGCCCAGATGCGCAAAGAAGGACGCTTCGAGCAGGCAGAGGGCGGAACGCTTTTCCTTGATGAGATCGGTGACATGCCGATCGAGGCCCAAACGCGCCTGCTGCGTGTACTCCAGGAAGGCGAGTACACCACCGTCGGCGGGCGCACGCCCATCAAGACGAACGTCCGCATCGTCGCTGCCACACACCGCGACTTGCGAACCCAGATCCAGCAGGGCCTCTTTCGCGAGGACCTCTACTACCGCCTGAACGTGGTCCCCCTGCGCTTGCCGCCTTTGCGCGAGCGCGCCGACGACATCGGCGACCTCGCCCGCCATTTTCTGCGCCAGGCCGGCCGCGACGGCCTGGGCGAGCGCACGCTGGCGCCAGCAGCCGTCGATCGCCTCAAGCGTTACTCTTGGCCGGGCAATGTGCGTGAACTGGAAAATCTCGTCCAACGCCTCGTTGCCCTCTACTCCCAGGACACCATTTCTGCTGAGATCGTCGAGGCTGAGCTGGCCGAAGCCAGCACACCCCTGCCGGTCGACGACATTGCCAACACCAGCACAGACCTCTCCGAGCAGGTCGAACGGTATCTCGCGAACTATTTTGCCTCCTTCGGCCGCGACCAACCGCCGCCTGGATTGTACCGTCGCATCATCCGTCAGGTGGAAGCGCCATTGATCACCGCCGCACTCGCCTCAACACGCGGCAATCAGATCAAGGCCGCCGAACTTTTGGGTCTCAATCGCAATACGTTGCGCGAAAAGATCAACACGCTGAACATCCAGGTTTTCAAGGGACCACAGGGCAATTAGGCGCCGCTGCAGACGCGTGCACCGGCGTGCGCTTCCGCCTTGACGCGCATGCGTGGCGGCGCTACGTGCTTAGTGTTGTCGCGAAAAAGTCACAGTGTGGCGTTGGATTGCACGAGAATTGAGAATCGCGGGCAGGTCGTTGCATCAAGGCCGCGCCCGGTTGCCTCGCCCGAATTGGGATGGGCCAACCGCGAGCTGGAAGCAGAGCCATTGTCAGGACCCGAACCAACCGGCTGGATGAGACGGCTCGCACGCGCCATTGGCGCCCCTGCAGCGCGTACCTCGGCATGGTTTGCAGCCAAAATCGACGCCATGCGACAGGACAGTCCTGCCGTGACGACTGGCACAAGCATGGTGCCCGCCGATGAGGACACGGCCACCATGATGCCCGGCGCCAGCGTCCGCAGTTTCTGGTTCGGACTGGTGGTGGTGGTTGCCTCCCTGGTCTCTGGCCTGGCGACCTACCTCATCCTCACAGGATTGACCCCGATTGCGCCGCGCAACGAGGTTGTCCTCGTTGTCCTTGCGGTCAACATCGTCCTGATCTTCGTGATGTTCGCCGTGCTGATCACGCAGGCCATCGGGCTGTGGCGGGCTTGGCAGCGCAAGGTCGCCGGCGCGCGCATTCACGTGCGCATCGTCGGCCTGTTCACGGTGATCGCCGCCCTGCCGGCGCTGCTGCTGGCGATTGCCGCAACCACCACGTTTTCCCGCTCCCTCGACACCTGGTTCTCGACCCGCACCCGCACCATCGTCGCCAGCTCCTTGGACGTGGCCAAGGCCTATCTCGCCGAACACGGCCAAGTCATTCGCACCGACGCCGTCAACATGGCCAAGGACCTCGACGACTACGCCAAGGACAAGAAGATCTCCGGCGACGACCTCAAGGCTTTGAACAACGTACTAATGGCGCAAGTCAGTCTGCGCGATCTCTCGGTTGCAGCTATCCTCGATGCAAACTCCAAACCGATCGTCGAGTTCATGGCCGATACGCGCGTGACGTTCCGGCCGCCACCTAAGCAAATGCTCAATCTGGCCTCGAATGGTCACGTGCCCCTGTTGATGCCGCGTGATGAATATCGTGTCGCGGCGATCTCCCGCCTCGCAAATCTGCCCGGTCACTACCTCTACGTTGCCCGCGGCGTGAACCCAAAAGTCGTCGGCCACCTCCGCCGCACGCAAGCCGCCGTCGCCGAATACGATCAATTGCGCCGCGCCCGCGGCGGGCCCAAGCTTGCGCACGCCATCATGTATTTCATGATCGCGCTGACAGGCATGCTCGCCGCCATCTGGGTCGGCCTGTGGTTCGCCCGCCATCTCGTCGCCCCCATCAGGCGCCTGATCGCAGCCGCCCAGCGCGTGGCCCGCGGCGATCTCGATGTGGTCCTGCCATTGATGCGCGGGGAGGGCGACTTGCGGCGCCTGTCGCGCGACTTCAACAACATGACCAGCGAACTGGCTCGCCAACGCCATGAACTGGTCAGCGCCAACGCACAGCTCTCCGAACGCCGCCGTTTCATGGAAGCCGTGCTGTCAGGTGTGTCGGCCGGCGTCGTCGGACTGGATCCCCAAGGCCGCGTCCGCCTCACCAATCCCTCGGCCGAGCGCCTGCTCGGCCGCGCCAGCGCCGACCTTGTCGGAAAGCCCCTTAGCGAGTGCATTCCAGAACTGGCGGCTGCCATCGCGACGGCAGAGGGTGGACACCGCCCGCGCACGCCCGAAGACGCCACCATCGTCATCAATGGCGAAGAACGCCGGTTTTCGGTGCGCGTCACTCACGAGCAGGACGAGAGTGGCTCGGACGGCACCGTCGTCACCTTCGACGACATCACCGAGCTGGTGGTCGCGCAAAGATCGGCGGCCTGGGGCGATGTGGCGCGGCGCATCGCACACGAAATCAAAAATCCACTGACGCCAATACAACTATCGGCCGAGCGCCTGCGCCGCAAATACTCGGGCGCCATCGATAAGGACCGCGAGACATTCGAGAAACTCACCGACACGATCGTGCGCCAGGTGGGTGACATCAAGACCATGGTCGACGAGTTCGCCGCATTTGCCCGTGTGCCGAAGCCAGACATGGCGACGGCCGATCTGCGCGACGCCGTGCAAGAGCCCGTTATTCTGTTTCGCGAAAGCCATCCTGCAGTTAACTATGTCATGCAGCTTCCCGAGCGTGCCGTGACGACATCCATCGACCGGCGCTTGATCTCCCAGGCGCTGACCAACCTCGTCAAGAACGCCACCGAGAGCGTTTTGTCGGCCGCCGAGGCAGGCGGACAGACAGACGAATGGAAGCCCACAGTCGAAGCGCGCGTTGAGGCTGGCGAAGAGCGTATCGTGATCGAAGTCATAGACAACGGACTGGGTTTGCCCAAACAGCAACGCGCGCGTCTGCTCGAACCCTACGTCACGACCAAAGGAACGAAAGGCACCGGCCTCGGCCTTGCCATCGTCCAGAAGATCGTGGAGCAGCACGGCGGCACGTTGCTGCTGGAAGATGCCCCCCCGGCTCCCCACCGCACGCGAGGCGCGCTGGTGCGCATAACACTGCCCCGACGTGGCGCGCCCGCCCAATTCACTGAGCACGACCAATCCCCGGCGTCGGATGCCATGGCGCATCCGGTCGATGCCGGCACCCCCTAAGCCCAAACGCCTGAATCGAGGAGCGACAGATGGCAGCTGACATCCTGATCGTGGACGACGAGACCGATATCCGAGAGCTGATCTCCGGCATCCTCGAGGACGAGGGCCATCAAACCCGCCAGGCACGCGATGCCGACGAGGCATTGAAAGCGATCGAAGATCGCAGACCCCATCTCGTCATCTTGGATATCTGGCTGCAAGGCAGCCGCCTCGATGGTCTCGAGGTCCTGCTCCACATCAAGCGCGCCCACCCCGACCTGCCCGTGATCATCATTTCCGGCCACGGCAACATCGAAACGGCAGTGACCGCGATCCGGCGCGGCGCCTATGACTATATCGAGAAGCCCTTCAAGTCCGACCGCCTGCTGCTGGTGACACTACGCGCCCTTGAGGCCTCGCAACTCCGCCGTGAGGTGAAGGAATTGCGCGAGCGCTCCACCCAGAGCGCCGAGATGGTGGGAAAGTCCACTGCCATCAATGCCCTTAAAGCACAGATCGACCGCGTCGCCCCCACCAACAGCCGCATCCTGATCCGTGGCGCATCCGGCGCCGGCAAGGAACTGGCAGCTCGCGTCATTCATGCCAAATCGATCCGCGCCGACGGCCCCTTCGTCGTGCTCAATGCCGCCGCCATGGCCCCTGAGCGCGTCGAAGAAGAGATGTTCGGCACCGAGGATCGCTCCGGCCCCCGCAAGGTCGGGGCCATGGAAGAGGCACACGGCGGCACCCTCTATATCGACGAAGTCGCCGACATGCCTATGGAGACCCAGGGCAAGGTGCTGCGCGTCCTCGTCGAGCAGAAGTTTCTGCGCATCGGCGGCGCCAACAAGGTCTCGGTCGACGTCCGCATCATCTCCTCGACCAGCCGCGATCTGGAGCGCGAGATGCAGGAAGGCCATTTCCGCCAGGATCTGTTTCACCGCCTGGCGGTGGTCCCGATCCGCGTGCCGAGCCTGGCCGAACGCCGCGACGATATCCCAGCCCTGATCGAGTATTTCGTCGGCCAGGTGGCCCAGACCTCGGGCCTTGCCCCACGCAAGATCGGCGATGACGCAATCGCCGTTCTCCAGGCGCACGATTGGCCCGGCAATGTGCGGGAACTCAGGAACAACATCGAACGACTGATGATCCTCGCCGGCGGCGAAGCCGGCACCGTCATCACAGCCGACATGCTCCCCGACGAAATCGGCTCCAACGTGCCGCTGCCCGTCAACGGCGGCGCCGAGCACCTCATGAGCATGCCGCTACGCGAAGCCCGCGAAATCTTCGAACGCGAATATCTTCTGGCGCAGATCAATCGCTTCGGTGGCAACATCTCGCGCACTGCCGAATTCGTCGGCATGGAGCGATCCGCCCTGCACCGGAAGCTGCGCGCGCTGGGCGTCGGCTCCGAGCAGCGCTCGAACGAAGTTAAAGCCAGCTGAGCGAGCCGGTGAACAACAGCCCTGCGCCCTCGCGCGGCTCGGGGGATGGAAAGCGGCAACGGGGGACGTACTGATGACGCGCTGCGTCTACGTCAATGGAGCCTATCGTGCCTATGATGATGCTTTGGTGCACGCGGAGGATCGCGGCTTCCAATTCGCCGACGCCGTCTACGAGGTTATCGAGGTTCGCGACGGCCTCCTGATCGACGAGACCCGCCACATGCAGCGCCTTGCCCGCTCTCTGAGCGCGCTGATGCTGCCATCCCCCATGTCCGAACCAGCCTTCGCCCGGGTCCTGCGCGAAACCGTCCGGCGCAATCGCGTCCGCAACGGCCTTGTTTACGTGCAAGTCAGCCGCGGCGCCCGCCCGCGCGACTTCTTGTTCCCGCCACCCGGCACCCCGCCGACCGTCGTCTGCCTCGCACGCGCTGTGTCCCGCCAGAAGGGGACGGCGAAGGCGCAAAACGGCATCCGCATCCTAAGTCAGCCCGACATCCGCTGGCAGCGCTCCGACATAAAGACCGTGATGCTGCTCCCGGCCTCTCTCGCCAAAGAGAAAGCCAAGGCCGAGGGCGCCGATGACGCCTGGTTCGTGGATGGCGAAGGCAACGTCACCGAAGGCGCATCATCCAATGCCTGGATGGTCGACAATCAGGGCCGGCTGATCACGCGCGACCTGAGCCCCGCCCTGCTGCCCGGAATCACCCGGCAAACCCTCATGCATCTCCTCGCCCGCGAGGGCTTGGAGTTGGTGGAACGCCCCTTCACCATTGCCGAAGCCCAGGCTGCCCGTGAGGCCTTCGTCACATCCGCCACAAGCCTCGTCATGCCGGTCGTCGCAATTGACGGCAAACCCATCGGCAACGGTGCCCCGGGCCTCCTCACATTGAAGCTGCGGGACATGTTCCACGAGGTTGCCAAAGCCAGCGCGCCTTGAGGTCTTAACGAGGGTGTGCCCTGCCTCACCGTCGATAGCCCCTACAACACGACGCGCTCGGCAGGTGACATGAGCCGCAGGCTCGCGCTGGAACGAGCCCACACCATTCATGCGCCACGTGCAGGCACCGCATCCGCCAATGCAGATCTGCCAACACCACCTGATCGCATTGCAACAGAGATTTGACAGCGCGACTTCCATGTCACACGAGCAAAAGCCGCTGAACGTATTGAACAAAGCCATGCCATGACGAATTGCCGTCGAGTACGCCGACGACGCCCCACGCACCTGCGTCTTGCGCTTTCGAGACGCAAGCCCTAGGTTTTTTCAACTTGACAACTATATGTTTGTTCGGCTGCCAATACTAAGTGGTCAGCCACCGCAACGCTGACCGAGCGTAAAGTGCTGTAACGTCGGACCCGAATGCAAAACGACAAGGCTGCACAAGCGGCCTCGTAATAAGTGGCTTCAGTCTAAAAGAGCCCCAAAACAAAAAAGGCGCGGAACAGAAAATGGCCGGAGAACGCCCCCAAAGCCTGCAGGACACGTTCCTCAATCACGTCCGCAAGAACAAGGTTCCCCTTACGATCTTCCTGATCAATGGCGTCAAGCTGCAGGGCATCGTGACATGGTTCGACAATTTTTGCGTCCTGCTTCGGCGCGACGGCCATTCGCAACTGGTCTACAAGCACGCGATTTCGACCATCATGCCCGGCGGCCCCGTACATTTGATGGATCAGGATCCCGCAGACGGCAACTAGCGGAGCGATTGCTGAACTCGAGTGCCGAAGGGAGGGCAGGGCCACGCGGCGTTTTGCGATGCTTGCGAGAGCCGCGACATCCTTGACGTCGTATGGCAACCTGCTTGGATGACCGTTGCCACCTACAACTGAAGCACCTCGCAAGACGCATATGGAATCTCCACGCCATCAACCCCGTACACATCAGGCTCGAGTAACAGCCATCACGCAACAGCCGGAAGACACCGAGAAGAAAAAGCGCCACCGCGGCATCGACCGCGAGATGCCGCCCACACGGGCATTGATCATTGTGCCCGTGCTTGCAAGGCGTACGCGCAGCGTCGAAAGCGACCCGTCCGCAGCACTCTCCGCCAGCGTGGAAACGGTCCACAGCCCCGACGATCGCCTTGAGGAAACAACAGGCCTCGCCCAGGCCATCGATCTCGACGTGGCCGGCGGCCTGATCGTCAACGTGCCGGCCCCGCGTCCGGGCACCTTGTTCGGCGTCGGCAAGGTCGAAGAAATCCGCGCCGTGGTCGAGCAATCCGACGTCGCGCTCGTGATTGTCGACCACGCCATCACCCCCATCCAACAGCGCAATCTCGAGCGTGCCTGGAACGCCAAGGTGCTGGACCGGACCGGTTTGATCCTGGAGATCTTCGGCCGGCGTGCGCGCACGCGCGAGGGGCGCCTGCAAGTCGAACTGGCCCATCTGACCTATCAGAAGAGCCGGCTTGTGCGCAGCTGGACCCACCTCGAGCGCCAGCGCGGCGGGGCCGGTTTCCTCGGCGGCCCCGGCGAGACGCAGCTCGAACTCGACCGCCGCCTGATCCAGGATCGCATCGATGCGCTCAAGGGCGAACTCGCAACGGTCGTGCGCACGCGCGAACTCCACCGCGTCGGCCGCCGCCGCGTGCCCTATCCCATCGCCGCCCTCGTCGGTTACACCAACGCCGGCAAATCCACCCTTTTCAACGCCATCACCGGCGCCGATGTTTTTGCCAAGGATCAGGTCTTCGCCACCCTCGATCCAACCATGCGTGAAGTCCGTCTCGCCTCGGGCCGCCGCATCATCCTGTCCGACACCGTTGGCTTCATCTCGAACTTGCCGACTTCGCTGGTCGCCGCCTTTCGCGCCACGCTCGAAGAGGTGATCGAGGCCGATATCGTCCTGCACGTTCGCGATATCTCCCATCCCGAAACCCAGGCTCAAGCGCATGACGTGCGCCATGTCCTGGATGAATTGGGAATCGACACACAGGGGCCGGACGCTCACATCCTCGAAGTGTGGAACAAGATCGATCGCCTGAGCGAGGCGGAGCGCGAAGAGATCACGCATCTGGCGCGCCGCAATGCCGAAAATCCGGTGTTGGTGTCCGCTGTCAGCGGGGAGGGGATCGATCACCTTCTGGCTGAGATTGAAACCAGGCTTTCGGTCAAGGACCTGCTGCGCGACATCATCGTTCGTCCGGAAGATGGCAAGCTGCTCGCCTGGATCTATGCCAACGCGGAAGTCATCCGCCGTCATGCCGATGAAGCCGGCGCAACGCATCTGACCGTGCGCATCACGCCAGACAAACTGAGCCGCCTGGAAGCCCGCCTCGACAAATCATCCCCAGCGCAATAGCCGCTTTCAATGGGCACTGCCTCAGTCGCGCTTACGATGCTTTCGCATGGCAAACTCCACAACCGCGGCAACCACCTTCTCATCGATACCATTGAAGCCGTGATAGCCCCTGGCGCGACACGGATCGCCCAGCGCCACCCCGCCCGATAGCCAATGCAACTCGACGCGGCCCTTGGCCCAAACCCGGAACTGCTCCGCTGAGGCGGGTGTGGTGGCAAAGCAAGCATCATCCGTGTGATGCACAAGTAGCGTTGGGGGCAGGGCGTTTGGCTGGCCCAGGGTGGCGCGCAGCTCCTCCAACACCCCCGATGTGATCACGAGCGCATCCGGTTTACCCGCAAGTACGTCGGGCACCCGCAGTGCACCACGGCTATTGGCAACCACAATCACGGGCTTTGCAATCGAACGGACGAAGGCAATGGCGTCGGCTAAGGGTACGGGGCGATCGACCAGCAGCGTCACGAAGCCGAGGGCCGCATAATGCCAGCGCGTGCGCACCAGCTGGTTGCCCTTGAGCGACATCACCATGCCTTCCGGCGTCAGGTTGAGATGGCCGTCGCTACCAGGAACCAGAATAATCGCCCCTTTCGGATCAACTGGCGAATTGAGCAATGCCTGGGCGCCCCCGACAGTGACCAACTGTTCGCCCGAAGCCTGCAGTGGCGTCGCCAACACGGCGACCATGACCGCCACGAACCAGCATCGCCAAACGCTCGTCATCACTCCCTCGATACGGTGAAGGTGCCTTCGCACCGCCCGCCCTCGACGTAGAATGTGCCGCGTCCCGAATTCTGCTTGAGAGAGCCCGTGAAATGCATGGGCTTGCCGCTGGCCTTCGACTGGCCGTTGTATTTGAACGAGCCGGAAGACGTCACACGCCCACGACCGTTGGTGGTCTTGCCGGACTCGATCCGGAACGAAAACGAGCGCACGCGCCCCAGGCGGCACTTTTCACCGATGCGCGTCAGCGTCCAGCGGCCATCGAACCGCCCCAGCGAGGATTGATCCTCATGCGACGGGGTAAGGCTCGCGACCTTTGTCTTTGCACGCGGCTTCGCTGCTTCGCTATTCTCGACAGTGTTCTGTCGCGCATGCTCTGCAGCGGCGGCCGCTTCCTTGGCAGCCTTCTCTTTGGCTGCATCGGCGGCAAGGCGCGCCAGGCGAGACTCTTCCTGCACCTGCCGCAAGGCGTCGCTCTGCGCCTTCAAGCGCGCTCGCATTTGCACGAGCTCTGCCTCGATGCGCGCCCGCTCCGCCGCCTGCGCTTCAGCCGCTGCCCGGGCCTCTGCATCGGCTTGGGCGCGGGATCGAGCCTCGGCCTCAGCCGCCTGCGCGGCTGCCGCGCGCTTATCGTCTTCCTCCGCTGCAAGTTTCGCTGCGGCAGCCAACCGTTGCCGCGCCGCCGCTTCCTGCGCCTCCCGATCCCGGCGTTCTGCTTCAGCCTGGGCACGTGCCGTTGCAGCATCATGATGGGGCAGCGCGGGCGACGCAGCCTCTGCAGCCGGCAGCGCGATTTCGCTTGACCCATCTGGCGCAGTGGACACCAAAGGGACAGGTGGCGTCTGCTCGACCCCAGTGCTGCTGGCTACCGCGTCATGTTTCGCAGCTGAACCGGCGTCGTCCGACGGTGCTGTAGCGGAGGGATCAATCGGCGCTGTGGCAACGCCAGACGCGGCGTTATTGACTTCGGTCGCCACGCCCGCTTCGACACGCGGCGATGCCGGCGCGCCACTTTCGGCACCACTGTTCTGACCGTCAGCACTTTGAGCGCCAGACAACGGCGGCGTTGCCGGAGACGTCGTGGCAGAACCTGTGGGAGGAGCACCAGAGCCCCAGCCCGCCAGATAGGCGCCACCAGCACCAACAAGCGCGACAAGCAGCACGCCAGCCGCCGCAGCGCGGGGAAGGGACCGCCCCTGTGGGGCCACAGCGGGCGTCAGCGCCGCCGCATCGGCAAGCAACGTCGACTGGGTTGGCGCCCGCGCACCGGACGTCGGCGGCACGGCGGAAACGCCGCTTACCGTCGGCTCCGTCGTAGCAAGAAGGGCGTGTCGCCACGCCGCGATCGATTGCGGCCTGTCCTTGGGATGCAGCTTCAGCGCGCTATCGATGGCGTTGAGAAAGCTCTCCCGATACTGGCCCGCGCCGGCTTTCCCGCGCGGGCACCATGTCGTCGCTAAGCATGCGCTGGGTCGATTCAGCCGGCTTCCGGCCAGCTACCGCCGCATAAAGCGTGGCCCCGAACGAGTAGATGTCACTCCAGCGACCTTGGGCCTTGCTGTTGACCGAATACTGCTCTTGCGGCGAGTAACCTTCCTTGACGATGCCCGTCATGGTGCTGGAGAGCTCGCCAGCAAGACGGCGTGCTGCCCCGAAATCGATCAAGACGGGTGAGCTGACCGGGGCGGATGATGTTGTCGGGCGCAATATCGCGATGCAGGATGTCATCGGCGTGCATCACCTCCAGCGCCGACAGCAAGGGCTCCACAATCTCATCGAGTTCGGCCTGCGTCGGCCGGCGCCCCAGCTCGTCGAGCCACGCCTTCATGCTGGGACCGGCCTCGTAGCGCATGACCATGTAGGCCGTGCCGTTCGTCTCGAAGACACTAAGTACTCGCACCACGGCGGGGTGGTCGATCTGGGCCAGCGTGCGCGCTTCGCGAATGAAGCTGGAGCGCAACCGTTCGAACGAGGGCTTGTCGGAGTGTGAGCGCGGATGCACCGAATAGGAGGAGTCGCGCGTCGCAAACTGCGTTGGAAAATATTCCTTGATGGCCACGGGTGTATCGAGGCCGAGATCTTGCGCGAGATAGGTGATGCCGAAGCCGCCCGAGCCGATCACTTCGCCGAGCCGGAACCTGCGATCGAGAATTGCATCACTCGGCAAAGCCTCGCGGTGAACCACTATAAGTGCTTCTCCAAAACATTCCGCCGCCCCGGGATATCAATTGCGGCGGCAGCGCCGCTGCGTGCCAAGGCCCAATGCAAACCCCGTGACACGTCGTGACAGGCAATACCCACTAAATTTGCACGCGAAGTCTCGCCTTGTCGACCTCGCCATCGCCCCGACAACAAAACTTGATCACGCCGCAGCCATCCACCCGCAATCCCGGCGGACTCAGCCTCGCTCATCCTGCTTGGCGGCGTCCCAAAGCGCATCCATTTCAGCCAGATCGCTGTCGGCAGGCAACTTGCCACGCAGGGCTAGCTTCGTCTCGATAGCAGCAAAACGACGACGGAATTTCGTGCATGCCCCTTGCAGCGCCGCCTCCGCGTCGATATCCAGATGCCGCGCTACGTTGGCGATCACAAACATCAAATCGCCAAGCTCCTCCTGGATCTCGCGCCGCCGCAATCCGCTGTCCCCGCCAGACTGTTGAGCCAAGGTCGCCCCCACCCGCGGATCGTTAGCGAGCGCCACAGCCTCCAATTCCGCCAACTCCTCCCGCATCTTGTCGAAGACAGGCGTCAGTGAGGGCCAGTCGAACCCCACGGTTGCGGCTTTGTCCTGCAACTTGAGCGCATGCGTCAGCGCTGGCAGGCTCACAGGAACGCTCGCAAGCAGCCCTGTTCGGCCAGTTTGCTCCGGAGAGGGTAGGGACTTGGCGTCGGCTGGCCCGACGCGGGCCGCAAGGCGCTCACGCTCGGCGCGCTTTTCCGCCCGCTCTTCTGCCTTGATGCGCTCCCAGCTCGCCTCAGCCTCGGCTGCCGTGGTGTGCTTTGCGTCACCAAAGACATGAGGATGGCGCCGGATCATCTTGCGCGTGATGCCCTCGACGACATCGCCGAGATCGAACGCACCAGCCTCGCTGGCGAGCTGTGCGTGATAAACCACCTGCAGCAAGAGATCGCCCAGCTCCTCGCGCAGATCGACCAGATCGCCGCGCGCAACAGCGTCGGCAACCTCGTAGGCTTCCTCGATCGTGTAGGGTGCGATGGTCTCGAATGACTGCTCGAGATCCCACGGACACCCCGTGTCAGGCGCCCGCAACGCGGCCATCACTTCGACCAGGCGGCGAATGTCGCGCGACGGCGTCACTTTCGAGTTCTCTGCGCTCATTTTGCCTCGCCATTGCCGTGGTTCGCCATCATGAGTACGTGTAGCGGAATGGTGCTCCGATGTCGAAGTTGGAGCCGGGGGAAAGCCAGTCTGGGGACCACACGGTGTTCATCATCCACTTCCTGCTCAATGCGACCATTGTCGCTGTCGAGCTGGCACTGGTCGCGGCCACGGGTTGGCTTGCTTGGCACAACGCCGTCTACTTTGCTGGCGTGTCGATGCTGCTGGCGTTCGTGATCGGCCTCAACCTCGAAATCAAGCGCCTCGCTTTCGAGATGCCGTTCTACTTCGCGCGTACGAGCCGCCTGGGCCAGATCGCGCGAGCGCTCATGGGCAGCGGACACGCGGTGCTGAAAGCCCTCGCCGCCGGCCTTGTGGCACTGACGATCTTCTCGGGCACCGAACCCCAGCGCTTGCAGATGGTCGCCGGCATCTTTGCGCTGTGTGTGCTGGCAGGCTCGATCCTGCTGCGTCGCCTCACCATCAGCTTCGGCGCCCGCCCAGCCCGCTGGGGCTTCTTCCGCATGGGCGTACCGCTCGGCATTCTGTTTTCCGCTGCCATGAGCTTTTTCCCGCCGCCATCGTCGTTGGACGTTGCCCGCAAGGTGTTGATCGACCTGCCCGGACGCCCTGGCATTGCCCAGGCCGGCGAAGCTCTGTTCTCCCTCAGGCTTTGGATCGACGACCTGATCCGCCGGCTGCTTTCAGGCGTCATTGGCCCGACATGGGCAGAGATCGCTGGCATCATCATCGGCAATATGCTCGCCGGTTTCCTGATCGCGGTGTTTGCCGTGACGGTCTCGGAAGTCGTTCGCATCATGGAAGAGACGCACTGGCGCATGCGCGGGCTACCCGTGACGCAGCCATAATCCACCGAACCCGCTCACGGGGTCAAAGCTGCGTGTCCAGGAAGGCTGTGCCCGCCCGCACCGCTTGCGGGGCATAAAGAATGGCTCGATGACCGAGCCTGTCGAATGCTTGCAGCGCAGCGCCCGTCGTCTGGGCCATCGCCTCGCTGCACGCAAAGGGAACCTCAGCATCGTCCCGTGCGTGCAAGAGCAGAGCCGGACGCCCAACAGCCGACAGCAACTTGCCACCCGTAAAATCGCCGATCGGTCGCCCAGCAAGAGCCTCCAAACGCGCCTCGAACGCCCGCAAAGCCCCCGGCGTCAACCCGATCTCTGCCCCGAAATTGCGGGTTACATCGCCAAAGGCGTCCGGCATGGCGATCAGTACATAAGCCGCGAAGGGATAAGACCGCGGCAGCGGCGCGTGGCCCTCACCGGCGGCGAGCGCTGCCATGGCACCGATCGAATGGCTGAACACAAATCGAATGGGCCCCAGCGCCTCCGCCACCTCGAGAGCGGCACGCGCACAATCGAACAGGGTCGTGACGCGGCCCTCACTCAAGCCATGCGCCGGCATATCCAGCAGAACGGCCCGGTAGCCGCGCCGGCGTAGAAAATCGCCAACCGCCCCCATAAACGCAGCTTCCCCCGACCAGCCGTGAAGAACGAGCACACCGGCCTTGCTGGGACCTGCGGGCGCGAACGTGTAGGTCTCCACGGCCCCGACCGACGTCGACAGGCGAACGCGCTGGGCGCCGCGCAAATGAAAACGTGCCCGCGCCACCAGCTCGTCGTGATCGCTGGTCCGCCGGCTCGACAGCGACGGCGTGCAAAATCGCTCGAAGGCCGCGATACCCGCAAGCGCGTCCTGGCCGGAGCCATCAAACGCACCGCCGTCGCTCGAAATCGATGATGTCTGCGGCTGCAATGGCATAGGGGACGACGCAATGACCACGACCTACAACTCTATACGCCACTGTGACGGCCAGGGCAGGGGGTGCCAGCTGACCGTCTTCATTTGGTTACCGCCGCGCTAACGTCAAGACATCGCGCCCGGAAGGCAAAAGCCGATGCAACAGGCCACTTGAACCTCACCGCAACATGCTTGCGCCTGCCGAACGCTCGGATCCAGCTTGCGAACATGCCGCACGACCTGACGCTCAGATCCTCGCCACGTTGCCGCGAGGCAAAAGCTGTTTGCGGCGTTGTCTCATGTGCGCTCCATCAACGTCACCGCGCTGCGCGCCGTGAGCGGTGGACGTCGGCCGTCAGATCCGCCATGAAAGGACCCTTCTGGCTCACGCCCTGCCATTCGCATAATATATATTATGGAAAATACCGGAACGATCACATTCCTCAACAAAATCTCTGCGACGCCTCGCTCCCAGAACTCGTTTGCTGAAAAACCAACCTCACTGTAATGCTGCGCCACCAGCGTGTCGAGCAAGCGCACACCCCAACCCGACCCCCAGCTCTGATTGATCTCGTCCCGCGTCGAATCCATGGCCGTCCCAGCCACGTCGAGATGCGCCCAAGGCGTGGACTTGTCCTTGATGAAGCGTTGCAGGAACTGGGCAGCTGTGATGGCACCGCCGAGCCGCCCGCCGATGTTCTTCATGTCGGCGTTCTTGCTGGCAATCATCTTGTCGTAGGCTGGTGCGAGCGGCATGTGCCACACTTTTTCGCCAGTCGCCTCCCCGGCCTCCTCAAGCTCTTTCACGAGACGGTCGTTGTTTGAGAAAAGCCCCGCATACTCTTTGCCAAGCGCCACCATGATCGCACCCGTCAGCGTGGCGAGATCCACGATGAGCCGCGGCTTCAGCGTCTCCTGTGCATAGTGCAGCAGATCGGCCAGCACCAGGCGGCCCTCAGCGTCGGTATTGAGGATTTCGATCGTTTGCCCCGACATGGACGTGACGATATCGCCTGGGCGCGTCGCGGTACCCGACGGCATGTTCTCCACCAGACCGACAATGCCGACGGCGTTGACATTGGCCTTGCGCCGCGCCAGCGCCAGCATCAGGCCCGAGACGCAAGCGGCCCCGCCCATGTCGCCCTTCATGTCTTCCATGCCACCGGCAGGCTTCATGGAGATGCCACCGGTATCGAACACCACGCCCTTGCCGACGAAACACAGCGGCGCCTTGGATTTCCCGCGCCCCTTCGCCCCTTGCCAGTGCATCACCACCACCCGCGCTTCCCGCGCGCTACCCTGCGCAACGGCCAAAAGCGCACCCATGCCGAGTTGGTGCAACCGCTGGGCATCCATCACTTCGACCTCGAGGCCAGGCACGCCGAGGCTGGCCAAGCGGTCTGCAAATTCAAGCGGGCCAAGCGCATTGGCCGGCTCGTTGACGAGATCGCGCGCCAGATAGACACCTTCGGCGACACCAGCCCGGGCTTCATACGCCTTGGCCGCCGCATCAGGGTCGGCGCAGTGGATATCGACCCGCAAGGCTTTGCCGCCAGATCCGTTTTCCTCGTCGGGGCTTTTACGGGTTTGATATTTTTTGAAGGTATAAGCACGAAGCGTCACGCCTTCGGCCAACCGCGCGGCACCCGCCGGTGTAATCTCGGACCAGTCCGCCACAATCGTCAGCGCTTCCGTGGACCGGCTCGTGCCCCGGCTCCAGGCCGTACCACCAAGCCGCATCAACGCATGATCCGTATGGCTGTCCGCAGCCCCGACACCCAGCAGGATCACGCGCTTGGGATCGATACCCGCCGCACCCAGAACCTCGATCGCCGAGCGTTCCTTGCCCTTGAACTCGCCGGCCTCTGCGGCCCGGGCAAGCCCACCCTTGGCAGCACTGTCGAGCTTCTTGCCGACCTCGCCGAATTGCAGATCCTTGCCCACGGTGACGACGGTAACGGCCCCAAGCGGCGCATCGAGGGGGAGAAAGCGGATCTGTGGCATCTGAGACATGCGGCGGTTCACCGGGATTGCTGCGGCGACGGGCACCGGCGGCAAACTGGCAGTCCAGCAGCCGGTCCGGCATCGCCGAATGGGTGGAATTTGTAACGAACGAAGATCATTCGAACTTAGCCGCTCGGTCGCGAAGCGCAAGTCCGCTTCAAATCATCCTTGAACTGAGAGACCCCCCCCTTCCTCGCAACCTTAAGCGACCCATCTACAGCGTGCACGTCGCCATCATCACATCCTGAAGGCGATCTGCCCTATTGCGCCGGCTGCACCCAACACTGCCCTGCCTACTCTGCCCCACGTTGCACCGCAGCAACGCCGTTGTCGCATAGCGTCAGCCAGCCCAAGTTTGGTCATGGTGGCATGCGAGCCCAGGACGTAAACCTTGAGTCTTGTCGCCATCCAAACCATCCACCCGCTTTACGCGCCTCAAATTGCAGGCCTCGCCCACCAACGATGCACACAGCGGACGAAACAGCGCTCATGGCCTCGCCGTCCCACATCGCCAAAGAAGCCGCGCGTAACACGCAAAGGCCAGTCACGCGACGCCAGCGTGCATTCCGGCAGGCGGCCGTGCCATGACCAGCATCCTGTTCCGCTACATCTTTCGCCAGGCCGCCGGCGCAGTCGCCATGATCATGATCTCGCTCACGGGAGTGGTCTGGATCGCCCTCGCCTTGCGCCAGCTCAACCTGGTGACGTCGCAAGGCCAGGACACGTGGCTGTTCATAAAAATGACGATGCTGGCGCTGCCCAACTTGATGGCGCTCATAGCCCCTGTGGCCCTGCTGGTCGCCACGATGCATACGTTGAACCGTCTGAACGGCGATTCCGGAACTGATCGTCATGACCGCCGGCGGCGCCAACATATGGACCATCGCCAAGCCGTTGCTGGTTCTTGCCGTCATCGTGTCCGGCGCGGTTGCGACCGTCAATCATTTGGCCATGCCCTGGAGCCTCAGATTGCTGCGCACCTACATCGTCCAGGTGCGCGCCGATTTGATCTCCCAGGTTCTCCAGCCCGGCAATTTCTCGACACCCGAGCAGAACCTCACCATTCACATTCGCGAGCGCGACCTCAACGGCCGCCTGCTTGGACTGGTGATGCATGACGCGCGCAGTCCGAAATTGATCTCCACCTACCTTGCCGAGCAAGGCGAGATCATCAAGCAGGATGGCACCGCCTATTTGCTGATGGCGAAGGGGCATATCCTCAGGCGCCCCGAAGACGGTGGCGACGTCCAACAGATCGAATTCCAGCGCTACGCCGTCGACCTCGCCCGCTTCGAGCCCAAGCAATCCGCCCTCGAACTCAAGCCGCGCGAACGCTACTACGACGAACTGGTGCATCCTGCCAAGGACGACAGCCTCGCAAAAGCGCAGGCCGGCCTGCTACGCGCCGAATTGCATGAGCGCTTTTCAAGCCCCCTCTATCCGTTTGCCTTCGTCCTGCTGGCTGTCGCCTTCATCGGGCACGCCCGCACGACAAGACAGAATCGCGTCAACGCAATCATCGCTGCTTTTGTTCTCGCCATGGCCGCCAGGCTCGCAGGCATGGCCGGCACCAACGTCGTCGCTCTCAAAACAACGGCCATTCCCCTAGTCTATGCGATCCCGAGCCTCGCATCGGCCGTGGCGCTTGCCATGCTGCTCGCCCGCCGCCAGCTTCGCCCGCCATCAGCGCTTGCCCGGACGCTCAACACATGGACGCAGGAATTCGCCCACAGCCTGACCAATAGATCAGCAAGCCTGTTTCGGCGCCGGGTAAGGGCCGCGCGCCAGCCAGGACACCAATAAGATGCCCCAAATGTACGGCCACAAATGAAATCGCCTCGCACATTGCGGCGCTACGTCGGCAGCCGCTTCCTGATCGCGATCATCGGCACATTCATGCTCTGTGCTCTGCTGATATTCATGATCGACATCGTCGAACTCCTGCGCCAAGCCGGCAAATTCGGCCGCGTTGCCTCTTATCAGATCGTCAAAATGGCGCTGCTGCGTTTGCCCGCCTATACCGAAACGCTCATGCCGTTCTGCGTGCTGGCAGGCTCCATCGGAGCCCTGCTCATGCTCAATCGCAAGTCGGAACTGGCTGTGATGCGGGCTTCAGGCCTCTCAGCGTTTCAATTCATTCGCCCCGGCCTGTTCGTCGCCCTCGGATTGGGCATTTTCGCGATCACCGTCTACAATCCTCTGGCCGCACGGGCCCGCGAAACCTCTGAACGCCTCTTCGCCCAAGCCTTCGGCCGCGACATGAGCGTCTTGCGTGCCGACGGTGGTGGCGCCTGGCTGCGACAGGACGGCAAGGACGGCGCCTCCGTCCTGCACGCCGCTTCTGCCGACTCAAGCGGCCAACTCCTGCACAAAGTCATGTTCTTGCAGTTCGACCACCAGGGCCGCTTCATCGAGCGCATCGATGGACGCCTTGCCCGCCTGCAGGATGGCTACTGGGAAATCGATGGCGCGGTCGTGACGCGGATGGGAGAAAGACCCCAATCCTACGAGCTCTACACGATCAGCACGTTCCTCTCACCCGAGCGCGTCGCAGACGCTTTGGGGAGCGCTATAACCGTCTCGTTCTGGGACCTGCCTGGATTGATAGAAACCGCTGAAAAAGCTGGACTTTCATCCGAGCGATTTCGCGTTCAGTATGCCCTCCTTCTGACCCGCCCACTACTGCTCGTTGTGATGGTCCTTTTGGCCGCAACTGTGTCTTTGCGGTCATTCCGCTCGGGCCGGATCCAGACTATGGTCGCTGTGGGGTTGATCGGGGGATTGGGCTTCTTCTTGTTTTCAGAAATCTCTCGTCAGGTTGGCATTGCGGGCCTCGCCCCGCCGATGGTGGCGGTGGCGGTGCCCGTTGTTGTGGGATTCTGTGGGGCTTTGACGGTGCTCTTGCACCAGGAGGACGGCTGAGTGGCGCGTAGGGGGATATCGACGCAGGCTCTTGAGAGCGCGTCGGGCTGCAGCCCTGCCTGCGGTGGCGCGATGGCGCCTGTCCGAAAAACCGCGCTCGCCCCGTGATCCTTGCCCTCCTGCTGGTCCTGTGGGCGCAACTGCACGCCGCCCCAAGCTCAGCCCAGGTGAGCCAACCTACCAATGCCCGCAGCTTCACCGCGAATACCTCGAGCTTCCCTCGAAGCCCGGCGGTCCCTCGGTGGCCCCTTGCAGCCCATCGGCAATCCCAGCCGCTCTACCTCCAGGGCGACGAGTTGATCTACGACACCAAGGGCAACCGCGTCATCGCTCGCGGCAATGTCGAGATCTACTACAACAACTACATCCTGACGGCCGATGAAGTGGTCTATGACCAGGAGTGCCAATACCTTGATCGCGACCGGCAATGCCCAGCTCAAGGAACCCAACGGCAACATCCTCAAGAGCGACAGCATTGAAACGACGGCTGACTTCCGCGATGCCTTCATCCAGAGCCTGAGCCTGATCGGCAAGGACGACACCCGGATCGCAGCGCGCCGCGCCGTCCGCAAGGATGGCAACGTCTCGGAATTCGAAAAAGGCAAATTCACACCCTGTAAGAGCGACGGTAGCCAGCCCCGCTGTGGTGTATCTCTGCCCAGCGCATCGTCCATGATCAGGCAGCCGCTACCATCACCTACCAGGACGCACAGTTCGAAGTGTTCGGCACGCCGATCCTCTACCTGCCCTACTTCAGCATGCCGACCCCAGCGTCAAACGCCGGACCGGCTTCCTGATGCCCGAATTCGGCTCAACAGTGCGCTGGGCTACGGCTCCTCACTGCCTTACTATTTCGCCATCGCCCTAACGCCGACTTCATTCAATCCCAAATACTGGTCGAAGCAGGGCATCTTGTACCAAGGCGAATGGCGCCACAAAGTCGCTTTCGGCGGGATCACCGGCCAGTATAATATCAAGCTCGCTGGCATCGATCAGGACGGCACCAATCTGCCGGATGGCACCACTGCAACCAAGCGCAACGATCTCGACGGTTGGCGCGGCAGCGTGCAGACCAGGTCTGTTCTCGCTGTCGTCGTGGTGGAAATTCGGCTGGGATGTGACGATCGAAAGCGACGACACATTCCGCCGCTTCTACAAGCTCGACAGTATCCTTCAGACCGACCGCATCAACACCGCATGGCTGCAAGGCCTGAGCGAGCGCAATCACTTTGCCCTCCAGCTCTACCAGTTTGGCGGCCTGTTGATCGAGGACAGCCCCGCCTCCGAGTCGATCGTCCACCCCGTGATCGACTGGAATTATATTGCCGGCCAGCCCGTACTCGGGGGCGAACTCAGTTTCAACGCCAACGCCCAGAGCATCTCGCGCAGCGATGGGACCGACTCCAACCGCGTTTCGATCGACGCCAACTGGCGTCGCAAGCTGATCGACCCGGTCGGTCAGGTCAAGGACTCCGTTCGCCTATGCGAAGGCCGACGTGACCAATTCACGAACGGTTATGACCCCAATACCGCCACCCCATCGCCGAAGACACGATCACCCGTGCCATCGGCGCCGTCGGCGTCAAATACGCCTTCCCCTTCGTCGCTCATGCCAGCAACGGCTCGCATGTCGTAGAACCTGTCGCGCAGATCGTGGCCCGCCCTGCATCGGTCTCGCAGCGTCGTTTGCCTGATGAGGATGCCAAGAGCCTCGTGTGGGACGACACGCTGATCTTCGACGTCGACAAATTCTCGGGCTGGGACCGCATTGAGACCGGCTTTTGCGCCCAACGTTGGCCTCAATACCTTCAGGCCAACACCGGTGGCTACGCCCGCTTCATCGCCGGTCAGAGCTATCATCTGGCGGGCAACAACCCGTTCACAGATCCAGGCGTCGTGCCGTACACCCAGGTTATCGAGAACCCGGACGGCACCTATACGCGCTACGACACACCTATCGACAATTTCTCCCGCAACAGCGGTCTCGATACAGCCAAATCCGACTACGTGCTCGGCGCCTATCTCGCACCGTCGCAACTGTTCCGCATCGTGTCGCAGAGCCGCTTCGACGACCAAGAGCTCTCGCTCCGCCGCCAAACCGTTTACGGCCACGCCACCGTTGGACCCGTCAGCCTCAACGCCCAGTACACGTATATGCGCGACGACCCCGACCTCGGCATTTACACGTCACAACAGGAGTTGCTCGCCGGTGTCGGACTGCGTCTCACCGACCGCTGGTCCGTCAACGGCTCGGTACGCTACGACCTGGATGAACAGGCGACGTTGCAGCGCTTCCTACAGTGCGCTATGGCGATGAGTGCTTCGTGTTGACCGCATCCTATGCCGAGAACCAGATGCAACCTCAGCCTCGACATCAAACCGGATCGTACCGTATGCTGCGCTTCGAACTCAGCATCTGGGCCAGTTCGGCTACACGACGGATCAGCTCGATTACATCTTCGCGCCCAATCAGGCCCCGCAGAAATAGCGACTGCGCGCTCGAGCAATAGTTGCACTCGCGCTCGCTGCTTGTGCTAGTCTGTCTGGAGTGACCAGAAGACCCGCTCCAATTGCCCCTCTTGCCCCGGTCGAGCCGCGTTCCCCACGGATTTCCTTGGGGTTACGCCTCTACATTGCCAAGCTTGTTGGGGATAATGTGCCGAAGGTCCGGCGTATAGGTACGTTGGACCTCAAATTCGACGCCCTCACAAAAGGCTCCTGCCATGATGCTCGCAGCCGACTACCCCTTCTCAGACCCAATAGCCTCGCCCACTGGCATGCTTCGCCGCGGCGCGGCCGCGTCGCCGCTGTGCTTGCAGCCATTGCATTCGCGCCAACATTGGCCTCGGCCCAGACCACACAAAGCGTCGTCCCGACCATTCCCGGGCTTGTCGTCTCCGCCCCCGGCGCACAGGCTGCGCCCCCTCCCCCGCCACCACCCGGTGTCTTCGTGACGCCGCCTGCACCCCAGCCACGGGCGGCAGAGCCAACAAAACCCAAACCCAAAGCTAGCGCTCGCAAGAAGACGCGCCCCAAGAGCAGCAGGTCGGCCAGCGCTGCACCCGCACCACGCTCGACAGGCACGCGGATCGTGGCCCTGGTCAACGATGCGCCCATCACTGGCTACGAGGTCGAGCAACGCTCGCGCTTCATGGCACTGTCGACCAACATATCCGATCGCGCGCGGGCCAACATGAAGGCCTTTGCCCAGAACCCCGCGACTAATGAGCGGCTGAAGGCCATCCTGCAAGAAACCATCCAGGCCAATCGCGGCAAGAGCCGCGAGCAAGTCATCGCCGCCTTTGAAGCGCGGAAAAAAGCCTATGTGACGAGCCTGCAGAAAAAGGCCATCGAGAGCGCTCGCGCCAGCATCCTGCCAGGCCTCAAGCAAAAAGCTCTCGATGAGTTGATCGAGGAACGCCTGAAGTTCCAGGAGGCTAAAAAGCTGTCCGTCAACATCGCGCAGTCCGAGGTCGAGAAGGTCTTTTCCGACATGGCCCAGCGCAACAAGATGACGGCGAAACAATTCGAGCAGCACATCGCAAGTCAAGGCGCCAGCGCCGAGGTCATCAAATCGCGGCTCAAAGCCTCTCTGATCTGGCGTGACGTCGTCCGTAAACGCTACGGCCACCACATCAGCGTCTCGCAACGCGAAATCGAGCAGCTGGCCGCAAGTTCTGGCGGCGAGCAGGCTCTCGAACTGCGATTGCAGCGCATTACGATTTCCACCCCCGGCGCAGTCGACCAACAGGCCATGGCCGCGAGATTGGTGGAAGCCAACGCCCTGCGAGGTCAATTCAAAGGCTGCAAGAGCATGGCCCAGCTCGCCCGTGGCCGCGCCAATGCACGGTTCCAAGACCTCGGCTTCCTCAAGCCTTCTGCCGTCGCCGAACCCACCCGCAGCCTGTTGATGGCAGCTAAGGACGAGGAGATGCTGCCCCCCAATCTCGGAGCATCCGGCGTTGAGCTTTACGCCGTTTGCGCACGCCGCTCCAAAGGTGTGCCGGAAGACCAGCGCAAAGCGGCCGAGAACAAGCTCACCATGCAGCAGTTCGAACAACTGGCGCAGCGCTATCTTTACGACCTGCGCAAGGATGCCCTGATCGAGATCCGCTGAGATGGCAATCGGTCCCCGCTCCGCCGACCGACAGGGGATACCGGTTCACGACCGTCCGCTGGCCGTCACCATGGGCGATCCCGCAGGCATCGGACCGGACATCATCCTCATGGCGTGGCGTGATCGCGCCAAGCGGTCGCTGCCACCGTTCGTCGTATTCGCCGCCCCCGACGTCCTCGCCGCGCGCGCCCGTGCTCTCGGCATCGACGTACAGATAGACGTGCGGCCTTCCCGACTAAAACCACCGCGTGACCTGCCTTCCGACCGGCTCGTCGTGATCCCGCCTGATGCCGCACAAGCCTTCACTTGCGAACCTGGCGTTGCCAACGTTGCAGCGGCCAGCGCAATTATCGAAGCCATTGAGCAGGCCGTATCTGCCGTTATGGCCGGAGACTGCGCAGCTCTCGTGACCTGCCCCATCGCCAAAGCAACCCTCTATGCCGCAGGCTTTCCCCATCCCGGACATACGGAGTTCCTAGGCGTTCTCGCTCATCGCCACGCCCCAGAAGGTCAGTGGCTGCCGGTCATGATGCTGGCTTGTGATCTGCTCCGCGTTGTGCCGCTCACCATCCACGTACCCCTGCAAAACGTACCGGCTCTACTCAGCCCCGACAGCATCAAGCAAACCATTCGCATTGTTGCGCGCGACCTTACCACCCGCTTCGCAATCGCAAAGCCACGCATCGTCGTTGCCGGGCTCAACCCCCATGCCGGCGAATCCGGAACCATCGGCCGCGAAGAAGTCGACACCATTGCGCCAGCCATTCGCGATCTGGTGGCCGAAGGCCTCGATGTCAAAGGACCGGCCTCCGCCGACACGCTCTTTCACGCCGAAGCCCGCAAGCGCTACGACGCGGCGGTGTGCATGTACCATGATCAGGCGCTGATCCCGATCAAGACGCTGGCCTTCGATGATGGCGTCAATGTCACGCTCGGCCTACCGTTCGTGCGCACTTCGCCCGATCACGGAACCGCCTTCGATATCGCCGGCACCGGAAAAGCACGCCCCGACAGCTTGCTGGCCGCCCTGCACATGGCCCGCACCATGGCCGACGCCGACGCCGCCTCCCATTCCGAGACACCGGCATGACGCCGGACTCCGACCCGCCAGAAGTTGTATCTCCAGGCGGAGAGCACACACCATCCGGCGACGGCCTCCCGGCCCTTCGCGAGGTCATCGCCGCCTTTGGTCTCGACGCGCGCAAGAGCCTTGGGCAAAACTTCATCCTCGACCTCAACCTGACACGGCGCATCGCACGCGCAGCAGGTGACTTGCAGGACGTCGTCGCCATCGAGATCGGGCCCGGACCGGGGGCCTCACCCGAGGCCTCCTGATGGAAGGCGCCGCGCGCGTCATCGCCGTCGAGCGCGACGATCGCTGCCTGCCCGCGCTTGCCGCCATCGCCGACGCCTACCCCGGCCGATTGCAGGTCGTTGCCGACGACGCACTGAAAGTGGACTGGCCAAAGCTGTTGCGGCCCGGAGAACGCGCCGTCATCGCAGCCAACCTGCCCTACAACATTGCGACCCGCCTCCTGATCCAGTGGCTCGAAACCGAACCCTGGCCTCCCTGGTGGCAACGCATGGCGCTGATGTTCCAGCGTGAAGTCGCCGAGCGCATCGTGGCCACGCCCGAAACCAAGGCCTATGGCCGCCTAGCCGTGATCGCCCAGTGGCGCACCAAGCCCAGGATCGCCGTGCGGCTTGGCCCGGAAGGCGTTCACACCACCTCCGAAGGTCGCATCCGCGGTGGTTGTATTCGAGCCCCACGCCACCTGCGAACCCGCCTGCAACGTCATCACACTTGGTCGCGTCACAGGTGCCGCTTTCGGCCAACGCCGCAAGATGCTGCGCCAGAGCTTGAAGCTGCTCGGACGCGACACCGCAGCCCTGCTCGCTGCAGCCGGCATTGCGCCGGAACGGCGCGCTGAGGAGCTATGGCCGCACGACTTTGCCCGCATTGCTCAGGCCGTGGATGCTGGTGTAGGACGCCTCCCAGGCGACTGAAATCGCGGGCGGAGCGCCACGCTCTTACGTCGATGACGAACCAGTTCCCGACGTCATGGCATCGAGATCACTGATCAAACCATTCACCAATCCCGCCAACCCCAGCTGCCGCACGCGACGCACACGCTCGGCCACCAGAATGGCCTGCAACTGGCCGATGCTCTCTTCGATCTTCTCATTGACGATGACGTAGTCGTATTCGTCCCAGTGCGCGATCTCCGTGGCCGCGCCCGCCAGCCGGCGCGCAATCACCTCCGCCCCGTCCTGGCGCCGCGACACCAGTCGCTGTTCCAGCGCCATCGCCGAGGGCGGCAGAATGAAAACACGCACCGTATCGGCCGGGGCCTCTTGGGCCAGCTTGCGCGCGCCCTGCCAATCGATATCGAACAGGATATCCTGCCCGCTCTCCAGCTTCTCCATCACATCGGCGCGTGGCGTCCCATAGGCATTGCCATGAACGATTGCCCACTCGAGCAGCCCGCCGCTCTCTTTCAGCGCTTCCACTTCGCCAGCCGTCCGGAAATGATAATCAACCCCATCCACTTCACCCGGACGTGGCAACCGCGTGGTCACTGAAACCGAGATGGCGAGACCGCTGTCGCGCTTGAGGATCTCGCGGCTGAGAGTCGTCTTGCCCGCGCCAGACGGCGAGGAGAGAACGAGCATGAGGCCGCGACGTTGATGGGCTGACATGTTTTGGTCCCGCTCAAGTTCCGTCTGTGAGGCGCCGGCCGCTCCCAGCTGCCCGACGTGCCGATTTGCCTATGGCATCTTTGTCGGCGATTTTCCAGAGACCAAGGCGAGCACACTGGCATCGCAGGAGCACAAACCACCCGGTTATTCGATGTTTTGCACCTGCTCACGCACCTGATCGATCACGGCCTTGAGCTCGAGGCCATAACGCGTGACCTCGATATCATTCGCCTTCGAACAAATCGTATTGGCCTCGCGGTTGAATTCCTGTGAGAGAAAATCGAGCCGCCGGCCAACAGGCGCTGCGTCCGCGAGCAGCCCGCGACCCGCCGCGACGTGCGCGTCAAGACGCTTGAGTTCCTCCTCCACGTCGGCCCGCGTTGCCAGCAGGATGGCCTCCTGGTGCAGCCGCTCCGGCGAAAGCGTCGTTTCCGTGTCGAGCAATCGGCGCACTTGCTGTGACAGCCGCTCAACCACCGCCTCCGGCCGCCGTGAGGGATGCGCCGCGATTGCCTGCGACAGCGCCTCGATCCGGTCGAACCCGGCTTGCAACACCGGTGTCAATCGCGCGCCCTCATCACGCCGCGCCGCTACCAAAGCATCGAGCGCCTGTTCGAAACTCGCAACGATTGCTTCGCGTTGCGCCCTTGCGTCGTCTTCCGAGGGCTCTGCCCCGCCACTCTCGATGACGCCCTTGAGCGCCAGCACACCCTCCGGCCGCGGACGTTCGAACCGTTGGTGGATATCCATGTCGGCAAGCGCGGCCAACACGGTCGCCAAAGCTTCCCGGTTGATCCGAATGGGCGAGCCCTCACTGCTATGATCGAAGACAAGACTCGCAGCGATATTGCCCCGCGAGATGCGCTTGGCCACCGCCTCCCGCAGCACCGCTTCCATCCCATCATAGCCCGGCGGGATCCGGAACCGCACATCGAGCCCGCGCCCGTTGACGCTGCGCACCTCCCAATGGAATGCAAATCCATTGGCTTTGCCGTCGGCCCGGGCGAATCCGGTCATGCTTTGCACTGTCATGGATGCCACGCGCCTTGGTTGGATGAAGCGATCACCCAGAGGCATAACCCTATGAGAGACGGGGCACAATCACCGTGTGCCGCAGCACAACGCCACCAGGAGCTAAAGGCGGCACAAAATCAATCCATGCTGGCAGCTCAACGATCGGCTAGCGCTTATTGCGCGAGCTGGATTTCGCTGCGCCACCCTTGTTGGCATTCAGCACCGGAGGCACGCTCGCCACATCACCACCGCCGCTTGAACTCTGCTGGCTGCGCTCGATCCGCCGCCAATTCGCAACGGCGGCGTTATGGTCCTTCAAATTGCTCGTGAAGGTATGCCCACCCGTGCCATAGGCCACTAAATACAAATCCTGGCTCACAATGGGGTTGAGCACCGCTGCAATCGCGGCCCGGCCCGGGTTGCAGATCGGCCCCGGCGGCAATCCATTGATCTGATACGTGTTGTAGGGCGTTTTCGAGTCGATGTCGGATCGTGTCAGCGAACGCCCCAACGGCCCCTGCCCGCCGACGAGACCATAGACAATCGTCGGATCAGATTGCAGCCGCATGCCCTTGTTCAGCCGATTGATGAACACAGAGGCCACCCGCGGCCGTTCCTCCGCCTTGCCAGTTTCCTTTTCAACGATCGATGCCAGCGTTATCGCTTCCTCAGGCGTCTGCAGCGGCAGACCTTGCTGGCGCTGGGCCCACAGTGCCTTGACCAACTTGCCGTGGTCGGCACGCATGCGATCGATAATTTCCTGGCGCGATGTTCCTCTTGAGAACCGATAGGTGTCCGGCAACAGCACACCTTCGTCTGGAACCGTCTTGATGTCGCCCGTCAATCCGGGTTCGGCGGCGAGCCGCTCGACGATCTGCCGGCTCGTGAGCCCTTCGGGCACGGTGAACTTCAGCAGAATGCCGCGGCCCGAAATGATCGTGTCCAGCACCTGGCGCACACTGGCGCCGGCCTTGAATTCGTATTCGCCCGCCTTCAGCCCACCGCGATCCGTCGCGCCGCCGCCATAGAGCTTGCCGACATAATACTGCAGCATGAACAGTCGCCGGTCGTCGATGACTCCCGCCCGCTCCAACCTGTCGGCAACCTCCAGCGCACTATCGCCTTTGGGCACCACAACCACTGCCTGCTGTTGCAGCGGGCCCGGCGCATCAAAACCGCGATGCACCCACATCGTCAGCGCTGCCGCCAGAATCAGCATCAGGAAAGCAAATGACAACAGCCCATCAAGGAAGTTCAGGAAGCCGTTCGTGCGCCGCGGCTCGCGCTCATGGCGCATCGGCTTCAGCGGCCTCGGCGGTCGTGTTGGCATAAGAAGCTCGGACGGGCTGCGGGGAATGGGCACCGACGGACGTTGCGTCGTTGGCTTTCCGGTTGTCGGGCTGGGCGGCGGAGTCTTCATCGCGCTGGTCTCGACTTTCCTAGCGCCCGTCGTGGGCCGGCAGATCCTCCGCCCGTTGCGAAATCCGAAGATTCACGCAGCTTTTAGTGTACGCAAAAATGTGGCCGAAGAACGTAAATCACGAACACCGCCTGGACATGACGCGGGCGAAACGGTGTACGCCGAACCAGCAGGCGCTTCTAGGCGTACCGACGTAGAACCAATGACGCGTTGGTGCCGCCGAAGCCGAAGGAATTGGACAAAACCGTATCGATTTGGCGCTCGACCGCAGTATGTGGCACCAGATTGATTGGCGTCTCGACGGAGGGATTGTCGAGGTTCAGCGTCGGGGGCGCCACGTTGTCGCGGATGGCAAGCACGGAGAATATGGCTTCCACCGCACCCGCTGCGCCGAGCAGATGGCCAATCGCCGACTTGGTCGAAGACATCGCCAATTTGCCAGCCGAATTGCCGAACAATCGCTCCACCGCGCCAAGTTCGATCTCGTCACCCATCGGCGTCGATGTTCCGTGCGCGTTGACATAGTCGATTTCGCTGACGTCGATTTCAGCCCGGTTGACCGCAGCCCGCATGCAGCGATAGGCGCCATCGCCGTTCTCCGCCAGCGCCGTGATGTGATAGGCATCGCCCGACATGCCGTAGCCGATCACTTCGGCATAAATGTGCGCGCCGCGCGCCAGCGTGCTCAAGGGTCTCCAGCACGACGATCCCTGCGCCCTCACCCATAACGAAACCATCACGGTCGCGGTCATAGGGCCGTGAGCCCTTCTCCGGCTGGTCGTTGAAACCAGTCGAGAGCGCGCGGCAAGCGGCGAACCCCGCCAGCGCAATCCGCCCGATCGGGCTCTCCGCCCCTCCGGCGATCATTACATCCGCATCGCCCAGCGCCACGAGACGCGCCGCATCACCGATCGCGTGCGCACCGGTCGAACACGCCGTGACGACAGCATGATTGGGTCCTTTGAGGCCGTGTTTGATCGACACGTAGCCCGACGCCAAATTGATCAAGCGGCCCGGTATGAAGAACGGCGAGACCCGCCGCGGCCCCTTCTCCTTCAGCAGAATAGAAGTCTCGGCAATGCCATTGAGACCACCGATGCCCGACCCGATCAGGACGCCCGTGCGTTCCTGCTGCTCGCTCGTCTTCGGTGTGTAGCCCGAATCGGCCATCGCCTCGTCGGCCGCCGCCATCGCATAGACGATGAAGGGGTCGACCTGCGCTGCTCCTTCGGCTCCATGAATTTGTCGGCGTTGAACGACCCGTCGCTGCCGTCACCGCGCGGGATGAAACAGGCGATCTGGCACGGCATATCGCCGACCTCGAACTCCGTCACACGGCGCGCCGCTGCGCCGGCAAGCAGGCGCGACCACGTGGCATCAACCCCGCAACCCAGCGGAGTGACCAGACCAATTCCGGTTATGACGACGCGCCGCATCTGCCTCCCCATCACAGCTATTCGCTACAAAATAGCACTGGGCGGGCGATCACAAAGCAACGCCTCGACGACACTTGCCGCCAGCATTACGGCCTCGCCCGTAGCATGGCATGCTGGCGAGCCTGCCGCCATAAGGCGGCATCCCGCGCGCATGCACAGAGGCCTCAGGCTGCTTTGGCCTGCTTCTCGAGAAACTTGACGGCATCGCCCACCGTCTGGATCTGCTCGGCGGCATCATCGGGAATTTCGCAACCGAACTCTTCCTCGAATGCCATGACGAGCTCGACCGTATCGAGGCTGTCGGCGCCCAGGTCGTCGATGAAGCTCGCGCTCTCGGTTACCTTGTCGGCCTCAACACCCAAATGCTCGACTACGATCTTCTTCACGCGCTCTGCGACATCGCTCATTTCCAGTTCCCCTGCAAGGTTCTGTTCTCAGGCGGCCGTTGCCCGGCCTGGCAGTCTAGTTTCATAAGGCGGCGAGGCGGCCCTTGAGCCTTCCCAACCATCGACCTCGCAGCGTTCGTAGGCGTGCCATCCGCGCGGCGCAAGGTTGCTGTCTTGCTAGCGTGAGTCGCAGCCACCGGCCCCATTTACGGAAGCCTGACAAGCCCTTCTCCCCAGCTGTTGACCAGCAGTCGCCGGTCGGTAACACACTTCAACCTCCTTGAAAAGCCAAGTGGCAGCTGCCACCAAACATTATAACCAGGCCTTTGCCTCAGACCATAACCATGCCGCCATTGACGTGAATGGTCTGTCCCGTGACATACCGGGCTTCGGCGCTGGCAAGGTAAACCGCACATGCAGCGACATCGGCCGGCTCTCCGAAGGCCTGGGCCGGAATGGCGCCCATGATCGTGGTCGTCTGCTGCTCGTTCAAAGCATCCGTCATCGCCGTTTTGATGAACCCTGGCGCAATGCAGTTGGCGGTGATGCCACGCGGCGCGACTTCGCGCGCCAGCGACTTCGTCATGCCGATCATGCCGGCCTTGGAGGCCGCATAGTTACCTTGGCCGGGATTACCCAGCACACCCGAGACCGACGAGATATTCACGATCCGCCCAAACCCCGTCTTCGAGCGCAGCATGTGTCGCGTCGCCGCCCGCATCAACATGAACGTCGATGTCAGGTTGACGGCAATGACATCGTCCCACTGGTCGTCCTTCATCACCATGAACAGATTGTCTTTGGTGAGACCGGCATTGTTGACGAGAATATCGAGTCGCCCACCAAGCGCCTTCACGGCCTCGTCGATCAACTTGCCGACTTGCTCCTTGTTGGCCAGATCGCAGGGACACACCACGGCCCGCTCGCCAAGCTCGGCTTTGAGCGCCTCGAGCTTGTCCGCCTGCCGTCCCGAAAGCGCCACCGTCGCGCCCTGCGCATGAAGCGCTCGAGCAATGGCACCGCCGATGCCGCCGGTTGCACCTGTTACGAGAGCGGTTTTACCTTCCAAAGAGAACATTCGTGAGCCTCAGGCATCTATGGGTTCGCTGTTGAGGCCACTACTGCTCAAGGCAGGGGCCATACGTCAAGCGTGTTGCGCAGTGGCGCACATCGGAAGCTGCGTCTGGCTTAACCAGAACGCCCTGCTTGAAATCCAGGTTGATCGCCGGGGCGGCTCACATGGCTGACCTCAGAACGAACCGTCTCGCGAGGCCCTTTTACCCAACCTGACCAATCCGGCAAGTGTGCATTGCACTGGCGTACAAATCGCCAAGCGCCCTCCGTGCAACCTCCTGTAGACAATAGCACAATCTACTTATCACCGATCCAGGCAATGGCGCAGCAGTGGTGCACGTGCGCTTTGATTTTTTCGATAGCCCGCACCAGATGCGTGCCCGTCGTCGCAATGTCGTCAACCAGCAGCAATGTTCCTGTATCCAGCTGAGTACTCGCCAACACGTCGCTTCGAATGGTCAAGGGGGGTAGGCTTGCGTTGCGCCGCGGGTGGGACACGCCCCGCCTCTGCTGTCGGTCAAAGAGCTCGACATAAGGTGAAGCCAATTGCCCCGCCGCAACCTGGGCAATCTCTTGGGCAAAACACTTCCCAGTGGAATGACCGCAGGGGACATGGGTCACCGCGGCTATATTCTTCTGGCCAACCAGACTTCGGGCAGCGCGAACAATTTCGGACGCCGCAGCGTTCACGAATGTCGCCGTCGGCGCCTCCTTCAACAATTTTATGGCGTTCAATTGATAGCTTTTCATCGGTGCGCGCCACGTCCGCAATGTCGTGTACCTCACAGATTGGCGGGTGTGCAGCTTGGTTCGTTGCGCCAACGTCTCTAAGAGGAAACCGCCGACCATATCGCTCGACTCGCCAAATTGAAGTCTCGGTTCCTGCATCTCTTGCACGGCTAAGACGGGACAGGCCAACCCGTCGAGCCTCGCGTCCAGTACCCCCTTCGCCAGAAGACTGAGCTCGCTCAAAGCCGGCATGAGCCGCCGGAAATTCATTTGGCTCACTTTCGGATCCACGACCATGATCGCCGCCTTCCCTCGATCCCCCTGATCATCGAGCCGGATGTAAAGTAACTTTTGCAATGTGGGCAGTATGGTGCGCAGCATATGCGTCTTGAATTGCGGATCCCGGAGGAAACCCGCCAGCATCACCGGTTCGCGACTGTTGCTTGGCAATCCGTTCAGCGCGGCAAGCGGCAATGTAGGACCAAGCTGCAATCCAACAGCCCCCAGCACGCTGGAAATTCCCCACGCTCTTCCAAAAACCGCATACCCAGCCCGTCCCTCAACGAGCCTCGCGGCGAGCCGGACCAAGGCGGTGTGAACGTCTGAGGTAGGCATCGGAGGCAAAGCCCCTTTTTAGGCCAGAATGAGCGACCCTGATGATTTACTTCCAAGATCATTTTGGTCTTGAACACATGTAGACGAAACGAATTATAATAAAGATCAATACGCGAACTGAATAAGAACCTTCTCCAATACCGCACACTGCCAATCTGCGAACATGTTACATTGATGCGTCAATCAACCTCCGCGCGCAGACAATCAGCGCAAATCATTGCGCAAAATACGCTGAAGCGTTGAGCACAACCGGAGCATATCAATCATAGGTTGCCGTCAATGCCGACGAAAAATATGTCGTAAAATTGTCCCTATTCCGACAAAATCGGCAGACTCGAGAAATAACACTCTCAACGACGCACATGGAATGCCGCCGTCATCCTGAGCGCACGCGAAGGAGCGCCCGGTCATCGGTGTCGGTCCGACGTGAAATTCATCCAGTCGCGAGGTCTGCCCCACCTCAGGTGAAAGCACCCGCCGCGGCTTCGATATCAGCCGCGGCGCCGATCGCCTGAGCCTTCAGCGCCTTATCGATGCGCCCGGCAAGACCTGTGAGCACTTTGCCGGAACCGATCTCATAAAGGTCGGTGACACCGGCAGCGGCCATCGCCAACACGCACTCGCGCCAGCGCACCGTGCCCGTCACCTGCTCAACGAGGCGCTTCTTGATCTCTGCGGGATCTGCAATCGGCGCCGCTAGCACATTGGCGATGACAGGCACCACCGGCGACTTGACGTCGACTTTGGCCAGCGCCTCGGCCATGGCATCGGCAGCAGGTTGTAGGAGCCTGCAATGGAAGGGTGCGGAAACCGGCAGCGGAATGGCGCGTCTTAGCCCATGCGCCTTGCCCACCGCCGCCACCCTGTCGATGGCGGTCTTGTGCCCCGAAAGCACGACCTGGGTCGGTTCGTTGTCATTGGCGATGTCGCAAACATCACCCTGCGCAGCTTCTGCCGCGATCTTCTGGGCAACCTCGAGCCCGACGCCGAGCAGGGCTGCCATCGCCCCCTGCCCCACCGGCACCGCCTTCTGCATCGATTGCCCCCGAAGCTTAAGCAAACGTGCGGCATCGGCCAGCGAGAACGCTCCGGCAGCGGCAAGAGCGGAGTATTCACCCAGCGAATGCCCGGCGACAAATTTGACGGTATCGACCAGCTTCAGGCCTTTTTCAGCCTCCAGCACGCGCATTACGGCCAACGAGTGTGCCATCAATGCCGGTTGCGCGTTTTCCGTCAGCGTCAGTGTCTCCTGCGGCCCTTCCCACATGATCTGCGAGAGCTTCTGGCCCAAGGCATCATCGACTTCTGCGAAAACCGCACGCGCTGACGCAAAGTTATCGGCCAGGTCCTTGCCCATACCGACCGTCTGACTGCCCTGTCCCGGGAAGACGAAAGCGATGGCCACGCCCTGCTCCTTCAGTTGTTTGCCCTTTGATTGGCTGGCCTTAAGCACTTCGCCAAGCCGCGAGTCAAGCGCCACCCGAGCCGACTGTAGGCCATGTCATGACCATGTCGTCTCGATTCCGGCCATGCCGCCCGGCAACCGGCTGCCGAGCGCCAGCGCCCGACGCAAAAGACCACCGGCACGTCCAAACCGACGCCAAAACGGCCCGGAGCCTCCCAAAAGAACTTGAGACTGCGGGGCAATCGGCTATAAGGGCCGCTTCTGCCCGTTCCGGCCGGAGGCTGAACGGGAGGGGCACGCCCAAAAAGCGGACCAACGGTCCGGGTTGGGCCTGCAGCAGCGCCGGTTGGCCACCCTCCCCGTGTCTTCGCTCTCAAGGGTTGCTGCCTGTGGGCCTCCGCGCGCGAAAGCGCAACCGGCCCCCGACAGAGGCTTCGCGCCGGCGGGTGAACACGAAGAAGGAAGGCCAAGTCACATGCCGCTTTACGAGCATGTTTTCCTTGCGCGCCAGGATGTCTCCCAGACTCAGGTGGAGGCACTGACCAAGGAATACACCGACGTCATCACTGAGGGACAAGGCACCGTTTCCAAGCAGGAATACTGGGGTCTCAAGTCGCTCACCTACAAGATCAAGAAGAACCGCAAAGCCCACTACATGCTGTTGAACATCGAGGCCAACCCGGATGTGGTGGCCGAGATGGAACGGCGCATGAGCATCTCCACCGACATCATCCGCTTCCTCACCATCCACGTTGACGAGCACGAGACCGAGCCGTCCGCGCAGATGCGCAAGAGTGATCGCGACGACCGTGGTGAACGCAGTGGCGGCGGTGGCTTCGGCCGTGACCGCGGCCCGCGTGGTCCCCGGGGTGACCGGGGTGACCGCGGCGATCGTCCACCGCGCGAAGGCGGCGGCGGCTTCCGCGGCGATCGTGGTGACCGGGGCGACCGCCCACCACGTGAAGGTGGCTTTGGTGATCGTGCTCCCAGGAGCGGTGGACAAGGGGAGCGCTCATAATGGCTGACGCAGGTTCATCGCCGGCACGCCGGCCGTTTCATCGTCGCCGCAAAACGTGCCCGTTCTCCGGTGCCGGCGCGCCCGCCCTCGACTACAAGGACGTGCGCCTTCTCGGCCGCTACGTCTCAGAGCGTGGCAAGATCGTGCCGAGCCGCATCACAGCCGTTTCGGCAAAGAAACAGCGTGAATTGGCCAAGGCGATCAAGCGGGCGCGCTTCCTGGGCCTTTTGCCCTATGTGATCAAGTAGGCAACAACTTTCAGGCGCAGCGTCATGGCGACGTGACGCTGCGCCTGACCCATTGCCGAGGGCCGGCACCGACCAGGTTGGGACGCGTCGCTTGAACCGTCTCTAACCGCTACGCGCGGGACAGCTATCAATGCCCCAGTTTCTCCTCGTCGGCCTCGCCGCCGGCATGGCCTCCGCTCTGCTCTTTGCCTCCGCCAGCGCTGGTGGCATGGGCGGGCGCATGCTACTGTTCTATCTAGCGCCCTTGCCCACCTATTTGGCTGGGCTAGGATGGGGTGCCATCGCCGCAGCGATCGCAGCCGTCGTCAGCGCCCTGGGCGCTGGGCTGTTCCTGGCCCCCGCAACGGGCGGCATCTATTTTCTGGGCCACGGCTTGCCTGCCATCGTGCTGTGTCACTTGGCTCTTTTGCACCGCCCCCTCGCCAGCCCGACCGCCACTTACCCTGCAACCCCACCATCGGCCCCGGCCATCGAATGGTATCCTCCCGGACGCCTGGTCGCCGCGGCCACCTGGATGGCAGGCCTGCTCGCCATGGTCACCGTCCTCCTCGTCGGCACAGACCTCGACGATGTCCGCAAGGCCATGCGCGAATTCCTCGACCAAGTCGTCCTCAAGCAAATCCCACCCAGCGGCACCACCCAACTCGACGAGAAGCAGCTCACGGCCTTCACCGAGATCATGTTGTATGCGCTGCCAGCTGGCGCCGCCGTCTTCTGGCTTTCGAGCTTCCTATTGAACCTGTGGTTGGCCGCGCGCGTGACGTTGATATCGGGCCGCCTGACGCGACCATGGCCGGAGCTGGCGTTGATGCGGTTCCCCGCCCGCTTCGGCTTAGCTCTCGCCGCTGCCTTCGCGGCCACCGCATTGATCCAGGGGTATCTGGGTCTCATCGCGGCTGGTTTCGCCGGTGCCTTCATCTTCGCCTACGTCATCATGGGCCTCGCAATCGTCCACTACGCCACCCGCAACAATCCTGCCCGCATGATGATCCTGGCCGGCGTCTACCTGGCCCTGCTCATTTTGAATACCTGGGCCGCACTGGTCGTCGCGCTGATCGGTATCCTGGAGCCGTTGCTCCCCTGGCGCCGACCGCCCGACGCACCGACACCGCCTCCACCACCGCCTTCACCGGGCACCTGACCAACGCCCAAACCGCCAATTCGTCCACAAACCCCACCGATAAGGAGCTCCCTCACATGCAAGTCATTCTGCTCGAACGCATCGGCCGCCTCGGCCAGATGGGCGACGTCGTCAAGGTGAGAGACGGCTACGCCCGCAATTTCCTGCTTCCCTTGGGCAAAGCGCTCCGGGCGACGGAAGAAAACCGCAAGCAGTTCGAATCGCAGCGCGCCCACCTTGAAGCCCACAACCTCGAGCTTAAAGCCGAGGCCGAAGCAGTCGCCAGCCGCCTCGAAGGCCAGGCCTTCACCGCCATTCGTCAGGCCGGTGATACCGGGCAGCTCTACGGCTCCGTATCGACCCGCGACATCGCCGAAGTGATCACCGCCGGCGGCTTCACCGTCGAGCGCCGCCAGATCCTGCTCGACAAGCCCATCAAGGCACTGGGCCTGCACGACATCAGGATTCAGCTACATCCTGAGGTGGTTGTGACGGCATCACTCAACGTGGCGCGCACCGCCGACGAAGCCGATCGTCAGGCCCGCGGCGAAGATGTCACCGTCATCCGCGACGAAGAGCTCGACATCGAAACCTACAGTGAGGATCAGGACGACGGCGGCATGGCACCAGGCATGGGCGACCAGCCCGACGACCCCCGCGAATAAGCAAGGCACCTCAGGTTCTGCCCTCAATACTCTACAACCCAAGGGCACGGCGTTGACGCGCCGTGCCCTTTGCGTTTGCCATCTGCCGACGTCCGAGTTCCCGTCGTTTGGGTATTGAAATCTCGTTCAGCAGTCCTTTAGTCTAAGGTTGGATGGTGGGCAGCGGCCGCTTAGCGCCGCGAGTCATGCGTCGGGGACGACAATCAGGGTCGTTGCCATGTTCAAGCCACTCGCACTTATTCTGGACCGATTGATCACAGACGGCACACTCGAGGTCGTCACTCATGATGGCAGCCAGCACACGTTCGGCAATGGCGCGCCGCCCCGCGTCGCGATGCGCTTGGCCGACAGCCACCTCGAACGCGAATTGGCGCTGGATCCCAACCTCGCCGTCGGCGAGGCCTACGCTGATGGCCGCCTCGAGATGCTCGAAGGCCGTGTCTACGATCTGATCGAACTCGTGCTCGAGAACGCCCTCCAGCGTCCACTTCCGCGCTGGGTTGGCGCCGCAGATCGCCTGCGCTACATGACCCGCCGGCTGGCCCAGTACAATCCAGCCGCACGCTCCCGCCGCAACGTCGCCCACCATTACGACATCGACGGCACCATCTACGACCTCTTCCTGGACGCTGAACGCCAATATTCCTGCGCCTACTTTGCCGACCCGGCGATGAGCCTGGACGAGGCCCAGCGCGCCAAGATCTACCACGTCGCCGCCAAGCTCGATCTGGCAGAGGGCCAGCGTGTGCTTGATATCGGCTCGGGATGGGGCGGCTTGGCGCTCAACATTGCCCGCCTCGCCGACTGCGACGTCCATGGTGTCACCTTGTCGACGGAACAACTGGCCCATGCCACGGCCTGGTCGAACCGCATCGGCCTCTCGAACCGGGTCCGCTTCGAGCTCGCCGATTACCGCACGCTCGCCGGACGCTACGATCGCATCGTCTCGGTCGGCATGTTCGAGCACGTCGGCATCAATCACTTCCAAGCCTTTTTCGACAAGGTCATGGAGTTGCTGGACGACAACGGCATTGCCCTCATTCATTTCATCGCCCGCACCGACGGCCCCGCGGCCACCAACGCCTTCATTGCCCGCCACATCTTTCCCGGCGGCTATATTCCAGCGCTCTCCGAAGTGATGCCCGCAGTTGAACGCAGCGGCCTGATGCTCACCGACGTCGAGGTGCTGCGCTTGCACTACGCCATGACGCTGCGCCAATGGCGTCAACGCTTCGTCAGTCGGTGGGACGAGGCAGCCAGGATTCGCGGCGAACACTTCTGTCGCATGTGGGAGTTCTATCTCGCCGGATCGGAAGCTGCGTTCCGCTACCAGAACCTGGTCGTCATGCAGCTCCAGCTGACCCGTAAAGTCGATGCGCTGCCGTTGGTTCGGGACTATATCGCTGCCAGGGAAGCCGGCTACCAGACGACAGAGCCGGCCTCTGCCATCCAACCTCACGGAACCGTTGAAGCCGCCGAGTAGGCTTCGAGCGCCAGGGCGGGAGGTGATTCCCGCCTCGCCCAAACATATTTTGCGTCCCCTGTTGATTGCGGGGACCGATCATGGGGATGGCCGACAGATTCCGCTTGGTAATCCGAGAATCGGCTAACCCTGCCTCCATGCAGAACACCAGCAAAGCCCTCAGCCAGACCAAAGCCGCTGATACCGAAGAGGACGACGTCCTCTTCCGCACGGCCCCCCACAACATCGACGCCGAGCAGGCTTTGCTCGGCGCCATCCTCGTCAACAACGACGCCCACGACCGTGTCTCGACCTTCCTCAAAGCCGAGCACTTCTACGATCCTCTGCACGCCAGCATTTATGAAACGGCAGCCAAACTGATCGGCGCCGGCAAACCGGCAACGCCGGTGACATTGCGCACCTATTTCGAATCGGCCGCCCCGATCGATCAGAACATGACCGTGCCGCAGTATCTCGGCCGGCTCGCCGCCAGCGCCACCACCATCATCAACGCCCAGGAATACGGCCGCACCATCTACGATCTCGCAGTGCGCCGCCAGTTGATCCTGATCGGCGAAGACATGGTCAACGTCGCCTACGATTCCCCGATCGACAATCCACCCGACGAGCAGATCCAGGAGGCGGAGACGCGTCTCTTCTCGCTCGCTGAGGGCAGCAAATACGGCCAAGGCTTCCTGTCGTTCGGCACCGCCCTGACCCACGCCATCGACATGGCGAACGCCGCCTTCCAACGCCAAGGTGGTCTTTCCGGCGTCTCCTCGGGCCTGCGTGATCTCGATGCCAAGATGGGTGGCCTGCAATCGTCCGACCTGATCATCCTGGCCGGCCGTCCCTCGATGGGCAAAACCTCCCTCGCCACCAACATTGCCTTCAATATCGCCAAGGCCTACCGCGCAGAAGAGCTCGCCGACGGCTCGATCAAGGCCGCAGACGGTGGTGTTGTCGCCTTCTTCTCCCTCGAAATGTCCGCCGAGCAGCTCGCAACCCGTATCCTTGCCGAGCAGGCTCAGGTCTCATCCTCCAAGATCCGCCGCGGCGACATCGAACCGGAAGAATTCAAGCAGCTGGTGCTGGCGTCCCAGGAAATGGCGCGCTGCCCTCTCTACATCGACCAGACCGGCGGCATTTCGATCGCCCAGCTTGCCGCCCGTGCCCGCAAGCTCAAACGCCAGAAGGGCCTCGACGTACTGGTGGTCGACTATCTCCAGCTCCTCACCGGCTCGGCCAAACGCTCCTCTGAGGGACGCGTGCAGGAGGTCTCGGAAATCACCACCGGGCTCAAGGCCCTGGCGAAGGAACTGTCCGTTCCCATCATCGCCCTGTCACAGCTCTCGCGTCAGGTCGAGTCACGCGAAGACAAGCGCCCACAGCTCTCAGATCTCCGCGAATCCGGCTCGATTGAGCAGGACGCCGACGTCGTCATGTTCGTGTTTCGCGAGGAATATTATCTCGAACGCGCCGAACCCAAACCCGGCTCAGCCGAGCACGAGCAATGGCGCGCCCGCATGGCAGAGGTCTACGGCAAGGCTGAAGTCATCATCGCCAAGCAGCGCCATGGCCCCGTCGGCACTGTCACGCTCGCCTTCGAGGGCGCCTACACCCGCTTCTCGGACTTGGCCGAGGAGTCCCATCTGCCAGATCGCCACGAATACTGAGGCAGCCTCAATGGCTGTTGGCAAACATCTGCCGGCGCAACACGTCGCCGGCGATCAACGTCACCACGCTCCGCCGGTTGACGACCACCGGCGGCGCGGCGGGCGGTGCGTCGTCCTCGAGCCCATCACCTGAGGGCCAGGCCAGGGCCGGCTCTTGCGTCACCGCTGGCGGATCCTCGGCTTTATCGCCATCGACGAAATGCACGCCCACCGCCATGCCGTCACGCCGGCGCACTTCGCACAAATGGTCGATGCCCTTGGCCTCGACCACCAGCCGAAAGACCGACGCCGGCGCCAGCTCGACGGCCATATCAACAAGGGCGCCGCTCTCGGAGAGATTGCGAACGGTGCACGGTTCGGCTCGTCGGCCGGGAATATGCGCAAATGCGTGGATCGTCACTTCACGGCGGCCAAAGCCGCGCTTTTCCACCGCTTGTAATCCCCGACGCATGCGTCTCTCCGCCGCTCAACAGCCACAGCTGAATCGCTGATGTTTTGCCCAGAAAGGGTAACAAGCTGTTAAAGCGCCGCGCTTTCGACCGCCTGTCGCCCACATGCGCGCAGCCATGGCGTACCCGCAAGGCCCTGGGCCTGTTAAGATGGCTCAACCAGGAAGGATCGCAATTGATTCGCGAAGCCCACGCCATACCGGTCGATGCGCGCGCCGTGCTGACCGTCAATCTGGACGCTCTGCGCGCCAATTGGGGTGCACTCAATCGTGCATGCGGCACGGCCGAATGCGCAGCCGTCATCAAAGCCGACGCTTACGGCCTCGGCATCGACGAGATCGCCACAGCATTGGTCGCGGAGGGTTGCACCACCGTCTTCGTTGCAACGCTGCTGGAAGGCCGCACGGTCCGGCAGGCTCATCCCGCCCTCAACATTTACGTACTCGACGGCCTTCTCCCCGGCGCGGCCGCCCACTACGCCGGTTTCGATCTGCGCCCATGCCTCTCGAGCCTCGACGAGATCCGCGAGTGGTCCGCATGGTGTGACGCAACCGGCCGCCGTCTGCGCGCCGCTGTCCACCTCGACACCGGCATGAACCGCTTGGGCCTCTCCGGAAGCGAACTCGATCAACTCGCCAATGCCGAACGCGGCCTGCTCGACCACTTTGACTTGTCCTTGGTCATGAGCCACTTGTCGTGCGCCGACGTTCCAAGCCATCCGATGAACGCCCGCCAGCTCGAGCGCTTCCAAGCCATGCGCAGCCAGCTGCCCCGCGCACCGGCCAGCCTTGCCAATTCCGGCGGCGTCTTTCTCGGCTCCGCCTACCATTTCGATCTGGTCCGCCCGGGCATCTCGCTCTATGGCGGACGCGCCTTCGAGGGCGAACCCAACCCCATGCAATGGGTTGTGCGCCTGCAAGCCCGAATCCTGCAGGTTCGCGATGTGCCGCAAGGCGCCGCCATCGGCTACGGCGCCACGTATGCCGCCACTCACGATTCCAAAGTTGCAACCGTCGCCTGCGGTTATGCCGATGGTTTCCTGCGCGCCCTCTCTGGCCAAACCGGCAAACCCGGCCCCGTCGGATTTATCGGCGAGCACGCTGTGCCGGTTGTGGGCCGCGTCTCCATGGACCTTCTCACCGTCGACGTCACCACGGTGCCCTCAAGGCTGGCCGCCCGCGGCGGCTGGGTGGAAGTGCTGGGCGCACGCACCACCATCGACGATCTGACCGACCGGGCCGGCACAATCGGTTACGAACTGCTGACCCGGCTCGGGCGCCGTGTCCATCGCATCTACCAAAGCGCAGGGTGACGCATGGCCAAGGCTCAACGCAGCTCGTTCGTGTGCCAGAATTGCGGCGGCGTTGCCACCCGCTGGGTCGGCAAGTGCCCGGCGTGCGGCGAATGGAACACACTGGTTGAGGAAACCGACGCCGGCCCGCCGCCGGGTTCGGGGGTCACCAAGCAGACGCGCGGCCGCGTTGTCGCTCTCGAAACATTGGCAACACGCGGCCAGGCACCACCGCGATTGCCCACCGGCATCGCCGAACTCGACCGCGTCGCCGGCGGCGGCATCGTACAAGGCTCGGCCCTGTTGATCGGCGGCGAACCCGGCATCGGTAAATCGACACTCCTGCTCCAACTCGCTGCATCGCTCGCCAATAACGGCCATCACACAATTTATTTTTCCGGCGAGGAGGCGGCGGCCCAGGTGCGCCTCAGAGCCGAACGCTTGGGCCTGTCCGCAGCCCCCGTGCTGCTCGCCAGCGAGACCAACCTCGCCAACATCCTGGCAACCCTCTCCGACGGCAAGCGCGCCGACCTCATCATCATCGATTCGATCCAAACGCTGTGGGCTGACGCCCTCGACGCCGCCCCCGGTACGGTCAGCCAGGTCCGCGCCGCCACCCAATCGCTGATCCGCCACGCCAAACAATCAGGCTCCGCACTCGTCCTCGTCGGTCACGTCACCAAGGACGGCCAGATCGCAGGTCCGAAGGTTGTCGAGCACATGGTCGACACCGTGCTGTCCTTCGAAGGTGACCGCGGCCACCCCTTTCGCATCTTGCGCGCCACCAAGAACAGGTTCGGCGCCACAGATGAAATCGGCGTCTTCGAGATGGCCACGGCCGGCCTGCGCGAGGTCGCAAATCCCTCTGAGTTGTTTCTGGGTGACCGCGAACTCGGGCGCACCCGAGCGCCGCCGTTTTTGCCGGCATCGAAGGCACGCGACCCGTCCTGGTCGAAATCCAGGCCCTGGTGGCACCCTCCGCGCATGGGCACACCACGTCGTGCCGTGGTCAGGTGGGACTCCAGTCGGCTCGCCATGGTGCTGGCCGTACTCGATGCGCGGTGCGGCGTCAGTCTTGCCCAGCACGATGTCTACCTCAACGTCGCCGGTGGACTGCGCATCACCGAACCCGCCGCCGACCTTGCAGCCGCTGCCGCCCTGCTGTCGTCACTTTCCGGTGCTGCTTTGCCGTCAGACCACGTCTATTTCGGAGAGATCTCTCTTTCCGGTGCCGTCAGAGCAGCAGGCCACATGACACTCCGCCTCAAGGAGGCAAGCAAACTCGGTTTCAAGCGTGCAATCTTGCCCGCCGCCGGCGACATCGACGGTGACGTCTCAAAAATTGCAATGGAACGCATCGGCCATCTCAAGGACCTTGCCTGCTCGGTTGGACCATGCCAGTGAAACAGGTCTTGAGCCTGCTGCCTTGGCGACTCTGCGGCGCCGCTGTTCTGGAGCCCATCGAAGGATTTGTGAAAAATGATCGGCCCCCTCTCCTACCTTGACGCGGCACTCATCGCGGTCGCGCTTCTGTCGGGGTTGCTCGCCATGTATCGCGGACTAACCCGCGAGCTGCTGTCGATACTGTCATGGGTGGCAGCCCTCGCCGCCGTGCTGTACTTCGTCCTCTATCACAAATCCGCAGCCCAGCAGCTCGCCTCACAATATCTGGCCAGCATGGATGCCAAACAAGGCACAACCGTCGTCCAGATCCTGCTCGGCGCCATTATATTCCTGTTCGTGCTCGTCATCGTTCACCTGATCACAGCCCGCATCTCCGACTCGATCCTCGATAGCCGGGTGGGCATGATCGACCGCTCGCTGGGCTTCGTCTTCGGCGCCGCCCGCGGCTTCGTCCTGATCGTTATTCCCTTTATGTTCTACGAGGCATTTTATCCCGAACCGGCCAATCAGGCCGAATGGGTGCGCCAGTCCCGGTCGCTGCCGTATATCAAAAGCACCGGCAACGCCTTCAAGAACATCCTGGTCCGGGTCGTACCCTCGTCGCTGACCGAACCGAAGGGCGAACAGCAAGGCAAAGCCACTGTCCCCAGCCAACCTTGGCAATTTGTTTACGCCACTGCAGGTCGTGATAGCGCCCGTCCCAAAAACGTCATATATCCCGCCAGAGTGAAACGCATCGGCTGAGTCCGTTTGTGCGGAACCTTTGGTCGAGCAAGGCACCGGCGAGCCTGCGACGGAGCGGATCTGATGACCCAGGGCATCGAGGACGAAAGCCATCACGAGCGCAACACGCTGCGCCCTGATACCGGTTTTGGAAGGCTGCCAGAGTGTTGGGATGAAGACCGCTTGCATGAGGAATGCGGCGTTTTCGGCATCTTCGGACACGACGATGCAGCCGCCATCACAGCACTCGGCCTCCACGCCCTCCAGCATCGCGGCCAGGAAGGCTGCGGCATCGTCACCTACGACGGGCGCCACTTCAACCAGGAACGCCGTCTCGGCCTCGTCGGCGATCACTTCTCCCGCTCCGACATCATCGGGCGCCTGACCGGCCGCATGGCTGTCGGCCACAATCGCTACTCGACCACCGGCAAGGTTCTGTTGCGCAACGTCCAGCCGCTGTTTGCCGACCTCGACCAGGGTGGTTTCGCAGTCGCTCACAACGGCAACCTCACCAACGCCCTGACCCTGCGCCGCGAACTCGTTCGCTCCGGCGCGATCTGTCAGTCCACTTCCGACACCGAGGTCATCCTCCATCTCATCGCACGTTCGAAAAAGCGCCGCATCGTCGAGCGCTTCGTAGACGCCCTGCTGCAGATCGAAGGCGCCTACGCGCTGACCTGTCTTACCAACGACATGTTGATTGGCGCCCGTGATCCCATCGGCATCCGCCCGCTGGTGCTGGGTCGCCTCGAGGGCGCCTACGTGCTGGCGTCGGAAACATGTGCTCTCGACATCGTCGGCGCCGAATTCGTGCGCGAGATCGAGAACGGCGAAGTCGTCGTGATTACCGACGAAGGCATCGAATCACATCGGCCGTTCCCGCGCCGCCCTGCCCGCCCCTGCGTCTTCGAGTACGTCTACTTTGCGCGCCCCGACAGCATGATTGACGGACGCAGCGTCTATGCCATGCGCAAGCAAATGGGCGCCGAGCTGGCGGCTGAATCACCCGCTGAAGCCGACGTCGTCGTGCCGATTCCCGATTCGGGCGTCCCGGCAGCCATCGGCTATGCACAAGCCGCGGCCATTCCGTTCGAGCTCGGTATCATCCGCAATCATTACGTTGGCCGTACCTTCATCGAGCCAGAGCAGAAAATCCGCCAGCTCGGTGTCAAGCTGAAGCACTCGGTCAACCTCGGGGTTATTCGTGGCGCCCGCATCATCCTGCTGGATGACAGTATCGTCCGCGGCACCACCTCGCGAAAGATCGTTGGCATGTTGAAAGATGCCGGCGCCCGCTCCGTGCATATGCGTATTTCCTGCCCACCGGTACGCCATCCCGATTTCTACGGTATCGATACCCCCCGCACGGAAGAGTTGCTGGCTGCAACCCATTCCATCGAGGAGATGCGCGCACACATGGGCGCCGACAGTCTCGCGTTCCTCTCTGTCGACGGGCTCTACCGGGCCATGGGCCGGGACTACCGCGACGCACGCAATCCCCAGTTCACCGACCACTGCTTCACCGGCGATTATCCGACCCGGCTGGCAGACCAGGAGGCGAGCGGCGATCGCCAGCTCTCACTCCTCGCAGAAGCGAGCTGAGCTGCCACCACGCCCGCATGATCCCGCTTGAGTTCGCGCACCATTCGCGGGCTGGCTGATCGCATCCGCCCACTATCAGAAGCCTTGCGCAACGTTGCCGGAAGCACAACCAGCAGCGCCAAGAGCCGTTGCGACGGTGCGACGCTGGTCCGGCGTCGCCGCACGCAATTGTATTGACGCAACACGCGCTGGGGCGATGGGTTGCCGCTGCAGGTGTCATCGATTGCAGAACCCACCCGAATCGAGGCAGAGACATTGCAACGACAACGGGCCATCCGGGAGGCTCCACATGAATATTATGACACCACCTGTCCGGCCCGCGCAGTCGGAGCTGGGCAGCATCGCAACCGCAACCACCGACACCTGCATCGCAACGCGCGTGCGCCAGCTGTCGCGGATCGTCACTCGCGTCTATGACGATGCCTTGAGGCCCCACAAGATCACCGCCAGCCAGTTCACGCTGCTGACGCAGCTGGCACAAACCGACGGCATCACCGCTGCTGAGATCGGTCTCGACCTCGATATCGAGAAATCCACGCTGTCGCGCAATTTGAAGCGCCTTCTGGCACTTGGCCACATCGAGATGGACCCGCCTGCCGGACGTCGCGGTCGCGGCCTGCATCTGACACCCCGTGGCCAGACCGTCATCCGTGAGGCCTACCCTGTGTGGCAGGAAGCCCAGCGCCGTGCCATCGATGCCATGGGCGGCGATGCACAGCAGGTTCTCGACGGCCTCCTTTCGCATGCCGAAAAGCTTGCGGCACCCTGAGGTTTGCGCCAACCGCGCAACACCCGTTAGCTTACAAAGGCGCTCGCAGGACGGGCGCCTTTTGCATTTGGATGAAGCGCCATGTTCTCCGCCGATCTGACGCAACGCGCCCAGCACCTGCTCGAACGCATGCGCCAGCAAAACCTGCGCCTGGCCACGGCCGAGAGTTGCACAGGCGGCCTCGTGGCCGGTTTATTGACAGAAATTGCTGGCTCTTCCGATGTGTTCGATTGCGGCTTCGTGACCTACTCCAACGCCGCCAAAGCAACCCTCCTCGCCATTCCCACCACATTGATCGCCACCCATGGCGCTGTCAGCGAGCAGGTCGCCCGCGCTATGGCCGAAGGCGCCCTGACGAGATCCCGCGCCAACCTCGCAATCGCCGTCACCGGCCTTGCCGGTCCTGGTGGCGGAACACTGGAAAAGCCCGTCGGCCTCGTTCATTTCGGCCTCGCTCGAACCGGCCAGCCAACACGCCACCGCCGTTGCCAGTTCGGCGTCCTTTCCCGCTCGGACATCCGTAGGGCCGCCGTCACCGAAGCCTTAGACCTGATCGCCTCCAGCCTCGATTGACGCCTTTGGGGCAGCCGATCCATCCGCGCATTTCACCGATCCAGACTTGATGAGCGACCCGCCCGATTCCGGCGTGGCTCTTGCCCTCCCCTCCCCCAGCGGCTAGCACTTCGCTCTCGAAACAATCCGGAGAGCGCCATGGCCGACGACAAATCCCTCTCTGGGCGGATCGCCCTCATCACCGGCGCCTCGCGCGGAATCGGACGCAGCGTTGCCCTGGGCCTTGCCAAGGCCGGCGCACACGTCGTCATGCTCGCACGCACGGTTGGCGCCCTCGAGGAGGTCGACGACGAAATCCGCGCGCTCGGCGGCTCCGCGACGCTGGTCCAGCTCGACCTCAAGCAAACCGACAAACTCGATGCGCTGGGCCCCAGTTTGCTGCAGCGCTGGGGCAAACTCGATATCCTCGTAGCCAATGCCGGCATTCTCGGCCCGCTCTCTCCTCTCGGCCACGTCACCTCCGATGCCTGGAACGAGGTGATGCACATCAACCTCACCGCCAACTGGCACATCATCCGCTCTGTCGACCCGCTGATCCGCCGCTCGGACGCCGGTCGCGCTGTCTTCGTGTCGTCCGGCGCAGCCCTCGCCCGCAATGCCTACTGGGGTCCCTACGCCACATCGAAAGCCGGACTCGAAGCGCTGGCCAAGACATGGGCGCTGGAGCTGGCCGACACCCCAGCGAAGGTCAACATCGTCAATCCCGGCCCGATCCGCACCGGCATGCGCGCCAAAGCCTTCCCCGGTGAAGATCCCATGAGCCTTTCCGCACCGGCAGAAATCGTGCCGTTGTTCATCGAGCTTGTGAGCCCGGCACACACCGATACCGGCCGCGTCCACGACTTCAAGACCGGCACGGTCCGCTAGCTCCCAAGCCCTCGCTGCCCACAGCTTGGCCTTTGCAGCCGAACCTGATTGACTGCATCGCCATGCTCGGCCCATCCTCGTGCTTCATGCATGCAACCCGAGCCATTGCCAGTCGAGGATAAAGCCATGAGCCAGTCGCCCAAGGGACCGCCGGCACTTGCCGGAATCAAGGTTGTCGATCTCACCCAGTTCGAAGCCGGCACGTCGATCACCGAAACGCTGGCCTGGCTCGGCGCCGAGGTCATCAAGATCGAGAACCCCAAGGGTGGCGAGCAAGGCCGCTCGGCCTCGTCCGAGCGCCCTGACGCGGACAGCTATTATTTCATGCTCCTCAACGCCAACAAGAAGTCGGTCACGCTCAACCTCAAGGACGAGCGTGGCAAGGACATGCTGAGGAAGCTGATCGCCAAGGCCGATATCTTTGCCGAGAACTTCGCGCCGGGCGTCATCGAGAAGCTCGGCTTCTCCTACGAGGAAGTCGCCAAGATCAACCCGCGCATCATCTACGCGACGGTCAAAGGCTTCGCCAAAGGCAGCCCCTTCGAGAAGAACCTCGCTTTCGACATGATCGCGCAGGCCGCTGGCGGCGTCATGTCGATCACCGGCGAGCCCGACGGCCGCCCCTTGAAGCCCGGCGTCACCCTCGGCGATACCGGCACCGGCCTGCACGCGGCAATCGGCGTGCTCGCAGCCCTCTTCCAGCGCACCGTTACCGGCAGAGGCCAGAAGGTCGAGGTGGCCATGCAGGACGCCATGGTCAACTACTGCCGCATCGCCTATTCCCGTCAGCTCATGACCAACAAGGCCTGCGAGCGCAATGGCAACTCCGTCGTGCTCGGCAACGCCCCTTGCGAAGTCTTCCGCTGCGCGCCAGGCGGCCACAACGACTACGTCTTCATCTACACCAGCCGCGCCACCAACGCCCACTGGGAGCGTCTGTGCGAAGTGATCGGCCGCGAAGACATGAAGAACGACCCACGACTGACAACGCCCGTCAAACGCGGCGACCACGCCAAGGAAATCACCGCCGAGATCGAAAAGTGGACCATGCAGTTCACCAAGCACGAGGCCATGGAGAAGCTGGGCTCGAAGGGCGTGCCATGCGGTGCCGTCATGGACACCAAGGAGCTGTCGGATGATCCGACCATGCTGGCCCGCGAGATTTTCGTCGACGTCGATCATCCCGTTCGCGGCAAGGTCCGGATTCCCGGTTGGCCCGTCAAGATGACCGACAGCCATGTACCCGTGCAGGCGTCCCCCATCCTCGGGGCCGACACCAACGACATCTACGCAGAGTGGCTGGGCCTCTCGAAAGGCGACGTCGAAGCGCTCAAGAAGGAGGGCGTGGTGTAAAGCGCACCCGCCTTTCGCCTGCCGCGCTGCACGTCGAGACGATGCCGGAACATCATGGGGGCGGCGAAGCGGGCTGCCCCCATTGCTACCGCCAACCCCTAATCCTGCGACGGCCAATCCCGGCCCAACTCCCAAAGCACCAGGCCTTGCCTCACAAGGCCAGTCGCCAGATCACCCCCCGAACATCAAGCCAAAGAGAGGAACTCATCCCATGGCCATCGGCTCAGATATCGTCGCAAAGGCGCTCAAACACGAGGGCGTCGCCGACTTCTTCTACATCATGGGCGGGCCGATGCTCGCAGTCGAGAAAGCCTGCCTCAACGAAGGCCTGCGCGGCATCGACGTGCGCCATGAGCAGGCCGCCGCCATGGCGGGCTTCGCCTATGCCCGCCTGCTCAACAAACCCGGCGTGTGCATGGCAGCATCCGGCCCCGCCACCACAAACCTCGTCACCGGCGTCGCCCATGCCTGGGCCGACTGCACCCCCGTCGTGGCGCTGGGCGGTGCCGCTCCCGTCTCCACCTGGCATCGCGGCGCCTTCCAGGACACCGACCAGCTCGCCATCTTCAAGCCCATCACCAAGTGGGCCGATCGCGTGCACAACGCCAAGCGCATTCCCGAGCTGATCCACCTCGCCATTGCCCAGGCCATGACCGGGCGCACGGGCCCCACCTATCTGGATCTCCCCGGCGACATCCTCTACCAGGAGATCGATGAGAAGACGGTCGAGTACCCTGATCCCTTCGACTACGCCAAGCGCGCCCGCCCCGCGATCGCCGCCAATGATGTGAAAGCCATCGTCGAGCTGATGGCCGGCGCCAAGCAACCCGTGCTGGTCACCGGTTCAGGCGTGCAGTGGTCGCAGGCCGACAAGGAAATGCTGGACTTCGTCGAAGCCGCCGGCATTCCCTTCTACACCACACCGCAAGGCCGCGGCGTCATCCCCGAGGACCACAAGTATTCCTACCTGACCTCGCGCGCTGCCGCCTTCCGCGATGCCGACCTCATCCTCGTCGTCGGAACCCGCATGAACTACGTCATCGGCAACGCCGCGCCCCCGCGCTGGAACGCAGCCGCCAAGTCGTGCGCATCGACATCGATCCCGCCGAGATCGCATCGGCACCGCGTAAACTCGACGTCGGCGTGTCGCCGACGCCAAGGTCGCATTCGGTCAGCTCACCGACGCCATCAAAGGCAAGGTGACACCGGCCTCCTACGACACCTGGCGTGAGCGCCTCAGGGCCCGCAATGTCCAGAAACTGGCCGAGGCAGAGCAGACGCTCTCCAACAATTCCTCGCCCATCCACCCCTTGCGCCTGTGCAAAGAGGTCCGCGATATCCTCGACCGCGACGCCATTCTGTGTGTCGACGGTCAGGAGACCCTGAACTACGCACGCCAGGCCATCCCGCAATATACCGCCCGCCACCGCATCAACTCGGGCGCCTACGGTACCATGGGCGTTGGCATGCCCTTCGGCCTCGGCGCCAAGGCAGCCTGTCCCGACAAGCAAGTGGTTGTGCTCCACGGCGACGGCTCATGGGGCATGAACGCCATGGAGTTCGACACCGTCATGCGCCACAAGCTCCCTGTCCTGGTCGTCATCAGCCAGAATGGCGGCTGGACCGGCGACCCCGACAAGAACGATCCCGTCAAGTCGAAGCCGGGACGCGAGCTTGGCTATCCCCGCTACGACAAATTCGCCGAGTGCTTCGGCGGCCATGGCGAATATGTGGAGAAGCCCGAGGACATCGCACCAGCACTGGAGCGCCAAGAAAGCCGTTGCATCGGGCAAGTCGGCCATCGTCTGCGTCGTCACGGATTGGCAGGCACGTGCCACGACCACGGCCTTCACCCGCTACGCCACCTGACCCGGCGATTGCCCATTCCATTGCAACACCATCGAGGGGCCTACGGGCCCTCCTTTTTGCGTGTGATCCAGCCGCCATCTGAGACAGCGCCGCGCGCTTTGGCAAACACCTGCGCGACTGGCCGGCCAACCACCCTTATCGCCGGCAGCCTGCGGCCATTAACCGAGCCCGCGTGGAGCCGCACCCAGTGCCGCGCCCAAGGCGTATCGTGCTGCGCCGCCAACAGTCCTCAAAGACCTTGCTTCCCTGGGAATGGCAAACCGCTATCTGGCAGCAAAAAAGCAATCTGAACGACTGCACCATGACCGCTTCATCATCGACCCCCGGCGAAACTTTGCATCCAACTCGGGATCAACATGCCATCTGCCATCCGCCTGCCGGTTTTAGCGCTCATGTTTACAGCCATGACGAGCCATTCCGCCACAGCCCAATCGCTCCCTGGCATCAAGGCGCGATCTGGACTTCGATGCCTCATGAAGTCCGTGGATCTCGAGGATCCCGCGCTCAAGCTCGTCATAAGAAACCCACCACGACGGCTCGTCGATCGGCGTCTATATCGGCAAAGGCGACGTGCCCACCAACGCCAGCTTCGTGCCAACCAACAGCTCGTCGATCCCCGAGGCCGAGGTGGTCAGCTATCGACTCGCCCGCTTCCTCGGCGTCAGCCGAAATTACTATCCTGTCGACTATTACAAGCTCGGTCCAAAGGCGACCGCCAAGTTCAAAGCCATGGTTTTCGGCACCCGCGAAACGGCAGAGGACTGGATCAACAACCGCAACATGGTCGTCCAGGAGCTGAAGGCTCACCCAGAGTCGATCCTGGGCATTTACCGCATCCGACCCAAGTCCAAACTCTACGCCGCCAACGCCTTGGGCTCCGAAGGCCAGTTCAACCGCAACACCCGCCTTGCGCAAGGCATCCGCGCTGCAGGCCCATGCCGACCACGACACCCGTCTCGCTCCCGGCATCGGTGGCGGCAAGCCCGATTACCCACAAAGACCGGCAGAACAGCAGGTCGAACTCGCTCGGCAGCTATCCACGATCTTCGTCATCGACCAACTGTTGGGCCAATGGGACCGTTTCTTGGGAGAACCTGGAGGCCAGCGGCGACAAGGCCGGACGCCTGAAACTCGTCGCCCGCGACAATGGCGGCGCCAGCCCCGACGACTGGGAAGGCTACGACGCCTATGGCCAGTGGGTCTCGCGCTACGACAAAGACCTCATCGCCAAGCTGACCACGCTCAACGACTTCCTGAACCGCAAGGGACCGGCGTTCGCTGGCTTCACTTCCCCGGAAAGCTGGAAGACGGCTGTCGGCTTCATCAACCCGCAGAGCTATGCCACGTTCCGCAAAAAGCTCGCCCAGTTGGTCGAGAAGCGCGTGCCGGCACCCGTCAAGCAGTACGGCGATAAACATTCTTCCCGCCCAAGAGCGCCGAAATCGCAGCCCTGGATCAAGCCGACACCGGCGAGAATGACTGAACCGGCGCGGGCGCTGGGCCTCCCGCGGCATTCGGAGACCCAGCACCAGCCGGTTGCATCGCCAAACGTGCCTGAACGAGGCCCTTACCGCAGGTAGGGGCACAACCGCTCTTCACCGCCATACGTGATGTAGGTGCCCGTGCGCACGCTGAACGAGCGAAACCTCGAAGCGCAACGCGCCACATCCTCAGGATCCCAGCGCCCCCGCCCTCGCTCCACGACATAAGGTCGGCTGTAATACGTCGTCGTTGCCGGTGGTCCGTAGTAATAGCTGCGATAGGCATAGGGCCCGCCGTAGTAGCGGTAGGGCCGGTAGTAGTACGGCCTGTAGTGGCGCCGGTACGGCCGCCCGTACGAATAGCCGAAATAAATGCCCTGCGTTTTCGTCACCAGGGATGGCGCGCCCGTCACGCCGGCTTTGGAAACTGGCGGCGCAGCAGATGCAGTACCTGCCGCCAGAACTGTGGTCGCCGCCAGTGCCGCGGCAGCCAACTTCGCAAAACGCACTGAGATCGACCGGGTCATGTGCCCACCTCGCTTGCTCGCAATTCGCCGACTCTCGCGTCGGCCATGGTCGAGCTTCCAGCAGGCAATGGCCGAATTGAGGCCAAAGCTCTAGCTATGCGCCTGGCGCACGGCTTATTGCTCAGCTGGCGCGCCGTCCTCCGGCGGCCGGGCCAGCATGGCCCCCACGTCCTGCTGCGACACCACGCCCTTGAGACGCCCCTTCTGGTCCACCACGGGCAGCGGCGTTGGCAAGTCCAGCAGCAGTGGCAACGCCTCTTCGATCGCCTGATCGACACCGACCGACGGCAGATCCTCTGCCAGCTCGGCCAAAGTCTGAGGCTCGCCTGTGGCGTCATTCGCCGCACTCAACATCTCCTGCGACACCACACCGGCAAATCGCCCGTCCTCGATCACATACCCGTAGGCTGCTCCCGCCTTGAGCATTTCCGCCAGAGCCGCATCGAGTGACTGGCTTGTCAACCGCAGCTCCGGAGGCCTCATCAAGGCTTCGACCGTCAACGCCCGCGCCCGGTTCACATCACGCACGAAGGCCCGCACATAGTCATCGGCCGGCCGCAGCAGAATGTCGGCCGGCGAGCCCACCTGCGCCAATTCTCCATCCTTCAGAATGGCAATCTTGTCACCGATCCTGAGCGCCTCATCGAGATCGTGGGTGATGAAGATGATTGTCTTGCCTGTTGCCTGCTGCAACTGCACAAGCTCGTCCTGCAGTTGCGACCGGATCAACGGATCAAGAGCCGAAAACGCCTCGTCCATCAGCACTATTTCGGTATCCGCAGCCAGCGCACGGGCGAGACCAACCCGCTGCTGCATGCCGCCCGACAGTTGCGCGGGATATTGATCCTCATACCCCTGCAGCCCCACCCGGTCGATCCACGCCCGCGCCTGCTCGTGGCGCTTGGCCAACTTCACACCCCGCACCTCGAGCCCGTAAGCGACGTTCTCCAGCACCGTGCGATGCGGCATCAGCCCGAACCGCTGGAACACCATGGCGATCTTTTCTCGCCGCAACTTCAGCAGCCCCGCCGTATCAAGTTCCAGCGCATCCTCTCCGTCGATCAGCACCTGTCCCGACGTCGGCTCGATCAGACGGTTGATGTGGCGCACCAGCGTCGACTTTCCTGAACCCGACAACCCCATGATGACGAAGATCTCGCCCTGCTCGATCGCCAGGCTGACATCGCGGATGCCCACTGTGTGGCCGGTCGTCTCCAGCAAGTCTTGCTTCGATAGGCCAGCCTCCACCTTCGCCAGCGCCGCCTTGGGGTCCGGACCGAAAATCGTGGTTACGTTGCGGATCTCGATTTGCGCCATGGTCTTCAATGCCCCTGGGTGCGGTAGGCTTGCAGGCGATTGCCGTAGGCCTGCGTAATGCGGTCGATGATGATCGCCAGCAGCACGATGACGATACCGCCCACGACACCCTCGCCTGAATCGTTGCGCTGCAAGCCCAGCAAAACCGTTTCACCGACGCCCCTCGCCCCGATCATCGAGGCAATCACCACCATCGCCAGCGCCATCATCGTCGTCTGATTGAGCCCCTGCATGATCGACGGCAGCGACAGCGGAATTTGCACGCCGAACAGCAATTGGCTGCGCGTCGCACCGAAAGCCCGGCTCGCCTCGATCACCTCGCTGTCGACATGACGAATACCCAGGTCGGTGAGCCGGATCAGGGGAGGCGTCGCATAGACCACCGTTGCCAGGATCGCCGGCACCTTGCCGAGGCCGAACAGCATCGCAGCGGGGATCAGATAGACGAAGCTCGGAATGGTCTGCATCAAATCGAGCACGGGCGAGATCAAGCCACGCGCGGTATCCGAACGTGCCGACACGATTCCGAGCGGAAGGCCGATCAACACCGATACCAGAACGGAAACCAGAATAATCGCCACCGTCTGCATCGCCTGTTCCCACAGGTCGAAGGCCCCGATCAGCCACATACAGAACATCATCGCCAGTGCCAGCGTCACCTTGCGCCCGGCCGCATAGGCAATCAGGCCTACGGCCAAAACGATCACGATCGGCGGCACTCCGCGCAGCACGTTTTCGATCGCCACCAGCACCGTCAGCAACCCGTTCGAAAACGCTTCAGAAGGCGTTGCCGTAGGTCACCACCAGATAGTCCACCAGCCAATTGGCGGCGTCCTTCGCCGGGGTGCGAAAATCGGGAAAAATATCGATGGCCATCGAGATGTCCTTCCAGCTACCGGGACCCAGGCGCCTTGCGCCACGATGAGATCACCCGCACAACACAGACACGAAGGCCGACGCCATTTGGCGCCGGCCTCCACGTCAGAAGAGAGTGCGCTTCGCGCCCCGCATCAGCCCTTGGCCAAGGCGGCCTTGACGTTCTTGGCGACGTCCTCAGGCACCCATTTGGTCCACAGCGCTTCCTGTGTCTTGAGGAAGTGCTTGGCTGCATCCAGCGCCTTGCCACCCGTCGCCTGCATGTAGGCAAGCGCGTCGGAGACCAACTTGCTGGTCGTCGAGTATTTCTCCAGGAAAGCTTTCAACTTCGGCGCCTTCTTCAAGAAATCAGTCCGCGCCCCGATCTCGATCTTCACAATCGGATAGGCCGTGGCTTCCTTGGCCTTCGACGGATCTTTCAGCGCCTGCGCCTCTTCCATTGCCTCGTCGTAGGCCGGCTCCTCGAGCTGCACCAGATCCTTGCCGATCTTACCGAGCAGCCACATCGGCCCCCAGTGAACACGATCAGCGTTTACGCTTGATCATGCGTCCGCAGCGGCCGACAGGGCCGCACCTGTGCCACGGCCGGAAATTGGTGAAATCCTTCAACAAGCCGTAGGCGTATAGTTTCTTCGTGTTGGTGACCTCGCACTGCCACCCGGCGATACAATTGTAGAAGCGACCCTTGGACAGCTCCTCCGGATCCTTGAACACCGCCTTGTACTTCGGCGGTCCATCACCGACTTCAGGCCTTTCGCCGGCGCATTGTCGCCCTCAACGATGTACTTGGGCACAAACCAGGCTTGCAGGGCGTCTGGAAAATTGACCCCGAGCGACGGGTTCCGTCCTTCAGGCCCTTGGTCAGGTCAGCGGGCTGTTCCCCGGCCAGCCTCCATCATCACCTGAATGTCGCCCGCGCCAGGCCCGCGATGCAGCAAGGATAGTCGAGCCGGGGGGATCCCGATCGACCTCGCAGCCGTAACCGTGCTTGAAGATGTATTGGGCGACCGCCGTGTGAAACCTGTTGAGTCCCAATCCAAGCCAGCGAACACGACCTTCTTGTCCACCTCATTTCAGGGCTTGGGCGTGAACGCCACCAGCCAACCCAATGGCTACAACCAAGCCGGCCGAAATCACGGCGGCGGCACGTGTCATCATGTAGAAACTCCTTCTCTCTTGCTGCATGAGGCATTGGCCGCTGCCGCGAGGCGGGCTGACCCCAGATGATCCACCCAAGGGATCGTCCCGCCCCAACTTTACTCACTCGGACTTCGACCAGCCCGGGAGCAAAATGCGATATCTGACCAATCCTGCCAAAGCGGTTGGTCATGCAAATGAAACGAATACAAGGGCCGCAACTGCATCGTAGGTGGTCGTGGTATCCTCAATAGCCCACCGAGTCAAATTTCAGGCCCCCGATGAACTGGGTGATGTCTGCCGCCAGACTCTATGCGCCCCGTGACCTGCCACCCGACCTCTATCAAGTCGCAATGACACATCGGCCTCCCGACAGGCCTCAAAACGTGCGCAACCTTGCTTGCCGTTGCCCGCAAATTACTGCGGCCCCACATTTCCACATGGTCGGGTACCCCCGCGAAAGCGGCCTGAAAAGGACTCATAAACACAAATAATACAGATATTTCAGATATATAACCGCCACGTCAGAACACGGCATCTGCCTTAAGGAAGGCCTAACGCTTCCTGGCTATTTAAGCACACGGCTACCAGCGGGGAATTGACGATCCACCATGCTCATCCGGCGCTTCAAAAAGGACAACCGCGGCACTATCGCCATGATTTTTGCTATCCATTATGGCAATCATCGGCTTCCGTGGGCCTCGCCATCGATGGCGCCCGGAGTTCCGGCACCAGCACCAGAATCGCCGCCGCCACACCGATGCGCGGCCCTTGCTGCCGCCAAAAGACTGAACGAGGAAGGCATCAGCGACGCGCCGAGGTGCGCCAGACCGCACTCAACTACTTCCAGGCGAACATGGATGCCATGGGCGGCAGCTATCGATACCCACTTCGACGCCATAGCCGACCGACCAAATTCCAGCGTGACCATAAATGTGGGAACCCAGCCTTCCTGACTTCGCCCCAGGTCTTGGTCCGACCTTTGAATTCGACAAGTCTTCGAAGGTCATTTTCAGATGAAGAAGGTCAGTTGTCTCTGGTCCTGGACACCACGGGATCATGGCCGGCACAAAAATTGCCGATCTCGGCAGCGGCCATCAATGTGATCGACACCATCTTCGCCACCAATCCGCTGGTTGGCCAGATACGCGTCGCCATCGTCCCCTATTCGACGTCAGTTAATCTTGGCCCTACGCCGCATTCGCCAGCAACGGCATAGAGCACGGACGGCTGCGTCGTGGAGCGCACAGGTGCGGGCACAGATGCCTCGCCCGCAACGGGTGCCTTTTTCAATGTCGTCATCGCCCGGCGGCGGCTTTTTCCTTATAGCTGCCCAAGCGACACCATCATGCCCTCAGCTACAGCAGACATGCCTTGCGCAACACAATCAACAGGTCACAACGACCAATGGCGGCACAGCCAGCCGCCTCCAGCTTTCGGCCTGGGGCTGGTATACCCTGTCCCCGAAATGGAACAGCATCTGGCCCGCAGCATCTACCCCCTGCCCTACAGCGACCCGGATGTCATCAAAGCCGCGCTCATCATGACCGACGGATTGTTCAATACATCCTTCAATCCATGGGCGCGGGGACGCCGGTTCAGCCGCTCAGCGGGTTGAAGGAATCCTATACCCAGTTCAGACACTGTGCACGACCCGTAAGCCGCGGGCGTGTCGATCTATACCGTCGGCTTCGCGCTCGTCGACCCGCGCGCCACCACCAGAAATGCAGACCTGCACGTCAAGCGCATCGCAATTCTATCTGGCAGAGAACGGCACCGAGCTGCGCCAGCGTTCGCCGCCGTCGTGGCAAGACTTCTGAGCCTCAGGCTCGCACCCACTGACGCGGAGCCGCCCTGGCTCACGCCGCCGATGGCATAGGCCAGACTACCTGCGCACGGTGGCCTCGCGACGGAATGGATCAATAGAACCGGCTCGACACGCTTTCGTTGCGTGCCGTGCGCTGTGCCTTCCGCCAGCAGCGGCGCGATCGACAACACGCGGACATTTCTACGCCAGCGTACAGCTTCCGTCGGCAGTCCGAGTCGGTGATGGCAAGCGTCGCAAGCTTCGAATTTGGTGATCCGCGAGACGGCACCACCAGACAGCACACCATGCGTGATGTAGGCGTGCACTTCCTGAGCCCCATGATTCAGCAGGGCGTTGGCCGCATTCACCAGCGTGCCACCTGAGTCCACGATATCATCGACCAGCGCAGTTCATGCCCTCGACCTCGCCGATGACATGCATCACTTCGGAGTGACCTGCCCGCTCACGCCGCTTGTCACAGATCGCGATCGGCACATCGGTTCCAAGCCGCTTCGCCAGCGCCCGCGCGCGCACCACACCGCCGACGTCAGGCGACACGATGACAACGTTCTTGCTGCCGTAGTTCTCCTGGATGTCGCGGGCAAAAAGCGGGGCTGCGTAAAGGTTGTCGGTCGGAATGTCGAAAAAGCCCTGGATCTGTCCGGCGTGCAGGTCCAGCGTCATAACCCGGTCCACGCCCGCGCGCTCGATCAAATTGGCAACCAGACGCGCTGAAATCGGCGTCCTCGGACCCGGTCGCCGATCCTGCCGGGCGTAGCCGTAATACGGCATTACCGCTGTGATCCGCCCTGCGCTCGACCGCTTCAGGGCATCAGCGAGGATCAACAATTCCATAAGGTTGTCGTTGGCTGGAAACGCAGTTCCCTGGATCACGTACACGTCCTCGCCGCGCACGTTCTCCTGAATCTCAACGAACACTTCCATGTCCGCGAAACGCTTCACGAAGCCCTTCGTCAGCGGCAGCCCCAGCACATCCGAGATCGCCTCCGCCAGTGGTCTATTGTTGTTGCCCGCCACCAGCTTCATGGACGTTGCTCCCGGTCCCCAATAATGATCGCGCGCCATGGGCTGGATCCCCGTCGGATGCCTCGCGCTTGTCGAGGCAGGCTGCTGCAAGGCGGGTCATAGCAACCGGGCCCGGGGGCTGTAAACGACCCGGGCCCGAGAGCTGTCTTTCCACTATCGCCCGATGCACCCCGGGCTCAAGCCATTACGTGCCGTCGTGGTTAGTCATTAGCTCTTGGGGAGCAACTTGATGATGCCTTGGGCTGCCGCAGCCGCCGCTGCATCAGCCGTCTGCCCCCACCGCTGATCGAGCGAGCCCGGCGGAATGGCATTCTTCTGCGTGACCGTGCCCACAGGCGCGCCCTTGCCGTCCTTGACCTTCCAGTCAATGCGGATCGACTGCTTGCCGTCCTTCACGTCACCCATCGCCACCGTGCCTTCGACCCGGTACTTGCCCTGCGCATTGGCAAGATCGATGCCCTGCCGGGACAATTCACGTGTCAAGGCCGAGGCCAGGGCCTGATTCCCGTCGCCAGGCGCACCGGTCACCACAGGTCCGATGTTGACAGGTTGCAGCGCCGCTGTGGTCGTGTTTGTCACAGCAGGCGCCGTTGCAATGGCCTGAGGCCGCCCAGCCGAGACACTTCCTGCGCCCGTACCGGAGGCCGCTGCAATCGGCGCCGATGCGGCAGCCATGGCTTGGCCGCCCGTCTGGCTCGGCAACCACGTAGCCAATGATGAGGCCACCTTGCCGGCAATCGCCTGACTGACCGCGGGTGTGATGGCCGCCCACGGATCCTTCGACCCGCCCGGTGGGCTCGCCATTTCCTCGCCGGTAATGCGGTTGATGCGCTTGCCGGCCTTATCCGTCACGTCCCAGATATACGAAACCTTGACGGCGCCACGGTCGCGCGCGGCTACGATATAGCCGCGCATGCCGAAATTCGCGTTGGGATCGCGATCAGGGAAAAGATCGAGATTTGCTTGGCCAGTGCCGCCTGCTGCACACTTGACCTCAATTGATCGCCGGTCGCCTGCGGCGGCCCGATGATCGGTGCGAGAGCTATAGCGCCAAGCGACTTCGGCGCTGGCGGAGCCTGTTGCGCTGTTTGCACCGGAGTTGCAATCTGAGCGTTGCCCAGCAAATTGCTCGAGCCTTCGCAACCGGCGAGGCCGATGCCGGCGACAAACACGCAAAGGGTTGCTGCGGTTGCAGATTTTTTCATCTGATGCCACGCCATCGCAACGCTGAAACCGGTCACGATGCCGTCCCCTCTTATAAGTTCCATCCCGCTGAACTCAGCAGCCGACGTACTTACACTGCGGCCTGTTGCGCGACTCTCCCTGTCTAACGCCTTTAAAGCCCTCTAGCCCCAGTTGACGGTCAACGTCCAGACATTGATTGGTCGATTTGCATGACAAAATCCTATTTCCCGTCAACTCTAAGATCCTTTGGCGGAAAACTAGCAAAACGGCAGCGGCCACCCTGTCGGTATGAAGTCAGCCTCGCCCCGGTGGAGTGGCGCGGCGGTAGCTGAAAAAGCGCGATTCGTTGGCGCGGTGCAAAGCGCTCACGCTCCACGGTGTCCAGTCCCAGCCCAGCCAGCCTCTCCAGCACGAAGCCCGGCAGGTCGAAATACGGCCGTCCCTGCGGATTGGGTCGCCTGAAAAATCGTTGGTTGGCGCTGTCCTTCTCGAGAAATCGAGCCTCGAACTCTGGCCCGACCTCATACGCCTCGGTCCGATGCGCGGCCCGAGCGCCGCGCAGATCCGCCGCGGCGCTGCATAACCGCATCATCGCCGTCACCCCGTCGCCTCCTGAGCACGCCGTCAAACGCCCCCTTCCATCCCGCATTACGCTGCCAACCACTTTGCCACCGGATCGGCAAACAGCACCGGCGCGCAGTCCGCCGCCAGCGCACCCAGCGCCAAACCAGGAACTTTCGTCACCATGCCATCGGCCTTCGGGTGCTGCCCGATCGCCCACCCGGCCTCGACGATCACCGCAGAGGCGCTGTGGATCTGGTGACACGTCAATAAGCGCTCCACCGTTGTGCCCCAGAAGTGCGCGGCAACCCGCCGGTTCTCCAACACCCGCTCCCGCGCGTCAGCGGACCCCGTGCCGCGAGCGAGCTGTAGATGCCTCCGAAGCCCCGCCCTCGCGCGTGAAAAGCCATGCTGGATCGACCCGATCTCGCTCAGGCAATCGGCGGTAATGGGATTTGGCATGCTGTCGTGTCCTGTCGACTTCGTGTTGCACGTCGTGCGCCGCGAGATTCGGTGCGGCTGCTATTTGAACCCAGTAGCCGCCGCCGCGCCAAGGCCTCAACCTCGAGCACGTCCCATCTTGCCTCTTGCAGGCCTTTCGCACTGGGCCTCAGCGCGCCAGCCCCGGCAGTGCAGCCATCCCCGCCGACCGCACGCCCAGCGCCTTGAAGCGCCCCCCCATGCCCCCAGGCGCCATCAATCGCGCGACACCCGTCTCGATCCCGCCTGAACGCGCCGGATTGCTCGCCATCAACCGCGACGCCCGCTCCACAATACCCAAACGCCCGAGCAGCTCCCCCTGCGTGATCGGCCCATCGACACGCAATCCCCATCCTTCAGCGGCGCGCATCACCTGTGCGAAATCGACCTGAGCCGTCACATCTGCCTCACCCGGCGAGGTCAGCGGGTGCTCGTAGCGATGCCCACGCACGGCCTGTAGGCTTTCCCCCATCAGCGGGCCGACGTGACCATAGTCGATCAACAAGGCGGCAAACGGGGCTGAGACGGCCAAGCGGCTCATGGCGTAGGCCAAGGCCCGGTCGTCGCGACGCTCATAGACCGCGTCCACGGAAGCCCTGGCGTCGAGAGCCCCCAGGAACATCACTGGAGCCTGCATGAGATCGCAAAACACCAGTTTGCCCGCTGCATCGAGACCGACCCCACGCTCCCTCCAGCCCATGGCAGCCCGCACCAACTGCGACACAGGCATCGTGTCCAGCACCTCGTTGGCAATGAGAACCGTCGGCGCCATTGCCACTTCGGCTAGGTGCTGCACCCATCCGATCGCATTGCCACCTTTCGACAACACCGCTTTTTGCTCACTGACCAGTACGGGATCCGGCTCCACCAGCCAGACTCGCATCGCCTCGTGAAAGCCCGGCACGATACGGATTGCCCGCAATGCATCGGCCATCAAGGTACCGCGACCAGGCCCCAGCTCTACGAAGTTGAACGCGCTGGGCTGGCCCATCTGCTGCCAGACCACCGCACACCAGAGCCCGATCAGCTCGCCGAACACCTGTGAGATCTCCGGCGCTGTAACAAAATCTCCGTCGCGCCCGATGGCTTGGCGCGTGCGATAATACCCGTGTGCGGGATGGCTGAGACACGCCTGCATGTATGCCGCAACCGAGATCGGCCCGTGACGCTTGATCCGTTCCTTGAGGTGTAGCGCCAGAGGCGTATCCCGCCGCGCCTCGCCGTCGTAGCTCATTGCGTTTCGGCCTTGCGCCGCACCCAGCCGATCGCCAACAGGCCCACCAACAGCATCGGCAGCGAATAGGCCATCCCCGGCGTCAGGAAGTACTTGCTCAGCACGCCCGGATATTCGTCCGCCTTGAACAGTTCGCACACCATGCGGAATCCGCCATATCCCGTCAGAAACATGGCCCCCACGAGCCCCGGCGTCGCCAACGCCTGCCGCCGCGTAATCATCCAGCGCAGCAACAGGAACAGCACCAGCCCTCCAACGCCGCCTCGTAGAGCTGCGAGGGTGGCGTGGCAGCGGGCCGGCGCCCGGAATCACCATGGCCCACGGCACGTCAGATGGACGTCCAACAACCTCGGCATTGATGAAGTTGGCCGTCCGGCCGAAAAACAACCCGATCGGTACGGCCGCGGACACCACATCCATCACCGACAGTGCCGGCGCTCCCGTCTTGCGCGCGTAGAGCCACATCGCAACGATGGTGCCGAGCATGCCCCCGTGAAACGCCATGCCCCCGCGCCAGATCTGGAGGATCGTCAGCGGATTCGAAAATAATAGCCCGGCTCATAAAGCAGGACGTGGCCCAGCCTGCCGCCGATCACCACGCCCAGCGCCACCCAAAGGAACAGATCGTCGACCTGCTCCCCCGTCAGCGGCGCCTTCCCATTGCGCCACAAATGCCCCTGCCGCAACAACCACTTGATGTAGAACCAGCCGAGCAGCAACCCCGCCACATAGGCAAGGCCGTACCATTTGACCGCAATCGGCCCGAACTCCAGCGCAATCGGATTGATGGCGGGATAAGGAATAACGAAGGGCATCATCGGTCATCCTTTCGCGCGCCGGGCATCTCCGGCGTGGGCTTGGCCCCGCGGCACGCTTTACCCCGTTCGCGACCTCCCGTCATCCCGCTGAGGCAACTCCTGCACACCGCCCAGCGAGGCAGCACCATCGCGCCCCGGGCATGCGGCATTGTCAGCCGACGCCGCACCCAGCTACACTCCGGCTAAACCCAGAAGGCATCGGCAAAAATCAACACCGTCGCTGCCGTAGCTTCAAAGTCCGCAGTCGCAAGGCACGTCATGGCATTTTTCAAGAAACTGGTTTCCGGTCTATTCGGCACCCACACGAGTCCCGAACAGCAATCGATCAATGATATACTTGCTGAATTCCGGCGCCATGGCATCGATACGTCCGAATTCAATCAGCAAAATTGGACGCTTCTGATCAAGGACGGCAAAATCGAAAACCGCATCGGTCTCGGCAATACGGTCAATGCCCTCGCAATGGCCGATTCCGAGAATCGGCCGCAGATCATCCAGGCGTTCGTGAGCGGCATCCTCACACCACCAAGAGTGTACGAGCGCCTCGAAGACTTTAGCGACCGGCTCATGCCGATGGTTCGTTCCCGTGCGGGAAGCTCAATTGCCGCCCTTGAGCACCAATTGGCGTTCGGCGCGAGCCAAAGGCTCGCTCTTCCACAGCAGATCTTGGCGGGCGATCTGATCGTGCAACTGGGAATCGATGAACCCGAGACCATAAGGACTGTCGAAAACGAGCTCCTCTCGAAGGTGGGACTCAATTTCGAGCAGGCTCTTGAGATTGCCCGCTCCAACATCATCGGCAGATTTCCTGAAATGCATTTCGATCGTGTGGACGGTGGCGGCGATATCTATTTTGTGTCGGGCGCTGAGGATTACCAGTCATCGCTGCTTGTCCTGCCTGCCGCTGCTTTCCTGGGGAACCTCGAAATCGAGGGTGAGCCAGTCGTCCTCGTTCCTTCACGGGGTCAAATGCTGGTTGCCGGCAGCGCTGACACCGCAGCTCTGACGCAACTTGCCGCGATTGCTGGTGCCGATCCTTCGGACTTGCCGCATCCGTGCTCGGCCATGCTGTTCACCCCGCAAGGTGATCGCTGGACCCCATATACGCCACCAGCTCACACCGATGCCGCACAGATCTACGAAAGGTCGCTGAAATACATTCAGGGGTACCATTATGCCCAGCAAGCCGCACGCCTAGAAGCGATCCATGAAGCGGCGCGCAAAGATGTTCACGTCGCCGAGCTCAAGCTATTCGAAAAGGACGGCCGCTTCGAAACGGTCGCGAGCTGGGTCAACGGGATCACGGATGGATGGCTACCCAAAGCCGACGTCATCGCCTTTGTCGACAACGGAGCCGACAGTTCCAACGTCGACGCCGCTCAAATTCTATTCGTCCCATGGGAACAGAGCCTCTCCGTGGCTGGCGGGCTCTTAACTGAAATTCCTGATCTCTATCCGACCCGATTTCGCTACACGCAATTTCCAGACAAAGCTCAATGGCAAGCGCTCCAGGCGAAGGCGCAACCATAGGCCCCGAATATGGTATTCAGCCCCAGTTGGCAGCTTTGCCCATCCTTGCGCTTGCAGGCTGAGGTGCCAGTACCCATAGTCAGGTCGAGAACCGGCGCGCTGCAGACCGGCGCTGCGTCCCACTGATGGTGCCTTAGCTAAACTCCAGGCTTTCTGATGACCCAGACCAACAACCGACTGCTCGACGAAATCGCCCGGCTCATGACCGATGCTGCCGGTGCCGCGCAAGGTGTGCGCCGCGAAGTCGACACCGTCGTACGCGCCCAGGTGGAGCGGCTGTTGCGCGACATGGACGTGGTCGGTCGCGAGGAGCACGAGGCCGTCAAAGCCATGGCGCAGAAAGCGCGCGAGGAAAACGAAGCCCTCGCAGCCCGCATTGCCGCCCTCGAGGCCCGACTCGGCCCCGCCAGCCAATAGTGTTCCCCTCTTACCCCCGAGTTATCCTCAGCCAACACGGCTCCCTTGTGGACAACCCGCTCTCTTCTGGGTTCGGCCATATTCGCGATCCCCTTCCAGCGCCATGACTAAGCGGCACGCGCGGGCGGCGACCGTGTGACCTCGGTCACAGGCCGGCCGACGGGAAAACCGCAATGGTCGTGGAGAAGCCCCCGACTTCCTTGCGACTCGTCATCGGCTCCGGTTACCTCGCGCTCAATGAACACCGCTCGGTCGGCATGACCGAGGCGACATCTGGATGCCCGAAGGGAGCGCAAACGCCTATGGCAACCGCTGAAGCCGGATACCGCCACGTCACCAACCCCATCGACCTCGCCGAACAGCTGGCGAGTGACCATGACTGGGCCTCCGAGCGCACCACCGACGACGAGTTGACGCTAGCGGTTGCAGGCAACTGGACCGACTACAACGTGTCCATCAACTGGCGCGAGGACCTCGAAGCCCTCCACATCGCCTGCGCATTCGATTTCAAAGTCCCCGACAACCGGTTGGGCGAAATTTACCGCCTCGTAGCCCAGATCAACGAGCAACTCTGGCTTGGCCATTTCGACATTTGGACCGGCGAGGGCCTCATTATGTACCGCCACGGTCTGATGCTGAACGGTACCATCGCCACGCCAGCGCAGTGCGAAGCCCTGCTACAGGCCGCCCTAGAGGCCTGCGAACGGTATTATCAGGCGTTCCAGTTCGTCGTCTGGGCCGGAAAGGATTCGCGCCACGCGCTCGCATCCACCATGTTCGAAACCGAGGGCCGTGCCTGAGAACGCGCCTCAAGACCGCATTTGGCACCGACAAGGCGCCAATCGCCAGGCCTTGACCCTGCTGCCTCGAGGCTCGGCCTGCCAATGCGCAAGTGGTTCGCTGCCGATCAATCATCGCCAGCCGGACTTCTCAGCCCAGCAGTGGCCGCCGTACGACGCTAGCGCTAAGCTCAATCCTCAAGCCGCACGCTCGGGAACCTTGGCGTCAGTGGCCGCTGCAGCCGCCTTGGACTTGGTGGCCGCCTCCGCCAGTTGGCGCAAGCGCTCCTGGGCATCCGGCGACACCATCCCTGCCGACAGGATGATCTTGGCGGCGTCCTCGATCGTCATATCGATCATGGTCACCTTGCCCCGCGGCACGAATACGGTGAAGCCCGACGGCGGCATCAGATGCGTCGGCATGAAGACCGCGATCAGGTCCTCGCCCGGCGCCACATTGGCAATCGGTTGCGCCGCCTGCCCAGTGATGAACACAAGCGCATAGATGCCCGGGGAGGGAAACTCCATCACGGCAACCTTCTGGAACGCCTGCTCAGGCCCGGTTGCCGACACCACCGACTCGAACAGCTGCTTGGTCGCCCGGTATAGATTGCGCACGATCGGCATGCCGTCGAGCATGCGCTCGCCCGCCCCGATCAGTGTGCGCCCGATGAGGTTCGCGGCCAGCGCACCAATCAGAATCAAGCTGATGATCACGAACAGCAGCCCGGCGCCCGGCACTGGGAACGGCAGATAGGTGTCCGGGTTGTAGATCGCCGGAATGTACGGCTTTACCCAATTATCGACCCAATGGATGATCGACCAGGTGACGTAAACGGTGATCGTCAACGGCCCAACGACGACAAGCCCCGTCAACAAGTAGTTGCGAAGCCGTGCTGCAATCGTCTGCCGGTGGGCGTTACGCCGGGCAGCCGCAGCCGCGCGGCGTTCTTCGCGCGCTTTGATGCGCAACGCCTTGGCCTCAAGCCGCGCCTCCGAGCCCCCGGGTTTGACCTCGTCTGCCATGACATCTCCGGACCGGCGGCACGCCACCGGCCTAACTGCCCCAACAGGTTATCACGCTTGGATGAATATGGGGTGATCTCGACCGCGATATGGCAAAACAACCGCCCCGCTCCCCGCGCTGCACACAAAAGTCTTTCTAGATCATGCGAATAGCGATGGAAACCCCAAGCCACAGGCCGCCCTGCTGCAATTCCCGCCGCAGTGCCTAATGCCTGACCGCCAGGCCGACCGGCAACCGCCTGTCGACCCGCAGCCCCGACACGCAAACGACCCAAACCATAGTCCCGCCGCCCAGCGCCTCCAGCTAGCGATTGATCACCATGCAATCGTTGCCGCCATTGCGGATCGAGGCGCAAACCGCTTGCGACTCGGTTTGGCTCGTGAACGGGCCGATCCTCACCCGATAAAACCGCCCCATGTTGCCGAACGTCGTCTCGGCGATGTCGAATGTCCGACCTTTCAGCGCTTCGCCATGCTTGTCGCGCACCGTGGCCCCAAGACGCCGTGCTTCGGCAGGCGTCCGCACCGCTGCCAGCTGCAGCTGGAATTCCGCCGTCTTCTGCGGCTCCACATCTGCCGTCACCTCCGCAGGCGCCAACCGCGCGGTACGATGTGCACCCTTGCGCTTTTCCGCTGATGTCTTCGTGGACTTGTGCGCAGCCACGGGCTCAGCGGGTTTCGGCACAACCGCAATCCGCGCCGGCTTGCGTGTCGGCAGATCCACCTCGTCGACCCGCGTCGCCGCATAGCTGCTGACGGCGGCGACCCGCGGTGTTGACGGACGTGCCGGCGCCCCCAACGTCCCCGTGGACGTCGGCGCCGGCTCACCAGCCGACTTGGACTTATTGAATCCGAACAAATTCGAGAAGAAGTTGCCGACGCCGCTGCTCGCAGCTGGCTGTGGCGCTGATTCCGGCGCAGCAATCTCCGCTGCCCCTGTCTGCTGGGCCCGCCGCGTCGCAACACTCCAATCCGAAGGCGCACGCGTGGCAGGGGCCGGCGCCACAGGAACACTTGCCACGGGCGCTGGGCGTACCGCAGGCGCCGCTGCGGCCACTCTTTGACGCTGAGGCGCCCGTGTCACGGCCGAGACCGTTTGCGGCTGGCGCGGCGTGGTGACGCTATCGGCTGGAACGGCAGGGCTCGCAGCCCCGATTTGGGCATAAGCCCGCGCCCTTGCAGCCGTTGCCGATTGCCGTTCGGCACCGGCCAATCCGCCCTTCACCCAAAGGGCACTGTCGAGGTCGGCAATCGCTTCCGCCACGCGCTGTTGGCGCAATCTCACTTCGCCGCGCACCGCCAGCGCCCGTGCCGTGTTGCGCGGATCGCGCTTGTCGTCCGATAGTGCCACATCGGCCAAACGCAAGGCGTCGTCCAGCTTGCCAGCTGCCAATGCCTTGCGCGCTGCATCCATGGCCTGCTCGGGATCGCGAATCTGGGGTTCTGCGGCTTTTGCAGCCTTGGCCTGACGCGCCAGCACGGGCTCCGTCCCGCCACACAACGACAGCGCACCGGCGCCAACCATCAGCGCCATGCAGGCTCGGCGGAATATCCCGTAACTTGACATCATCCCCATAGTCCTCCCGCACGAACAGTAGTTGAAACGGCGGAAATGCGGCAACAGCTTGGCCGCCAAAGAGAACAAAAAGCTGGGGTTCGTTGCTCTACCTGAGCCAAACAACGGGGGAAAAGAGCACCACAACAGCATTCGGGGACCAAAAGGCAGCGATTCCTGCCACCTGAGGACCCGGCGATTCGCGCCTCATCGGACCTGCCACCCACCACCATGGATCAGGACCCGCCCGTGAGACAGGTCCCACTCCGCCCAGCAGCGGTTATTCAACCGTAACCGACTTTGCCAGATTGCGCGGCTGATCGACGTCGGTCCCCATCAATACTGCGGTGTGATAGGCAATGAGCTGCATTGGCACGGCATAGATCAGCGGCACCACGAAGGGATGCACGGTCGGCATCCGCAGGTGCGTGTCGATCGGACAACCGACCGAATCGGCCTCCGCATTCGACACCAGGATGATCCGGCCGCCGCGCGCTGCCACCTCCTGCATATTCGACACTGTCTTTTCGAACAGGTCGTCCTCAGGGGCCACCACAACCACCGGCACATTCTCGTCGATCAGGGCGATCGGCCCGTGCTTCATTTCGCCAGCCGCATAGCCTTCCGCGTGGATATACGAGATTTCCTTGAGCTTGAGTGCGCCTTCCAGCGCGATCGGGAACGACAAGCCGCGCCCCAGATACAGCACGTCACGCACCTTCGACAGCGGATGCGCCAGCTCCTCATACCGCTTCTCGTCCCGCACCAGCGCCGAGATATGACGCGGCACCTCGACCAGCGCCTGTACGATCTCGCGCTCGCCTTCGGGGCTCAAATGACCCCGCGCTGACGCCAGGGCCAGCGCCAAACAGGCCAGTGCCGACAACTGACACGTGAACGCTTTCGTCGAAGCAACGCCGATCTCGGGCCCCGCCAGCGTCGGCAGCACCACATCGCTCTCGCGCGCGATGGTCGAGGTATGAACGTTCACGACGGATGCGATGGTCTGCCCATGGGCCTTGCAATAGCGCAGGGTCGCCAAGGTGTCGGCCGTTTCGCCGGATTGCGACACGAAAACAGCCAGACCACCCGGCGGCAGAGGCGCTTCCCGGTAGCGCAACTCCGAGGCAACGTCGATTTCGACGGGCAATCTCGCGTAACGCTCGATCCAGTATTTCGCGACCAAACCAGCATAATAGGCCGTTCCGCACGCCGAAATCGTCACCCGGCTGATCTGATTGAGATCGACGCCGAGATCCGGGAACCTTACGCGGCCTTCGCTCATGTCGATGTAGTTCGTGAGCGTGTGGCTGATCACCTCAGCCTGCTCATGAATCTCTTTGAGCATGAAGTGGCGATGGTTGCCCTTGTCGACCAGAAATCCCGACGCCTGCGTCGTGATCATACCCCGCTCGACACGCCGGCCCTGCCGGTCGCGAACTTCGCAGCCTTCTCGCGTCAGAATCGCCCAATCACCCTCGTCCAGGTAGGTTATGCGATCCGTGAACGGGGCCAGCGCAATCGCATCCGAGCCCAGGAACATCTGTCCAGTGCCATGCCCGACGGCCAAGGGGCTGCCTTCACGCGCACCGATCATCAAGTTGTCGTGGCCGGCGAAAATGATGGCCAACGCAAACGCGCCCCGTAGCCGGCCCAGCGCATGGCGCGTCGCCTCGATCGGGTCCAGGCCTTTGCGCATCTCGTAGGAAATCAGATGCGCCACCACTTCGGTATCCGTATCGGACGCGAATGATGCACCGGCCCGCTTGAGCTCATCGCGCAGCTCACGGAAATTCTCGATGATCCCATTATGGACGACCGACACATTTTCCGACATGTGCGGATGCGCGTTGCGCTCGTTCGGAGCACCGTGCGTCGCCCACCGCGTGTGGCCGATACCCGCCAGGCCCGCCAAAGGCTGGCTGTGCAGCCGGTCGGCGAGATTGCGCAACTTGCCCTCGGCCCGCCGCCGATCCAAATGGCCATTCTCGACCGTCGCCACGCCCGCCGAGTCATAACCCCGGTATTCGAGCCGGCGCAGCGCGTCAACCAGGTCCAAAGCCACCGGCTTGGTGCCAAGAATTCCGACAATGCCACACATGTTTCAGATCCCCTCGCAAAGACTCCCATGCCACCCGTGAGGGCTCACCTGGTGCAACTGGGAAAGCAATGGCCGCGTCTGGAACGGGCCCTTGTCGCTGTTTCGAGCGCGGTTTGTGTGAGCAAGAAACGGACCAACCGACGCCAGCGCCTTATCTGGCGGAATCGACTGTCAGGGCAACTCACTTTCGATGTCTTTGGTTTACCCAGATCGATTCAAACCAAAAGCCGCTATTCGGCAGCCTTTGCCGACTTCCGCCGCTGCATCATCTGCCGGAACTTCGCGGCCCAGCCCACCCGCTCGCTCTGTTGCGCGCGCGCGATCGCCAGGGCATCTGACGAGACATCCTTGGTTACCACACTGCCCGATGCCACGTAGGCCCCATCGCCGATCCTGATGGGCGCCACCAGCGACGAGTTGGAGCCCACGAAAGCCCCCTCCCCGATCACCGTCTGGTGCTTGAAATAGCCGTCATAGTTGCAGAAGATCGTCCCCGCCCCGATGTTGGCGCCTGCCCCGACCGTGCCATCGCCGATATAGGCCAGATGGTTGGCCTTGGCACCTTTGGCCATCGTGGCAGCTTTCACCTCGACGAAATTGCCAATGTGCACGTCGGGTCCGATGTCGGCCCCTGGGCGAAGCCGCGCGAAGGGCCCGATTTCGGCGCCTGCACGAATTCGCACCCCCGCCCGGCTTTTGGCGTCATGGCCCTGAATGTGGGTGTTGGCCTTGATCGTCACGCCATCTTCGACCACGACGCCGGCGCCGAAATAGACGTTTGGCTCGATCATCACATCCCGCCCGATCTGGGTATCGTAGCTGAACCAGACGGTTTCCGGGGCGATCAAAGACGCCCCCTCGAGCATCACGGTCCGGCGCCGCGTCTCCTGCCACAACGCCTCCGCCACGGCCAGCTGGTCGCGCGAGTTGACCCCCAGAACTTCGCTTTCCGGGCATGTCACGGCCGTCGCCGAAAGCCCAGCAGACCGCGCCACTTCCACCGCATCGGTCAAGTAGTATTCACCCTTGGCGTTGGCATTCGAGATGCCGTCCAAGATGCTCAGCAGATCGTCGACCCGGAACGCCATCACACCCGAGTTGCACAGCCGCACTTCACGCTCGCCAGCAGACGCATCCTTCTCCTCCCGGATCGCGGCTAGCAGATCGCCCTCCATCAGCAAACGCCCATAGCCCGTCGGATCTGCCGCTTCGAAGCCGAGCACCGCAATGGCAGCCCCGCCATCCAGCGCCGCGCGCAACCGGCGCAGCGTATCCCCCGTAATCAAGGGCGTATCGCCATAGAGCACCATCACATCGCCCTGGTGCGCGGCAATCGCCTCACGGGCTGCCAGCACCGCGTTCGCTGTCCCGAGTTGCTCATGCTGCACATAAATCGCGACATCGCCCTGCTGACCGCGCGCATGCTGTGCCACGCCCTCCATCTCAGGACCCACCACCACCGCCATTTGCTTAGCGCCGGCATCGGCCGCCGCCCGCATCGCATGGCCCAGCATGGAGAGGCCAGCAATCGGGTGCAGCACCTTCGGCAAAGCCGATTTCATGCGCGTTCCCTTGCCGGCGGCAAGCACAATGGTCAGCAGATCTCGCATAGCTCAGCCTCGTGGTCCCTCGCCACCGCGCGCCGCATCGCGCCGCAGCCATGACAAACCCATTTTCTACACGAGTCGCCTGGCAAGGCTCGTGCCAGGCTTAACAGTCCGTTAAACGGTCCCAGCTCACGCCGCAGCGGCGTTGCCGGGACCGGATTGTCTCAGTACTGCACAATATCACAGCTCTGGAGCATTGAAAGTGTCACACTCCCGAACCTGCGCTGTCTCGAGCCCCTTGCGGAACCACCTGACGCGCTGGGCGGACGAGCCATGCGTAAACGCGTCCGGAACCACTCGACCCGTCTGTTGGCGCTGGATCATGTCGTCGCCGATCGCCTGCGCAGCGTTGAGGCCTTCCTCTATGTCGCCCGGCTGTAAACGGTTCTTGGCTTGATGCGTCATCGCCGCCCACACGCCTGCAAGGCAATCCGCCTGCAACTCCATCTTCACCTGCACCCGGTTCGCGTCACGCTCTGACATGCGCGCCTTCGCCCGTTGCACCTGCTCGGCAATCCCGAGCAACGTCTGCACATGATGGCCAACCTCGTGTGCCACCACATAGGCCTGCGCAAAGTCACCCGGAGCCCGGAAGCGCCGCTTCAGCTCCTCATAGAACGCGAGGTCGATATAAATCTTCTGGTCCAGCGGACAATAGAACGGCCCCATCGCCGCTTGCCCCGTGCCACACGCCGTCGGGAAGGCGCCCGAGAAGATCACGAGCTTCGGTTCCTTGTAGTCGCGGCCAAACTGCTTGAAGACCCGGCTCCATACGTCCTCGGTGTCCGCAAGCACCCGGCCGATGAACCGCTTCATCTCATCCTGGCTGGGATCGACCTGGGCGTTGCGGCCTGGCAACTCGAACGGATTGCTGCCCTGGCGCGAGGCGCCGGGATCGATGCGCGGCAATTGTGGCACCTGGATACCACCACCCCCGCCGCCGCCAAGTCCGCCCCGTAGAATGTCAAGCGGATTGAACCCGAACAGCATCATGATAGCGCCGATGATCAGCAGCGTCGTAATGCTGAAACCACCGCGCCCGCCACCCATCGGAATGGGGATGCGCATGCCGCCGCGGCCAAATGGCGAGCCACTTTCGCCCCGGCGATCCTCGACATTCGAGCTCTCGCGGTCCCGGTCATCGTAACGCATGAAATGCGCCTCCTATACGATCCGGATGAGCCCGCTCGCCACCCGGAAAAATCATCGCCAGAATTGAGCACGAGGCGGCGATCGGCACAAGACGCTGGCAGCCCCATTGCGGCCCACAACGCGCTATCCAGCCGCCCAAACCCAGCCCCGAAGTATCATCCATCAGCGGTGTCCTCTCCCGCCCGTCCGTTGCCGCCGCCGGCCTTGGTTGATTTGTCGGCAATGGCCGTCACCCCTCCGCCACTCGCCTTCGTTTTGGCCTTCGGTCGCGAGCCCGACCGCAGCAGGTTCTTGACACCGCGGGCCGTCACTACCTCCCCGTCATTAGCATACTGCTCGTGGTTGCGTTCGATGTCCTTGAGGTCATAGAGGTAGTTGACCATCAAGCCATGCCCTTCCCGCAAGCCCTTCTCGGAAATGTCCCCCAGCCAGTTGATCCGCTCCAGCCGGGCCCCGTTGCCCAGATGGAAACGCGCCACCGGATCGACGGGCCGCCCGTCCGGGCTCTTTGCGGCAACGAAATAATGGGCTGCCAGAGCCATCAGGATCGGCTGCAACGCTTCGACCTCATCGGGATCGTCGATCCAGCCGGGATCGGCGAGCATCTGCAGCGCCAGCCGGTCCTCCCGCGTTACCGGGCCGTTGCTCTCCGCCCCCATGCGATCCAGCCAGCGCGCGAAGTGCGGCACCGGCGACAGTGTCACGAACGTCCTGAGCTGCGGCTGTTCGCGGACCAGTTCCTCAACCACCTGCTTGATCAGGAAATTGCCGAACGAAATGCCGCGCAAACCCTCCTGGCAGTTGGAGATCGAATAGAACACCGCCGTCGTCGGCGCTTCCCCGTCTGTCGCGCCGCCCGAACGGGCCGCCAGCAGATTCTGAATGTGCCCCGGTATCTCCCGCGTCAACGCCACCTCGACGAAGATCAACGGTTCATCGATCAGCGAGGGATGAAAGAACGCAAAGCAACGCCGGTCTGCCGGGTCCAGCCTGCGGCGCAGATCGTCCCAGCCCTGGATCTCGTGCACCGCCTCGTACTGGATAATCTTCTCGAGGATCGCCGCGGGTGTCTGCCAATCGATCCGCCTGAGGACCAGGAACCCGCGATTGAACCAGGACGCCAGAAGATGCGCCATGTCGTCGTCGATCTGCGAGAAGCCCGCTTCCCCCTTCATCGCCCGGCCGAGATCTCGCCGCATATTGACGATTTGCCCTGTCGCACCGGGCGCCAGATTGAGCCGGCGAAAAAACTCTTGCCGCGGACTTTCGATCGCCGCCCGCAATTTATGGAGGCTGGCCTCGCCGGGATCAGCCGCATAGGCCCGCGCCGCCGCACATGCCGCCTCCTGATCGGGATTGAGCTGATCGGCAATGATGCGAAAAAAGGCTTTGCGGTCTTCCGGCGTCAGCCGCCCGTAGTGATCCAGCAGCTCCCGCGCGATTGCCACGCCAGAAGCCTCACCCCGTCCCGACATCAATGAATTGATCAACGTTGCGATGTCGTCGCGTTCCGCCCCAAGCAAAGCATCGGGCAGGTAGAGCCGCCCACGCTCCGCGACGGTGGTCAGCAAATCCTGCAAGAACGAAACGTTGATCGGCATGACTGCACTCACTCTCGCCGCCTCTTGGAAGGCCTTGCCATGTAAGCAATACGTGGGGTTCCCGCAATGCGCTTTTCATGCACAAACCCTTCCCCTCACGCCCGGCAATTGCCATGCTGGCCTCCTGTGGCCCGCCAACGAGGAGCAATTCATGTCTGAGACCTATGAAATCCTGTCCGTCAAATACGGCGGCGTGACCGAGCGTAAACGCGCCGAAAACTTCCTCCATCCCCTGCCCGATGATCACGCCTCGCCGATGCCGATCGACTACTTCGTCTTCGTCATCCGCAACGACAAGCGCACCATCCTTGTCGACACCGGCTTTGACCACAAGGAAGCCAAGGCCCGCGGCCGCAAGATCACCGCCGAACCGGTCGAGGTCCTGGAAAAGATCGGCATCAAGGCTGCCGACATCAAAGACACCGTCATCACCCACCTGCACTTCGATCACGCCGGCACCATGCACCATTTTCCCAACTGCAAGTTCCACTTGCAGGAGGCCGAAATGGCCTACGCCACGGGTAAATGCATGTGTGAAGCCTCGATGAAGGTGCCGTTCTCGCTCGATCACGTCTGCGAGATGGTGAAGAACGTCTACTCCGGCCGCGTCCACTTTCACGACGGCGACGGCCAGATCGCACCGGGCATCACCGTGCACAAGTCGCCGGGCCATTCGCAGGGCATCCAAGCGCTGCGCGTCAACACCGCCAACGGCCCCGTCGTGCTCGCCTCCGACGTCGTCCATTTCTACGAGAACATCGAAAATCGCCGCCCGTTCTATATCACCATCGACATGGCAGCCACGCTCAAGTCCTACGATCGCCTGATCGAGCTTGCCGGTGGCTTGCGCAACGTCATCCCCGGCCACGATCCGTTGATCATGAAGCGCTATCCCGCCTGGAAGCCCGACACCGAAGGCCTGGTTCACAAGCTCGACGCGCCACGGTTGGACTAGAGTAATCACCTGAGCGCGCAGGTGTCCGAACGCACCTTGCAGGACGCGCCAAGACATCTGCGCGCTCAGCTCCTCCGACCCAAGTCATCACGCCACTTCCAAGAAGCCCGTTGTGCTTTCGCTGCCGCCACTAGGGCTCTCGCCCAAGCCAGCCACGACCACGAAAAAAAATACAAGGACGGTTTTCAGGGAACTAAAGCGCGGCTCGTCCGTTGCCTTCACATGATCAACGGCACGTCGCTGCTCCGTTCTGATTGGTGGCAGTCTCGTCAGCCCTCTTCGGGCGGCGGTGTGTCACGCAACAGGAGAGCAGCACATGACAACCATCTCCCGCTTGAGCGTTTCAATGGCGCTGGCTGGCACCCTCGCGGTTCCCGCCTCCATGCCGGGGTTTGCCTTTGCCGCACCACCAGCCTCGCGACCTCAGTCAGCTCAAGTCGGCGAGTTGGTGCAAACCGTGCAGCATCGTCGCGGTCGCCACGGGGTCTTTCGTCCCCATCGCCGACACCCCGGCGTGGGCGTCCGGCGTCACGGGTTCAGGGGGCACCGGTACTATGGCTATCGTCACCATCGCGGTCCTTCCGGCGCCGCAGTCGCAGCCGGCATCGCCGCAATGATTATTGGCGGCGCCATTGCGAATTCGCAAAGCCGGTACGGTGATCGCTGGGAGCGTTGCGACGACCGCTACCGCTCTTTCCGCTGGAGCGACGGCACGTTCCAGCCCTACGGCGGTGGTCCGCGCCAACTCTGCCCATACCTGCGCAACTAGCAGGCGCATCGTGGCCATCGCGACACCATCGCGGTGGCCCCACGCCTCGCGAGCGAGCTGATGAAATAACGCCACGTCCGACAAGGTGCCATCACCACTTTCGCGGTTGAGCCCAGCTCAAGAGTGCCCGATATGCCGACTGCCGTGCCCTAGTTCCGCAGTCCCGCCGTCAGCAGCGGCCGCTCGGTTTTTGCTCTCCACTTGGCGACATAGTCGGCACCCGCCGCCGCGTCGGCAAAGTTCCACACGCCCCGCTCCACACCCTCCGGGATGATCTCGTGCAACGCATGCTCGACCGCATGGCGCACGGCAAGCGTCGTCGGCTCGTTGCGCGACAGTCCGCCTTCCACTTCGAGGATCTTGTCGACGGCGACGTATTGGTAGACGCCGCCCTGGATCAGCACCGCATAGATATGTTTCGTCGAGGAGGCCGACGCCAGCACTTCACCGTTGCGTACATCAACCAGCCGCAGCGCCACCGTTACGATGTCGTGCCGGTATTTCTTGTCGCCGCCGATGCCGAGGAAGCGCGCGCCGATCCCCTTCGTGGTCTCGTTGGTGTCGTACCCGACAACCGCGCCCTCGATGACATACTTCGCCACCTTCATCGGCGGCAAATCATGCGGCTTGCGCTCCTTCAGATAATTCAACTGATCGGTAATGCGCCGCCGCAGAGACTCGATCCTGTAGGTGATGGCACCCGCCTTGGAATCAGCCCCATTCGCTTCCCGGCGCAATTGCAGATCCGCAATCTCCTTGGCCACCCGCTGCTTGCGTGCGTGCTCTTCCGCCCTGGCCTTGGCGATCTGTGCGTCCGCGACGGTCCGCCGTTCGCGCTCCTGGGCAATGGCGTTGGCGAGGCCCGCGCGCACCTGCTCCAGCTGCGCATTGACGCCCTTACCCTGCGCAAGCGATTCGAGCTTCGCCTCGTCCGCCTTTTGAATCTTGTCGAACCGCGCGCGCCGCTCTGCCTCCTGACGTTCCTGCGCCTCGATCAAGCTTTTCGCCAGCGCAGCGGCCGCCTTGTCTTTGTCCCGCGCCTGCGCGACCGCAAAGTCGATCTCCCGCAGCTTGAGATCTTCCTTCTCGTTGAACTGTGCCACCTTTGACTTCGTCAGCTCGCGCTCCAGGCGGTCGAGTTCCCGCACCATATCTTCGCGATCGGCCGCCACATGTTCGTCGTTCACGCGCTTGAGGTTGAGTTCGGCAATCTTGCGCTCTTGCAAGACATTGCGCAGCCCCGCACGCTCCACGACCTCGAACCACGAGCCCCTGCCGGCCCGCCTCAAGACATCGAGAAGAATATCCTCGGTGCCCTGGGTCACAGCGGTCGACAGCAGCGCCACCGTCTCGGAGGCCTTGCGCTGACCGGTCTTGTCCGCAATCGAATAAACCGCAACGCGCGTTTTGTGACCCGCTGGCGGAAGCTTGGTCAGCAGGCGCCCGGCTTTGGTCACGGTCACGGGCTTGGCCGCACGCGCCAGTGGGTCGTCCGCATGTCCAGCTGCGCACCCTGCAACGGCACCAAGAATGGCAAATGAGGCAAGGCTTCGCAAAAGCTTAAACACCATTAGGAATGACCTCTCTGGTACAAAAAATACGCACGACTGCGCGCAACACCGTTACGGGGCGTCAAGGAATGACATAAGAGGCAAGGACACTCAGTCGAGGCTGAGGCCCAATGCCCGGCTCAGCTCCGTTGAGGCCGGAACAGAGCGTGCCGTGGTCGATGTCGTTGGGGTCGTCGTCGGCGTAGTCGGCGGATCGGGATCCGGTGTGGGATTGATGACCACATCCGGGAAGGCGGGAAAATCGCTCGACGACTTGTATTTCTTCTGTGCTTCAGCGCTGGCCAGCAGACCCGCCGCGTTGAACGGACTCCCGCCGAAATTCGGATTGACCGGTGTGTAGACAAGATCGGCAGCAATCGACGGCGCTGCCGAAAGCCCCAGCAGTAGTGCCGTTGCCAATACGGCTGAGCGCCTGAAAGTCGTTATCAACATGGGCCATACCTCCCGCATAAAAAACATGCGGCCATTGCTAAGTGATTCGGCACAAAGGGCGCCGCCAGCAAGCCGACTTGTGCCCGCTTTCCACAATCCTCAGCTCACGGCTGCACCGCCCGGACGACGGCCTCAACTGGCAATTGCTGAAACAGTTAATTTAACCCTGAGAACATCGTTTGATTGCCGTCTATTCCTGATCTGAAACACTCATTTGTGCGTGCACAGCATTGGAAGCACGTGATCTTTTGGTTTCTGCATATTCTTACAAAAAAGCGGGGCCCGAGGATCATCATAGGCCTTCGTTTCCCGGCATTTGGCTCGGGAGGGAGCAAACGCAAAATGAAGTCACTCTTAGGCAGCGTCAGTCTACTTGCACTCGTCATCGCAACACCGGCATTTGCCGAAGACAACGAAAACGCCATCAATCAGTTAGGCGCGGGCAATCAGGCCGGCATCATCCAGCTCGGCATCTTCAACAAGAACACCTCCACCCAGACCGGCTCCGGCAACTTCGACTGACACTTCAGGCTGGCGCTGGCAGCGGCGGCTTTAACACAAAGAACAGCACCCAGACCGGCATCGACAACAGCATCGTCGGCATCCAATTTGCCAATCCTGGTGGCGCAAACACCATCTCAGCAACCCAGACCGGCATCACTAACACCGCCGACATCTGGCAATTGGCTCAATGACTCGGGCCCAACCAACGCAGTCACCAGCAGCCAGGAAAGTGCATTCGGCCCAGGCGCTGTTGGCCAGCATCTCAATGTGCTCCAGTACGCATCAGGTGCCTCCGAGCAACTCCGTCATCAACACCCAGAACAACGGCGGTCCCGGCGGAGCGGGCCCCACCAAACAACGAAACGGCTGGACGTCCTCCAGGTCGCGCAAGGCGGCAGCGTCAACTCCCTGACCAACATCCAGGGTGGCCAGAACGATTACCCAAGACCCCGCAGATGGCCACCAACGGCGGCTCCAACATCGCTTTCGTCGACCAGCAGATCTTCAGCGATAACTCCACCGCCTGAAATTGCCCAGTTCGCTGATGGCAGCACGAATAACGGCAAGATCACACAGGGCGGCCCCGCCGGCCAGGGTGACTTCAATTCTGCCGGTATCCTCCAGGTCCTGGCCAACGGTGGCATCAACAACGCCACGATCGAACAATACGGCAGCACGAACGACGCAACGACCGTCCAGTTCGCCGCTAACGGTGGTTCCAACTTGTCGAACACGGTGCAGACCGGCATCGGCAACGAGGCAAAGGTCTACCAGAACACCACCATCGCGGATCACTTCACGACTGCCAACGGTGTGTACCTCCAAGCCCAAGCCATGGCACTTTCGTTCACGACGCCTCCCGCCGTACCGAGCCTCGACCTCATCGGTCTGACGGTGAATGTCACCGGCGGCATCGTGCTGACCCCCGTCGCCCCGGTTCATGCGACCAACATCATGGTCCCCGGCACGTTCAACCTGAACAAGACCCTTGATCGGTCTCGTCTGACACACGACCAGCATCGGCGGCACACGCCGCCGATGCTCCCAACAGGAGGGACGCCATGAAACAGTCCTCCCGCTTGGCCATCGCGGCGACCACAGCATTGGCGGCCATCGTGAGCACCGAAACGGCCCACGCCGCTGACGGCCCGCTTGTCTGTGAAATCCGTCACGCCACCGACCGCGGCCTGATCCAGCTCTCCGCCGTAGCGATCGCTGGCGAGGCCCTTCGCGGCGCCTACCAGTTCACACTCGAAAAGACCGGCCCTGGCGGCTCATCACGGTCTGCCAACGCAGGCGCCATCGCCCTGGACCAGCCCGGCGAGCGCACGCTGACCCGGCAAACCTTCAACCTGCCCGACGGCGCGACTGCCGAAGCCCGTCTCGTGGTCACGATACCCGGAAAGGCCCCCGTGCATTGCGCGTTGAAACTGCGGGGTGGCAAGGCGATTTGAGCCAAGCCTGTTGCTATAACTGATGAACCTGCCGATCTGCCGATCTTTGCCCCACGAGGATATTTCAATGGCCACGTACGCGTTCCCCCGCATCTCGACGTCGCTGGCTGCAATCGGCTTGGCCGTTGCCCTTGCGTCGGGGGCCGCCTCCTGGCGCAAGCCCAAACCACTGGCAGCGGTTTCCAGTCCGTGCTCGACGATCCCGCGCTCCCAAAACGGGGTGTGCCTGGCGCCGGCATTCCCCAGGCCACCGACGGCGCGACCATTGAAGAGATCTATACCGTCATCCCGCAGAACCCGCCGATCAACGCTGGTTCCGTGTTCCAACGTGGCAATTTCACTCTGCCTCGCAGACCGTCATCGGCATCGCCAACAACGTCATGTGCAAGTTCAGGACGGCAACCGTAACTCCCTCGACGGTCACCGAACTTGGCACGCGCAACACCAACGTCGGCGTCTACCAGAAGGGTGACGATCTCGAACCGAATATCCTGATGCTCGGCGCGCATGATGCCAGCGTGCTGCACCTGCAGTCGGGCATCGGCGGCACGCAGAACATCATGGTGCTCGGCGACCTCGGCGTGGTGGTTGGCGGCCGTTTCGTGCCCAACACCACCGGCAAGCCCATTACCAGCGTCATCATCCGCGACCGCAAATAGCGCAGGCGTCGCCCCGGCTCACCCAGCCTCGTCCCCGACAGCGCATAGTTGAGCATCTTCTGCGCCAGTTGCGCGGCCAGGAAGTCGTAGGCGTGCAGCCCTCGATCGGCGCCAGCTCGACGAGATCCATGCCGACCACCTTGCCGGCCTCGCAAGCCCCGCGCAGAATTGCCAGCGTCGTCAGATAGTCGAGGCCCCGGCGTCGGCGTCCCGTCGCCGGCATGATCGACCCATCGAGGCCATCGATGTCGACCGTGATGTAAACCGGCTTGCCCTTGAGCGGCGCCATCATCCGCGCGAGATCCCACTGGCGCTGCTCCAGTCCAAGATGCAGGTCGATCCGGCTGCGGTTCTTTTCGCAGTCCGCTTCCTCCCGGCACATGGCACGAATGCCAGCCTGGACCAACCGCACACCCTGATGATCGAGCACCCGGCGCATGGCGGCCGCGTGCGAATAGTGCTCGCCCAGATAGCCGTCTCTCAGATCCGCATGCATCGATCTGCAGCACCACCAGATCCGGATAACGCCGCACGAACGGCCGGATCGCCCCCGCCGTCAACGAATGCTCGCCACCGAGCACGAACGGCAACCGGCCCTGTGCCACCACCGTCTCAACCAAGCCCTCCAGCAAATCCAGCGCACCTTCCACCGTCCCCGGCATCTTAGGCTCGCGCACCGCCGCAATGCCGTAGTCGCGATAAGGCTCGCGCCAAAGCTCCTCGTCGAACAGCTCGAGTTGATGGCTCGCCGCCATGATGGCAGCTGGTCCCCGCGCCGTGCCGCTGCCGTAGCTGACCGAGGCTTCGAGCCCGAACGGGATCACCACGGCACGCGCCTTCTCCGGGGTGTCGGCATCGAGCCGCAGCGGATCGAGAAAGCTTTCCGCCCCCGGCAGGTAGTCGAGCTTCATTGCGCTGGGCGTCGTCATCTGGCTCATCTCCCTAAGCCTGCAGCCATAGGTCCGATCCGGGACGAGGCCGAAAGGCACCCAAATAGGTCGAGGCCGGCAGTCACGCGGACCAGCCGGCCTCACACCCTTTCACCACCGCCACCCGCGCGCGACCGGCAGTCAGGCCGCAGCCCCTTCACGCGCCGCATCGCCATACATCGAGAACATCGGCGCATCCTGGAAGATCACCTCGTCGTACTCGCCATAGCCGTTGAACCGGCCCGCGATGGCGCGGGCATAGGCGCCCGTATTGCCGATCTCCAGGTAGTCACCCTCCCGCACGCCCTCGGGCAGCATGAACGGTCCCTGCATGTGATCGATCGAATCGCACGTCGGCCCCCACATCTCGAAGCCCGCCAACGGCAAGTTCGCCGGCAATTCACGCCCGACCACGCGCACCGGAAAGATGAAGCCCAAGTGCGCCGCATCGAACAGCATGCCGTAGCTGCCGTCGTTGATGTAGAGATTGTTGCCACGCCGTGCATCGATGCGCACCACCAGGCTTCGGCCTCAGCCACCAACGCCCGGCCCGGCTCGCACATGATGCGGCACCGTTCGCCAACCGGCAGCTTGTCGACGGCTTCCCGGATCACATCGGTGAAATCGAAAGCGGCGCCGGCACCTCGTTCGAGTAGCGCGAGGGAAATCCACCGCCCACATCGACCCGGTCGACCACCACGCCGGCCTTCACGATCAACCGCCCGACCTCTTCCAGCGCAAACGCGTAGGCGTCCGGCTTCACGGTCTGCGAGCCGACGTGGAAGGTAATGCCAAGCTCGCGCGCAGCCTGCCGCGTGCGCATGACCAACCGCTCCGCCTCCTCGCCGATGGCGCCGAACTTGCGCTCCAGAGGCAAGCGGCTGTTCTTCGCCGGCACCGTAATGCGCACCCACAAGATCAGGTCGCGCGCGTTGCCGGTCTCCTCCAGGATCTTCTCCAGCTCCTCCTCGGTATCGAGCGAGAACGAACGGCAGCCCAGCGCAAACGCCCGCCGGATGGCGTGGCGCGGCTTCACCGGGTGCATGAAGTGGAAGGAGACGTCGGGAATAGTCCGCGCGTCCTCGAGTTCGGGCAGCGAGGCGACATCGAAATGCCGGATGCCCGCGCCATAGAGCGCGCCCAGCAGAAACACGTTGCTGTTGGCCTTGTAGGCGTAGGCGACGTCGCCGGGGAAATTCTTGAGAAACCATCGCGCCGCCCGGGCCGCTGCATGTGGGCGGAACCCAACCACCGGACGCTCCGGCGGGTTCGCGGCAATCAGCGCGTCGGCAGAAGGGAACGTTTCGAGTTTTGCCATCGCATGTGGCCCCCAGGTGCTGAGAAGGTCATGAAGCCGCAAGACGGCGCATAGAAGCGCTCAGATAGGCATGCTTTGCCCCGATGTAAAGACCTGCGCCCCCTCGCGGTTAAGCAAAACCGATCAGACCGCCCCCCTGTCGCGCAGAGCACGCAAGATGACATCCGCCGCAGCCGCGCTGGGACTGTGCTCTTCGATTCGCAAGCGACCCGGCACGTCCCTCAAGTGCGCCAGCTGTGCCGACCGCACCGGCCCCTCCTGCAGGATGCCGACCAACGCCTCTGCCAGCTTTTCGGCCGTGCAATCGTCCTGCATCAACTCGGGAAAGGCCCGCTCCCCCAACACGAGGTTGGAGAGCGCAAAGTGGGGCGTCTTGACCAAAAACTGCAGCCGGGCCGCCACCGCATCCACCCGGTAGCCAACAACCATCGGCGTCCCCGCAACGGCGAGCTCCAGGGTCACAGTGCCCGAGGCGGCAAGGGCCGCATCAGCCGCCCGGAACGCCATCAGCTTGCGCGCCTCGCCGCTGACCACATGCGCCCGCACGCTCCACGCGCCAAGCCCCTGCTCGATCACCGCGCGCACATGGTCGACGGCGGGAATGACGACGTTGAGCGCACCGACATGCGCCTCAACCCTCGCCAACGCCTCGCCAAACGGCTGCATCAGCCGCTCCACTTCCGACCTCCGGCTGCCCGGCAACACGGTCACGGTCTTGGCCGCGGGATCCAACCCCAGCTCGGCCCGCAGCGGCCCCGCGTCGACGGACGCAATCTCGTCCAGTCGCTCCGCCAGTGGATGTCCCACATAGGTACAGCGCGGACCGCCGAGGCGCTGGTGCACTTCCGGCTCGAATGGAAGGAGTGCCAGGACATGATCCACATAAACCCGCATCCGTGTCGCGCGCCCCGGCCGCCACGCCCAAACGCTCGGACTGACGTAGTCGAAGATCGCCACGTCCGGCAATCGCCGCCGGATGCGCCGCGCAATCGGATGCGTAAACTCGGGACTGTCGATGATCACAACCGCGTCCGGCTTGGCCGCGATCCCCGCCGCCGCCGCTTCATTGATGCGCCGTACAAGCCGCGGCAAACGCTTCAGGATCGCCAGCGGCCCCATCACGGCAACATCGGAAAGTGGAAACAAGGACCGCAAACCCTCCGCTTCCATCTCCGGACCACCCACACCGGCAAAGCTGACGTCGCCGCCCTCTCGCGCCTGGATCGCCCGCATCAGACGTCCGCCGAGCGCATCCCCGGAATGCTCCCCCGCCACCAGGAAAAGGCGCAGCGGCCCACTCACGGCTGAGCCCCATAGGCCACCAGGAACAACTTGGCCTCGTTGGCCCATGCCGTCGCATCGAGCCGCGCCTCATCCCCAGTCACCGAACCCAGCACCGCCACCCCCGCCAGACCCGCATCCATTGCCGCTTGCGCAAGCTCCCGCTTGATGACATGCGACGCCCCATCGACATCGCGCTGGGCTTCCTCCCGCTCGTCGATCACCAGAACCCCGAGCCGCCCCTTCAACAGCCTGCGCCCCCAATGGGGTGCCGTCCGCTGCGCGGCAACGAACCCGACCAGCGGCAACTGCCCCCTCACGCCGAGCACATGCTCCCGCGACACGATCACCGCGCCACCGGCTCCGTGCGCTTTCACCACCTCCAGCACGGCCCGTCCGATCCGCAAATCCCGCCGGTCTCCTGGCGTCGGAGTCCGCCGGGCGATGAAGTCGCCCATCACCGGCACTCCCGCATCGGCTTCCCCCACGAAAGCCGCCGCCCCGCCATCGTCCTTCTCGATCTCGCGGCGCAAACCGACCAGCGCCATCCCACACCGATCGGCTGTCGCCACGGTCTTCTCGCGTTCCAGGACAATCGTCCCGCCGGCGCCCACGCCGATCGCCGTCAGCCCGGCCGCATGCGCTAACCTCACGGTCTCAGGCCCAATCGTCGGCACATCGACACGCATCTCCTGCCCCGGCTTGGCAAGCTTCAAGAGCACGCCACCGCGCCCCAGGCCCGTACCGAGCCCATCCGGTCCAAGATCCCGCAACATGGCGTCGGTGCCCCGCACCCCCTCAACCGCAACGATGGCATCTGCCGACGCCACAATCGCCTGTCCCACGTCGAACGGACCCAGATCGCGCGCCAGCCGAGCAGCCCTTTGCCAGGCTGCCAGCTCGGCGGCGCTCGCGACCCGCAACGCCATTGGTCCTTCACTGGCAAGCAAAGCAGGCGCCACCTCGCTGACGCCGGCCACCTTCAGTCCATGCCCCTCGAAAAACGCCACCACACGCCGCAAGACGGTGTCGTCCCCGCCTCTGGTCAGCGCCAGCACCGCCGGCAAATTGGCAAAGAAGCCCCGGTCGACCCTCAGCGTCAGCAGGTTCGGCCGCTGCATCGCCCCGGCAATGGTGATTTGCCCCACGCCTGCCCGCGCGAACGATGCCAGCATGCGTCCGATCTGGCCGAGCCGCACCCGCTCATGCGGGTAGGCCTTCACCGCGTCGTCCGCAAACCCCTCGATGGCAACGATGTGGATCGGACGCCCAGCCGCCCGGGCCGCGGCGGCAATCTCCAGCGGCAATTGGCCGGCACACGCTAGGATTCCCAAGGGCTGTGGTTCAGCTTGGGCGCCTCCAACGGCCTCCTGCCGAGCACGCCCCCGCTCAGTCGCCACGGCCGACCTGGGGCGTGCATAGCGACCGCTTGCCCCCCTGGCGAATGAACGCGACGATCTCCTGCACCGCAGCGTGCGAGGCATATTCCGTCGCCACGTCCTCGACGCGCTCACTCAGCGTGCCCTCGTTGGCAAACAACAGCCGGTAGGCCCGGCGCAGCTTATGGATCTCATCGCGGGGAAAGGCCCGCCGCTGCAATCCGATGACGTTCAAACCCGAGAGATAAGCCCTGTTGCCGAGCGCCATACCGTAGGGAATGAGATCGTTCTCGAGGCCCGACATGCCCCCGAGAAAGGCATGCGCACCCACGCGAGCGAACTGGATGACGGCCGCCCCGCCCCCGAGAATGGCGAAATCGCCAACCGTGCAGTGGCCCGCCAGCATGACATTGTTGGAGAAGATGACGTTGCTGCCGACATGGCAATCATGACCGACGTGACTGTTGGCGAGAAAGGCGCACTTGTCCCCGATCACCGTCTTCAGTCCACCACCCGCCGTCCCCGGATTCATCGTCACGCCTTCACGGATGAGGCAATCAGCCCCCACCTCGAGCGTTGAGGGCTCGCCCGCAAACTTCAGATCTTGCGGCTGATGCCCAATCGAAGCGAACGGAAAAATCTTGGTGCCAGACCCGATACGCGTGCGCCCGGCCACGACGACATGTGACAGCAGCACGCAACCGGCCCCAAGCTCCACATCAGAGCCAACCACGCAGTAGGGGCCGATCTGGGCCCCATCGCCGACGCGTGCGCCGTCCTCGATGATGGCCGTCGGGTGGATATCAGGCTTTGTTGGCATCTTGTGGATCCACGATCATGGCGCTGATCTCGGCCTCGGCGACAAGCTGATCGTTCACTTTCGCCTCCCCGTAGAAACGCCAGACTGGTCCACGACTCCTAATCTTCTTAACGTGAAGATGCAATTGATCTCCAGGCACGACCGGCTTGCGGAACTTGGCCTTGTCGATCCCCAGGAAATAGACGATGTGCGGAATTTCCGTGACACCAGCGTTATGCACGCACAGTGCGCCCGCCGTTTGCGCCAATGCCTCGATGATGAGAACGCCCGGCATCACCGGGTACTTGGGAAAATGGCCCTGGAAGAACGGCTCGTTGATCGTCACGTTCTTGATGCCGACGCAGCTTTCGTCGCGCAACATGTCCTTGATCCGATCGACCAACAGGAACGGATAGCGGTGCGGTAGAAGTTGCATGACCCGCGCCACATCCACGGAAGCAAGCTCCGCACCCGCATTGGCTTCGGCTTCGGTCAACTTCTGCATTCCGGCCAACCTTCTCTCAGCATCGCCGTAGCCGTTAGTCCGGCTCAGCCTTCATCTTTCTGCGCGCCCGTCCGGCGCCCCATGGCAAGACGGCGGACGGCGGCAATCTCTCGTGCCCATTCACGAAACGGCCGCGCCGGATTACCGCCCATGCGCGCCCCTGCCGGCACATCGTCCGTGACGTGCGAGTTGCCGGCAATCTGGGCTCCGCTACCGATGCTGACGTGACCCACCGCACCGGAATGGCCACCCATGACCACGAAATCGCCCAGCACTGTCGATCCGGAGATCCCAACTTGACCAACGATCACACAATGCCGACCAAGCACCACGTTGTGCCCGATTTGCACGAGATTATCAATTTTCGAGCCCTCTCCAATGACCGTATCCTTAAGAGACCCTCGATCGATGGTGGTATTGGCCCCAATTTCCACCTTGTCCTGAATGATCACCCGGCCAATCTGCGGCACCTTCAGGTGCCCTTTCGGCCCCATGGCAAAGCCGAAGCCGTCCTGGCCAATCCGGGCGCCTGAGTGGATGATCACTTCGTTACCAAGCAAGGCATGCGTCACGCTCGCCCCCGGGCCGATGTAGCTGCCACGCCCCACCGTCACCCGGTAGCCGACCAGCGCGCCAGCCGCCACGATCGTGCCCCGGCCCACCGCCGCCTCGCGCCCGACCACGGCGCCCGGCTCGATGATCGCCCCCTCTTCGACCAGCGCCGAAGGATGCACGAACCCATGCCCATCGGCGGCAGCGTATTCCGCTCCCTTCGGACGCATGGCATCGGGATAATAAAGCTGCAGCGCCAGCGCAAAACTATGATACGGGACGGGCGTCACCAAGCCCGTCACGTTCGCGGGCAGCCGGTCGGCAAAGGCCGGCGCAACCAGACACGCAGACGCTCTCGTCCCGGCCAAAGCAGACAGATATTTCCGGTTGTCGACAAACGTCAGATCGCCGGGCCCGGCCAGATCGAGCGGACGAACATCTCCCAGCCTCAGCCCACCGGCTGCACCTTCCGGCGCCTGCGACTGCGTATGTCGCGCCACCTCCGACAAGTCAAAGGGCCCCTTACGCTCGAAAAAACCGGGATGCTCCATCGGGGATGTGTCCTCAGCGGCGATGCCGCCCCTTTAACCACACGCCCGCCCTTCACGCCAGCCGCCCGAACCCACTCCGGAGCCGATAGAGACGATAGAGCGCGGCCACGCACATGCCCACCGCGCGCCCCAAGCCCCCCGCAAGATAGCAAAACGCCCCCGCAGCACAGCAGAGGCGTTTTGAAAGGTCTTGACGTCTTCGCGAGACGATCAACCCAGCGAGCTTAGAACTTGGTGCTCGCGCCGAACCGGAACAACTGGTCCTTGTCGTACGTCTCTTTCATCAGCGCCCAGCCGAAGTCAGCTCGCAGTGGCCCAAGCGGCGAGTCCCAGATCAAGCTGGTGCCGACCGACACACGGGGCTTGGACGAGTCTGCGATATCGACTGGAACCCCCGTGATTGGGTCCGCCTGACCATTGAGGTTCTTCGAGCTGTTGTTGATCGAGAACAACGAACCAGCATCGACGAACACCGCACCTTTGATACCCAGATCATCCGGCACGAACGGTAGGGGGTAACGGACTTCCGCTGTTGCCGCATAGAACGTCTTGCCGCCGATGGCATCGCCCGTCACGAGATCACGCGGACCGAAGCCAGACCGATTGAAGCCGCGAATGGTCTCGCCACCCTTGTAGTAGAGGTCGATCAAGCGCACATCGTCGCCACCCCAGCCCTCCACATGACCGCCAACCACTCGGCCAACGAAGGTAATGTTGTTGGTGATGGGATAGTAATAGCGACCCTCTGCGGACAACCGCACATACTGCACGTCGCCACCCACACCGGCAAAGTCCACGCCACCCGAGAGATAGAAACCCTCGGTCGGATTGCGGGGATGATTGCGCTTGTCATACGTCAGCGTCGTACCGACCAGCGATGTGAACGACACACCCTCGGCCTCGCGGATGGCGCGAGAGGCCACCTTGCCGTCAGCAAAATTGGTGTCGACGTCGTAAATCTCATCGCGTGAGATCGTGTAGTAGTTCTGTGCCCAAAGGTTCTCAGACAGCGGATAGCCGAGCCTGAGGCTGCCACCCGTGCGCCGGTTGTTGTAGGACGCCGTCGCCGAATTCGTGACCTCCTTGTGGAAGAGGTCGAAGCCGGCAGCCAGGTTGCGGTCGAGAAAGCGCGGCTCGGTGAAGCTCAAGTCGATCTGCAACCGCTCCAGCGATCCCGACAGACGCAAGCGCAAGAACTGGCCATTGCCCATCAAGTTCCGCTCGGTCAGCGAGATGTCGCCGATGATGCCTTCACTCGTCGAATAGCCCGCACCGAACGAGAGTTCACCCGTCGGCTGTTCGACCAGCTCGACATCCAGGATCACCCGATCGGGTGCAGACCCTGGGTTCCGCTTGACCTCGACGGTCTTGAAGAAGCCGAGGCCCTGCAAACGCTTCTTTGCGCGATCGACAAGCAGCGGGTTATAGGCATCACCTTCCGCCAGGCGGAACTCGCGCCGGATGACGTGGTCGCGTGTCCGCGTGTTGCCGATCACGTTGATCCGCTCGATGTAGATCCGCGCGCCCTCGTCAATCGTGTAGACCAGCGAGATTTTGCTGCCTTCAGGCTCACGGTTGGCGCGCGGCCTCACCCGAGCGAAGGCAAAACCCAGCTCGGCTGCCTGCAGCGTCAATCGCTCGACCGATTTATCGATATCAGCAGCGTTATAGGTCTCGCCTGGATCGGTCAGGACCTGCGAGCGCAAGGCCGCCGTGCTCAAACCGGGCAAGGAACTCTCGACCCGCACGTCGCCGAACGTGTAGCGCACGCCCTCGTCCACCACGAACGTCAGGAAGAAGCCCGTACCATCACGGTCGAGGTCGGCATTGGCCGAAACGATGCGAATATCGGCGTAACCGTTCTTCAGATAGTACTGACGCAGCAACTCGCGATCGAGCGCCAGCCTGTCGGGGTCGTAGAACGACGCCTTCTTGATGAAGTCGAACCAGCCGGACTGCTGCGTCGTGATCACATCGCGCAACTGCGAACCCGAAAACGCCCGGTTACCGATGAACTGGATGGTCTTGACCTTGGTCGCGCCACCCTCGTTGATCTCGAACACGACATTGACCCGGCTTTCACCGATCTCGATCAACTTCGGTTCGACCGAAGCCGAAAATTTGCCCTGCCGACGATAGACATCGAGAATGCGCTGAACGTCGGCCTGCACCTTGGCGCGTGTATAGACAGCGCGCGGCTTCAACTGCACCTCGCCGCGCAGCGTCGCATCGTCGACGTCGCTATTGCCTTCGAAAGCGACCTGACTGACCACCGGGTTCTCGACCACCTTGACCACCACAGCCGCCCCGCTGGGGTAGATCGCGACGTCGGCGAACAAACCGGTCGCGAACAACGCGCGGATCGATTGGTCAACCTTGCCCGCGTCGTAGGAATCGCCAACGGCAAACCGCAAATAGGAGCGAACCGTTTCCGGTCCGACCCGCCGGTTACCCTCGACTTGAATGCTGCTGATCCGGGCGCCTTGCGCCAGTGCCGAGCTTGTCGATTGATGCATTACGGGCGCCAGCGTGCTGAACAAGATCAGCGCCAGCAGTGCCGCAATCCGTGGTCCCCCGACCATCATCGTCCGGTATTTTGGCATACTTTGCGTCTGCCTTTTTATGTGCCGAGCCCCCAAACACGCAACTTCGTCGGCATCGAAAGTCGCTGTTTAACGTCCTGAAACAATCCCCACCCAACGCTGCGCCAAGTCCCTTTTGGCACACTACGCAGGGCAACTGCCGTCGCGAACGACTACACTCCCTTTAGCAACTTATTAACGAACCGGGCCCTGACTTGGAAGTGGCAAGAATGCCCCATCGGCCAACTAATAGGCCGATTCTCCCTTGTTCAGCCAATGCCAAGCTTGCGCATGATGTCGCCCAGCAGCGCTGCGAACATCATGGTCGCCAAAATCGCCAGACCGATGCGGAAGCCAAGCTCTTGTTTCTTCTCATCCAGAGGTTGCCCACGCACCGCTTCGTACGCGTAGAACACGAGGTGGCCACCATCCAGGACAGGGATCGGCAACAGGTTCATGATTCCCAGCATGATCGAAAAAACAGCAATCCATGTCAGCGTGCCGCTCGTGCCGCTTTTTGTGGCATGCGCTGTCATCTCGGCAATCGCCACAGGCCCGCCGATCTCGCTCTGTCGCTGTCCCGACAGGGTCTTGACGATCGCCCCAGGCAACTTCGGCAGGCTGGAGATAATCTGCCAGGAGACGTCGCGCGTCTCAGTCAGCGCCTTCACGAACGCCGCCGGCGGTGAATAGGTCCTGTGCTCGATCTTGTCGCGGCCGCCCGTCCGCTTGACGCCGATCATCGGGACCTGAACTTTGTTACCCAACGGATCGGTGACCTCCTGCAGATGCGGAGTGAGTGCCAGCTCAATGAGTTTCCCGTCACGATCGACCCGCAGTGCCAGGGTCTCGCCAGCGCTCTGGCTCACCACTTTTTGCAGGTCCGAGAACCACTCGATCGGTTGCCCTGAGATCTGTGTGATCCGGTCGCCGGCCTTCAGTCCAGCCTTGGCGGCCGGACTCTCGGGCACCACTTCGTCCACGACGGCCGCCGTGCCGTAGAGGCCGAACCACCAGAAGGCCATCGCATAGCTCAAAACCGCCGATATGATATTGAACGCCGGTCCCGCGGCCACCACCAGAGCCCGCTGCCCCACAGGCTTCGATTGGAACGCGCCGGCCCGGTCTTCGCTATTCAGACGCTCCAGGCTGCCCTTCGTCGAGGTCGAAGCGGCCGTCTCGTCGTCGATGAAACGCACATAGCCGCCGAGTGGGATCCAGGCGAACCGCCAGCGCGTACCGTGCTTGTCATTGAACCCGAACAGTTCACGCCCGAACCCGATGGAGAAGGCCTGCACCTTCACGCCACACCAGCGGGCGACCAGGAAATGGCCAAGCTCATGAATGAAGACGACGACGGTCAACACCCCCAGGAACGGGAGGATGAAGGACAGGGTGTTCATGATCGAGGCCAACATGAAGGCTCCATTTCTGCGTTTCGCGCACCCACCACAGCCAAGACGTCATGGCAGGCGCACCATTCGGGCAAACGGCCCCATAAGACCTGTCGCTCAGCGGCCACTGCCCTCTCCTTAGCAATGCCCGTGCCGTCGTGGCGCAAATCCGGTTGCACCAAAGCAACAGGTGCGCGATCGATGCGACAATTTCAAGGAATGATTAACGCTACCTGCCGGCTTTCACGTCAAACACCGCCGCACACCCGCATCGGCAGAACCCTGAGTTGCATGGCCCATGGGTCGTAGCGCCAAGGCCAGACCAATCACCACCGCAAACCGCCGCGTCTAGGGACGCCCCAGCCCCAGCAAAGCCATGGCCGGAGCCGACGGGTCCATCATGTAGGCCCAAAGCGCCGCCGCAACGGCAGCGAAAATCAAGCCATCAACCCGGTCCATGAATCCGCCATGGCCAGGAATGAGATGGCTGGCATCCTTGACACCGCTGCGCCGCTTCAACGCAGACTCCGTGAGATCACCCGCCTGGCTGATGATTGCGAGCACGATCGCCACCAGCGCCACCGAGCCAGCTCGCTGGCTCCCGAGATATTGCGCCAGCCCCCAGGCCACGAGCGCTGCAGCCGACACCCCACCGATCAGACCAGACCAGGTCTTCTTGGGCGAAAGCCGCGCCCAAAGCTTGGGCCCCCCGATGGTACGCCCGGCCAGATAGGCGCCCGTATCGGTGCCCCACACAACCAGCAGCACTAGCATCACCGCCTGCAACCCATAGCCTTCACCCGCCCGAAGCCACGCCAGCGCGACACCCGGCAGCCCCGCATAAAGTGTCCCGAAAAAAGCCCCAAACCCGCCGCCGGAGGCCCCTTGCCTTGCCGCGAGGCCAGCCGCCAACCCGCCGCCGCCAACGACCACCGCAACGGCCCAAATGGGCGGATGACCAACCGCGAGCACCACCCCGGCCACCACGGCAAAGCACGACACCGCGAATGCCAGGTCCGGACTCGCCTGACGCACAACCTTCAACCACTCCCATGACACAGCCAGAACGACGCCCGCCACCAGCACCGCAAAAGGCCAAGCCCCACTCCACGTCATGGCCAGTGTCGCGGCCGCAAGCGCGAGAGCCGAAACCACCCTCACCCACAGGTCGCTAAAGCTGCCCTGAGCAGACCTCGCCGCGCCATCACTGCCTAAGCCAACGTCACCTTGCTGATCCTTCGGACCGCCTCGCATGCCCTGGTCCGCCACTACAGACCACCGAAGCGTCGGTGCCGGCGCCTGTATTCCTCGATGGCACCCGCAAACTGGTCCTTGTCGAACTCGGGCCAATAACTGTCGAGGAACACGAGTTCCGTATAGGCGCATTGCCACAACAGGAAATTCGACAGCCTGATCTCGCCGCTGGTGCGGATCAGCAAATCCGGATCGGGCAACCCCGCCGTCTCCAACTCGGCCCCGATGTCGTCAGGCGTTATGGCATCCGGCTGCAGCGTGCCCGCCGCCACCCGTTCAGCAAGACGCCGCACCGCCCGCGTGATTTCCGCGCGTGAGCCGTAATTGAACGCAATCACCAAATCCAGCGAGGTGTTGCCCTCGGTCAGCCGCTTCGCCTCTTCGATCAAGGCCAGCAGGTCGGGAGCCACCCGGTCCGTTCCCCCGATGACCCGAATGCGCACGTTGCTTTCGTGCAGGCGGGCGAGATCACTGCGGATGAAGCGCTTGATCAGCCCCATGAGATCGTCGATCTCGGTGCTCGGACGGCTCCAGTTCTCGGATGAAAAGCTGAACAGGGTGAGAATCCGAACGCCAAGCTCAGGCGCCGCCCGCACCACCCTGCGCACCGCCTCGACACCTCGGCGATGACCCTCCGCACGCGGGAACCCCCGCTGCTTGGCCCAACGCCCGTTGCCATCCATGATGATGGCCACATGGCGGGGCGTCGCGCCGGAGTCGGCCTCCAGGCTCACGTTACGGCTATCTGTGGTCACATCCCTCACCGGCTCCCCGCTGGGTCTTCTCACCGTCAGCCGGCGCGCCCGCGCGAACCTGTCTGACGCAGCAACACCGGCACCGGAACCGGCCCCGCAAACCAACACCGAAAAAAGGCCCTGCCGCCGAGTAGATCGTCTCAGGCACTGCATCACCCGCAATGAGTGTTGCGCCGCCCGTCGCGAATGTCGAGACCCACCTGAAGCGCAACCTCATCACCATACGCGCGATCGCTGAAGATGATCCGGCCAAACCCCAGCAGGCAAATATCAGACTTGCTTGATTTCGGCTTCCTTCGCCTGCAGCATCTGATCGACTTCCTTGATCAGCTTGTCCGTCAACTCCTGCAGCTTGCCGGAATCGCGCCGCTGATCGTCTTCGCTGATGACGCTATCCTTCTCGAGCTTCTTCAGCAGATCCATGCCATCGCGGCGCACATTGCGTACCGCCACCCGCCCGCCTTCGGCGTACTTGTGGGCAATCTTGGCCAACTCCTGCCGCCGTTCGGCGCTGAGAATTGGGATTGGAAGGCGGATCGTCGTGCCATCGATCACAGGATTGAGCCCCAGGTTGGATTCCCGAATAGCCTTCTCCACCGCCGACAGCTGGCTCTTGTCCCACACCGTCACCGAAAGCGTCCGCGCATCCGGTGTCGACACCGTTGCCACCTGGTTGAGCGGCATCCGGGAGCCGTAGACATTGACCACCACCGGATCCAGCATCGCTGTCGTCGCCCGGCTCGTGCGCAAGCCCGTGAATTCCCGCTTCAGGTTATCCAGCGCCACGCGCATGCGCCGCTCCAGATCGTTGATGTCGAAAGTTGGCGCAGCCATTGCAGCCTCCTGATTAACAAACCCGTCGAATGGGCGATCTCCAATGCACGCTCGCCCCACCTTGCGCGAACCACATCATCTTGCCCTGATGGCAGGCAAAACGCGGCATTCTACAACCCGCCGCCCCCGCGCACTTTACGATGCCCCGGCAATTACCGTCGCCCGCACGCTGCCACGTACGGCCTTGGCGATATTACCGCTCTCCTTGATTGAAAACACAAGTAGCGGCATGTCGTTGTCGCGGGCAAGCGCAATTGCAGCCATGTCCATCACCTGCAGCTTACGTTGCAACGTCTCGTCATAGGTCAACGTCTCGTAGCGCACCGCGTCCGGGTTCTTTTGGGGATCGGCGGAATAGACGCCATCGACTTGCGTTGCTTTTGCAACCGCGTCGCAGCCCATCTCGATGCCTCTGAGAACCGCCGTCGTATCCGTCGTAAAGAAAGGATTTCCGGTACCGGCGGCAAAGATCACCACCCGTCCCCGCTCCATGTGATGCAGCGCCTTCGGCCGCACATAGGCCTCGCAGACGGTCGGCATCGGGATCGCCGAGAGCACCCGTGCCGCCACACCCTGGCCTTCCAGCGCATTCTGGAACGCCAGCGCATTCATGACGGTCGCCAGCATGCCCATGTAGTCACCCGTCGCCCGGTCCATGCCGCGCGCAGCGCCCGTCAGGCCACGGAAAATATTGCCGCCACCAACCACGATCGCAATCGTGCAGCCGGCATCCACCGCTTCTTTGATATCGCCTGCCAGCCGGTTGCAGACGGCCATGTCGATGCCAAACGCACCGTCGCCCATCAGCGCTTCGCCGGAAAGCTTCAGCAACAGGCGCTTATAGCGCAATCCACCGCCCGCACCTGCCATCGCCAACCTCCCTCGTTGCTGCCACCGACCGCGCCGGTGTTATGGGCCGCGACCGGCGGGCTGGCAATGGGTCCGGCGATGGTATCGAGGCCATCGGTTGACGCCTACGCCGGCCAACCGCGCTTCAGCGTGCCGCCCGGCAACGCGCCCGGCGACACCGCTTTGTCACGCTTAGGAGCCCTTGACCAGCTTCGCGACTTCGTCGGAGAAGTCGTCGCTCTTCTTGTCGATGCCTTCACCCAGCGCGTAGCGGATAAACCCGGCGATCTTAACCGGCGCGCCGGCGGCTTTCTCCGCACCCTTCAGGTACTGCTCGACCGACATCTTGCCGTCACCGCCGGGCCCGAAGAACACCTGCTGGAGGAGCACAACCTGCGAGAAGAATTCCTTCCGCAGCCGGCCTTCCACCATCTTCTCAACGATATCCGCCGATTTGCCGGAGGCCTTGGCCTGCTCCAGGTACACCTGCCGCTCGCGCTCGATGACGGCCTGATCCAAGTCCTCGGGACTGACCGCCTGGGGATTGGCAGCCGCAATGTGCAAGGCCACCTGCCGGCCGATCTCAGCCAGCGACTCGCCAGCCCCACTCGATTCCACAGCCACCAGCACACCAATCTTGCCAAGGCCGTCGGCAACCCGGTTGTGCACGTAGCTGGCGACCGTTCCGGTTTTGGCCGTCAGAACGGCTGTACGACGCACCGACATGTTCTCGCCGATCGTCGCCACCATCTCCTTGACGTGGTCGCCGACGTTTTCTGCCGCACCGGGATAGGGCTGCGCCAACAGCTTATCGAGGCTGCCTTCGGCCTTGAGCCCGAGTGCCGCGATATCGCGCACCATCGACTGGAACGTATCGTTGCGCGCGACGAAATCGGTCTCCGAGTTCACCTCGACCACCGCGCCCGTATTGCCGGCAACGGCCACACCGATGAGGCCATCGGCCGCGATCCGGTCAGCCTTCTTGGCAGCCTTCGAAAGGCCCTTCTTGCGCAGCCAGTCAACCGCCTGCTCGACATCGCCATTGGTCTCGGTGAGGGCGCCCTTGCAGTCCATCATGCCCGCGCCCGTCTTGTCGCGCAGTTCCTTCACCATTGCGGCGGTGATCGTCGTCATTGGCGTCTCGCCTCTGCTGGGGCAACTGCAAGCACTGCAGTTGCACGGTCAATTTACCGTCGGGAGGAGGCTCCAGCCCGCGGTTTACGAATATCGATGGCCGCCCAAGGCGGGCGGCCACGTCACCAAGCAGCCTCAGGCGGCAGCGTCTTCCGCGAGCTTCTTTGCCTGGCCGACCCAATCGTCGCGCAAGACCCGGCCCCGCGTCTCCAGGGCTGTATCCAGCGCAGTCACCGCATCGGCGTCGAGTTCGGCAAGCTGCCAGAAGTGATACACGCCGAGGTCGTTCATGCTCTGCTCGAGCTTGGGGCTGACGCCGCTGATCCGCTTGAGATCATCCGCTTCGCCGCGTGGCGCATCGATGCCTTGGAAAGCGGCCGGGGCCGCCTCGGCCGTCACTGAGAGATCTTCCTCGGGCGGTGCTTCGGCGGCGCCGAGGTCGATGCCCGAACCGGCCTGGCTGCGCTCGATGCCATCGATGGCAGCACGCGCCATCAGGTCGCAATAAAGCGTAATCGCGCGCCCGGCATCGTCATTCCCAGGGATCGGATGATCGATTCCGTCGGGATCGCAGTTGGTGTCGACCACCGCCACGATCGGAATTTTGAGCTTTCGCGCTTCCTGAATCGCAATCGATTCCTTGTTGGTGTCGATCACGAACAGCAGATCCGGCAGGCCGCCCATGTCCTTGATGCCACCCAGCGATTGATTGAGCTTGTCGCGCTCGCGCTGGATGTTCAGCAGCTCCTTCTTGGTCCGCCCGGTCTGGTCGCCGGCCAGAATCTCATCGAGCTGGCGCAAGCGCCGGATCGACTGCGAAATCGTCTTCCAGTTGGTCAACGTACCGCCGAGCCAGCGGTGGTTGATGTAGTATTGGGCGCTACGCTGCGCGGCTTCCGCCACGGCCTCGGAGGCCTGGCGCTTGGTGCCGACGAACAGCACGCGGCCGCCCTTCGAGACGGCATCCGAGACCTGCACCAGCGCCTGATGCAGCAAGGGCACGGTCTGGGCGAGATCGACGATGTGGATGTTGTTGCGAGCGCCGAAGATGTAATTCGACATCTTCGGATTCCAACGATGGCTTTGATGGCCGAAGTGCACGCCAGCTTCCAGCAGCTGACGCATATTGAACGCGGGGAGCGCCATAGGGATTCCTTCAGGTCTTTCCGGTTGGTCCGCCGTGACCCAGATTAGACACCGCCACGCCCGAGGGCGCCCCGTTGTCCACCGGAGCGAGAAGGCAGCAAGCCGCCCATCGCGAAGGTCACGTGTGAGATGGCCGCTGTGTAACCGGCCTGCACCGCCTTGACAAGAGGAACCGTCTCGGAGCCCCCTCTGGCAGATGTTTCTGGATTTACTATGTTCTCAGTTCTTGAATCAGTGTTTGCTGCAAAAGTCGCTGACCCGACCACACAATCGTAACGATTGTAGCTTTTGTTTCAAATGCAACAAGCGTATAAGCCGCCTGCCAGTTTTCGCTGCACTGCAGCGATAGCGATACTGGAGATGCCACGTGGCGCAAGCCTCCGCGACCCAAGCTCCCGGTGAAACCGACCACCAACCCGCCCACGGCAAGCTGTGGGCGCTGGCGCTTGGCGCCATCGGCGTGGTTTGCGGTGATATCGGCACCAGCCCGCTTTACGCCCTGCGCGAGGCGGTGAGCCACGCCACCAAGAACGGCATGCCCCACGGCACCGCCGTCATGGGCGTCATGTCGCTGATCATCTGGTCGCTGCTATTAATCGTCACGTTGAAGTACGTCATTGTCCTCCTGCGCGCTGATAACAACGGCGAAGGCGGCACCTTCGCGCTCATGGCGCTGGGCCAGACGATTGCCAAACGATCGGCGCCCCTGCTGTTCGCACTGGGTGTTGTCGGCGCGTCGTTCTTCTATGGCGACGCCATCTTGACCCCCGCGATCTCCGTACTTTCAGCCGTTGAAGGCTTGAAGCTCGTCGCACCTGGCCTTGAACCGGTTGTCGTACCGCTCGCCGTTTTGATTCTGATCGGCTTGTTCGCAGCCCAGGCCAAGGGGACGGACAGTATCGCCGCCTACTTCGGACCGATCACACTAACTTGGTTCTTGATCATGGGCGTTGCCGGCCTCTCACACATCTTCCAGCGCCCGGAAGTTCTGACCGCCATCAGCCCCCATCACGGCGTCCTCCTCCTCGCCAAGAACGGCCTTCTGGGCCTCGCCATTCTCGGATTGGTGTTTCTGTCCGTCACCGGCGCTGAAGCCCTCTACGCTGATCTCGGCCACTTCGGGCGCCGTCCCATCCAGGCGGCCTGGCTGGTCGTGGTGCTGCCTTGTCTGGTGCTGAACTACCTGGGCCAGGGTGCCCTGGTCCTCGACCATCCCGAGGCCATCTCGAGCCCGTTCTTCAAAATGTTCCCGTCCTTCCTGCTGATCCCGATCGTCATCATGGCGACCATGGCCACCGTGATCGCCAGTCAGGCCGTCATTACCGGCGCCTTCTCCATCACCCGCCAGGCCGTGCAGCTGGGCCTGCTGCCCCGCTTCGCTATCCGCCACACCTCCGAAAGCGTTGCCGGCCAGATCTACATGCCGCGCGTCAACATGATGCTGTTGATCGGCGTGCTCCTGATCGTCTTCATTTTCCAGGAGAGCTCGAATCTTGCTTCCGCCTACGGCATCTCCGTGACGTCGGCGATGGTCATCGACTCGCTGATGGCCCTGTTCGTCATTTGGAAGTTGTGGCGCTGGCAGCTTTGGCAGGTGCTCCTGCTCATCGTCCCCCTGCTCCTCCTCGAGCAGGCCTTCCTGATGTCCAACATGCTCAAACTGTTCTCGGGCGGCTGGCTCCCGATCATGATCGGCATGTTGATCGCACTGATGATGTTCACATGGGTCAACGGCTCGAAGATCCTCGCCCGCGCCATGAAGAAGAACGAGGCCGATATCGACTGGCTTGTCCGCCATCTCGAAGCAAAGCCGCCGCATCGCGTGCCCGGCACGGCCGTCTTCCTCACCGGCGATCCCGACTCCGCACCGACCTCGCTCCTGCACAATCTCAAGCACAACCGCGTGCTGCATGAGCGCAATATCCTGCTCACCATCAAGACCGAGGAAGTGCCGCGCGTCGCCCGACACGAGCGCGTTCAGGTCGAACGAATTTCCGACAGCTTCATTCGCGTCATCGCCCACTACGGCTTCATGGAAACGCCGAGCGTGCCGAAGATCTTCGATCAGGCACGACGCAAGGACCTCAACGTCGACTTCCCCGCGACCTCGTTCTTCCTGTCGCGTCGTTCCCTGAAGCCGACCGCCAAGACACCGATGCCGAGATGGCAGGAATGGCTGTTCATCAAGCTCGCAGCCCAGGCCGACGATGCCACCGAATATTTCCGCATTCCGCCCGATCGGGTCGTGGAAGTGGGAACCCAGGTCCAGGTCTAGCCGGGCCGCAGGCAGACCTTCAAACAGGCTTTGCCGCCACCGCGCCCCGCGATCCCGCCCGGTGCCATCGCGCCATGGCTTCCATGCAGAAGAATGCCAGCGCCGAGGAGACCAGAATCGCGACGTTGCCCGCCGGCCATCCCCAGCGATCCACAATCCAGGCGAAAACAGTCGGCGCAGCCGCGCTGACAAACAAAACAGGCGTCGCGATCAAACCCAGCACGGAGCCGTACCCCTTTGCGCCGAACAGCGCCAGCGGCACAGCCCCCCGCACGATCGTCAACACGCCCTGCGATGCTCCCATCAGCAGCGTGAACGCCAACAGCAATTCAAATCGGCCGCCGCTGACATAGAACACCGCGAACGCCAGCGGAACGACGGCAATCGAGATCCGACCCACCCCGATCGGCGACAAATTCCGGCCGAACACGATCTCGACGATGCGCCCGCCGAACTGCGCCAGCCCTTCAAGGAAGCAACCCAAACGGCCGTTGCCGCAGCCAACCCCGCCGCTTCCAGCATCGGCACCAACTGTACCGACACCACGCCGAACACAAAGCCGTTGAGCGACATGATGAAGGCGAACAGCCACACACCGATCGTCCGCGACCGTCCTTGCAGCACACCCGGCTCGGTAACGCTGGTTTGAGCTTTCGAGACCTCGGCCGGAGCAGCTGCGACCCGGCGGTGACTGTTGAGGCCGAACCAATGCAGCGGCAGGCAGATCGCCAGGTTCAGCACTGCAAACACCACCAGCGTCTGCCGCCAACCCAGGCTCTCATCCAGGTAGTGCCCGACCACCCAGAAGACAGACGAGGCAAACGCCCCGAACAGGGTTAGATACGAAATCGCCTGCCGTCCCCGCTTCGGTACCGCCTGCACCAGCGCCGCAAATGCCGCATCGTAAAGGCAGCACCGCATGCCAACCCCGATGATCAACCAAACCACCACCCACGCCCAGCGCGACTCCACCAAGGACAGCAGAAACAATCCCAAAGCCACGATGATCGAGCCGATGCTCATGATCAGCCTCGCGCCGTGGTCGTCGATCATACGGCCGACAGCTGTCGAGATCAGCGCCATGACCAGCACCGAAACGGTGAAGCCCAGGAACACGAAACCACGCGTCCAGCCCATGTCCGTGCCGATCGAGCCGGCCAGCACGCCAAGACAATAATAGCTTGTCCCCCAGGCCGTGATCTGCGTGATGCCCAGGGCGATCACGCCGCGCCACATCCGCCCGCGCCCCCCATCATCGTGGGCAACGTCGCCTGCCGGCGTGTCAACCTTGTCCATCACCGGCCCCTGTCCCTCAGCGCGCGCCCCGGCCCACCCAACGGTTAGCTGCGATAATCCGCATTGATCGAAATGTAGTCGTGCGTGAGATCGCAGGTGTAGATGGTCGCTCGACCCTTGCCGATCCCGACGTCGACCCGCATCGAGATCTCCGCGTTCTGCATGTACTTGGCCATGGTTGCCTCGTCGTATTCCGTAGCCCGCTCCCCGTTTCGCGCCACGATCTTGTCGCCGAACCAGATCGACAACTTGTCCCGGTCAGCAGCCTCGCCGGCTTTGCCGACCGCCATCACAACCCGCCCCCAATTAGGATCCTCACCTGCAATCGCTGTTTTGACGAGCGGCGAGTTGGCAATCGACATGCCGATCGTACGGGCCGCCGTGTCGCTCTCGGCCCCTTCGATATGCAGGGTGACGAACTTCGATACGCCCTCACCGTCCTTCGCCACCATGATGGCAAGTTCGGTCAGCAAATCGTGCGTCTTGGCCCGGAAGTCGGCAAGTGCCGGTTCGCCCACCGCCTCCACCCGTTTCTGCCCACGCTTTGCTGCAGCACCCGTCGCAAAGATCAGGCACGTGTCGCTGGTCGAGGTGTCGCCATCCACCGTCATGCAATTGAAGCTTGTTGCCGCTCCCGACGCCATGACCTCTTGCAGCGCCGCAGGCGCCACCGCCGCATCCGTGAACAAGAAGCACAGCATCGTCGCCATATCCGGCGCGATCATGCCGGCGCCCTTGCAGAAGCCGTTGATCGTCACTTCGACGCCCCCGATCATCGCCTTGCGCGTGGCAAGCTTCGGATAGGTGTCGGTCGTCATGATGGCCCGCGCCGTATCGTGCCAACCATCGGCCACCGCCGATTTGGCCAACCCGCCCAGCAGGTGCGCGAACTTGTCGGCTTCCAAGGGCTCCCCGATCACCCCCGTCGATGCCAAATACACATCGCTTGGCCCGCACCCCGCCGCCTCCTGTGCAAACTTGGCAGTGAGTTCCACGGCAGCCTTGCCCTTTTTGCCCGTGAACGCATTCGAGTTGCCCGAATTCACAACCAGAATGCGGGCGCTGCCGCCCTTCAGGCTCTCCCGGCACCAAAGCACCGGCGCCGAACAGGTCTTGGATTGCGTCAGGACGCCTGCAGCCGTCGTCCCTTCATCCATAACCGCAACCATCAAGTCGCGGCGGTTCTTGTACTTGATCCCCGCTTCAGCCGAGGCGAACCGCACGCCGTCGATACTCGGAACGGTTGGCAGGGATTGGGGAGCGAAAGGCGATATCTTGGCAGCGCCGGAGGCCATGGCATGCGTCCTTGAGGAAGAGAGATGGCGCGAGCAAAGCGGCGAACCGGCCCGCCTGTCAACCGGCGAGACGAACCGGCAGCGCAAAGACGCGGGGCCAGCCGGTTCCCCGGCTGGCCCCGATCCTTGTACCATCCGCCGGGCCACCTGCCGCCACCGGCCCTTCTCGAGCAGTGACCGGCGCAGCCGCCAACCTCAGCCCTTGAGACGCTTCTCGAACTGATCGACGTCGCGCGCCGCCCCTTCCGACGCCGAGAGCGCGAAGGCCGCGTAGGCCTTCAGCGCCGTCGAGACGAGACGATCGCGCTTCTCCGTGGGCTTCCACGCATTGGCGCCCCGCGCTTCCATGTCCCGTCGGCGCTGGGCCAGCACCTCATCCGACACCATCAGTTGAAGCTTGCGATTGGGGATATCGATCTCGATCATATCCCCCTCTTCCACCAGTCCGATGGTGCCGCCGTTCGCCGCCTCGGGCGAGATATGGCCGATCGACAGCCCCGACGAACCGCCCGAGAAGCGCCCGTCCGTGATCAGCGCGCACTTCTGCCCGAGCCCCATGCTCTTGATATAGCTGGTCGGGTACAGCATCTCCTGCATGCCCGGCCCGCCGCGCGGTCCCTCATAGCGCACCACCACCACTTCACCGGCCTTGACCTTGTTGTTGCGGTACTGCTCTTGGCCCAGGATCGCCTTCACCGCCGAATCCTGGCTCTCGAAGATGCGCGCCGGCCCCTTGAATGTGAGGCATTCCTTCGGCACGCCCGCCGTTTTCACGATGCAGCCGTCGGGCGCAATGTTGCCGTAGAGCACGGCGAGGCCGCCATCCTGGCTGTAGGCGTGCTCACCTGAGCGAATGCACCCCGATTTCCGGTCCGTATCCAGGCTGTCCCAAAGCCTCTCCGTGGAGAAGGCTTCCGTCGTGCGCACACCACCCGGGGCGGCCCGGTAGAACGTCTGGATCTTCTCCGACGGCTTGCGCATGATGTCGTAGGTATCTATCGCCTCGCCGATGGTCTTGGCGTGCACGGTTGGCTGGCTGCGGTCGATCAGCCCCAGACGGTCCAGCTCGCCCAGCAGCGCCATGATCCCGCCGGCGCGATGCACATCTTCCATGTGGAACTCAGAGGTCGACGGCCAGCTTGGACAAATGCGGCACCTTGCGCGACAGCCGGTCGATATCGGCCATCTTGAAGTCGATCTCGCCCTCGCGCGCCATCGCCAGCAGGTGCAGCACGGTGTTGGTCGATCCGCCCATCGCGATATCCAGCGTCATCGCATTGGCAAACGTCTTGGCGTTTGCGATCCCGCGCGGCGTCGCCGTCACGTCGTCATTTTCATAGTAGCGCTTGGTGAGCTCGACGATCCTGCGCCCGGCCTCGAGGAACAGCTCCTTGCGGAAAGCGTGCGTGGCCAGCACCGAGCCGTTACCCGGCAGCGCCAGCCCCAGTGCCTCGGCAAGGCAATTCATCGAGTTCGCCGTGAACATGCCTGAACACGAACCGCACGTCGGACACGCCGATCGCTCGTATTTCGCCACCTCGGCTTCCGACGTATCCGGATTTGCCGCCTGGATCATCGCATCGATCAAGTCGGCCTTACGTTCCGTGCCATTGTCGAGAATGACCTTGCCGGCCTCCATCGGGCCGCCAGAGACGAAGATTGCGGGGATGTTGAGCCGCATGGCCGCCATCAGCATACCCGGTGTGATCTTGTCGCAATTGGAGATGCACACCACCGCATCGGCGCAATGGGCGTTGCACATGTACTCCACGGCATCCGCAATGTGCTCGCGGGACGGCAGCGAATAGAGCATGCCGTCGTGGCCCATGGCGATGCCGTCATCGACCGCGATCGTATTGAATTCCTTGGCGTTGGCGCCTGCCTTCTCGATTTCGCGAGCCACCATCTGCCCGAGATCTTTGAGATGCACATGCCCCGGAACGAATTGCGTGAACGAATTGGCAATGGCGATGATCGGCTTGCCGAAATCTCCGTCCTTCATACCGGTGGCCCGCCACAGGCCCCGGGCGCCGGCCATGTTGCGACCGTGTGTTGAGGTGCGTGAGCGATATTGCGGCATGGGAGCTTCTCCGGAGTAATGGGTGTGCCGGCCCTGTCATGGCTCGGAGCATAGCCTACCGATCTCAGAAAATGAGCCCGGGAACAAGACCCGATGGCTTCGTCCGCGCCTTGTAGCACCGAGCCGCCGCCCGGTCATCGGAGCGCAATCCGCCCGCTCGCCACTCTTGCCCGAAAGACACACCCTTCGGCCAAGTAAACTACACGGCCGCTTTTCCATCGACTGGAGCGCCCGGAACCGCAACTAATCCGCCAACAGCCAACAATCGCTCGGCCGATGGCCCACCTGACACGGGATAAAGTTGCAGATCCCCGTTGATCGACGCCCGAGCATCCTCACCAGACCGGCCATCACATTGCCGCGTCCTCCGAAGCAGACCGAGATGGCCATGACGTCAAGACCCGCGCCCATCGTGACCATCACCGCTGCTGCACTCCTTTACCTCGCGCAGCCAGCCGGCCTGGCCAACGCTCACATTGGCGATGCACCCGCAAGCGCGCCAACCATCGGGACCACCCCGCAAGCCCCCTCGAACAGCTCGCGACCCAACCCGTAACCCTGATCGACGCCAGCGGTCGCACCGTCGCCAGGCGCGGCGAGCCCGGACAGCCCAGCGTCAGGATGTCCGTGGCAGATCTCGTAGCCGCCATTGCCTCCGGCAATCCGACCGAAGACCACATCGCCTGGCTCTGGAGCTTCCTCGCCGACGACGATCACGCAGCTTTCGTCCGTCTCGACATTGTCAAGGCATTGGCCTTGGCCACCTGTTCGCCGCGCACCCGAGAGGCCATGTGGAGCGAACTCTCGGGCAATCTCGGGTCCCTTCCGGCAGCCAGGACCGTCGCACACTCCTCGCACTCTTCCAGTCCCACCGAACCGAGCTGCTACCTCTCCTGCCTCCGATCAAGGAAAGCGAAGGCGGCGGTGACGAGATGGCCCGCCTCATGACCTCGAGCCGGATCTTCGGCGACGACATTTGGCAGAGCCTGTTCGACATGGTCGTCCGCAATCCCGGCGCCGTGGCCCGCATGATCGAGCGGGAACGTGAACGGGGCCGTCCGGTCAAGTGGGAGTACCAGGCGTTCGAGGGCATGCTGCGCTGGAAGGAGGCGCACCTTGTCGCGGGCGCCCCGCAGATGCCACAGACCCTCACCGCACTGGATACCGCAAGCGAGACCTTCGTCACAATTTTCAACGCGCTGCACTCGCTCAACGAGTGGTACCGCAAACAGATGTTGAAAGGCCTCGGCCCCACCCAACTCTTCAACATCACAGTGGGTGGCGAGCAGGAACTCTACCGGCTGGGGACCTCCGGCTACCGCGATCATCTCCACCCGCTTATTCTCAGTGGCATCAAGAAGGCCGGATCGTTTGAGGCATTTCTCGACGAAGCGACCCCGGCCTGGCTAACCGACAGCGATCCCGGCGCCCGTTCGAAGCGCGGCATGGTGTTTGTCCGCATCGCCTCTGCCTTCGGTCTGCTCGATAGCGTGCTCGAAACCTTGAACGACCCACAACGCTTCATTTCCGACACACTGGCAGCCCTCGCAGAACCGCAAACATTCTCCGCCAGCAGCACTCTCGTCATCGACATGCTGACCCGGCAGGCCAACTCGCAACTGGCGCGCGCCTTCACCAAAGCGATGATCGAACGCCTCTATGCGCTCTACCGTTCCGAACAGTCGCCCGCTCGTCTGAGTGTCTATGGCAGCATGCTCTCGGCCTATCAGGCCGTGACCGGCGATCGCCGCGAGCCCGGCGTCGATCGCGAATTCCCCGTCGATGCCGATATCCTGGCGCTTCCCTTCGATCGCCTCTTTTCTCGCGACAGCAGGGGACATCTCACCCACCGCATTTTCATGCGCCTGCATGACGACATCGACGCAGCCGGGAATTGGTCGAGCTTCCGCAACCTGATGGCCAAACTTGGCGCACAGAAATCGGACGATCGCCTCTTTACCGTGTACCGGCTAGTCAAGGGCCGGCGGGCGATCGAGATCTACGTCAATCGACCGTCCGAATCCGGCATCCGCAACGGCATCGATGCCATCAGCCGTAAACTTGGTGGCAACATCATCCATACCGTGATCGGACGCGGCCATACCGGCATCATCATTCCCCTTCAGGTCGATACACGCCGCCTGCTCGGACCGAAGATCAACCGCGTCGCAGCACTCATCGTCGGCTCTTGCGGCGGCGACGCCTCCGTCCGCGATTTGATTACGACGTTCGGCTTCCTGCCGATCGTGACGACCAAAGCGACGGGTCGTCAGCTGCTCAACGACACCATCATCCGTCACTACCTCAGCCAGCTCATGAGTTTGCGGCCTGGACAAAACCTGATCATGACCTCGCTCGTCGATAAGGCACTGGCGCCATACCTCAGCGCTCGCGCCAACGAAGAATTGCGCGAGGATGCCGAGCTCTACAGGGTAAATGTCGCAACCGTCCTCGCAGCCCGCCTGTTCGACCGCCACGTCCGGCCCCATGTCATTTACAAACGGGCCGTTTCGCGCTGAGCCATTCAGCGGGCCGCTCCCTGGTTTCCCAGGGCTTCGGAGCTAGTGGACGAGGTTGCCAATCCGCCACCAGCGCACATCAAACGGCCACTGCCACGGTTTGAACAGGGGAAAAGCTCCTGGCTCGTCGACGGCAGCCGAGAAGAAGATCAAATCAGCCCGCCCCACCAGATTTTCGAACGGCACATAGCCCACGCCGTAACGGTGCGGCGGCACACGACTGTCGGTCGAGTTGTCCCGGTTGTCGCCCATCATGAAATAATGACCAGCCGGCACCTTGTAGGGTCCGACGTTGTCGTAGTCGCCATCCGGCCGCTGATCCAGAACCATGTATTTCACGCCGTTGGGCAACGTTTCCTCGTAACGCGGTGTATGCCGTTCGCCGCCGCCCGCCTCGCGCTGCACGAAATCGGCTACCCGCCGCCGCGGCACCTCTTTGCCGTTGATGAACAATACGCCGCCACGGACATAGATTTCGTCACCCGGCAGGCCGATCAGGCGCTTGATGTAGTCGGTCGAATTGTCCCGCGGCAACTTGAAGACCACCACATCACCGCGCTTGGGCTGACTGGCGAAAATGCGGCCCGAGAACAAATCCAATCCGAACGGAAAACTGTAGCGGCTATACCCGTAGGAGAGCTTCGACACGAACAGATAGTCGCCGATCAGAAGGGTCGACTGCATCGAGCCCGAGGGAATGTTGAATGGCTGATAAAAGAACACCCTCACCAGGAATGCGATGATCAGCGCATGCAGAAAGATGGTGCCAACCTCGCCCCACCCGCCTTGCCTCACGGCTTTGGCCTTCTCCGCGTCGGATTTTGTTTTCATTGAACCGTCCGATTTCGGGTGAGCCGCCCCCCGACGGCTGCCAGTACAGCAGTACCAGAACCGTGTCTTTACGGCGTTTTGCTAATCCGCGCAATCGGCGCAAGTGCCGCGATCGCCACACCCCAAACTGACCTCGAATGTGCTTGTGGCCGGCCATCCCAAGCCAGCATCAACGCCGCTCCACCTTTGTCGGCCGTGCTGAAATGATCACGATCGCCTGTGCCTGTGGGAAGTCATCCGTGATGGTCAAATCGATCTGCGCTTCGTAGCCCTCCGGAGTGAGGCTTTCGAGGTGGCGTGCAGCCCCTCCCGTCAGCACCAGAGTCGGCCGCCCGGACGGCAGGTTCACCACTCCCATGTCTCGCCAGTAGACGCCTTTTCGCAATCCCGTTCCCAACGCTTTCGAGCATGCTTCCTTCGCGGCAAACCGCTTGGCGTAGGAGGCAGCACGATTGCGCCGCCGGTCAGACTTGCGCTGCTCCACCTCGGTAAAAACGCGCTGCACGAAGCGATCACCAAACGTTTGCAACGTCTTCTCGATCCGGCGGATATCGATGATGTCATTGCCGATACCGATGATCATACCCGCGCTCCAAACGCATCCCGACCCGATGATACGACCACGCTCAAACCCTGGCCCGAGCGTCATCCATCAGCGCACGCATCTGCCGAACCGCAGGACCAAGACCGATGAACATCGCCTCGCCCACCAGGAAATGGCCGATATTGAGTTCCGCGACTTCGGGCAGCGCCGCGATGGCCTTCACGGTCGTGAAGGTCAAGCCATGCCCCGCATGCACCTCCAGCCCCGCTGCAGCCGCAAGACGGGCAGCCTCCGCAATCCGGTCAAACTCCCGCTTGACCCCAGCCGCATCGTTCTCCAACGCACGCTCGCAGTAGGTCCCCGTGTGCAACTCCACGACTTGAGCCCCCAAACGCGCAGAGGCTTCGATCGCCTTGGCGTCCGGCTCGATGAACAACGACACACGGATACCCGCGTCTTTCAGCACCGCAATGTAACCCTGAAGCGCATTGGCCGCCGACAAGACGTCCAGCCCCCCTTCCGTCGTTCGCTCCTCACGCTTTTCCGGCACCAGACACACGGCATGCGGCAACGTCCGCAGCGCGATGGCCTGCATTTCGGCCGTTGCCGCCATCTCGAAATTCAGCGGCCGCGTCAGTTCGGCCTTGAGGCGCGCCATGTCCCCATCGCGGATGTGACGCCAGTCCTCGAAGGTGGGCCGTGATCCAAATCTGCACCGGCTTCGATCGCGCATTGCGCTGCCCGTACGGATCAGGATGCGCGCCACTGCGCGTTTCGTACAGTGGCGACATGATCGACATTGACCCCAAGGCGCAGGCTGCGGCGGATCATCGGAGAGCAATGCTCCTCGTTGCAAAACCTGCCAGGTCCCAGCTAAATGGCCCAACCAGGTTATCTGCCAACCTTAGCCGACTTCAAATCAAACGGCACCCGGCAACCGGCTCAACCCATGCCAAAGGACAGCGCTCAAAGACCGCAGTCTCGTTCATTTCAGCCGAAATCCGAGGTACAAGATAGGGGACGGCGCCAAGACGCCAAGGCCGTCCCGGGGCGTCTCCCGCCTAGCGCGAGCCGATACGCGCCATCCGCTTGCACAGCCAGCGTAGGCAAGCATCGCAGCCATCAACCCGAGCGGGAGAGCGCCCAGCGCCAACGGCCTCAAGATCTCGCGGAACAACGCGGCCGTCATGGCAATACCATGCGTTACCGGGCTCGCAGCAGCACCTGGCCCCACGAACACGTTCCACAGCTCGGCGAATGTCACACTCCGTTCGACCCCAAGGACGAGCGCGCCCACCTCATAGGAGGCAAACCACATGAATGGCACGTCAAGCGGCCCTCCCACGAAAGGTCCCGATCAAAGCCGCCCGGCAAGCTTGCGCGTCGGCCAACGCAACAGCCGCAGCAACCAGCATTTGAAAGCCAGAATCGGCTGGAATGCCGAGAATACGCCAGCAGCGGCAAGCCCCAGCGCGACAGCATGCGGCGTGGCATGGAGGCGACCCCGGGCCGCAATCGCGTAGCGCAGCGACCGACACCAGCCCCGGGTTGGCCATAACGCCACCCGCAACCGCTCAGCACCGGTCAATTTTCTTTGCCGCCCCAGCAGCATAGCTGGCTTTCCTTTTAGGACGCGATCACGTCACGCAATCACCTGGACGTGCCATCCTCGCGCGTCCGTGTAAACAAATCCTGCACCAATGAACCAAATTGACCCGTCAAACATCCGGCCCGTCAACGCAAGTGGCCGAGCCCGTACCCATTCAACCCGATCAACGCAAGCAAATCATATCATAACCGCTGTTCAAGACGAACCCACAACTACGCGACCGCAGCCTCGCCGCAGCCAGCTCATCAAGGTTCCGTAGAGGCGTTGCCCTGAGGGCGACCCATCGACTAGAAGTTGACAAAGCAAGACCGAGCAGGTCGCAGTAAAGCGATCAGTCAAACACCCGCTCCCGCTTTGCTGACCACGGGCGTGCGCGCAACCCATTGATAATCCGGTTCAAGTGCGACAGGTCGCCGGAACCTCGAGCTCGATCAACATCTCCGTGAAATCGCTCTCTCGATTGACCATCCGGAGGTTGTCGATATTACCGTCTCCATCCGCAATCGTCTGCGCAATCTGGGCCAGCGTTCCGGGTTCGGGCCGTCACCATCATCCGCGTCGGAAAGCGCTCTGGTTGACTATCGATGTCCCAGGTGACGTCGATCCATCGTTCGTGCTCGTGTTCAGCCAGCCGCGGAGAATGGATCTGGAACACCAGATCCCTCGCCCGGCACCAATACCCCCACGATCCGGTCCCCCGGCACCGCACCGCCCTCCTCGAACGTGACAGGAACGTCGTTGCGCACGCCGCGTATCGGGATCTGCGGTTCCAACCGGCCGTTACTGGTGGCCGCATCAGCGGCTTCGCCATGCCTCGCCCCCATTGGCATCACCCTCGGCCGCAAGCTCCCGCCCGGGCCAACGGAATTTGAGCCCCATCACCTTGCTGAGGTTGAACCAGCCTTCATCCGAGCCCGAGCGCTCCGGGCGTCGCTGCACCAAACCAGCCGGCGTCTTGCCCTGCTCGATCGTGGCATCGGGAGCGATGGCTCGCACCGCGTCTGCCACCGGCATCTCGCCCCGGCCGACCAGCGCATGCACGTCCTCGATCGATTTTTGTGCGAGCCGCCCCAGCGCCTTCTTCAATCTGTCGTCGCTGTAGGCTTCCCCCACCTTGGCCAGACCAGACACGATCAGCCGCCGGCCAAGTTCCGCATACTGGCGCCGCAAGGCGTCGCGCGCCGCCCGCCGGATCGCTGAGCGCGCCTTGCCCGTCACCGCCACCCGCTCCAAGCCGGCTGCGGCACCTCGGACGTGATCACCAGGACTTCGTCGCCATTGCGCAATTCCGTCGTCAGCGGCATCTGACGGCCGTTGATGTTACGCCCGGCGCACCGGTTGCCGACGTCGGTGTGCACCGCATAGGCAAGTCGATCGGCGTGGCCCCGCGCGGCAGTGCGATCAGACGGCCGCCGGTGTGAAACAGAACACCTGATGATCATGAAACAGCTCGAGCTTCGTGTGCTCGAGGAAATTCTTCGGGATTGTCACCCAGCAACAGTGTGTCCACCAGATGCCGCAGCCATTGAGTAAGGACTGGGCGCATTGCGCCTTGTCGATGGCCGCAGGCGCGGCCACATCGGCAACGTTGTCTTTGTAAGAGAGCGTGGGCCGCCACCCCATACTCGGCCGTCCGGTGCATCTCGTGCGTCCGCACCTGCAGCTCGGCACGCTGATGGCGCGGCCCCACCACGATTTGTATGGATCGACTGGTACCCGTTTTGCTTGGGCGTCGAGATGTAGTCCTTGAACCGGCCCGGCACCATGCGCCACGTCGTATGAACGTGCCAACGGCCCGGTAGCAGTCCTCGACGCTCGAAACGATCGCCCGGAACCCGTAGATGTCCGACAGCTGCTCCAGCGAGATCTGCCTATTCTGCATCTTGCGCCAGATCGAGTACGGCTTCTTTTCCGCCCCGATACCTCGACTCCAGCCCCACTTCGGCAAATTTGGCCGCAAGACCCGAGCTGATTTCCTCGACCAGCCCCTTGTTGCGCATGCGCAATTGCAGCGATCCTGCAGCGCCGGTAGGCCTCGGATGCAGCCAGCCACGGAACGCCAGCTGCACTCCAACTCGTCACGCACCGCCTGCATGCCCATGCGGCCGCCAGCGGCGCATAGATCTCCAGCGTCTCCTCGCTGGTCCGCGCCCCGGCTCTCCGGCTTCTTGTGCTCGAGATTGCGCATGTTGGCCGCGAGCGGTCAGCAAGCAGCCCGGCAACACCCGGATATCCGACGAAATCGCGATCAGCAGCTTGCGGAAATTCTCTGCCTGCTCCGCCGCGCGACACCAGATCCAACCGTTTGATCTTGGTGAGCCCATCGACCAGCCGCGCCGATCTCCGGCGAACATCCTGGTCGATTTCCGCCCGCGTGTCTCCACGTGTCCTCGATCGTCGTGCAAAAAGCATCGCGATGGTCGCGTCGTCGAGCTTCATCTCCCGTAAGGATGCCAGCGACCTCCAGCGGATGAGCAGTAGAGGTCACCCGAGGCGCGAACCTGATGCCCATGCGCACGCATGGCATAAACGTAGGCGCGGTTGAGCAGCGCCTCATTAGCTGTCGGATCGTAATTGAGGACTCGTTCGACCAGCTCATACTGACGCATCATCGGGCGTCATGCTCCAGCAGCGCGCACGCGCACACGAGTTGCAGGCGCCGACAACCTTGATGGCGCAGCACGCCCGACAAAGTCGAGCGAGCCCCGGTCAGCTTAACTCGCCGCACCCACTCAGACCAGGACCAGCCCGATCCGCCAGAGGCCGCGCCAATCAGCGGCCGCGACCACCACCACCGCCACCGCCACCGCGGCCTGCCGGTGTTTGACGGCTCCGACAGCGTCAGGCTTTTCCATGGCTGCCAACTGCTCTTCCGTCATGGTCATCTGGTCGACGATCATGTCCGAACTCTGGTCGTCACGGCCAAGCGTCGGGCGGCGATCCTGCGTCAGCAACGGTGCAGCGCCGGCCTCGGGCTCGTCGACTTCGACGTTCTTCTGGATCGAATGGATCAAACCTTCGCGCACATCCTCCGGCGACACCGACCGCTCGGCAATCTCGCGCAGCGCCAGCACCAGGTTCTTGTCGTTTCTCGCGTCGTCGTCAGGGCCGAGCCGTTGGCAGTACCGCGCGCGCGATCGCGCGCGCCGGCGAAAGCACCAGCTCGAAACGGTTGGGAACCTTGCTCTACGCAGTCCTCGACGTGACACGCGCCATCTTGTCTCAACCTCGTTTGCGTTCTAAGTCGCTGTTCAATTGCGCCTCGGGAACGCGGTTTTAAACGGCCCATCAGGCCACCCCGTACGCGCTCCAATCCAACTTCCGTGCGCGGCTACAGTTCAGGCCCTGCTATAACCGCAAATGGCCACCAACCGCCAGTCGTGACCGACGCCAGAACAGCCTGACGCGGTTTTGGGCGCATGAGCGGAAAAATTGAAGTCCCGCTTATGACATGTCTGGCCCTCGGTGGCAAGTTGCAGCACCACAACCACACGCCTGCGGGCCCACACCACCACTCCCGTGGTGGCACGGCCGTGATGAACCGGCTCTCAGGCCTCGATCAGCAGATGCTCCCGCTCGCGCAAGCTCTCCAGAACCTTCGCCGTTCCCTTCACCACACAATGGGTCGGATGCTCCGGCACCACGAACTCAAGACCCAGCCGCCTGTGAAGTTCTTCGTCCAAACCATGCAGCATGGCGCCGCCACCCGACAGAGAGATACCCCGGTCGATCACGTCGGCTCGGTACTCCACCGGCAGTTCCTCGACCGCCCGCTGAATGAAATCCGCAAATGTCGCCCGATCGGACCGCTCGAAAGCCTCTGCTACCTGATCGCAGCTGAGCGTCTGCATCGGCTTCCCCAGCGCAAATCGCGCCCCGCGATCGCCTTCAGCCCCCGTATCGCCACCCACGATCGCCGAACCGGCCTCAACCTTGATCCGCTCGGCGTTCGCCGCCCGATAACCAGATGGTGCCACCCGGCGCACGTATCGCACGATGGCTTCGTCCATGGCATTGCCCGCGATCCGAAGGGATCGCGCGTCTCATCCCCGTGCCCGGCAGGATGGCGATATCCGTCGTGCCGCCGCCGACCACCATCGTTGCTGCGAGATCAAATCGTGGCCAGGCCACCACCAATGGCAGCGCAATCGGCTCCTCGATCAGGAAAACCTGCCGCGCGCCCGCCGGCAACGCCGTCTCACTGGAGCGCGCGCCGCTCCACCGGCGTTACGGCGAGGACACAGATGAGGATACGCGGCCGCCGGAACCGCATCATGGTCTTGGCGCTGCGGATGAACTGACGCAACATCTCTTCGGTCGCGATGAATCCGCAATCACGCCATCGCGCATCGGCCGGATCACGTCGATGCCCTTGGTCCGACTGGCGAGCAAGGCCTGCGCCCGCGCGCCAACAGCAACATTTTCCGGGTCCCACCAAGTCAGCCGCACCGCAACCATCGGCAGCTCGTCGGTGTGTTTCACTTGCCGATCACATGGACCAACGTATTGGCCGTCCCGGAGATCAATCGCGATGTCGTCAAGGAAGGTCCTCGTAATCATTCAGCCGCTTGCTTTCCCGCGTGGGCGCCGCGCTATCGACCCGTCTCGCGCGCCCGCGCGCCCAGCAGCTCTACCACAACAACGCCGTATCCGCAGCGCCTGTTTTCTTGACCGAGCGCCGTTAATCGAAGCGCCCCATTGGCAGCGAGCGCGGTAACCCTCGCGCTCAGCCACCTCACGATGCCATCGCTTGCGCGTTGGGACCCCTCAGCCGCTTCATCAGCAACTTGTTTAGCGCGGCAATGTAGGCCCGAGCGAGGCCACCACTTCGGTATCAGTGTCGGCGCCACGCCCCGTCACCTCCTTGCCGTTCTCCTCCAGGCGCACCATCACCTCGGCCTGCGCATCAGTGCCTTCAGTGACGGCCATGACCGATACAGAGGCAGACGCGCCTCATGCGGCACGATCTCCTTGATCGCCATGAAGATCAAATCCACCGGACCGTCCCCGCTGGCCTCCGCCGTCTTCGCCTCTCCATCGACCTCGAGGGTCAGCGTTGCCTTCGGCGGCTGCCCCGTGCCCGCAATGACGCTCAGCGCCAACACTTTGATGCGGTCATACTGGGTTGCCACTTCCTGGTCGAGCCAGCGCCTCGATATCCTCGTCGAACACCAGCTTCTTCTTGTCCGCCAGCTCCTTGAAGCGGTTGAACGCATCCTGGAAGGCGTTGTCGCCGAGCGTACTCCCCAGCTGCTTGAGCTTATCGCGGAACGCCGCGCGACCCATGAGCTTGCCGAGAGACAGCGTCGACTTCGAAAGCTACGTCCTCCGGACGCATAATCTCGTAGGTCTCGACGTTCTTCAGCATTGTCCTGGTGGATGCCGCTCTCGTGTAGAAGGCATTCCGTCCGACAACGGCCTTGTTGTATTGCACAGGGAACGCCGAAACGTTGTACAACTTGGATGCGCCAACGAAACGCGTCGCATCGACATCACAATGATGGGCAGCACGTCCCCGCGCACCCGCAGCGCCATCACGATCTCTTCCAGTGCCGCATTGCCAGCCCGTTCACCAAGGCCGTTGATGGTGCACTCGATCTGCCGTGCACCGGCCCGGACACCTGCAAGCGAATTGGCAACCGCCATGCCCCCAGATCGTTGTGGCAGTGCGTGGACCACACCACCTTGTCGCCGCCGGGCACCGTTTCGCGAAGCATCTTGATCAGCGCGTAATACTCCTCCGGCGTCGAATAGCCGACCGTGTCAGGAATATTCAGCGTCGTCGCACCCTTCTTGATCGCAATCTCACAACAGCAGCAGCACGTCGCGCTCGGTGCGGGTTGCATCCTCCGGGCTCCATTCGACATTGTCGCACAGGTTGCGCGCCCGCTCGACGCTGGCACCCACCGCCTCGATCACCTGCTCCGCATCCATTTGCAGCTTCCACTTGCGATGCACGGGACTGGTGGAGATGAACGTGTGGATACGTGGCCGCCCAATGACGCACAGCGGCAGCCTCACCTGCCCGGTCGACATCCTTGAGGCTCGAACGCGCTGGCCCGCAAACCACCGAATTCTTGACCACCTTGGCGATCTCGCACACCGCCTCGAAGTCGCCATTCGATGAAATCGGGAACCCGGCCTCGATGATGTCGACCTTCAATCGTCGACACTTCGGCAACGCGCAGCTTGTCCTCAAGAGTCATGGCGGCGCCGGCGACTGCTCGCCATCGCAGCGTGGTATCGAAAATCAGCACGCGATCGTCTTTGTCGGCCGGTGTCGGCGTTCCCGCGCTCGATGCCGAGCCTTCCACACAAGCGTTGACATGGGTTTGGTGTCCTTTGCTTCAGCCAGCCACTGTCACGAGCTGGCGTTGATCCATCAGCTCTTTTGCAGTCGATCCCCTGAGCACCACCTCGTCGCACATGGCCGAGGCGTTTACCGGCTCAGGGGCTGGTAAGCAGAAGGTCGAGGCAAAGCAAACGCGCCGCCGAACCGGAAGCCGGTTCTGGCTTGCTGATCGCCAAATGGGCTGAACGCGCGCGGGTCATGAAATCCATTCTCATCGATGGCACATCGCCTGCGCCACCATTGCTTTGATCGGCAAATTAAACCCTACGCAGACCCGAAAAGCAAGCTCGGATTGTTCCCAAGACCAGCTAGCAGCGGCGCAAACCAACCCTCAACGGGGCCAGAAGCATCGCAACAGTCCAATCTGACGAGGAGACACCGTGCCTGGCACAAGCAGCTCGCATCACATGGACCGGCCGCTGGAAAAAGGGCCGCCGGAAGGAGTCATCTGCGCCGCGTCGGGGAGGGAGGTGTGGCGGTGCGACAACAGACAAATCCTTCCAGCAGGCTCCCGGTGTTACGTCTCCGAAGAGACATCACTGGCCGGGCGCGACCGGAACGGTGGCATTGCGGGGTTTGCCACCGTTCCGGGCGAACCGCCTCTGCACCAGGCAAGCCTGGCGGTGACGGTCCGGTTCTTACGGGCAACAAGGCACACGTTCCCGCCTGACGAACCTGCCGTTGCAGGCCGAAGCATCGCGTGGCACAAGCCCGCAACCAGTTGAAGTCGGCCTCAGCGCCGCCCTCTGGTCATTCGATGTGAAATTTGGTCTTCCCCCTTCGATCCACCCCCGGCGCCCCTTGCCGGCTTCAGTCTTCCGCATCCCCCGGCCGACTGATGATTTGGATATTTGGCGCGGATCTGGCCCCTAACGGGGCGAAAAAAGGGCGATTTCTTGGTCTTCTGATCAACTGCAAAAAATCTTCAGAAATAGGAATCACATGAGCATAGCAGCAGAGCGACTGCCGCGATCGACAATAGGTTGCTTTTACACGAGCCCAAAAGCCCGCGAAACGACTTAACCTCGCGACGCCCGAAATTCCAGGCCAAGTGAGGCTTTTGCGCACCGCTACATGAACTGCGGAGCGGACTGATTAAACTCGCACGGAGCATCCTTCATGCGAATCCCGGTGCATTAACAGCCATTCATAATCAGCTCAAATACTCCAAATGGAAGAAGTTAGCCTCATCCATCCCGCGAGGGTTGCAGTTACCGGCCTGCCGCACGACAGCCACAGTGTAGCCCCAAAGCAGCGAGGGGCCACGCTACAGCCGCTCGCACCCAAACCATTTTCAACTCACAATCCGCCCGGCCAACGCGTCCCGCACCCTCAAGCCTTGCGCTTTCACCGGCGAGCCGCCACTACACAAGTCCGGCATCTGCACCCCGGGAAATTGGGAATTCCGCCCCCGTGTCGAACTTCGACCTCAAACACTTGCCGTTGTCAGGCCTGCTGGGACCCGGCGGTCTGTTCAGCGAGCTGACCACACCCACCCTGCGACTCGGCGTGACGGGGCTGGCACGCGCGGGCAAAACCGTGCTGATCACAGCCTTGGTGCGCGCCCTCACACGACAGGCGCGTTTGCCGTTCTTCCTGGCTGCCGCCGAGGGCCGCATCGCCCGCGCCTATCTCGAGCCCCAGCCCGACCACAACGTGCCGCGCTTCGCCTATGAGGACCATCTGGCAGCGCTGGCGGCCGATCCGCCCCACTGGCCAGAGAGCACCCGGCGCATCTCTGAACTGCGCGTGACCATCGAATACCGCTCCACTCACCCGCTGTGGCGCCAACTGGGAGAGCGCCGCCTGCACATCGATATTGTCGATTATCCCGGTGAATGGCTGATCGATCTGCCGCTGCTATCACAAGATTATTGGAGCTGGTCACGCGCCGCCATCGCAGCAGCCCGCCTGCCGGGACGCGCCGAAGTGGCAGGCCCGTTCCTGGACTACATGGCGACCCTCGATCCCGACGCCCCCCAGGACGAGCACCGCGCGATTGAGGGCAGCCGCCTCTTCACCGCCTATCTCAGAGCCGAACGCACGCATGGCCGCTTCGAACCGACTCTGGGCCCAGGCCGCTTTCTGCTCCCTGGCGAGCTCGAGGGCTCACCTCTGCTCACCTTCATGCCCCTGGACGCCAACCAGCCGCACCAACGCCGTGGCAGCCTGGGCCAGATGATGGCCTCCCGCTACCAGTCCTATCGCCGCCAAGTCGTCGAACCATTTTTCCGCAACCACTTCGCCCGTCTCGACCGTCAGATCGTGCTGATCGACGCCCTCTCGGCAATCGATCGCGGCCAGGAAGCAATGCGCGATCTCGAGCACGCTCTCGCAGCCCTCCTGTCGGTTTTTCGCACGGGTTCCAGCGGCTTCCTCTCGCATTTCCTGCCCCGGCGGATCGACCGCATCCTGCTTGCCGCCACCAAAGCCGACCACGTACCAGCCGCCAGTCACGATCGCTTGGAAGCCATTTTGCGCGAACTCACTGCCCGCGCCAGCCGTCGATCCGGCGACACCGGCACGCAAATCCGTTCCCTGGCACTGGCATCGCTGCGCGCGACCCGCGAAGCCGAGATCCGCCGCGGCAATCCCCGCCCCGTCATCATCGGTTATCCACTTGCCCGGTGCCCGTATCGGCGGCGAGACCTACGATGGCCTGAGCGAAGCCGCGATCTTTCCGGGCGACCTCCCGGATTCGATTGCCGCGGCAAGCACCGCCCCACCAGGCGCCCAGGCCAATGACGTCGAAGTGGTCCGCTTTCGCCCGCCCCGCATTCCCCCCGACGATGCGGCCGGAAGCCCTGCGCCCTGGCCCCACATCCGCCTCGATCGCGCCCTTGAATTCCTGTTCGGAGATCGTTTGCAATGACCGCCGAAGTGCCCCGCCGCAAGCCGGAGGCCTTCCGGCTCGATGACCCCGACCTGGTCGAGCGCCCGCCTAGCCTCGCCGCAGAGCAGTCGCGCCAGTCATCCGGCCCGGGCGACACGGCGCCTGCAGCTCCAAACCTTGTCAATCAGGTGGAAAGCCGCCCACGCCTGATGTCCACGAGTGTGGGCCGGCCCATGATCCGATGGGGCGCGATCCTGATCGCTGCGCTTGGCGCCCTCGGCGGCCTCGCCGTCTCCCTCACGTTCGCCCGGTTCGTTGCCATCGCCTTCGAGCGCCAGGACGCTTTCGGATGGATGGCCTTCGGCCTCCTCGCTATAGCCGCACTGGCGTTCCTCGCCATACTCGCCCGCGAAACCTTCGGCATCCTGCGCCTGCGCCGCTTGGGCCGCCACAAGCGCGCGCTGCAAACTGCCTTGACCGAGCGAGACGCTGGTGACGAGCGCCGGGCACTGGCCCGCATTCTCGGAGATTTCGACCGGCGACCGGAGCTCAAATGGGCCCTTGCCGATCTCGATCAGCATGCCCGCGGCGTGCATGATCCAGGCGATCTCACTCGCCTCGCCGACCGCGACGTCATGCCGATGCTCGACGGCGATGCCCGCCGTTTGATTGCCGCCAGCGCCAAGCGCGTCAGCGTCGTAACCGCCCTCTCACCGATGGCCCTGATCACGGTCGCCTGGGTGCTGGTCGAAAACCTGCGCCTCTTGCGCGGCCTCGCCGCCCTTTACGGCGGCCGCCCCGGCTTTATCGGCAGCCTCCGCCTCGCCCGCATGGTGCTCGGCCACATCATCGCCACCGGCGGCGTCGCCTTGACCGACGATCTGCTCGGCCAATTCCTGGGCCAGGACCTGATCCGACGACTATCCCGCCGCCTCGGCGAGAGCGTTTTCAACGCAGCACTCACGGCCCGCGTCGGCGCCGCCGCCATCGATGTCATTCGCCCCCTGCCCTTTCTTGCAGCGCCGCCCATCCGTGCCCGTGACATGGTCGCCGAGGTCATCCGGGCCGTCCGCGCAACCCCCGCTGCACCCGGCCAATCCGACCCGGCAAGGCCTCCACCCAGGGCCTAGCCAGATGTCCAGGGCCCAAATTCGGCCTGATCTGGTCTAGGATTGACGATAAGATCGTAGAAACGCGCCGCGCTTGCGCCTTGACAGCAAAGGATCCGCCAGATGCAGAGCCCGCTGAGCTACGGCCATCGCGACAACTGGGGCTGGCAGGCCCGCATCGGCATGTTCATCGTCTCGAGCGAAGCCGTCCCCGAGGCCGAATGGTGGGCGATGGCTCCACCGCATGTCTCGATCCACGCAGCCCGGATCACCGCACGCGCACCCTGGGCACGCTGGCGCGCCGATCGCTCGGGCGTCGATCTCGAGGACGACCTGGCGCGCGGCGCCCGCCAGTTTGCCGACATGCGTCTATCAGCCGTCGTGGTCGGCCACTCATCCAGCAGCATCATCGGCGGCAAGGGCTGGGACGATGCCACCGTGACCAGTCTCGGCGCGGCGCTGGGCTCTGAAACCAAAGTCACGACCAACGGCCTCGACAGCCTCGCTGCATTCAAGGCCGTGCGCGTCCGTCGGCCCTTCCTCGTCCTGCCGCCGTGGTTCGGTGACGCCACCATCGCCGCGGCACTGCGCTACTATCGCGACCACGACGTCGAGCCTGCAGCCCATTTGCGCTACGACCCCGGTCGCAAATGGCGCGACGTCGAACCGGCCGATCTCTATCGCCTCGGCATGGGCTTCGAGCAGGAGGTTGAGCCGCTCTACGCCCAGATCCGCGCAGCCTGCCCGCCGACCGCCGACGGCATCTTCATTGCTGGCACGGGCTTTCGCTGCGTGGGCATCCTCGACGCCCTCGAACGCGATCTTGCCCGACCGGTCCTCTCCGCCAACCAGGTCAGCCTTTGGCACTGTCTCCGCCTCTCGGGCGTCCGCGCTACCGTTGCAGGCTACGGCAGCCTCCTCACCCTTTAGGCGCAAGTTGGCGCCTGCATCCCCGCCAAGGCCCTCGCATCGACCGCCCGCACGCGCTATGACCACATCACACCGCAAATCGCCTCCGGACCTTTGCCCCCATGGACGTCACGGCCCGCGCCTTTAAAACCAACGTCAAGTCCGCCCTCAAGGACACACAGCTGCAGCGTGCCCTGTCCGGCTTGCCAACCGGCCTCGTCGCCCAGCGCGCCGCCGCCCGCGATCGCCTGCCCGAATTCGAGGCCCTGCGTGACGTTGGCCGCGACATCCGCAATCACGCCCTCGCCCACCTCGATCTTTACCTTGAAGCCTGGGAGAGCAAGGCCACTGCCGCCGGTGCCAAGGTGCACTGGGCACCGACCGCTGCCGATGCACGCGCCATTATCGGTGACATCTGCCGGGACGCCAATGCGCGCCTCGTCACCAAGGGCAAATCAATGGTGTCGGAGGAAATCGGGCTCAACGCACACCTGGAGGCTGCAGGCCTCGAAGTCGTCGAGACCGATCTCGGCGAATACCTCGTGCAAATCCGCAAGGAAACGCCGAGCCACATCATCGCGCCCGCCATTCACCTCACCGAAGCCCAGATCGAAGCCGACTTCCGCCGCCAGCACACCCACCTGCCCGCAGACCGCGCCCTCGACGAACCGGTCAAGATCGTCAGCGAGGCCCGCCAGATTTTGCGCGAGAAATTCCAACGCGCTGACGTCGGCATCACCGGCGCCAATTTCCTGATCGCCGAAACCGGCTCCTCCATCATCGTCACCAACGAAGGCAACGGCGACCTCACCCAGTCCTTGGCCCGGGTCCACATCGTCATAACCTCGATCGACAAGGTGGTGCCAACGCTCGAGGACGTCTCGACGCTGCTGCGCCTGCTGGCCCGCTCGGCCACCGGTCAGGAGTTTTCGGTCTACACCACCTTCTCCACCGGTCCACGCAGGCCCGCCGATCCCGATGGCCCCGAGGAATATCATGTCGTCGTGCTCGACAACGGCCGCTCGGCCTTGCTCGGCACGCCGTTTCAGGAAGTCTTGCGCTGCATTCGTTGCGGCGCCTGCATGAACCATTGCCCAGTCTACGGCGCCGTCGGCGGCCATGCCTACGGTTGGGTCTATCCCGGCCCCATCGGCGCCGTCATCAATCCAGCCCTGATCGGCCTCGATGAAGCCGGCCACCTCCCCAATGCCTCCACCTTCTGTGGCCGGTGCGAGAGCGTGTGTCCGATGAAGATCCCGCTGCCGGGCCTGATGCGCGAATGGCGCACTCAGGAATTCGCCAAGGGCGGCGGCTCGAAGGCTGCCCGCCGCGGCCTGAAACTGTGGAGCTACTTCGCCACCAGGCCGGGCCTCTACCATCAGGCCGCCCGCTTGGGCATCCCTGTTCTCGGTGCCCTCGGCCGTGCCCGCGGTGCCTTTCGTTGGCTACCCTTCGCCGGCGGCTGGACCCGCCACCGCGACCTCGCCGCACCCGAGGGCCGCACATTCCAGCAGTTGTGGGCCGAACAGAAAAAAGGTGTGCCCCGATGACCGACACACCCGCAAGCCGCCGCGCCCAGGTGTTTGGCGCCATCCGCGGCCATCTCGGCGCAGGCGGTGCCTCACATCCCCGTCAGACAGCCGTCGCCGACCGCTTGGCCGGCCAGCCTCGCCACCTCGTGCCCGAGCGCGCAAAGCAGGACCCCGACCGCCTCAAAGCCCTGTTCGCAGCCCAACTGCGCACAGGATTTGCCACCGTCATTGAAGCCGCTAGCGCCGCCGACGTACCCCTAGCCATCGCAACCTACCTGCGCGGTGCCAACCTGCCGTTACACGTGCGCTGTGGCGACGACACCTGGCTCGCAGACCTCGACTGGTCGTCCGCGCCTGCCATGACCCTGGTCAAGGGCCGCGCCCAAGGCACCGACGAGGTCGGCCTCACGCATGCGGTGGCTGGCATCGCCGAGACCGGAACCTTGATGCTCGCTTCAGGCCCCGAAAACCCGGTCACCAACAACTTCCTGCCCGAAACCAGCATCATCGTACTCGAAGCCGCCGACCTCGTGGGCCCCTATGAGGACGCCTTCGAACGCGTGCGTGCCAAGCTCGGTCGCGGCGCCATGCCCCGGACCCTCAATCTGATTTCCGGGCCCTCGCGCACGGCCGACGTGGGTGGCCGCCTCGTGACGGGAGCCCACGGCCCGCGCCGGCTGTGTGTCGTGATTGTCGCTAAAGGGTGAGGCAGACGTCTCCGCCCCCTCGCCAGCTCCGCCTAACGCTGCGCTAGTGCTTCTTCTTCAGGCAGTGCATCAAGCAGGCCTGACGCTCGGCATCGCAACTCGGGCTGCCCTTGCGCTGCACCCGGCAGCGATCATGAGCCGCCTGACACGCACTTGCGCAAGTCCGGTTGCCCGCAACCAGACTGGCACCATTCGGCAACGTCGACACGCTCTGAGGCGCCCGCCCGTCTGGGTTGGCGGCAAGCGTCGGGCTGGCAACCAGCAGGCAAACGGCCGCTGAAAAAATGATCCGACGTATCACGTCGTGCCCTCCCTTTCCCGCAAGTCAGGCAACACGAATACTGCGCCTTGGGCTCGGGGCCGCATTCCGTCAGTGACGCCACCGGGACACACTGAGACCAGAATGCTGCGATCAAAGCGACGCAGCCCCTCATAGGGGACCGCCTATGAATGAAACCTGAACTACCACCGCCGCAACCCGGCCATGCGTTTCACATCGCACGCGGAGCCGCTTGGGCGAGCCAGCAACCTGCCAAACACACGGATTGGACGACCCGGCAGCGGCACTCAATCACCATCGACACCAGCCGTCGCCACGCCCGTGAACGGCGCTGCTACGAGCACGCATAAGACATCAGCCGACCGCAAAGACCCGTCTAGGGCCGCCGCCCTTCGTCCTCCCGCGATTGAATATCCTCGATGTGCCCGCGGTCATAGCTGCGATCGTGGAGATCATCGACGCGTTGCTGCACCCAGTCTTCATCGGTCGTTCGCATTTTGTAGAAGAGGTAATGCACGCCGAGCACGAACCCCGTCACCAACAGCGGCCACACCCCCCACCATGGTGCCCCCGTCGCAAAATTCACGATCGTCAAGAGGCCGTTGAGAACCAGCACCACGGCCCGATGCAGCGGATAATACCGAACCACCGGATCAGCAGCCGGCCGCTCCTGGCATCAGTCATGATGCCTCCATAGATGACAGCCTTGGTGCCATCGAACAGCAATCACCGCCCTCATGCCCAGTCATAGGCCACATGGACCCTCCTCGGTGGCGCACCAAGCGCACGCCCACCCTCAAAGCCCGCGCGGTGGCTCCCGCGGCGGCGGCTCAGGCATCTCCGGATAGAGGCGCGCGATCGAAAGCATCCGCCAATTGTAGAGCAGCCAGAGCCCCATCACGATAACCAACAGCACCTTGTCACCCTCGCCAATGCGCGGATGGAAACCATAGGCCCAGAAGTAGGCCAGCCCAGCCACCGGAGCCACCACGACACTCGCCGCTGCAAACGGATGCTTGGTTGCCCAGAAGACGATCGCCGCCGCACACAAGCCTAGCGCGATCAATGTCACCACCGGCGAACCGTGGTGCGGCAACGACCGCGCAACCGACGCCACGCCGAGCACGGCGAACAAGATCGCCTGCAACAGGCAGTAGACGAAGATCTCGTTGTCCGCCTGCAACCGGTTCAATCGCGAGACCGAGACGAAGTAGGGCGTTTTCGTCTCGTTGTAGACGTAGCGTTTGAACAAATTCTCCCAGTCGACCTGCACACTGGACCTCCGCAAGGCAAGGGGGCGGCCACCACGTCGATGCCCGCCCCCGAAGACGCAACGTCAAACACAGGCAACATCCATCAGGCCCGGCCACGCGCCTTGAGTGGCCTCATCGTCGCCTGGACCGACGTCAACCACCCTCCGCCTGACGCTTCAGTTCAGCCGTCCGCTGAGCCAGCACGTCAGGTGCATCTTCGAGACGAATACGCTCCTTGCCTTCAATCTTGGAGCCTTCCTCCTCGGGCCATTCGACCGTCATCAGCTCGAACCGCCGGTTGGGATCGCCCCACAGCAGCAGCACCGTCTGCAACCAAACGGCAATGCCGGCACAAGCTGCCACCAGCAATCCGATCACCAGCACGCTCTTTATGATCCAGCGATGACTGAGACCGACCGTCGAGGCCGATACCTCGTGCACGGTGTAGGAATCGTACGCGTAGATGTAGGCGAAGTACGCAACGATCAGGCAGTACGGGATCATGAAGAAGGTGGTTCCCAGAAACTCGATCCAGGCCTTCTTGCGGAACGACAGCGTCTCGCGCACGAGGTCGACGCGCACGTGCGTGTTGTTGATGTAGCCGTAGCCCAGCACCAGTGCAAACAAGGCGGCATGGAAATGCCACTCCAGTTCCTGCAGCAGCGTCGACCCGAAGACCGCGCCAAAGTGCTTGATCAGCCACGGCTGCAACCCGACGACGTCATTCAACTCGACATCACGCCACGTCAGCTTCCGCGCCACCACGTCGATCACCGTCACGATGACCAGAGGTAGCGCCAGCCATGAGGCAGCCTTGCCGACCTTGTCGACGAACCACCTCAGAGCGTTGGACAGCCGCAATGCGAAGGGCTCTTCACCCTTCGCGTAGGGCCGAACTTCTGGAGCCGCCGTCTCGGCCTGCTCATAGGAAACGTCACTCATTGTCGTCCGTGCCTCCCGATCACTCGTAGGTGTTGCGCATCAGCCAAAGCGCGATCTCCGGGAAAATAATCACGGAGAGCAGCGCGATGAGCTGAAGGATCACGAACGGAATGATCCCCTTGTAGATGCTCTGGATCTTGATTTCCTTCGGTGCGATGCCCTTGAGATAGAACAGCGCAAAGCCGAATGGTGGCGTCAGGAACGAGGTCTGCAGGTTCACGGCCATCAGGATGGTGAACCAGTAGGTGACCTCCTCCTTGGCAACGTGGCCACCGAAATCCAGCGCCGCGATCATCGGTGCGAACACCGGCAACACGATCAGCGTGATTTCGATCCAGTCGAGGAAGAACCCGAGCACGAACACGATGCCCATGATCAGGAACAGGAAGCCCCAGGGCCCCAGACCTGCCTCACGGATCAGATGCTCGACGATGTCGTCGCCACCGAGCGCCCGGTACACATACGCAAAGCACGTAGCGGAGATGACGATGAAGAAGATCATCGCAATCGTCCGCGCCGAAGTTTCGCAAACACCCTTGATGATCTCGTAGTTGAAGCGCCGGGCAAACATCGCCAGCACCATTGCGCCGAACGCCCCGACTGCGCCTGCTTCGCTCGGCGTCGCCCAGCCCAGCAGGATCGAACCCTTGATCAGGCCGATCAGCGTCACGGGAGGCAGGAACGCCTTGCGTAACAAGGGCCCCACCACACACCCGATCGTGGCGATGATCATGATGAAGCCGAACACACTGGATATGCCTTCGGAGATGAATCCGTAAGCGCCGCCGGCGTAAAGCGCCGCACAGATCGCTGCGCTGAGGAGGGCCCAGATCGTGAAACCCGACCACAACTGGTCACGCGGCACCGTCAGCAACTCGAGTGGCAGAGGTGGCGCGATCGACGGCCGCAACCAGGCGCTGATGGCCACATACGACAGATACAGTGCCGCCAGCGACAAACCCGGAATGATTGCCGCCATGAACAGGTTGCCGACAGAGATCGACAGCAGGTCCGCCATAATGATCAGCATGATCGATGGCGGGATGAGAATGCCGAGCGTACCCGACGCCGCAATCACACCTGTAGCAAGTGAATGGCTGTAGTTCTGCCGGATCATCGCCGGCAATGCCAAAGCCGTCATCATCGTCACCGAGGCGCCGATGATGCCCGTCATGGCAGCCAGGATGGTTCCCATGATGGTCACGGCCAATGCCAGCGCACCGGGCACGCGCTTCAAGAGCACTTGCACGCAATAGAGCAGGTCGTTGGCGATACCGCTGCGCTCCATCATCACGCCCATGAAGACGAAGCAGGGAATCGACACCAACACGAGGTTCTCGGCCGCCTGTCCCCAAATGCGGGGAAGGAAGTTGAAGAACTCAATCAGCTTGAAGACGCCCAGAAAGTAGCCGATCATGCCAAAGAGCAGCGCCACGCCACCCAGAATGAACGCCACCGGAAATCCGGAAAACAGCAGAATGGCCAACGTCAAAAACATGACGATGGGCAGGAAGTCCTGAACTTTGTAGAGAAACTCCTCGCGTGCCTCAGGCGACATCGACGAGAGCGCGATTGCCACAACCGCGACTATGGCAAGCAGCACCAGCGGGATGAGCCAACCCATCCATCCGCCGCGCCGGCCATCCTTGACCTGGGATAAATCAGCCATCAGCTCTTATTCCATGCTCTGGACATGCGTGCCCCAACTTCCCCGCGGTCCGGTATCGCCCTGGCCATCGCCAGCCCAAACCAAGCTGCTGGTCGTCGCCGAAATGCAACCACATCCGTACCGCTCAGATTTACCAAACTCACCATCCGCGCGAGCCCTCAAACCACCACGTCGCGAACCAGCGGGAACCGTGCAATCAGCGAGGTTGCGCAGGGCGTGAACTCCAATCGCATTGCACCGCATCGACGGGCGACAAAGCGATCAGCGTCTTGCTCATCCAAAGCCCCGTCATGAGAAAGCCGGAGCTTCTTGAGGCCGCCCCGGCCACATCACGACGCGGCAAGACTGCGCCGCGAGATCACGCGCCCTCTAGAGGGCAGCGGGCGGGCCCTCGATTTGAGGACCCGCCCGCCATTCCTATTGTGAGACTAGTTCTTGAGGTAAGTCGGCTTCATGAACTGCGCCGCGCCCCAGATGTTGTATTTCTTCCTGTAGGCCAGATAGTCGTCAGCGACCTTCTTGAAGAGGGGATCCTTTGCCAAACTCTTCCTTGACTACGTCGAGCCACGCCTGCTCCATCTTGGCCAGATCGTCATCCGACCAGCGGCGAACCTTCACGCCGCCGCCATCGCGCATAGGAAGCCATTGCATCGACTGCATGGCCTCAGTCTCGGCGTAGGTGTAGGCCACCTGAGCCGTCGCGACTTTGACCATCCACTGATAGGTCTTCGGCAGCGCTTCGTAGGCTTTCTTGTTTCATGGCTCGGAACAAGAGGCCTGCTGATGCCAGCCCGGGAAGTAGTTGAATTTTGCGACCTGATGGAAGCCGAGCTTGATGTCCATCATGGGCATCGAGAATTCGGTAGCATCGATAACGCCGCGTTCCAAAGCCGGATAGATGTCTGCACCGGCCAGCAGCTGGGTCGAAACGCCAAGCTTCTGCATGACCTTTGCGCCGAGACCGAAGAAGCGCATCTTGATGCCCTTCAGCTCGTCAACCGACTTGATCTCGTTCTTGAACCAGCCAGAAGTCTCCGGTCCGATGCACAAGCTGTCGAAGGCCATCAGGCCGTGCTTGTTATAAATTTCGTCACGGAACTTGTTGCCGTTGCCAAACCACTTCCAGGCGAGGAACTCGCCGATGCCAGGGCCGAACGGCACCGTGGTGAAAAAGGCAGCTGCCGGATATTTACCGGTGTGGTAGCCCGGGGTCGTCCAGCACGACTCGATCGAGCCCTTGGACACCGCGTCGAAGCATTCCAATGCCGGCACCAATGCGCCAGGCTCATGGAACTTGATGTCGAACTTGCCGTCAGACATGGTCTTGACGTCGTCAATAAAGCGCGTGGCCGACGGTCCGAGATGCGGCAGGTTCGAGCCGAACGCGCTCTGCATCTTCCATTTGACGCGCTTCTGCGCCATCGCACCGCTCGTGCTCAAGCCGATGGCGGCCAGGCCCACGGTTGCAACGGCTATTAGACCAGACAACTTCATATAGCTTCCTCCCGTTTGTGCAGTCGCTTTTTCTGGATCTTCAAACCCCCGCCGCCCAATGACAACTTAACGGCCGCACTACACGACGAACCCGGCCGTAAGATCCGCCAAGTGGGCGAAGAGATTAGAATTTCGCTTAGGCCCGCACTTTTGCATCTCAGGTATGCAATGTCAAAGGGGATAGGCTGCTTTGTAACATTTCCATAATTCGCGACCCGATGCGCCAGCAGGGCCTGGACTTGCAGCGCTTTCGGGGGTGTCTTGGCTGCTATTTTGAGGCCTCGCATCCAGTCGCCCTTCAACGGCGGCGGGAGGAGAAAAGGACTTGCAAGCGGCTTGCGTCCCGCTGTTAAGATTAAACGCTGGCAACTCGGCCGATCAGAGCCGGGGCCAATGGAAACGCCCTGAAATGACTGCAACTGTGGCGCAAGGCGGCCTGTTCTCGATCAGCGGCCGCATGTGGCTCATCCTGCTGATGGTTCAGCTGTCGAACATGCTGTTCGGCATGACCATCACATTGGCCAATCTTGTGCTCCCCCAGGTGCGCGGCACGCTCTCTGCCACCCAGGACGAGATCAGCTGGGTCATTACTCTCAATCTGGTTGCAACAGCCGTCGCCACGCCCCTCACCGGCTGGCTGGCCTCACGCGTCGGCTGGCGCAACATGATGTTTTTCACCGTCCTCGGCTTCACCATTTCGTCCCTCTTCTGCGGCATCGCCAACAGCCTGGAAACCTTGATCGTCGCCCGGGTCGCGCAAGGGGCGTTCGGCGCCCCGATCATGCCGCTCGGCCAGGCCATCCTGCTCGCCACCTTCCCGCCCCACTTGCAGCCCACTGCCCTGGTGATGTGGGGCATCGGCGCCGTTTTCGGGCCCGTAGTCGGCCCAATCCTCGGCTCCATCGCCACCGAGGCCTCCAATTGGCGCGCCGCCTTCTTCATGATCGTGCCGCCCGGCATTTGCGCCCTGGTCACGATCTGGTTCGCGCTCGCCGATCACACCGAAACTAAGCCCGTCCGCTTCGACTGGATCGGCTTCCTGGCTCTATCGACAGCCGTCGTGTGCGCCCAACTCATCTTCGACCGTGGACAACGCCTCGACTGGTTCGAGTCCCAGCAGATTATCATGTTCACGTTCGTCGGCGCTCTCGCGCTGTGGATTTTCGTCGTCCACTGCGCCACCACCGATAAGCCATTCCTCAATCCAAAACTTCTGCTCGACCGCAACTTTTCGGTCGGCATCGTCATCGCGTTCGTCATGGGCATGTTGACTTTCACGAGCCTGGTGCTGTTTCCAAGCCTTCTGCACGACCTCAGAGGCTATCCCGACAACATCATCGGCACCCTTATCGCTTCCCGCGGCCTCGGCAATTGGACGGCCTTTTTCTTCATCGCGCGCCTGACGCGGATCGCACCCCGCTTCGCCATTGGCGCGGGTCTCGCCATCCAGGGGATCGGCGGCTTCTGGATGTCGCAATTCGACATCAACGTCACCGACTTCAATGTCTTCTGGAGCCACTACCTGATGGGGCTCGGCCAGTCCGTTGCCTTCACGCCGCTGGCCGTCATGGCCTTCAAGACGCTGCCACGAGACCAGATCACCGAGGGCTCCGCCGTCATCACCATGATGCGCAATTTCGGCTCAAGCCTGTTCATCTCCATGTCGGTGATGGTGCTGGTCCGCTCCACCTCCATCAATTACGCCCAGCTGATGGAACTGGTGAACCCGTTCCGCTCAGCGCTGATGTTTTCAAGCCTGCCCTCTACCTGGAGCATCGAGACCGTAACGGGCCTCTCCAGCATCGCAGGAGAAGTCCGCCGGCAGGCCGCCATGATCGGCTACATCAACGCGTTCTATATGATGACCGTCACAGCGGTGCTGTCAGTCCCGCTTGCATTCTTGATGCGCAACCCCTCCGTCAAGGCCATCAGCCGGCCTGAATAGCAGCCCGGACCGCTCACGGCAGAACCCGCGCCTCGCGATAGCGGGCCAAATACGCCAGCACCTGCTCCTCGGTATCGATGGTGTCCTGGAACCCCGCGAGGCGGATCTTCGCCATCGACGACACCACGTCATGGCCGAGGCCCCACATGAAATCGCCGAACCCCCACGTCACCACGTCATCCATGCGCGCAGGTTTCAGCCCGTGCCGTTTGACCATGGCCTGCCACGCAGGCTCCTTGATCCGCCATCCAGGTCGTGAGATTGAGGTGGCGCACCTGGCCCACCTTCAAACCGTAGGCATCCGCGACACGTGGCCATAGCCGCTCCCAGCGAAACAGCGTGCCATCGGTCAAATTGAAAGCCTGGTTCGCCCCTTGCGGCGATGTCGCCATCCACTTGATGCCGCGCGCCAGCTGGCCCGCATCCGTGGCTTCGAACAGCGCCTTGTAATTCGCTTCCGTGCCGGGAAACTCGAGCTCGGTCCCCATCTCCTTGCAGAACGCCGCCCATGCCCCCACCAGCGCAATCAAGTTGCGGGGCCGCTCCGGCGCATCGTCATAGAGGAAGCCCGGGCGCGATGCCGACCACGTCCACGCCTTGCCCCGCTGGCGCTCGCGCAAGATGTCTTCCTGCGCGTAATAGAAGTTTGGCGGCAGATGACGCGGATCATCCTCCCGCGCCGGCGTCTTCATCGGGCCGAGGTGCATGCCGTACCACTTGGTTCCCTCGACCAGATGCACATGCTGCAGGCCCTTGGCAGAACGCCTCCGCTGCATCCACCAGATTGCGCAGCATCGCCGCGTTGCCCTCGACATCCTCCACACCCTTGCTGGCGTCGGTGAACGTCACCCGGGCCGTATAAAAAACGTGAGTCGCCTCCGCCACCTTGCCCAGCGCCGCGCCGATATTGGCTGCATCCGTGAGGTCCGCCGCCATGAATTTCAGCCGCGGATTGTCGGACGCGCGCGGATGGCGCGACAGACCGACGACCCGCCAATCGGGATCGGCCAGCAAGACCTCGACCAGCCGCTTGGCCGCAGCCCCCGTCGCCCCCGCAATCACCGCCACCTTGCCTGCCATGCCCGTATCTCCGTCCTGTCAGCGACTGCGCGCGTCACGCGTTCTGCAAACTTTGTGCTCGCCCCCCAGCGCGGCATCCACCTTGCGCGGGCGAACCGCTCACCCCGGCAGTTCCGTCAGGTGCATGCGGGTGCCCATGGCGCTGGTGGCCGCGAAATAGATGAGGCGCTGGCCGATCGGGTTGACCGCAGGGAGCCTCCGTGTCGAACGCCAGGCCGCGCGCACGATGCTCGGCAAGGTCGCTGTCCAGCGCCGTCGTCAGATAGCCGACATGATCGAGCACCTGCTCGCCAGCCAGCTGCGACGGCTCGGGCGGCTCGATCAGCTCGATCTGAGCGCCACCACCAATTGATGAAAGCTACCCGCCCGCCGCGCCGCGACGGCCCGCCGCCCACATGCGTGCCGCCGAGCTTCTCCAGATGCCACGCCACGGCGCGGTCGAGATCGCGAACCAGATAACCCGGATGCACGATGCCTGTAATCAGCGGTCCGCCTGCGCCAACGGTCGCCCGATCGCGGTCCGGCACCTTCGTCAGATGCATCCAAACTCCATTGGTGGACGCAGGATCGAAGTAGTGCACCTGTTGGCCCATAGGGTTGGTGTAGGGGGCATCAGCCAGGAACTTGAGACCCCGCGACTTGGCCGCCGAAGCTGCCCCCACGATATCGTCGGTGACGTAGCCGACGTGATGCATCACCAGCGTGCTCTTTGGCAGCTTGCTGGTGTCGGAAGGCTCCATCAGCTCCACCTCGACGGCGCCGAAACGGACGAACGCATTGCGCCCGCCGCCAGGCACCATCGGGCTATCCTGCATCTTCGTCCCGCCCGCGTTCGCCGCGCCAAACGCCTTGGCGAACCACGCCACGGCCGCGTCGAGATCGTCGACGAGATAGCCGATATGCTGGATGTCGTCGAACATGGGCGTCTTGCTCCAGTCTGGATCCGGTTGCCTAGTGACAGGCCCAGTTTGGCGCGCCAGCCATCCCCCGACAAGGGCAGCCATGGCATCGCGGGCCGAAAGCTGCTTCACTCAGCCCATAACCCAACGGGAGAACACCACCGTGCGAGACATCAAGGGCAAAATCGCCTGGGTCACAGGCGCCGGCACCGGCATCGGCGAGGCCGCCGCCAAGGCACTCGCCGCCGACGGCGCCATCGTCATCCTCACGGGACGACGTAGGGAGCCGCTCGAAAAGGTCCAGGCCATTATCACCCAGGCCGGCGGCAAAGCCGTTGTCCAGTCGGGCGATCTCGGCAAAGCCGCGTCCGTCAAACGCATCGTCGAAGCCATCATGGCCGAGTTCGGACGGCTCGACATCGTCGTCTCCACCGCCGGCACCAACGTCCCCAATCGCTGGTGGAGGACTCTGACGACCGAAGCGATCGACACGCTGGTTGCGGGCAATCTGCAATCCGCCCTCTACGTCACCCACGCCGTATTGCCCATCATGCGCGATCAGAAGGACGGCCAGCTCATCCACACCTCGTCCATGGCCGGCCGCAACATCGGCATGGTCTCCGGCCCAATCTACACCGCGTCCAAACACGCCGTCGTCGCCATGAGCCACACCATCAACCTCGAGGAATGCCTGAACGGCATCCGCTCCACGGTGGTGCTGCCCGGCGAGGTCGCAACCGAGATCATGCAGTTCCGCGATCCCCCGGAATTGCCGGAGACTCTGGCACGCATGGTGCAGCCGGAGGACATGGGTGCCGTCATCGCCTTCATCGCCAAGCAGCCGGCCCACGTCTGCGTCAACGAGATGTGGGTGACACCCACCCACAACCGCGGCTATATCGCAACCGTCAAAGGCCGCCAGGCCCAATGGGACGAAGCGCGCGCCAAGGCCGCGAAGGCGTAAGTGGTGGCGCTGGCGCGAACGCCACCTGTCGCCTAACCTGCCGGAGGGAACCCCTCCGGACCGGCCCTTTCCGAAGGAGAAGCCGGCCGCTTCTGAGCTTGACACAGGACCCCATGAGCCGCGCCGCCATTCGCCTGCTTTCGAGCATCACCGATCTCTACCGGACAACCATCGATGAAGCCGGCCCCGGGTTCCAAATGCTTGGCGATGCGCTGCATGCCATTGCCGCTTGCCCCTATCCGCGTGAAGCGCTGCGCGCGCCGCCACCCGCCAACCGCTCTGTTGCGCCTGTTGCCGCGCTGGTCACCGGCTTAGATGCAGGCGGTCCCCTCGGACCCATCGTCGAGCAGTTCCAGGCAGCCGAGCCGTTTCTCGACTGGCATCAGGACACCGAGCTGGCAGAGAAGACGCAAGACACCGGGTTTCTCGCCGGTCACGGCATGATCGAGATCGTCGGGCCGGACCGCCTGTTCCGGAGCGCCACGACGCGGGTTGGCCTTATGTTGCTCGCGCCAAACGTCCTCTACCCCGAGCACGCACATGTGGCCGAGGAGGTCTATCATGTGATTTCAGGCACGGGTGCATGGTGGCAACAGGGGGAAGACTGGACACCAAAACCGCCAGGCAGCACCATCCATCATCCAAGCGGCCTCGCACATGCCACACGCACGACATCCAGGCCGATGCTTGCAGTTTATTGCTGGCGCGGGCCGGTCGAAGTGGCAGCGGATGAACCAGATGGGGCCGGGCGAAAGAAAAAGACCACCGCCAAGAAGAAGGCTCAGCAAAAAGTCAGCACCAAAGCCAAGGCGGCCCCACGCAAACGCGCAGGCCCCAAGCCATGATGATGACCGGGCGCTTCCACGCACTTGACCATTCCTGAGGTCGGGCCCCTGACGGCCACGGTCCCGCACACTACACTTGCAGCAATGTCACAACACCAATCAAGGAAACGCTCATGACCACCCAAGCCCCCCACTCCGCCGACCTTCTCAAAAAATTGGCCGAGGTCGACACCCCCACCATCTGCAACGCCCTTGAGATCGTCGCGCCCGAGCGCCGCCTCACCGGCTTCACCACCAAACCGCTGGTCTGCCCGTTCCCCGACCTGGCCCCGATCGTCGGCTATGCCCGCACAGCAACCGTCCGCGCCGCCCACGCCCACGAGCTCACTGGCAAACCCGCCCGCGACCAGCGTCTCGCCTACTACGAGTACATCGCCTCCAAGCCCGGCCCCACCATCACCTGCATCCAGGACCTCGACGGCCACGATGTCGGCTTCGGCGCCTTCTGGGGCGAGGTACAATCGACCGTGCACAAGGCGCTGGGTTCCCTCGGCGTGGTGACCGACGGCTGCATTCGCGATATCCCCGCCTGGGCGCCGGGCTTCCAGGCACTGGCCGGCTCCATCGCGCCGAGTCACGGCTACACACATCTGGCGGGCTTCGGTCAGGAAGTGCGCATCCACGGCATGCTCGTGCGATCCGGCGACTTGATCCACGCTGACCGCCACGGCGCCGTCGTCATCCCGCACGCTGCAGCCGAAAAATCCCGGCCGCCTGCGATCTCCTCGCCCGCAAGGAAGCCGCCATCCTCGAGAAGGCGCGCAAACCAGGCTTCACCGTGGCCGACCTCAAGAAGGCGTTCGAGGAGCAGGACGACATCCACTGAGGCAATCGTCATCAGCGCACGGCTGCGGAGGCAATCGACCGCGCCCGTGCAACCCGCACATTCGTCGGGAACTGGAACTCCTAGCCTCGATTGCTGCCACCAGATCGATCGCTAATCTTCCCCGACGGCCATAACGACAAAGGACGCCACAGTGAGCCCCAACGAGACAACCGACGGCGCGCCCGTCCCCTACATGGAGCGCACGCGCAACTACTACCGCGCGCTCGGCTACGACAATGACTACGTCTGGGCCCACTTCGATGACGTGCCCTTCACGCCGCTGGCAAAGCCACTCGCCAAGGCCCGCATCGCACTCATCACGACAGCTGGCCCTCCCGATCTCTCGAACCGCGACGACAAGCGGCGCAAGCACGTGTGGTCGGGCGACGTCACCGCGCCCCCCGCCACCTTCGACACCGACCTCGCCTGGGACCGCGAGGCCACCCACACCGACGACCGCGAAACCTTCCTGCCGATCGAGGCCATGCAGCGCCACGTCGCGGCGGGCCTCATTGCCAGCCTCGCTCCCCGCTTCCATGGCGCGCCGACCGACTACAGCCATACCAAGACCCTGGAGCACGACGCACCCGAGCTGCTCAAACGCTTGCGAGAGGACGGCGCCGACGCGGCGATCCTGACAGCCCTCTGACCGGTCTGTCACCAAACCGTGAGTTTGGTCGCTCGTTACCTGGAAGCCAACGCCATGCCGACCGTCGTCATCGGCTCGGCCCGCGACATCGTCGAACACTGCGGCGTCCCCCGGTTTGTCTTTTCGGATTTCCCCCTGGGCAATCCCTGCGGCCATCCCTGGGACACCAAGATGCAGGACGCCATCACCAGCCTTGCCCTGAGCCAGTTGGAGACGGCACAGGCCGCGCGCACCACTGTCGTTTCACCGTTCTCCTGGAAGCCGGACCCCGAGTGGCGCGAACGCTACAATCGCGTCCGCCCCGAGGACCGGGAAAAACTGCTCGCCATCGGTGATGCCCGGCGCGCCAAGCGTGGCCAGGCACCGCGCTAGCGCCCGAAGGACCAAAGGGGCGGCAGCGCAGCCGCCCCACCCTCGTCACGCCTTGGCGTGTGCCCAATCCCAATAGAGCTGGCGCGCCTTGAACATCATCGGCCCCGGCTGCAATTCTCTGGCATCGATGCGGTTGATCGGTACGATCTTGGAGTTGTTGCCGGACGAGAACACTTCATCGGCATCCATGAAGTCGCCAACGCCAAGCGTCGTCTCCTCCACAGTCACCCCAGCGCCCCGCAGCAATTCAATCGTGCGCGCCCGCGTGATGCCTGCGAGGAATGTCCCGTTGAGCGCCGGCGTCTTGACCACCCCGTCCTTGACCATGAACAGGTTGGAGCTGCCCGCTTCCGCCACGTTGCCGAGCATGTCCAGCACCAGGGCGTTGTCGAACCCCCGCGACCGCGCCTCCATCACCATGCGCGCGTTGTTGGGATAAAGGCATCCCGATTTTGCCTGCGTCGGCATCGTTTCGGGACTGGGCCGGCGGAACGGCGACAGCGTGATGGAAAACCCCTTCGGCGCATTCATAGGCGCCACATAGAGCAAAGTAAAAAGCGCGTCGAATCTGGATTGGGCGGCACGGAGGAGCCCCCGACCGCACCGTCCTCCGCCCAGTACATGGGCCGGATGTAATCGCCTCTTTTGAACTGAACCGCTTAAGCCGTCGCCGACGAGCCCCATGATCTCCTCGACCGTCCGAGTGGGCTTCAGGCTCAGCGCCTCAGCCGAACGATTCAATCGGGCGCAATGCCGGTCGAGATCTGGCGTCACACCCTCGAAGGCGCGCGCACCATCGAACACCGACGAGCCCAACCAGAAGGCATGCGTCTGCGGCCCCGCCACCAGCACGTTGCCTTCGTGCCAGTCGCCATCGAACCATGTCCACGTCTCGGATTTCGCCGCCATACCCGCCTCACCCTGCTGGATCTGTCACTGATTCCATACGTATCGGACGTCGCTCGCTGCACTTGGTCAAGCGGCTTGAGCCGTCCGCCAAACCGCCGAAGCCCCACCCCGCGCCCTAGCCGAGCGTCCACCCGCCATCGACCAGCAGGTGCGTTCCCGTGACGAGACCCGCCGCCTCCGAGGCCAGAAACACGATGCCGCCCATCAGATCCTCGACCTGGCCGATACGCCCGAGCTTGATCTTGTCCGTCACCAATTGCCGAACCTTCGGATCCTGCAACATCACGGCTGCCAGCGGCGTCTCGACGAACGTCGGCGCCAGCGTCACCGAGCGGATGCCGCGCGGGCCAAGCTCTGCCGCAATGCCCCGCGACATCCCCTCGAGCGCCGCCTTGGTCGCGCAATAGACAGATCGCCCCGGCCCCGTCGTGAAGGCCATCTGCGACGACACATGGATAAGCGTCCCCCGCGTGCCACTCTCCACCATCCGCTTGGCCACCGCCTGCGCCACGATGAAGGCCGCCCGGACATTCAAGTTCAGCAGGAAATCGAGATCCTCTGTCTTGAAGTCGATGAAGGGTTGCGGCCGATTTGCCCCGGCATTGTTGACCAGCACATGAAAGGGCGCTTGCTGCGCGATCAACACCCTGACCGCAGCATCATCGCAAACATCGAGCCGCGCGGCCTCTGCCGATCCACCCGCTTCCCGAATCGCCTCTGCCCCCTCCTCCACCTCCGAGAGGGTGCGCGCCGCCAACACCACGTGCGCCCCCGCACCCGCCAGCGCCACCGCTGCCGCCAAGCCAATGCCGCGCCCAGCCCCCGTCACCAGCGCACGCTTGCCATCGAGCCGGAATGACGGCGTTTGCGGCAATGCAGTCATGACACATCTCCAAAGTCTGATTCGGCAAAGACGTAGGCGCCAGCCAGCCGCGCCGTCAACGCCAACAGCCCAACAAGCCCCCCGCAAACCCCTGCCAAAGCGGGCGCAAGACCTGCGCCGATCACGGGGCTTGTCTTGTTGCCCCGCCTGTGGGAACGGAGTGCATGGGGACAGCGGACGTCGCACGGCGGCGGCCGCCATTGGTGGCAAGGTTACGAGCATGACGCAACCGACGCTCGGCGAGCGGCTGCGAATGGCCCGCCTGCGGTTGGACCGCACTGGCTCGGTGCTGCGCGCGCGCACTCGCCGCTTTTCCTCACCCATCAGCCGGACCATGCGACCCATCGCCGACGAGTTGCTGTTCGTCCCGCCGGATCTGCGCCCTGGCGACCCCGGCATCCTCGACGAATTGCGTTCTGGTCAACTTGGCCTCTCCGGGCATGTCTACGAGATCGGCCTTCACTCGCCTTTCAGTGTCACCGCCGCGGCCCCCGAATGGATGCGCGCGCTGCACAGCTTCGTCTGGCTCGGCAGCCTGCGCGCCGAAGGTAGCGACGAAGCCCAGGCCGTCGCCCGTCGCATGGTCTTCGACTGGTGCCGCCGCCACCGGTCGCGCAACTCAGGCCATGCCGAAGCCCGTGAACTGACGGTCACCGCGCGCCGTGTCATTGCCTGGATCGTCAACGCCGGCCTCCTGCTCGACGGTGCACCACCTGAATTCCACACCATATTCTGCCGCACACTCGGCGCTTCGCTGCGAGATCTGGACCGCCGCACGGCACTCGCCTCACCCGGCTACGACCGCTTGACCTGTCTGATGGCGCTGACCCTCGCCTGCCTTTCCATCGCCGGCCACGACCGGCAATTGACGCGTCTGCAGAACGCCCTCGAAGCCGAGCTCCGCCACCAGATCCTGGCCGACGGCGGCCACATCTCCCGCAACAACGATATTGTCCTCGATGTCCTGCTCGATCTCCTGCCGATCCGCCAATGCTATCTCGCCCGGGGCCTGACAGTGCCCCTGCCGTTCACCGACGCCATCGCCCGCATGATGCTGGCGCTCAAATCCGCTTCGACGACCAGCCGCGCCCTGGCCCGCTTCAACGGCGTCTCCCTGTCACGCTCCGACACCCTCGCGCTCGTGCTCTCGCTCGACGAGGCCGGAGAACAGCCCACAACCGGCATCGGCCCCTCGCGCTATGCCCGCCTTCAGGCCGGCATGGCCATCGTCATCGCCGACTGTGGCGCCCCGCCCCCGCTCGAGTACGCGACCCTGGCACACGCGGGCTGCCTCGCCTTCGAGTTCGCATCCCGCGACCGCGAAATCATCGTCAATCGCGGCGCCCCGGCACCCGGCTATGCCACCTACCGCTCCGATGCCCGCGCCACCGCCAGCCACTCGACGCTCGTCGCTGCCGATCAATCGTCATCCCACCTCGTGCGTTCACGCGCCCTGGAAGCCCAATTCGGCTCACCCCCGATCAGCGGACCAGATACCGTCACCGCCCGGATCGAGCAGGCCGGACCCGACGTCGCCCTCATTGCCAGCCACGACGGCTACCTCAAGCGGCTGGGCCTCATTCATGAACGCCACCTGACGCTGACGGCCGACGGACGCCGCCTCACCGGACGCGACCTCTTGCGCGGCCCCCGCGAAGGCATGCGCCTCGCCCGAGACATCCCCTTTGCCATCCGCTTCCACATCGCCGTTGGGGTCACCGTCATGGGCGACCACAACGGGGTCGTGATCACCACGGCCGATGGAGAGAATTGGCGATTTTCCGCGGAAGGGGCCCACTTCGGGGTCGAAACCGCGGTCGACTATGCCATGGTGCTCGGACCGACACCCGCCCGGCAAATCGTTCTGCGCGGCACCTGTGCTGGCGAAAGCGAGATCACCTGGCGGCTCGAGTTGTTTTCACCACTCCAGTAAGCCGTTCAATGCGCCCCTGCAGCAGGAGCCCCCGGCTCCGCTGCCCGATCCGGCTAGGACAACTCTATGACCACCAAAACCGCACAGCAGCGCCAAGATCCCGCAATCGCAGCCCGCGACGTCCTCGACCGCCACATGGCCGCCCTCAACGCGCGCGACCCCGACGCCCTCGCGGCCTCCCTGCATTTCCCCCATTACCGCCTCACCGGCGGCAAACTGAAGGTCTGGGAAACGCAGGAAACCTACCTCGCCGATTTTCTGGCACGGGCCGGTGATGGCTGGGCGCGATCGGCCTGGAATTACGTCACCGTCATCGCGGCCACGCCCGACAAGGTTCACGTCGACCTCGCCTTTACGCGCTACCGGGCCGACGGATCGCCCATCGGCACCTTTCGCTCGTTATGGGTGATTGCCTGTATCGACGGCCGCTGGGCCGCCCAATTGCGCTCCAGCTTCGCCGCCTGAAACGCGCCTGACCAGCCCCTTATGGTAAACCCAACCAGCGGCGAACCTGGCCAGTTTGCGCGCCAAAGTTCAGCTCAACACTGACACCGTCGCGACGCTTTTCAACGGCAAGGCCCGCTGGCCGCGAAACCATCTGGGACCTGCAGAAAACCTCAGCAATAGCGGTCATGCCTCAGATCAAGAACGGCCCGCTGGTCCTGAATTAGTCATCCACAAAAGCCACGCCTAATCCCTGGCTCGGTCGTTCCGCAATATCGGAACCTCCGAGCCACTTTTGTTTTCAAGCCGCACGCAGATCTGGCCGCCGTTCGAATTACGGCGCTTCTATAATACGTGGTCGTAGTAACGGCAGCTGCCAGCCGCTCACGCTCAAGCCTGTTAGCGTCGAGCACCCCTGTGGCCGCCGAAAGGGGCGTCGCCCCTCGTATCCTCGAACAGAGAAACAGCCCGGTGCTGCTCAGCGCAACTGGCGGATATCCCGCCTTGTTGCTGCCTCAGGAGCCGCCCCGAGCCGCTTCAGCAATCTAGCCAGTGACCTTTAGGCTACCAGAAAAGCCGGTGAAACCAATACGGTATCCAGCGCCTTCGCGGTATGGCCCAAATTGCTAGACATTGGATCACCTCCTTTCAGTTGTTGATCGATGGACTAATGTTGCACGGAACTTTGAGGTCGCTACCGCATCGACGGCAAATGTGAGTTGCATTAACCTTGTGTGGTCCAAGCGTAACATCATGAGGCACAAGCCATGCCCGTAAAGCTGCTCCGCGACGCACCTATCCTGGCTGTGGCCATGACCTGCGCCCTGCTTCTGCCAACACCTGAAGCCCGCGCCGACGCCATCGATGGCGAGTGGTGCCGCGACGGCCGGCATTTCGTCATCGACGGTCGAACATCGTGACCTACGCAGGCACCCGCATGACCGGTGACTACAATCGTCACGGTTTCCGCTATACCGTGCCAGCCTCAGAACCCGAGGCTGGCATCGAAATCGTCATGTCGCTGCAATCGGAGACAACGCTGTCCCTCTATCGCCAACAGAAAGGCAGCCCAACCAATGCGCCACCAGCCGGTGAAATCTGGAACCGTTGCCGTGTAACGAGCTGACGCCGGCCAGCAAATTTCCCGAGCCGTGCTAGAGAACCGTGAACAGGCCAGCGTGGCAGCCCCAACGCGCCACAGGAATAGACGAAGGAGAGCGCCCGAATGGACCTGATCCAGTACTCACGCACAGGCAGCGGCAAACCACCGCTCGTACTGGTGCATGGCTTCGGCTGTGCCCGCAGCGACTGGGACCATGTGGTCGCCCAGTTCTCACCTTCCCACGACACCATCGCCGTCGACCTTGGCGGCCACGGCACGACGCCCGGAACGTCCGAGCATCGGCGCATCGAAACCCATGGCGAGGATGTCGCCCGCCTGCTGCGCACGCTCGACCTGCCCCCTGCTGTAATCTTCGGCCATTCGATGGGATGCCGTGTCGCCATGGAAGCTGCGTTGCGTGCACCCAAGCACGCCAAGGCGGTTGTGCTGGTCGACGGCAGCCGCATGGGCATCCCGGGCTCTGCTGCCCACATCGAACGCGCCAGGCAACTCGAAGCCCAAGGCTACGAACCCTACGTGCGCGCCGCCTTCGAGATGATGTTCCAGCCGAGCTTTGATGCCGCCAAGGCCAACGCCATAATCGAGCGCGCGGTTGCACGCGATCCCGCTATCGCCGGCCCGCTGTTCGTCGATATCGGCCGCTACGATGCCGAAAACATGGACCGCGTCCTCTCGTCCATCAAACTGCCGTTGCTGGCCATTCAGACGACCTACACCAACGAGCAGGGCCGCCGCGTTCCCATGACGGCCGGACAGACGACGCCCTATCTCGATCTCATCCGCGAACGTGTTGCCGGCGCGCGCATCGACGTCATCGCCGACACCGGCCACTTCCCGCAACTCGAACGCCCCGCTGAGACCAACGCCATCATCGCCAGCTTTCTGAGAGACCTCCCTTGACGATCGACCAGCATTCCGGACCAGCCTCCCGTTACTTCACATCGCAGCGCCTGCGCTTGCATTACGTCGACTGGGGCAACCCCGACGCACCGCCCCTGCTGCTCGTGCACGGCGGCCGCGACCACTGCCGCAACTGGGACTGGGTAGCGCGGCGCCTGCGCAAGGACTGGCACATCATCGCCCCCGATCTTCGTGGCCATGGCGACAGCGACTGGTCGAAGAGCGCCAACTACTCGATGGCAGCCTACGTCTACGATCTGGCCCAGCTCATCCACCAGCAAAAGCTCGCTCCCGTCACGATCATCGGCCACTCCCTCGGCGGTGCCATCACGGTGCGCTACGCCGGCATCTTCCCCGAGACGGTCAAACGGTTCGTTGCCATCGAGGGCCTCGGCTGCAGCCCGAAATCGCAAGCCGAGACCGAAGGCAAGACCATCGTCGACGCATGCGCCGCGCAGACCGACAGTCAGCCCTGCCGCCGCCGGCCGCCAGCCGCGCCGCGCCCACCTCCATCCGAGGAAGCGTTTGCGCGCATGCAGGAACAAGCATCTCACCAACAGGCAGGCCCGCCACCTGACCTTTTACGGCGTCAACCAGAACGAGGACGGAACCTTCACCTGGAAGTTCGACAACTACGTGCGTGTCTGGTTGCCCTACGACATGCCGCAAGCCGACATCGAGAGCATCTGGCAGAACATTTCCTCGCCCTCACTGATGGTCGGCAAGGAAAGTTGAACGCCTCCCGATCCGCGCACCGATGGCCGCGCGCGTCACTTCAAGGACGCCACCTTCGTGCAGATCGCCGGCGCCGGCCACTGGGTGCGCCACGACAGCTCCGAGACCTTCGACACTGGTCAGGCCGTTTGTTGCGGGCAAACCGATCCCGACGAAAAGGGTCAGGGCGTCAGCTGATCGCTGCGTTGATTAATCCGGTGCCCGGGTGAGCTCGCCCCCGCGGCTGAAGCTGACCCGATGTGGGCTACCGGCACACACTTCCGCCCATCATCAACGAGGTCGAGATGTCCGCCTCCCCGCCAGAGCGAACTCACACCGGCGGAAGCGACTTCCGTCGCCTGGCCAGAATCATGGTGCCCGCAAGCCCGGCCCACCGCGTTCCCGGCGCTGACGACGAAGTCATCTTCGCCGACATCGTCCGCTCGCTCGGGCGCGACCGCGTGGCGAAGCTCTGGCGAAGTTGCGCGAAGCCTCGGGCGGCAGTTTCTCGGCCCTCGATCCGGCCGAAACCGAGGCCACCGCCATGCTGGCTTTCTCGACCAGGGCGGCCGCAGTGTCCTTGCCCTCGGCCGCGCTGTCCTCCAGTATGTACCGCTGATCCTGCGCCAATCCCGTTCGCGTCGGTCTGGACCCGCGTCCGCCGCTCCACGAAGGGCCCTGCCACTCGCCCAGACGACTGGTGCACCGGACCTACATTCGCGGCCGCTCGCGTATGTGGCGTGACCTCGACGGCAGGGGCAACTGACGCGTAGCAACCCAACAACGCGAGCACGCCAGCCGCGTCCACCGACGACATTGTCGACGTCCTCATCATCAGTTCCGGCATCGGGCGCCGCCGTCGCCTGGAGCCTTGCTGAGACCCGCATGAAGATCCTCTGCTCGAACCAGGGCGACTGGATCAAACCCACCGACTTCCCCGAGCAACGGCCGCGATTGGGAAGCCCGCCGCTTCGCGATTTCGACATCTCTCCCGGCTTCGTCGCGGCCGCGGCACCCATTTACCCGTCAACGACGACAACTCGCCGATGAAGGTTGCCAAAATGGCGTCGGCGGCGGCACGGTGCTCTACACCGCCCATTTCCCGCTTTGCAGCCATCCTTTCGGACTTCCGCGTCAAGACCCTCGACGGCGTCGCCGGCACGACCGGCCGCTCGACTATTGGACCTGGAGCCTACTTCGCCGAGAACGATCGCATGATGGGCGTTGCGGGCCTGTCGCCGGCGATCCAGCCTACCTGCGCACCAGCCAGAGACCATGCCGCCAGCCCCCCTCGGCCGCGGCTTTTTCCAGTATGCCCAAGCCGTCAACAAGCTCGGCTGGCACTGGTGGCCTTCCGACATCTCGATCGCCACCACCAGGCGCAAAGGCCGGGCCAAGTGCATCAATCTAGGCCACTGCACCGGGCTGTGCACAGGCGCCAAGGCCAGCGTCGATATCACCTGCGCCCCAGCCCGCACGCCCTGCCCCGGCGTCGAGTTGCGCACCCCGCTGCCGCGTCGCGAAGATCTGCAATGAGCACGGGCTTGCCTCGGGCGTCGTCTACTATGACCCCAGCGGTGTCGAACGCTTCCAGCCGGCCGAAGTCGTCATCATCGCCGTAACGGCGTCGGCACCCCGCGCCTGCTCCTCAACTCCGCATCCGGACGCTTCCCCAACGGTCTCGCCAATTCCTCCGACCAGGTCGGCCGCAACCTCATGATGCACCCCTGGCCCCAGGTCTACGGCTACGTCGACGACGAGGTCGATGGCGACCGCGGACCGATGACGCTGATGTGGTGCAAGGAATTCTACGAGACCGACCTCTCGCGCGGCTTCGTCAGAGGCTACACGCTGCAGTTCGCCCGCGGCACCGGCCCCGCCAACGAAGCCGTCACCAGCATGGCGGCCGGACGCCTGCCCTGGGGCAAGGACCACCACGACATCTACCGCTCGCTGCTCTACCACAGCCTGCGCATCGGCGTGGCCTGCGAGGACCTGCCCGAAGCGCACAACCGCGTCACGCTCGATCCCGACCTCAAGGACAGCCACGGCATTCCCGCGCCGCGCCTCGACTACACCATCAGCGACAACACGCACCGCATGATGGAACACGGCATCGCACGTGCTTCGGACATCCTCACCGCTGCCGGCGCCAAAAAGCTCTACGTCACCCGCAATGCCCTCAACAGCCCCGGCCACCTGCTCGGCACCGCACGCATGGGGACCGATCCCGAGCGGTCCGTCGTCAACGACTGGGGCCGCAGCCACGACGTCAAGAACCTCTTCATCGTCGACGGCAGCATCTGGGTGACCTCCGGTGGCGTCAATCCAACATCGACCATCCAGGCGCTCGCCCTCTACATCGCCGACACCATGAAAAAGCGCCTCGCAAATCTGTTCGACTGATCGCCGCACGCAGCGCCATCGACCGCCCGTCCCCATCACTATCCGCAACCGACAGGAAGTGCCCCATGTCCAACCCACGCATTGCCGCCATCACCGGCGGCGCCAGCGGCATCGGCGCTGCAACAGCCGAGCGCCTTGCCACCGACGGATACGACATTGCCGTCCTCGACGTGAACGCGGAAGGCGGCGCTGCCACCGTCAAGGCCGTCGAAGCCAAGGGACGTAAAGCCAAATACTACGCTTGCGACGTCACCGATGCCGCCGCCGTCGAGGCCGTGACCGTCGCCGTCGAGAAGGACCTTGGGCCCATTCATGCCGGCGTGACGGCAGCCGGCCTGATCCCCAATACCGAAAGTGTCCTCGACATGGACATGGCTTACCACGAGCGCATGTGGCGGGTGAATTATCATGGCACCGTACATGCCTGCCAATCGCTGGGCCGGCGCATGGTCCCGCGCAAGCAGGGCGCCATCGTCACGCTCGGCTCCATCAACTCCAAGCAACCGTTGCCGCTGCCGGCCTACAATCCCGGCAAAGCCGCCGTCGAGCGCCTCACCCAGCTGCTCGCCGTCGAGCTTGGCCGCCATTCAATCCGTGTCAACTCGGTTGGCCCAACCTATGTCATGACGCCGCCGTTGCGCCAGAAGGTGGCCGAAGGCCAACGCGACATGAAAAAGATCATGTCGGTGCACGCGCTGCCCTACTTGCCCGAGCCGAAGGACATTGCCGACGCCATCGCCTTTCTCGTCTCCGAGCAATCGCGCACCATCACAGGCATCCTACTGCCCGTCGATTCCGGCTGGCTCGCGGGCGTACCCTATCGCACCTACGCCGGCGGCGTGCCGTGGGAGGAATGAGCATGGACGTACGTATCGAGCGCGACATTGCCTTCACCAAGGCCCGCATCGGCTTCAATGATGGCCGCGGCCCCATGCAGGAGATCGACGTCGCACTCGACGCCTACCTGCCGGCAACGCCCGCGACATCAGCGCCAGCGCTGGTGCTGGCGTTCGGTGGCGCCTTCCATCGCGGCTCCAAGGAAGACGACGCCTTCACCGCCGAGGTCGGCCGCAATACCGCCATTGCCGACTACTGCCGCCAGTTTGCCGCGCGTGGCATTCCTTCGTTCTCGACTGCCTACCGTCTGGCCCAGGCCGACCCCGAACCACCGGCCGACCGCGTCCTCACCGAGCCCGACCGCATTCCGATGGAACGCATCAATCTGGCGCGACGCGACTTCAATCTCCCAGCCATCGCTCCCGCCCAGATGGCCGGCATGATGGAAGCCGCATTCGAGGATGTGGCCAACGCGGTGCGCTTCGTTACAGCCAATGCCGGCCGTTTCGGCATCGATCCCACCCGCGTCGTCGCGGGCGGCTTCTCGGCGGGCGCCCGCTCGGCGATGTACGCAGCCTACGCCAAGCGCGTCCCCGTTGCAGGTGTCGTCGCCCTCTCCGGCCCCATGATGCCCGTCGACGTCGAGCGTCACGTCACTTCGGCCACAGCTCATCCGCCGCTGCTTGCCATCTCAGGCGAAAAAGACCTCGGCTATGTCTGCGAATATGTCCCCCAGAACGTCGCGCACATGCGGACCGCCGGTGTTGATGTCGAAGCCGTGCTCCTTCCGGGCGCCACACACTTCTATCCGGCAACCGAACCAACGCCCTCGGGCCTCACCGTGATCGACACAATCGCGCACAGCCTCGAACGCTGGGTCGGCCCTTTGCCGCAATAGGTCCGGTGCACGACACGCGACCTATTCCAGCACGATGCGCCCCTCGACACGGGCCGCAACCTTGCCCAGAGCGCGGATGTGGCTCATCACCAGGCTCGCGATGATCTTGCCGTCGGTATTGCCGATCAGCACCTTTCCGCGGCCGAGTGCGGCATAGCCATCGCCACCGCGCAGCAGAAAATCATTCGTGCCAACCCGATAGCGCTTGGCGGGCTCCACTGGCTTGCCATCGTGCTCGAGCGATACGATGCGCTGACCCGATGGCCGATGCGGATCCACCTTGACGATCATCCCGGCAATCTGGGGAAATCGCCCGCTCCGATTGTCGATATCCGAAAAGCCATTCTCGAGCGCCGCACGCAAATCGCTGCCGGTGATCTCGACCAGTGCCGTGCGATTGCCGAACGGCAGCTCCCCCAAAATATCCCGCCGCGTCAGCACATGCCCCACCTTGTAGATGCGGTTGCCGCGCAGGCTACCGCCGTTTGTGATCGCAACATCGGCTTGCGTTGACGACAGGATCGCATCGGCGACCAGATTACCGAACGCAGCCTCTTGTGCCCGCACCACCGACGAACGCGTATCCAAGGCGGCATCGAGCGTGCCAAGCGCCACATCCAGCTCCCGCCCCAGGTCCCCCTCGAGCCTTTTGACGATGGCCGCTGTCTCGGGATCGGGCCGCACGCTCGACGAATCGATCGTGCGGAATCCCGCCCGCCAATTGACCTTGCGCTTGCCGTCCTTGCTGGCGATATCGGCAAAGATATCGATAGCCGTCACGATCTGGCCGTCCTCACCACTTTCGACCATGACCACACGATTGTCGTAGACGATACGCAAATCATGGTCGTGTCCCGTCAGCAGCACGTCGACCAGCCCCGAGCGCAGGATCTCGAGATCGCGCGCAAACTCCGTATGAGCAACGGCGACGACCAGATCCGCACCTTCGGCACGCAGCAAGCGCGACTGTTCCCGAACGGTCGCCATTTCGTCCAGAAACTTGAGGTCACCCGTCTGTGACATCAACGGACTGGTGGCCAGCGTCACGCCGAACACGCCGACCTTAAGCGGCCCCAATGTGAACATGCGCCGGTCCTCGTGCCCGGCAAGACGCGCACCAGCGCCAGTTCGCAGATTGGCGGCAAAGAACGGAAATCGAGCCTCGCTGCGGCGCTTGGCGTAAACCTCGGGTCCGAAATCGAACTCGTGATTGCCGGGAACGAACACATCGGGCGGCACCACGTTCAACAACTCGACCGTATGCGCGCCCTGATCGAAACCTGACATGAGGGATGGCGAGAACATGTCGCCTGCATGGGCATAGAGCACCGGCACACCCTTCGCCCGCTCGGCCCTGACGATGGCCGCCAGCCGCGCAAACCCACCGCGTCCGTCAACCTCGCCAAGCTTGTAGATATCGTTCACCAGCACCAGCGTGGCCGTCGGCACCTGTGCGGCCGTCGCGCGGCCGTCACCGAGATCTGCAGCGCGCCCAGACAGGGCACCACCACACAACACCCCTGCCGCCACAAAGACGGCTGCCACACCGCCCAAGATGATGCGCCGCGTCAACCGTCTCATGTTGCCTGTCCTGTCTTCCAGCAAACACCTGCAAACCGAAACACGACGCGCCAACCCAAACCAAAAGCGGGCGCCCTGGCGAGCCTCACGTCAGCACTGCACGGCGCTGGCTCCGCCCGCGCACCGCCGGACTACACTCCCGGCAACCACCTTCGCGGCGTCGCTCATGTCGTCATAAGCCGCTTCAAACACCGGACTAGCCAAGATCGCCTGCACCGCAACGTCCCCGTCCCACTGTTCGTAAACCCGTGCTTGTGCCCCGCCGGCACAATCACCGACTGTCCCGCCGTCACCCTCTGCCGCTCCGCCTCGACCCACACCTCGGCCTCGCCTTCGAGTACGGTCAACACCTCCTCCACCGCATGCAGGTGCGCCGGCGCCCCGAGGCCCGGATCGCACCACTGCTCGAACACTGTGAGCTGGCGCGCGCCGACAGCGGCCGACGTCACCATCCGTGTCAGTACGCCCGGCCGCCAAGGGTCCTTCGGCTGGCTAGCGTGATCAATAATCTCCAGGCCCATGATGTGCTCCCGTCTTGCTCACAGCTGCGCCCGCAACCTGACATTGATTGTGGGGCGCGCAAAGGACGTCGCGGTCGCGCGGCGCGCAAGCAGGGCGGCCGCCCTTCAGCATCCTTGGCAGGGGGCCTCCCAAACCACGACTCTTCGGGATCAACTCGCGCTATTTTGAAGCTGCCGGATCAGCAATGGCAGCGCCATCGCTGTAGCGGTTACCTTGCCAGACATTGCCAGCCCCCGCGGTCGGCTCCCAATAGGTGACGGGCCCGTGAAAACCGCCGCGCGGATAGGGCGAGCGCGCGAAGATGGTGTCGCGGACCACAACGCCGCGGGCGACGAACGTCCGGTCATGGCCATTCCGCCTGGAGCCGCCATAGATCGAGAACCCTCCCCCCGCGAGGTAGTTTCCCTCAATCAGGGCCTTCGTGCCGTTGAGGTTGAGGCAGGCCACCAGCGCTTGCGGATTTTCGATCCGGCTGCGCAACACACTCAAATCGGCCCCTCGTCCCAAAACCTGCACTCCGTCGTTGTGATCGTCCTTCCAGTGCACCAGCGCATCGATCACCGTTTCGATGATCCGCGAGCCGACCCCATGCACCTGGATACCATCCGACGCCTGCGTCACGTGGCTGCGATAGACCACCGCGCCGTCGTTCTTCAATAACAGCGCCACGCCAAGCCGCTTACGCGTGTCCGACGGCGCACCCGCGGCCGACGCTGCGCCAACCTCCGACCACAGGAAGTAGAACCGCCCTGCCTCAGGACGGCTCAATACGCCCCAATGCTCCGCCTGCCCGGTCCTCACCGTGACGCCCCGCATCACCACCGGCAGCTTCGTGAAGAGATCGAGCCCGCTGGTAAAATCGACATTCTCGATCAGCAGGTGCGCCCCTGGAATAACAAACCCATCATAGCTCGCACCCTTGGCGACCCTCTGCGCGAATGCATACACCCGGCCATCCCGGATGACGGCGCCCGCGAACCGCTTGCGCGCGCCTGTCCGATGCCCCTGCCATCTCGCCAATCCGGAAGGGCCTGTCATGTCCGCCCGCAAATCCGCACCGTGGGCCACCTTGGGAGCGATCTCCCGCACCTGGGCCTGACCCGGACCAGTCAGCGCCAGCGCAAGGCTAGCAGCAAAGACCCAGCTACCGACCCATCGCGCACGCGGTTTGACCGATGTCTTGGGCTTTTGCCCGGAAATGGCTAACCTCTGCGCGACGACCAGATTCATTGCTCCTCCGACCATAGGAATCAGCCGGATGACCCAGCCCAAGCCGCTCCCCGACCGCTATTTACGCACCGGAGTCTTTCTGGCGCCTTTCCATGCCCTCGACGAGAACCCCACCCTCGCCCTCGAGCGCGACATGGAGCTGGTCGAGCACCTCGACCGCCTCAACTATCATGAGGCCTGGATCGGCGAGCACCACTCCGGCGGCTATGAGATTATCGCCTGCCCCGAGATGTTCATTGCCGCCGCCGCAGTCAAAACCCGCCACATCCGCCTTGGCACCGGCGTCGTCTCCCTGCCCTACCACAACCCCTTCACGCTCGCCTCGCGCATGATGCAGCTCGATCACATGACCCGCGGCCGCGCCATGTTCGGCGTCGGTCCGGGTTCCCTGATCTATGACGCCGAGAAGATCGGCCTCAAGGCCGCCGACCAGCGCCGCCGCATGGGTGAAAGTCTCGAATGCCTGATGCAGCTGATGCAGGGCGGCATGGTCACCCGCCAGACCGACTGGTTCACGCTCAACGAAGCCAAGTTGCAGCTCCAGCCCTACAGCCAGCCGATGATGGAGATGGCGGTCGCAGCCTCCCGCTCGCCCGTCGGCGCCACAGCCTCCGGCACGCACGGCATCGGCATGATCTCGATCGGCGGTTCATCCGACGAAGCGCTGGCAGCCTACGCCCGCAACTGGGGCATCCACGAGGAGGCCGCACGCGCCAATGGCAAGTCCACGGACCGGTCTAAGTGGCGCATCACCACCTTCGCCCACGTCGCCGAGACCCGCGAGAAGGCCCGCGCCGACATGGCCTACGGCCTCAAGAACTTCGCCAAGTACTTCACCGACGTCGCAACGTTCCCGATCATCCCGCCGGGGATCGAGGACCCCGTCAACTACCTGATCGAATCGGGCCTCGCAGCCATAGGCACACCCGACGACTGCATCAATCACTTCGAGCGGATCTGGAAAGGTTCCGAGGGCGGCTTCGGCGCAGTCCTCCTCCTCGCCCACAACTGGGCCGACTGGGAAGCCACCAAGCGCAGCTACGAGATGATGGCCCGCTACGTCCACCCCCACTTCCAGCGCGGATCGAACAATCTGCGCCAGTGGAGCTACGACGACGCGACCGCCAAGCATGAAACCGCCGGCGCCGAATCCCAAGCCGCCGTCATGAAGGAAATCGACCGCTACAACGAAGCCAAAGGCATCAAGCCAGCAGGCAAGGCGTGGTAAGGCACTAAACCCGCGGGAGCAACCGCGCGCCCCAGCGCGCACCCTCCTGAGCGATCAACCCAAGCCATCGGAGGCGAACCACACTTGCCCCGATGGCGTGACGGCCGCGTCATTAGCCTACCTGTCTAAGCCACTCGCACTGCTTGCCACGGCACTCCGAATGCTGATCCTAACAGGCATGCTCCCCTCAACCTAACGGATGATCAAAGACTTCCAGACACCCAAGTTCCCCATGTCACTAATTCTATCCGCCTATCCATCGGCCCAAGGCATTCACAAGACAAACTCAAACCCAGCCAATAGACCACAACGGAAAAAAACAAGAACCATAAACCTTTCCAACCGCAATCAATTAGCCCGTTCAACACCAATGCTACGACGTGATGCTGTTGTTTTCCAAATCTGACTAAACATCGGTATAAGCAAGTTCGCTCCTCGCTCGCTCAAATGGTCATCGTCAAAATACAATGGGAGTCCATCGCGACTTCCACGACATTCCTGCCGGAGGCACACAAGTAAGCAGTTGTATCCAATATATTAATATTGCATTCCCGCCTTGCTTCATCTTGAATCTTCAAGATAGACGATTGCCGCTCAAGGTACTGCGACACGTCAATCGACACTTCCGTGTCCACCCTAGCGAGCTTGAACCTCGAGATCGTTTCAGGAACGTTAATGCCCATTTCCGGAATTGGCCTTAATATGTAAACTGGCCTTCTTTTGGCAAACTCACAGAGCGCACGCACGTGATTTCTACGAAACGTGTTGACCAGCTGCTCTTTTACATCTTCGGATCCGACTATCCTTATCACAGGCTTTTGGTGCCCCAACCCGTCCTCATTATATCCATACAGATAGAGGGCACTACGGTTCACAACCAATAATGGAACTCCTCGGGCAATTCACGCAACCTCAAAGCGACCCACTCAAAAATTCTACGCAACGGAAATTCTTCGCTTCTCTGGTTCCCTCCTGAGGCAACCACTCAACTCCGGCAAGCGTTGGGCAGCCACTGGTCGTCAAATCGAGGACATGCTTATCCGAAGATGGCAGCGCACGCTCAACTGCGCGAATGACGGATGCCGCATGGCTGTCGCCGGTGACAATAAGTCCAACGTTTGGGCCGCCATATCGACACTCTGCAGCACGACCCAAACCAGAAAGATGGCACTCACCAAACCTGGAATTTCGGTTCAATTTCTCTGCTAGGATTACCTGTGACGCCCTCTCGACATCCATAGGAATGCGACCTGGAGCGCCTGCCGTGACACGAACATATGCTCCAGCTACCAGTGGAACTCCAATCAATGCCGACAAAGCGATGGCAGCAACCGGTCGGCTCCGGAAAGACCTCATATGCTTTGTGGCACTTTCGACGAACACAAATGATATCGCCGACAAAATTACTGAAAGCAACAGCCCTGCGATGACCCATTCAACTTTCTGAACCAATCCAAAATAGGTCAACGCGGTCACTATGGGCCAATGCCACAGATAGAGGGAGTACGATACGGTGCCTGTGGCCTGCCACAAAAGTCCGCCCGTCCATATTGATGATGCCCTGCTGGCGAGCAATACAAGCACTGCACCAAATGTTGGCACAATTGCCCGCCAGCCTGGCCAAGTTTGAACGTCGTGAGAAGTGTAGACGGCAGCAATGATGAGAGCGAATCCAACGGCTTCCATCATGTTTCTCAAGCGCGTGTCAACCGAACCATTCTGTTGCCAAAGATAGACGAGCCCTCCTGCTAGCATTTCCCACGCCCGCGTATGAAGACTGTAGAAGGCTAACTCTGGGTCAGACTGCGTGACGACAACGCTGGCTACAGAATGAAGCGACACCGGCAAGCGCCAAACACGACGCCACAACCCGCCGCCCAGGCCAGACTCTCCATATTACTGATAGCGCCAAAGGCAATATTAGATAAAATTGCCACTCAACGGATAAGGACCACGTATGCAGCAGCCACCTGATATCCTTTATCGAAAAATACCCTCCAGTACTCTCTGGATTGAGCCAATACTTATAGTTTGAAAAAAACGTTAGCGAGAAGAACGCTTCCGCCCCTAGATTCTTGTAATCATTGTTTGCCAAACAGAACCAGCCGAGCGCAAGCGTCGTTGCCGTCATCACCGCAAGCGCAGGTATGATGCGTCGCCCACGAGCAAGATAGAAGTCAACTAGGGAAAATGGGTTTCCCCCATTCTTCTCACGCTCCAAACTGGAAACTATGATCTGAGTCATCAGAAACCCAGAGATGACAAAAAAAACATCAACGCCAACAAAGCCACCGGAAAACCCAGGAATTGAAAAATGATAAAAAATAACCGAAATAACGGCCCAACCCCTTAGTCCGTTGATGTCGCCCTGTATGATACCCCCCACTCATCACCCCGCACCTTTCCAAAAGAGCCTTTTCAAATGCATGACGTCGCTGGTCACGACGAATGTAGTCAGCCCCCTCCTCAATCAGGAAGCAGCGGGACATTGTCAGTGTCAAGAGCCTTATCTCAAACCCACCCTGTTCTGCGACCAGGTGTCTTTCGTTTGGACGGCTGAAACGACTAGGTCTGAGTCATTGAGCGCCATCGTGGCGCGCGCCTTAGGGCCTGCTATGCAAAAGGACAGGCATGTCCTGGCACCAAACTCGAACATGAAGTGCGTCGCGAATGCGCAGACAGCACCATCGAGTAGCGCGGAGAGCGTCTTTGCACCGGCCATCAGCTGGGCCAAAAGTCGATCGGGTTCAACGAACCAGAGCACGGTGCCTCCAGCGTGCTCTTTTGTGGTCGCAACCTCGGACCGATCGAACTTTCTCATCTTTGAAGTCGGACACGATCGAAATTGAATTGTGTCAGACAAGCACCAAACCGTACGCCCCAGCACTCACGCCCCGTCAGCTCCACCGCCCTTGCGTCCATGTCGGCGATCCTCTTCGGCGACGCGGGAAAGGTCGGCGTCGAAGTCGATGCGATCGGCGCCGGAAAGGGCGAGAAAACGCCGGCCGCGGGCGCGCCCGACAAGTGTCAGGCCGGTCTCGCGCGCAAGGTCCACGCCCCAGGCCGTGAAGCCTGAGCGCGACACCAGAATGGGAATGCGCATCTTCACGGTCTTGATCACCATCTCCGAGGTGAGCCGGCCCGTCGTGTAGAAGATCTTGTCGTCGGGGGCGATCCGGTTGAGCAGCATGTAGCCGGCGATCTTGTCGACGGCATTATGACGGCCGACGTCCTCCATATAGATCAGCGGCCGATCCTCCTGGCACAGAACACAGCCGTGGATCGCTCCTGCCTTCAGGTAGAGCGACGGTGCGGTATTGATCTTGTGGGTGAGCGCATAGAGCCACGAGGTCTTGAGCCGCGCCTCCGGCGCCAGCTCCACCCCCTCGATTTCCTCCATCAAATCTCCGAACACGGTGCCCTGCGCGCAACCCGAGGTCTGAACCTTCTTCTTCAGCTTGTCCTCGTAATCGGTTTCCCGCGCCGTCCGCACCACCACGACCGCAATGTCATCGTCATAATCGACGCCCGTAATCTCGTCGTCAGCCCGCAGCATGCCCTGGTTGAGCAGATAGCCCACCGCCAGCAACTCCGGATAATCACCGATGGTCATCAACGTGACGATCTCGCGGGCATTGAGAAACAGCGTGATGGCCCGCTCGGCCACGACTGCCGTCTCGACCGCTTTGCCCTCATGGTCGATGCCCGACACCGTGGCGTAGAGACTCTCATCCTCGAGATTGGGCGCCAGCTGCAGCTCGTTCATGCCGATCCTCCACCATTCTTCAACCCCGCCAGAAGGTTGCCCGCGCTGCCTGCCACTCGGCCGTTTTGCCTTTTCGAAAGGTACGGGTGACACGCGCCCACGCATCTGTCATAACGCCGCGCGAGCTTCAATCCCGAGTTGACAACTCATCTTTAATCCACCCCCGTCACTTGCGAAAGGCCCTACTCATGTCGGTCACCGAGGCCCAGGTCATCGAGCAACTCCGCCGTATCAAGGGGCCGGACCTAGAGGGCAACATTGTCGACCTCGGCCTCGTCTCCGAGGTCCTGATCCGCAACGGCCGGGCCTATTTCTCGATCACGGTCCCGGCCGACCGCGCCGAGGAGCTGGAACCGCTGCGCCAGGCCGCCGAAAAGGTGGTGAGCGATTTGGACGGCCTTGACGGCGTCACAGCGGTGCTGACGGCGGAAGCCAGCGGTGCAAACCGCCAGCAAATGCCGCCAAGCCCAGGACCCGCCAAAGAGAGCCGCCGCGTCCAGGAGGCACGGGCCCGCGGCGAAGCCGGCGCGGCGCCCCAGCCCCATGCTCACAGCCACGCGCGTGCAGCTCCCGCCGGCCAGCCGCAAGCCGCCCAGCGCGGCTCCTCCGTGCCGGGCATCAAGCATCTGATCGCCGTCGCCTCGGGCAAAGGCGGCGTTGGAAAATCGACGACCGCAGTCAATCTGGCTCTCGCCTTCCAGGCCAACGGCCTCAAAGCCGGCATCCTCGATGCCGATGTCTACGGCCCATCACAGCCCCGCTTGCTGGGCCTGACCAGCCGCCCGGATGTGACGCCTACCAACCGGCTGCTTCCCCCGTCGGGTTCGGCATCAAGGTGATGTCCATGGGCTTCATGGTCGACGAAGCGACGCCGGTGATCTGGCGCGGACCCATGGTCGTGCAGGCATTGACCCAAATGCTGCGCGAAGTCGAATGGGGTGATCTCGACGTCCTCGTGATCGACATGCCGCCGGGCACCGGCGATGTGCAGCTCACCATGGCACAACAGGTCCCGCTCTCCGGCGCCATCATCGTCTCGACGCCGCAGGATCTGGCGCTGATCGATGCGCGCAAGGGCCTCAACATGTTCCGCCGCACCGACGTGCCCGTGCTCGGCATCATCGAAAACATGAGCTACTTCATTTGCTCCAAATGCGGCGAGCGCCACGAGATCTTCGGTCACGGCGGCGCCAGCGACGAAGCCGAAAAGCTTGGCGTACCCTTCCTGGGCGGCGTGCCCTTGCACATCGACATCCGAGAGCGCTCCGACACTGGCCGCCCGATCGTCGCCACCGAGCCAGACGGCCCGCACGCCCGCATCTACCGCGACCTCGCTGGCGCCGCCTGGGCCGAGTTGCAGAAGGCCGCCGGCAACAAGCCGGAACAACCGACACTCACCATCACCGATGGCGGCGCCGCTCTGGAAATCGCCTTCCCCAAGGAGCGCTTCACCCTGTCGGCCGAGATGCTGCGCGTCATGAGCCCATCCGCCGAGGTGCAGGGGCACACGCCGAGCCAGCGCGTCACGGTCGGCGGCAAACGCTCCGTCAAAATCGCGTCTCTGGCCCCCGTCGGCAACTACGCGACGCGAATAGCTTTCGACGACGGCCACGACACCGGGCTGTTTGCCTGGGACTACCTGCGCCAGCTTGGCCATGAGCGCGAGCAGAGGTGGGCCACCTACCTCGCCGAGCTCAAGGCCAAGGGCCTCGACCGCGGCTGAAGGCTGCACTGCCGGCAACGCCCTCCGGTCAGATCACGACGCGCGCAAGATGCTCGAGCAGCAACCGGCTCAGCTCTTGCGGCGCCTCCTCCGGCACGAAATGTCCGCACTCCGGGATGACGAACCCAGCCACATCCTGGGCGACCCGCCGCAAGCTGCTCTCGACATCCCCGCCACGTCCACGCCCATGCGGATAGCTGACGCCGCCGCCGACCGCCAGCACCGGCATCGCCAAGCGGCCACCCATGGCGAGCTCGGCCGCATTGACCCGCGCATCATCACCCATCGCGCGATAGTAGTTGAACCCCGCCCGCATCGCGCCCGGTTGACTGTAGGTGCGCACGAACTCGTCAAGCGCAGCAGCGTCAACGGCATCGGGGCGATACGCAAAGGTGTCGTAGAACCATTTGAGATACAGCCGCTCGCGGCCCTGCACCAAGGCTTCGGGAAGATCCGGCGTGATGTGGAATTGATGATGCCAGCGCCGCCCGCCCTGGCTGAAATCGCCGCCGTCACCCGGGATCACGACATCGACGATCGAGAGCGTGGCCACCGCCTCGGGATGGTCTGCGGCAAGCGCATAGGCCGTTGGCCCGCCCCAGTCATGGCCAACCAGGTGAAACCTCGATATCCCCAACGCCTGCGACATCAGCCGCCAGATGTCACCGGCAACCGTGCGCTTGTCGTAACCTGTCAACGGTCGCGAGCTATCCCCGAGCCCACGCATGTCCGGCGCGATCACGGTGTAGCGCTCGCCCAGAATTGGCATGACATGGCGCCATTCGTACCACGTCTGCGGCCAGCCATGCAGCAGCACCACCGCAGGCCCCGACCCTGCCGTGACGTAGTGCAACATCACCTCGCCCACCTCGGCATAGTGATGGGCAAATGCAGCAGTTCCGGCCATCCCTTTAGATCTCCTTGAAGCTGCCGCCACGACCCTTGCCGTCGGCAAAGCGCTGTGCGCCTGCTTGCCCCTCCGTCAGCACCGCCTCCCGGCCGGCAGCAAATTCCGCGCGCATCGCATGCTCGAACGGCAGATCCCACTGCCGGTAAACCGAAGCCCGGTCGAGCCGCATGCACATTTCCGGAAAGCGTGCGAGTTCCCCGGCCAAAGTCTCGGCAGCCTCGCGCGATGTGCCCTTTGGCACGACGCGATTGGCGAGCCCGAAGCTCAGGGCTTCATCCGCACCGACAGCCCGTCCCGTCAGGATCATGTCGAGCGCCCGGCTCTGCCCGATGAGGCGGGGCAAACGGACGGTGCCGCCATCGATCAGCGGCACGCCCCAACGCCGGCAGTAGACCCCGAAAGTCGCGTCGGCTTCGACCACCCGCATGTCACACCAGATGGCGAGTTCCAGCCCCCCGCCACCGCATAGCCTGAGACGGCAGCAATCACCGGTTTCGTCAGCGCCAGGCGGGACGGCCCCATCGGCCCTTCCCCTTCCAGCTTGTACCGCTTCAGCCGCTCACCCGACGCCACGGCTTTGAGGTCGGCACCAGCGCAGAACGAGCCGCCCGCACCCCACAGCACCGCAACCTTCTGCGCCTCGTCAGCCTCGAAGTCGCGAAACGCTTGCGCCAGGCCCTCCGCCGTCTCGTTGTCGACGGCGTTGCGCACCTCCGGCCGATTGATGATGACCGTTGTCACCGGCCCGTTTCGCTCGGTCAGAACCTTCGCCATGACGGATCCCTGAAGTATTGCACTACGTCGATAGATGCGAACTGCGTGAGGTTAGACCGGCCGTGTGCCCGTCATTTGCGTGCGGCGCATGTGACGCATCTGTTGATGGCTGTCATGCACGGCCAGATGCTTGCACACCCGGTTGTCCCAGAACGCCACCGACCCTTTGGCCCAGCGGAAGCGACAGGTGAACTCTGGCCGGTGCCCGTGATTGAGCAGGTAATCGAGCAACGGCTTTGATTCCTCCTCCGTCATGTTCTCAAACCGGTAGGTATAGGAGTGGTTGACATAGAGCAGTTTGCGCCCGGTCTCAGGGTGCGTCACCACAACCGGATGCAGGTTGACCGTTTCACGCCAGGCGTCGTCCTCCCGCACCTTGGTTGCCCGGAACGCGTTCATGTTGGCTTGCGGACCCGCCACCTTGCGGTCGGAGTGATAGGCCTTGAGATCCTTGATCAGCTCTTTCATGCCATCGGACAGCGCGTCGTAGGCCGCATACTGGCTGGCGAAGATGGTATCGCCGCCATAGTCGGGAACCTCGATGGCGTAGAGGATCGCCCCCATCGGCGGCTCCGCCACCATGGTGGTGTCGGCATGCCATTCCTCGCCGACGATCTTCTTGTCGCCCGGCGCCCGCTTGATGACGACGATTTCGTCGTCCTCGCCAACGCCCTTGTAGTTGGGATGAATGAAGATCTCGCCGAAGCGCCGCGTCAGCGCCTTGTGCGCCTCCACCGAAAGCTCCTGATCCCGGAAAAAGATCACGCAATGGTCGAGCAATGCCTTGCGCAAAGCGCCAACCGTCGCATCGCTCAACGGTCCACCGAGATCGACACCATGGATTTCGGCACCACAGGCGCCGGACATGGGGCGCACATCCAACGCGGGCAACGTGGCTACATCGTTCATGGGGTTTCCTCCAGCAGGCTCTGGCAGATGGTATCCCCAAGCCTAGGAGGGAGAAGACGTCGAGCGCAACTGGCGTTGTTGCAAATCGAGTGCGCCAATCCCGGGCCGGGCGCCACCGCACTCAATTCGTCTGCACGTGCACGCCTTCCTGATCGCCAGCACGTAGCCGGCGAGATACAGCGACCCACACACCAAGATCCGCCGCGCGCCAAGCCCTCCCCGCGCGCCAACTCCAGCCCCTCGACCAGGGACGGAGCTGGCGTTGCCAAGAACCCGAGCCCGTTCGCAATGCCAGCCAGCGCCTCCGGCGTGAACGGGGCCTCGTGCGCACCGGGAATTGGCACCGTTATGATTTGTTCCACAAGCCCCCGAAACGCTCCGAGGAAAGCTCCTGCATCTTTCTGACCCATCATGCCGACGACCAGGGTGACGGGCGCGGGCGCCCGCTCCTCGAGATCAGCGAGCGACTCGGCAAGCACGGCCCCACCCGCCGGATTATGCCCGCCATCGAGCCACAACTCCGCATCCGGTCCGACCAGATCCACCAGCGGCCCCGAAGCCAGCCGCTGCATCCGGGCCGGCCAACTGACGCCGGACAGCCCTTCGCCAATCGCCCGGTCGGCAACCACCAGCGTCTCGGACGCAAGCAGTGCGGCGATCGCAACCCCGGCATTGCCAATTTGATGTCGCCCGGTGAGGCTCGGCAACGGCAGATCCAACAGCCTGTTCTCGCTTTGGAACACCAGACGTCCGCCTTGTCCGTAGGCGTCGAAATCGCGGCCCGCCATCACCAGCGGCGCACCAACCTCCTGCGCCCGGGCCTCGATGACGGCGGCCACCGGCTCGGCCTGGCGTGCGATGACGGCCGCCACGCCGGGTTTCAATATACCGGCTTTTTCTGCCGCAATGGCCTCGATCGTGCTCCCGAGCCGCTCCGCGTGATCCATCGAGATCGGGGTTATGACCGAAACTTCCGGCCGCGCCACGACATTGGTGGTGTCGAGCCGTCCGCCGAGCCCTACCTCCAGCAGCACCGCATCGGCCGGCGCCTCGGCAAAGGCCAGCAGCGCAGCCGCAGTCGTGATTTCGAAAAACGTGATGGGCTCACCGGCGTTGATGGCCTCGACCCGCTCCAGCAAATGCGCCAATGCCGTCTCGTCGATCGGCGCCGATCGCCCTCCACCCTCGCGTGGGGCCATCACAATGCGTTCGTTGAAGCGCACCAGATGCGGCGACGTGTAGACATGAACGCGTTTGCCCCCAGCTTCCAGCATGGCCCGCAGGAACGCCGTCACCGAGCCTTTGCCGTTCGTGCCGGCAACGTGGATCACGGGCGCAAGCCGCCGTTCGGGATGATCAAGCTTGGCGAGCAGCCGCTCGATCCGTCCCAACGACAGATCTATCGACAGCGGATGCAGCCGTTTCATCCGCGCCAGAATATCGTCAATAGGCGCCATTGCCTGTCAGTCCCGCTCGAAATCCTGCAAACCGCTGGCGTCGCCACACATGGCCATACCATGCCAGCCCCGCACCTGCGCGTGGTCACAGTGAAGTATCGCACACAACGTGCATGAGAGATCGGCGGTGCGCTGAGCAAGAAGGCGTCAGGCCCCGTCCTTGCCGGTGCCAGCCGTCCGACCCTTGGTCGCGTCGTTGCGCCCTGTCGCCGAGCGCCCCTCGATCTGACGCGGCGTGAACCGCTCTTCCTCGGCCACCGGCTCCGGCTCGATCAAGCTATTGCTCTCTCTCGCCAGTTCCTCCATCGCCTTGCCGTCGAGCGAGCTGCCGTTGAAGCGGTTGGCGCCGCGTGCCCGCCCGTTGCCGCGGGTCCGCTTCTTGGTCTCCCCCAGCGCCGATGCCCCGAGGATCGCAACCAGCCTCGACAGCGTTTCGCGCATCTGATGACGGTGGATCACCATGTCGATCATGCCGTGCGCCAGCAGGTATTCCGCGCGCTGGAAGCCTTCCGGCAATTGTTCGCGAATGGTTTGCTCGATCACCCTCGGCCCGGCAAAGCAGATCAGCGCGCCCGGCTCCGCGATGTGCACATCGCCCAGCATCGCATAGGAGGCGGTCACGCCACCTGTCGTCGGATCGGTCATCACGACGATATAGGGCAGGCGGGCAGCCCTCAGCTTGCGAACCGCAATGGTGGTGCGCGGCATCTGCATCAACGACAGAATGCCCTCCTGCATGCGCGCCCCGCCGGAGGCCGCAAACAGCACGAACGGGCACCGCTTCTCAACGGCCAGCTCCATTGCCGTGATCACGGCCTCACCGGCGGCCATGCCAAGCGAGCCACCCATGAAGCGAAAATCTTGCGCTGCAGCGACCAGCGGCCGGCCATCGAGATGCCCCTCGCCGATCAGCACGGCATCGCCCTGCTCGGTCCGCGCCTTGGCTTCCTTGAGCCGGTCCGTATAGCGCTTTCCATCACGGAACTTCAGTGGATCCAGCGGCACCTCGGGCGCTGCCACAACCGTGAACTCGCCCTTGTCGAACAGCATTTTCAGCCGCCCGCGCGCATCGACCCGATCGTGGTGGCCGCAGCATGGGAAGACGAACTGGTTTTGCTCCAGCGCCTTGCGATCCGTCATCTGCCCGCAACCCGTGCACTTGCGCCAGAAATCATCCGGCGGCTCACGGCGCGTGGTCAAAAGACTTCGGATCTTCGGTGGGACGACGTTGTTGATCCAGTTCAATTCGCTAGGCTCCTCGAACCTGTCCCCGTGCGCCCATCCCTTTCGCGCGATTGTTTGGGGCGTGAACCATGTCAAACGGATGGCGACCGCGTGCGCGGTATGCCGCGCCTCTAGGCCGGCCGCAAGGCCTTGGCCAAGCTTTTCACCACTTCTAGCACGGCCGGAACCGTCGCAGCAGTGGCCTTGCCGCCTTCATCGAGTGTGTCCTTAACGGTTGAAACCAGAGCCGAGCCCACAACCACACCGTCAGCAATTCCGGCCATTTCCTTGACCTGCGCGGGTGTACGCACACCAAAACCAATGGCAACCGGCAGAGTTGTCTGGGCCTTGATACGTTGCACGTGCGACTGAACGTCGCTCGCAACGGGTGCAGCCGCGCCAGTGATGCCGGTGATGGAGACATAATACACAAATCCCGAGGCGTTCTTGAGAACGATTCGCAATCTTTCGTTGTCCGAAGTCGGCGTCGTCAACCTTATGAAGGCAATGCCACGCTCCCGCGCCGGCAAACATACCTCGTCATCCGCCTCAGGCGGCACATCGACAACAATCAGGCCGTCGACACCAGCTGCCCGCGCTTCATCGAGGAACCGCTCGGTTGGAAACACATAGATTGGGTTGTAGTACCCCATCAGAACGATCGGCGTAGTCTGATCCTTGGCGCGAAAGCCGCGCACCATCTCCAAGGTCCGCTTGAGTGTCATGCCGGCTGCGAGCGCGCGCTGGGACGACGCCTGGATGGCCGGGCCATCCGCCATTGGGTCAGAAAACGGCATCCCCAACTCGATGATGTCCGCTCCCGCCGCAGGCAGCCCCTCGAGCAAAGCCGCCGATGTCGCGGGGTCGGGGTCACCTGCCGTCACGAACGTGACAAGACCTGCGCGGCCCTCGGCTTTGAGAGCGGCGAAACGTGCTTCGATGCGGCTACCGGCGGTCATGGGTCTGCGCTTACCTCGATCATTGCCAAGCCGTGGTAGGCCGCAGATCGCCCAAGGGTCAAGCCTGGATCGTGAGCACAGGGCCCCAGGTCATGCCTGCCGGTTGCCCGGCACCGCGCAAACCGTCGCTACTGCCGCAAGACGGTCCGCACCCGCATTAGACCTGGCCAAACACCTTTTCTGCTGTCAGCCGCATCGACGCTTCCACATGCTCCGGTGCAATACCGCCAATGTTGTACCAAAGGCAGAACTCGGTGAGCCCGAAGCGCTGCTTCATTTCCTGCAGCGTCGCGATGCACTCTGCGGGATCACCCACAACGGCCGCCCGATATTGGTCGAGTTTCTCGAACGCCAGATAGCCCATCTCGCGGGTTTTCGTCCCCTCGGTCATGGTGAGCTCGTAACCCTTCACTGGTCCCGTGCTCGACCGCGCCAACTGGTTCGACGTCACCTTGTTATAGAACCACTCGACGTGCGGCTTGTAGATCTCGCGCGCCGTCTTGGCGTCGCTATGGCAGAAGAACGGCAGCAGGATCATGCGTTGCGACTTCGACGGATCGCGCCCGGCTTTGCGGCTCTCGTCCTCGTAGAGCTTGACGCTCTTTTCAAGCTCCCCCATCCAGTTCTCGCGATAGGTGCGGTACGTGAAGGGCGAGGCCATCTGCAGATTGAGGCCACGCTCGGCCGCAAACTTGAAGCTCTCCGGACTGATCACAGCGGTATACATCGGCGGTGTCGGTTGTTGCACCGGCTTCGGAAGCACTTCAACGGGATCAGGAATCGTCCAGAAGGTGCCGTTGTGCGTGATTTTTTCCTGTGTCCACGCCTTGATGACGACATCGGTGGCCTCGATGGTCATCTCCCGGCTTTTGTCCATGGGGACGCCGAGGCCGACGAACTCGTGCGGCTGGTAGGCCCGCCCAATCCCGAAATCGAGCCGCCCATGCGAAAGCACGTCCACCAGCGCAAAATCCGAAGCGGTGCGCAGCGGGTGATTGAATGGCATCGCCACCACGGCAATTCCAATGCGCATCTTTTTTGTGCGCTCGGCAATCGCCGCGGCATAGACCTGCGTGGAAGTGACGACACCATAGGTCGAGAACAGGTGCTCCGCGATCCAGGCCTTGTCGAAACCCAGCGCCTCGCCGAGTTCGAAGAACTTCAGGTCATGATCGAAGCACTCGACCCGCTTCGATTGATCCGGGAATTGGCTCAGCGAAAAGACGCCCCATTTGGTCATCGGTGAGTTCCTCCGCAGTCACGGGACCAGACGCGGGCCTGGCCCCCATTGGATCTAGTAGATCGTCTCTTCCAGCCGCTTGGGATAGGCCTTGTCGTAGGCCGCGCCGTCGAAATCCTTCTTCAGCGCTTCCAACATCTCGCCTGTCGAAGGCAACGCCGTCCGTGCAATCTGCACCGACGGGTCCCACAACTTCGAGCGCACTAGCGCCTTCGGGCATTGGAAATAGACCCGCTCCGCCGTCACCTTGAGCACCGTGCGTGGCAGCTTGCCATTGATCGCAAAGCTCTCGTTCAACGCGGCATCGTTGAGGATCTCGGCCGTCCCGTTGATCCTGAGCGTATTGCCGATGCCAGGAATGAGGAACAGCAGCGAACACCTGGGATCGCGCACGATGTTGCGCAAGGCATCGACGCGATTGTTGCCGAGCCGGTCCGGCATCATCACCGTCTTGCTATCGACCACCCGCACAAACCCAGCCGGATCGCCGCGCGGCGTGCAATCGAGCCCCTCTGGCCCCACTGTCGCCAGCACCACGAACGGCGACGCATCGATGAACGCCTTGTAGTGATCCGAGATATGGTCGATCTCCTTGATCACCGCCGCCTCCGATGGCGCACCGTAGATCGCCTCCAGCTGCTCGGTTGTGGTGATACGCGTCATGACGCCTCCTCAGCCTGTGAGCACGGTTGCAAGCCCTTCGCGCCTGGCCTGGGCCTCAGCCACAGGCAGCACGCCCCGTGCGAAGAACTCGTGACAGCTCTTGCAGGGCTAGGTTAGCATTTGTCCAGACATTGCCACAATCAGGAGAGCCACCCATGGCCCAAGCCCCCCGTTTCGCCGTACAGATCGGCGCTGTCGATAAGCTCGGCGCCAGCGATGCCGAGATGTACCGCGAGGCCATTATCGACGCCAAATATGCCCAGGAGCTGGGCTTCGATGCGGTCTGGATCGTGGAGCATCACTTCTCCGACTACTATCCCACACCCAATCCACTGATGTTCCTTTCGCACCTTGCAGCCGCCTGCCCGGGCATGGGGCTCGGCACCGCCGTCATGGTGCTGCCCTGGTACGACCCCGTGCGCTTTGCCGAGGACGTGGCCATGCTGGCAAACCTCACCACCGGTCCGCTCCACATCGGCATGGGTCGCGGCACCGCCAAGCTCGAGTACGATGCGCTCAGAATCGACATGAACGAGGCCCGCCAGCGCTTCCAGGAGTGCTGGGAGGTCACCCAGCTCGCCCTCAAAGGCGAGCCCTTCACCTACCAGGGCCAGTTCGTGAAACTGGACCGCCCAATCACCGTTCGCCCGCACATCGAAGCGGGCCGGGAAATCAATTTCTTCGGCGCCATCGGCTCACCGGGCTCGGGTGAAATCATGGCCGACATGGGCCTCGCCCCGCTGTCGCTTGCCCAGTTCCCCGATTACATGCTGGTCAAGATCCTGGAGCGCTGGCGCCGCCGCATGGCCGACAAGGGCAACGCCGTCGCCGGCGACCAGATGCTGCCCGTCTCTGCCAAGTCCTTTGTCGGCGACACCGATGAAGCCGCACGCGAAGAAGCCCGTGGCCACATGGCGCGCTTCTACAAACTGCAGGCCGAGCACTACACCACCGACACCACGCCCTGGGGCGACATCAAGGGCTACGAGCAGTTCGCCAAGATCTTCGCCAACATGAAGCTGATGGGCGATCCCGCCCAGAACGACCCCATCCTCGACCGCAACCTCATCGGCTCACCGGAGACGGTGGCCCGGCGCATCAACGAGTTGCGCGCCATCGGCTTCAACTACTTGTTGTTCTCGAACGCCATGCACGGCGTCGAGCGTGAAGTGCGCCATCGCATGATGCGCCGCTTCGCCAAGGAGGTGATCCCGCTTGTACACAAGCTGCCGGTTCCCGACGCCCCCGTCTTCGAGAAGGTGCGGGCGGCCGAGTAGGCGACAACGCAAAGGACGCGCATCATGGCAGACACCATCGGTATCATCGGGCTCGGCTCCATGGGCGGCGGCATGGCCGCCAACCTCGCGAAGGCCGGCTTCACCGTCGTCGGCATGGATATCGATGCCAAACGCACCGCAGCACTCGCTGAAAAGGGCGGCACCATCGTCGCGACCCCCGCCGATGTCGCCCGCGCTGCCAAGCGCGTCGTCACCATGGTCGAGACGACGGCGCAAACCGAGCAGGTGTTCTTCGGTGAAAGTGGCCTGGCGTCGACCCTGCAAGCGGGTCATGCGGTCGCCATGATGAGCACCATCGACCCGATCGCGACCAAACGCATGCACGACACCCTGAAAGAGCGCGGCGTCACCATGGTCGACGCACCGGTCTCAGGCGGATCGAACCGGGCCGAGGAAGGTACGCTCGCCATCATCTGCGGTGGCGAGAAGGCTGACTTCGACGGCTGGCTCCCTGCCTTCAAAGCCATGTCCGCAAACCAGTTCCACGTCGGCTCGATCGGTCAGGGCCTGGCCCTGAAGCTCGTCAACAACATGCTGATCCAAACCTCGACGGTCGCCATCGCCGAAGCATTTGTCATGGGCGCCAAGGCCGGCCTCGATCCCAAAGTCATGTATGATGTCATCCGCGTCTCGACCGGCGCCAGCTTTGCGCTCGATTTCCGCGTGCCCCGGTTCCTGTCCGGCGACTTCACGCCGGGCGGCACGGTCGACATCTCCTACAAGGACCAGGAGCTTGAAACCGCCTTCGGCAAGGCACTGGGCGTGCCGCTATTCATGGCCAACATCTCCCAGCAGATTTACCAGATGGCGCGTGCCCAGGGCCTCAACAAGCAGGATGGCGCTTCCGTCGTAAAGCTCTACGAGCAGATGGCCGGCGTGAAGCTCGGCCCTCGGTGAGCCACATCCATAGCCTGCACAGCGCCCATCGACCGGGCATAACGCTTGCCCTTTCCGCAAATTGCGGCCTCTCATGAACGAACCAGTGTAGCATCGAGGAACATCCCCCATGGCCAAAAGCGAGTTGTACAAAAAGGGCGAGGCTGTCCGGCGCGAGTTGCGCGGCGATGCCGAGTACGAAAAGAATATGAAGGAGTATGCCAAGGACCCGCATACCCAGAAATTCATCGATCTCGCGACGGAGACGGTGTTCGGCGCCCTTTGGGCCCGCCCCACACTCGACTACAAGCTGCGCGCTCTCATCTGCGTCATCACCGACGCCACCATGGGCCGCCACGATGAACTCGACATCCACCTGCGCTTTGCCTTGAAGCAGGGCTGGACCGAGGACGAGCTGATCGAGGTCCTCCTGCACATGTCCGGCTACGTTGGCGTGCCCCTGATCCGCGAAGCCATCTATTGCGCCAAGGACGTCTTCGCCGACGAGCGCAAGAAGGCAAAGAAAGAGAAGAAAAAATAATCCGCACACCGGACGCCACCCTCTCCCCCTGCTGAACGGCAGCCGCTCCAGAGGGGAGCGTCCGGCCGGGTGCGGACAGGCGCCCGCTTCGCGCAGCGAAATGCACACCATCTCCCCAAAGGATCGCGCTCATGGCCCAAGCCCCCTCACCCCAGTCCAGCCATTACATCCCGAATCGCCTCGACTGGCTCGCCCGCGTCAAAGAACCGATCCTCGAACCGGACCTACCGATCGTCGATCCTCACCATCACCTGTGGGACCGGCCGGGCTGGCGCTACCTCCATGACGACCTGCTCGCCGACACGGGCTCCGGCCACAACATCGTCGCAACGGTCTTCGTGCAATGCCGCGCGTTCCACAAAGCGACCGGTCCGGAAGAGCTGCGCCCCGTCGGAGAAACCCAATTCGTGGCCGGCACTGCCGCCATGGCTGAAAGCGGCCAATACGGCACGACCCGCTGGTGCGAGGGCATCGTCGGCCATGCCGACATGCTGCTCGGGGCTAACGTCGAGCCCGTGCTCGAAGCCCACATCAAGGCCGGCAACGGTCGTTTCCGCGGCATTCGCCACATCACCGCATGGGTCGAGGACAAGGACCTCATGAACCCCGCTTACACGCCGCCGCGCTACGTACTCAAAGATGCCAAATTCCAACAGGGCTTGAAGACACTTGGCGCCATGGGCCTCACCTTCGACGCCTGGCTCTACCATCCCCAGATCGACGACCTGGCCGCAGCAGCATCCGCCGTGCCCGACACCCGCATGGTCCTCGATCATGTCGGCGGTCCGCTCGCAAGCTCGAGCTATCAGGGCAAGCGCGATACCGAATTCCCGAAATGGGCCGCCTCCATCAAGGAGCTGGCCAAGCGCCCTAACGTCTACATCAAGCTTGGCGGCCTCGGCATGAAGATCAACGGCTACCGGTTCGAGGACGCCACCGACCCGCCCTCGTCCGACGCACTTGCGGCCGCCTGGAAGCCCTACATCGAGACTTGCATCGAGGCCTTCGGCGCCAATCGCTGCATGTTTGAATCGAACTTCCCCGTCGACAAAGGCTCCTACAGCTATCCCGTGTTCTGGAACGCGTGCAAGAAGCTCGCTAAGGATGCTTCCACGGCGGAGAAAGCGGACCTCTTTGCCCGAACGGCGCAGCGTTTCTATCGGTTGCAAATGAGTTGAAACCCTGCGCCTCGGCGACCGGCCGCAGCGCGATCGCCACCGCCGCACGAACCAAACCGGGAGGCCCCTCCCGGACCCGCCCTTTGTACTGTTAGCGCGCCGACAGGATAGGTCATGAGCGACAAACCCAAATCCACCACCCCGATCCTCACCATCGCCGAGGGCAAGGCCACCATCCGCCTCAACCGGCCGGCCGAGCACAACCGCCTCGAACCCGACGACCTCGAAGCGCTGATCGAGATCTATGATCGCATCGGCAAGGACAACGACATCCGCGTGCTGGTCATCACCGGCACCGGCAAGAGCTTTTCATCGGGCTTTCACATTGGTGCGCTCAAGGAGCGCAAGGAAGGCAAGCAGCGCGACTACGATCCCAACGCCTTCGAGAAGATGGTCGACCGCCTCGAAGACTTGCGCGTCCCCACCATCGCCGCGCTCAATGGCGGTGTCTATGGAGGCTCCACGGACCTGGCGCTCGCCTGCGATTTCCGCATCGGCGTCGAAGGCTGCCGCATGTTCATGCCGGCGGCCCGCCTCGGCATCGTCTATTACAACAGCGGTCTACGCCGCTACGTATCGCGGCTCGGCCTCACCAACGCCAAGAAAATGTTCCTGACCGCAGCCCCCATCGAGGCTGAGGAGATGGTGCGCATGGGCTATCTCGACGAGATCGTGCCCGCCGACCAACTGATGACCCACGTCGACGCGTTGGCATCACAAATCGCCGGCAATGCACCGCTGGCTCTGGCGGCCACGAAAAAGGCTTTGAACGACACCGCAGCCGGCTGCCTCGACGCCAAATGGCACGAAGACGCGCGCAAGGCCTGCGCCGCCTCCGCCGACCATCAGGAAGGGCTCAGGGCCTGGGCCGAAAAACGGAAGCCTGTCTTTCAGGGGCGTTAGCCAACGGCGCCGGACGCACTTGCAGACTGTCGCGCTTGAGGCGGGCACGCAGCGCGTTATCGCTCGCTTCATCGCGCGCCTCCTCGCAAATGGAGGGGGGCGGCACCCAGCGCTGCCCATTCGAGGCCGTGTCCGGCGACACCGTCCGCAGCAACTGGTCCAAACGGCCAACGGTCTCGAGGATCTTGAGCCGCTGCAGGCTTGTGAGATGCAACGCGACGCGCAGCTCATCCTGATCGATGGAGAACGCCGCTGCCGCACCAAACAGCTTCATCAAGCGCAGCGCAGTCTTGATCTCCTCCCGCGTCACCTGGATCACCGCATCGATATGTTGCAGCTTCACGAGACGCGGATCGGGGCTTGCCATGTAGCCCACCAGATGCGCACCAAGCCGCATCATTTCGCGGCTCGCCCAGGGCGCCAGACACAGATCCGACAACCAGATCTCACCTGCTGTGCCCAAATGCTCACGACTGAGCCCCTCGATGCTGTCGAAGCGCACACGCCGTTGCTCGATGGAATGGCTCATGTGATGGCCCCTTCTCTAATGCAGCCAGCCAGCACGAGGATTGTGCCGTCCGCAGTCCTTTCCAAATGGTTAGACGAAAAGCCTTAACTTGAAGCAAATGCCGTATACGCCGGTATGCCAGGCAGGGCTTCAGGCCGCCCGAAAGAGCCGCACGGCCTCGTCCTGCTCGAACAGATAGAGCAGGACACGCAGGGCCTGGCCGCGCTCGCTCAACAACTGGGGATCGCTATCCAGCAGCAGCTTGGCATCGTCCGCGCCGCCGCCAGAAGGTCAACGAAGCCCGGCACTTCGGCCACCGGAACTCCGGCGCACCGGACTGGCGGGCGCCGAGAACTCGCCACCCCGCGCAGCTCCAAGATCCTTCTCCGCGATCAGAAAGCCGTCCTCGGTCTCCCGCATCATCTCGAGCCGCGCCCGCGCCGTCTCACCCAGCGGCCCCTTGTAAAGGAGAACGCAATACGACTGCCGGCTGCCGCGCCCCACCGCCCCGCAACTGGTGCAGCTGTGCAAGGCCGAACCGTTCGGCGTGCTCGATCACCATGATCGACGCATTGGGCACATTGACGCCGACCTCGATCACGGTGGTCGCCACCAGAATCTTCAGCCGGTCGTCTGAGAAGGCTGCCATCACCTCGTCCTTGGCCGGCCCCGACATGGCTCCGTGAATGAGCCTGACCTTGTCGCCGAACGTCTGGGTCAAATGCGCCGCCCGCTCTTCCGCAGCCGCCAGCTCGGAAACCTCCGACGTCTCGATCAATGGACACACCCAATAGATCTGCGCGCCTTGCCCCACCGCCCGCTTCAGATCCCTCGATCACCTCCTCCATGCGATCGGACCCCACCAGCGTCGTGGTGATCGGCTTGCGCCCCGCCGGCTTCTCGGTGAGCCGCGACACGTCGAGGTCGCCGTAATGGGTCATCAGCAGCGTGCGCGGGATTGACGTTGCCGTCATGGCCAGCACATTGACGCCGTCCCTGCCGCCCTTGGCCTGCAGCGCCATGCGCTGGTGCACGCCGAAGCGGTGCTGCTCGTCGATGACGACAAAAGCCAGATCCCGAACACCACCTCCGGCTGGAACAACGCATGCGTGCCAACCAGGATATCGATTTCCCCGCCGCCACACGCGCCAGCAGTGCTGTGCGGATCTTGCCCTTTTCACGCCCTGTCAGGAGACCGATGCGCAAACCTGCGGCCGTGGCCAGCGGCTCGATGGTCTCCGCGTGCTGTCGCGCCAGAACCTCGGTCGGTGCCATCAGGGCAGCCTGCCCCCGGCCTCCACCGCAATCGCCATGGCCATCAGCGCCACCAGCGTCTTGCCCGAGCCCACGTCGCCCTGCAGCAACCGCATCATGCGCGACGGACCGGCCATGTCGGCTTCGATCTCCGCGATCGCCCGCACCTGCGATTTCGTCAGCTCGAAGGGAAGCCCAGCCAGCAGCTTCCGGCGCAGCCGCCCATCGCCTGTCGTCGCACGCCCTCGCTGGCGCGAGCGGAGCCGTACAAGGCCCAGCGCCAATTGTCCCGCCAGCAACTCGTCATAGGCAAGGCGCTGCCAGGCAGCAGAGCCCGGCGACACGTCGGCCCCGTCCACCGGCCGATGCAGCCGCTCCAGCGATTCCGCACCCCCACCCAGCATTTTGCCGCCAACCACTCCGGCCGCTGCCACTCCGGAAACTCCGGCAAGCCCTCGACCGCCTGCCGCATGGCCTTGCCCAGCACCTTGCCGGAGAGACCGGCCGTCAGCGGATAAACGGGTTCCAGAAGGGCAGATCGCCACGCCGCTCCGGCGCCACGATGTAGTCGGGATGCGCCATCTGCAGCTGTCGCCGTACTTTTCCACCCGACCCGAGACGTACGGATCTCACCTTCGGCAATTGGCCCTCGATGAACCGGCGTTCGGCATGGAAGAACACCAGGTCGAGCCGCCCCGTCTCGTCCTCCGTAGTAACCTTGTGGGGGCCCGCGCGTTGCCACGCGGTGGGCCGCGATGCTTGAGGACGCGCACGCGCAATGTGGCAATGGTGCCCGGCACCGCTTCGGCAACCGCCGGCTCCGCGCGCCGGTCGATCACCCCGGTCGGCAGGTGCTACAGCAAATCCACGATACGCGGTTCCATGACGCCCGGTGGCAGCGCCAGCGCCTTGCGCAGCAGCGTAACGAGCCGCGGCCCGATGCCTTTCAGGCTCTCGGCTGCAGCAAACAGGGGATTGAGCGTCTCTGGCCGCATCTCACGCCCACGCTGGTGTTATCGTCCGCTCGCATGCCCGCGCCACCCTGCCCCGCCGACGGCGATACGGACGGGCTTTTCGCCCGGCATCAGCAGCGCCATACCACGCGGGGCTTGTAATAGGGCGACACCGGCCAAGGCCGTCAAGCATTCGCCTGTGGAACACCCAACCTCACACCTGAGCCCGGAGCATGACCGAACTCGACCTTCGCCGCCGCCGCGCCTCTATCGTGCCCAGCATCGTGGCACAAAGGAGATGGACTGGCTTCTTGGCCGCTATGCCGAGACCAATCTCGAAGGCATGGACGACGCAGCGCTCACCCGTTTCGAGCAGCTCCTCGCCCTGCCCGATCCCGAGTTGCAGGGCTGGATCATGTCCGGGACCTTGCCCGAGACCAGCGCCTTGCACGATCTCGTCAGCAAGATCCGCCATCATAACGGTCTCGGACAGTGAGCAGAGGCCCCGTATCCATAAGCATGGCGAAGAAGCCGCCGCCTGAGAAGCCGCCCGCTTTGCCCGCCGGCGCGGAGACGCTGATCGGCGTGCCCGAAGGCTATGACGGATCCGTCCTGGGCCAGCTCGCAGCCGAGACCTCGGCCATTGCCGGCCGGCCGATGACGCTTGTCCATGTTGCCCGCGACGACCGCCGCGTCGGCGAGCTGGAAGCAAGCCTCGCCTTCTTCTCCCCCGCACCCGCGTACTGACGTTGCCCGCCTGGGACACCGTTCCTTACGATCGCATCGGGCCGAACGCCGACCTCGTCGCGCGCCGTATCGCCACGCTGGCCGTCTTGCGCGGGCCAGCGCAAGGAGCCAACGGTCCTCCTCACCACCGTCAATGCCGTCCTGCAACGCCTGCCCCCGCGGCGCTTCATCAAGCAGGCCCTGAAACAAATCGCCCCCGGCCAGCGCATCGACCGCCCCCGCCTCATCGAGCGCCTCTCCCTCGCGGGCTTCGTGCGCTCCAGCACGGTCATGGAACCCGGCGAATTCGCTGTCCGCGGCAGCCTGATCGACCTTTTTCCCCGGGCCGCCAAAGCCCCGTCCGCCTCGATTTCTTCGACGACACGCTGGAGACCATCAAGAGCTTCGATCCCGAAACGCAGCGCACACAAAAGCTCGTACAGCGCCTGCTGCTGACGCCGATGAGCGAACTTGCCTTCGGCGAGGAGGCAACCAGCCGCTTTCGTCAAGCCTACGTCGCCCAGTTCGGACCCGCCCAAAGCGGCGACCAGCTCTACGAAGCCGTCAGCGCCGGCAGCCGCTTTCCGGGCCAGGAGCACTGGCTGCCCCTGTTCCACGAGCAACTGGAAACGCTACTCGACTATCTCCCCGATAGCCCCCTGTCGCTCGACCACATGACCGACCAGGCCCTCGCCGACCGCCATGCCATGATCGAGGAGCATTATCAGGCGCGCCTCGAGGCAGGTGAGACCTCGACATTCGGCGCGCCGCCCTACAAGCCCGTGCCGCCAGCGAGCATGTACGTATCCGACACGGAATGGCGCCAGACGCTCGCCAAACGGCGCGTCAGCCGCCTGTCCGCCTTCGAAAGCGACGACCTCAAAGGCACCGTCCGCGATTTCTCCGGACGCCCAGGCCGCTCATTCGCACCTGAACGAGCCGCCGAGAACACAAATCTGTTCGAAGCCGCAGCCCAGCACATCCGCGCACTCGCCCAGCAAGGCAAGCGCACCATCGTGGCGGCATGGACCCCCGGCGCGCGCGAGCGCCTTGCCACCCTGTTGACCGAGCACGGCCTCGCCGGCGTCAAAAAGATCGAGAGCTACGAGGAAGCGCTCACCATTCCGGCAGCGGTACCCATGCTGGCCGTGATCGGCCTCGAGCAGGGCTTCGAGACACCAGACCTCGCCATCGTCGCCGAACAAGACATTCTTGGCGACCGCTTGGTCCGCCCACGCCGGCGCGCCAAGAAGGCCGCCGACGTCATCACCGAGGCGACCAGCCTTTCCGTCGGCGACCTCGTCGTTCACACAGATCACGGCATTGGCCGCTTTGCAGGCCTGCGCACCATCACGGCCTTGGGCGCCCCCCACGATTGCCTCGAATTGGTCTATCACGGCGGCGACAAGCTCTACCTGCCCGTCGAGAACATCGAGCTGCTCTCGCGCTACGGCTCCGACGAAACCGGCACCGAACTCGATCGCCTCGGCGG
>JAWKWC010000009.1:0-193839 GCA_041397705.1 Hyphomicrobiaceae bacterium
CGCCTACGTGCGCCCAATCGTCGACCGCTATCTCAAATCCCTGACTTCGGCGCTGGAAAAGCGAAAGTTTCGCGCCAACATGTACATCATGCAGTCGAATGGCGGTTTGGTGACGCCGGACGTCGCGCGGGCCTTTCCAGTGCGTATCGTCGAATCGGGACCAGCGGCGGGTGTCCTCATGGCCGCATCCGTTGGTCGAGAGGAGGGCTTCGAACACGTCCTGACCTTTGACATGGGAGGCACGACCGCCAAACTAGGTGCTGTCGACGATGGCGAGCCAGCCATCACCCAGACGTTCGAGGTGGATGGCATCGATAACAGACGTTACAGCGGATTGCCGCTCAACGTCTCGGCCGTCGAGCTGGTCGAGATCGGGGCGGGCGGCGGCAGCATTGCCATGGCGCATCGTTCGCTGATCAAGGTCGGACCCGAGAGTGCCGGGGCGGAGCCAGGTCCCATGTGTTATGGCCAGGGTGGCACGAGGCCCACCATCACTGACGCCAATCTCGTGTTGGGCTATCTCAATCCTGACTGGTTCTGCGGCGGCAGCATGACGCTCGATCCGGATAAAGCCCGTGCTGGCATCGAACGCGACGTCGCCCGTCCGCTGTCGCTCACCCTGGAGGAAGCCGCGTGGGGCATCCATTCCGTTGCCAACAGCAATATGGAGCGGGCGATGCGGATTGTTTCCATCGAACGCGGCCGGGATCCACGCAGGTATGCGCTTGTCGCCTTCGGTGGTGCAGGACCGCTGCATGCCGCACGCCTCGCACGCAAGCTCGGTGTGCCCAAGGTTATTGTGCCGGTAGGGGCTGGTGTCGGCTCAGCCATCGGGCTACTGACGGCCGACGTCAAGATCGACGTCTCTCTGACCCGCATTCTCCCCATTGCGCCTGATAATGCCCCGATCATGAGGGGCATCTATGCGGATCTTGAAGCGCGGGCCATGGTGGACCTTGCCAATCTCAACATGGCAGGTCCCGTAAACTGGCAGCGGGGCGCCTACATGCGGTATGCTGGGCAAGGCTTCGAGATCCGCGTGGATTTGCCCCCAGGTAACGTTGGCTCCGATTTCCCGCGGCAGGCGGTGCAAGCCTTCGAGAGCGCATACAAGACGACCTATGGCTATGCCGATAGTGGCGCGCCTGTCGAGGCGGTCGATTGGTACTTGATCGCGACCGTACGGGGAGTCGGCGACAAAGGCGCGGTTAGCAAGCAACTGCAGGGCAGCGACGTGGTGACCCTGAAGCCCCAATCGGTCACTCGCCGGGCCTACTTTCCGGAGGCGGGTGGCTACGTCGACGCGACGGTCGTCGATCGCTACGGATTGCGACCCGGCGCCCGCATCCCTGGTCCTGCCCTGATAGAGGAACGCGAGGCTATGACAGTGATCCTGCCTGGCGATGTGGCGTCAATCAGCGCCAATGGTCACCTCGTCATCGATATTGGCGGAGGCAAACAATGAAAACGATGCCGAACCAGCAATCGGTTGACGCCATCACGCTGTCGGTGCTCTGGAACGGTCTTCTTTCGATCGCGGACGAGATGGGAACGGCGCTGCGCCGCACGGCGTTCTCGGAGGCTGTGCGCGAGGGCGACGATTTCTCGACCGGCATATTCGATGGTCGCGGCCGGCTGATTGCGCAGGGCAATTTCACTCCAGGTCACCTTGGCGCCATGCCGTACGTGATCGAGAACGTCCTCAAGTACCACGCACCGGAGACGCTGCTGCCGGGCGACAGCATCCTGCTCAACGACTCCTATCTGGGCGGCGGCCATTTCCCGGATTTCTTTCTCACGAGCCCCGTGTTCCGTGACGGCCGCATCATCGCCTATGCCGTGACCACAGCGCATCAGGTGGATATGGGCGGCGCGGCCCCGGGATCGCAGCGCGTGCAGGGCATCTCAGAGGCGTACCAGGAGGGCTTGCGCATCCTGCCGATCCGCGTCGTTCGCGAGGGAAAATTCGAAGAGGATCTCATGCGCCTGATTCTCGGCAACGTGCGCGTTCCCACCAAGGTGCGCGGCGACCTCATGGCACAACTCAATGCCAATCATGTCGGCGCGGAACGGCTCATTGAGATGTACGAAACCTATGGTGACGACACCATGGCACGCACGATCGACGCAATCCTCGAGCGGTCCGAGAGCGAGACCCGCGCCATTATCGCCGGCCTGCCGGCCGGCCGCTACGAGTTCGAGGATGTCCTTGACGATGCCGGACCCGACACGGACCCGATCAAGGTGCGCGTTGCTGTAACCGTGGATGCAAGCGGCATCGAAATCGATTTTACGGGATCTGGCGGCACTGTGCAGGCGGCGCTCAATTCGTACATTAATTACACGCGAGCCTATGGCGTGTTCGCCACGCGCTGTTTGACCGAGGCGAATCTCCCGAACAATGAGGGCTCATTCCGCCCCATCCGGGTCAAGGCCGAGGAAGGATCCTTTTTCAATCCACGGTTTCCCGCAGCCAGCGGTGGCCGCGCCGCGGTCCAGATCCGGATCTTTGACGCAATCAACGGCGCACTCGCGAAGTGCATCCCGCATCGCGCGATGGGCGCTTTTTCGCATTGGGCCAATCCCAACATCGGTGGCACCGATCCACGAACCGGCCGCCCGTTCATCATGTACGACATGCTACTCGGCGGTTACGGCGGACGATCCATGAAGGATGGCGTCGAGGCGATGTCGCCCGTCATGAACTGCTCGAACATCCCTGTAGAAGTGCTCGAGCACAACAATCCCGTGCGGGTCGAGCGGTTCGAGTTCATCGCAGACTCGGGCGGCGCCGGCCGCTACCGTGGCGGTTGTGGCATCCGCAAGGATGTCAAGGTTCTGGCGGATGGCGCTACGTTGACCCTGCTCGGAGATCGTCATGTCGTCGCGCCCTACGGGGTCTTCGGCGGCAGCCCGGGTGCCGTCGGGCAATCGCTTGTCGTTTCGAACAGTGAAACGCGTAGCTATGGCTCAAAGGAGGTCGTCATGCTCAAGCATGGCGATGTCGTAAGCCTCCGAACATCTGGCGCCGGTGGATATGGTAACCCGTCGGAACGCGATCTCGCGACGATTGCTGACGACATTGCAGATGGATATGTCACAGCCTCTGCGGCGCGGGCCATCTACGGCCCCGGTGCTGCGTGACCAGTGAAAACCTGGGTAGAGTCATTGCTGGAGTGGGTATTTGGCATTTCTGGCAATAGAGGTCCCGGTAGGCTGATCGCGACGGTCGGTGTCGGATCGCCGGCCGAGAATGCCGGTCCATCCCAAGATAGGCCGTCTCGTCACGCTTGATCTGCTCTCAATAATGCGCCGCCGGCCATGTCCGGAAATGGCGGCATCGGCGTTCAAGTGCAGAGCGCGTATCAGCCGCCGAGCGGCAGGGGGGAAACAGCTTCGCTTCCCGCCCTACCTCGACATCTGCCGAAACGAGACGCCATATGCCCACGATAGCGAGGCTCAACCGAGCAACTCGTGGACTGCCGCGCGCAGCACGGCTTCATCCTCCGGGCACTGGATGGGATTGCCCGCGCGGTGCCCCCAGATTGAGTGAATCGGGCGGAAAACCGCGTTCGGCATCAGGCTGGTCTCGGCCTCGCTGTCTTCAACCGTGAAGTAGAGGTCGGTTGTCGAGGGCATGATAATGGCGCGCGCCGAGATCGCCGACAGCGCCTTGGCAAGCTCACCCTTGAAGATCGGATTGTCCGAGATGTCGGATCTCATCCACGTCTCGATCATCGACAGCAGGTCTTCCGGGTTCCGGCGCAGGAAATTGCCTTCCCATGCGCGCACCAGGAAGTCCTCGAGTGAGGCGAAGCCAATCTCCGACCAGACCCTCTCGCGATAGAAGGCTTGGCTCATGGCCCAGCCTGCGTAGATCCAATCGCCGAAGGCCCTGAGCGCCCGAACCGGGCGCTCGGGTAAAGTGGCCGCCCGATAAGAGCCGTCGGAGGTGAGCGTGGCGCGGAGGCCTTCAAGGAACACCTTGTTGTGCGGGCTCGTGCGCGCCGAGGTGCACACGGCGGTGATGCTTTGTCCCCACGCGGTCGGGAAAGAGAGCCCCAGTGCAGCGCCTTCGCCGCTCCTCCCATCGACCAAATGGTAGACGAGCCGGATGCGCCTCACACCAGCGCCTGCGCAGCAGCTCCTCCTGCGCATGCACGCGTCCCAATGCGTGAATATCGGATTGCGGCCGAGGCTGAACGGTGGCTCTGGCAGGTTGCTCGGCGAGGTCGAAAGCCCATTGCCGAGCTGGTTCGGGATGACGATGCAGCACGTCGATCACACGCGATCGGGACCGATCAGGCCAGTCGATATTTCCAGGTGGGATGGGCGCCGTAGGACGTCGGATACAAATGCACGTTGGCCTTGTCGGCCGCCAGCGTGCCGTAGGTCTTGGAAGGGCGCACGCACTCGGCAGCGTGAGGCCGCACTGTAGGCGAGCGGGCCGAGCTCGAAAGTCTCTGTGGTCCAACATAAATGCGCCCGGATAGTTCCAGCGACGATGCCGCAGGTCTACGCGCCGCGCCGGTGAGGGTGGCGATGCCGGCGATCGAGGCTTCTCTGGCATGGTCGGCTAACTCCTGGTGCCGAGGTTGGATCGGCGGTAGGACATCGGCCGGGTCGAGCCCCAGCTCACGGATGCCGAGGGTCCATGGCGGGCGAGTCCGAGGGCGGCGTGGCGCGCCGGCAGGCGCCCCGTCGCGAAACAGCAGCTCGAGACGGTTCCCCTTGAAGATGCCGTGCGCGCCGGCAAGTGTCAGCGCCGTGCGCGTTATCGCGGCCGCGGCTTCCCCCACCACGTATTTGGCTCGAAAGAGTGCCGCCGATGCTTCCTCTGTCGGGCCCTCACTGTCATGGAGCCACGCGGCCCGGTACATGATCATGCGGGCGCTCTCGAGCTGGGCGCTGAGAATGGCCACCTGCCGACGGATGTCCGGGTGATAGGCGAGCGGCTGGGCATAACCCGGTGGCTGCCGTCCCTTCACGACGGCCAGCAGCTCCTCATATGCCGCGCCCGCCACGCCGAGATAGACAGCCGTGTACGACCCCCACCCCCAGACGGCGGTCTCCTGCCCGAACCGCCCGATGTCCTCCGACTGAAAGACCACGGCGCTCTCGTCCAGCTGGCACTTCTCGAGTACGAGGCGCCGCTGCGCGTCGCCCGCATGCCCATCGTATTCCAATTCATAGATGATGTTGCGGCCTTCCGCGACGCGCGGGATGAGCACAAAGGCGCCGGCCGTCGGTCGCGTCGCGGTGTTCGGCTGCGCCAGCACCAGGCACAGTCGGCATCCTCGATCATGGAGGCGGAATATCTTGCGGCCGGTGATCTCCACCCGCCATCGACGCGCTGATGACCGTGTCGAGCCAGCGCTCGCCGATCCTGGTGGACGTCGCCTTCGGCTGAAGCTGGGTTGCCGGAGATCAGTTTTGCTGCCGCATCGATGGTCTCGCCACGACGGCGCTTGACTCTCCGGCGATACCTGGGTGGCGGTAAGGAGCGGCATGACGACGGAGGAATGCATTGCTGAACGATAGCGCCGTCGAAGGACAGCTGCGCCCAGGGCTTCAGGCGATCGTGTCCGAGAAAGCCGGACCCTGATCTCACCGAGTTCCCCTGGGCACGCTCAGCTCGCAGAAAACCTCGCGCTGCAGGCGATCAAAGTTCCTGCGGGCCGCGAGGCGTCACGGTCGTGTGCCATTGCCCGCGCCGCAAATCCTGTGGCGTGCTCGCGGCAACGCCGCTGCAGCTCCTGATGCTCGGGCTGATTGAGAAGTCCATACATCGCCTCTCGACCAGGCAGGCAATGCCTTGGCCATTGTCCTCGCAGCCCAGGTTACGTCGGCTTGGGAGAGCTGGCATCCGTCGTGCCCTCCCATCGCCCGCAAGAATTCCGAACAAGACGTTCCACGCCAACGACAACAGCATCACAGGCCGTCAGCGACTTCGGCGGCGACATTCATCCGGAAAACTGGGCCGCAGACGACGGTGGCCCCCACAAGCCGCCCTCGATCGGCTGCGTCATGACGCGGGCGGCCCGATTGTCGGGCCTGTCCGCTGTCAGAAGTATCGCGTCGGACAATACTCCCAGCTCGGCCGTTCTTCACGCCGACATTGAAGTGGCCTGCCCTCCGGGCTAGGGCGGCGGCGTCGGCGCGCAACCTTCATCCATCAGGCGCTAACTAGTTCGTTGCCTTGTCCCGGCCACGCGACTGCTTGATCGGCCGGACGTCGACCGCTGTCGGATGCGCGGATCAAAGCATCGCCGAAAATGTCGCCTTTGCGCAGTTTCTGGGAGTGAGTAGGTGGTCGGCAGGCTGCTACAACGCGACCCAGCCTGGAATCTTGAAGAGGCGAGCTTCGAGTGCATGGCGCGCGAGCGCGTCCGCGAGTCTGCGGCCCGGCCTCGACGCCGCCCTCAGCACGACGGCGGGTGATCTCCTCGTCGCGCAATTCGTCCGTCACCGGGATGATCGCGACCTTCGCGGACGGCCGGATGCGTGCGCAACGTCGCTTCCACCTCGCCCGCTTGATCGTTCTGTCCGCCGCGTCGGACCACAAGCCTTTGCGATCGACGAAAACGAGGCCGGCGTCGGTTTCGACCAGATGTCGCCGGTGTGTGGAACCAGCCGTCCTTCCAGACGGAGGCCGTGGTCTCGGCGTCGCGGAAGTACTCCCGCAGCAGCCCGCGCCTGGGTTCGGGCCCCGGCCGGCGGACGCGCAGCTCGCCTGGCATTCCCTTGGGCTGAGGTGCGCCGTCATCGTCGATCAGTTGGTAGTCGAGCCCTGGCATGTCGCGACCGATGGCCCGTGTCTTGCCGTCCCGCTCCGTCGAGACGTCGAGTGAGCAGATGCCGATCTCGGACATGCCGTAAATCTCGACCAGCGTCAGACCGAAGCGCTGTTCGAAGGCAATCCGCAGCGCAGGGTCGACGCCGGCGCCGAGGCCAAAACGCACCTTGTGCCGCTTCTCGTCCGGTTCCTCAGGCCGCGCCATCAGCACGGGCGGGATGATGCCGAGATAATGGATCATGGTCGCTTCGGTGGCGACCAGATCGGCCCACCAGCTCGAGGGGTGAAAGCGGTCGGGGAAGATCATGCAGTTGCGCGACAGAATCATTGCCGGATTGGCGATGGCGAGCCCGTTCGCGTAGAACAGCGGCAGCGGATTGTAAAGCCGCTCGCCGCCGTGCTCGATGGCGGCCGTCCCGCCGGCGGCGAGATAGCGCTCGGCCGCGAAGAAGAAATACTCGTTGTCGATGATGCAGCCCTTGGGCATTCCCGTGGTGCCCGACGTGTACATGAGCACGCTCTCGGAATCCCGGCCTGGAGGTGTGTTCCGCGCCGGCCGCGTTGCGCTTCCAAGGGTGTCGTCGAACGCGGTCGAGTTGGCCACGGGAATGCGCCGGCCGATCGCCTTAACGCCTTCGGTCATCGCAGCCATGTGCTGTGGCAGCGACACGATCAGGTCGACTTCGGCGTGCCCCAGCACATAGGTCAGATCGTCATGACGGAATTCGGGATTGAGCGGTACCACCCAACAGCCCAGTGCATTGAGGGCAAGGAAGTGCAGCATGAACCCGGGCCGGTTCTCGAGCACCAGCGAGACGCGATGGCCGTGCCCGTAGCCGGCCGCTGCGTACCGCTCGATCAGCGCCGTGACGCGCTCCGCCACCTCGGCATAGCTCCAGAGCAGGCCTTCCGGAACGTAGTCGCGCGACGTCCGCGGTGGGATCGCGAGGCAGGGCAAAGACCCTTGCGAGCGTGCCGTATCGGCGACAGCAAACCATAACGTCGGAAGGTCCATCAGCCCAGGCATGTGACGCCTCCTTCCGATTGCTCACGCGGTTCGAAATTCAACTCGTGGCGGCCCGCTGGCAGTTTGTGCGGAACACAGCCTCGACAGGCTCGCCGACCGCCAGGCAACCTCGCCGCCCGGATTGGTGACGAGCGTGACTCTGCGCGGTCAGCGAACCCACGAGGGCGACAACATAGGCAAGTCGTGTGCCCGTGACTTGTCGAAGGCATGCAGCACGCGCGCAAACTCACGAGCCTCGCTGCGGCCCCCGAATCTGGCGCCACTCGATGTCCTTGCCGCGGCAGTGCGGGCATCGCGGCATCGGATACCAGTGGAACTTGCCGCAGTCGCGGCAGAACGGGGAATGCCAATCGGCAGTGAGCCGCATTCTCGAAGAAGCCGGCGAACTCCGGCAACAATGCGTCGATCTCAGTCTCATCACCGGTCGCGTCCCCAGAATCATGACGCCGTAATCGGGGTTCGAGAGCCCGCCGACGAGGCCGACTCGGCTGTCGCCACTTGCGCCTGCCCGGCCTCGCCGCGCAACTGGCGCACGGCCTCGACCACGTGTTCGACGCCGAGCAGGTACAAAGCGAGAGCAGCCCGCCGTGCGTATTGATCGGTAGCTTGCCGCCGATGCCGATGCCCTTCTCGCGATCGAAAGCTGGTGCTTCGCCACGCTTGCAGAAGCCGATGGCCTCGATCTGCAACAGGCACGAGATGGTGAAGCAGTCGTAGACCTCCGCGAAATCGACATCGTCGAGCGTAATGCCCGCTTGCTGCAGCGCTTTCTCGGTCGCAATCCGGGCGCCGGGAATGCGCATCATGCCACGGGGTTGCGTGAAGACATCGTCGCCGCTGATCGGCTCACTACCGAAACCCGTCCCCAGCACGCGCACAGGCGGTTTGGCGAGATTTCGGGCCCGCTCGAGGCTGGTCATGACGAACGCACAGGCGCCGTCCGTGATCAGGCAGCAGTCCGGCACGCGCAGCGGATCGGACACCATGCGCGCGCCGAAATAATCGCCGTAGGTCAGGGGGACGAGCCGCCTGCGACATGTGGACGAGCCGTGCGCTCTCGCGCTGCGTCACGGCGATGGTGGCGAGATCGCGCTCGGTCAGGCCGTATTCGTGCATGTAGGCCCGTGCCCACAGCGCGAAATACTGCGGCTGGCCGGTGAACCCGTATGGCTTCTCGAACGCCATCTTGGCTGCGTAGAGGTCATGGAAACCGTACGGACCAGAAGAGCGCGTCCCCAGTCCACGCCAGCAGTAGACCAGCGTCGTTGCGAGCCCGCTGTCGATGGCGAGCTGGGCATGGATCGGGGCGCAAGCGTTCGCGGCACCCCCGAACGACATGCCGCCGTCATAGGCGCGTTCGAAACCGAATTGCGCGGCCCACCGCAGCGGCACGGTCGTCGGCATGACAAGCCCATCGCTGACCACGCCGTCGACATCTTTCGCCTCGATGCCAGTGTCGGCGAGAGCAGCCTCGATGGCCTCGACGACAAGGAATTGAGCCCCCGTCGAGCGCTGCACTGGCGCGCGTGGCGCCGATACTGTGCAATGGCAATGGGCGTGAAGGCATTGAGGATTGATCCGTTGCGTCGTTCTACATCTCACCGAAGAAGTCGATCATACTTGGTTGGGTTCGTCACGTGAACATCGTCACCGCGTCTACCATCGCCTCAGCCTGTCTGGGGCAAAGAGCTGAACTTGGCCGATATCCTGACGGCCGACGTGCGCTGGCCTTGTCGCGGCGTGAGCTGACCGTTGGCCGTCTGTGTTGCTGGCGCAAGCATCGCATCGGCGTCCGCCGTTCGAGCACTGAGCGGTGGGTCCGGGGTCGATGTGGCTGGGAGAATTCGTCGAGGATGATTGAGAGTGGCTGGTGTTCAAAATCGGAGGTACAGCAATGGTGGTATGGTTCTCCTCGCCAAGTTCAAGTGCGGACTTGAAATCGAAAACCGGTTTGTCATCGCTCCCCTCACAACCAACGCCTCGCATGAGGATGGCACGGCCACCGACAGCGAAATCGCGTTCTTCCGCCGGCGGGCCGCCAGCGGGTTCGGTGCGGTCCATTTCATCCGCCGCGTATGGCGTCGAAGAAGACGGGCGATCCCTGGCGCGGGACTCCGCGCCACGCATGACGGCCACCTGCCGAGGCTGCGTGCTTTGGCCGACGTTAAGGCAAGCCGAGGGCGGCCTGGCGATCCTGCAGATCTACGACGGGGCCGCATCGCTATTCCGGAGATCATAGGCGAGAACCGCATCCGCGCCGCTTCTGCGATCCCGTCATTGCGACCGAATGCGAGAACACCGAGGGCCATGACGAGCGACGAAATCGAAAGTCTGGTGGCAAGTTTCGGGCGCGCGGCCACTCTCGCGCGGCAAGCCGGGTTCGACGGCGTTGAGATCCATGGGGCCAATCACTACGCCGTTCACCAGTTTTTCTCTCCGCGCGCCAATCAGCGCACCGACCATTGGGGCGGCACCCTCGCGAAACGCATGAATTTCCCAATTGCCGTTGCACGGGCCGTCCGAGACGCCCTAGGCCCCAAGCTGATTGCCGGCTTCCGTGTCACACCCTTTGAGGCCGAGCCGGAGGGCTACAAGCTCGACGATGCCAAACTGCTCTGCGATGCACTTGCAGGCCTGGGGCTCGATTACCTCTCCATATCTCTCGACGATTACCGTTTGAGCCAGCCCATGAGCGAGACGCGCGTGTACACTGTCTCCTTCGAGCAGATGCACACTGCCTCCGAGAGCCCAATTACGGCATTCTCGCGCGTCGTTGGTGGGCGTTGCGCGATCATGGCAAGCGGCGGTATCAAGACAGCCGCTGATGCTGAAGCCGCTATCGAATTGGGCGCCGATGTCGTCGCGATCGGGCGCGCTGTGGTCGTTGATCCGGAGTGGCTTACAAAAGTCCGCAGAAGGGCGGAAGCGTCCATCATCCCGGGCCTGCCCAGGGACGAAACGACGATTGCCGACGCGCTCAGCATTCCTCCCAGAATGGTCGAATACCTACTGAGCCGACCGGGGTGGATCCCCCGCCTCTAAGCGGAGTAGAGCGCTAGAAGCGCAGGCTCTCAAAACGTGTGCAAACTTTGCCCAGTCGCGCCGGCTTAAGGCTGTCCAAGGCAAAGGTAGGTATCGAGGTCTCTCCACCGTGTGCTGTGCCGGGCTCAGTCGATGATCATTCGACGCCTTAACTGGAAGTCCGTCGACACCATCCATTGATGGCTGCCAATCCTGCACGACCGACCGGCCTCACCGGCCTCTACCATTACCGCAACCGGGAATACGACCCCGCCGCCGGCCGCTTCCTCCAAGAGGACCCGATCTGGTTCAACGCAGGCGACTTGAACGTCTACCGTTACACCTGGAACAACCCGACCAAGTACACGGATCCGTCGGGGCTGTCGGCAGCGGTGGAGACCGCATGCCTGACCGACTTCGGCTACCATGCGGGGGTAACGGTCGGCTCATTCGGTGCTCTGGGCATCGCCGGCGTGTTCAGCGACGTGATCTCGGGCTTCGGCGGAAACAGTGCAGGCCTGACCGAACAGGTCCAGAGGCAGCAGGAGGCCATCGTCGCTGCGGCGGCAACCGTTGCGACAGCACGCTGCGGCACGGCGAAGAAGCCGGAAGCCGAAGACCTGTCCGTGCAAGTGCGGCGGCAAGAACTCGTTCGGTGCCGGCACGCTGGTGGTGACGAAGGAAGGTCTCGTCCCCATCGAAGACGTGCGCGTCGGCCAACTGGTGGCGGCGTGGGACGCGGACACGGGGCAGTCCCGCTGGCGACCGGTCAAGGCGCGCACTCGTTGTTGGCTCGCCTCCGGCAAGACGCGCCAGGCCCCGCACGTCATGCGCCTGACGGTGCGGGATCAGGCGGGCCGGGTCGAGACCATCGTCGTCACGCCGAACCATCCGTATCTGAGGCCCGACGGCAGCTATGACCTCTGAAGGCCGTGGCCATGGAACCGGGCGGCGACTGGTCCAGCGCCGCCCGCCTGCGCCACGTCGCCGGCACCGAATGGTCGACCAAAAGGTATCTCTCGATGGACCTGCTGAAGGATCACCTAACCACCAACACCACCGCCTGAGCCCGGGCCGGACGCCGCTCAGCCAAAATCAAAAGTGCGAAAGATACTGGACACTACCTCCCCGTGTCGATTCGATGGTCGCCGATACTTTTGCGACCGAGCGGCGCACCTTCACCTACGACGCGCTCAACCGCCTCGCCCGTGCCGACTGGGTGACCTCCGGCTATGCGGCGGGCGTCGGCCACTTCATCCAATACGCCTACGACGCCCACGACCGGCGCACCTCGGTCACCGACCGTCACGGCGCCACCCACACCTACACCTGGGAAGCCGGCCACCGCCTGGTGTCGCTCACCGCGCCCCCTGCGACCCGCATCTTCTTCATCAAGACACGGTTGGCATAGCGCGTAGGCACCGGCGCAGCAGTGGCCCTCAACCGAGCTAAGTTCTTCAACGTCGGTCCGCGCAACAGGCAGGGTCAGCGCGACACGTTCTGCCCGCCGGTTCGATCGATTCCAGCGCGCTCGGTCAAACGTTGGATGACCAATTCGTCGTACCACATGGTTCCGCGCACCAGCTGCTCCGACGATGACCGGGCATCGAGATCGAGGCGGATCTGCTGTGCGTCGCACCCCTCGCTTGGGACCTCGAAACGCAGCTCGAAGTCATGCCACATCGGCATCGGCCCAAACTGCATATCCGTCTCGCCAAGTTTGCGGGCAGGGGCCGCCATGCATCTCACACGCCAGCGCAGCCCCCTCTTGCCATCCAGCTCGCCCCGATAGCGCCCCTTCAGCACGTGCTGGCCCGGCGAGAGCAGCACCACTTGCGAAACGCCGCCGAATTGCACCCGGCCCGACACGAAATCCACGCGCAGGGCGCGGCGGCCGTTATGTTCGGGGATCGGAGCGCGTTCCACGCGTGTGCCCGCGCCGCTCGAAACGCTCCAGTCGAACGGATAACCCGAGAATGGACTCTCGAAGCTGCCATTGAACAGCAACCCGGTCGATGCCAGCTGGTCCTCGGTCAGGAACTGCAACCAAGTGTAGTAGGCGAGCTGATAGAAATTCCGCCCGATCAGGAACTGCATATAGCCCGCAAGCTCGTCGGGCGTCGGCGGCCTTCCGGCCTTCTGGGCAGCCAACATGATGTCCAGCGGCGTCCGCGCATCTCGGATCTGCCCCAGCATGGAGCTAAAAAAAAGCCGCCGCCACGGCGGATCCGTTGCCAGCGCGGCCAGCACCGCGTCCCGGGCTTCGGGCAGCTCGACCAATTGCGTCAGCACCGGCACCACAAGTGTGGCGGACCGTGAGTTGGTGCGCAGCAATTGATCGGCATACTTGACCGCACTGGCATAATCGCTGCGAGCGACACTACGGCCCAAAAGCCAGTAGATGGCGCGGCTTTCCCGCAACGACATGCGCGCCGCCAATGTAAAATACGGCCGCGGCGCCTCGGCACGCTCATCCGGGGCCGCTTCCAGCTGCGCGATGCGGCCGAGCAGTGTCCAGCCTCGCGCCGACAACGGCGCCTGGACAAGGGCTATTTCGATCAGTTTGCGGGCATGCCCCAGGTCATCTGCCTGTGGCTGGCCACCACTATCACCAGCCGGTGTGTCACCCCCCGCCTTGGCGGCGCTTGCGGCCTCCGGCGCCAGACCTTTGACCGCAGGGGAAAAGCGCGCAACGGTCGGATCAGGAATGCTTGTTTGCGCAGTTGCCGTACCCGCGTCGCGCCGGCGATTTTCCTCGCCGACGACAATCTCCTCGGCGACATTGAGGAGAGCCACCGGCGCACGAGGATTGATCTGCAACGCACGCTTGGGATCGCCAGAGGCGAGGTAGGCAACGAACGTGTGCGCAATGACCAGCCACGCCAAGAGACCGGCAAGCCCCAGCGCGAGCAGCCACCTCAACGGTCTCATCGTGCCGCCACCCATTCTCTCCTGCACTCCGGTTGCCTCGCGTGGACCACGTCTTTTCTATCGCAGCCGCAGGCCACACCTTGATCGCTGCGCGTCAGACGCGATTTCGCGGTCCGATCCAACGTCGCAATAGCGTCGTCACTTTCGCGGCCTCGAACCGGCCAGTCCCGCCAATGGATCGCATGCGACGGCTGTAGCGTCGCCGCTTTCTGGACGAAGCGGATGGGGCTTGTGCCTGCGCCAGCGCCGCATCGTACATGGCACGCCGTTGTGGCGTTTTGAGATCTTCCCACGCCCCCGTGATGCGCCCGGCGAAGACCGATCGGTGGCTGTCGTCCGACGCATCGGGATGCAGACAGCGCATCAGCAAGGCCAGATTGCGTCGAAGGTCCTCAGTGCGCGCTTCGGGGGCGACTCCAAGAACACGATAGCTGTCGGCGCCCGGCTCCAGCAGGACTTGCTCGATGAAAAACGTCGCCGCTTCTCGGACGAAGTCCGCATCCCGCCCAGTCGCCGCCGCCGCCTCGGTCGCACAGTCGCCATCACCCGCTGCGATGCGCAACAGCAACTCCATCCCGTCGGGCAAGGGTAACGAGCGTGCAATCCGCACGCGTGACGGCACCTGGACGAGATCAATAGCCGAACGTAGCGCCGACAACGGGTCCATTCATGCGCGCTCCCCGCCATTTGGCAAGGCAGGATGCGTGCCCCCCGCATCTTCGACGTGGCGGCCGTACTGGAAGGGATCCTTGCCGTAGCTGTAGCCATAGGCGTAGCCGTAACCGGCTGACTTTGAGTCGAACTTCGTCAGCACCGTGCCGATCATCGGGGCTCGGGCAAGCTCCATCCGCTTGAGCGCACCCTTGACCGCACCGACCCGGGCCTGACCTGCACCCACGACAAACACGGTCGCCGAAACGCTGGTCGACAACAGTTGCGCATCGGCGAGACCCATCACCGGTGGACCATCGATGATGATGAAGTCGAACACCTCGAGGCCCGTCGCCAGCAGTGAATGAAAGCGCGAGCCCGCCAGCAGGTCGGCGGCATTGGGGGGCAGGGGCCCCGTCGGCAGAAAGGCCAGATTGGGAAGATCCGTCGCCATCAAGACATCGGGCGGGGCACACCCGCCCGTCAGGTAATTGCTGAGCCCCATGCCATTGGCGATTTGCAGTTTGTTGTGCAGCGACGGATTGCGCAGATCGGCATCGATCAGCAGCACCTTCAGCCCCATTGTCGCAAAATGGCGCGCAACGGCCAGCGCCGTCACCGACTTGCCCTCCGCCGGGCTCGAACTGGTGATCAACAGGGTCTTGGGCAAACCATGATCCGTCGAGAACTGCAGCGATGTGCCGAACGACCGATACGCCTCCATCAATCCCGATCGCGGATCCAGCAGCTCCTGCTCCGCAGTCTGCCCGCTGTCGACCTTCGGAATGATGCCGAGCGTGGCGAGCCCCGTCGTTTGCTCCAGCTTTTCTACCGTCCGCACGGTATCATCCAGCATTTCCAGGATGTAGGCCGCCGCGATGCCCGCGCCCAGGCCGAGCACCGACCACATCATCAAAGCTCGGGAAACATTGGGTGACGTGGGGCTGCCAGGCGGCTTGGCCCGGTCGACGATGAACACGTTATTCGTACCGACTCCGCCTGCGACCTCGACCTCCTTCAGCCGCTGCAGAATGCCGTTGTAGAGTGACCTGTTGGTATCCACCTCACGTTTGAGAATATTGTACTGAATGAGCTTTTTCTGTAGATCGAGCACCTCGACGCGCAACGACTCGATTTGCGCCTTGGTCTCTTTCTCCTGCAACAACAGGCTTTCGTACGCCCCTTTCAACGAGGCCTTGACCGTCTTGACTTCGATCGCTAGCTGCCGATCGATCTCCTTCATCTTGCGCCGGAGCTCGATCATCAGCGGGTAGTCGGCCTTGAACGTCTCGGATTTCTCCTGATACTGGATTTCGAGCGCCTTGCGCGCGCTCCGCAGCTCCTGAATGACGCCATTGGACAGGAATTGCGGCAGTTCAAGTGCGTTGACGTTCTCGACCTGCCGCCACGTCTGTTCATTCGTGATCCGGCTCGCAATGATCCCGCTCAGCGCCGAGTTGGCGGCCGCCAGATTGCTTTCGGCAATCGACGATTTCTCGTTGAGGACGATGATTTCCTTCTGCTCGGAAAAGTCGAGCAGCGCCCGCTCCGACTCTTCCAGGCGGATCTTCAATTGTTTCGATTGATCATCGAGGAAGGTCTTGGCGTAAGCGTTCGACTGGAACCGCTTGTCGATCATCTGGTTGATGTAGGCTTCGGCGTAGGCGTTGGCGATGCGGGCAGCCCGTCCCGGATTGGAATCCGTGAAGACGACGTCCACGAGCCGCGAGCCTGCCACGGGAACGACAGCGACGCCGCCAGCGATGATGCCCGCCGCCCACTGCTCCCGTGCCGCTGGGTCGATTTGTGCGGGATCGACGGCTTTGGCGCCGCTGATCCAGCCTTTGATGGTGTTGACGATCGAGAAATCGCGCGGCTTGAAGAGATCGAGATCGTCGCCGGCTTTGATGGCAGAGGCAACGCGCTCCGCCATCGACGAGCTCCTGAGAATCCGAACTGCGTGCGCAGGCCATCGATATCGCCGGCGTCCGAGCTGGCAACGCTGCCGCTTTCGACGATCTTGTCGGCGTGCCGGTCGATCTGGAGGCGCACCACCGCGGTGTAGAGCGGCGTCTGCATCAAGGTGCGCATGACACCCAGGGCCAACAGCACGCTGGCGAGCCCAAGCACCAGCCATTTGCGCTTGAGTAGCAGTACACATTAGCACGACCTCGCGCAGCTCACCGCCGCCCTCGTCCGGACTGTAGCCGTAGGGGCCCTGGCTTCCATAGGCGCCAGCCGCACGCTTCCGTCAGCAGCCGACGGCGCCATCTGGCGACGATCAGGTCCGACGCCTGGTACGATTGCGCCATGAGGTTCTGGTGAGCCGTCAGGGAACAATCCCGGCTTCAATCGAACTTCATGTTGCCGCGTGCTTGCCAGCGCCGTGCCGCGTCAGAGAAGCGCGAACACGCCCGCCAGCGGCAGCACCTTCATAAGGGATTGGTAGGCTTCTTTGATCGAACTTGTCGACCACCACCACATCACCACCCGGATCTGATTGCCGGATCAGTGGCTGTGCCCTTGCGAATATCCGCAATGTCGAACTTGGCGGCGGCGCGCTTGTTGTTGATGGTCCGGAACACGACCACATTCGTGTCGGAGGATGGCCCCAGTCCCCCGGCCATTGCGATCACCTGCAGTGCGTTGCCTTGCCGCAGGCCGGAAGACGTCCGGCTTGTTGACGGCTCCTTCCACGGTAATCCGCTGGCTGTTGTATTCTTTCACGAACACCGTCACCTGCGGATTGCGCAGGTACTTCGCACCGAGTTTGGCTGAAAGATCGCGCTCGATATCCCGGGCCGTCCGTCCGGCAGCGACGATATCCCCAACCAGCGGCAGATTGATCGTTCCGGAATTCGCCACCTGTACGCTCTTCGAGTAGCTTCGTGGGGCACCTTGAACACCGAAATGTCCAGCACGTCTTGCGGACCAATCTTGTAGCGTGGCCCCAGGGATGGCAGAGGCCATCAAAGTTTCGGCTGACTTGGCGACCGTCGGATCAACGCGACCTTCCACGCGCGCCGCCTTGGCGCCCGCTTTTGCTCTCACCGATCGCCCCGGTTCCCGCTAGCTGGCCTGCAACGCATCATTGAAGAGTCGGCGCAGCCGGCTGCCAAAGCCGCGTGCACAGTGCTACCGCCACCTACTACTATGCCCCGCATCGTCATGTGTCCCACCCCAATGCGCACCAAATCAATATTCTCTTGAAGAGCCGCTGCCTCTAGACCATCCCGCGCTGCGGCAAACCAAACGTTCCGGAGGCTCGTTCCGCAGAATGCCAAGCGGCCTCCACTTCACCAAGTGCTCAGCGTCCTCATCCCCACATGTCGTCGTGCCCGCTCTTTTCCCTCGGCCAAATCCGCACGCGCGACGTGTCGAGCGTCCGAGGCCAGAATATGGGCTAGTCCCCGCATAACATGCGCTCTGCCCAATATAAAGAACTACTGCCGAACTTGCCAGCCAATGCGCCCGCAGTACCATCCACACGCCACGCCCGACAAGTCTCTGCATGACGTCATAATGATCACGAATCCAGGACAATCGCTCCGGATGCGTAATGATCGGTACATAACCGGCCACCAACAAGGAAAACAACGTTTCTTCCAGGCGAAGAGGCGCTACATGATGGGGGGGGGCTCGATCAGCACGTACCGGGAGTCGGCCAAAGTGAGCACGGTGCCTGATGCAAGACCCTCGACCAGGTTGGGCGCAATGCGCACGTCGGCGCCTGACGTTAAGAGCAGCGGTATCCCGCCGCATCGATCTCGCCCCTGTAGCGCCATGATCGCGGCCCTGATTTGTGGACCGGTATTGTGATAGAGCCCCGGCAAGATATGGGGTGCAGGCGACCACGCCGACGCCGCCTTCGACAGCCCAGCCATGGCCAGCGACGTCGCCAAATCGGGGAGCGCCATCATCAATGCCCGGCAAGATGTGGGTATGCAACTGGCAATCATCTGAAACCGTCCCGCAGCTGCCAGCAGACAATCGCTTCCAAGCGAAGACTTGCATTGAACCGTGACGAGAATAAGGGTCCCACCGGTCCGTCTGTCTCGACCTGCGCCAGCGCTTGGCCCAAATATGGTGTGAACCCGTGGATGACGCCACTATGGCGATGTCAGCATCTGTGCGCCGTGGCCAATCGATTGCAGTCAGGTGCTTTGGTGAGTCGCGGTGCGTCCAAACGCAATTTGTAACACGCGTTCATTTCAACAATCGCGGCGTGAGCCCGGCGTTCAAATTGTAGGGGCTCGGCTGCGCTATGCGGTTCTTTATTATTGCTATTCTGTTGGCCTTTCCCGTGTCCATCGGCAAAGCGGCAACTCTGGAAACGATTAGCGGCGAGGTCCTCGTCAATGGCGGAGCGGGATCCCGGCAGGCGACAGGTACAGTCACACTGAGGGCTGGAGACCAACTCGCCGTCAAGCCAGGTGGCGCCGCAAGCAACCAGCTACGCGGAAGGCTGCGTTGTTGTGGCCGAAACCGGGCACCATCTATCGGGTGTTGGCCTCCGGCGCCTGCGCGCCGCTCGGCAAGGCCTGGTCGCATTCCCGTCTGAAAACCAATGCCGGACCGACAACTCACGCGCCAGCCAGGCGTCGACGCCAAGTGAAGTGTCGCAATTGAGCGTAAGTGGCCCAAGTAGCGAAGGCCGACGCCACTACTATCTGCGCGCGCAAAACGAGTCCCAACCCTGTAGTCCGTAACTGCCGACCCATTCGGACAAATTCAGACCCACCGCGCACGGGTCCTTCCATCTGGAGGCACCGGCACGGGCCGGGCCATTGGGCTCGGGTATATGTTTAAAGATCGTCGCGCGTTGTCCCGCATCAGGGTGCGTGCTACCAGTCGCGCCGGTGACTCTGTTGCATGCACGGCTGGGGACAGGAGTTGGGTATGCGTCTCGGGGCGGGAATTGTGTTGATTGCATTGAGAGTTCCAAGACGGCGCACTCGGCCGCGGCAATCGTGCCAGCCTCGACAACCGAAGAGCCAAGAAGAGGCGGCCTTGGTGCCGTTCAAGCCGACGCTCAGAGGTTTGCCCGGCGCGAGAACGCCGCGCACCCTCAAATCCATGACCTGAGATCGGGCGATTGATGCCGTTCGTCGCCACTGCAGTCGTACTGGTATCGGCCTTGGTTCTGGGCGGGCACTCTATCCGGGCTTCTTGTCCGACGCCATCATCCAGCTGTTTGCGATTGTCGCACTCGTGGTGCTGGCTGGGCAGCACTATGGCAACGCCTGCAGTGCTAAAGGTCGCGCGGATCGCGCAATCTGTTTGATCTTTGCAGTGTTGCCGCTGGTCCAGCTTATCCCGCTGCCACCCAGCATCTGGAAGGTACTGCCAGGCCGTCAACCGCTGGATGAAGCCACCGCCCTGCTCAACGCTGCCAGCGCATGGCGCCCATTGAGCGTTGCAACGGAGGCCACATGGCTCAGCGTCTTGTCCATCCTACCAGCGCTGGCCGTGTTTTGGGCGGTGAGCCGGCTCGACAACCGCCGGAGGCGCTGGCTGAGTTTGCTTGCCCTGGGCGTCGGCGCATTGTCCGTCCTCGTGGGCCTGCTGCAGGTTGCGCAGGGCCCCAACAGTCCGCTCAGGTTTTACCCAATCACCAATCCAACGGAAGCCGTTGGCTTTTTCGCTAATCGCAACCATTTTGCAGCTTTGCTTTATGTTCTCTTGCTGCTGGCGGCAGCTTGGAGCATTCAGACCGTCAATCGCTTCACGCGAACGCCACGCCGGCATCGCTTCGATCCGCAAGTGATCCTGCCGATGCTGGGCGCCGTGGCGCTGGTCATCGTCATCGTCGCGACACAAACCTTCACCCGGTCGCGGGCAGGGCTGGGCCTGACGATTGCGGCACTGCTGGGCGCGGCCTTGCTCTCCGTGGGCCGTATTGGGGGCGGACACAAGTCGTTCAGCTCACGCGTCGTGATGGGCGCAGGTATGATTGGTGTCGTGCTTGCGATCCAGTTTGCGCTCTATCGGATACTGGAGCGGTTCGACGCCGATCCCCTGGCGGACGCGAGAATTCCTTTTGCGCGCAACACGCTCGAAGCCGCAATGGCGCACTTTCCCTTCGGTTCCGGTCTCGGTTCGTTCGTGCCGGTCTACGGACTGTTCGAACCGGCCAAGGACGCCATCCTGGATACCTTCGCCAACAGGGCCCACAACGACTTTCTGGAATTCGGGCTTGAGACCGGCGTGCTGGGCATGGTCATGCTCGTCATTTTCGCAATTTGGTTCGTTGCGCGCGGCACCGTCGCGTGGCGGGCGAGCAGCGATGCTGGCAGCGACATCGACGTTCTCTTGCCACGTGCGGCAACCATGGCTGTTGCCTTGCTGCTCGTGCACGCGTTGGTTGATTATCCCCTGAGAACGGCGGCCATCCTGACCATGTTCGCATTCGCATGCGGCTTGCTCGTCCCCGCCGCCCACGATGCGACGGCCCGCATCAATCAGCGCCCCACGCCCCCACCGCCGCAAAAGCCCTCATCCAATGCCCCGGGAGAGCGCAGCGCGACGCGAAGTACGATTTCAGACTGGCCGCAGATTCCATTCGACAACTCTCCGGCCACCAACCCCGCAGTCCAACCTGCACCGACAACGCCCGGCGACCGCTGGCGCGCGCCGACGCCGTGGCCGCAAGCGTGGCTCGATGCACCGGAGCAACGGCACAACGCGCGCGGCCATTTCGCCGTCAGACCACCGCGTGATCTCAGCGATGATGATGATCAAACATAGGGTTGAAATGATGCGAGAAATCCCGCTGTCGGACTTGCAAGTTGTGAGGGGCCAACCATGGCGTCGCACGCGTCGCAAGGCCTTGTCAGTCGGTTGTTTTGTGGTTTAAGTATAATTCATTCTCATAAATGCATAAAGTGTGGGGTGCAGTATGCGGGGACGAGTGTGGGGGCAGCTGTTGGGCGATTGCGCGTTGATTTTGGCAGCGTCGGTTCTGGCGCTGGCGCAACGCCATGATTTCGCCCTGACGCTGGCGCGGCTGACCGCGGCCGCTCCGTATTTGCTTCTCTCCCTCCTGACCGCCGTCATCTCTCTGGTCGCGCTTGGGATTCATCGATCGATATGGCGCCACAGCGATGCCAGGGACTACGAACGCATCGCCATGGCGGCGCTTGCAACGGTTATTGGCGCTGTGGCGCTGGGTTTCGTCGTCAATCGCCTCTGAAGGTGTGCCGCGATCGGTGCCATTGCTCCAGTTCGTCACCATCACTGTCGTGCTGATCGGCGCCCGCATTTTGGCGCGCAAGGTGTTTCAACGCCGCCACCAGCGCTCCAGCGCGCGAGAGAGCGACAAGCACACGGGCGGCAGCACCGTCTCGACAGTTCTCATCGTTGGCTTGAATGCGTTGGCCGAGCTTTATCTGGAAAGCGTCAGCGAGCTCAGTGATGGTGAAGTCGAGGTCGCCGGTATCCTCGGGCGCTCCGAACGGCAGGTCGGTCGCAGGGTCGGCACTCACCCTATTCTTGGAATGCCGGAGGATATCGAGCGCGTCCTGAAGCAGCTTGAAATCGAGGGCGTGGCTGTCGATTGCATCGTCATTGCAATTCCCTGCGCAAGCTCCTCGGCTGAGGCCCGCGAAGCCCTTCGCGAGATCGAACGCTCAGGCACCGTCAAGCTGTTGGCGCTTGCGGATCATTACGGCATGGACGGTTGGCGTGGCCTCACGTCCGCACCGGACAGTGGCGCCAATTGGCGCTTGTTGCGCTTCACACCCGATGAGCTGGGCCTGATCGAAGGCCGCAAGTACTGGCCGGTCAAGCGCGCCTTTGACCTCGTCGGTTCCCTCGTCATTCTTATCCTGGCATCGCCCATCATCGCTCTTGTTGCGATGCTCGTGGCAATCGACCTCGGCACACCCGTAATGTTTTCGCAGCGGCGTCCCGGCTTGCGAGGCCGGCCGTTCAAGGTCTACAAGTTCCGCACGATGTCTGAGGCCTATGATCTCTCTGGCAGCCGCATCGATGATAGTCATCGCAGCTCGGCCCTCGGCCGCCTCTTGCGGCGTTTGCGCTTGGATGAGCTGCCCCAGCTCTACAACGTGCTGATCGGCGACATGAGCTTTGTCGGCCCACGTCCGCTGTTGCCGGCAGACCAGGCGCCCGACTACAAGGCTCGCCTGCTCGTGCGGCCAGGGCTGACTGGGTGGGCCCAGGTCGAAGGCGGCCGCATCGTGGATCAGGCCGACAAAGCCGCCATGGATGTCTGGTATGTGCAAAATGCCTCGATGCTGCTCGATTTGCGCATTCTCTTGCTCACGGTGCCGATGGTGATCCTGGGAGATCGCGTCAATCGTGACGCCATAGAGCGGGCATGGCGTGATCTGCAGGCGACGGGGATTTGCGCGCACTGGTCACGCGCGAGCTTCAAGCCGGCAAGGCGCGCGGCGCCGTTGTCGGCTGGCGTTACAAAACCTGCCGAGTAGTCTTTAGCTACAAGACTAGGGGCAGGCGAAAACGATTTCATGGGTGGTCCAGGGGGATCAACCTGAACACAGTTGGGTTCGGATCAGGGTGACACGAGTCACCCTGAGTGCGGTAGCTTTGCCTCAATTGGCTGATCGGTCGCTCACTCAATACGTGCGCTGAGCCGTGTGACGGTCCCGTCGATGCGGTGCCGGCCGGGTCCATGCGGGCCATCACATGAATACGGGAACCTGGATGCGAGACCGAAAGCAAATTCTAGTCACCGGTGGCGCTGGCTTTTTGGGCTCGCACCTCTGCGATCGCCTTCTGGCAGACGGTCACGATGTGATCTGTGTCGACAATTTCTTTACGGGCGCCAAGCGCAACGTCGAACATCTCGTCGGCCACCCGCGCTTCGAGCTGGTCCGCCACGACGTGACTTTTCCGCTCTACATCGAAGTCGATCAGATCTACAACCTCGCGTGCCCAGCCTCGCCGATCCACTATCAACACGATCCCGTGCAGACGACGAAGACAAGTGTGCATGGCGCCATCAACATGCTGGGCCTCGCCAAGCGCCTCAAATGCCGTATTTTCCAGGCCTCGACTTCTGAGGTCTATGGCGACCCGACGATCCACCCGCAGACGGAAGACTATTGGGGTAACGTCAATCCGATCGGCCCGCGCTCGTGTTACGATGAAGGAAAACGGTGTGCCGAGACCCTCTTTTTCGACTATTGGCGCCAGCACCAGCTCGAGATCAAGGTCGCCCGTATCTTCAATACCTACGGTCCGCGCATGCATCCCAACGATGGTCGCGTGGTGTCGAATTTCATCGTGCAGGCGCTATCCGGTGAGCCCATCACGCTCTACGGCGACGGCCAGCAGACCCGCTCTTTCTGCTACGTTGATGACCTGATTGAAGGCTTCGTGCGCTTGATGGCCTCGCCAGCTGAGGTGACAGGTCCCATCAATCTCGGCAATCCCGGCGAATTCACAATCAAAGAATTGGCCGAAACCGTCATCGAGATGACTGGCTCGAAATCGAAACTGACCTACATGCCTCTGCCCCAGGACGATCCACGCCAGCGCCAGCCTGACATTACGAAAGCGCGAGGCACGCTCGACTGGGCCCCCCACGTGGCGTTGCGTGACGGCCTGCGGCACACGATTGGTTATTTCGACCGGTTGCTGTCCGAAGGAACCAACGTTGCAACACATTAGCAGCGACACCCCGCGTTGGCACTGCGGCCGGGCCTCATACCGTATCACCTTGACTGGTGCTTCGGCGCTGAGTAGCGCCAATCGCGACACCGCCTGCAGGTCATGGCGGGTTAGTGTCAGCGGCGCGCCTGCCGCTCTTGTCAGCCTTGCTGTGACGAAAGCTCCCTTGAACCGACAAGTGTCACATCTCGGGGACGGCACCATTTAATGGCCTCCGTTCTCCCCACCCTGCGCTTCATCGCGCACCACCCTTTGAGTTCGAGGCGCCCGCTGAGTGCGTATTGGCGATACCTAAGCTGGCAAATTCGTAGCCGGATCAGAAGTGAAGTCGAGTTCGATTGGATCGAAGGCTCCAAGCTCGTGGTCAGCAACGGTATGACCGGCGCGACTGGCAACATCTATTGTGGCCTTCACGAATTCTCGGACATGGCATTTTTGCTTCATCTCTTGCGCCCCGGTGACCTTTTTGTCGATGTCGGCGCCAACGTCGGCAGCTACACCGTACTGGCTTCGGCCGTCTGCAAGGCCCGGTCAATCGCAATAGAGCCCGACCCGAATACCGTTCGAGCTTTGGCAAAGAACATCGAAATTAACGCCCTTAGCGAGCGTGTAACGGTCATCGAGGCGGCCGTCGGAGCGCAATCGGGAAGCGTCGCTTTCACGACCGGGCGAGATACGATGAACCACGTTGCTGGGAGCGGCGATCACGCCACGCGCCAGGTTCTTGTTCGCACCCTCGATGACATCCTCTGCGATGAGGCACCCGTTTTGATCAAAATGGATGTCGAAGGCTACGAGCCCGAGGTGATTTCTGGTGCACGTGCTACCCTCAAGAAGCCGTCTCTCATTGCGATTATCACCGAGTCCTCAGATCCATTCGTGCACGATGCGATTCAGAATTCCGGGTTTGTCCGTGCAGCCTATTGCCCCCTTGGCAGGACCGTTGCTTTGTCGACCGATGGCCAAATTGCGACGTCTTCGTTGAACAAGCTTTTCGTTCGCCCCAATGCGGTGCGCCATCGCGTAAAGTCGGCGACGAGCCGGATAGTGGCGGGAGTTTCGGTTTGAAGTGCGCTGTATTCGCAAGCTGGAGAACTGCGCCAAGCCCCAGCAACTGGCCAAGCTACTGATATGTGCGGCATAAACGGCATCTTGGCGTACCATGACGCGGCCAGTGCAATCAGCCGGACAGAATTGATCCGCACGCGCGATCACATGGCGAGGCGCGGGCCGGATGGAAAGGGCGAGTGGGTTTCGCCAGACGCACGCTGCGGCTTCGGTCACAGGCGACTGTCGATCATCGACCTGTCGGAGGGCGGCGCGCAACCGATGGCGAATGCCGATGGCACCCTTGTCGTCACGTTCAACGGCGAAATCTACAATTACCGCGAACTCCGTCGCTCGCTCGAAGCCAAGGGCTATACATTTCGCAGCCATTCGGACACAGAGGTCCTCCTGCACCTCTACGCCGACAAGGGCCCAGACATGGCGCACGACCTGCGTGGCATGTTCGCCTTTGCCATTTGGGATGGGCGCAAGCGTCAAATGTTTCTGGCTCGCGATCCCCTTGGCATCAAACCGCTCTATTATGCCGACGACGGTCGCACGTTTCGTTTCGCAAGCCAGGTCAAAGCGCTGCTGGCCGGTGGCGGTATCGATGAGGCTCGCGATCCGGCGGGAGTGGTTAGCTTCTATCTGCTCGGCAGTCTCCCCGAGCCGTTGTCGCTCTACAAGCAGATCAAGGCCCTGCCGGCTGGCCACACGATGACCGTCACCTCCAGCGGCGCTGCACCACCACGCCGTTACCCCATGCGGTTGCCGAAGTCTATGCCCGTGCCGAGACGACTTCGCGGCTCTCCATCGGGGCCGATCGCAACGCCAGTGCGCGCGAAGCACTTTTGGATAGTGTCAGACACCACCTTGTCGCCGACGTGCCCGTTGGCGCGTTTCTCTCCGCAGGCATCGATTCAGGCGCACTGGTCGGCCTGATGCGCGATGCGGGACAGCAAGATATCAGACGGTTACGATCGCCTTCGAGGAGTTCCGCGGCCGCAGCGACGACGAGGCACCTATAGCAGAGGCGGTCGCTCGGACCTATCAAACGCGCCACACCACGCGCGTTGTCTCCAAGGCCGAGTTCGATGCCGACCTTCCTCATCCTCGCGGCCATGGACCAACCCAGTATCGATGGCATCAATACCTGGTTCGTGTCCAAGGCCGCGCACGAGCTCGGCCTCAAAGTCGCGATTTCCGGGGTAGGGGAGACGAGTTGTTGGGCGGCTATCCTTCTTTCCGCGATATCCCCAAGTGGGTGCATTGGTTGAAAGTGCCCGCCCAACTCCCGGGGCTCGGTGCGCTCGCACGCGCAGCAGCGCTGGCAATCGGACCAGAGCGGCTGCATCTCAGTGCCAAGACGGCAGGCTTGATCGAATACGGTGGCAGCTATGCCGGCGCCTGGTTCCTGAGGCGCGGCCTCTTCATGCCGTGGGCTTCAACGTCTTCTGAGTCGGACGTGCTGCGCGACGGCCTCGAGCGTTTCGAGCCGCTGGCTGCCATCAATGCCGCCTTGCAGCCAATGCCCGCCGGAGCTTTTGCGCGTGTCGCGGCCATGGAGTCGTCGCTCTATATGCGTAACCAGCTCCTGCGCGACACGGATTGGGCGAGCATGGCCCATGCGTTGGAAGTGCGGACGCCCTTGGTCGATGCAATCTTGCTCGAACGCATGGCTGCCTTGGGTCCGCCACGGTCCAACCTGCCGGCCAAGTGCGAGCTGGCCCTAGCGCCCTCGCAGGCGCTACCCGCTGCCGTCATCAATCGAAAGAAGACGGGCTTTGGTGTGCCGCTGGCGCGTTGGATGTCCAATGCCGCCACCTCCCGGGCAGGGGCAACCTATGGCTACGCCCGTCAGTGGGCACACTACGTCGCCCAACACCAACCCGCCGCGACGCCACCTCCCACTCGCAGCATGACATCGTTGGTCCAATAGGGAATGCCAAATGCCTTGGACAAAGGCCGTCGCATTTTGATGCTCGTCACCGACGCACACGGCGGCTTCGGCGGCATCGCACAGTACAATCGCGACATCGTCGATGCCTTGTGTAGTTTTGAAGGCGTTCGCGAGGTTGTCGTCCTCCCCGCATCATGCCAGCCGCCGGGGGCATACACCCTGCCAAGGCGACTTACGACCTTGCCGGCGCCCATGGGGCGAAGAGAGTTTCTTGAAGCGCAGTATTGCCCACGCCATGACGTCCTGCGACCTCGTCTACTGCGCCCACATAAATCTGCTGCCGGTGGCAGTCGTCATTGCGCGCATGCGCAGGTTGCCACTCGTGCTCGCGATCTATGGCATCGATGCCTGGCAGCGCCCCGCGCGCCTTGTGAACCGATTCGGGATGGTGTGCAGTCTCACGGGTGATCTCAATCAGCCGAATCACACTGGACCGCTTCAAGGCCTGGAGCCAACCTGCCCGCAACGCGCCATGTTCTGTTGCCGAATGCAATCCACGCAGGTGATTTCTCAATCGGGACGAAAAGAGCACCCTCGCGCGGCGCTTGGGCGTCGCGGATCGCCAGGTCATTTTAACATTCGGTCGCATGTCTGCTGACGAGCGCTACAAGGGCTTCGACGAAGTGATCGAAGCCATGCCCCGCCTCATCGCGCAACGGCCGGACCTGGTCTATGTCGCAGCAGGCGACGGCAGCGACCGGGCCCGGCTGGAGGCCAAGGCTCAGGCGCTGGGCGTCGGTGACCATGTCAAATTCACCGGCCGCATCAGCGAGAGCGACAAGGCGGATCTCTATCGTTTGGCTGATGCCTACGTGATGCCGAGCTCGGGTGAAGGGTTTGGCTTCGTCATTCTGGAAGCCCTTGCCTGTGGCCTCCCGGTGATGGCAAGCACGGCGGATGGAACGCGCGAAGCTGTGCGCAACGGCGAACTGGGCCTCCTCGTCGATCCGAAGGACGCCTAAAGCCTTGAGCGAGCCATTCTTGAAGCGATATCCCGGCCGAAGGCAATCCCTCCAGGCCTCGACTATTTCTCGTTCGGAAATTTCGAGCGGCGCCTAGCAGCCGCGCTCGACCCACTTTGGGCCGGCACCTTGCCGGAGCCCTGTCAAGGACGGCCGCGCCGATGATGCAACAAGCAGAGCCTGCGGCCCAGGCGCGCACCCTCACGTCTGGCGATACGACCGCCGGCGATGACCCCGCGCCAACCCTGGTGATCGAGCCGGGCCGCCTCGCCCTCAACTACTGGCGCGACATCTGGGCCTATCGCGAGTTGTTCGCGATCCTCGCCTGGCGCGACGTCGCCGTGCGCTACAAGCAGACCGTTATCGGCATCGCCTGGGCCGTGCTGCGCCCGCTGCTGACCATGATCGTCTTCACCGTCGTCTTCGGCAATCTCGCGAAATTGCCGAGCGACGGCGCAGCCCCCTATCCCCTGCTGGTTTTCGCCGGCATGCTGCCCTGGTTCCTGCTGTCGACAATTCTGAGCGACGCCTCCAACAGCCTGGTCAGCAACGCCCAACTGATCGGCAAGGTCTACTTTCCACGCATCATCGTGCCGGCGTCGGCCGCCGTGGTGGCCCTGATCGACTTCGCCATAAGCCTTGTCATCCTGTTCGCGATGATGGCCTGGTACGGCTTCGCCCCGACCTGGCGCATGGCGTTCCTGCCAGTGTTCGTCGGCCTCGCGGTTCTGACCGCGCTCGGCCCCGCGCTGATGATCACGGCCTTGAACGTCAAATATCGCGACTTCGCTTCCTCGTGCCCTTCATCGTGCAGTTCCGGTCTCTACGTCTCGCCGGTCGGCTTTTCCAGCGCCATCATCCCCGACCAATGGCGGCTGCTGTTCCAGCCTTGGCCGTTGGCGTGATCGACGGCTTTCGCTGGGCCCTGCTCGCCGGCGAGGCCAGCTCCTATCTTCGGCCTCGCCGTCAGCATGCCCATCGCGGCGGGACTCGCCAAGCCCGTGACATCGCCCGCCCGCCACGCGAACGCTTCTTCGCGGATCTTCACCAGGCCCTGACAACCACACCCAGCGCCCGCCGAAAACAGCACCGTGGACCGCCCGATGAGCGCCCCCCAGCCATCCGCGTCGAAGGCCTCGGCAAGCGCTATATCATCGGCCACGAGAGCCAGCGCCGCGACGGCACCATGCGGGACGCGCTCACCCGCGCCGCGCGCGGCATTGCCCGCTCGTTCGGCGACATGATGAGCAGCCGCGCCATCGTCTCCGGGCGATACCACAGAGGAATTCTGGGCCCTCAAGGACGTGTCGTTCGAGGTGCCCGCGGCAGAATCCTCGGCGTCATCGGCCGTAATGGCGCGGGAAAGTCGACGACTCCTGAAAGTCCTCTCGCGTATCACCGAGCCGACGGAGGGGCGGATCACACTGAACGGCCGCGTCGCCAGCCTGCTCGAGGTCGGCGCCGGCTTCACCCGAGCTCACAGGCCGCGAGAACGTCTACCTCAACGAGCGCCATCCTCGGCATGAGCCGCGCCGAGATCCGCGCCAAGTTCGACGAGATCGTCGCCTTCGCCGAGTCCAGGCGCTTTCTCGACACACCCGTAGAAGCGCTATTCCAGCATGTATGTCCGCCTGGCGTTCGCGGTCGCAGCCACCTCGAGCCCGTCCTGATCGTCGACGAAGTCCCCTCGCCGTCAAGCGCCGAGTTCCAGCGAAGTGCCTAGGCAAAATGCGCGACGTCGCCGGCTCCGGCAGAACGGTGCTGTTTGTCAGTCATAATCTCTCCGCCGTGCGCAAAATTCTGTACGGCCGGCATCGTGCTCGATAAGGCCAAACGGAAATACAAGGCGGCATAGACGAGTGCTTGCGCGCTTATCAAAACAATATGCAGCTTGCAGATCAGAACAAGCACACTTTCGAGATTTCTGACCCTGAGAAATACGGCATAAGGCAGATCGAATTCCTGGATGACGGCGGCAATCCACTATCCGAGTTGAAGACCTGGGCGAATGTACGGATTAGGATCGTCCTACATTCACCGCACGCGACAAACCGCGCCGCGTTGCAACTCGAAATCTTGTCCGTCCTGGATGTGCCTCTGGTCCTTTGTGAGACGTACCCAGAAGGCGGAATGCAAATATCGCTGGTTGAAGGAGACAATACATTTGACTGCATCATCCGACGTCTACCGCTGGCGGCGGGGCGTCACGTTTTTTGTAGGTGCTGTTTTGCCGGGTGTCAATGGTTGTGCACCTCGCCGCACCGGATCCCACGTTGGAAGTCGCCAGCAGCGATATCTATCGGTCCGGCTCCCCGCCGAAATCAGCCGCGCTGCCGTAGCAGCCGACTATACGTGGGAGCCACAAAGTGAGACACGACAGGTAGCCGAGTTTCGATAAATCAGCGAAATTGGAGGAAGATAGTTAGTGTCAACGAGGTCGATAGAGCGTCCCGGAATTGCTTCATCGGTATCACCTCTTGGAACAGTGCGGCATTCCTGGCAGCCGCGCTGGATCAAATTCGAAAGACAGCCAAAGGAGTACGAGTTGTGGCGGTCGACAATTCTTAGACCGACGGTGCGCCCAACGCGCCCGCACAATGCCTCGGAATTGAAGCTGCTGGGGCCCGCCGCATGACGATCCAGCAGATCGCGACTCACTACGTTCAAAACACTACGCCTACGATGACGCGCTGCGTGGCTATGCGATAGCAGGGTGATAGCCCGGTGTACACAGCCCAGCGTGTGCCTGGTTTTGATGGCCCGCTAGTGTGCTTTGCAAGCAGCGGGCAGGCCGGTGTCCAGTTATTCTTTGTGGTCAGCGCCATGACACTGATGTCCTCGTGGGCCGCACGAGACGATGGCATTCTTCCGTTCTACTTACGTAGGGTGTTTCGTATTGCTCCTATGTTCTGGCTGGCAATTGTGTTCTATTATTTTTGTATGGGCTTGGGCCGCGACCTGGAGCACCCCACGGACTTTCGGCAGTCGATTTCGCAGTGACGGCGAGCTTCCTGCATGGGTGGTACCCGCCTGCAATGAATTCTGTCGTGCCGGGGGCTGGACGATCGCAGTCGAGATGACTTTTTATGCGCTGTTTCCGTTGGTTGCGTTACGCCTACAGCGCTCATTCGCATGGGCGGCAGCAGCCGCAATCGCTTCGATAATAACTGGCCTGGCTACTCCAACCCGATAACTGACTTGCTACTGCGAGACTGGTTCCCAAGTCTTCCAGAAAGCCGAAAGTCTGATTTTATCTACAGTTGGTTTATCAACCAGCTTCCTGTTTCTGATCGGCGTCTGTGTCCACGCGCTACGCGAAGGACGTCTCACAGGTGCGATGGCACGGGTAGGCGTGTTCGTTTCCGTATCAATGCTTTTTATATTGCCGTTTTACCGTTCGATTATTGCTGACCATCTTGAATTCGCATTATGTTTCGGAGTATTAGCGGCATGTCTTGGTCGCGGCGCGGGACGCGCTTTAGTGAACCCATCGTGTGTTGGCTCGGGAAGCTGTCATACAGTGCATATCTTTGGCACTTTGCCGTTTTGATGGTGTTGAACAATGCACCACGTTGGACTGGTCCCTGGAAAGTCACACTAGGTTTAGCAACGCCGGACCGGTCGAACCTCCTGTTTCTCGTCATGCTGGGGCTCGTTACAGCAATTACCGCCCTACTGTCGCTTAGCACGTATACGATGGTTGAGCGACCTATGATTACACTAGGTCTGCAGATGCTCGGGCGGCGTCGCGCAGTCGTCGAGCGCAAAGATGCCGGAACCAGTCACTTTACTGAAGATGAGAGAATTCAAGTGGCTCCCTGGACCCTATCTTATCGACTGATTTGGAGCGGCCGAAGCACTGCCGTCGATTGCGAATTAGCCCCAGAGTTGCGCGTCCAAGCTGCCGATGACATCACATTGGCGAATAGAATTTAGGAAAGGTGCGCGTAAGAATGTCCGTAGCGTCTGCGCCAAGATGCTTCATCGGTATCACCTGCTGGAACAGTGCGGCGTTCTTGGCCGCTGCGCTGGATCAGGTTCGAAACACGGCACCAGAAGGGCACGCGCGTCGTCGTTCTCGACAATTCTTCGACCGACGGTTCGGTCGAAGTTGCCGCGCCAGCGCGGCGCCGAGGTTGTGGTCAAGTCGTGCAATCAGGCGAACGCCCTCAATTCATTGTTGGCAATGTCACGTAGCCGTTACACGCTGCTCGTACCTCTGACGTCATATTGTTGAACCCGGGTGGTTCGAGCTGTGCGTCGCCAGATGAAGCCAGATATGGCGCTTGTCTCACCCGAGGATATCGGCTGCGGCCCGTACACCCGGCCTTGGGGAAAGGACATGCCCGAAAGCTCCTTTCTCTTCTTCGACACAGAGAAGGCACGTCGAGCGCGCCGCATATTCTGGCGGCAGCGTTTCAAGATCAAATGGCCCTACCGGGCATTTGATTTCACAGGCGCGCATATCACATATAATATACCCGAGGCACTGGCTGACCGAGGCTATCGGTGGTTACCGATGCAAGTCTATCCCTCGCGGCGAGAGGCAGAGCCGGTCTACACGCCGCGCTATCAGCCAAAATTCTGGGGGGATCACTTCAGCCATCTGAGATACGGCTTGGGAAATTTCTACAGTCTCGATGGTCATCTGACCCACTATCACAACTGGTACGATCGCGTGGGGTTGGGGTCGGGCGATTTCGACCCCGATTCGACGGAAAGCGTCCCGCCGGAGGGCGGTATTCCCAAGGCGTGGTTGCAAGTTTGCTCACGGCGCTTTTTGAACGATCTTGCTGCCGGATCGGTCGTCGTGCCGTCCCTTCAACAGGAGGGGCAACGGTCGCGTGACACTGGCGAGGCCCCCAGCACACGGACATGAAAAAGCTCCTGATCATTACGCCTTCCGCCTACGTGCGCGAGGCGTGGAAACCATCATCCACGCTCTCGAACGAGAGTTGCCGCGCCATGGCTGGTCGGTCGAACTTGGTCTTGTGTCGGGGCCACGGTTCCACAGCCCCTCGCTACCTGGATGCTTGGCCCGGCGTTGCAAACCGCCCCGTCATGGCGACCCTACACCAGCCCGCGCGCCAGGGTGGCCGCCATCATGGAAACCAGGTGGAGTCGGTCCGCCCGGACGTGATGCTCGCTGCGCGCGTGCCGAATACCCTGAAGGCCATTGCCCGTCTGGAAGCTTGCCAGGCACGGGCCGCGCCCTGGCCGTCGCCGTTCGACAGGTTCGAGCGCGAGTATTCAGCGACGCCGCGGTCTGGCGGAGTTTCATCGTCTGCCTGTGTTGACGGGAGACTGATTGAACAGGCCTGCACCGCACTGGCCAACATCGACGCGCGACCGCTGTCCATAACCTGCCGGGCGGCGTGCACTCTCCGCTGTTGCCGCCTGACCTGAAGGCGGGCAGCGTCCTCCGCATTGGCTATGTCGGCCGCCTGCCAGGGTGACAAACCGCCTTTGGACATGATTGGCCGGTTCCAACGCCTCGAGAGCGACTGTCTCCCGTACGGGTGACGATCGCCGGCGGCGGGCTCCGGGAGAAGCGCCAGCCCTGCAGGCGGCCCTTTTGCAGTGGGACCACACCGAGCGAATTCGATTTCTCGGTTGGCAGGCCCGACGCACTCCTATCGGGACGTGCTGCCGAATCGATTGCCTACTCAATTTTTCTTCGACAGAGTGTGACTATTGCCCCGCGAGAAGGGCTGGTGCACGGGGTCGTTCGGTGCTGTCGCGGTTTCCTGGACTCGCTGCAGAAGGCATATTCAAGCACGGAGAAAACGCATTGACATTCGATGTCGGCGACCTTGCCACGGCGGCCCGCCATATTGCTGATCTCCACCGAGTCCAGGTTTTCTGACGAAATTGTCAACAGCGGCAATTGGCACACAGGACGGTCGCTATCTTTTTGATGGCTCGATAGCAGCCTGGGCAGAAGCGGGATCTCTGTATGGGGTCTCCATCCCAACGCGGCTCAACATTGCCACCCGACGGTTCCGTTCAACGTCTCGAAAAAATGGGCATTCCCGGTGAAGTGGGCGACCGGCTCCGATTCTGGTTCGGGCGCATGCCCGAGCCGAGTGGACCGGGCGATGAGTGGCCGCACGCCCGAGACCCTGCACCGGCTGGGGCCCAAGCGCGACTAGAGGCCTTTGCCATTGAGCGCGAAAAGTTGCTCGACCCAAGACGCGTAAGTGTAGCCCGACTAGCGTTTGCCCCGAAAACCACGAATGTGTAGGTGGGACAGTTGATCTCGATCGCCATCTGCGTTCAACCGTTGCCAGAGCTTGGCGCGTACACTGGATACGCTCGCGGCTCAAGTGGGCATCGACTGGTCTGATGTCGAGGTCATCGTCGTCGACAACAATTGCACGGATGACACGGCAGGCGTGGTCGCATCTGCGGGCAAACAGATCCCAATCAGACGGGTAGTCGAAACCGCCCCAGGCCTGTCGCACGGCCGCAACCGCGCGCTTGCCGAATTCCGCAGCGTTGGCTCATCTTCACCGACGACGACGTTTGGCTCGATCCCGGATGTTGCGCCTTCTGCGGCTGTTCATCGGGTATCCGGCTCTTTCGCCGGCAGCCGCATTATCCCGGGTTGAATGGCGCAGGGCCGCGTGGTACAGGTGTGGCTCGGCGCTGCATGACGGCTGCATTCTCGTTTGTTTCCGACTACGATCGTCAAACCGGCCTTCTGGCATCCGAGCCTGCTCCCTTCGGTGCGAGTTTCGCGTTGCACAGAGTTGCGATCGAGCGCACGGGATGGTTTCGCACGGACTTGGGTGTGACCGGGACCAGCGCTTGGAGCGTGGCGAAGAAACAGAATACCTGGGTCGGGTGCGCCAGCACAGTTGCAGGCGTCTACGTCGGCCAGGCCCTCTGCTGGCACCCCGCCGATCCCCAGCGCTTCACCTTCTGGCGCTCTCTTCCGTCATGGGCGCGCCAAGGCCGCGCACCATCGCATCGCGGACGGAAGCGCGCGGAAGTTTAACGTCCCATAGCAAATTGTCTCGGTCGTGGTGCTGGACAGTTGGTCAAAGGGCGCGGAGACAGATTTCGGCAATGTCTGGTTCAGGCGAGCATGCAGTATCATCTGCTCGGGACGGCCGACCGCCGCCCCCGCCGGTGCGGCGAACCGCAACCCGCCGCAAAGGCCAAGGCTCTCGCCCCGAACCAGCCAGAACAAGAGCACTTGGTTTCGGTCGTCATACCTGTCTTCAACCGGCCGGTTCTGCTGCAGGAGGCCGTCACCAGTGCGTTGGAGCAAACCTACCGGCCCATCGAGATCGTCGTCGTCGACGATGGCTCAACCGATGACACACCGGCTGTCATCGCCAGGCTCGTCGCCGCAGAAGCCTGATGTCGTCAGATCTATTCGGATACCAAACGGCGGCCCCGGCCGCGCCCACATGAAGCTGGACGCCAGATCGCCCGCGGCGCCTACATTCAGTACCTCGACAGCAGCGACCTCTTGTTACCCCATAAATTTGAGCTTCAAGTCGCCGGTCTAAAGGCCCATCCCGACTGCGACGTCTCCTACGGCAAAACATCCTCCCGGGTGATCGGTCGGAGCCAATGGCGGTGACGCCATCAAGCGGACGGGCGAGCCAATAGCCACCCATGTTTCCCTCTTTCCTCGTATCGCGTTGGTGGAGTACATCGACGCCGCTCTTTCGGAGAGCAGTCTGTGATCGTGCCGGACCTTGGACCAGTCTGAGCAACGAGGAGGATTGGGAGCATGATTGCCGTGTCGCGTCCTTGGGAACAAAACTCCAGTACGTCGATCATTTCGTATCGGTAACGCGGTATCACGACGGCGAGCAGTTGAGCGCAATGGCACAACGGACCCGAGAAACTCCGCCACCGCGCCGAGGCGCATCGCCTGATCCTGAGCCACGCCCAACGCGGGCATCGAGGCCTCAACACCTGAAATGCGCCATTACGCCCGCGAGCTATTTCTACTCGCCCGCCAGTGCGGCGCAGCCGGCCACAACAAGGGAAGCCGACTTGCTATTGGCGCTGGCGTGAGGCATCGGAACCAAAGGCTGCAGCGGGCTGGGACTATCGCATCGCCTCTGCGGCACGCCGCGTGGTTGGGTGGCGCAACATTGGCCGGAGCGGCCCAAATGATCGACAGGCTGCGAAGCATACGAGCAAGTGGGACAAGTTGCGAGGACACCGAGGTCTACATCAGCGGCAGCAGTTCCGCCGGGAGTCTTGCGCCGATAGCGCCAATCTAGATGACAAGTTAATCCGGCAGATCTCCTAAACGGTGCGAGCATAGCAGTGATGATGAGTTGCATGATGCAAGTCCGCATTCCAACAATAGAGCCAGTGTTTCACAATCTCAGAAAAATAACGTACCATTTGACAGGATGGAGGCCATGAAGCAGCATAAATTGGTGGCGCAGGTAAGGACGGGACCCTACTCATCATGAGGGCAACGCTCGTGCTCGTTGGCCGATACGGACGGATGGCGAACAGGGTATGGACCTATGCCAACGTGTTGGCCTTTGCCCGCGAACGAGGTTTTCGCCTAGTCAATCCGGCGTTTAAAATTTCAGTCCTTCTTTACGCGCAATCGGGATTCCGATGCAGGCCTCGATGCGACGGTCGTGGAGGGATCGCTCATCAATCGCTCTATCGATTTTGCATACAAAGTTAACTTGCGCTTACGCTGCTTTCCCATCATCGAACTCGGTGAGAGCGGCGGTTATGGCAACGACAACCACAAGTCGAGAACTTTTTTAGATGCGGAAGCTAAATTATCTGTCAGGCTTCTATTTTTCAGCACCTAACGCTATGACGGCGCAACGAGCCTATGTCCGACGGTTCTTCTCGCCTGCAGATGACGTTTGCCGTTCGATAGAATGCAGAATTGCCAAATTGCGATCTCAAGCGGATGTGTTGATTGGCGTTCACATGCGGCAAGGAGATTACCGCACGTTTTCAGATGGCCTGATGTTTTATTCGGCCCAAGAGAGTAGCACAGCGATGGCCTGCAAATCTCAGACCAGCTGTAAGGGTAGCGTGTAATGTTCTTGATATGCTCGGACGAGACGCAGGACGAGGCTAGCTTTCCCGGGCTTCGGTTTGCTTGCTTGTCAAAAGCCAGTACAATCGAAGATCTTTACCTGCTCGCTCATTGCGATTATCTCATCGGGCCAAACAGTTTCATTCAGTCAATGGGCGTCTTGGTGGGGGAATGTGCCCCTACATATTCTCGATTGGCGCACAGCGTTAACCTTCAGGGCCTCAGAGCCAATCTTTAGGCCGGACCTCGCGCGCCACTTTAGCATCTTCGATCCGAGAGACTTCACGCGCTATAGCAGCCGCTTATGCAAGTTGTCCGAGTTTTCTCCGGGAATAAGCATAAATGATTGAGGCTGCGCTGTGTCCGCGTCACGTAGATCGGTGATGAACATGTCGCGAAGAGATGCGTCAAGATGTCAGGTTGATCCAAGCAAATCTCTTGGACCGTTCATCGCTCCGCTAAGCCCATATGGTCTAGAAAGCGACTCTCAGGCCTCATTGGCAGACGAAATGAAACGCGATTTTGAATGCGGATGATCGCCCCGTCTATTGGAGTAGTTGGCGCGAGCCGGTCGGTCCAGTCGTGAGACATTGGAGAAATACCGAAAATGTTTGAAGCTAGCAGAAATTGCGGCGGCATAAGATGGTGACGCAGCTGCCGGACATCTCCGTTGTCATGAGCGTCTACAATGGTGCTGAAGGCCTTGCTGAGACTGTCGACAGCATACTCACGCAACAAGGCGTTACTCTCGAGTTCATTATCATCGACGATGGCTCGACCGACGGCAGTGGCGACATTCTCGACGCCTACGCGACGAGGGATCCGCGCGTGCGCGTCCATCACCAAGCGAACCAGGGTTTGACACGCGCGCTCGCTACAGGCTGCGCCATGGCGCGAGGCCGCTACATCGCGCGCCAGGATGCCGGAGACGTGTCCCTGGCAGATCGTTTGGTCCGCCTGATCAACTTGCTCGATGGTGATCGCGACGTCGTCATGGTAACGTGCGGTACAGCGTTCGTGGGACCTGAAGGCGAGCAGCTCTATACGGTGCAGCAGAACTCCCTAGAGTTGCAGAATGGATTGAACGAGCTCGATTTCGCCAAAGTGCGTGGCCCGTCCCATCACGGAAGCACGATGTTTCGACGGGATATGTATAACGCGGCGGGCGGCTATCGCCCTGCGTTCCGCGTGGCACAGGATATCGATTTGTGGACGCGTCTGGTCGAGCGGGGGCCTTGCCTAGCGATCCCGGACGTCCTCTATCAGGCCAAATGGGCGCCCGGTTCGATTAGCGCCACCAAGCGGCCCGAACAAATTCGAACTTTGAAGACCATTCTCGAGTGTGCAGCAGCCCGCCGCGGTGGCGGCGAGGAGGCAAAAGTGCTCCGCAGGTGGAGCCAAGAACAAGATCGCGCGCCAGCCCGCGATCGGGTGTGGCGCTCGCGATCGAGCGAAGACGCCCGGTTCTACTACTTCATCGGCAATATTCTGCGGAAGACCGAGGCCGCCCGTTCGCGTCATTATTATGTAGAAGCCATCCGGTGCCGACCCCTTTATGCAAGGGCCTGGGCTGGGCTCGTGCGCCAGATGATCTCCCGTTGAGAGCCAACGCATATAACCTGGCTGGCGTGCCCGCCCGGCCTGTGGGCCAACGCAAGTGACGCGCCTTGCGATCGCCATTCCAACCTACGGGCGCGACCAGGTCCTGCTCGACACTGGCGACCATCTTCGCGCTTGAACCGCCTGCCGACGAGATCCTGGTTCTTGACCAGACCGTCCGCCATGATGCCAAAACCGAGCAGGAGCTTCACGCGTTAGCGGAGCAGGGGCGGATCAGGCATATCCGTTTGCAAGCGCCGAGCATTCCGGTCGCCATGAATGTCGGTCTTGCTCGCGCCGAGGCCGATCTCGTCTTGTTTCTCGACGACGACGTCGTCGTCGAACCGGATCTCATCTCCGCCCACATCGCGGCTCATCGCACTCAAGATGCCAATTTGGTTGCCGGGCGGGTCATCCAGCCCTGGCAGGAGGGCGTCGACTATTCGACCGCCCCCAGTTTCCACTTTGCAACGACCAGACCGGCTTGGATCGACCAGTTCATGGGCGGCAATTTTTCGGTCGACCGAAAGACTGCCATTTCATTGGGTGGCTTCGACGAGAATTTCGTCCGCGTCGCCTACAACTTCGAGGCCGAATTCGCCTACCGCTACCGCTGCTCTGGACGCCGAATCTACTTTGAGCCCGCCGCCACAATTCATCATCTGAAGATCCCGAGTGGCGGTACCCGCACGTTCGGTGAGCACCTGCGCACCAGCCGGCCAGACCATGCCGTCGGGGCCTACTACTATGTCCTGCGCACATGGTCCGGCTGGCGAAGCTTGCGGGCACTCATGCGCAGACCAATTGGTGCCATTGCGACACGCCACCACATCCGGCGACCCTGGTGGGTGCCAATGACATTGCTCGCCGAATTTCGCGGCTTAATGTGGGCGATCGGGCTCGCTGCACGTGGGCCCAAGCACATCAACCCCGAGGTTTGCAATGCGCAAGCGGATGCTGGACCACGATGATTGAATTCGCACTCATCGGCTTGGCACTCGCTTGTTTAACGGCGTTCGCAGACTGGCGGCGAGGCATGTTGGCCATCATCCTCGTTGCTTTCCTGCAAGACCCAATCCGCAAGCTTGTCCCCGGCCAGCCTCCATATTTCATCTTGTTTGCGGGTGTAGTCTTTGGCTTCGCGCTGCTGGGAGCCATGCGCGTCGGCATTCCCCTCGGCCCGCGAATGGTCGTCGGCTGGCGGAAGTTCATGGCCCTTCCGTTCCAGGTCTATGTCATGGTGGTGCTGCTGCAGGCCCTTCATAGTCTTGGTCGCTTCTCCAGCCCGATGGTCACAACCCTTGGGTTGATCGCTTATCTCGGCCCGTTTGTTGCTCTCGCCTTGGCGCACGCGTTTGCGGCAACAGGCGGCAGCCGGCAGGTTCGGGCTTTCTTCACGCTTTACGCGGTCGCGGCTGCCGCGGCATTGGTAACCGTGTACCTGCAGACTCTGTATCCCGACATCCCGATCTTCGGGGAAGTGGGCGTGGGCATCAGAATTTACGACGCAGGCGGCGTGCTCACAGCCTATAGCGGAACCTACAGAGCGTCCGAGATTGCAGCTTGGCACGCAGCGATGTGTACGTGCGTTGTGCTTGTGTTGGCCACGCATCGTCGCCCGACTTTACGCAACATCGTGTTGGCGCTCGCAGTCAGTGCGGTCATCATCGCGTTGGGCACATTGACCGGACGGCGCAAATTCCTGGTCATGATCGCAATCTTTGCCGCCTCCTACATCGGCCTGCTTGGCCTTTATTGGAAAAAAATGCGCGCGATTGCCATCCCCAGCACGCTTGTAGCTGCCGCTGCTTACGGGCTGTTCCTCCTTGCATCGGATCCTGACCAAATTCAGCAAGCCCAGAAGGCAAAGGCAGCGGCAAAAGACGAATATAGCCTTTATGTCCAACGCACGAGTGGCGTCTTCTCAGACGTCAACGATCGCTTTCTTGAACTCGGTTTGGCACCGGTGACGTGGGCCTATAATCGGTTTGGCCTCCTGGGAGGGGGAGCCGGCATCGGCACCCAGGGTGTGCAGCATCTCACCAATGTGACCGGCGATCTCGGCGCGGCAGAAGGTGGATTGGGCAAGATCATGCTCGAACTGGGATTGCCTGGACTGCTGGCGGTTGCGGCGATGGGTTGGGCGATCGTGCGACACATTCGATACAACTTGCGCCAGATTGGCAATCAGTCCGGAGAGCATGCCCGCCTATTTTGTGGGATCACCGCGATCCTGATTGCGAATGTCGCAAGCTTCTCTGTCGCAACGCAGGCGTTCGGGGATATTTTCGTCCTCATCTTCCTGGGGATCTGCCTTGGTGTCCTCTTTGCGATGCCGCGCGTCATCGCAGCCGATCAGATGCCCGTTGCGCACGCTCACACGCCGACGCGGGCCGGTACGCACCCCACCGCGCCTACGGGTGCGCTGATGCTTGCTGTATTGACCACTCATCCCATTCAGTACCAGGTGCCGATCTGGCGAAAATTGACGGAGAGGTCGAAAGTCCCCGTCAAAGTCTATTATATGAGCGACCAAGGCCTGAAACAGCGCCACGACCCCGAGTTCGGCCGCGCTATCGCCTGGGACATCGATCTGCTCAGCGGCTACCAGCACGAGTTCCTTGAAATGAAGGAGGGCGCCGAGCAATCGTCGTTCTGGTGGTTGCGTCTCAATCAGGATCTGGGCCAGCGCCTTAAGCGCGAAGGTGCGACGACGCTTTGGCTGCAGGGCTGGCAAGTTGCGGCGTATTGGCAGGCCCTCCAGCAGGCGAGGCGCGCGGGCCTTTCGACGTGGCTTCGGGCAGATACAAACCTGCGCAGCACCGGGCGAACGCGGTTGCGATCCGATCAAGAGCCAGACTTTGGTGCGCTCCTTCGTGCGCCGCTTTCGATCGACTGCTCTGCGTCGGCGACGCCAACCGCCAATTCTATCTGACGGTCGCAAGGTACCACAGGAAAGCGATTGGCATCAGCGCCGTACTGCGTTGAAAACGCTCGCTTTCTCTGCCGAAGCTGCAGAGACGATACCGTTGCGAGGCGTAGCAATGAGATCCGCGCCGCCTGGAACATTCCGCCAAGACGCCTTCTGCGTCGCTTTTCGTGGGTAAGTTCATCCCCAAGAAGCGCCCACTCGATCTCGTTGCCGCTATCCGCACGCTCATGGCACGCAGACCAGATCGAAGGCCCGTGCATCTGCTATTCGTAGGAAGTGGTGAACTCGATCAGGCCGTGCGCGGTGCCTGCAACGTCCTCTTCATGATGCGGCTAACGCATGGAAGCCACAGTGGTACGCAGCGCAGAACTGGCATCCCGGCCTAGCCGTCAGCGTCGTTCGCAGGCTTCCTGAACCAAAGTCGCAAATTGTCAAAGCGTATTCGCGGCCGGAGATTGCCTGGTGCTCTGCCGAGCGAAGCGACTGAAACATGGGGCCTAGTTGGTCGTCAACGAAGCCATGGCGAGTGGTCTGCCGGCTGTCGTGTCCGACGCCTGTGGCTGCAGCCGATGATTTGATCATCGTCCGACGCGGCCTGACTCTGTGCTTTCCGATTGGGAGACACGACCGCCCTGGCGCAATCGCCATCGAGGCCTGCATGGCCAACCCGCCTACTGGTGCTCAAATTTCAGAGATCATCGAGTCGTACGACGTCTTGCGCACAGTTGAGACGGTGGAAGCGCTCTACGATGCCGATCGGTTCGCGGGCACGGCGTCAGACCTCGGGCGGACGACCGCCAGTTGATCTCGCGGTTCAGATCACCGACGTCAAGCGCATCGTGAAACTGCTTCACGTCGTGCCGACTTACCTGCCTGCCGTGCGCTACGGCGGACCGATCTATTCCGTGCATGCCATGTGCCGGGCGCTCGTCGCGCGCGGTCATGAAGTGCACGTCTACACCACCAATGTCGATGGCGAAGGCGTCTCGCAGGTCCCCCTCGGCATACCGGTCAACCGCGATGGCGTGCACGTGTGGTATTTCCCGACGTCGCTCGGCCGTCGCCTTTACCGGTCTGCGGCGATGCATGCGGCGTTGGCCAAGACAGTTTCCGATTTCTCTGTCGTCCATGCGCACTCCGTTTTCCTGTGGCCAACCCTGGCCGCCTCGGCTGCCGCACGCCGCGCCAACGTGCCCTTCGTTGTGGCGCCAAGGGGTATGCTCGTCGCCGACCTCATTCAACGCAAAAGCAGGCTGCCGAAATCGCTTTGGATCGCTCTCTTTGAACGGCGCACGCTCGCCAAGGCCGCAGCTGTGCACGTGACGTCACGGTTGGAGGCCGATGATCTGGCCAAGTTGGGCTTCAGGCCCCGCCGGGTCGCGATCATTCCAAATGGCATCGCGCTGCCCGACCCAGCTGGTGAGATGCCAGACTGTTGTGAAACGACCCGCAGCGATCCCCGGCCGGTCGCCACCAGCCAGGCGCCGACCTTGTTGACGCTGGGTCGCATCAATTGGAAGAAAGGTCTCGACAAGGTGATCGAGGCCATGCCCGAGATTCCGATGGCGCGCCTGATCATCGCCGGCAACGATGAAGAAGGCTATCTGGCCAGCCTGAAAGCTTTGGTGGCTCGGAACGGCTTGACCGATAGGGTGAGTTTCCCGGGTCCGGTTTATGGCGCCGAGAAGTGGAAGCTGAGTGCCGCAGCCGATGTCTTTGTCATGGCCTCGCGCTCGGAAAACTTCGGTATCGCGGCTCTTGAGGCCATGGCCAGCGGCGTGCCCGTCATCGTTGCGCCAGGCGTCGGACTTGCCGAAACGGTGGCGCAAGGTGAGGCGGGTCTCGTTGTCGAGGCGCTTCCAAGCGCAATCGCAAGCGCCGCGCGACGTCTCCTGGATGATCCGGCGCTCCGCGAAAGAATGGGGCGTGCGGGGCGGCGCATGGCACAGCAGAAGTTTTCCTGGAGCGCCATCGCCGAGGCAACGGAGAAGCTCTATATAGATCTTGCCGGCAGCCAGCACCGCCCATGACGTTTCTCGATCAGATCACCGTCCTCGTCCTCACCTTCAATGAAGAGGACAACATCCAGCAGACGCTCGCAGCACTCACCCGCTTTTCACAAGTCGTGGTGCTCGACAGCGGCAGCACGGACTCTACCGCCGCAAAAGTTGAGAAATTTCCTAACGCACGCCTGTGTGTGAGAGCATTCGATCAACATGCCCGCCAATGGAATTATGGCCTCGAAGACTGTCAGATCGAAACACCCTGGGTGCTGGCGCTCGATGCTGATTATCAGCTCTCCGAGGCGCTCGTCGACGAGATCGCGAACCTGCGTCCCACGGAAGAGGTCGTCGGATTCTCAGCGAGCTTTCGCTATTGCGTTTTCGGCCGCCCCTTGAAAGGCTCCCTCTATCCACCCGTCATCGTCCTCTATCGCAAGGCGCACGCCCGCTATATCCAGCAGGGCCACACACAACGCCTCAAAATCGCGGGTCCGACAGGCACGCTTACAGCCAAGATTCTCCACGACGATCGCAAACCGCTTGCGCGCTGGCTCTCGTCCCAGCAGAACTACGCCCGTCTCGAGGCGGCGCATTTGCTGTCGACACCGCGGGGTGAGTTGCGCACCGTCGATCGCATTCGCTTGCGGGCGTGGCTGGCCCCCTTCGTCGTCTTCTTCTACACCCTCATTATCAAGCGCTGCATCTTTGATGGCTGGCCGGGCTGGTACTACGCACTCCAGCGCATGGTCGCAGAAACCTTCATTGCGCTTGCCATTCTCGACCGTCGGTTGCGTGGCAGAGGCGCTGCGCGGGGTTGATGAGGGATGACGGGGACAGTGAACATGTCTGGGCCTCATCCGGTGTCGACCGTCACCACGCGGTGCCCAAACAGCAGCTCTTGACCATCCGCCTTGGTCGATTGCCTCTGAGCGTTCGTTCATGCCTTGCGGCGTGGAGTAGCCGCGTCGCAGAGGGCAACGGTCGCGACGATGCGCATCGGGGAGAAGCCACGTTGTGTTGATACTTGGTTTGAATGCCTATCATGGTGATAGTTCCGCCTGCCTCGTGCGCGACGGCGCCATCGTTGCAGCCGTTGAAGAGGAACGTTTTCGACGCATCAAGCACTGGGCGGGCTTTCCATCGGAGGCGATCCGGTTCTGCCTCAGCGAAGGGCGGATCAGCCTCTCAGACATTGACGTGGTCGCCATCAACTCCAACCCCAGCGCGAGCTTCCTCAAGAAGATTGAGTTCACGCTGAGGCAGCGGCCTGACTTTCGCTTCATCGCAGATCGGCTGCGAAATCAATCCAAGCGCCACTCGGTCGAAACAGAATTGGCTCAGGCCTTTCCTGACGACAGATTCAAGGGCAGAATTGAGCGGGTCGAGCACCATCTCGCGCATCTGGGCTCCGCCTTCCTGGTCTCGCCTTTTGAGGAAGCCGTAGCTGTCTCGGTCGACGGCTTCGGGGATTTCTCTAGCGCTGCCTGGGGGACGGGCCGCATCGACCAGATCCAGATCGATGGGCGCGTTTATTTTCCCCACTCGCTCGGCGTGTTTTACCAAGCGCTGACCCAGTATTTGGGCTTTCCGCACTATGGCGACGAGTACAAGGTGATGGGACTGGCGCCCTATGGCGAGCCGCGATTTCTCCCGGACATGCGCAAGATCGTCCTTCTCGAAACGGACGGAAGTTTTAAGCTGGACACGCGTTACTTCCGCCACCATCGCGAGAAAATCGACTACGCCTGGGATGGCGGCAGCCCGCACGTGGGCACACTCTTTGCCCCAGCACTTGAAGACCTACTTGGGCCAGCCCGCGACCCAACGCAGCCACTCGAGCAAAAGCATCGCGATCTCGCGCGTTCGGTCCAAGCGATGTACGAAGAGGCCTTCTTTCACCTCATCGACCGACTTCATGAGCGCTACCGCCTCGATAGCCTGACGCTTGCAGGCGGCTGTGCCATGAATTCGGTAGCCAACGGCAAGGTCCTGCGCCAATCGCAATTCAAGCGCTTGTATGTCCAGTCCGCTGCGGGGGACGCAGGCGGCGCCATCGGCGCTGCCATCTACGCCTGGCACAAGGGGCGCGCCGCCAAGCCTGACGCAGTGGCAACGTCCCCGCCCAAGTGCGCACTGACGGGCGACACAGTCGCGGGCCGCGAGGTGATGGACCATGCCTACCTCGGACCACAGGCCAACGAGGAGGACATTGCCGCCCTGTTGGCCACAAATGCTGATGAGATATCGGCGCAAGGCTGTCACGTCGAACGCATCAATGACGCGGCTGCTCTCTGCCGCAAGACAGCTGAGGCCATTCAGCGCGGCGAGGTGGTCGGCTGGTTCCAGGGAAGGCTGGAGTGGGGGCCGCGCGCACTCGGCAACCGCTCGATTGTCTGCGATCCGCGCCGGGCGGACATGAAGGACATCCTCAATCTCAAAATCAAACGCCGCGAAAGCTTTCGTCCTTTCGCACCGTCTGTCCTCAAGGAGCATGTCGCCGACTGGTTCGAGGAGGATGGCGACGTCCCTTTCATGATGCAGGTCTACCAGATCCAGGCAGATAAGCGCTCGCAGATCCCCGCCGTCACCCACGTCGACGGCTCCGGCCGATTGCAGACTGTTTATCGCCAGACCAATCCGCGATACTGGCAGCTGATCGATGCGTTTCGTGAGCGAACGGGCGTTCCCATGGTGTTGAACACCTCGTTCAATGAGAACGAGCCCGTCGTCTGCCGCCCCGCCGAGGCGCTCGATTGTTTTCTCCGCACCCAGATGGACGTCGTGGTGCTCGGCAATTGGTACGTCAGCCGTTGCAAAGATTGAGTGCCACCCAATCCGTCTCTCCATCTGTCGAAAGCCAGATGCAGCAGCACTATCGCGCGGACATCGACGGACTGCGCGCGATCGCGGTGCTGGGGGTCATGGCCTTTCACATCGATGCCTCGCTGCTGGTCGGCGGTTACACCGGCGTCGACGTCTTCTTCGTCATCTCAGGCTTCGTGATCACCCAGCTCATTGTGCGTGAGCTGGGGAGCGGCACCTTTTCACTCCTGAATTTCTACGAACGCCGCGTCCGGCGAATTCTGCCTGCACTTCTGCTTGTCATGCTGGCAACCGCCATCTGGGGAGCGCTGGTGTTCCTGCCGAGTGAGATGCAATCGCTGAGCATGAGCCAGCTCTCGATCTTCGCTCTTGTTGCCAATTTTCACGCCTGGAGAACAGCCGGCTATTTCGGCGAAAGCGCTGTCTCCCAACCCCTCCTGCACACGTGGTCCCTGGCCGTCGAAGAGCAGTTCTACCTCGTGTTCCCACTTGTGCTCGTTGCCGCCACCAGAAAATTCCGAAGGTACCGGACGAGCCTGCTGGTTGCCGCAGGCCTGCTGAGCTTGTTGGTGTTCTGGTGGGCAGCGCTGACGAGACCCAATGCAGCCTACTACTTGGCGCCGTTCCGAGGCTGGGAGTTCATGGCCGGCGCGCTGCTCGTGTTCGCTCGCAGGGGCATGAGATATCAACGCGCCGTCCTTGAAGCCCTGGCAGTCCTGGGCGCCGGGCTCGTTGCGTTTGCCTTTGCCGCAAATCTTGCCACAGCTGTAGAGCTGCCACTCCGGATCCTGTGCGCGGTCACAGGCACGGCTCTCCTCATCGGGGTTGGCAGCCCCGATAACGCCCCGACGCTGGTGACCAGGCTGCTCGCAAACAGGATGCTGGTCGCACTCGGACTGATCTCCTACCCGCTTTACCTCTGGCATTGGCCATTAATCGTGGGCTGGCACTACAACATGCCAGGTCGAATGACCTTGCCGGGTGGCACCGCAATCGTGGTGCTCTCAATTGCTCTGGCAAGCGCCACGTATTGGCTGATCGAAAAGCCCATCCGCAGCCGTACGCTGTTGGCATCGCGCGGCCGCCTGTTTGCGGGCACAGGCACATTGTGTGCGGCCTTGGCCGCATTCAGTGTCTGGGCCTTGGGTGAATATGGCATCGTACGGCCGGTCTCAGCCGCCGTGAGAGCTAAACTGCTGCAGAACGAAGCCCAATCCGCGGAGTGGGCTTACCCAGCATCGTGTCGCTCGTCGCAGGCGAGCGTGCCTCTCCCTGATGGCGCCGTCCAATACTGCACCCTCGGCAAGGACGCTGAAGAAAAGGTCCTCTTCTGGGGGGATTCGTTGGTTGAACAGCTCTATCCCGTGGTGCAGAGGGCCGTGGAACTCGGTTGGTTCGGTCGCCGCCAAGTCGTGTTTGCCATCGCCAGCGGTTGCCAACCGATCCCTGGGCTGGAGCGGCCGAACTATCGTTGCGCCGCCTTCAATGCAGCCGTTCTGGAGCGCGCGCGACAGCCAGATATCAAGGCAGTCGTGGTCGGAGGCGCATGGTCGTTTGATCCACGCTTTCAATGGCTCTCCGGCGACACTGAGAAGCCTCGCCACACCAGCCCCGCCACTCCCCAGCTCTTCCTCGATGCAATCGCAGATCGACTACGGGGCATGATTGTCGCGTTGCGGTCGGATGAGAGGCGCGTCGGCCTGCTCGCGCCGTTCCCGACGTATGCGGTCAGCATTCCAAAGTACATGCAGCGTCAGCTACAAAATGACCAGCCCCTAGGGGTTCTAGAGACCCGTCAAACGATCCGGCAGAAGCACACCCCGTGGAATGCCTTGGTCAACACTTTGAAAACCGAGCGCGCGATCGAAGTCTTCGACCCGGCGGAGCCGATCTGCACCGACGGACCCTGCACCTATCAGCGCGCCGGCGTGACTCATTATAGAGACGCCAATCACCTAACGCCCCAAGGCAGCATGTTGTTGCTCAACATGATCCGCAACATCGCGCAGTGGTCCGATCCCGCAAATGGATGACCCGCATGCAACGATGCAAATCAAGCAGTGGACTGAGACCGTGTCAGTTGTAACCTATGCCGATATCACGTCCGTCTCGTACGCTCCTCGCATCGATTCGTGCAATTCAGGCAGGCCTGTGGGTGCGATGTCCAGGGTTGGGCAATCGAATCCTCGCCCAACTCTTCCTCAAATAGCCACACAGGACGAACGTATAACCGCATGCAAACAAGTGATCTTTCCGAACACGACGACACGACGCTCCGCCGAGCGCGCTCCGAGAAAAAAGAAGAACTATGTGGTCGCGCCGCAACACTCGATACCTCGTTCGGATTGGCTGTAAAATTAGGAGTTGCAGACTCATATTGGACCCAGTTAGATGGCACCAGTGAAGTGGGATCACTTAACCAGTGAATTATGTCAGGGGCTGGCATGCACAGCGAAAAAATCATTGACGAGCAAGTTTGACGACGAAGTGGCGAGCGAGAGGCAACTCGTCGTAGCTTTGTGAGCCAGCTCTCATGGGCGCCGCCGCGACTGGAGCCATGGGCGCAGGTGTCGTCACAGGCCTGCAGCGAGCAGAAGCACAAATTGTAATTGGACCAGACAGTTTAAGAAATTTGTGCAACAGCAATCCGACTGACGTGGCTTGCCAGTGCTTCGTTCGCGGCACGATGATCATGACGCCGTCAGGCGAAGTGCCCATCGAGTACATCGAAGCCGGCGAGCGCGTGATAGCGGCTAACGGTGATTGCCATGCCCGTACGCTGGCTCGCCAAATCGCGTTACAATCGGCAGGTAACGCCGCCTTTGCCCACTCTCTGACGCCTGTTCTGGTGAAGAAGGGCGCGCTGGGCGGCGGCATTCCCAATGCTGACCTCTATGTCTCGCAGGGTCATTGCTTCTTCATCGACGGCCGCCTGTATCCGATCGATCAGCTGGTCAACGGCATCTCGATCGTCAAGCTCGCAGACTACGACGCAGATGCCTTGAGTACTTCCATATCGAGCTGCCAACCCACAACGTCGTCATCACCAACGGTGCCTTGACTGGAGAGTCTTCAGGCGGGGCTCAATAGGGTTCTGTTCGACAATTATGGCGAGTATTCGGACCTTTACGGCTCGTCCATGCCGATCCTGACGCCGTATGTGCCTCTGGAAGGTAACTTCGGCAAACGCCAGGCGATCAAGTCAGCTCTGCGTGATGCAGTGTCGCCTGTGATCGATGTGCGCACGCCCGTAAGCCGTGTCCGCAGCGGCCTGATTGAGCGCGCCAAGACTTTGGTGGTCGCATAACGCGCACCGACGCAGGTCGACACGAGTTAAGGCGCCGGTTCCACATCAGGAGCGGCGTTTCTCTTGTGTCCGGATCAATTCCTTGCCCGCAAGCCGGCGCGCCGCGACCGTGCTATGCGACTGTGGGCAGGAAACTCTCTGGTCGCATCTGTAGCGCGCGCCTCTTGCCATGATCTATCTATCGCGTTTGACCGATCCAAGCGGTATTTCATCAAGAGGCTCAAAATGCTGTGTCGCCCCGCAACCGCTGCCATCATACTGGTGGTCGGACCCGATCCTCGCCGGGATCGGACGACCGCATCGTGCGCGCAAGTCGAGCTATGACTCATGCGCAGGCCACCATGCGCCTCGTTGACCGTTGGTGCGTCGGCCTCAACGACGCTCGATCACGCCCGTCGTCGGCACCTGCACTTTGACCGGTCGGTTCAGCAAATCCAGGAGCACCGTCACGCGGTCACGAGTATCCATGCCAACGATTGTGGCGACCAATCCGTCGAAGGGGCCGCTGGCCATCGTGACCACCTGCCCAATATGAAAGACTTGTTCCGGTCTGGCGATCGCGCCGTCAATTTCGCGCGCCTGCAGGGCGTGGATAAAGCCCTCCGGTACAATGCTCACGTTATCTCCGCACCGGAGCACAGAGCGGACGCCGAACGTTGACAGCAGTGGGCGCCATTCCGTGCGGTCCATACCGACAGCAGCGAAGACATAGCCGGGAAACATCGGCCTGAGCACGTCCATGCTGCGGCGAGCATGGCGAACGCGGCGCCGGATCATTGGGCAATAGGTCCTGAACTCCTGCCGCGCCAGGTTCTCCAGGGCAAAATGCTCTTTATGTGGATGTGTATTGACGGCCACCCAGGCAGCAGGAGGCTCAGTCGGATCGGTCGTCAGCGGCATCGTGTCCCCGATGTTACGCATTGCAGAGAACCGGCACCGTTTGGGCGCGCTATCTGAACGGTTAAGATAGCAGGTTGAGAACGTCAACCTGCGCCGGCTGCCCCCTCGTACTCCCACAGGACGGCAGCGCAGCCATCCACGCCACCAACGGAACCAGGTCCAAGAAGGGGGAGAGGGCGCCCCCGTCACGTCGCCAGCGTTGACGTCACATTAACCAGTGCTGCGCAAACCGCATAGGTCTTGCCATGCTTGGTCACAGTTTGCTGCTACGCCAGACGTCATCCGCCCTCTCTCGGAGACGTCTGCTTGCAAGTCCGGCAATCTTTTCGCCCGCTGAGCCTCATCCTGGGTCTGGCAATAACGGCGCTGTTCATCGCTCGCCCCATCCGCATTCCGACCCAAGTAGCGGGAGTGGCGGCTACGTGGGCGGCCGCGCCTCTGCAGCAGCGCTTCCAGGCGACTGACCAGGACCTCTCGAGATTCAAAGGCCTTATCGTTTTGGGGGGTGGCGTCGCGAGGCTCCAGGAAGCAGGCCGGCTGGCGCGCAAATTTCCACACCTGAAGGTGTTCGTCAGTGGTGCCGGCCAACCGGCCTACGTGCTTGAGGCTCTCGGAACAGGACTCGCGCCCGAACGGATCACAATTGAGACGGCGTCCAAAACTACCTTCGAGAATGCAGTCAATAGCGCCAACGGCCTCCGACCCGGCCATCAAGACCGCTGGCTGCTGGTCACTTCGGCCATCCACATGCCTCGGTCCATCGGCGCCTTCCGGTCTGCAAGTTTGACCGTTGCCCCTTGGCCGGTATTTGACCTCAGAGCCAACAGCCCTAGCGCCCTCAAGGCCGCACTCCACGAGTGGTTCGGGCTAACCTGGTACTGGTTGCTGGGTCGCTCCCAAGAGATTTTCCCAGCCGCCATCCGTCATCGCTAACGCGGCGATCCGCGGCTAAGCCGCGAGCTCGCCCGCGCCGGGCCGGACTGGAGCGACGTGCGGTGCCGTCTCTCCGGCAGCAACGGGTTCAGCGGCTGCCGGAGACGCGACCGGTGCGGCTTGCAGTGTGTCGATCAAGTGCGCCCATTGCTGCACTGCAAACGACTTGTCGAAGAATGCGGCAAACGCCGCCCGTGCGTGTCGACCCAGGCTCAGCACACTGGCAGGGTCGCGCGAAAGCGACAGCAACGTATTGGCCAACGCCTCACTCTGACCAACACCAACAGCGCGCCCGCAATCGTGGCGCCGGATCAGGCGCGCGATCTCACCGTGCTCCGAGCCAACGAAGACGGTCGGCCGGCCAGCAGCTGCAATGCCATAGAACTTGCAGGGCACCACCAGTCCCTCGAGCTCGGGAAGCAGCGTGACAAGGTGAACATCGGCAACAGCCAGGGTCGCCCCCAATTCGTCGGCAGGTTGGTAAGGCTTTAGAACCACGTTGGTCAGTCCGCGGCGCACCATCTCGGCCTCGAAATAAGCCCGCTTTGCGCCGCCACCGACGAACAGAAAGGTCAAGTCCCGGGCGTTCGCATCATTGGCCGCCATCGTTTGCAGGCGCTCCATGGCGTCCAGAACGGTGTCGATTTCATGCACGCGGCCGAGATTGCCCGCATAGCCAACAACAAACTTGCCGTCCAACCCCCACGCGCGCCTGAGATCCGCAACAGCCGCCTTCGATGGCGCCTCGTGGCCCTGGTCCGCCCAGTTCTGGATGACATCGATCCGATCGCCGCCGATCCCCTGGGCTTCGAGGAATTCCGCCATGCGTTCGCCGATCGCGACATTCGTGTCGGCCAGGCGCAAAGAGAGGTTGCGCCCCCAGCGCAAGGCCGGCCACGCCAAGTGGCCCGCTCGCCCGCCGAGATTCACCGCGCCTGCAACTTCCGGAAACACGTCCTGTAGCCAATTCACGTAAATGGCGCCGCGCAGTCGAGCAATCGGCGCGATGATCAACGACAACAGCGGCGGATCGGTCTTGGCAATTACCACGTCACCTGGACGGGTCACCTTCCAGACTTGTTTGGCCGCACCGAGATAGAAGCAGCAGTAATCGAGCAGCCGCCCGATCAACCCGCGCCGGCCGTAGCACGTCGTGCGGACTCGATGAACTTTGACGCGACCAACCACCTGATCGCGCGCGAGCTGGGATTTCGGATCTTCATAAAGCTGGCGGCTGGCAGTGACCATCACGTCGTAACCGCGCCGTGCCAGATCGTTCGCGACGCCGGTGAGGATTTGACTCGTAGCCGATTGGTCCGGCGCAAAATACCGGTTCACGAAATGAACGCGTCCCCGCATCAATCAATCCCCCGCCTTGAATGTCTTGAGGCAAAACCAAAGTCGCAATCAATCCCGGCGCACCCACCCGCGCGCCGCACCGCGATAGTTGCAACGACGGCGCCTCCAGATCGACTGAATTGTCAGAGCTTCCACAGATTCGTGGGTTCGCGTTGCGCCTCAGCCACAGTTGATGGCGACGACGAGCGCGGGCTTTCGAGTGGCCGGCCCCGTCCGCTGCGTCACAAGCCGCCGGAGTATGCGACTTGGCCACCTAGGGCTTGCTTGAAACCGAGGCCAAGGCCTTGAAGTCACGCCTGAACTCTGAGGGTTAGACGGGTGTGAGCCACCACCAACTGAAACCGCGCGCGGCCGACGACGGGCAACGCAGGAACCGGCGGCCTGCGCGTACGAGGAGCATCACAAACACGGACCCTTTTCTTCAGGCCGGTAGGATGAGAAAGTTGGCTTTATGATCGTATCCCGGCTCACCAGCGATGCCGCAGCCGACGGACGGGGGCGATCGAGGCAGCCCAGGATCAGGATACTCTCATGCGAGTGCGCGACATCGACATCCTGATCGTGCCGGGCTGGGGCGCCAACAGCGCCGATCACTGGCAATCGCGTTGGGCACGTAACCTCAATACGGCGCGAATTGTGGAGCAGGACGATTGGGACAGGCCGGATCGTGAGCGCTGGGTGGACCGTATCGTTGCGGCTGCCAAAGCGTGCAGGCGTCCCGCCGTGCTCGTCGCTCACAGTTGCGGTGTTGCAGCCGTTGTTCACGCCGCGTCAGGTCTGGCGGGCTCACCCGTTGTCGGGGCATTTCTGGTGGCACCGCCCGACCTCGAGGTCCGCGGCCCAATCGAAGCCTTCATGCGCGAGAGGGGAGGGGGCGTCACCTATCCCGACTCGTTCGTGCCGCTGCCGATGAACCCGCTGCCATTTCCATCGAAATTGATTGGCAGTTCGACCGACCCATACTGCAGCGTCGAGCGCGCGCAACAGCTCGGCGCAGCGTGGCACTCCGATGTCTCGATCATTGCGGGCGCTGGACACATCAACACCGCATCCGGTCACGGTCCCTGGCCCGAAGGTCTGTTGACCTTCGGGCTGTTCCTGCGAAGGCTCGGACCACACTGAGCGTTGTTCAGAGACCGCCTTCGATTTCGCCGACCGCCTTGGCCAGAAACTCGTCCATTTGGCTGCGAAGCTCGGTCTCTGCAACCGAAATGCCCTTGTCGGCCAAATCTTTCATGATCTTGCGGACCACGTCATCGTCGCCTTTTTCCTCCAAGTCTGCGCGCCGCACGGCCTTGACGTAGTCTTCCATCGCGCTGCCGGTGAGGCCCAGCTTGGCGCCCGCCCATTCCGCGATCATCTTGTTGCGGCGCGACTCGGCCTTGAACTTAAGGTCTTGATCGTGCGCAAATTTCTTCTCGAAGCCTTTTTCCCGCTCGTCGAAAGTCGACATGTAGTCCTCACCATCAAGGGTTGCGTTAACGCTATTTCTGCACGTCATTGTGCCAGGCAGGGCTGGTCTTGGATGCACCGCATATGGGCATAGCCCGGAGCGCCCGGGTGATCAACCGTTGCACGCACCACCCGCGTTACCAGAACTGTAGTCAGCCCTGGTCATCAGATTGTATCGCGGCCAGCGTTCGGCTAGAGTCCTGCTTGCTCCAGATGGTCGACTCCTCAGGTCGCGTGCCCCCTTTCCGGCGCCGAGGCCGGGATAGATCTGCCCGCCGGCATGGCGCTCGCGACCCAACACGACAAGTACGGCACGACCACCGCTGACAAGAAGACTTCCCACGAGGACATCCGCAAATGAACAGGCGTCGTCGCGTTTATGAAGGCAAGGCGAAGGTGCTCTATGAAGGGCCGGAGCCGGGTACGCTCATCCAACACTTCAAGGATGATGCCACCGCCTTCAATAACAAGAAGCATGCGCTCATCGACGGCAAGGGCGTGCTTAACAACCGCATCTCCGAGTACATCTTCGTTCGCCTGGGCGAGATCGGCGTTCCCACGCATTTCATGAAGCGCCTGAACATGCGCGAGCAGTTGATCCGTGAGGTCGAGATCATCCCGCTCGAGGTTGTCGTGCGCAACGTCGCGGCAGGCTCCCTGACGCAACGTCTGGGCCTGGAAGAGGGCAGCCAGCTCCCCCGCTCCATCATCGAGTTCTACTACAAGGACGATAAGCTCGGTGACCCCATGGTGTCCGAGGAGCACATCACGGCTTTCGGCTGGGCCACCCCGCAAGAAATCGACGAGGTCATGAGTCTCGCCATCCGTATCAATGACTTCCTCGTTGGCCTGTTCCTCGGCATCGGCATCCGGCTCGTCGATTTCAAAGTCGAATTCGGCCGCCTTTGGGAGGCCAATGACCAAATGCGGATCGTTTTGGCCGACGAGATCAGCCCGGACTGCTGCCGGCTGTGGGACGCGACCTCGGGCGATAAGCTCGACAAGGATCGCTTCCGTCGCGATCTCGGAGGTGTCGTCGAGGCCTATACCGAGGTGGCCAGGCGCCTCGGCGTATTGACTGAAAATCCACGCCCCAAAGGCGTCGGCCCCGTTCTCGTCTCAACCAACGGCCAAAAGCCGAATTGAAAGCGAGAGCAATAGGGAGTAGGCATTTGCCTATCGTTGAGCGGCACCCATGCGCGGTGCCGCTCGCATTTCGGCAGCTCTTTACCGCGCTGGACCCATGAAAGCCCGCATCAAGATCACCTTGAAGACCGGCGTCCTCGATCCGCAGGGCAAGGCCATCCAGAACGCGCTCGCAAGCCTCGGCTTTGCGGGTATCGATGGCGTCCGCCAGGGCAAGTATATCGAGGTCGACCTCGCCGAAACCGACGAGGCGAAGGCGCGCGCCGAGGTCGAGCGGATGTGCCGCGAGCTCCTCGCCAACCTGGTCATCGAGAACTACAGCTATGAGCTTGGCGCCTGAGGAGACGAAGCGGCCCGACGCTGCGCGCTCGGATGCCGCTCAGGCGCTGCGTTATCTCGCGATCAAGGCCGCCATCTTCATCCTGATCCCGCTCGTTGCCGCTGGAATTGCCGTGTGGTGGCGGTTTGGCTGATCGACCGCCTTGCAACGGCGAGGGCGGGGACCAGCGGCGCGGACGAATGCGTGACCGCAATTGGAAACATGCGCCTGTCGCGTTGATGTGACGAGCACGGCCCGCATGCTTATCCGCCGGATGATTGGTGTCGGCTTCAGCCAAACCAACCGCGGTTCCGCCCTTGCTTGTGCTGGCGCGTGGCGACAGCGACTTTGGGCCGGTTTGCACCGTGCGCCTTCGGCGTGCTGCGTACCGGCTCCGACCCGGACGGTTCTGAAGGCCCGCTGGCATGACCCCAGGCCGCCGACACGGTTGCGGCTCCGGATTGCCCCCACGGCGACCGCGCCGCGTGCTCGCGCATGGCACGTTGCAGCTCGATGGGCCTGTCCGTCGCCGCGCGTGAAACACCTCTGCCAAACAGGCGCCCCAGACGGCCGAGGCCCAAGATCACCAATCCGACCGCGGCAACGAGCAGACCCAGCATCGTCAACCGTTTGGGATTATCAGGTCTGACCCTGGTTGGATGATCGGTTCGATAGCGGATGGTCATGACCTCGCCAATCTTGGGCTCGGCGAGCTCGAGAAGAGAGAAGCGTGCCCGCGCGGCAATCGTCCGCCCCTCGCGCGTGGCAAAGGCGAGACGGACGTATCGGCGTTGCTTCAAGTCTGCCGTGCGCGTCCCAGAACCGCTAGCGGTCAGGCATGTGCTGCGCCGATAGCGACACGTGGAGCAGGAAGCGGGTTTGCAGTAGTTTTCGATGCCAACGACCTGGGCTGTGGCGCGCTCGGTCGTGCTATGGTCGAACGCCTGAATGCCCAACGGGACGAGCCCGGCGAGCAGCAGCAACCATCCCAGGCGCTTGATGGAATTCCAGACCCAGGATTTCACTGCTTCCATCATATCGCCACGTGCCCCAATCATTACGCGGTGCCGCACTCCAACGCCACCGCTCCAGCAGTCTCCGTCCAAACTTTCTGCTGCAACCCGAAGGGTCGGCAAAGCTCGAGTTTATCCAAGGGTGGCAAAGTTGCAGTAAACGCCTCTTTTCTGCTACCGGTCGCACGTCACAATCGAACGGGATTGCCATCCATGCGCGCTGCCGTCATCGTTTTTCCCGGCTCCAACTGCGATCGCGACGTCAAGGTCGCTCTCGAAGCCATCACCGGCAAACCAGCCCACATGGTCTGGCATGGCGAGACCAGTGTGCCCGCAACCGACATCATTGTGCTGCCGGGCGGCTTCTCCTATGGCGATTACCTCCGGTGCGGAGCCATGGCGGCTCATTCGACCGTCATGCGCGATGTGATTGCCAAGGCCAAGGCGGGCACCCCCGTACTTGGCATCTGCAACGGTTTCCAGGTGCTCTGCGAAACCGGTCTGCTGCCGGGCGTCCTGCAGCGCAACGCCTCCCTCCGATTCGTCTGTCGCGACACGTTCCTGAGTGTCGAGCAGCCCGATACCGTCTTCACCCGCGCCTACAAAGCCGGCGAAATCATCAACGTTCCGGTCGCGCATGGCGACGGCAACTATTTCGCCGACGAGGACACCCTCGACCGCCTGGAGAACGGCGGCCGCGTGGTCTTCCGCTACGTCGATCCCGAAAGCGGTGAGGCGGAGCCCTCGGCGAACCCCAATGGCTCGATCAACAACATCGCTGGCATCTGTTGCGAGCGTCGACGTATCGTCGGCATGATGCCGCACCCGGAGCGCCATTTCGACGCCATTCTAGGCTCGGCCGATGGACGTCGCGTGTTCGAAAGCGCCATCGCCTCCCTCGCGGCTTGAATTGTCGCGAGCGGGGGCGTTCAGCACCCAATTGACGTCTCCCGGACCCTTGCTTCGCCGGTTCGCCCTGGAGAATGTTTGGCCTTTGGCGCCCTACCTGTTTTGGCGCTGCCAGTTCGTCAAGGCGCTGGCATTTGGCCTGCTGCCGGGCACCGAGAACGACTGGCTCGCCCGCGCGCGGCGTGGTGGTGCTGGATTGGCCTTTTTCGGTCTCGCGACGCTGTCTTTCCGGCGTGCCATCACCCAGACAGGCCCGGTGGTGACATTGACGCCGACCGGCTAACCGATACGCGCATCGCTGCGCGCGAGGTGCCATGACGGCAGTGCTGGCATTTAATACGTGGAGCTACCAGGGCCAGCAGATCGTCGTCCTTGCTGTCGACCGACATAGAGGCACAGCCTGGGCTTACCCGGATTGGTGCGTTTGACAAGGCGCGCCAATGCCGCGCTTGGTTACGGCCTGTGCGTGACGGTCAGGGCTTTGCAGGCATACCTACGACGCGTTGCTTGCCGCAATCACGACTTATCGCGAGGCCCATGGACGGGCTGACGCGCCAATGCTGCAGCGCAGAACGCGTGGCGCCGCAGGTTCGCGACGGGCTGAGGCTCACCGTACGGCCGCTCGGCCTCAACACCCAAACAGGACCCAATGCGGGATCTCCAGCAATACGGACCCACTTGAAACCGGCGGCTTCCATCACGCCCTGACAGCGGTTTCGCTGGCAACCGGCACACGGATCACACAGCTTGAAGCGAATGTCGTCTGAAAGACTTCACCGATCAGCGCCTTGGAGGGCTCACCCTTGCCCCGATGCGCTGGCGAGGCGATCAGCCAGCACGGCACAATCCCATGTGCCCGGCGGCAGCGCTGCAGCATGGTCGCCGTCAATCAGGGCAATAATCGAGCGCGTGCGGGCGTAGCTGATCGGCGCACCGTCGAAAACGACCATGCGGCAGATCGCCATCGCTTCCAGAGCCGTGCGGACTTCAGCCTCGGCGGCTGGGTGGGAGCCCCAGATCCGCACCGCAGCCGGCTGCCCGACCCAAAGTCGCAAGTCGCGTCAGACCCGGAGAGCGGGCGCAGCACCACATCTGCCATGCTGGTCTCAGCATGTCAACGGAGGCAGGGGGTCCGGTCACGTGGCTTCGGCAGGGTCTGTAGGAGCTGGAGCCGCCGGCAGCGCCGACTGCAGCGGGCGCGTGATGCCACTGGAACGTTTCACTCAAGAACTTCAGGCCCTTATAGCCCTTAATCCTGCAGAACGTCGGGCGCCCGCATACGCAATTCGACATCGAAGCTCTCGCCCTGCTCCGGGTCATGATCCAGCCGCCGTCCCACGAGCCGTCACGCATCAGCTTGAGCCCGCCGATCACCTGAATGCCGCAACCGGTCGTTTGGCAGGCGCGTATTCGTTGAGTTTGTCGCGGGATCGGCTTGCCCGCTTGTCGAGCGGTTGCTGCATCCAAACGATGCGCCCGCACACCTTGCGCACACGGTGTAATTCCACAGCCCCAGCCCGGTGTGGTCGATCCAAATGCCGACTGACCCATCGCCGCAGGCGGAAGGACGTGAGAGGGTGGTGGCATCGCCTGGAGCGCTGCCCTGTCCACTCCTTGCTGGCTGGGCTTCCGGCTTTGGGGGCAACTGCCGCCGGGGTTGCCAAGATCAAGCCGGCAACCAAGATACGCACCGGGAGGCACATGCGCGCTTGGCGTTAAGCCGCTCCACGGTAATTTCATCATGACGTCGTCCTGGATGGTGTCGTTGCCCAGCGAATGACACAAGTTGGAGGCATCTACAGATCCGCTGGGTGCGGATGCACACGTTGACAAACGCGGGTTGCCGCTCCAATACGCCGGAAAACTTGGCATCGGCAAGGCAGCTTGCCGGTTGGTAAATGACGCGAGAGCACTGGGGCGGACAAAGTCGATGCCCCTTACCTTGATGAACGCCAACGGTGAGCTGAGCGGACTACGCCTATATAAGGTGCCGAGCGACCTCTATGCTGTCCGAGAAGGCCGGGTGGCCAAAGACGGAATTTCTAAAGCCTTCACGCCTAACTCTGGCGGCCGAACGCGACACGTCGCTTGGCCGACCGAACGAGTATAAACCGTACCCTATGGTTCTGACCCTCGCCTTTCGCAATTTGCTCCATGACCGTATCCGGCTCATCGTGACGCTGGTCGGCATCTTGTTCTCGATTGTCCTGGTGGCCGTTCAATTGGGGCTCTATCTGGGCGCGCAAGATGATCATTGGCATGATCAATGCCCACGCGATCTTTTGATCACCGCTTATGATGCCCAAGAGCCGAGGAATCAGGCACCCTCAACGGTCGTGAGAGCGCTATATCGCGCTGTCCGTTCCTGGCGTCGCGTCGGTCGAGCTTTGGTCGCCGGCTTCAACTGTTGGCGAAAGCCGGGGCATCGTCGCTTGGTGGTTGTCGTCGGCACCGATGACGGGACGGCGGCCTGGAAGCCCGGATGTCGTTGCGGGCAGCGCCGATCCTCCTTCCAGCCCAACGCGGTTGCGGTCGATAGCACCTATCTCCCCGATCTCGGCATCGCAAGGGGCTGGCGGATACCGCACAAATCGATACGACCTGCGTTCGCGTGGTGGCCTTGGATGGAAATCCGCTCGCTCGCGACCGCACCATATATTTTCATGCCCCTGGCCGCGCCCGGAAATCCAGAATCCCGCGGGTGATCAGACCACATTCCTGCTCGTCAAGCTGACGCCGGGTGCTGACCAGGACACGGTTCGCCGTGCCTTTGGCAGATCGCTTGCCCTCCGACGTCGAGGTCCTCACCACAGCCACGTTCCGCGAACGCAGCCTGGCGCATTGGCTGTTTTCGACCGGGCCGGTATTGCCCTCATCGGCGGCTGTACTCGGTACGCTGGTGGGTACGGTGGGATCATCGCAGACCTCTTTATTCATAGCTAAGACCAAGGATCACTTGAACGAATTTTGCCACTCTGCGCGCGCTGGGCTTCCGCTGTCTTCGCCATATCCACAAGGTGATCTTGCTGCAGGCGGCCTTGTCGGCAGCGATCGGTTATGGGCTCGGTATGGCGATTGCGCTGGCCATTATCCAAGCCTCGAAGAACTCCGCCCTGCCCATCATCATGACGCCGGGGCTCGGCCTTGGCCTGCTGTTGCTGACCGTATTCATGTGCGCCATCTCGGCGCTCGCGGCCATCATGAAGGTGACACGCATCGATCCAGCCATGGTGTTCGCCCGATGAGTAGCCCCGTCATCCTCAAGGCCAAGGGTATCGTCAAGGAGTTGGGCCAAGGCGCCGGCAAGGTGCGTGCGCTCAAGGGCGTCGACCTTGAACTCAGGGCCGGCGAGCTGACCCTGATGATGGGGCCGTCCGGCTCCGGCAAGACGACGTTACTGTCGATCCTCGGCTGCATCTTGTCGCCGACCGAGGGCGAGCTATCGATCCTCGGCCAGCCAACCGAATCGCTCGACCCCGAGGGTCTGGCCGCTCTGCGCCGCCGCAACATCGGCTTCGTCTTCCAGTCCTACAATCTCTTTCCCACGCTCAACGCGACAGAGAACGTGCGGCTGGCTTTGGATGTGCGAGGCATCCGCGGTGCCGCTGCTCACGAGGAAGCCAAACGCGCGCTGACCGCGGTCGGTCTCGGACATCGCTTGCGCAACTATCCACGCAACCTCTCGGGCGGCGAGCAACAGCGCGTTGCCATTGCGCGCGCATTGGCGGGCGAACCCGCCTTGCTTCTCGCCGACGAACCGACAGCGGCCCTGGATTCCGAGAACGGCCAGAACGTCATGGCCCTGCTTTCAGAACTCGCAGCCGACAGCCAACGCGCCATTCTTGCCGTGACCCACGATAATCGCACGCTGCCCTATGCCGACCGCATCATCCACATCGAGGATGGCCGCATCGTCAGCGAGGAGCGGCAGACACCGAAAAGCCGCCAGCCAGCGAGCGCCAAGACCAAGGAAAAGGCCTGAGTCCCATGTCGAGCAATACCTCACCCCTCATTCCCCTGGCGCTTGCCGCATTGACCGCGGTCGGCGTTGCCGTCGGCATCCAGCGGTTGGGCGAGACCGGCACGCTTATCGGCAAGGACAAGCCAGCGGCCAAAGCCCCGGTGGTCGCGACGGTACAGACCCGGTGGGCGGCCTCTGCCTCCGGCCGGATCGAGCCCAAAGGCGGCGAATACAAGCTGTCCGCACTGGCGCCGGGCCGCATCGAGCGCGTCTTGGTGAAGGTCAACGATGTCGTGCGCGCAGGTGACGTGCTCGTGCGGATCGACGACCATGATGCGATGGCGCGCGTGCTCGCCGCCGACGCTGAAGCCGGTGTTCGCAAGCGCGAGCGCGATTCCGAGACCAACGTTCCCAAATTGACCCAGGAACGCCGCGCCGCCGAGGACAAACTCAACAACACCCAGCGCGCCATCGCTCTCGCCCGCATCGGTCTCGATCGCCTCCTGCTCGAGCGCATGGAAAATCCGAATCAGGTCAGTGCTGCCCAACTCGATGAGCAGCGCAAAGTCTTGAAAGAGGCGAACAAGCGTCTGGACGATGATCGCGAGGAGCTGCGCCGGGCGCAACTCGCCGTGGGCGCCCCGCTGCCGACCCGCCTCGAGGCCGGCCTGACCGCAGCGCGCACCGAATTGTCGCTCGCCGAAGAGGCCCTGGAGCGCACGCGTGTTCGCTCGCCGATCGATGGCACCGTCTTGCAAGTCAACGCGCGCGTAGGTGAACTGGCCTCCGCGTCCCCCGAGCAGCCTTTGGTGGTCGTCGGCGACCTCTCCGCGCTCCGGGCCCGCGTCGAAGTGGAAGAGCACTATGTCTCCAAGGTGAGCGTCGGCCAGGAGGTCGTCCTGAAAGTCGACGCGTTCCCGGCTCGCGAGTTCAATGGCAAGGTCGCGACCATCACCAAGGCCATGCGCGCCCCACAGCAGGCCCGCAAAGGCCCGCGCCGGCCGAACGATCTCGACGTGCTGGAAGTCATGGTGGATGTGGAACCGGGCACGCCATTGCTGCCGGGTATGCGAGTCGATGCCTTCTTCCGGGAATTGCCGGTGGCTGGCGCAGCGACATCGGTCATGCCGTCCGGCTCGGTCGGCCATGCTTCGGCAGCAGACACCCCCGCCGCCGAGAACGACAAGCAGCAGCCCAAAATCCTGCCGTCGCTGGTAACGAAAAGCAATTGAGCTGAGTGACCAGGGTGGAAGCGGTCGCGGTTGTCACCGCCGCATGACGTCGCCACTGGCACGTTAATGGCGTATGGCGGCCTCGGCTGTCCCATCAATCCTGTTGGCGAGGCACATCAGTGGGGCCCGGCAACCGTGACGCCCTGCCCAGCATCATGTGCCCGTCCGATCCGGGCCGGCTGGGCGCCAGCGCTGGGACCGCTTCAACTCGTCCGGTCGTCCCGCGCGCCACCATGCGCCTGGGAGCACTGACCAATAGCGCGCCAGGTGACAGGTTAGCGATCATCGCAGCCCCGGTGACAGGGCCAAGCGCAAGCAGCCTCGCAATCGTGATAGCCAAAAGCAAACGGCTCGCGGACCGTTCGCCCCGCGAGCCGTTGTCGTCATGCGCAATGCACCTGAGTGCATGAGGCCGCGCGTGCGTCAGTTCCCAGGCTCGGGTTTGACCGTCGCGGCAACACTGCGGCCACCGAACAGCGAACTGATACGCCGCTCGCGTTGCGTGTCGACCGTCACTGTCGCCGTCATACCGGCCCGCAGGGGCAGGGGATCGGCACCATTGGGAGACTTGAGCTTCAAGCGAACCGGCAGACGCTGGACCACTTTCACCCAGTTGCCCGAAGCATTCTGCGGCGGCAGCAGCGCGAACTCGGCGCCAGTGGCCGGGCTGATGCTCTCGACCTCGGCCTTCCATGTCACATCCGGATAGATGTCCAGCACAACGGTCGCCGTCTGCCCCGGCCGCACATAAGTGAGCTCGGTCTCTTTGTAGTTGGCTTCCACCCAGGCCGAGTTATCGTCGACCAGCGCGAACAGCGGCGTGCCCGAACGCACGTGCTCTCCGGGCAGAAGCTTGACATTGACGGCCATGCCGGAGAGCGGAGCGCGCACCAGCGTGCGGTCCAGATCCAGCTTGGCCCGGTCGCGCGCGGCCATCTTCTCGCGCACCAGCGGATGAGCCTCGGTCGCAATCTTCGGGTCGCCCGCCAGTTGAGCAAGCACACGCCGGTTCTTTTGACGCGCAGCCGTCACCCGCGAGCGAGCGGCATCGGCGTTGCTGTCGGCCTCTTCGAACACGAAGGCCCGGCCCACGCCCTTGTCGACCAGCTGCTGCTGGCGCGCGCGCTGGGCCTGATAGAACGAAAGCTTATCCTGCGCCTCCGTCAACTCGGCCATAGACTCAGCGTATTCGGCACGCAGGGCGGCAACGCGGGCCTTGGTTTGGTCGAGTTCCGCTTCGGCCCTGTCGAGCGCCATCTTGTAGGGCTCGGGGTCGATCTTGAGCAGCAGGTCCCCCTTCTTGACGGTGGCATGGTCCTTGATGGCCACATCGATCACCCGCCCCGCTACCTCGGACGAGATGTGCACGATGTCGGCCTTCACATAAGCATTTTCCGTCGCAATGTAGCGACCTCCCCATAGCCACCAGAGCAGGGCGCCCGCCACGGCGACCAAGGGGACTGCGATCAACAGGATGGGTCTCAGGATGCGCATCTTAGTGTGGTCTCGTTTTCTCTTGTGTTCGTCGATGTGATGTCGTGACCGGAAAGTCGCCGGCTCAAATCAGAGCGTCTGACTTTCCGCAATGTCTCTCTCGCTATCGAAAACCTCTTCCGGCCACGCGATCTCCCCCATCGCGTCCGCTTCGGCGATGTCGGCGAGCCGCCCCTTGACCCGTATCAGCAACTCGGTGAGGTGCTCAGCTTCGTGCGACGTCAGGTCAGAAAGGGCTTCCGAGACGGTGGATTGGCCAATCGGCCAGATTGCCGCATGCACCCGCTCTCCGAGTTCGGTCAGGAAAATGCGGTTGATCCGCCGGTCGTCGGGATCGGCGCGGCGCTCGAGCCAGCCACGCTCCTGCAGTCGGTCGACAATCTTGCCGGCAGGCGCCCGCTCGATTTCCATCATATCGGCCAGCTCGGATTGGCTTGCACCCGGCTTGCGCTTCAGGCGCGTCAGCGCCAGCCATTGCGGCCGGGTTATGCCTAATCCCTTGACGCGTCGATCGAAAACCGTGCGCATAAGACGCGCAACGTCGGTTGCAAGCCAGCCAAAGTGGCGGTCGGCTTCCGACATGGCTGCGTCCGAATGGGCGCCTCTTTGGGACATCTGGCCTCTCAGGGTTCGCCTGATCTCTTCATATGGCAGGAGGTCTCGTCCACGCTGGCAGACCTTCCGCCGATGAGCCTCCCAACCCGGCCATGGCCCTGTAACGCGGGCCACAGGCAACACAACACGGGTCAGTAGCGACTCTCGATATACCCCAAGAGTTAGTATCCGAAGTTACTATCGTCAAGGATACAGTCGTTATCGTTACGGAGCGCATACGAGGTATGCACCTTTCGCGGGCCTTCACGGTGTCGGACTAGAGGAGGGGTGGGGCAGGGGGAAAGCAAGCCCCTGCCCGAGGTGTGGCAAGCTCAATCCCCGCCCAAGGGCTCACGCCTGCCAGCCGGCGTCAGGTCCGGTGCGCCGTCCACCGTCCCGCCCACAAGGGCCGCGCTGGGCTGGCTAAAGGCCTTGCCGCTGTCGAAGCCCCTGTGTTAGCCAGCCGCATCACCTGCCCGCACCAGCCAACGGAGATTGCCCGGTCATGACGGATGCTGCCGAGACGAATGGGACGACGGGTGGCGCGGCGACGGCGCCAGGTGATCAGGTGCAGGTGCGCGTCGTGGGCCAGTACATCAAGGATTTGTCCTTTGAGAGCCCCAACTTGCAGAAAATGTTGTCCGGCACGCCCGAGAATCCGAATTTGACGCTTGATCTCGACGTCCGACCCGAACAGATCGGCCCCGATCTCTATGAGACCAGCTTGGTGTTCAAGGCCCGAGCCGAATCGTCGACGGTTGGCGTCATCTACGAGATGGAGCTGATCTACGGCGGCTTGTTCAAGATCGAGAAGGCGCCACCGCAGGCGGTCGAGGTGATGCTGAACATCAACGGCCCGCACCTGCTTTTTCCCTATCTCCGGCGGCTTGTGTCCGATTTGACGCGTGAGGGCGGCTTTCCCCCTCTGCTGCTGGATCCCGTCGACTTCGGCGCATTGTTCATGCGCAAGCGCGCTCAACAACCCCCGACGGGCCAGCAACCGCCTCCAGCAACGGCCTGATCCGCGTTTGGCGTGCGGCAAACGCCGCGCGCCCCGCTTGCCGCCGGATCGGCCTGTTGCCGGGTCAGCCCGTCAATGTCTCGGAGCCCGATGCCATCGCGCAGGCAAGGGCCAAGCGCTCGTCGATCAATTTCAGATCCAGGATCATACGGGAGAGGCGTGACGTCAGCCGGGACTGGAAGTGCTGCGCCAGCTCCGGATCGTCCAGCATCAAGGCGTGCATCGTCTCGCGCGTGATCTTGACCGCTTTGACATTGCCGCCCGCAAGCACGGTGACGGCAGTGGCATGCTCGGTCAGCATCGCCACTTCGCCGATCATTGTGCCAGCCTCGAGCGTCTCGGCTCCAACATCCCGGCTCGGATCGGCCTGCACATGTGCCGAGCCGCCGATGATGACGGTGGCCCCATCGCACTCCGCGCCGGCTTCCACGATCGCCTGGCCCTCGCGGAACACGATCCGGTCGGCAGCACGCGCGATCCGCGCAATCGTGTCGTCAGGCAGCCCGGCGAAGGCCTCCAGCGCCCCGATGCGCTCGGCGATGATGTCGACTGCCATGCCCCTTGCGCGCCCCAATCGTCCATGCCCAAAGCTGCCGCACGCGGCAGCCCGTCGAAAGCAGGGGCGACAGTGCCGTGATTCGCCCCTCCCGGCGCGCAAAAGCCTGGGGATAGTCACGCCGTGATCGGTGAGGGGCGAAGGGGCCACTTAGGGAACGAGCTTGTAGCCGCCCATCTCCGTGACCAGCAATTCCGCGTTCGAGGGGTCTTTCTCGATCTTCTGGCGAAGGCGGTAGATGTGCGTTTCAAGCGTGTGCGTGGTCACGCCGGCATTGTAGCCCCACACCTCGTGCAGCAGCACGTCACGCGTCACCACCTTCTCGCCGGACCGATAGAGATACTTGAGGATCGACGTCTCCTTCTCGGTCAGCCGGATCTTCGAGCCCTTCTCATCCAGCAGCAGCTTGGACGCGGGCTTGAAGGTGTAATGCCCGATGTTGAAGACCGCATCCTCGCTTTGCTCATGCTGGCGCAATTGGGCACGGATGCGGGCCAGCAGCACGGCAAACTTGAACGGCTTGGTGACATAGTCGTTGGCGCCGGGTATCGAGGCCTAGGACCACATCGAATCGGCCGCGTTACCGGTCAGCATGATGATCGGACTCTTGAAACCCGATTTCCGCATAATTTTGCAGGCCTCGCGTCCGTCCATGTCTGGCAGACCCACGTCCAGAAGGACGAGATCGAGGCGATCCTTCTGGCAATGTCGATGCCTTGTCCGGCCGTCGATGCGGTCAGGATTTCGAACTCGTCGTGGAGTGCCAGCTGGTCACGCAAGCTCTCGCGCAGTTCCTCGTCATCATCGACCAGCAAAATGGTGCGGGCGGTGCTCATGGGGTCAGGCTCCGGCAAGTTCCATTCGTTGTCTCCATTGTACCATCTGAGAGTGCGTTGAAATAGTCTTGCCGGTGCACCGAGGTGATGAGCGGATTAGGTGGGGGTCTGACAATGAATTTGCGAGCGGCAAGCCGCAGCCTGCCACAGCAGGCGCTGGTCCACGCCTCGGGCCCAGCGGCTACGCGCGGCCGCCTGCAATTGGGCTAGCGAACCCCGCCGTGCGCCCTTCTGGACGCTCCGGCATTCGCCAGCTCAAACGCGAAGGCGATGGGGCGACGCCCGCCGGCAATTGGCGTCTCGAGCATGTCCTCTACCGGGCGGACCGCGGTTTCTTCGCCCCGTAACTGGCCCTTGGCTTATCGCCAATTCATCCCGGCGACGGCTGTGCGATGCCATCCTCGATCGCAACTACAACCGCCCTGTCGCCTATCCTTATCCCAGCAAGCGCGGAGCATCTTTGGCGTGAGGACCATCTCTACGACGTGCTCGTCATCCTCGCCCACAACCAGCGCGTCCCCGCGTGCAGGGCCGGGGCAGCGCCATCTTCATCCATCTGGCCCGCGATGGCTACGCTCCGACCGAGGGCTGCATCGCCCTGAAAGACCGCGACCTGAGCTGCTGCTGGCGCACTCAAGGCCGGGCATGCACGTCGCGATCGCCCGCCAACCAGCGCCCCGCCACGTCATGGCAGCACTTTCCTAACCATCTTTCTGAGCCACTTCTTCACCGCTGATCAGGCATGCTGCGCCATTCTCGACTTTGAGGTGCCACATGCCGCGCATGACGCGTTTTCCTTTCCATTCGAATGGATCGCCGGTTTGCTGGCGCTCTCCCTGGCAGCGCTCGCCTCCACCGGCTCCGCAAGGGCTGGCGAAGCTGCGGTCGCCGAGATCCAGCGCGCCGCCTATAGCGCCGATTATGCTGGCGGCATCAAGACCTTGACGGCCATGGTGAAGGCCGACCCTTCCGACACCGAAGCGGTCTTTGGTATCGGCGGCCTGCAAGTTTTGGGCGCTCTGGCGGCCCTGCAGGAGGGGCTGTGGCACCACAACAGGACCGCGCCCCGCCTGAGAACGGGAGTAAACCCGGCGTTTTCGATGTTCGGCGGCTTCGGGCTGCTGATGGCGGGCTCGGTCCTCTTGCCACCCAATCCCGCGGCATCGCCGATGACCTATCAGATCTTCCGGGGCGTCCTGGTGAAGTTTGTGGACGACCTGGACCGAGGCCGAGAAATCCCTGGCAAAGGCTGCCGAGCGACCTGGCCGGGTCCCGCTGAACCGGGGCCGGATCGGCTTCGACCTCAATCACAACGGTCCGATCGAGCCGCAAGAGAAATCTGCTCCGGTTCCTGATGTCCCGGCGTGGCAACGACCAAAACGATATTTGCATTCGACACCGCCGACGCCTCCTGGTTGCGGGGCTATGCAAACCTAGTGATGGCCTCCGTCAATCTGTTCCTCGCCTGCGATTTCGAAGCGACCTACGAAGCGACTGCGCACAACGCCCACGGCTATTCGGCCACCCGGTTCGGACGCTTCCTGAGCGCCAGCTGCGCTCACCACGCCCCCTCGGAGACCATCGCAGTGAGCTTGTCAACGTAGACGCCAAGCTTGCAGCCTTGGGCGACCTCCCAAGCCGCGAAGAGCGCAAAGCCCCTCAACGACCCGTCGAGGACGCTGCCCAAAGGCAAGGAAGGGGCCGACGCCCGCCGCGCCGTCTATGACAAGATGCCAGATCAGCCAGTCGGACGCTAGCTACTACCGCGAACGCAACGACCTGCAGCAGGAAAAGCGCCGGCTAGAGGCCGAGAAGGCTGGTCAACAACCCGGCGCCCAATATGACTCGATCCTCGATATCGTGCAGGCCGTCCACACTCTCAATTGGTCGGTCATCGAGCCTCGGCGTCTCCAAGCCGTGCGTCAGCACCTGCTGCAAGTCATGGTCTTGAACCGCCAGACCTGGAAGCTGGTCCGCGCCGAGACCGACAACGATCGGGAGTGGCTGCCGAATGCACGGCAAACCTCGCCATTCCTCCGCCAGCAGCTCAGCGATGAGGTCATCGACAGTTGGCTTGCCACCACGGCTTTGGCTGAGCAGGTGCTCAAGGGCGAAAAGCTGCTGCCACATCCCCGCTTCAACCAGGGTGTCAACCTCAAGCGCTACCTGGAAGGCGCCAATCGCATCGATCTCGTGGGGCTCATCACCGGCCATGGCTTGGAGCCGTATCTCGAAACTGGCGACATCGTCACCAACCGGACATGGCGGACCTTGACGCGGCCGATGGAACAGAACTTGTGGGGCTTTGCCGCTTGGTTCAATTGACCCTGGCGTGCTGTGGCGGCTCTAGGTCACGGCGCCGGATGCAACAACGGGCGGGAGCTTTTATGCCCCCGCCCGTTTTTTCGTCTCGTGGTGCCAGCGCGGCATGGCGAGCGCCATGCCGGCCTGACGATCGATCAGGAATTGTAGGCCCGCTCGCCGTGCGTGGTGATGTCCAAGCCCTCGCGCTCCTGCTGCTCGGTCGGCCGCAAGCCCACGATCAGATCGACGATCTTGAACAGGATCGCTGAGCCGATACCCGACAGCGCCAGCGTGAAGATGACCGCCTTGGCCTGGGCTGTCACCTGCGTGCTCATGACATAGGCAGCGGCCACGGCTTCGCCGGGCTTGGCAGCATAGTCCACAAGACCCGTGCCGCCCAGGTAGGGCGCCACCAGAATGCCCGTGCCGATGGCACCGACGATGCCGCCGATGCAGTGAACGCCGAACACGTCCAGACTGTCGTCGTAACCGGCCGCATTCTTGATGCCCGTGCAGAACAGGAAGCAGATGACGCCGGCAACCAGGCCAAGCACGATCGAGCCCATCGGACCGGCGAAACCGGCAGCCGGTGTGACCGCAACCAAGCCCGCAACTGCGCCCGAGACGAGGCCCAGCAACGACGGTTTGCCCTTCTCCATCCACTCCGCCAGCATCCACGCCAGTGCTGCCGCCGCCGTCGCAACGAACGTGTTGATCATGGCAAGCGCCGTGGTGCCATTGGCCTCGAGATTGGAGCCCGCATTGAAGCCGAACCAGCCGACCCACAGCAGGGCCGCACCAACCATCGTCAGCGTCATCGAGTGGGGAGCCATCTGCTCGCGGCGGAAACCGACCCGCGGGCCGATGATCAAAGCACCCACCAGACCGGCGATGCCCGCGTTGATGTGCACGACCGTGCCGCCGGCGAAGTCGAGCGCACCCCACTGGTAGAGCATGCCGGCATCCGACTGCACTGCGGCAAGCGCGGCCTCGGCGGCAGCCTTGGCCTCCGGCGTCGTCGCAGCCAGCACCTTCTTGGCGGCATCGCCAACGGCGTCAGGGCCCGCCCAATACCAGACCATGTGCGCCATCGGGAAGTAGATGAACGTCACCCACAACAGCACGAACAACATCAGCGCGCCGAAGCGGATGCGCTCGGCGAAGGCGCCAACGATCAGCGCCGGCGTAATGCACGCGAACGTCATCTGGAAGCAGATGAAGACGTATTCGTACATGACAACGCCGTTGGAGAAGGTCGCTCCCGTCGATTCTGCGGTTACGCCGCGCAGGAACAGCTTATCCAGCCCCCCAACCCACTGGTTGAGACTGCCCCCGCCGGTGAAGGCCATGGAGTAGCCGTAGACCACCCACACGATGCAGACCATCGAGGTGATGGCAAAAACCTGCATCAGCACAGACAGCATGTTCTTCGATCGCACCAGTCCGCCATAGAAGAGGGCAAGGCCGGGAATAGTCATGAGGAGCACGAGTACCGTCGCGATCATCATGAAGGCGGTATCGCCCTTATTGGGGACCGGTCCGGCTGCAAGCGCCGGAAGGGCCAAAGTGGCAAGTGCCAGTCCCCCGGCCAAGCCGCTGACACCCAACCGCGTGAAGCGTCCAAACATCATCAGTTTCCCTCGTTTCTCAGGTTATTAGGTCGCCCCTCAAAGGGCATCGTCGTCCGTCTCGCCGGTGCGGATCCGAACCGAGTGCTCGACGGGGATGATGAAAATTTTGCCGTCGCCGATTTGGCCGGTCTTGGCTGTCGACGAGATCGCCTCCACGGCTTTGTCGACTTCACCGTCTGCAACCACCACCTCGATCTTGATCTTCGGCAGGAAGCTCACCGCGTATTCGGCCCCGCGATAGATCTCCGTATGCCCTTTCTGCCGGCCGTAGCCTTTGACCTCGGTAACCGTCATGCCTTGCAACCCCAAGTCGGTCAGTGCCGTCCGCACCTCTTCCAACTTGAAGGGCTTGATGATCGCGCTGATCAGTTTCATGTCTCGACCCCTTGTTCGCAGCGCCGATGCCGTCCGCGGCATCGAAATCGGCTTCGCTGAAACGCTGCCGGTAGCACCGCCTTAACAAGTGCCGTGCCAGTTTGAGGGGTGCGTTAAAAATCAATAAGATCAGCATATTGTCATGCATCCTAATTGTCGGGCGCACACGATAATGAGTAAAAATTAGGCAGCAAATCGCAGTCTGTGTAAATGTGCCCGAAAATTAGGCGCAATAGACTCGTGGCCGGATGACCAACGAAATCACCGGAAGATATAGGGGATGACGTACGTCCGCAGCGGCGCGTCGAGGCCTGGCGGCGGCACTGGGAAGCGGGCGGCCCTGACCGCTGCGACCGCCGCCGCGTCCAGCGCCCTATGATCGCTCGATCGCAGGACCTTCAGGACCGCGAGGCCGCCATCCACGTCGATCGTGAACTCCACCTTCACCGTGCCGCGCACCTTGCGCACTGGGCGCGCCGGTTGGGTCCGCGCGAGTGCCTGAACGACGGCGGTGTTGAACGCCTTGAGTTCCCCGGCACTGGCGGCCGAAGCCCTTCGAGCCCGCCGCGAGGGGAGGGCAATCGCCGCCACGGTAGCCGTGCTGGCTGTCGAGGTCGTCTGCGCCGGAGGAGGCTGGCGGGGACGCACCGCGGTTCGGGGCGGTAGCGTTGCAGTCGTCAAGACCTGGGATGAAGCGGGCAGCGGACGAGGTGGCGTGTGCAACTCACCCCGTCGCTCCGTCTCGGGGGTAATGGGAAGCAGTGCCAGATCCGGCAAGTTCGCCTCACGGGGCGCAAAGGCCGTTTCTTCTGGCGCAGCGTGAGGCGTATTGGAAGGTGCGGACGTGGAAGGCTCAGGAGGCGTGACGACGGTCTTATTCGTCGCGAGCGGTTCCACGACCGCCGGATGTTGCGGGGTGGCGGATGGTGCGGGCGCTGCCGCCTTCGGCACGGCCGTCTGCTCAGGAGGCGCGTGGGCGCTGCTGGGGGCAGCCTGCGCTGGCGTCGAAGCCGCCGACCCAGCACTCCCCTTTGAGCCAAGAAACGCCGACGCCGGCATCACCACCACATCGACGCTGATGGTCTCCAGTTCGTGTCCGCCCCCCGTCAACCGATCGGGCCCAGGCCGCAGGAGAAAGGCCAGGCCAGCCCCATGCAGGGCGATCGCACCGAGCAGAGGAACCGCCATGGCAAGCCGCCGCCCTCTGGCGCGCCGATTGGCCATCACCGCGCTCTCGAGCGGCTCCGGCCCGAGCAATGGGAGAGGGGGGGAGGCTTGACCTGTTAACACCGTCCCGCTCGGAGCACCCGGCCCCCACAGCATCGTGTCCGCTGCCATATTAGCGCCACCGGCCATATCGCCAGGGCGCCCACGGATGGCGGCGATCCCGGATATCAGGTGCCGGATCGAAGCCGGAACTGCCCCAAGGGTGGCATCGACAAACGCGCGAGAACCCGAGCCACCACCCTTTCCACGCACCATTCAACTCGATGGCATCGAGCGCATAGGCCGAACAGGTCGGCAAGTGGCGGCACTCCATGCCGAGTAGCGGTTTCAGGGTCCAGCGGTAGGCATGAATAGGCAGTTTTGCCACCCACTTGATGAAGCGGGCGGGTCCAGCCGATGCAGCGAGTGGAGGCGCGCGTTCGGTCACGATCCGTCAGGCCGTCACGTGCCGGCCGGTAGCAGCACCGCTGTCGGGATGCTCTGCGGCATAAGCATCAAGCGCCCGCAGAACGGCCTCGAAAACCAGCAGCGTCGAGGCGTGCCGCCCCTTCACCTCCCGCACCGGCTCCAGCACGGCCAGCTCCGACCAGCGTCCCGACGGGGGTGGGCCACCGCTCTTCAGCATGGCTCGCATCTGCGCCGCAACATCCCGGATCTCGGCAATGGGTGTGTCCTTGATCAGGCCGGCGACAATCGACGCGGAAGCCTGCCCGAGCAGGCAGGCCTTCACGGTCTGGCCGTAGTCCGTAATGCGGTCGCCCACCAGCTTCAGCTCGACGCTGATGGTCGATCCGCACAGCTTCGAATGGGCAGATGCGCTTGCGTCGGGTGCATCGAGCTTGCGCGCCGGCGGAATGGCCGCGGCCAGGGCGATGATCCGGTCGGAATAGAGATCGCTGAGCTCGGTCATCGAACACGGTTCTCCCTGATGGTGAACGGCCGGGGCAAGGCTTGCCCCGACCCGTCTTGGCTCATCTGCAGCCGTCGAGTGAGGTTCCACCGCACCATAGCAGAGTCAACCCTACGCGCGCTTTCCATTGATGCCCTGAGCGATCATGATAATCTCATCGCGACTGCCGGGCTCGGTGGCAACCGTGTGATCCAAGTCGGCAGTGGTTTCGTAGTGCTGATATCGCGCCCGCAGACGCCGATTGCAAGGCTTCGCGACCGGGAGCCGCCCCAAAGCAGCCCTGGGCGCATTGTCTCGCTCGGTGTGTCGAGCAGCGTTGAGCGGCTGGATTGGGCGTTGTGGCGCGTTCAGTTTTACGGCCAGGTGGTGACGGGACGCAGGACGCGACCGGCGAGCGAGGAGCGGCAGTGATGGATCAGCGCGTTGACAAGCCCACGACACCCCGGCGCCTCGAAGGCCTGGAAAGGCCGTCGCGGGCAGAAGCCGAAGCGGCAGTGCGCACCTTGATCGCCTGGACGGGTGACGATCCCGATCGCGAGGGCTTGCTCGATACGCCCCGACGCGTCGTCGCGGCCTTCGAAGATTGGTTCCGCGGCTATCGCCAGGATCCCGCCAGTGCCCTTGAGCGCACCTTCGAAGATGTCGGTGGCTACGATGATATGGTGATGGTGCGCGACGTGCGGCTCGAAAGTCATTGTGAGCACCACATCGCGCCGTTCATCGGCGTCGCCCATATCGCCTACCTGCCGCGCGATAGCGTCGTCGGGCTGTCTAAGCTGGCGCGCGTCGTTGAAATCTATTCCAAGCGCTTGCAAACCCAGGAGGCGCTGACCGCCCAGGTCACCGCCGCCATTGAAAAGCATCTCAATCCACGTGGCGTTGCCGTCCTGATCGAGGCCGAGCACATGTGCATGTCGACCCGCGGCGTCAATCAGCAGGGTGTCTCGACCGTCACCACACGCTTTTCGGGTGTGTTCGACACCGACCCCGGCTATCGCGACCGTTTCCTCAACCTGGTTCATGCCTCGCGCCGCACCTGACCTCGCGACCGTCGCAGCTCCACAAGTCATCGGACGGACGCATGAGCGATCACTCCCTGTTCGCAGCCCCCGCGAGTACCGCCGAGCTTGAAGGCGGTTTGTCCCTGACGCCGAAGTTCGGACCTGACGGTACGCTGGCGGCCGTTGCGACCGACGCTGCAACGGGCGAGGTGTTGATGCTCGCTTGGATGAACGATGAAGCCTTGGCCCTGACCATCCGCACCGGCGAAGCGCACTTTTACAGCCGCTCGCGCAAGCGCATCTGGAAGAAGGGCGAGGAGAGCGGCAACGTCCTCGACGTGGTCGAGTTGCGCACTGATTGCGATCAGGACGCCGTGTGGCTGCGCGTCAACACGCGTGGCAAAGGCGCGGCCTGCCACACCGGCCACCGCACGTGCTTCTACCGCCGCATTCCCGTCGGGCACTCTGCAAGCCGTCTTGAACACGCCGGTACGCCCCGCGCGTTCGAACCTGCTGACGTCTACGGCAAACCGAAAGTCTGAGATCCCGCACAAGCGCCGAGGACTTAACCCCTCAAACCTCCAAGGGCAGCGGGGTCTCGGCGATCACTTGTTCTGCCAGGCTATTGTCGACCGCCTCGGCATAATCCGCCCCCTTGGCGACAAACCCGCCACTTTCCAGGCTTGTGCGCAAGCGCTCATAACCAGACCGCGGCAGCACCGTGTCTTGCCCCCAGATGCCCAATGCCTTGTAGCGTGCGAGGGCGCCCGCCAACTGGCGCGCTGAGACGTCAGGGAAATAGGGCGCAACCACATCCGCCAGACGCTCAGGCGTCACGTCATGCACCCACCCGAGCGTGCGATGCAGCGCCCGCGTCATCTTCAGGCACGCGTCGCGCTGCCGCTCGAGTGTGCCGCGGCGAGCGTAGAGGGTCGTATACGACGTCGGACCACGGCAGGCTTGAGCGTACCAGACGTGACCCCCGCCCGAGGCCACCAGGCTTTCGACCAGCGGCTCAAAGATTTGGATGACGTCGACGTCGCCCCGCGCCAGCGCGGCAACATTCTCAGCCATTGAATTGGTGGCCACCCGTTGGAGTGCCGTGGGATCCAGGCCAGCGTCGCGCAGGTCTTGCTGCAAGCACATCCAGGGCGTCGGCACCTCCGAAACGCTCGCAAGCCGCAAGGCCTTCAATTCGCTGAGCCGAAAGGCTGGTCGTGCTTCGCGTCCCACCAGCAGGAACGGGTCTCGTGTCACCACCTCGGCGAAGCAGACGATGTCGCAGTCTGCGCGCTGGGCGTAGGTCTGCATGACCCGCATCGGCCCGCCCCAGGTCACGTCGATGCCACCATCCCAAAGGTTGGTCGCAGCCCGCCCGGGTTCAGGCGCCGAGACGAACCGAACGTCCAGTCCCTCTTTGCCGTAAGCGTCGAGCGCCAGCGCCGCGTAGAACGGCGCATAAAACAGGCCACGAAGGGATTCCTGCAACACGATGGCCATGGTCGGCAAACTCCCAAGCGCCGGCGGTGCGTGAGTATGAGCCCGCCGAAGTTGGTTCAGCTTGCCTCATCGGCCCCGGGATGAACACCCTTTCCCTTGCCGAGGTCACGCCGGGCGCGAACGTCCGGATCGGTCTTCTCGAGCGTGTCTTGAATTGAGGTGTCGGCCTCCCGGCGAACATTGGGAACGGCGTGTCGCTGATTGCGCACTGACGCCTGATCGCGGCCTTGCAGACTGTTTTTGCCCATCTTTTCCGATGCGATGTCCGCTTCCGTCAGGTCCGCGGCCTTGCGCTGAGGCTGCTTTTTCGCCGATGTGCTCGAGACTTTGGGGTTTGCTGCCATCCTGGCCACTCCTCGCGTTTGCATATCAACTGGATGATGCAAGCCAAACGCGCGCCCGTCTCGCATGTTCCCCTTTCCCATTGTCCGATGGCCCGCGGTGACGAAAGCTGCCGTCGCAACCTTGACGATCCGGCGGGCGTACCCAAATCCATTTGAGGGCGCGCGAGTATTTCGACGCCACAAACCGACGAGGTCACATGAATTTGGAACCGGGAACATTGGTCGTGGTCGCCACGGGTACGACGGCGCGCATGTTCAAGTCAGAAGGCCGGGGCAAGGCGCAATCTCTCGCAGCCCATTCCCATCTCGAACCGCAAAATCTGCTCGATGACGGACCAGCCGGCAAGCGGCCAACCGAATCGTCGGCGCGCGAAACCGATGAGGCGACGTTTTCGAAACAACTTGCCAATCATCTCAACGCCCTTGCTCTGCGCCAGCAATACGATGCCCTGGTGCTGATCGCCGATCCCCAGACCCTCGGCGAGGTGCGCCGCTCGCTGCACAAGGAGGTTCAGAACCGCCTCGTTGCCGAAATCGCAAAAACCTTGATCGGCCACACTTCCGAGCAGATCACCAAAATCATCTCAGCTGAGTAGCGTGTGCCACGCGCACGCACCGTCAGCCGGCCTCGTGTCGACGCGGCCAGCCAACGGCGTTACCGAAAGGGCAACAGAGGAAAATCCTACCCCCGCCGGCGCCAGGCACTCATCTGGTCGGCCGATGTCTTGACATGCAAGACCACGGGCTTGGTCTTCACCGCGAAGGTCTTGGCAACCGCGGACGCGATGTCCTTCTCATCAGTCAATGTGATCCCCTCCGCACCAAAGGAGCGGGCCCACATGGCGAAATCCGGATTGGTGAGACGGGTGGCATTCTTGTAGGGCCGGCCAGGATAGCGCATCTCGTGATGCATGCCGATCGTGCCGTACATGCTGTTGTCCGAGATGATCAGGATCGGCGCAGCCCCGTATTGCATGGCGGTGGCGATCTCGTTGCCGGTCATCAGCGCGCCGCCGTCACCGACAAACGCGACCACCTGCCGTCCCGGGCAACGCAGGCCGCCTGCGACAGCCATAGGCATGCCCGCGCCCATGGCGCCGACGACGGAAGCCAGGAACGCCTGCCCCGGCTTGAAGCCGATGTAGCGATGAATGAAGCTCGAGAAGTTGCCCGCATCCGACGTGACGATGGCGTCGTCGGCCAGATGTTTCCCAATCTCGGCAACCACAGCTGCAAAGTTGATGCCGTCGGTGGTTGGCTCCCACTCCGGCGCCAGCAGCTTTTTGTGTATGGCATGCAGGCCGGCGACCCAGCCCTTGCGCTTCTCCGCATTGGCCGGAGTTTTGCGGGCAAGCAGTGCGCGGATCAAGGCGTGAGGATCTGACACGATGCCGAGCGTCGGGCGCCAGACGCGGCCGATCTCGTTCGGGTCTGGCCACACGTGCACCAGCGGCAGCTGCGGCTGAGGTGCGGCCGGGAACGTATAGGACTGGGAGACGGAATCGGTGATGCGCTCGCCGATCGACACAATGAGGTCGGCCTTTTTCATTTCGTCGAGCAGCACCTTGGGCACGCGGATGCCCATGTAGCCGCCGTAGTTGGGGTGGTTGGCGTCGAACAGGCACGGCCGCCGATGCGTCGGTGACACCGGCAGCATCCACGTTTCCGCCAGCGTCCTGAGATCGTCGGTGGAACCCTCGCCCAGCAGCGCGCCGCCGACCCAGATCAGCGGACGCTCGGACTTGTCGAGCATCGCGACCAGCTCGTCGACGTCCTCCGGCCGCGGCCCGGCATAGACGCGCGGCCGCGGCTGGTCGACGGGTGCATCGGTGGTGTCGGCAAAAATATCCTCAGGCAGAATGACGGCAACGGGCCCCTGGGTGCCGCTCTCTGCGATGTGGAAGGCGCGGGCGATGGCTTCAGACGCCATTTCCGGCTCGTTCACTTCGATCACCGACTTGGTCACGTCCGCAAGCAGGCGCGAGTAGTTCTGCTCCTGCAGCGCAAGCCGGCCGAAATCCTTGCGCTCGACCTGACCGATCAGCATGACCATCGGCGTTGCGTCGTGGAATGCGGTGTGCAGGCCGACCATGGCATTGGAAAGTCCCGGTCCGCGCGACACCACCGCGACGCCGGCCCGCTCGCGCAACCGTCCGTCAGCCACCGCCATCATGGCAGCGCCGCCCTCGTGCCGGCAGACGGTGAGCCGGATGGAGTTCATGTCGGACAGCGCATCCGTCAGGCCCAGGTAGCTTTCGCCCGGCACGCAGTAGACGAGGTCGACGTCGTGCGCTTGCAGGCTTTCCGCCAGAAGGCGGGCAACGGTACGGGCCATGGGTGGAGCTCCAGGTGAAGACTTGGACGGGCGAGAGAATAGCTGGCGGCGGCAATGCTACGCATGCCTATGCGTCGGGATCAATGGCCAGGCATCGCGCCCGGTGGGCAAAAAAAACTAAGTCCCCGCAGCAGCATCGAAAACCGCCATCCTACCTCCCCAAATCGGGCGCTTGGGCCCCTGCCAAATTTGCATCACCTAGTTGATCGCAGTATAGGAGAGTCCATTCTTACCCACATCGCGGGAAGAGAAGTGCGCTGTATGGCCCGCAGAGATGCGGGTCGTGCTGTGGTCAAGCATGGAGACGCCTGATGCAACAGCAATTTGAAGACGGCGAGCAAAAGCTCGACGAAACCGGCAAGATTGTTCTGGACGATATCTATAATCAGAAGGATCCAAGAGCATATTTTACTACGCTGGGTGAGCTCGATTACTGTATTCCCGAAGCCGCCCGCCCGGTCTTCGCAAACATCATCGAGGCCTACAAAAGCGTCAAGAATGCCCACAGCATCAAGGTGGTCGACCTCGGGTGCTCGTATGGCGTCAACGCCGCGCTGATGAAGACCGACATGACGATGCGGGATCTCTACAACCATTACGCCGGCGAGACCGTCGGGGAGATCAACCGCGACAAGCTGCTGGCGCTTGACCAACGCATTTTCGCCAGCGAAGCCGCCGCCAGCGATATCACTGTCATTGGCCTGGACGCCGCCCCGAACGCACTGGATTACGCGGAGAAGGCCGGCATCATCGATGGCCAGATCCACGCCAATCTCGAGCAAAAAAACCTGCAGCCCGCTCAGCAGCATCTGCTTCGGGATTCCGATCTCGTCGTGTCCACCGGCTGCATCGGCTACATCGGCGAGAGGACGTTGGAGCAGGTGCTCGATGCGTCGCCGGACAAGCAGCCCTGGATGGCGCACTTCGTCCTGCGCATGTTCCCTTTCGATCCCATCGGCGAAATGCTGGCCGAACGCGGCTACGTCACCGCGAAGGGATCCAAGCCCGTACAGCAGCGCCTGTTTGCTTCCGAGGAAGAGCAGTCCCAAGTGCTGGCCCGGCTGATCAAGCTTGGCATCGATCCAAGCGGCCTGGAGGCGGATGGTGCCTTCTACGCCGATCTCTATGTCTCGCGGCCCGCCGGGGAGTGTGACTTGGTCCCAGCTATGGAACTGACCGCGATTTAAGGCCGTCCGCCCGCAGGTACGCGGGTCTTGCGAGCCGACAGACCCATGGCGAGCAAGCGATTGTAAGCGAGGGTGGGTGCGCCCTGAAGGTGCGTGCCCACCCTCGCGAGCCCGGCCAATGCGGGCGAGGTCAGCCAGACAGCAGCCGCCCTGCAGCCGCCTCTGGCGCAAGATCGCCCGCGAGCACCTGATCGCAGAGCGCGTCCAGTTCCGCACCAGCACTGTGCTTTATGCGCTGGGCAACGATCTCGGCGGCAGCCCGTGCCACGAGATATCTGATGCGCCTGCGCCGCCGCGCGATGATATCGCCGCCGCCGCGGTGCCGTGCGGCTGCTTCATGCAATGCCCCGACAACCTCCGCCACACCTTGGCCCGTCATCGCCGACGTCTGCAGCACCAAACCTGTGCGCGGCTCCGCCCGGCCGGCGAGCGCCGCGCCGAGCTCTTCAGCCGTCCTGTGAGCACCGGGCAGGTCGGCTTTGTTGACAATCACCACGTCCGCCAGTTCCAGCAATCCAGCCTTCATCGCCTGGATGCCGTCGCCCAGACCGGGTGCGGCGACGACGCCGACCGCATCGGCAATCTCCGCGATGTCCACCTCGCTCTGCCCTGTGCCGACCGTCTCCATCACGATGTCGTCGAAGCCCGCTGCATCCAGCACATCAATCATGCGTACGGCGGCCGGCGTCAGCCCACCCAGTGCCCCCCGCGCACCCAGAGAGCGCACCATGACCCCGTCGTCATCGAGTGCCGCGGTCATGCGGATCTGGTCTCCCAGGATGGCCCCGCCCGTGAGCGGCGACGACGGGTCCACGGCGAGCACACCAACGCGCCGGCCGCCGCTCCGCAAGGTCGCAATCATGGCGTTGACGAGGGTCGATTTGCCAGCCCCCGGTGGACCGGTGAGCCCGATCACGCAGGCGTGCCCAAAGCCTGGCGCAAGTGTTGCCAACAGCGCGCCGCTGTGTGCGCTGCGCTCCTCGACGAGGCTCAAGGCCTGTGCGATCGCCCGCCGCTCACGCTTGAGGACGCGCAGGGCGAGGTCTGCAGGCTGGTGGGCAGTCGTGCTCATGCGCGGCTCATAGGCCGGCCCGAGCCCGGACGCAATCCCGCCGGTCGACGGCTGCTTGGACGCTGGACGCGACTATGGCTGTTGCTCCCCGCGTTTGCGTCCCTCCTGGCGTGGTCGGCCTTGGGATGGACGCTTCGCCTGGGGTGGCGCTTTGAACTGCGTCTTTGGCGCCGGCCCTGCGCGTCCCCGCGGTGGTTGGAACCGGGGCGTTGGTTGCGCCGTGGGCCTTGGTTGTGGCGTCGAACGGTGGCCGCGGCCAAAGCGCTGCTCTCTGCCACGCCCGTCCTCGCGGTTGATCGCGCGAGGTGGCCCTTTGTTGGGGCGACCGGCCTCAGGCGCCGGACGTCGGCGATCGACGTTGACGTTCGGTTGGATCCGCGGGGCAGGGACGTTGGTTGTCTGTGGCTGTCGCCGTCCGGTCGGCTGGCGCTGATTCTGATCACGGCCAAAGCGCTGCTCCCGTCCGCGGCGACCGTCGCGATTGATCGCCGGCACACCGCCCCGTCGGACCTCACCCGGTGGGCGCACGGTCCGCGGCCCTCCCGGTCGCCGGCTTGGCGAGATCCCCGTCAAGCGCGGACGGAAAACATGGATGTTGGTGCCATTGCGCGTGTGGCGCCGTGGGCCAGTCCCTTCAATGATCCGGTGGGTGACCAAATCCCGCCCCGTCACCCGGCGATAGCGTTGGGCATCGTAGCCGCCATTGTAGATCCCGTGGCGACCGACCCGGTATTGGGTGTCGAAGCGTGTGCGCCCGAGATAGAACCGATTGCGGCGGGGCGCGAAAATGCGTGTGTAGATCCGCGGCGCTGCGAGTGCGGCGATCGGCACGAAGCACCACGCAGGCGAGAAAGTCGGCGCATCGTAGAAGCTGTTCGTGTATTTGAGCGAACCATCCTGCCAGATGGCGTCTGGCGGCAGGGGCGCCCAGCCCACATCCGCTTCGCCATAACGCCAGGCGACCCAGGCCGGCCCCCATTCGTTACCCGGCACCCACAGCCAGCCCTCGTTCGCATCCAGGAACCAGCGGCCATAGTGGAAGACCACCCAGCCGAACGGCTCGTCACTCTGCCAGAACCAGCCGTGCTCGGACGTGTAGACCCACTGGCCGCGTGTGTAGGGCCTCCAGTCGCGCTCCACGTCCGGTCTCCACACCTCGCCATACGAAGGATGGGTAATCCAACGCCCGTGCTGGTCCAGAGTTTCGTAGATGGCGGCATCCGCCGGTGGTGCACCCTGAGCTGCAACAGGTGCGACGGACATGCCGACAATCAGCAAAGCCAGCGTCACGATCCACGTGACGCCGCTGCATGAATAGCCTGTCTTCATGAAATCCCGCTCCCTCTTGCAACGTCGGCTGCGGTCTGGCCCACCGCCGCGTCATCGACAGCCCCCGTTGCGGCCACACCGCACGTGTCCCCGTCAACTGCCAATGAACGCGCTTTTGACCTGAACGTCCAGGTGCCTTGGCACGCTCAGTAATAGAAGCCGAACGGGCGCTGCCGTGGCGCCTGGTTGCCGGGCCCGAGCCCGACCAGTGTGAACAATGGCTCGCGACCATAATTGATCGGCTGCAAGCGCCCTTGGCTTGCAGTCAATTGCTGCAGACGGCGGATGCGATCAGCCGTCGCTGGATGTGAACGCAGCAGCGAGGGATGTGGAATCCGCCGCGCCGGCACCGGCAGCATCAGGTCTTCCCAGAAGCGGCCCTGATGACGCTCCAGCGTCGACAAGGCCGAAGCCAGCCCTTGCGGATCCCCGGTGAGCGAGGCGGCCTCGAGATCGGCATCGTACTCCCGGGCCCGCGATAGGCCCATCTGCAGCAGGCTCGTCAGCGTCGGCGCCAGATAGAGCAACGCGATTCCCCACAGCGGAAATGGCTTATGGCCGAAAACCGCAGCGGGAATGCTGACCACCGCGAGAAAAACACCCACATAGGCCAGCACTTGGGTGAAGCGCGTCAGGCCGTCCGCAATCGCCATCACGCTCAAGTCATTGTTGCGGATATGGCTGATCTCGTGCGCGATGACGCCGGCGATCTCCCGCAAGTCGAGGCGGCGCAGGAGTCCGTCGGTAATCGCGATCGCAGCATGGTCGCGGGTGCCGGTGGCGAACGCATTGAGCGTCGATGAGGGGATGACGTAGAGATCGGGATGGCGACGCAACTCCGCCCGGTCGGCAATCGCTTCGACCATGTGCAGCAGTTGCGCGCCGTGCCGCCGGTCGACGCGTTGCGCCCTGTAGAGGCGCATAACCGTTTCCGGAGGCACACGGGGGCTGAGCAAGGCCAAGCCGACCACCACCATCACAGCCACGATTGCGCCGGGCAACGACCAGAGCATCGCGCCGGCCAGCAGCACGATCGCCGCAATGGAGCCAATCAGCAGCAAAGAATGCAGGTCGTTGCGCCGCCGGTGTTCGGCAAGCTGGCCACTGTCGAGAAGGGCAGCCCGCGCCCGCGCCGCATGCCCATAGGTAAAGATCTGTCGCATGCCATGAATATGGTGGCACTTTGCGGCAAGAACAGGTGCTTTCATGCCGCCCACCGTCGCAGCCCCCGTCGCGAGCAGCCCTAGAGAAGGGAGTTGGTCGCGCCCAAGCAGGCTTGCTAATCTGGGAGTCGATGCCCGACATACCGGCTGCCGGGCGTGATTGCCCGGCTACTTTCGAGCAAATCGTTGGATTTCCGGGCTTGACCGCGCAGCGAAAGACAAATTTTCATCGCTTCCGGGATTATGATGGCGTCGGCCCGGATGACCAGTTTGGGCGTTATCGTGTTGAGAGTGCCGTGATGGATGTATCCAATGTCTGGCTCGAGGACACCACGGGGCAACGGTGGCCCGTGTTCGCCACCTGCTCGCTTGGCCGCTCCAACACCAATGATGTCGTCATCGACGATGGCCGCGTCTCGCGCCGTCATGCCCTGGTCCACAAGCAGGACGAGACGGAATATTGGGTGATCGATCTCGGGAGTGGCAACGGCACCTACCTTAATGGTCGCCGCGTGACCCTGCCCACTCGGCTTGCCGACGGCGACTCCCTGGCGCTCGGCGATCATGCCGTCACCTTCCGCCAGATCTCCGTGCGCCACACGCCCGAGGCCATGACGCGCGCCTCGGCACAGACCATCATCAACATCAAGAACGCCGACTGCTGGCTGCTCGTCGCCGATATCAAGGGCTCGACGGGGCTCGCGGCCAGGCTCTCCGCAACAGATCTCGCCATGCAGGTCGGCCGATGGATGGGCGAGAGAAGGAGATCGTCGATTCCAACGGCGGGACCATCAACAAGTTCCTGGGTGATGGATTCTTTGCCTACTGGTTCGACGATGGCGACGGCGGCGAGAGGGTCGCCAACGCACTCGCCGAATTGCGCGCCATGCAGGCCAAGGGGCAGGGGCCTGCGTTCCGTGTCGTCTTGCACTACGGTTCGATTGCTCTCGGTGGCAACGCCTCTTTGGGTGAAGACAGCCTGTCCGGGCTCGACGTCACGGTTGCCTTCCGCATGGAGAAGATTGCCGGCGGCCTCGGATGCGACATGCTCGTCAGCGCAGCCGTCAAGGACCGCTTGGAAACCCGGATGTCGTTCGTGGACCTTGGGGAGCATCAGGTCGATGGCCTGGGCCCCAAGGGCTGGCGCTTCTACCGCCCTGCCTGATTGCGAGAACACCGCCGGCCAGCAACGCCCGCTACCGTCGAAGCCGTCACAGTTTGATGACCGGCATGTCCTCGACGAACACGCGCTCGATACCGAGATCGTACGAGCGCCGCTCTCGGAGCCCAAAGCGCGGGCCGATCAGGTTGCCCGGAAACCGGTCAAGCGCCGCGTTGTACTCTTGCACGGTCATATTCATGAACCGGCGCGCGGCAGCAATCTTGTTGTTGACGTCGACGACCTCGCGTCTGAGGTCCGCAAAGTGACCCGACGAGCGCAACTCGGGATAGGCATCGACACGGCCATCAGCGCCACGATCGAAGTCGTGAGTGCCGCTTCTGCCGCCATCTTGTGGTCGAGAGATTGGCTTTGCATGGCCGCGGCGCGCGCCTTGACGAGCCCTTGCAGCATTTCGCTCTCGTGACCGGTGAAGCTGCGCACGGTCTCGACCAGCGCGGGCAGAACGTCATGGCGGTGGCGCAGTTGCACGTCGATATCGGCATAGGCCTGGTCGCAGCGCCGCCGCAGTGTCGCCAGCCTGTTGAACGCAAAAAGCCCGATCGCACCGATGGCCGCCATCACCAAAAATGGAACCGTTAGAACGCCAAGCATATGCAACACTCCATGACTCGCTGTGCCGACCAACCTAGGGAGTTTGAGTAAAGCTCTGCTGAACATCGCCCCGCCGCCATGCGTTGATAAAATATTCAGTCCAAGGCTTTAGCCTCGCACCATCATGGCCACGACCTCATGTATGTGCGTATGCATGAGGTGGCGGCACATGCAGTCCAATCGTGTCTGCGTAGGGGTGAAAATGGCGGAGCCATTGGTGTTGCGCGTGAAGCGTCTGGTGTCGGGCAGTCTGAACGGGCTCGTCGACGCACTTGAAAATGCCAACACCGAGATGGTGATGCGCGAAGCGGTGCGCGAAATCGACAACGCCGTCGACGACGTCCGCGAGGAGCTGGGGCGGGTGGTCGCCAGCCGTCACCAGACACGCCGCACCATCGACAAAACCCGCGAGAAACTAGCCGAGCTCGCCCAGCAAGCCGAACTGGCCATCGGGCAGGGGCGTGATGATCTGGCAGAGGCCGCCATCGGTCGTCAGATCGATCTCGAGGCCGACCTGCCGAAGCTGGACCTGCGCCTCGGCGAACTCGCCGCCAAGCAGACCGAACTCGAAGGCTACGTGTCGGCTTTGAATGCCCGCAAGCGCGAGATGGAAAACGATATCGCGGCGTTCGTCGCAGCCCGTGAAGCGGCCTCCGCCGTCAACGGCATGATCGACCCCGAGGTCAACGTTGGCGCCGCCGCCGAGCGCAAGGCCGACCGCGCCCAGCAAGCGTTCGATCGCGCCATGAATGGCACGAGCGGCGTCCCCGGCGTATCTCGGGCCGACCGCGACACCGCTGCCAAGCTTGGCGAACTCGAGCGCCTCACTCGCTCTGGCAAGGTGGCCGACCGCCTCGCCAGCCTGAAGGCCGCCCGCCGGGCCGTCTAAAGGAGTGGCACGCCAAGCCGCGGCGCTCGCGAGACGGGCGCTGCATCAGCGGCACGGCGTGGTCGAACGAGGGAGCGGTCATGCGCCCGGCATCGGGTCTTTTCGGCCATATCCAGCGCAACAACGCCAAGTCGATAGCGATGGTGGTGCTGTTCCTGCTTTTGCTGGAGGCCATGCAGATTGGCATACGGCTGATCCCCTATGCGACAACGGCCAATAGGAGCACGCGCTTCAACGACGTCGAAGTCTCACTTCGGCGCCGAGAGCCCGCTCCGTCCATCGTCAACAAGATGGCGCCTGGCACGGGGCACGCGAGAAATAGCCGGCACGCGCGTCCCCGTCCGACCGTTCGCCACCCCTCGCTTTTTGACCGGATAAACTTGGCGTGGTCGCGCTTCGTCGCCAACACCACCTTCTTCGAGCGTGACTGGTACCTGATCCTTTTGGTCGGCATCGTCTATCTCGTCTCGTCGTGCTGGTGGTCGTCGATCATCATGCGCTACGAGACACGGGCGCGCTCCCTTGCGCGCACGGACGCCCCCGATCTCTACAACCTCGTCGAGAACCTCGCCATTGCCATTGGCCTGCCGACGCCAAAGATCGAGGTTATCGAAAGTCCGAAGCTCAATGCCTACGCCTCCGGCTTTTTTCCCAAGTCGTCCAGCATCGCGTTGACCCGCGGCATCATCGAAAAGCTCAACCGCGACGAGCTCGAGGCCGTCATTGCGCATGAGCTGGTCCACATCCGCGATCGCGACGTCCGCCTGCTGGTCGTGGCCCGCGCCTGCGTCGACATGGTCCTGCCGATGGGACGCTCGCTCGTCGCCAACGCGCGTGAAAAGCCAGTTGTTATGGGCGCCATTGCGCTTTTCCTGGCCTTCCAGTTGGGGCTGACGTTCGCGTTGGGCTTCGCGCTCTTGTTCACCCTTGTCGCCTGCTTGGCGCTGGCGTTCCGATTTGCCATTTCGCGAACGCGCGAGTTCACCGCCGATGCCGGCGCCATCGAGCTGACCAAGAACCCGGTGGCTCTGATAAGCGCATTGCGCAAGGTGTCAGGCGACGATGTCTTGCCGCTGACCAGCTATGCCACGCGCGCCATGATGTTCTCGTGCACGCTGGAAGGCATTTTCAAGACGCACCCGCCTGTCGATGAACGCGTCGCTGCCATCGTGGCGTTTGCCGCTGTCCAACCCTTCGAACTGCCGGTCGTGCGGCCCCACAGCCAGCAAACCGAGCCGCTGACAGAGCTGTCCCAGCCCGCGTTCGGCCGCCGTCGCAATGTGCATGGCTTGCCGAGTGGAGTGGCATTCCCGGGCTCCGTCCTGCCCCAATCCGGCAAAGCCACAGCAGCGCCCCCCTGGTCCACCGCACAAGCCAAAGCCCAAACACCATTCGGTCGCCGCGCCGTTGGCCTCGATCCGAGCCAACCTGGAAGTATCGTGCTCCCAGCGTCGGACGTGCTTGCGTCCCGGCCCGAGCCCGTTCGCACTGAGCCCCAAACCTTCGGCGAATATTGGATTGCGTCGGGACGTATCGACCGCATGGTGTCGGGCGCGGCTAAGGCCGTGACGATGCCGATCCAGGCGATGATCTATATCTCGGTGTTCTCGGCCTGTGCTTCTGTCGGCCTCATGCTCGTCATCATCACCGTGACCTATCCATTGATCGGCATCCCGCTGCTGGTTGGTCTCGTTTATGGCCTTCGCTGGCTGGCAGGCCGCTTCGCGGCGTGGTCGACGAGCAACCTCGGCAGTCTGCTCCGCCGCTTCACCAGCCCATAGGCTTCGCATCAGGCCTTCACCCTTGAGCCCGCAACAGGCCTAGAACCGCTCCGCCAGTCCTGGATCGGTCTTGCGCCCGGCGCCTGCTTCGAAGGCCTTCACGATCAACGGCACGATCTCCTCGGCGGACGACACCACCTGGTAGCGGACCTCGAGGCCTTGCCGAATGAACGCTTCGGCGCGCATGTGCTCGATCAGTGCCTTCAGGGGATGCCAGAACCTCGCGATGTCGGCGAGCACGATCGGCTTGTCGTGCCGGCCAAGTTGCGCCCATGTCAGTTGCTCGATCAGTTCTTCGAGCGTGCCGATGCCACCCGGCAACGCCACGAACGCGTCCGAACGCTCGAACATCAGCCGCTTGCGTTCGTGCATGTCGTCGGTAACCACCAGCTCGTCGACGTCGCGCAGCATACGCTCCTTTTCAGACAGAAAGGCGGGGATGATCCCCGTGACATGACCGCCGTGGACCAGAACCGCGCGTGCTACCTCACCCATCAGTCCAAGGCTGCCGCCACCATAGACCAAGCCGATGTCGGCCTCCGCCATGGCCTGCCCGAGCGTCTTTGCCGCCTCGACATAGGCCGGATTGATCCCAGGGCCAGAACCGCAAAAGACGCAGATGGCGCGCTCCGGCACCCGCTTTGAGCGCGTGGGCTGCGTCGCCTTGGCGTGCTGATCCGGGCTTTGTGTCTTGCTCATGCGTCCTGACTCGTTCCTGCTATCATGTTCTGGCCGTCGCAGCTCGTAACGGCAGCGGGCAACGACCCTAGCGCCAGCAGGCGGTCAGAATTACGACAACGCCTGATAGTACCCTTACCTTGGCAGGACGGTACATCTTCGCATACTTGCGACGCTGCAACCATCCAGCGGACAACCCCGTGCATCCCGCATGCCATAGCACCCCGCAATCGGCAGGCAATGCAACCATGGCCAAATCGTCTCATCCCCCGACGCGACAGTGGTCAGGCTTGGGACCTCGCAAGGATCGGGCCTAAAATCAACCAATCGCCCGACCTGTTATTCTTGCCTTCGGGCTGCATTTGAGATGCCGGGCGAATGCCCTTAAATTGGCGAGGACAGACATGAGCTCGGCGGCAGCGGCTGCCGAAAGGCGGCTTTTCGGCAGGGAATGGCCTGCTGCATGCGGTGCGCCGCCGGGCATGGAGTTTTGAGGATGGTTCAGGTGAGGAGCGCGGTCGATGGGTGCGCGGTCGATGGGCGCAGCGTTGACGCTCGCCACGGCTGGCAGCGCTCTTGATTGCAAAGCCGACCGCCACCGTGGCGGCTGACGGCGCCACGCAAGAGCGCGTGTCCGCCGAAAGCCGGCAACGGGCCGAAGATCTGGCGGCCGGCGGCCGGCGGCGCTACGACGCTATCCTCGGCCAGAAGCGCGATATGTCCACGAACGGTGCCGCGACCGCAGCCGCGTCAGACACATCCGCCTCGCGTCTTGCACAGGCCGCCACCATGGACCATGAAGCCGGTGTCGATTGGCTTGTTCGCGCCAAGCGCGGCTACGGCGATGTGATCCGGCGCCTATCTCAGCCAACCGCGCCCAACCCTGTCGCCGATGCCGTTCATCGCCGCAATGTCGAGCGCCGTGGCGAGCCAGCAGCGTCTACAGCTACTCCCAGCGCAAAGCCACGCGTGCTCCCGCCCCTGGCCGTGACCGCCAGCGAGCCCGGCAGCCCGAACGATGGCGCCGGTGTCGCAAGCGTCGTCGACACTGCCAAGGACCTGGTCAAGGAGACCAAGGAGGCCTTCCAAAAAGAAATCGTCGGCGCGCTGGCGACCGGCCCGAGCGCCCCCGCCCCGTCTGCTACCGATCCTTCGCCAAAATCCTCCGAAAACACGATCCCGCAAGCTAACGCGCAGCCTCCAGCACCGCCTGCCGCACCCAGCGGCGGCGTTCTCGACGACACCGTCGCGGCCATCAACAAAGCGAACCGCGAATTCCAACAGACCGTCGTCGGCCGCTTGTCCACTCCAGCGCCAGCCGCCACGGATGCGCCGCCAGCGCTGGCCACGACCACCGCGAGCCGAGATCCGCCGCCCCCGCCACGTGCCGACCAAACGGCAACCGCCGTCAGTCCGCTGCAGCCAAAAGGCGCCGTCGTGCCAGATAGTGAAACGGCCCGCAAAGCGCGCGAGGACATGGCCGTCAGCGGCTAACGAGCGTGCGGAAGCCGACCGGCGAGCCAAGGAAGCGCGCGAGGCTGCCGACCGTAAAAAATTGGCGGTCTCCCAACGTGAGGCGGACGAGCGCCTGAAACAGGAAGCGCGCCGTGCCGAGGTGGCGCGCAAAGCTGCCGCCGCGGCAAATGAAGTGACCGAGCAGCGCCGACGCGCCGAGGCGGCCCAAGCGGAAGCAGCGCGCAAGGAAGCCGCCGCCAAGTGGCGCACAGCCGAAGCGAACCGCATTGCTCAACTCGAAAAGGCCGAGGAGGCGCGACTGGCAGCCTCCAAGGAGGTCGAAGCTGTAAAAGCAGCAACGGCGCCACGCGGCGCGGGTTCAGGCCGAGGACGCAGCTCGCCGTGCCCGCGAAGAGGCCGCAAAGGCGCTGGAGCAGGCAAACCGCATCGCAGAGCAGGCCCGCCTCGATGACGAGATGCGCGCTGCACGGGCCGCCGCCGCAGCCGCGGCGGCCGAGAAGGCGGAGAAGACCGAGAAAGCAAAGAAGGCAGCCTCCGTGTCTGCAGTGGCGGCAGCGCCAGCCGCGAACAGTCGCCAGAAGGCTGTAGCAAACGCACACCCGTCCCTGCGCCCGTGCATGGCGCGGGCGCGCATGTCGCGGTGAAATCGATCAACGTGCCCATCGCACGACCGGCAGATATCCGCAGGCCCGGCGAGGGCGGCGAGTCAACCCGCGGCGCAGTCGCAGGCGCAGGCGCAGGCGATGGTGATGAGAGCGCCAGCTGTGAAGGGGCTGGCCAGCTCGTCCAGCCACCCGGCTGGTATGTCGTCGGCCCCAAGGATCCCTGACCGTCATCGCCAAAGCGCACTACGGAACCGGCCGCAAGTATCGCCGCATACTCCGGGCCAATCGCGGGCGCATCGGCGATGTCGATGTCATCCGCCATGTCAGCGCTTGTTCATTCCCTGATCGAACCGCAAGCTCATCTGCTGCACGAACCAAAAGCCCCGAGCGCCGAAACGCCGGGGCTATTTTTGAATATGCACTGTAAATATGCGCCCAACCCCAGCGAAGAGGACCAGCAAAGGCCGGGCTGAATATTCTGATAGCGTCAGCTTGCCCCGGATAGAGAGGCCGGCACCTCGAGGCTTAGTGGCCGTAGTAGGGGGCGCACCATTCAGCGGTCGTGTTGTCCGCTCGCACTGGGGTCACGGTGGAAGCAGAAGCCGCACCAGCGAGAAGGCCGAGGGCGAGGATCGAAGCGACGATGGTCTTCATGGGAGGTCTCCGTTGGGTTTGGATGCGGTCGGGATCAGGCAATGATGTGAGAGGCTTGGTCGGTCGGTGCCGGGGTTGAGGCCGGCACCCGAGGTTTAGTGGCGTAGTAGGGGGCGCACCACTCTGCGGTCGTGTTGTCCGCCTGAGCCGGGGTCACGGTGGAAGCGGAAGCGGCACCAGCCAGCAGGCCGAGGGCGAGGATCGAGGCGACGAGCGTCTTCATGGGAGGTCTCCGTTGGGTGCGGGGCCGGCTCTCTCGCCTGATCCCCTGGGTTGTCTTGTCCGTCCGGGTGTCTGTTGTCCCCGTCCGATGAATAGAATTTAACGCCGTTCAACATCGATGTAAATAGGGAACGTATCGTATTCTATTCACGAATGTGTGAGTGGCCCGAGGCGCCATGGCCGAGCAACGGTAGGGAGCAAGCTCACCTGAACCGGCTCGGAAGCCGCAAATTAGTTGGATTTAGATTGGATTTGTCCGGGAGCTTTAAATGAAATTTAGCGCCTTCAGGAAAGACTAAGGAAACATTCATCATCTATCAGGTCAGGCGTCGCACATGTCTGCATGGATCAAGCGTTTCGCACATAACGACCACGGCACCATTTCCATCCTATTTGGCCTCTCGATAATGTTAGTCGTGTTAACTGTCGGCATCGCGATCGACAGCGCGCGCGCATACAACATTTCAACCAGAATATCGGCAGCGCTCGATGCCTCCGCATTGGCGGCAGCCAAGATGCTCGACGATGAGAACTTCACCGATGCAGATGTGGAAGATCGCGCCCAGCGGTTCTTCTCTGCCCATTTCTCATCGACCCCGATCACCGGCGTATCCGTCGTCGGGCCGAACGTTCAGATCAACCGCAATAAGGGCGAGGTTGACGTCGCTGTCGAAGTGAAGGTGGAAACCACCTTCGCCCAACTGGCAGGAATTCCGTCGTTCAACTACCCCCGCTCGACCAAGGTCACCTACCACGAAAAGCAGATCGAACTGGCCATGGTGCTCGATATCACCGGCTCGATGTGCCAACCGTGCAGCAAGATCGATGGCTTGAAATCGGCGGCGCGGACCCTGGTCGCCAATATCATCACCCCCGAAACGCCAGCCGGATACGTGCGCGTCGCGCTCGCGCCCTACAGTGCGGCCGTCAATGCGGACGTTTACGCGGCCACCGTCTCTGGTGGGCTCAGCCGGGACGGTTGCGTGGTCGAGCGCACCGGCATCAACAACGACACCGATGCAGCGCCCGTTGGCCCCGATACACTCGGCGTCTCATCGTCGCGCGCCAACCGCAACTATTACTGCCCCCCGTCGAAAATTACGCCTTTGACGGCAGATACGGCCAAGCTCAACACTGAACAACGCCCTGAGGACCGACGGCTATACGGCCGGCCACATTGGCCTGGCCTGGGGCTGGTATCTGATCTCCCATGCGTGGCAGAACATCTGGCCGGCAGACAGCAAGCCCAAGGCCAGCAACGACAAGGTCATCAAGGCCGTCTTGCTCATGACCGACGGCGAGTTCAACACCAGCTATATCCCCGGCTCGGGCTTCAATTCGATCAATCTGGGCACAGCCAACAGCTCGCCGGAACAGGCCGATCGCCTGTGCTCGCGCATGAAGGCTGATGGCGTGATCGTCTACACCGTGGCCTTCCAGGCGCCCGCAGCCGCCCAGGCACTGCTGGATTCCTGCGCCACGTCTTCGGCTCATGCCTTCCAGGCCGACAACAATATCGAGCTCGTCAGCGCCTTCCGCACCATCGCCGAGCGGCTTTCCGCGCTGCGCATCTCGCTCTAAGGCCGCATTCGCGGTTCGACATTGGACGGCGGCAGGATTATCACCATGCCATGCATGGAAACCTGCCACCCCAATCATCCCCGCCGGACAAGAGCCAGCCGCCACATGAACCAACGGGTTGGTTCACAAAGCGCCTGTCGGTCAGCCAGTGGCGTGCCCTCAAGGCGCTCGCCCTTATATCTGGCCGCATGATCGCCCCGATCTCCAGCTTCGCGTGGTCCTCGCTCGGGCTCATGCTGCTTGCCAAGCTGGTCACCGTGGCCATGCCGTTCACCTTCAAATGGGCAACCGACGCCCTGGTAGCGGTTTCCGGCGGTCGCGTGCCGGCAGGCGAGGCTGCCTGGCTCGTGGCAGCGCCAATCCTTGCCACCGTCATCTATGGCCTGGCCCGCATCGCCATGGTGGCGCTGACCCAGTCGCGCGAGGCGCTGTTCGCCAAGATCGCCATGAATGCGGTCCGCAAGTTGGCTTTGGCCACCTTCGAGCACATGCATCGCCTGTCACTGCGGTTCCATCTGGAGCGCAAGACCGGCGGTTTGACGCGCGTCCTCGAGCGTGGCCGCACCGGCATCGAGAACATCACGCGCATGACGCTGATGACGCTCATCCCCACCATCATCGAGTTCGCGCTGGTGCTTGCCGTGCTCGCCTTCGAATTCGACTGGCGCTACGTCGTGGTCGTTCTGGCCATGATCGTCGGTTACCTCGCCTACACCGTGAAAGCGACGGAATGGCGGGTGAAGATTCGCCGGCAGATGAACGAACGCGACACCGATGCCAACACCAAGGCGGTCGACAGCCTGTTGAACTACGAGACGGTGAAATATTTCGGCGCCGAAGACCGCGAAGCCCAGCGGTATGACGCGTCCATCGCCCGCTTCGAGCAGGCCTCGATCAAGACCTACACCTCGCTTGCCGTGTTGAATGCCGGCCAAGCCATCATTTTTACGCTCGCTTTGACCACCTGCATGGCGATGTCGGCCTCCGCCGTGATGGCGGGTACGGCCAGCGTCGGCCAATTCATCATGGTCAATGCCCTGATGTTGCAGCTCTTCATCCCCCTCAACTTCATGGGCATGGTCTACCGCGAAATCAAGCAAGGCATCACCGATATCGAGCGCATGCTCGATGTCATCGAGCAGCAGCCCGAAGTCCAGGACAAGCCAGGCGCAAAGCCTTTGAAGGTGGAAGGGGGTGCCATCCGCTTCGACAACGTGGCGTTCCACTACGAGCCGACCCGCCCAATTCTGTCGGGCCTGTCCTTCGAGGTGCCTGCCGGCCAAATGGTCGCCATCGTGGGGCCGTCCGGTGCCGGCAAATCGACCATAAGCCGCATCCTCATGCGCTTTTATGACGTCTCCGGCGGCTCCGTCACCATCGACGGCCAGGACATCCGCGACGTCACCCAGGCCTCGTTGCGCCAGGCGTTCGGCGTCGTGCCCCAGGACACCGTGCTCTTCAACGACACCATTCTCTACAACATCCGCTACGGCCGCCCGGACGCGACCGACGACGAGGTGATGGCGGCTGCCAAGCTTGCCCAGATCGACACCTTCATCCGCACCTTGCCCGAAGGCTATGAGACCATGGTCGGCGAGCGCGGCCTCAAGCTCTCGGGCGGCGAGAAGCAGCGAGTCGCCATCGCACGCACGATTCTGAAGGGCCCGCCGATCCTCATTCTGGACGAGGCGACCAGCGCACTCGACAGCCACACGGAGAAGGAGATCCAAGACGCGCTGGACCGCGTATCGCGCGACCGAACCTCGCTCGTCATTGCCCACCGCCTCTCGACCATCGTCACCGCCGACAGCATCATGGTGCTGGAGAAGGGGCGCCTTGTCGAAAAAGGGACGCACGGCGAGCTGATGGCGCTGGACGGCCTTTATGCCTCGCTATGGAACCGGCAGCGGGAAGCCGAGCGCAAGCGTGAGAGCTGGCCCAGGCGCTGGAAGCCGAAAGCGCCTTGAAGGCGAAAAGATCACGTTCGGCCGGCTGCACCCGCCGACACAATCCGACTGAGTGCGCATCGCCGGGCGGGCGCATGGCCGGCCCGGTACGCGTCGCCCCGTCATCACGCCGCTGCCATCGCCGTTTTCCGGATGCTGATGGGCATGTGGCGGATGCCGAGCAGCCGGTTCGACGGCATCAGGTCGATCGGACCCTCTGGAGTGAACGCAGAGATCCGCGACAGCAACTCGCTGAACGCGACCCGCAATTCCAGCCGCGCCAGGCTGGCTCCAAGGCACACGTGCGTGCCAAAGCCGAATGCCAAATGCAAATTCGGCGCCCGCCGCGTGTCGAAACGGAAGGGGGCGTCGAATACGCGTTCGTCACGGTTGGCCGACATCTCCCAGTAGGTGACCTTGTCGCCCGCACGGATCGTTTGGCCATGCAGGGTGATATCACGCGTCGCAGTCCGCCGCTTGTAGATCGACGGCGTCGTCCACCTCAGGATCTCGTCGAGCGCAATGCGCGTGGCCATCACGTCGGCGGTGCGTAACCGCTGCATCTCTTCAGGGTGTTCCATCAAGGCGTGCATACCCCCGCCGATGGCACTGCGAGTCGTCTCCGATCCCGCTGCAAACAGCAGCAAGAAGAAGTTCACCAGCTCGTTGTCGTCGAGCGCACCGCCTTCGCTGCCGTCCTCGCCTGGGTCCAGACGTGCCTGAATGATGGTCGAGAGCACATCATCGGTCAGAGCCTTGCGTTTTTTCCTAATGAGATCAGCGCCATAATCCCGCAGCTTCTTGAACTGTGCGCGCGCTATGATCTCGCCATTGGATTCCGCGATCCCCGCATCCACCCACTCGACAAGCTGCGCCCGCTCCTCCTGTGGCACGCCCAGCAGCAGGCAGATCGCCTGCAGCGGCACGTCGCGCGAGAAGGCCTCCACGAAATCGAACGGCTCCCCCTCCGGCATGGCCTCGATCAGCGCCACCGTGCGCCGTCGCAATTCGGTCTCCAGCGCCAGGATCGAACGCGCCGAAAACCCCTTGTTGACCAGACTTCGGAACCGCTTGTGGCGCGGATCGTCCATGAAAATCATTGTGCGGCCGGCCTGTGGATCGTCATGAATGCCTGTGCCACCACCCGTGCGCGGCGGCACCAGGTCGGAGGAGTATGTCTCGGGCGCACACATGATGCCCATGATGTCTTCATGGCGGCTCACCACCCAGAAACCTTCGCCGCCCGGCGTGCGCGCCGTCGGCTCATGCCAGTAGACCGGCGCATGCGTGCGCGCCCACGCGAAATGTTCGTGCGGAAATCCCTGCGCGAAGGCTTGACCATCCGACAGGTCGATGGCGGTCGGGCTGCTTGCTCGGGCACTGACGGCATCGGACATTGCAGATCCCCCTTGTGGGCGACGAGACGGGCCTGCGGCAATTGTGACACGGATCGCACGGGCGTCCAGCCCAAGGCCGAGCTGCCGGCCAGATCAGGGGCTCGCCGAGGCGGTTCTGTGCTGGTGCGGGCAAACGGGCTTGCGAACTTGTAACGCGCGGCTGCGGCAGCGTTCGGCTATAAGCCCAAGTCCGCCATGGACGGATTCGCTGCGAGAAACGCCGTGTTCACATCCTTTTTCCAAGACCCAAGCTGTTCTTCATCTCGGCAGTGATCTACGCGGCCTTCGCTGTGGCGCTGTGGTATCTGGTCGCCGAGAATTTGGGCGTCAGCTTGGGTTTACTGCCGGCCAAGGCCCCGGCCGAGCCGGTGATCGGCCTCAGCTATTTCGTGACGCCGGAGTTCCTTTGGTTCTATGCCTACGCGCTGGTGGTCTGCGGACTTTTCGCCGCCGTCTGGTTCCATCTCTCGCCCCATCCCTGGCAGTGGTGGTCGGTCGTGGGATCGATGCTCATCATTTTTTCCAGCTACTACTCGGTGCAGGTGTCGGGTGCGCTCAACAATTGGCGGCGCCCCTTTTTCGATTCCGTACAGAATGCATTGTCAGGTAAATCCACCACCACCGTCGCACAGCTTTACGGCCTCCTCTTGATCTTTGCCGAAATCGCCCTCGTCTGGATGGGCGTTTACGTGCTGACGAAGTTTTTCACCAGTCATTATGTCTTCCGCTGGCGCACGGCCATGAACGATTACTACATGTCGCGATGGCCGGATATCCGCCGGATCGAAGGTGCGGCGCAGCGCGTGCAGGAAGATACCATGCGCTTCGCCACCATCATGGAAGACCTTGGCGTCTCCATCATCGAATCCATCATGACGCTGTTCGCGTTCCTGCCCGTGCTGTTCGCGCTATCGAGCTATGTCAGCGAGCTTCCCGTGGTCGGCAAGATTGCGGCGCCATTGTTCTTCGCCTCGATCTTCTGGTCGCTGTTTGGAACTTTGCTCCTGGCCTTTGCCGGCATCAAGCTACCAGGTCTCAATTTCCTGAACCAGCGCGTGGAAGCAGCTTACAGAAAAGAATTGGTCTACGGCGAGGACGATACGGCCCGCGCCCAACCGATGACCGTGGGGCAATTGTTCGGCAATGTCCGCACGGCCTACTTCCGGCTGTATTTCCATTACGTCTATTTCAATATTTTTCGCGGTCTGTACCTGCAGGCCGATAATATTTTCGCTTATGTGATCCTGGCGCCAACGATTGCCGCGGGAAAAATAACCTTCGGCATCCTGCAGCAGATCCTCACCGCGTTTTCACAGGTCTCGAGTTCGTTTCAGTACCTCGTCAACTCCTGGACCACCATTGTCGAATTGCTGTCGATCCGAAAGCGTCTGCTGGCCTTCGAGGCCGCGTTTGCCGGCGAACCACTGCCCGAGGTTGACCGGACCTTCGTTGAGGGACAACCTTGACCCATCCGACAATGAGGTAGGGAAGGGCGGCTGGCGCCCATAGTCGCTGACGCAACGGCCCAGCAGGATCCCAATGGCACGCAATCCCCAAGGCAAATCCGCCGACGCGGCCTCCGCAAAACCGGTCGTGGCAGCCGACATCGAACTCCGGGTGCGGCGCATGCACCGTCGCGACATCAACCGCGTGTGGGAGTTCCTGAAGCTGGTCTTCCGTGACGTCAACCGCGAGACCGTTGAATACCAGCGCCCGCGCCACAAGAAGCATTTCATGGAGATCTACGAGGAGGAGGGCATCGAGCAGCTTGTGTTCGAGGTCCGCCATGACGAGCGCTACCAGCTCGTCGGCTACGCCGAATACGCCTACTCGATCGCCGGGTCCGACAATTGGATGAACTATCGCTATTTCGAGAAACGCGGCATGCGGCCGCTCTTTGTCGAGGAAATCGCCGTCCATCCGGACTATCACGGCCTCGGCATCGGCTCGTTCATGTTCGAGCAGATCGAGCACGCAGCTCGCCTGCGAGGCTCGACGCATATCGTCCTGGAGGTTGCGGAGAACAACGAGACCGCCCTCAAGTTCTATCGCAAGCGCAACTTCCAAAAGCTCGATGCGGCCATTTTTCTGTCCCGTAAGCTCGATACAGGCGACGCTGCTGGCGCCCCGCAAGAGCTGCGTGTGCGCCAAGCCCATCGCCTGATCGCGCGGTGGCATTGGGGCCAGAGCGCGTTGCGCTGGTGCCGCCAGGTGCCAGTTGGAGGGAGTTGGCTGTGCCAGTCATGCCGGTCGCGGCTTGCGTGGCCGTCTATTGACGCCGGCGCCGCAGAGTGCTGTGTCGGTGGCGAAAGCCGAATGGGCGTGTTTCCATTGCGGTAGTTTTGCCAGCTGGTTATGCCCGCGGGCGTGGCGATCGGATCTCGCGATCCGGCGCATTCGTGAGGGGGAGTGATGAGAGGCCTTGTGAGTGCCGTGTTCCGGCTTCTCAATCGGCGTATTCCATGGTTCCGGATGCCGTTCGCGCTGTCGGTGGTCAACTTGCTGGCGCTGCAGCGCGATTTGCGTAGGCGCAATTTGCATGGTGGGCCGGCTCGAGCAGCGCGGCGCGATGGACCAGGAGACGATGGCCGGGTCGCCCGATGTCCGCCGCTTCCGCACACCCGACGGCTCCTACAATGATCTTGCCGTGCCACAAATGGGCATGGCGGGCGCCCGCTTCACGCGCAACGTCCCGCTGAGCCAAGCCTATGGCGAGCAGCCCGATACCCTGCTGACCCCCCAATCCGCGGTTGATCTCCAACGAACTGCTCGCGCGTCCGGGCGTTCACCAGTGCCGCACCTCAATCTGCTCACCGGGGCATGGCTGCAGTTCATGACGCACGACTGGTTCAGCCACGGCGACAATGATCCCACCCGCGCCATCGAGGTGCCATTGCCCGAAGGCGATGCCTGGGAGGAGTGGTGCGACCAACACACGCCCGGCCACATGTCCGTCCACCGCACGCTCGCTGATTTGGATCGGGGGCCGGAGGACGAGGGCATGCGAAACCTACCCGTCACGTGACGCACTGGTGGGACGGCTCTCAGATCTATGGTTCGAGTGCTGCACGCATCCGCCAGATGCGCTCCGATCCCTCGGGCAAGTTGCTGGATGATGGCCAGCTCTATCTCGACCCCCCAGGGCTTCCTGGGGATCGATCCGAGAAAAAGGGTCGACTCGCGGGCTTCAACGACAGTTGGTGGCAACAGCCTGTCCCTGATGACCAGCCTATTCGTGCGCGAGCACAACGCCATCGCGCGTCAGCTGCTGCTCGACCACCCTGGTGCACGCGGCGACTGGATCTTCGGCAAGGCCCGGCTCGTCAACGCTGCGCTGATGGCCAAGATCCACGCTGTCGAATGGACCCCGCCATCCTCAATACTGCAACCCTCAGGGCCGGTATGCGGCAATTGGTGGGGCGTGCTGGGGAGGCCTACGAGAAGGCTATGGCCGCCAGGGTCTGGGCGAGCGCATCACGGAATCCCGGGCTCTCCAAGGACCATCACGGCCGCCCATTCGCCATCACCCGAGGAGTTCGTCGCGGTCTACCGCATGCATGCATTGTTGCCCGACGAATTGACTTTCCGTCGATTGGCCGACGATGCCGTCGTCACACGCCTGCCTTTTGGTCGATTGCGTCGGCGCGAGGACGCGCGGGATCTTCGAGCATGTCGATATGGCCGATGCGCTCTATTCGTTTGCCACGATGAACATCGGCGCCCTGCGCCTGCACAACTTTCCCAACACCCTGCGCCGTCTGACCCTCCAGGGCCCCAACCCGCACGTCATCGATCTCGCAGCAACCGACATCATTCGCGATCGCGAACGCGGCGTGCCCCGCTACTGCGAGATGCGCCGCCAGCTGCGCATGCCCGTACCAACGAATTTCAAGGAACTGACGGGCAGGGACGAGGACGCAGCCAGCGCACTCTCGCGTGTCTACAGCTCGGTTGAGGAGGTCGATCTTCTCGTCGGCTGCCTGGCCGAGCCGCTGCCCCCCGGTTTTGGATTTTCCGACACCGCGTTCCGGATCTTCATCCTGATGGCAACACGCCGGCTCAAGAGCGATCGCTTCTACACCGACGATTTCAATGACGACACCTATACGCCGACCGGCATGCGCTGGATCCGCGACAATGGCATGGCGAGCGTGCTCGTATCATTTCCCAGAGCTGACCGGTAAGGTAGGGCGCGTGCGCAATGCGTTCTTCCCCTGGCCCCAGGATTGAGGGCGACATGTACGACGGATTGGATGAAGCACCAGTGAGGGGAGGGGGCAGATGGCAAGGCTGATCTCCATTCCCATGCTCGCATCCGTCGTGGTCGTGGACCAGGCGAACGAGATCGACACGATGATCGATTATCCGGGCCTCGCCCGCCTGTTCGCGCGCAAGGGCCGTCTGGTCAATCGCCTGATCGTCCGTCGCCTCGAGAGACAGTTCCGCCGCCGCGGCATGGTGCTGCCGGCCTTCCTGCCGCATCAAAGTGACATCCGCGCCAGGGCCAGGCCGAGCTTGCGGCCAAACTTGACCGCCTCAGCGCCGACAACCGCTTTCCGACCGTGCCCGTGGAGCAGATCGCACGCTTCGTTGCGACAGGGCGCGAGAACGCGATGCCGAGGCAGCGCTCGCCTATGTCATGGCGTGGCCCTATCTAGGTCACGGTCCCGATACCCCGCGCGACGACGCCTACAAGCCTCTCGGCGAGCATCTTTGGCACCTGCACCGCCGGATCGAACGCGCCCGGCAGGCAGTTCCTTCAGCGGCCTCGTCATACGCCTGTCGGGTGCGGACAAGCGAGCGCGGGAGGCTATCGTTGGCCATGTCGGTAGCGACCTGCTCTATGGACTGCACGCCATCGAGGTCACACTGGCCAACAGCCGCGAGGATCCTGCGCGCCATGCGCCAGATCGTGCCGATGCCCCCAAAGGCAAGCAGCCGGCTGCCCGCGATCTCGCCTGGGCCGCGATCCGTACCGCACCTGAGCGCATCGTTCGCCAGACCGGGCCAGCGCACCCCCTGGCCCCTCCCCACGTCTCAGGACGCCTGCCGCCCTTCACGCTCGTGGTCATGAATATGCGCCGCTCTGACCTCCGACGCGCCCGGAGGTTATGAGTTTGCAATCGCCCATTGGTCCGCGTGTCAGCGCGCCGCTTTATCATGGCGCTGTTCGCCGCAATCGCCGCCGAAGCCTCGACCAACGGTTGGCGGAGGTGGCGGAATGCAAATCACACCGACACGTCTTTGCCGTCTCAGAAGCGCTCTCAAGGCTCCATCGCCGGTGCCGTCGCCGATCACCACCGTGTTGTCGCCGCTCGTGACGCGCAATCTCACGCTCAAAAACCGCCTCCTGCGATCCTCGATCTCCGGCAGGTTCGACCTCGAGGATGGCACGCCAACGCCAACGCGGGCCAACTGGGAGGCGATGTTTGCCGAAGGCGGCGTCGGCGCCATCATAACGAGCTACGTGCCGGTTCTCATGAGTGGCCGCATCATTGCCGGCTATGCCACCATTCACGAGGATCGCTTGATCGCGCCGTGGCAGCGGATTGCGCGCCGTGTCCACGACCACGGTTGCAAGATCATCATGCAGCTCTCTCTTGTGACCGCCAGATGGACCTGCCGGGCTTGCGGCAGATCGGCAAGCCGACGCTCTCATCCACCAACGCTCCGAAAGCCTGCACGGCTTTCCGACGCGCGCCATGACCATTGGCGAGATCCAGCATGGTGCAGGCCTTTGCCAAGGCCGCCCGCCGTGCGCGCGAAGCAGGCATGGATGGCATACGAGTTGCACGCCGCCAACGGATATCTGTTCACTCAATTCTTGTCGTCCGGCATCAATGATCGCACCGACCGCTACGGTGGCAGCCTTTTCAATCGCGCCCGTTTCCTGCTCGACGTCATCCACGCGATCCGCGCGGAGGTGGGGTCTGGCTATCATCTTCAGGTCAAGCTCTCCGCCGTCGATCTCAACGATGTCATCCCGACCGAGGGGCGCGGCAACACGCTCGACGAGACCATCGAAGTCGCCCGTTGGGTCGAGGCGGCTGGCGCCGATGCGCTGCATGTCTCGATCGGCTCGCTCTTTCCCCATCCTCTGAACCCGCCCGGCGACTTCGCCTTCAACACCATCGCCTCCACCTACGATGCCATGTTGTCCTCGGGCGAATACACGTTCCGCAACTACTTGTTCTTCCGCTATCCGCCCTTGCGTGGCCTGTTCGCCCGCTTCTGGGGGCGCATGCAGAAGGGCCGCCCCGTCGAGGGCGTCAGCGCCGACGAGACCATTGCCATCAAGCGCGCCGTCACCATTCCCGTGATCTCCACAGGCGTGGCAAAGTCGCCGCCGGATCGATCGCCACATCGCCGTCGGCGATTTCGATGCGGTAGCGATCGCCCGCGGCCTGATTGCCAATCCGGATCTGGCACAGCACTGGACCAGCGGTCTGGATCTGCCGCCCGTACCATGTACGCATTGCAACAAGTGCCTCATGAACGCGCCCAAGAACCCGCTGGGTTGCTACGAACCGGATCGCTTCGACGGCGACAGAGCCCGCATGGTCGACGGATACTGGCAATCTATCACGCGGATGCCCCCAGGGCCGGGCCATGAGCGGGCGCCTGGCTTACGGCCGGGCGGCCTCCTCGGAGGCCTGCCGCAGGGGCTGCCGTTACCGAGTTCAGCATCGTCAGATGCAGACTGACAGGCGTCGGCGCTGGGCCTTTCGCGCGGTCGTTGCGGCATTCACGCTCGGCAGCATTCCTTCTGTTGGCCTGGATGCTGGTCCAGGTGTTCTGGCTCATGGCGGCCGCAGCCTGCCGGCGGTCGAGCCGCACTTCAAGTACGGATCCATTGGCGCAGAGTTGGCCAATGGCATGCCCTATCGCATGTTCATGGCGCTGCCGAAGGTGTTCCCCGAGTATTTTCTGCCGGAGGGCGACTGGAGCCACTTCGGCCTCATCATCGAGGGGGCAACAACGCCCCAAGGCAGGCCACGCTACGACATCTACGCGTCCGCCACATCGCCGAGCGCCCCGGCCGGCACCCGTCTGGCGCCCGCCACGTCAGAGCCCCGCATCTCCCGCGATCTCCCCATCGGCTTCGCAACGGGCTGGCGCCTTGGCATCGAGATGACGTGGTTCAATTGCGCCGTCTGCCACACCGGCGTCGTCCAAATGCCCGGCGACGAGCGCCCGCGGATCGTGCCCGGCATGCCCGCCAATACCGTCGATCTCGAGCGGCTGTTCCTTGCGCTGTTCGACATGGCCGTCGACAAGCGCTTCACCTACTGCCGGGTTTGCCGAAGCATTTCGCAGCCGACAAACCGTTGGCCATTTATGAGCGTCCACTGTGGGAATGGATCGTGGTGCCGAACGTACGCGCGACGTTGATTGCACGTCGCAGCGAACTCTTGCCGCTGCTTGATCCCGCCCGGGCTGCACCCATGGCGCGCGATCCCGCCGATCCATCAGGCTCGCGCAGTGTCTGCCCCGCCTCAAACCGCGACCGGGTTGCCGCGGGGCCATCCGCATCGCGGCAGACGCATACCCCGAACGCCAGCAGCCGGACACCGTGACCAATTGGGGCCAGCAGGTCGACCACCTTCAATCCCTACAAGCTCATCAGCCGCTTGGAAGCCAAACTGCTTGACGCCGCAGGAGCGCACCGGGGTCAGTGATTTCCCGCCGATCTTTGCCCAGGGACCGCGGGCACTGCAAACGTATGCACCTGCATTGGGATGGCAACAATGCCTCGATCGAAGAACGCAACCTGTCGGCAACCCTCGGCGCCGGCGTCAACGAGCACCGTTGATCATGCCTCCCTGGCGCGCCTGCGTGGCTTGGCTCTCTGATTTGAAGCCACCCCGAGCCCCTACCGCGCGCAGCAGCCAAGCGGCCGCAGCGCGCGGTCGCGAGATCTACTGTATGGGCCAATGCGCAACCTGCCACGGCTTCCAGGGCAGCAAGGGATACGTCTACGAAGGCGATCGCCTCGGCCAGATCGAACCGCTTCGCTATGTGGGCACGGACCGCGGTCGTCTCGACAGCTACACGCCGCTGATGGAAAAGTACCAGAAAGACCGCTTGTTCTGCACCGAGCCAGAGCACCGCTTCCGTCAATTCAAGAAGACGAGTGGCTACGCCAGCATGCCGCTCGATGGCTTGTGGCTGCGCACCCTATCTCCATAACGGGTCCGTCCCGACCCTGCGCGATCTGCTGGCGCCGCCCATGAGCGCCCGTTAACCCTTGCGCGGCGCCGGCTGCATCACGCTCGATCCTGTCAACGCTGACGGCTCCCCCCCTGTCTGCCCGGCGAGAACTTGCGAGCGCGGCGAAAGCTTCTGCTTCGACACGCGCCTGCCGGGCAGCGCCAGATTCCGGCCACCTCTACGGCACCGATCTGCCGCCAGCGGCCAGGAGCTGCGGCCTATCTCTTGACGTTCTAGGCGAGTGCGCCAGGCGCCAGCCGCCGATCAGATGACGATGTAAAGGAGTGCGTAGCAAACGATGGCCACGAAAACGGGAAAGCCGCGGGGACGATTTGCATGGGGCCGGTTGGCCTCGTGGATCGTCGGCGTGCCGCTTGCCCTGCTCGCTGCAACATCGTTGATGCTGGCAATCTTGCGGGGCAACCCGACACTCTTCGTTGCGGTAGCCGAACGCGTGATGCCACGCACACCTGCCCGCACCTGGGAGCATGATGAGGCCGGTAATGCCGAGTTCTTCAAGTATGGGGCCCTCGGCAACGAGGCCAGCCGACAGCTTGCCATTGAAGATCTGGCGTGCACTGCCGAGGGCGTGCAGCAATCTAATGCCACGCGATTCCGGCGTAGCGGCCAGCTGTAGACCTTCGGTTTCACCTACGAGCGCAATCAGGACGGCGCGCCCAACGCCACGCCGATCGGTCTCTCCCGGACGCGTCTCGGCGCCCGCCCGTTCGACATCGAGGTGGTCGCCATCAATTGCGCCGCATGTCATGTGCAGACCTACAGGCTGCCGGGTGAAACCAAGCCACGCATCTTCGTTGGCGGCGCCAACGGCCGGCTGGATGCCCAAGCCTACACACGGTTCGTTGCGGCATGCGCAGTTTCAGATGGCTTCAAGACCGACGCCTTGATCACCGCCATGAAGGCGATCGAGCCGCTGCCCTGGTACGAGGCGGCCATGTATCGCTACCTCGTCATTCCTGTCGCCCGCGACCTCATCCGTGACCGGCTCGGTGCCCGCTTCCACTGGACGTGGAGCCGGCCGGGTGGGGGCCTGGTCGCCTTTCCCCCTTTCCAGCCCCGTCAAGTTCGATTACCTCCGCCAGCCCGTTGATCAAACCATCGATCATGCTGATGTGATGCCGGCCTGGAATGTCACCGCCAAAGAGAAGCTCAAAAGCCCGACGCTGTGGCACTGGGACGGGCTCTCCGCCGACCTGCGCGAGGTGGTCGTCAACTCCGCGCTGGGGGATGGGGTAACGCGTTTCGGCTACAAGGAGGCGACCATCGATCGTCTCATGGCGTATTTGCGCACCCTGAAGTCGCCGCCATCACCCTTGCGGGTTGATCAAGCCTTGCGGGAGCGAGGCAGCGCACTGTTCCGCCAATCCGGGTGTGCCACCTGCCATGCGCCCGACGGCGTGCGTGTCATGACCATCATCCCGCAAGCCGAAATCGCGACGGATCCCGGTCGCATCGCCATGTGGACGCCGGAAGCGGCAGCTGCCTACAACAACTATGACAAGGGCGGGTGGACGTCGGCGGCGCCGTGGTATGCCCGCTGGATCGACGCTGGGCTCGATTGGGTCTATGGCAGGCCCGCAGGTTTGCCGTGGGTCTTCCGCAGTTTCCAAAAGCACAAGGGCTACCTTGCCCAACCCCTCGACGGTATCTGGTTGACCGCGCCATATCTGCACAACGGTTCGGTGCCAACGCTCGACGATCTCTTGAAGCCGCAGCCCCAGCGGCCGAAGGCGTTCATTCGCGGCATCGATGAGCTGGACCTTGTCCGCGGCGGTTATGTGGCGCCGGCTTGCGAACCCGGCCGCTATGCCAGCGCAGGCTTTTGTTACGATACCGCACGCTCCGGCAACACCAACGCCGGTCACGAGTATGGCACCACCCTGAGCGCCGACGACCGGCGCGCGCTCGTGCATTATCTGCTGAGCCTCTAGGAGGAGCACATGGAGCACTTCGGGTCTTTCAAATGGCTGGTACGTTTGCGCATCCTCTGCAACCTGCTGCTTGGCGGCCTCTTGATATGGGCGCCACATCTGCCGTTCGATTGGCTGCACGAGCCCGTTCCAGCGGAGACGTGGGTGGTCAAGGCCATTGGCATCGCCCTCATCTATGTCGCGCTGGCACATGTCGCCTCTGGCGTTTCGCCAGCGCTCGCCATGTCATCAAACCTGTTTGTCGTGTTGGGACCTATCCCGCCGATCATCATGTTGGTGTGGCTTGGCCTGGCTGTGCCGAGCCGCGCGCTGCTGATGCTGGCCGTCTACGAAACCGTCTTCGTGCTGGCCCTGTCGAGAAGCTTCCAGACCGGCTGGATGGCGGATCTCAACACCAAGCCGTAACGGCGCAGGCGAGACATGAAGGGACGTGCTGAATGTTGAAGCGGCTTCGCGGGCCATTGGTCATCGCCCTGCTTGCCATCGCTGCCATTGTCGCCGGCTCCTACGTGAGCGGTAACGACTATGTTTCATGCGTCGCGCAACTGGCTCGGGGCATGCGGCCGGTCGCCTCCGATCGAGGCGACCGCTTCTTGGGCAAGCCAAACGAAGTGGCGTTGCGCTGCCGGGGCGACGAACGGGCGCTTGCCAACCGTGAGACACCGTGGGTCGACTGGTCAAACTATTGGTCGACAGGCGACAAGAGCTCGAGAGCGCCGGAATGGTTGGGCGACGTCCCGCCTCTCCGCCGTTTCCTGAAGGATGGGCATGGCGAGACCGGCGCACTGATCGATCTGGAGTATCAGCGTCTCGAGTTGATCAAGTTCAATCTCTTCGACAACGCCACGTACAAGACCTACGTCACGGGTGAAGGGGGTGTCGCCGGACCTGCTCTGCGCCGTTGGCCGCAGATGCGCCTCACACCCGATGATCCCGCCTACGTGCATTTGCAGATCGATGCTGATGGCAACCAACGGTGCGCAGGCCCTCTGATCCGCCATCGCACCGCCAATGGCGTTTGCAACGACATCGATAATCCCGCCATGGGTGCAGCCCGTCAGCTGTTCGCGCGCAACGTCGAGTTTCACGAAACCGACCCGTCGACCGCAAAGGCAGAATTCGCGCGCCATCGCCATGCCGGCCGGATCGCGCTGCTGACACCCGATCCGCAGGTGATCAGCCGGCGCCTGTTCACGCGGCACGGTGGCAGCGCCACCTGCAACAATGGGCAAGGCTTGCCCGGGAACAGCGCCAAGGCCGACTGTCCCTACCGCAAGGCGCCATTCTTCAATGCGCTAGCAGCTTTCTGGATCCAGTTCATGACGCATGACTGGTTCAGCCACCTCGAAGAAGCGCGCAATTCCGATATGCCGATGCAGACCGGTTGCCAATCGGCCAAGGTGGACGGCATCGAGCAACCCATGCTGCCCGAAGGTGCGCGCGCGCTGGGCTGCCGTCCAGATGACCTCATTGAGCGGGCCCTGGTGGCCCAGTCGAACGCGCCCGGCACATTTCGCGCCGGAGGCCACACCCGCCTCGAGCGCGCCTACCAGACGTCGCGCAACTTCAACACGGCCTGGTGGGACGCTTCTCAGATCTATGGCTACGATCGCCGCTCCAGCACGCGATTGCAGCGCGATGGCGCCAAGATCCGCATGGTGAAGCTGAAAGATCGCTCATCCCCCGGTGACCAGCAAGGCTATCTGCCGGTGCTGCAAGGGTGTCAGGGTCGCGAGACCGACTGCTTGCTGCGTCCGGAATGGGCGGGCCAGGAAACGGCGGGCTTTCCCGACAACTGGACCGTTGGCTTATCGTTCCTCCACACCGTCTTTGCCCGCGAGCACAATCTCTTCGTCGATGCGTTCAAGCGCGAGGCACGGCACAACCCGCGGTCGACAGCGGTCTGAGAGATCCCGAACGACCTGACACCCCGATTGCCTATAAGGATGTCAGCGACGACGAACTCTTCGAAGTGGCCCGTCTGGTCGTGGCAGCCATGATCACCAAAATCCATACCATCGAATGGACGCCGCAACTCCTCTACAACCGCCCCCTGGATATCGCCATGGATTCCAATTGGAACGGCGTCTTCGGTGGCAACCCTGTCGTCAAACGGGCTCTGTCGGCTGTCGTCAATCACCTCAACGCCTCCGACCGTGAGCACGCCCGCACCACGCTCTATTCCGTCTTCACCTCCGGGCCCGGCATCATCGGCACGGGCAGCCGGAAGAAGGGCTGGTCGATCGCCAACCTCGATGACGTCAACAGCGGGGTCAATCATTTCGGCTCGCCTTTCAACTTTCCCGAGGAGTTCGTCAGCGTCTATCGTCTCCATTCTCTGGTGCCGGACCTGATCGAGATGCGCCGGCACGACGACGATCCCAACCGCATCGTCGCCAAGGTCCCAGTCGTGGCGACACGTCATGGCAATGCGACCCTGGAGATGCGCAGACGCGGCGTTGCCGACTGGGGGCTTAGTCTCGGTCGTCAACGGCTCGGCCTGCTTGGCCTTGAGAACGCGCCCCGCTTTCTACAGAACCTTGAATTGCCCGGACGCCTCGATGGCACCCCGACCCGCAAGATCGACGTCATCGCACTGGATATCCTGCGCGACCGCGAGCGCGGCATACCCCGCTTCAACGAGTTTCGCCGCCAGTACGGCCTGCGCTCCCTCACCAGTTTCGATGATTTCATCGAGCAGAGCTTGAAGGCAAAAAAAGCTGCCCAAAGCCTCAGTCCAACCGAAGCGAAAGAACTGGCCCGCCAGGAACGTTTGGCAGCGAGCTTGCGCGAAATCTACGGCACGCACGTGTGCGATGAGACCAAGGTGATTACCGGCGCGCAGCGCTGGCAAACGCCATCCGGCGCGCGTCAGCCCATCACGGATTGCCTCGGCCATCGCCACGCCGATCGGGTCGACAATATCGAGGACCTCGATCTCTTCGTTGGCTGGCACGCCGAGACCACACGCCCGCACGGCTTCGCGATTTCGGAAACCCAATTCCAGGTCTTCATTCTCAACGCCTCGCGGCGGCTCTATTCCGACCGGTTCTTCACCTCGAGCTTTCGGCCCGAGTTCTACTCCACGCTAGGCCTCAAATGGGTGCAGGAGAACGGTCCGGATGGGCGCGTGATGGAAAAGGGCAACCCGAACGGCCAAGCCAGGGAGGTCTCGCCGTTGAAACGTGTCCTCATGCGCACTGTGCCGGACCTTGCTCCAGAATTGGCCAACGTCGTCAATGCGTTCGATCCATGGGCCCGTGACCGCGGGGAATACTTTTCCTTGCAATGGAGGCCGAGGCCGGATGCGGCGAGTGACCCGGCTTTCTCGGAGAGTGGGGCACCCTAGGGCAAGCTCCGACGACACGACTGGCAACGATGTCTGTCGACTTGGCCTTAACATGGGGCCAACCTGTAGCGGGTAGAATGCCGCGGCCCCGTCCCATTCAGGGATAGGGCGCGTCTGTGCACAGCAGCGGCTTGCCGGGTCAATTGCCGCCGGGTTGGATGGCCTATGAGTGGTGAGGACGAAACAGGCGGCGTAGGGCGGGGCAGGGGCCTCGGCTCGCGCTATGTGCGCCGCGGCCAAACGGCCCGAGCCGCCATTCGGTCCATTCGGGCAACCCAGAAACTCTTGAAACTGGCAGGCGAGGTCCTGCTGGCGGCGATCATCGTCTTCGAGGAGTGGGGCTGGCAGCCATTGGCTGCCGGGCTCGCCAGCTTGGCCCGTATCAGGGCTGTGGCGCGGCTTGAGGCTGCGGTGCTCGCCCTTCCGCCGTGGCCGGCGCTCGCCGTCTTCCTCGTGCCGTCGCTCCTGTTCCTGCCCTTGAAACTTTTGGCCCTGTGGTTGATCGCTAGTGGCAATGTCCTTCTCGCGACCGGGGTATTCATCTTCGCTAAGATCGGCGGCACGGCGCTCTATGCGCGGATCTTCCAGCTCACCAAGCCCGCTTTGATGCAGTTGTCATGGTTCGCCGCCGCCTACAACGTCTTCATGCCCTGGAAGGAGCGCCTGATCGCCCAGGCGCGCAACACCGCGCTGTGGCAGCGGGGCGTGGCAGTGAAAGCAGAACTCGCATCTGCCGTCCGGCCAGTTTGGCTGAAACTGCGAGCAGCGATGCCGGGGATGCTGGCACGCCTTCGTGCGGCCCTGGCGCGGCGCTGATCAGAGGTGAAGTGCGGGTGGCGCTGCTTTCAGGTCGAGGGTATCTGACGCCGGCCTCGACGGCTTCCGGTCTAATGTGTCCAGGAGCCGATCCGGCCATAGCGGAAATTATCGGAATAGGATTTGTGGACCGGTTTGCGCTTGGCGGGCTCGATCACACGATAGGGGATGGCGTTGCGCTCGGCGTAGGCAATGGCGTCCTCGCGCGTGTCGAACTCCAGACGGACTTGCGCCTTGGTATCGCGACTGCTGGTCCAACCCATGAGAGGATCGATCTCCCGCGCCACTTGCGGCTCGAACTCCAACACCCACTCCTTGGTGCGGGCGACACCCGACTGCATGGCAGTTTTTGCAGGCTGGAAAATGCGCGCGGCCATCGAGCAAGCCTCTTGAGTGCGGACAACCATGGCATGGAGCGCATGCAACATGGCGTGCGGTCCATTCCCATTATCGAGTGGTCGGGGCAGAGAGATTCGAACTCCCGACTTCTTGCTCCCAAAGCAAGCGCTCTACCAGGCTGAGCTATACCCCGTAACCGTCGTCCAGAGCATGTGCCCGGTTCGGCGGTTGTCGTCAAGATTATCCGCTGTCACGTGCCCGCTTCGGGTGGAATTTGCAGCTGCCAGTCACGGGCAGAAATCTGAAGCGACACCAACCGAACGGCTCTCAGCTGTCATTTCTCCGTGCCAAAGAGCCGATGACTGACTTTGTCCCCGGGGGCCAGATTGATACTTGCAGCAATCCCGGCTTTAAGCTCCAGCACCGCCGACACGGCCCCGCGGGAGGAGATAACGCGTTCTGAAAACGGCTCCGTACCTGCTTCCACGCGGTGAACGGTGCCATCCTTGCGGATGAACACCATATCTAGCGAGATGTACGTGTTCTTCATCCACATCTGCGCCTCCTGGGGGGGCGCATAGGGGAACAGCATGCCGGCATTATCGGCAAGCGAGCGGCGGAACATCAAGCCCCGCGCCTTCTCCTCGCCGGTCTCGGCAACCTCGACTTCGAAGCTATGAACACCCGAGCTCGTGGAAATCTTCAAAGTCTCGGTGCGCATCTTTGCCTGGCCATCCATGCCGAAAGCCACCAAGAGCGCGAGCACAAGCAGCAACAGGGCCGGCAATGATGCGGCCCTGTGCTCAGAGTTCTGTCGATACCGAGGCATCTTGCGCGTCAGCTCCTGAGTCGTGTTGACTGCAAGCTAACGCAAGCGCTCGTCAGGTCAATGAGAAGCCGGCAAACCCGATGTCAGCCCATCCGGGCGCAGTTCGGCAGCCATGCAACCTTTTTCCCCGTGCCCCCAACGCACCTGGACGATCTGGCCAGGGCGCAGCTCGGTGAACCCGAAGCGGCGCAGCGTCTCCATATGCACGAAGATGTCGGGCGTGCCCTCTCCACGGGTCAGGAAGCCAAATCCGCGAACGCGGTTGAACCACTTGACCATGGCCCGCTCCCATCCACTCTCAGCCGTGACGATGACATGCGTCCGCTGCGGCAGTTGCGAAGGATGGATGGCAGTGCTCTCGTCCATGCTCAGAATGCGGAAGGCCTGCATGCCCTTAGGACGATTGAGGACTTGTGCGTGAACCCTTGCGCCTTCGTAAGCCGTTTGATGACCGCCGGCCCTCAGGCAGGTCACATGTAGGAGAACGTCGGGCAGGCCATTATCTGGAACGATAAATCCATAACCCTTGGAAGCATCGAACCACTTAATCGTGCCTGCAATCTCGAACACCTCGAGTCCACCTGTCTCGTCGGCGCGCAAACCCTCACCAAAGGATTCTTGCGTGCTCTGAGGCAGTTTCGGTGTGTCCCCCATGCGTTTTACCCCGCTACTTTTACGTGTTTTGAGACAAAGAACTGGAGCAGCCCATCTCATTGCTCCTGGTCCCTATCACCGACCGCATTCCGGTTCGATTTGCCCCCTCCCCGGGAAGCCGTCGGCGACGGGTCGAAATAGGCACAGCGATTGCGTCGGTGTCCACTAAAAATTAACCATGACGTGCCGCCGAAGAGTCGGAACGCGCGCTGCGGCAGATTTGATGTCGGCCAAATAAGAGGCTGAAATACTTGACTAATAAGTGTTGCAATCTTGCAGGCGACTGAATGGAATAAGCCACGCAACGGCGCTTGTGTACGACCGTGGATAACGGCGGAAATCTGACCAAAATCCGTCATGAAGCATGAATTGAACGCCTCATATTCGACAGCTGATTCGATTCGCTCAGGATGCGTTATGCTCAATTGGAAAATCATTTTGTTTGAGCAACCTTGATAATGCGTATCGCGGGGAAAACTATCTGTAGCTGTATTCAAGGCAATCCTTTGGCGACCAAGGCCGCTGTCCCTGCCGGTTGCGGCCGGGCAGGCCACGCTGCACTATGCCCACCATTGGGCATGTTACAAGCCCGGTCGCATTCAACGCGCAACAAGGAGCCCTGCGATCATGCGGTATCTTCATACGATGGTCAGAGTGACGAACGTCGACGCCAGCCTCGATTTCTACTGTAACAAGCTGGGAATGAAAGAGGTTCGCCGGGTGGACAATGAAGCCGGTCGTTTCACGCTTGTGTTTCTGGCGGCGGGAGAAGACGAAAGCCGCGGCCGGGCCGAGCGCGCGCCCCTCCTCGAGCTGACCTACAATTGGGACCCGGAGGCCTATGATGGCGGCCGCAATTTCGGCCATCTGGCCTTCGAGGTCGACGACATCTACGCCCTGTGCGACCGCTTGCAAAAGGCCGGCGTCACCATTAACCGCCCACCCCGTGACGGTCGCATGGCGTTCGTCCGCTCACCCGACAACATCTCCATCGAGTTGCTCCAGCAGGGCGAGGCCAAGCCCAAGGCAGAACCCTGGGCCTCCATGGCAAACCCGGGCGTGTGGTAAGGCCACTTCAAGGTCAGCGGCCGTGGCGGCCGCAAACAACGAGGCGCGCCACCGAGTCGCCGTCATCGGCGCCGGGCCTGCCGGCCTGATGGCGGCAGAGATCATCGCCGCATCAGGCGCCGCGGTGACGATCTTCGAGGCCATGCCGAGTGCAGCCAGAAAGCTGCTGATGGCCGGTCGTGGCGGACTCAATCTCACGAAGAATGAGCCCGCCGAAACGTTCCTGGCACATTACGGCGCGGCGAGGGCGTGGATGGCGCCCCGCTTCGCCCAATTCGATGCCGAGGCCACCGCCAATTCGCGCAAGACCTTGGCCAGGAGACATTCGTCGGCTCCAGCGGCCGAGTGTTTCCCGTGGCAATGAAGTCTTCGCCCCTTCTTCGGGCCTGGCTGCGCCGCCTCGAGCGCGGCGCCAGCCTCAAGGTGCGGCATCGCTGGCTCGGCATGGCGGACGATGGCGCCGTGCGTTTTGCAACGCCTGACGGCGAGGTGGCACTTCCCGGTTTCGACGCTGTGGTTTTGGCGCTCGGCGGCGGCAGCTGGCCACGCCTCGGTTCCGATGGTGGCTGGGTCGAGATCGTCAGCGGTTGGGGTGTGGGCGTAACGCCGCTCACCCCGGCCAATGCGGGCGTGCGGGTGGCCTGGTCCGCACTGTTCGCTGACCGCTTCGCTGGAACACCCTGAAGCGGGTGGAAGTCCAGGTGAAGGGGCGGACGGCAGCACGCACCGCGCTGTCGGTGAATTGGTCATAACGCGTACCGGCCTCGAAGGCGGTCCGGTCTATGCTCTTTCGGATGCCATTGCCGCTGCCCTCGGGGCAACCGGGGTGGCGCAACTCGAAGTCAACCTCAGGCGCGACATCGAGGTGTCAACCCTCGCAGCGCGATTGTCGAAGCCGCGCGCCAAGCAATCGGTGTCGAACTGGCTGCGCAAGACCGTTCAGTTGCCGCCGGTCGCCATCGCCCTCTTGCGAGAGGTTCACGCCAACGCTCTCCCAGTCGACCCCGCCGCTCTCGCCGCCGCCATCAAGCATCTGTCACTTGTGACGACGGGTTTCACAGGGCTCGAACGGGCCATTTCAAGCGCCGGCGGGGTTCGTCTCGATGAGGTTGACGACGCGCTCATGCTGGTCAAGCGACCCGGCGTGTTCGTCGCGGGCGAAATGCTCGATTGGCAGGCGCCGACGGGAGGATACCTGCTGCAGGCGACACTTGCCACAGGCCGGGCAGCCGGTGAAGGTGTGCTCCGATATCTGGGTGCCAAGGCCAGCGGGGAGGCGACACCCCGCCAAGCTTGATCCCACCCAACGCCATCACACCTCACCGAAAGGACCACTAATGCCCATTCTGAACCGCGCTGCCGGCATGAAGGACGAAGTCACGGCTTGGCGCCGCGATCTCCACGAAAACCCCGAAATTCTCTATGACGTCCATCGCACCGCCGGCATTGTCGCCGAAAAGCTGAAGGCCTTCGGGTGCGACGAGGTGGTGCCGGGCATCGGCCGCACGGGCGTGGTTGGCGTGATCAAGGGCCGCTCCAACAACTCGGGCAAGGTGATCGGAATCCGCGCCGACATGGACGCCCTGCCCATGACCGAGACCAGTGGCGTCCCGCATGCCTCCAAGGTCAAGGGGCGCATGCACGCGTGTGGCCACGACGGTCACACCGCCATGCTGCTGGGTGCTGCCAAGTACCTCTGCGAGACCCGAAATTTCGACGGCACCGCAATCGTCATCTTCCAGCCCGCCGAGGAGGGTGGAGCTGGTGGCGAGGCCATGGTCAAAGACGGCATGATGGAGCGTTTCGGCATCCATGAGGTCTACGGCCTGCACAATCAGCCAAACCAGCCCGTCGGGCATTTCTCATTGCGACCCGGGCCGTTGCTGGCCGCAGCCGACACCTTTTCCATCGAGATCGAAGGCTACGGTGCGCACGCCTCCCGCCCGCATCTGAGCATCGATCCTGTTGCCATCGGCTGCCAACTCCATGCCGCCATGCAGACCATCGTCTCGCGTAATGTCGACCCGCTGAAGAGCGCCGTCCTCTCGATCACCATGTTCCAGGCCGGCGAAGCCTCCAATGTCATTCCGCAAACGGCCGTCCTGAAGGGCACCGTGCGAACCCTGGAAGAGAAGGTGCGCAACAACGTTGAAAAGCGCATGAATGAAATCTGTTCGGGCATCGCGGCAGCCAATGGGGCCAAGGTCGTACTGAACTACCGGCGGGGTTATCCCGTCACGGAAAACCACCCCGCGCAGACCGAGTTCATGGCCAGCGTCGCACGCGAGATCTCCGGTCCAGCCGCGGTCAGGACGGATGTGCCGCCGCTGATGGGAGCCGAGGATTTCTCCTACATGCTGAAAGCGCGCCCCGGCGCGTTCATCTTCATGGGAATCGGCGACACCAAGGGTGGCCTGCATCATCCCGAATACGACTTCAACGACGAGGCCATTCCCGCCGGCATCTCGTTCTGGGGCCGTCTCGTGGAAACGGCGATGCCGGCCTAAGGCCCCGCGCGAACGTCGAACGAGGCAGTCGCGATGCACCTGAAGACCACGCTATCGCGCGCCCACGGCGAGCAAATCTTGACGAGGCTCTGAAGGTCGCCAGAGCAGAGGACATGCATCCCTTCACTGTCGTCGTCCTCATCGAAGACGCCAGCGGGCGCCACGCGATCGGCGCTGTTGGCGTTGGGCGGCAACGCTACGTCCGAGAAGGACGAATATTGCGCCATCGCCGGCATCAAGTCGGCCGGACTGCGCTCCGAGCCGGCCGAACCGGAAAGTGACTGGCGTTCATCAAGCCTGAGCGACAAAAGACTTGAGCCCTGCTCACGCCGCTCAAGACCTCACGTCTTCGCGGCTCACGCATGCGGGCGCGCCCGGCGATAGCGCACGGTCAGCGTCGCAAGCTTCGGCATAGCGCTGCGCTTCGCAATCCGGCATGCCAGCGCTGCCAGTTTTGCCATGCGCTGGCGGTCGCGATGCTCGGCAAAGGCGAGGTAGGCGTGCTCAATAGTAGCCTTGTGTCCAATGAATCCGGCAACAGGCTCGTAGCGTCGCCGGCGCTTGTAACGCGTCTCCTCTGCCGTCGGGACATAGACCACCATGACGTCGAGCTTGGCAACGCCGCGCCTCGAAAACCGAGCCGGTCAGCCGTGGCTCGGGAGACGTCGAGTTTCCGGTTGCCCCAGAAGGGGCCGAAATTGATGACGCGCACCACCGCAGCCATGCCCGTTGCGGGATTGCGCAACAACAGAATGGTGCCATCCGGGTGGATGGCGCTCGCGGCATTATCCGCTGCATGGGGCCGGTACACTTCGCCCGAACTCGTGAGCCCGCAAGGGTTGAACCGGTCACGGCTGCAATCGTCGTAATGCGAGGCATAGAGTTGGCGAACCTTGCCCGTTTCGGCGGCCGTCTGCGCAAGGGTCAGCACGCGGTGGCAAACATCGCCGTAGCAGTGCCGCTGGCCGGGACGTTTGGCTGCCGCCGGCGCGCTGCTCGCGACAGCAATAGCCAAGGCGGCAAAGGCACTCAGCGCGGTGGCCCGGAGGGAGCGCACGCCCCATCCGTTCGGCAAAATCAGGTATGACATCGGTGTCCCCCTCGGACGCATGTCTCGATCGATGGGACCCTCATTTGCGCAACTGACGGTCAGTACAACTCTTGTGCGTAATCGTGGTTAACGAAAAATGAGGCGGTTCTGGGTGGCTCGAGTGCCATGCCGGGGCCAAGCAGCGGCGGGTTCGCGAAAGTTGTCCCCGTTTTCAGTGCGACACACGGGAATGTTGCGCATGCCCTATAGCCAAAAGCTCGCCCCTACCCTATGAAGCGGCCCCATGCCGAGGCGAACAGACATAAAATCCATCCTCATCATTGGGGCAGGGCCGATTGTGATCGGCCAGGCGTGCGAATTCGACTATTCGGGCACGCAAGCCTGCAAGGCCTTGAAGGCCGAGGGCTATCGAATCATCTTGGTCAACTCCAATCCGGCCACCATCATGACGGACCCGGAGCTGGCCGATGCCACCTACGTGGAGCCGATCACGCCCGAGATTGTCGCGCGGATCATCGAGGCCGAGCGCCCGGATGCGCTGTTGCCGACCATGGGCGGGCAAACCGCGCTGAACACAGCGCTGAGCCTTGCCAGGGACGGCACCCTCGAACGCTTCGGCGTCGAGATGATCGGCGCGCGGGCCGAGGCCATCGACATGGCGGAAGACCGCCTCCTGTTTCGCGATGCCATGGCACGCATCGGCCTGGAAACGCCGAAGTCGAAGATGGCCCACAACCGCGCCGAGGCGGCGGACGCACTCGAGCACGTCGGTCTGCCGGCCATTATCCGGCCGTCCTTCACCATGGGCGGCACAGGCGGGGGCGTCGCCTACAATCGCGAGGAATTCTTCGAGATCATCGAGCGCGGCCTCGATGCGTCACCCACCACCCAGGTCCTGGTCGAAGAATCAGTTCTCGGCTGGAAAGAGTTCGAGATGGAGGTTGTGCGCGACCGCGCGGACAACTGCATCATCGTGTGCTCGATCGAAAACGTCGATCCCATGGGCGTGCACACCGGTGATTCGATCACGGTCGCCCCCGCGCTGACGCTGACTGACAAAGAATACCAGATCATGCGCAATGCCTCGATTGCGGTCTTGCGCGAGATCGGTGTCGAAACCGGCGGCTCCAATGTGCAGTTTGCGGTCAACCCCGCAGACGGCCGCCTCGTCGTCATTGAAATGAACCCGCGCGTGTCGCGCTCCTCGGCTCTGGCCTCCAAGGCAACCGGCTTCCCGATTGCCAAGGTCGCCGCGCGTTTGGCCGTGGGCTATACCCTCGACGAACTTGAAAACGACATCACCGGAGGTGCCACACCGGCCTCCTTCGAACCGACCATCGACTATGTCGTGACCAAGATTCCCCGCTTTGCCTTCGAAAAGTTCGCTGGCGCCGATCCAACGCTCACCACGTCGATGAAGTCGGTGGGTGAGGTGATGGCGATCGGGCGTACGTTTGCCGAGAGCCTGCAAAAGGCCTTGCGCGGTCTGGAGACGGGCCTTTCCGGTCTTGACGACATCACGTTCGAGGGCCTGGGCGAGGGTGACGACAAGAACGTCATTCGCGCAGCCCTTGGCCGGCCGACCCCGGACCGCCTGCTGAAAGTGGCGCAGGCCATGCGTCTTGGCGTCGACCACGAGCAGATTCACGCCTCCTGTCGGATCGATCCCTGGTTCCTGGCCCGGATGCAGGAGATCATCGACCTTGAGGAAAAGGTCAGAACGCACGGGCTGCCGACCACGCGCGAGGCGCTTCGCAACCTGAAGGCGATGGGCTTTTCCGACGCGCGGCTGGCCAAGCTTGCGGGCATCCCGGAGCGCGAGGTGGCAAGCCTGCGCAATCGCCTCGATTTGCACCCGGTTTTCAAGCGCATAGATACCTGCGCCGCCGAGTTCGCTTCGCCGACAGCCTACATGTACTCGACCTACGAGCGCGGGCTGTTTGCCGAGCCAGTGTCAGAGGCCGCACCCAGCGATCGCCAAAAGGTCATCATTCTGGGCGGTGGCCCCAACCGGATCGGCCAGGGCATCGAGTTCGACTACTGCTGCTGTCATGCCTGCTTTGCGCTGTCAGATGCCGGCTTCGAGACCATCATGGTCAACTGCAATCCGGAAACGGTCTCGACCGATTACGACACCTCGGATCGCCTCTATTTCGAATCGCTCACCGCCGAAGACGTGCTCGAAATCGTCCGGGTCGAGCAGTCCAAGGGCACCCTCAAGGGCGTCATCGTCCAGTTCGGCGGCCAGACACCGTTGAAGCTGGCTGAGGCGCTGGGCGAAGCTGGCGTGCCGATCCTTGGCACGTCGCCGGCAGCCATCGAACTTGCCGAGGACCGGGACCGCTTCAAGGCCCTGGTCGAAAAGCTCGGCCTGATGCAGCCAGAAAGCGGCATTGCAGCGTCGCCGGAGGAAGCGGCCAAGGTCGCGGTTCAAATCGGCTTTCCCGTCCTCATCCGTCCGTCCTTCGTGCTCGGCGGCCGCGCCATGGAGATCGTCGCCGACAACACCGAACTCGACCGCTACATCCAGCGCCTGACGACGACACTCAAGGGCCATTCCGAGCTGGTCGTCTCCGCGCGCCGCCCCCTGCTGATCGACCGCTATCTGGCCGATGCCGTCGAGGTCGATGTCGATTGTCTGTCCGATGGCAAGGACACGTTCATCGCCGGCATCATGGAACATATCGAAGAAGCCGGCATTCACTCCGGCGACTCGGCGTGCTCCTTGCCCGCCCATTCGCTCGACCGCTCTATTGCCGTGCGGCTGGAAAAGCAAACGCGCGACCTGGCGCTTGCGTTGAACGTCGTCGGCCTCATGAACGTGCAGTACGCCATCAAGGACCGCCAGATCTACATTCTGGAGGTCAATCCACGCGCCTCCCGCACCGTTCCGTTCGTCGCCAAGGTGATTGGCCTGCCCATCGCCGGCATCGCATCGCGGGTGATGGCTGGCGAATCGCTGGCCTCGTTCAAGCTCACTATGCCGCGCCTGCAGCATGTCGCCGTCAAGGAAGCCGTCTTCCCGTTCGCCCGCTTTCCCGGCGTCGATCCGATCCTTGGCCCGGAGATGCGGTCCACCGGCGAAGTCATGGGGATCGATCGCGATTTCGCAATCGCTTTTGCCAAGAGCCAGCTCGGCTCCGGCACGGCGCTGCCGAAGGGCGGAACTGTTTTCGTCTCCGTTCGCGACAGCGACAAAGACCACATTCTCGGCGCCATTCGCGATCTCGCCGACATGGGATTCCGTGTCCTCGCCACACGTGGCACACGGCGTCATTTCGAGGCGCACGGCATTCCCTGCGAACAGATCAACAAGGTTCTGGAAGGCCGCCCCCACATCGTCGATGCCATGAAGAACGGCGAAGTGCAGCTGGTGATCAACACCACCGAGGGCACCAAGGCATTGGTCGATTCCAAGGATATTCGCCGCACGGCATTGCTCAACAGGATACCATATTATACAACCCGAGCGGGTGCTGTGGCGGTCGTTGCCGCAATTCAGGCCCTCAAGTCCGATAATCTGAATGTTGCCCCTTTGCAGAGCTATCAGCGAAGCAAGGATAGTTGAAACCGTTGACCGGCGCCCCCAACTCCCTGTGGGCAAAGGGCTGGTCAAATCCCCAAACCTGGGTGAGACTGACGACCAAGATGCGACCATCTGGTGGTGCATCGACGTGGAGAATTGAGCGATGGCGATGGAAAAGGTGCCGATGACGGTCGATGGCTACCGCAAGCTGGAGGCCGAATTGCAACGGCTGAAAGGTCAGGAGCGGCCGCGCATCATCCAGGCTATCGCTGAAGCGCGTGCACATGGCGACCTCTCCGAGAATGCCGAATATCATTCGGCCAAGGAGGCCCAGGGCATGAACGAGGCCAAGGTCGCCGATCTCGAGGATAAACTCTCGCGCGCCGACGTGATCGACACCACCAAACTATCGGGTAGCACCATCAAGTTCGGCGCAACCGTCCATCTCGAGGACGAGGATACCGGCGAGAAGGTGAAGTATCAGATCGTCGGCGACCTCGAGGCCAACGTGCGCGAAGGGCGCATCTCGATCTCGAGCCCCATTGCGCGCGCCCTCATCGGCAAGTCCAAGGGCGAGACCGCCGAAGTCACGACTCCCAAGGGCTCGCGCAGCTATGAGATCTTGAAGATCGAGTGGAAGTAGGGCCCACCGGCCCCTTTTGCTGGCTTGAGACTGCGCGGCGGGGCTCTTGCAGCTCCGCCGTTGCTCTTTGGGTGCGCCTGGTCCTAATCTTCGCCAAGCCCGCATCCGCATCAGTTGAGGAGACCGCCCGATGACGACCACGCCCACCGGCGCCAACCCTGCGCGCGAGAAACTCAAGAAGGGCGAACTCGCCATCGGCGTCGGCCTGCGCCAGGCCCGCACCGTCGACATCGCTCCGGCCATGAAGACCTGCGGCTACGACTGGCTGTTCATCGACTGCGAGCACAACTCGATGACGCTCGATATGGCCGTGCAGATCTCGGTCACGGCCAACGCCTGCGGCATCTCGCCGATCGTGCGCGTGCCCCAGGGCCAGCTCGACATGGCAACGCGTGTATTGGATGGCGGCCTACGGCATCGTCATGCCGCATGTGGATACGCCCGAGGAAGCCAAGGCCATTGCCGACCGGCTGCGCTATCCGCCAATGGGCCATCGCTCGATCGGTGGAACCATGCCGCAACTGGGCTTTGCGCAACTTCCGCCCGGAGAATCGACCAAAATCGTCAATGACAAATCTGCTGGTCGTGGTCATGCTGGAAAGCCCGTTGGCGATCAAGAACGCCGATGCGATTGCGGCCGTGCCCGGCATCGACGTGCTGCTGATCGGAACCAGCGACCTGACGCTGGAAATGAACCTGCCGGGCCAGCTCATGCATCCCGATGTGGCCAAGGCCTACCAAGCGGTGGTCGATGCTTGCAAGAAGCACGGCAAATGGGCGGAATGGGGGTGTCTACACCGACGAGGGGCTCACCAAATACATCGGCATGGGCGTCAAGATGGTCCTCGCCGGCAATGACATGCCGTTCCTGATGCAGGCCGCAACCGCCCGCGAGAAGCATTTGCGGGGTTTGACGGTCTGATGGTTCAACGCATCCGGCTCAAGTCTGACCAGAGATCTTTTGCAGCATGAATTGGAGCGCGCTCTCGGACGCCCTGAGCGGATTGAGCTGGCTCCTGGGTGCGCTGCAGGCGATCCTGCCGGCGCTGGATCTCGTCGCAGCGACGGTCTTCGCGCTGACAGGTGCCCTCGTGGCATCGCGAAAGCAGATGGATATCGTTGGCTTCATGTGGCTCGCCACCGTCACCGGCGTCGGCGGGGGCACGGTGCGCGACCTCCTGCTCGGCGTGCCCGTATTCTGGGTTCGCGATGTGGCGCCGGTCGTTGCGTGTCTGGCTGCAGCCGTGGTCGCCTACTTCACCGCTCACCTTGTCCACTCGCGCTACAAATTGATCTTGTGGCTCGATGCCCTCGGCATGGCGCTGGTGACGATGGCCGGCACGAGCAAGGGGCTGGCTACCGGCACGGGCCCGGTGGTGGCAGTCGTTATGGGAGTCATTACCGCCGCCGTCGGTGGCATCATCCGCGACATCCTCGGCCAGGAGCCGTCTATCATCCTGCGGAAAGAGATATACGTCACCGCCTCGCTGGCAGGCGCGGTGCTTTATGTCACGATGCTTGGGGCGGGGTTCACGGTGAGCGCAGCAGCCCTGAGTGGCGGTGCCGCGGCGTTTGCCATACGCGGGCTGTCACTGGCATTCGGCTGGTCGATGCCAACGTATCGCGCCAGGGCCGGTAGAACCGACATCGCATCGCCTGTGGATCCAAAAGCATGACCCCAAGTGCGCTCGCCGTGGTCGGCGTCACCGTTCTCGGCAGCTCGTTCCTGTCCGGCATCTTCGGTATGGCCGGCGGCCTGGTACTGCTGGGTGTGCTACTGATTTTCATGGACGTGGTGCCAGCCATGATCCTGTTCGGCATCATCCAGATGGGGGCCAACGGTTGGAGGGCGCTGCTGTGGCGGGCCCACGTCGACTGGTGGCTCGTGGCCCGCTACCTCGTCGGCGCCACCATCTCGTTCCTCGTTATGCGGCTTGTGGCCTTCGTGCCCGACAAGGCGATTGTCTATCTGGGGCTCGGCATTCTGCCGTTCGCCGCGGAGTTCTTGCCGCCGCATCTTTGGCCCAACATCACCCGGCCATGGGGGCCTCAGATCTGCGGCGCCTTCATAATGGTCCTGCAACTCATGGCTGGAGCGGCTGGCCATATTCTCGATATGTTCTTTCAGCGCAGCACGCTGGACCGCAAGGGCATTGTGGCCAACAAGGCCGTTTGCCAAACCACCGCCCACCTCTACCGCATCGTCTATTTCGGCTCCTTTGCCCATGCTTTCGAGGGCCACGTGCCGATTTGGCTGATGGCGATCGCGCTGGGTCTGGCCTTTACGGGCACCAGCCTGGCCGCTCTGGTGCTCGAACGCATGACGGAAGCCAACTTCCGCAAATGGAGCCGGCGAATCGTCCATGTGGTGGCCGCCACCTTCCTTGTCCGCGGCCTCTGGCTGCTTGTGGCAAATTAAAGAATGTCTAACCTCGCCGTGCACTTACCGCATCGCAGCATTGCGCGCCCGGGTCTGGTGCGGCTGGGCGAATGAGGCCATATACCGATCAACGATAAACGCAGATCGCCATCCGTGGCGACACCAGGGTCGGGAAATCCCACGAGGGCTCCAAAAAGAGCAAACAAATGCTCAGGAGCTGATCATGAACGACATCGCACTTCGCATGCCCGCCAACGTCGGCGGCACATCACACAATCCCGCCAGCCTCGTTGGCGTGGGCGCCTTCTTCAAACGCATGGGCGACGCTTTCATGGCGGCTCAACGCCGTCGCGTCGAGCGCGAGATCGAGCATTACGTCGTCACGCACGGCGGCGTGCTGACCGACGAGATCGAGCGTCGCATCTCGCGCCAGTTCGGCGCCTGATCGCTACAAATCCCATTGAGTTCAGCCACCGGCCCGTGGACCGATCGTCCGCGGGCCGGTCTGGCTCTGGCAAATTGCCTCTTCGCGCCTCCTCGCGCACCTCAAGCGAAGTAGCGCTTCTCCAGCATGCAGTGGCAGCCATTGTTGCCGTTGACGAGCTGCGTGACGCGCAGGTCGGCGGCGAGCGAACACAGCATGTACGCGTCTTCCCGTGACAGATTGCGCCGCTCGCACAGCAGCGCGATCATTTGACGTAGGGCTTCCTTGGCGGCCTGATCGAGGTCGGGGTCGAAGGCCATCGTGATCTGGTGCGTTGGCGTCTCAGCGCGCGGCCATTTGAGACCCAGACCCTTCTTCAGATTGAAACGGAAGGTGCCTGTCAGCGCCGTTTCGATCGCCGTCACGCAGACCTCGCCATCGCCTTGCGCCCCGTGTCCGTCGCCGCACGAGAAATTGGCGCCGGGCACATGCACCGGCAATATGAGCTTGGTGCCCGCCACCAGCTCCTTGTTATCGAGGTTGCCGCCATGCCGGTTCGGCGGTAGCGACGATACCATGCCCCAAGCCTCAGGCGGCGCCACCCCCATGACGCCAAAGAACGGCTTTAGCGGCACCTCCGCCCCCCACGACAGCATCCCGACCTTGCGCTCGAGATCCATGGGAATGTGCACGATTCTTACCCGGTCGAACTCGCCCGGCAACGCACCCGCCAAGGGCCGGATGGCGTTGTAGCCCCATGTTTGCCGGCACGCGATCGCCTCGATCTCCACTTCCAGCGCATCGCCGGGCATGGCGCCTTTGATGGCCACGGGCCCGGTCAGCACATGGCCCGGCAGTTTGCGCGGCACCTTGGCGTGAATTTCCAGCAATTCCGGCGGAATAACATGACCCGAGCCCTTCGGCGGCATCACGTCGGGCGCGCCGGAAACGGTCTCGATGGTCACCCTGTCGCCACTCTCGATGGTCAGGGCAGGGGGGACGGACGCGTCGAAATAGCCCCAATGGACCGTGTCGACACTGGATTTGAGGGTGTGGTCTGTCATGAGCGTGCCTTGGACCTCGATGCGTTGTTCCGCGCAACAGTCCGCCAAGCCACCCCGCGAATCAAGACTGCATCAAGAACCCGGCGAGCACATCGATAAAGGTGCGGTACTCCATGAAGGCGTCGATTTCGTCGGGCTGCAGGTGCAGCGCGGCTGCGATCTGCGGCAGTTCGGCCTTGAAGCGCTCGAAATCGGCGAGAATGCGAGCGGCGCCCGGCAGCGGCGTGCCGTCGGGGCGCGCATGCAAATAACGGCGCACGATGCGGATCACCTCACGCGGCTCGCCATGGTGCGCGACCGGATCGCTACCGGCGAGGTCCGACAAGTAGACCGGCAGCTTGTAGGGCTCCGTCACCATGATCAGGGCCGTTTTGGTCTTCTGCCGGCGTCCCCCGAACCGGCGCGCGCCCATCATCAGTCCCAGCTCGAAGGGCATGTTGAAGCGCGGCAGGCCACTTGCGCCAAGCTCGGTCCGTGACAAATCATGCACGGTGCGGTCGCTGGCCTCGATCAGCCGGCACAACTTGTCATAACGGATGTCGCCGGAATCATTGTCTTCGAGCGCGCAGCGGACCTTGTAGCCGCTGGCAGTGATGGTGAAGACGATGGCTTCAAACGCCGCCTTGAACGCTTCGTCGAAGGGGCAATTGACGAACACGTCCGCATTGCTCACGACTTGGCGGCGTCCCGGGCAGCTTGCACCTTGGCAATCGCGGCGCGGATTTGGGCTTGTGTCACCTTGTCGGAACTCACCGCTGGACGCGCAATGACATACCGGCCGGAGCGCGACTGGCGCTTCGTGCCCTCAGAAACCTTCTTGTCGGCGACTTTCTCCATGCCGCACAATATAGCACCAACCCGGCCCGGCTCAAAGACCATGCCGCGTCTGGCCTGAATGCGACACCCGCCCAAGCTCAATCCAGCCAAGAGGCCGAGCCTATGACCACAACGACCGGGGCCTCCACGCACGAGTACGTCGACGACCCCCGTAACGCCACCATCCTCATTTCCCTCAACGGCCGGTTGGTGCCGCGCGCGGAGGCGATGGTTTCGGTGTTCGATTCAGGTTTCATCCTGGGCGACGGCGTGTGGGAAGGCCTGCGCCTTAGCGATGGCGGCATCCCCTTCCTCGACCGGCACTTGGAGCGGCTCTACGAAGGCGCGCGGGCGATCTACATGGACATCGGCCTGACACCTGCCCAATTGCAGGCCCGCATATTCGAGTGCCTTGCCGCCAACCAGATGCACGACGGCGTCCACATCCGCCTGATGGTCACACGCGGCACCAAGCGCACGCCGTACCAGGACCCCCGCGTCACCATCGGTCCGGCAACAATCGTCATCATCCCCGAATACAAGAACCCCAAACCCGAGGTGGCAGCCAACGGCATCCGCCTGTTCACGGTCCATGTCCGACGAACGGGTCCCGATCAGCAGGATCAGAAGCTCAATTCTCATTCCAAGCTCAATTGCATTCTCGCCTGCATCCAGGCCACGCAGGCTGGTGCGGACGAGGCGCTGATGCTCGACCCGCGCGGCCACGTCGCGACCTGCAATTCCACCCACTTCTTTATCGTGCGGCGCGGCGAGCTGTGGACCTCGGGCGGCATGTACTGCCTGGGTGGCATCACGCGCGCCAATGTCCTGCGTGCAGCCCGGGAAGCCGGCATTCCAGCCTTCGAGCGCGACTTTTCCCTAGTCGACGTCTACAGCGCCGACGAGGCCTTCGTGACGGGCACGTTTGCGGGGCTGACGCCGGTCATCGAGGTGGATGGCCGCGCAATCGGGCATCCGACCAAGCCCGCAGCCCCACATGCCGACGGTGGCGTTGCCGGACCAGTGACGCGCCAACTTGCGGGCCTTTACAAGGCACTCGCAAAGCGCGAGGCGGTCCGGCCATGACCGGCAACCTCACACGCATTGCCATGTGGTCGGGCCCCCGAAACATCTCGACGGCCATGATGCGTGCCTTCGAAAACAGGCCCGACACGGTGGTTTGGGACGAGCCGTTCTACGCGGCGGAGCTTTACGCGACGGGACGCGACCACCCGATGCGTGATGAGGTCATCGCGGCCGGTCCGACCGACCCCGAGGCCGTCATCGCCCGGCTTGTGGGCCCCCACCGTCCAACCCGGAAACCTGCAGCATCGGTCTTCTATCAAAAACACATGACCCACCACATGCTGCCCCAGTTCCGGCTGGACTGGTTGGGGCAGGTGGCCAATGCGTTTCTCATCCGTGACCCCGCCCGCGTGCTCGCCAGTTATACGCGCACATGGGCGGACGTTTCGTTGGACGCCATTGGCTTGCCAAAGCAGATGGAAATCTTCGAGCGTGTCGCGGATGCCCTCGGCCGTGCGCCGCCTGTTATCGACACGGCTGATGTGTTGGCTGATCCGCGCGGGGTTCTGGCAGCGCTGTGTGCGGCCCTGGCGATTCCTTTGACGATGCGATGCTGTCTTGGCCTGCGGGCAGGCGTGAGAGCGATGGCGTCTGGGCACCGGCCTGGTACGCCTCGGTCGAGGCATCCACGGGCTTCGCACCGCCAGACGACCGTCCCCCGCCTGAGCTCTCCGACGAACTCCGCCGTATCGAAGAAAAAGCGCAGCCCATCTACGAAAGGCTGCGCCGGCACCGGTTGGTGGTCAGGTCATGAGGCGAGGCGGTGGCGAAGTGGCGCTCCACCTCGCCACCCCTCAAGCGATCGGCCTATTTCTCCAAGTGCGGCATCGGATCGATCGGCTTTGAGCCCTGCCGCAACTCGAAGTGCACCTGTGGCTGGTCGACGGCGCCGGTCTTGCCAGCCTTGGCAATCGTCTGACCGCGACGCACCTTGTCGCCACGCTTGACCAGCAGCGATTCATTGTGCGCGTAGGCCGACACCCAATTGCCGGAGTGGCGGATCAACACGAGATTGCCGTAGCCCTTCAACTCGTCGCCGGCGTAGGCCACGGTGCCGTCTTCAGCAGCATGCACATCGCTGCCTTGCGGCACGAGAATGTTGATGCCGTCGTTGCGCGTGTTGTCGGCGCGCGGCCCAAATCCGGCGATGATCCGACCCTTCGCGGGCCAACGGAACCGGCTGATCTTGTCGGCTGCTGCCGGCGGCGCCGTCGTCTTGGGAACGGCGATCGTTGTCGGCTGGACGGTACGTGGGCTCACGGTTGACGAGGAGTCGTTCAGCACCTTGATGTTCGGCGACAGCACCGCGACGCGCGTTTCTGCTGGGACAGCCTTGTCGCTCCGTGTCGGCGCCTCACGATCCCATTTCGTCTCGGCCGGCAGTGTCGGCGGCACGATCGGGCGGCTTGCAACGGTCGTCGGTGAGCGCCCCGTCGCGCTGCCACGTCCGGGCACCTTGAGAACAGTTCCGGCACGCAATTTGGTTGGATCCGTAATGCCATTGACCCGCTGCAAATCCGCGGTGCGTGTGCCGTACTGGCGGGCGATGGCATAGAGCGAGTCGCGCGGCGACACGGTATGCGAGCCCGTCCACTCTCCGCCGGCGACCGACGCTTGCGCGCTCGGCTGCAGGCTCTCGCGCATCCGCGCCGGTGGACTGGTGGCAATCGGCGGAGCAGCTGCGATAGCTGCTGGTGGCCGTCGCCCGCGTACGGGTCGCCGCCCACCGGCCGGCAAAGCCAGTTGCTGGCCAGGATGGATGGTGGGGTTTGTCAAACCGTTGACGCTCATCAACTCCGAGATCGACACGTGGTGGCGACGGGAGATGCCATAGAGCGTGTCGCCGGGAACCACCGTCACGCGCCTGCCGCTGGCGGTTGATGCCGTGATCGGAGCGGGTTGGCGCGTCGCAGGCGTGAGACTGGCAACTCTCTCCGTGGCTGGACGCATCGCCGGCGCGCTGCCGACCGCCTCGGGTAGGCCAGCACGGCGCACCGGCGGCTCATTGACCGGCTTGTCGTACGGTCGAGGCTGGTAGCTGTAGGGTTGACCGCTTGGCACAGTCTCCGCGGCGGTGGGATTGATCCGCTCGGAAGGAATGGGCGTTGATCTCAAGGGGGGCGGATCGTTTCGCAGGCCTGAGCCCTTGAAATCGAAACGCGATAGGTCGGCGCTGCACCCGCTAACGGCGGTCAGGGCCGTCATTCCCGTTACCAGCACCAATGCGCGTGCCGTTCTACGGGTTACTCGCCTCGTACGCTCTGAACTCGACATGTGTACACCTCTTAACCCGCGTCGAGTTAACCCTTTCAAGGTTAATGAGCTGTTAAGGCCCAGCGGGTTCCCCACGTGCCGCGCTGGAGGCGTGCCGCCACCGTCATTTTGCCCCTGCGCCGCATTCATGCCTCTCGATCAAAAAGCAGCCCGCGCCAGCGCGCGAATTTGCGTGGCGGTGCAGCCTGATAATGAATGAAGCTACTGCGTGATTGAGGGGACAGCGGGGCTCATTCTAGGCGAGGCTGCGGCATCTCAATGAACAAATGCTCATAATTGGCGCATTGCAGCCGCAAGTGTTGGCGTGGCAACATTAAAGCCGCGCCTTCAAGGTCTCCATCATCGTCCGCTCGGTCAGGTTCATGCTCAGAGGCGTTACAGAGATCCAGCCGTTGTAGATTGCCCACAGATCCGTACCCTTTTCCGGATTGGACCGCCGGATGGTGTAGCCGAGCCAATAATAGGGATTGCCCCAAGTATCGCTGCGCTCCTCGACGCCGAGGTTTTGTTGATCGCGTCGACCCTGGCTGGTGACCATGACACCCTCGACATCGTCGGGTTTGCGGTCGGGGAAATTGATATTCATCAGAACTTGCGCCGGCCACGGTTCTGCCAGCAGCTTGCGAATGAGATCCGGAGCGTGGGCGATTGCTGTTTCCCAGTGCGGAAAATCGCCGGCGCCATAACTATAAGCCTGCGACAGCGCGATCGACGGAATACCGAGCTGCGTGCCTTCGAGTGCCCCGGCGATCGTGCCGGAGTACGTGACGTCCTCGGCCATGTTGGCGCCGCGGTTGATGCCGGACAAAATGAGGTCTGGCTTGCGCGCCTTGAGCACGTGGCGGGCGCCCATGATGACACTGTCGGTCGGCGTCCCTCTGACGGCATAGACCCGCTCGGAGATCTGTCGCATGCGCAGCGGTTCGTTGAGAGAGAGCGAGTGGCCTGCCCCCGACTGATTGGTCTCCGGCGCCGAAACCCAGACCTCCCCGTCAGCGCCAGCGAGCGTCTCGGCAATCTGGCGCAGGGCGTGCAGGCCTGGTGCGTCGATACCGTCATCGTTCGTAATCAAGATGCGCACGGTGAACTCCTTTTGGCGGCGTCGGTTGGTGCATCGGGAGTCGCGGGCGCCTGAAACATGCAACCGCGATGCTACTGTATCGTGGCGAAGAAGGCTGTCTCCGTGATCGGTCCCGCCAAGCTTGTCGGCTCAGCCGGAGCCTTGCGCCGCAGCGAATTCGGCGCGCGTATACCCTTGCAGGTAAAGCAGCCCTGTCAAATCGCCGTGGATAATGCTCGCCTGTGCCTCGGCTGCCACCAAGGGTTTCACCCGATAGGCCACCCCGAGACCTGCCGCCTTGATCATGGCGAGGTCGTTGGCCCCATCCCCGGCCGCCAAGGTGTCGGCAATGTCGAGGCCAAGCTCTCGCCGGTATCGCTCAAGTGTGTCGAGCTTGGCTTGCCGCCCGAGGATCGGCCCGACAACGCCGCCTGTCAGGCGGCCTTGGTCGATCTCCAGCGTGTTGGCGTGATTGGCCTCAAAACCGGCAGCCTTCGCCACCCGCGACGTGAAATAGCTGAACCCGCCCGAGACAAGGGCTGTGAAAGCGCCATGGGCGCGCATCGTCGCCGTCAGCGTGGCCGCCCCCGCCATCAGCCGGATCCGTTCTGCATAAACCCGCGCCAAAGCCGCCTCTTCCAGACCGGCCAGAAGTCGCAAGCGTTCGCGTAGCGCAGCCTCGAAATCCAGCTCGCCCCGCATGGCCCGCTCGGTGATGTCGGCGATTTGCGGCTTTATGCCAGCCATATCCGCCATCTCGTCGATGCATTCCTGCTCGATGATGGTGGAATCCATGTCGCAGACCAGCAGCCGCTTGCGCCGCGTTGCCGGATCGGCCGGCACCACGTTGACGTCGATGAAAGCGCCGTCGAGCGTAGCGCGGACGGTGTTGGCGACCTGCAGGGCCTCATCGGCCGTCGCTCCGGGCAAAGTCGTCTCCCAGGCTTCCTGCGCGCAAAGCCACCGTGCCCCGCAATCGCCGTGCCCGGCCCAGGCCGACGAGGCCCGCGCGAGATGGTCACCCGTCAGCTCCTGCGCCCCAGGCCGTGACGTGAGTACCAGTGTGTGGCCTGTTGCGCGTGTCATGGGGTTCGGGTCCGGCAGCTGCGACTGACCGGGTGATAGGGGAGGCGCGACGTGCCAGCAAGCCCGTCCGCGTCCACCATTATGCAGACGAGCGGACAACACGAAACGTGGATCTGCAACTCATATTCAGTTGGCAACCCACGCCGGCCATTCACCGTCCCATTCAGCACAGTGGCGATCAGATGCTTTGCCTGCGCTCCGGGGTCGGCTAAATAGCGGCCGAACAGACCACCCGGGAGAGCCATCCATGACTGCCATCGTCGATATCATTGGCCGCGAGATCCTCGATTCCAGAGGCAACCCCACGGTGGAGGTCGACGTGGTGCTGGAGGACGGCGCGCGCGGCAGGGCCGGCGTGCCCTCGGGCGCTTCGACCGGAGCCCACGAGGCCGTCGAGCTTCGCGATGGCGATAACACCCGCTACCTCGGCAAAGGGGTCCTCAAGGCTGTCGACGCAGTCAACAACGAGATCTACGACGCTCTGGCCGGCATGGACGCAGAAGACCAGCGCCGCATCGACGATGCCATGCTGAAGCTGGACGGCACTCGCAACAAGTCGCGCCTCGGCGCCAACGCCATCCTCGGCGTCTCGCTCGCAACCGCCAAGGCTGCCGCGGAATCCCGCGAGTTGCCCCTCTATCGCTATGTTGGCGGCACCCAGGCCCACGTCCTGCCCGTGCCCATGATGAATATCGTCAATGGCGGCGCCCACGCCGACAACCCCATCGACATCCAGGAATTCATGATCATGCCGGTTGGCGCCGAGACCTGCGCTGACGCGATCCGCATGGGCTCGGAAATCTTCAACACCCTCAAAAAGGGCCTCTCCGCTGCCGGTCACGCCACCAACGTCGGCGATGAAGGCGGCTTTGCCCCCAACCTCAAGTCCGCCGACGAAGCGTTGGGCTTCATCATGTCGTCGATAGAGAAGGCCGGCTACAAGCCCGGCGAGGATGTCATGCTGGCGCTCGATTGCGCCGCCACCGAGTTCTTCAAGGACGGGAAATACCACCTCGCTGGTGAGGGCAAGGTGCTGGATGGTGCCGGCATGGCCAAGTATCTCGCCGATCTTGTCGGCCGTTATCCGATCGTCTCCATCGAGGATGGCATGGCTGAAGATGACTGGGCCGGCTGGAAGGCCTTGACCGATCTGATCGGCAACCGCTGCCAGTTGGTGGGCGACGATCTTTTCGTGACCAACACCGAACGGCTCGCCAAGGGCATTGCCGATGCCACGGCCAATTCCATTCTGGTCAAGGTCAATCAGATCGGCTCGCTCACCGAAACCCTGGCAGCTGTCGATATGGCGCATCGCGCCGGCTATACGGCCGTCATGTCCCACCGTTCCGGCGAGACGGAGGATTCGACCATTGCCGACCTGGCCGTGGCCACCAATTGCGGGCAGATCAAGACAGGTTCGCTGTCGCGCTCGGATCGTCTCGCCAAGTATAACCAGCTCATCCGCATCGAGGAGGAGCTTGGCGACGCTGCCGTCTATGCCGGCCGCTCCGCTTTGAAGGCATGGCCCGCGACATGAAATCGGCCCGGGCAACCGATCCCCAGGAGACAGTCCAAATCTGTCGGAAAAAATGACAGATTTGGCGCAGGGCTTTACCCCGAATTTACCGTAGCCCTGTAGGCTCACTCCTGTCGCAAGTTTGGCGTCGACAATTTGTCTCGCGTGTTGGTCATCTTTCAACTGAGGAAGTCGGTTCAGCCATGTGGCGGCGCTCTCCAGTGTTGCTCGCGTGCCTTTGCCTCACGGCCTACTTTGGCTTCCATGCGGTGAAAGGACGGCATGGCCTCGAGGCTCGCGCCGCTCTCGTCTTGCGCTTCAACAAGCTCAAGGCAGAGCAGGCGAGCCTCGAGGCTGTGCGTGACCGTCTCGACAACGAGGTCCATCTGCTCGCCGAGCATGGCCCCGACCCAGACTACGTCGACGAGCTGGCGCGGAGCTTGTTCCGCTATGCCAGCCCCAAGGACGTGGTCATCCTCCACCCCTCCCACGTTCCCACCGCCACAAACCGATAGAGCCGGCCAAACGGTGCCCAATCACGTGCGGCTGGCCGCTCGATCCACTATGCACCATGGGAGCCTCCGCCCCCTAGCCCCATCGATCCCCGTCGTGTAGGCTTCCTCCATCATTCCCAGCGCCTTGCACTGGGAACCAGGGCTCGAGGAGGCACTATGGCTCTTGCCGCGACGGACGGTTCTGACAAAGGCCCATTGGCCGGATTTCCCGCCCCGCCTGCATTTACGCGGGAAGAGGAACTGGCAGCCTACCGCGAGATGTTGCTCATCCGCCGCTTCGAGGAGCGCACCGGCCAGCTTTACGGCATGGGCTTCATTGGTGGGTTTTGCCACCTTTATATCGGTCAGGAAGCCGTAGTCGTCGGCCTGCAGATGGCGGCGAAGGAGGGTGATCAGGTCATTACAACCTATCGCGATCACGGCCATATGCTGGCAACCGGCATGGATCCCAAGGGCGTGATGGCTGAGTTGACCGGGCGCCGCGGCGGCTATTCCCGCGGCAAAGGCGGCTCGATGCACATGTTCTCGAAAGAGAAGAATTTCTATGGCGGCCACGGCATCGTCGGCGCCTCAGTGCCGCTCGGGGCGGGCCTCGCCTTCGCCAATCGCTACCGGGGCAACGACAACGTCTGCTGGTGCTACTTCGGCGACGGGGCTGCCAACCAGGGCCAGGTCTACGAGACCTTCAACATGGCCAAGCTGTGGCACCTGCCCGTCATCTTCGTCATCGAGAACAATCGCTACGCCATGGGCACGTCGATCGACCGGGCGGCGGCAACCACCAATTTCTCGCTGCGTGGCGCCTCGTTTGATATCCCCGGCCAGCAAGTCGACGGCATGGACGTTCGCGCCTGCCGCGCCGCTGGCCGCATGGTGGCCGAGCACGCCCGCGCCGGCAAGGGCCCCTACATCCTCGAGATGCTGACGTACCGCTACCGCGGCCACTCCATGTCGGACCCGGCCAAATACCGCACCCGCGAAGAGGTCGACAAGGTGCGTGAGCACCAGGATCCGATCGAGCGGGTGAGGAAGCGCTTGCTCGACGGCAAACTCGTCTCCGAGGACGAGCTGAAGGCCATCGACGCCGACATTCGCGCCCAGGTCACGGCCGCTGCCGAGTTCGCCCAGAATGATCCAGAGCCCGATCCGGGCGAGCTGTGGACCGACGTGCTGGTGGAGGCGTGAGGAGACGCGGGCATGAGTGCTGAATTGTTCCAAGTTCCCTGCGATACCACCTGCGGCGGCGAAATTCGGATGGCTTCGATCGTCCTCGTTATGGCCGGAATTAGTCTTGCCTGGAAGAGTCGGAATTCCACCGGTGACGTGATGAGCAAGGCGAGCTGAAAGGACTGTGCTGCCGCCACAAATTGCGGGCTCGACCGACGAACGAAGCAATTGCGCCGTGGAAGAGTGTGCGGATTTATTCGCGAGCACGATCCACAAAGTAGACACGCTCGGCGATTTGGGCACGGCGGATCGGATGGATGGCAGCGGCTGGCGCAATGCTCATGATCGCATTTCCGAAGGCTTAGCGACGTCGATGACCGTGCCAGTGCGCCAAGAGTCGCCCCGCTCACCTACGCTGATTCAGTCAAGGGCCTGCGCGCGGAACGCACCTCGATCGAAGCGAGTCTGTTCGGCAATCTGGTCACGCATTCCCAGACCGCATCTCCGACGTGGGGCGACGAATCGCTCGCCGATGAAATTGTCGGTCCGAGGATTTCAGAAGGGCCGGTCAGTGCAGCCCGGGCACCTGTAACTGGGGACATGCTGATGTCGGTACGCGAAGCCAGAACTTGCAAGACCCACATGCATCTCACCCGACATCGTCGGTTGCGACGCGAGCGCATGAGACCTCGGATAAGGACGAGTTTCGTAAATCAGCCCGACTGGATTTGACGGGGCTGTCGCCCCGACGAATTTGAAGTCCCTGTACGGCAGCGGGCACAAGCAGCCGCATCTACCGCCCTGTTTGGCGTCCCCCATCTAATGGCATCTCGATCCCGCGACCAGAAAGGTGTTCCGCCTGCAGGAGCAGAACTGGCGCTGACGCACACCTTCGTCGACGCGGAAGACGTTGCGCGCCGTTCGACGCCATTACCTTTCCTTGTACTCGCCGTTCGATCCGCCCACCGAGTCCTTCCTTCCGAACCAGAGCAACCTGACACTATCGATGTCCATCGAAATTCTGATGCCCGCGCTCTCCCCCACCATGGAGGAGGGCAAGCTCGCCAAATGGCTGATCAAACCCGGCAGCACCATCAAGCCCGGCGACATCATCGCCGAGATCGAGACCGACAAGGCCACCATGGAGGTGGAGGCGGTCGACGAGGGCGTGGTCGAGCAATTGCTGGTCGAGGAAGGCACCGAAAAAGTAGCCGTCAACACGCCGATTGCCGTCGTGCGAGGCGAGGGCGAGGCTGCAGGCACCCCCGCGCCGAAGGCCCAATCGGCGCAAGCCAACGGCAGCCAGCCCGCCGCCACGAAAACGTCATCGGCCCAACCAGCAACTCGGCCACAAGCGCCAGCGCAATCGGCGCCTGCGAGCGCTGCCGAACCCGCCTACGCCGGGGAGACCATCGCCCAGACCATGCGCGAAGCCCTCCGCGATGCCATGGCCGAGGAAATGCGCCGCGATAAGGACGTGTTCTTGATGGGCGAGGAGGTCGCCCAATATCAGGGCGCCTACAAAGTCAGCCAGGGCCTGCTCGACGAGTTCGGCGAAAAGCGCGTCATCGATACGCCGATCACCGAGCAAGGCTTTGCCGGCATCGGCGTCGGCGCGGCGATGGCAGGCTTGAAACCGATCGTCGAGTTCATGACCTGGAACTTCGCCATGCAGGCGATCGACCAGATTATCAATTCCGCCGCCAAGACGCTCTACATGTCCGGCGGCCAGATGGGGTCTCCCATCGTTTTTCGTGGACCGAACGGCGCTGCTGCCCGCGTCGCCGCCCAGCACAGCCAGTGCTATTCGTCCTGGTATGCCCATGTGCCCGGCCTCAAGGTCGTTGCCCCCTCAAATCCAGCCGACGCCAAAGGGCTCCTCAAAGCCGCGATCCGCGATCCCAATCCTGTGCTTGTCCTCGAGAACGAGCTTCTCTACGGCACCAGCGGCCCCGTACCGAAGGCAGACGACTGGCTGGTACCGATCGGCAAAGCCCGCATCGTGCGCGAGGGCAATAGCTGCACCGTTGTATCGTTTGCCCGTGGCATGACCTATGCGCTGGCGGCTGCCGAGACCCTTGCCGGCGAGGGCATCGACTGCGAAGTCATCGATCTCAGGTCGCTGCGGCCGATCGATTGGGACACCATCCTGGCCTCGGTCCGGAAGACCAACCGTATTGTCACCGTCGAGGAAGCCTGGCCCGTGTGCTCGGTTGGCTCAGAGATCTGTGCTCAGGCCGCCATCCAGGCTTTCGACTACCTCGACGCCCCGCCGGCCAAAGTTTCGGGCGCGGATGTGCCCATGCCCTATGCGGCCAATCTTGAGAAGCTGGCCCTGCCCACCGCCGAGCAGGTGGTCGAAGCCGTCAAGCGTGTCTGCTACGTCGATTGATGTTTAGGTCGCAATGTCCGAATCCGAGCTGACACAGCAGCTATTCAATGCGATCGGGACGGTGCTGACGATCTTCTCGTTGTTCTTCTCGCTCGTCTCCGGCTACCTCGCAGCCCTTTACTTGTTCCTGGCCAAGGCACCGATGATGCTGCGCCTTGCGGCCTTTGCCTTGCTATCGATCGGGCTCGTGTTCCTGGGCGGCGTCACCATGACCGTACAGAACATCCAGAATGGACTGTTCGCCTCTTGGAGCAAGTTGCCGGCGCCAACCATGCCGCTCGACCGCCTGCGCAATCCCGTCGTTGTGGCTGCCCTCGCGGACCATGGCCTGTCGCTTCAGGAGGTCGGCGTGGCGTTGGGTTGGCTGGTTGCCGTTTGCGTATATCTGGCATTGGCTTATCTTACGTTTGTCTACCGCTGGCCTGACGAAAGTCCGTCAAGCGAACCGCTGAGGAGGAGCTGAGGACATGCGCCGCGTGACTGTCAAACGCTCGGCCGATGGCGGTGTCATCGAGATCCGGGCCGGGGAGAAAGTGGTCGGCCAGGTCTCCAATCTTCAGAGCCAATCGGAAAGCGTCATGAGCGGCACGTTCGCCCATCGACCGGCTTTTGCCGACATCGCGCCTGTTGTCCTCAAGTTGTCGCGTGCTCTCAACGCGGGTGACGGTGAAGCGGCTAACGCCGCCCGTGCCGAGCTCGAAGCGGCGAAGCTGCAGGTGTGGCACACCTCGCACGACATGCGCATCGACCGTGCCCAGTCCCTGGTAATTGCCGAGGGTACGGTGACCTTTGCACCCAATGACGCATTCATCATGATGCGAACGGGAGGTCTTTGATGAGCGACGCCGAGCATACCTTCACAGGCCGCTGTCACTGCGGCGCCGTCACCGCAGAGCTGAAGTTCACCCGCCCCGCTGAGGAGATGCAGGTGCGCTCGTGCCAATGTGAATTCTGCATTCGCCACGGCTCATTGACGGCCTCTGACCCAGCCGGCCATGCCATCTTCCAGATCGAGGCCGGTGCCTTGCAGCCGTACCGGTTCGGAACCAACACCGCGATGGCCATCATCTGCCGCCACTGCGGTGCCTACGCTGGCATCGCTTACACCGACGGTGGCCGCACATGGTCGGCAGCCAACATGCGCGGCCTGGGCGTCGAAGAGTTCAAGGAGCGTGTCGGCGTGCAAATGTTCTATGAAGACGAGACACCGACCGAGCGGGTCGAACGGCGCAAGCAAAAATGGACGCCGACCGAGGTCCGCTTCAAACTTTAGCCCCAGGGTTTGCTGGCGGGCGCAACGTGCCTGGCCTGCAAACCGCCAGTCCAACCCATCCGTCCCCAGGCGAGGTTCCCCGCCCATGCCGATCGACATTTTGATGCCCGCGCTCTCACCGACGATGGAGGAGGGCAAACTTGCGAAGTGGTTGGTCGAAGTGGGCCAGAAAGTGCGCGCCGGCGATATCGTTGCCGAGATCGAGACCGATAAGGCAACCATGGAAGTGGAGGCGGTGGACGAAGGGACGGTGGGCGAGTTGCTGGTCGCCGAAGGCACCGAGAAGGTCGCCGTCAACACGCCGATTGCCGTGCTCTTGGCCGAGGGCGAGAGCGCCGGCGCGAGATCACCGGCACCTGGAGCCTCGCCTAAGCCCTCAGCGTCACCCCAACCCCCGCCACAGTCTTCATCGGGCAATCAGCCGTCTGCAGCCCGCGCTCCAGCCCAGCAGGCCTCACCCTCCGCCACACCGGTTGCGGCATCCCCGCCACGACCGGCCAGCAGCAACGGGCACGCTGCCGACCGAATCTTTGCGTCTCCCTTGGCCCGCCGCCTCGCGCGCGAAAAAGGCCTCGACGTCGCTCAATTGAGTGGCTCGGGCCCGCATGGCCGCATTGTGCAGCGCGACGTCGAGCAGGCCGCGAAATCCGGTGCCAGTCAACCCGGCCGGGGACTGGCAACGACCACCTCGACGCCGGCAGCGCCCCAGCCGAGTGCTGGCCAGCTTGCACCGGCCGGCATGGCCGACGATAAGATCCTCGCGCTCTACGAGAAGGACAGTTACGAGGTCGTGGCCCACGACGGCATGCGCCGGGTCATCGCGCAGCGCCTCACGCAATCGAAGCAAACCATTCCCCACTTCTACCTATCGCTCGATTGCATGCTCGACAGTCTGCTTGCCGCACGCCAGCGCATCAATGCGGCTGCTCCCAAGGATGGACCGCGGGCCTACAAGCTGTCGGTCAACGACTTCGTCATCAAGGCGTTGGCTCTGGCCCTGCAGCAGGTGCCCGCCGCCAATGCCACCTGGACCGAAGCCGGAATGCTGCGCCATCGCCACTCCGACGTTGGCGTGGCCGTTGCCGTCGAAGGCGGGCTCTTCACCCCGGTGATCCGCCATGCCGAGCTCAAGACGCTGGGTGAGATCTCGAACGAGATGAAAGATCTGGCCGCCCGGGCGCGGAACCGGCGTCTGGCCCCGCACGAGTATCAAGGTGCACGACCTCGATTTCCAATCTCGGCATGTACGGCATCAAGTCGTTCGACGCTGTCATCAATCCGCCGCACGCCACCATCCCTGCCGTCGGCGCCGGTGAGAAGAGGCCGGTCGTCGATGGCAACGAGGTCGGGTCGCGACCATCATGAGCTGCACGCTCTCGTGTGATCACCGCGTGGTGGACGGCGCCATCGGGGCTGAGCTGCTCAATGCCTTCCGTGGCTTCATCGAGGACCCCGTGCGCATGCTCGTGTGAGCCGCGCGCGCCGATAATACGGCGTCCAACCCCCAGCAACGCGCGTGCTCCAGGCACGCGCAGTCCTATCCGCAACGCAGCAGCAGGTCGGCCGTTGTGGCGGAATAATCACGCGCGCCGAGTTTAAATCCTTATTGCGTGGCGCGCCTCCATTGCCTGGGGCTAACTGCGCGCGGGGACTTGTTGACGGGGTTTTCCCGACCTAATCCCGAAGATGTGTGGGGATATGGGATTCGCACGTCGCTTCGGAATTTGAGGGGATACTCGCCATGATGCGAGCCATGACGATAACAGCAGTAGTGGCAACAGCGCTGTCGCTGACCGCTTGCGCTGAGAATTCACTGCTGGGCAGCAATGCTCCGGCCACAACGGCGGCCTTGCCGCCCAAGCCCGCGATTGATCCAGCATGCGCAACCTTGGCCGCGCAGATCGACGAGATGCGCCGCGACGGCGTCGTCGAGCGTGCCGAGGCCGCAGCGAAGGGCAAATCGAAGACGGTCAGCGTGAAGCGCGAATCGCTCGGCAAGCTCGCACAGCTGGAGAAGGTCAACGCTGAGTTCCAGGCCAAGTGCTCGACCATGCCACGCGCGATCGGCGCCCAGGCAGCGGCACAGCCTGCGGCTAACAAGGCCGTCGAAACGGCGGCTGCGGCCACGAAGGCTAAAGCTGCCGCAACCACCGCGAAAGCCGTCAATTCTGCGACTCAATAAGGCGGCCCGCCGCGCCGGGGCCACCCGCTGCGGCGCCAGTATTGCGGGGCCACCCCGGCCTGAAAACGCCGACTGTGGCCCAGAGGCCTCAGCCGCTGGCGAACCACACTGTTGGCCAAGAAGTGGCGCGATTGTGACGTTTGCGTGGTTGCCTGACCGCGCAAACAATGGCAACGCTGGGGCAACAACAAACAGATCCAAACGGAGATGATCGTGGAGCATTCACTACGGTCGACCCGCGCCTGTGTGGCGCTGCTGCTGGTAGCTTCAATGGGAGGCTGCGCCGCTGGGGCGGCTGGTGGCGACCCCGGTCCGCGCTCCATGCCGGCCGGCTACAACTGCCAATCCGTTCGCGCTGAGTTGAATAAGCTCGACGCCCGTGGCGTCCCGGCCAAGGTCGAAGCCGTAACGGCTGGCCGGAAGGTGTCTTCAAGCGATCAGCAAGCCGTCGATCAATACAACCGTCTGCTCAACTATTACCTCGGCGGCCGCTGCCACGTTTAAACGCTCGGCAAACCCTGACGGCTGGTACCGATCTGGTACGATCCGCGGCCACACTGTCCTGACCTCATGTGCCGGCCGCCACTTTCGAGCGACCGGCACCTTGCCATCATTGCAATAAGTCTCGGTACAGGAGCCCCCAGGCCACGTCTGAGGCGCTCTTGGCTGTTGGGGGTTATGAGCTGATCACTTGAGTACGCCAGAGTGCGGCTGGTGACGGTGCTCCGCCCACCTACACGGTGCGCGTCCCGCTGCGCGCCAGGTTGCGTGCCTACTTTACGCGGCGGGTGTTACTCTCCCGAGTGACGTGCTAATTCTCAACAGGCGCTCCACGGCGCACTGCGAGGATAAAAACCGGCACAGGGGCCCACCAGCATGACCGACACCGCCTTTGACGTCATCGTGATCGGATCGGGCCCCGGCGGTTATGTAACGGCGATAAGGTCGGCCCAGCTCGGCTTCAAGACGGCCATCGTCGAGCGCGAGCACCTCGGTGGCATCTGCCTCAATTGGGGCTGTATCCCGACCAAAGCGCTGTTGCGCTCGGCCGAGGCCTATCACATGGCCACCCATGCCAAGGACTATGGCCTGATCCTCGAAGGCGCGGTAAAGCCGGATCCCGCGGCCATCGTCAAGCGCTCTCGCGGCGTGTCTCAGCAACTCAATGGCGGTGTCGGCTTCCTCCTGCGCAAGAACAAGGTGCAGGTGATCTGGGGTGAGGCTGTGATCGGCAGGCCCGGCCAAATCACCGTCAAGCCAACCACCAAGACGCCGATGCAGCCGCAGATCCCTCCGCCCAAGGGCACCTTGGGAGCTGGCAGCTATCAGGCCAAGCACATCATCATCGCAACCGGCGCCCGCCCACGCGCGCTGCCCGGCCTCGAGGCTGACGGCAAGAACGTGTGGACATATTTCGAGGCCATGGTGCCCCCATCGATCCCCCGTTCGCTACTGGTGATCGGCTCCGGCGCCATCGGCATCGAGTTCGCCTCGTTCTATCGGACGCTCGGCGCGGACGTGACCGTGGTCGAGGTGCTGCCCCAGATCCTTCCCGTCGAGGACGCCGAAATCGCTGGCCTTGCGCGCAAACGCTTCGAAAAGCAGGGTATGAAGATCATGTCCGGCGCCAAGGTCACCGGGCTTGAGAAGCGCGCAGATGGTGTCGTGGCCACCATCGTCGACGACAAGGGCGCGCAAAGCCGGCTCGAGGTCGAGAAGGTGATTTCAGCGGTTGGTGTCGTCGGCAATGTCGAGGGGCTGGGGCTGGAAAAGCTCGGTGTCGGGATCGACCGCGGCACCGTGGTGACAGACGGATACGGCCGCACCAACGTGGCTGGCATCTATGCCATCGGCGACGTCGCCGGTCCGCCGATGCTGGCCCACAAAGCCGAGCACGAAGGCGTCGTCTGCGTCGAGACCATCAAGGGGCTGCCAACGCACGCTCTGGACAAGGCCAAGATCCCCGGATGTACCTACTGCAATCCCCAGATCGCCAGCGTTGGGCTGACCGAGGCCAGGGCGAAGGAGACGGGACGCGAATTGCGCATCGGCCGGTTTCCGTTTCAGGGCAATGGCAAGGCCATCGCTCTGGGTGAACCGGAAGGGATGGTTAAGACCATTTTCGACGCCAAGACCGGCCAATTGCTCGGCGCCCACATGATCGGCGCCGAAGTTACCGAGCTCATCCAGGGTTTCGTCGTCGCCATGAACCTGGAGACTACGGAGGAAGAGCTGATGCACGCCGTCTTCCCCCATCCCACGCTGTCCGAAATGATGCATGAGAGCGTGCTCGACGCCTATGGCCGGGTCATCCATATGTAGAAAGCCTCCCAACCGGGGGCGCAGATAGCAGGCTTTGCGTTGACGGCTCGCCGGGGCGACTTTATAAGCCGCTTCATCCCAATATGCCTGTGCCGTAATGGCAGGCGTAGGCGGCGCCGGGTACGGCCAGGGCCTCATTGGCCTGAACGCCGTGCCGCGAGGCCGCCCTTTGTCATTACCAGGCGCAGCAGCCGGCAACGACTGCGTGGCTGTGATACAAACTGACGGCGGCTGCGCAGCGGCCCCGAGACCGACGGAGAGTTGGACGTGAAAAGGACCTATCAGCCAAGCCGGCTCGTTCGCAAACGCCGCCATGGCTTCCGCAAGCGCATGTCGACCGTGGGTGGCATGCGCGTTCTGGCGCGCCGGCGGGCCAAAGGCCGCAAGCGGCTGTCAGCCTGACGAGAAGCTCGCCGCTCTATGCCGTCAGGTCCGCGGGACAGGGCGCCCAGGTGTCGTTCCAGTGCCAGCGAGCGCCCCGGTTGAATGAGGGCGCTAATGCAATACGACACGCTGAAAGTCTCGGCGGAATTCCGGCGCATCCGCGGCGGTGTGCGCGTGGCGACGCCGTTGTTCATCGTTGAAGGCCGTGAGCGGCCCGCAGCGCACGCAGTCGGAGGCGGAGAGGGAGGTAGCGGCTCAGGTGTTGCGCCAATGCCATCGGACGGCGCGGACAGCCAAGTTGCCAGCGGCGCAGCGCCAAGGACGCGCGTTGGCTTCACCATCACGCGAAAGGTCGGCAACGCCGTTATCCGCAATCGTATCCGGCGGCGCCTCAAGGAGGCCTTGCGTCATCTCGAGCCGGGAATTGCAAATCCGTCATATGACTACGTGGTGGTTGCCAGCAGGCCGGCGCACGACTATCCATTCGGCGAGCTTAAGGACGCGTTGCGTGCTGCGTTCAGTCGCCTTGCGGAGCAGCAGCGAACCGGTAAAGGGGGCGCTCATGCGCGACCGCACAAGCAGCGGGCGCGGAGCAAGCGGAGTGGTTGAGTCCGGTTTGGCCGGGCGAGATGGTAATTTGGTCTCAGACGGTGATTCGAGCGCGAAGCCGCCGCCGTCGAGACCGCTAAGCTGAAACACGCGGACAGGGCGGGCTGCCGAATCTGGCGCCGGCAACGACAGAACCAAAGGCGCTGGCGACATGCAGGACGACAACCAACGTAATCTTCTCCTCGCCGTGGCGCTGTCGGCCCTCATTCTGCTCGGTTGGCAAGTGTTCTTCGTCAATCCGCGCATCAAGGATGAGCAAGAGAAACGCGCAAGCCAGCAGACCTCAGCCCAGCAGACGCCGGGCACAAAAAGCGTCGGCACCGCACCCCAGCCGTCGGCCGCCGTGCCGCCAGGCGCCATCGCGCCAAGCGTTGTCGTGCCCCAGGCAACTTCCCGCAAAGCCGCTCTGTCTTCGTCGCCCCGGATCGCCATCGAAACCCCGAGCATCATTGGCAGCATTGCTCTGAAGGGCGGTCGGATCGACGATGTCCGCCTTGCCAAATACCGCGAGACCACGGATCCTAAGAGTGATCCCGTAGCATTGTTGTCGCCATCTGGCTCGCCCGATCCCTATTTTGCCGAGTTCGGTTGGCTCGCACCCGCCAACACCGCAGCCGTCAAGCTGCCCGGCCCGACCACCGAATGGCGTTCCGTCGGCGCCGCGACGCTGACACCCAACACCCCGGTGACGCTGGAGTGGGATAACGGCGCCGGCTTGATTTTCACACGCCGCATCAGCGTCGATGCCAACTACATGTTCCAGATCGAGGACAGTGTCGCCAACCGGGGCGCGAGCCCGGTCGTACTGGATCACCGGTCGGTGATTTCACGTCACGGCATGCCGAAGATTGCCGGTTTCGCCATCCTGCACGAAGGCTTGCTCGGCGTTACCGGCGAGGCCTTGCAAGAGATCACCTATGCCAAGGCGCTGACAGATCTCAAGCCCGGCGGACATTTGACCAAGCCGTTCGAAAAAGTGACGGGCGGTTGGTTCGGCATCACCGACAAGTATTGGGCGACGGCGCTCATTCCAAACCAGAAGCAGCCCCGCGACATCTACGTGACGGGCTACGCCAAGAGTGGCCAGGGCAAGGACAGCTTTCAGATCGACTACCTCGATCGCGGCGTTACGATTGCCCCCCAGGCCACTGCGAGCGTGACGAGCAGTTTGTTCGCGGGCGCCAAGAAAGTGGGCGTCATCGAGAATTACGCCAGCACGCTTCAGATCTCAAAATTCGACCTCATGATCGACTGGGGCTGGTTCTATTTCATCACCAAACCCCTGTTCCATATCATCGACTGGCTGGCCAGCGTGCTCGGATCTTGGGGCCTGCGCGCGAATTTCGGCATCGCCATTCTGCTGACGACAGTGTTGGTCAAGGCGCTCTTCTTCCCCCTCGCCAACAAGAGCTACGAGTCGATGGCGAAGATGAAGAAGATGCAGCCCGAGATGCAGCGGCTGCAGGAACTCTACAAGGACGACAAGGCACGCCAGCAGCAGGAGCTCATGGAGCTCTACAAGAAAGAGAAGATCAACCCGATGGCGGGTTGTCTGCCCATGCTGCTCCAGATCCCCGTGTTCTTCGCACTCTACAAGGTTCTGTTCGTCACCATTGATATGCGCCACGCGCCGTTCTATGGCTGGATCCAGGATCTGTCGGCGCCCGATCCCACCTCGCTCCTGAACCTGTTTGGCCTGCTGCCTTTCGCCGTTCCCCACTTCCTGCACATCGGAGCGTGGCCCCTCATCATGGGCTTCACCATGTGGCTGCAGATGCAGCTCAATCCCCAGCAGCCTGATCCGACCCAGCAGATGATCTTCAACTGGATGCCGGTGATGTTCACGTTCATGCTGGCGTCGTTCCCGGTTGGCCTCGTCATTTATTGGGCCTGGAACAACATCCTGTCGCTGCTGCAGCAGTATCACATCAACAAAAAGAACGGCGCCGAGATACATCTGTGGCGCAACGTCGGGCTCGAGAAGTTGCAAGCCTGGATGGCCGACAAGAAGAGCGGTAGTCGCAGCTGAGTTGCGTAGCGAGGACAGGCGATGGCACGGGGCCCCGACAAGAGGCAGCACGAACTGCCGGACGAGGGCGCCGGCGGCGAGCACGACGGGACCGTGGTGGGACCATTCGTGCGGCCATGGACATTCGTCAAGAGTGTGCCGGCGCTCGAGTTCCTGCCGGCCACCGGTCCTGTTGAGATTGCTTTTGCCGGACGCTCCAACGTCGGCAAGTCCAGCCTCATCAATGCTCTGATCCGCCACAAGGGCATGGCGCGCACCTCCAACACGCCGGGCCGCACCCAAGAGCTCAATTACTTCATCGCCGACTGGGATCCGAAGTTCTACCTGGTCGATATGCCCGGCTACGGCTTTGCCAAGGCGCCGAAGGAGAAGGTCGAGTCGTGGACGGAGTTGGTCAAAGACTATCTGCGCGGTCGCCAGACGCTTGCACGCGTGCTGCTGCTCATTGACGCCCGCCACGGCATCAAACCGATCGACCACGACATCATGTCTTTGCTCGACGCCGCCGCAGTCACCTTCCAGGTGGTGCTCACCAAGATCGACAAGATCTCCGTTGCCGCCCGTCCCAAGGCCCTGGCGGCGGCTACGCAAGCCCTGCACAAACATCCCGCAGCATTCCCCGAGGTGCTCGCGACATCGAGCGAGAAGGGCCTTGGTCTCGATGAGTTGCGCGAGGCGATGACGCGCGTGGTTCTAGAACACAGCGCCACCGCGGCGTCAGCCTGAGCGAGGCTCTGCCCCCGGTGACCTGCTTGTCCTTGCATTGTCCCGTGACGCGAACCAAAATACCCACGCATTTCCGGCCAGGGATCCAGGAGATCGACAATGGCGCAGTCAACAGTCCGTCACTACGAGGCCAAGGCCCGATCGACGGATATTCTGGGACGTGTGTTGTGTACCGCGCGGCATCATCACTTCGTCATGGACGGACCGGTGCAGGCCGGCTTTGCAGGGGAGGCCATCGGACCGGGCGAGGCGTTTCTCGCAGGGGTCGCGGCCTGCGGTGTCGAACTCGTCCAGGCGCTGGCTCGCGATGACGGCATGTCGCTGACCGGCGTCAAGGTTGGCATAACCGGCATGCTGGACCGCGCCAATCCCGTCCGCAAGGACGTCAACCTCTTCAATTCGGTCTCGCTCGACTTCGAGTTGTCGGGTGTCACCCAGGCAGAAGCCGACAGCCTGATCGAGCGATTTCGAGGTAGGTGACCACTCTATGGTAGTGTCGCAGTTGCGACCCCGCAGGTGAACGTCACGGTCAAGGTGACCCCCTAAATCAGCCCAACGGCGTCCAGGCCCTGGCTCACCGAGCTGGGCAGTGGCCACCCATCAGGGGAGAACGACGGCGTGCCCGCTATGGGGCGCAGCCGTCAAAGGTGATCTCGACGGCCGGCACACCGTCGAAATGAGCCACCATGTGATCGCCAGGCTTTGCAAGCAGCATGCCCGTGGTGGTCCCAGTCGAGACAAGCGCGTCCGCCGCCAGCCCATCGCCCCAGGCCGAGCGTTCATTGGCAAGCCACACCAGGGCATTCAGCGGCTGTCCCATCACCTCGGCCCCGGAACCCCGCCGCCGCATCACGCCATTGACCTCGAGAGCCACGGCCATGGCACCCAGATCCTTGCGCCGCCAATCGACAATCTCGCTGCCGATCACATAGCGCCCACTGGCGGCACCATCGGCGAGGATGGCGGACATCGTGGGTAGAGCTGCCAGTGGAAACCGGCATTCCGCGATCTCGACGCCACAGTGTGCTGCCGCAACCGCGTCGGCCACCTCATCGCTTGCATAAGGCTGTGATCGAGCTGGCAAGGCCCGACCCAGGCGAAAAAAGAACTCGCATTCAACGATCGGATCAAGCAGTCCCACGTGCGCCAGCCGTGCCGGCGACGTCATTGCGAACTGCCGGTACGTCCGCCCATAAATCGGCTTGCCGTCTGAATGGAGCCGCTGCTGCATCGTTGGATTGGTGCCGGCGATCTTCCAGCCGAGCGGCTCCCAGCCGAGCCCCTGCGCAACCAGCGCATTGACACGGTAGCCGTCTTCATGACTTCCAGGCGTCAAGTGCGCTGCCAAATCGTGGACTTGCCGGCCTTCCCTGCGGGCCTCGACCAGCAGCCGGGCCAGCGCTTCTTGATGTTCGCGCAACATGCTCAATAACAATCCCAGTTGTAGACCACCTTGGAAAAGTCGCGGCGCAACAAATCTTGCTCGTGCATCAGGAACTGGGCCGCACCGGCATCGCCCCACATCAGGCCATTGGTGGAATCCAAGGTCAGCAGGGCGAGATCGCCAAGGCTGCCATTCGGCATGGAGCCGCGCGGATCGTCCTGGGTAAACGTCGGATAGCCGCCGAGCCGGATGGCCGAAGGCGCGAGGTCGCTGACCAGCCAGTCGGCATAGGCCTCGACCAGATCTTCGTCCCCGGCGATCTCGGGCAGCAGTTGGGCAAAGCGGTAGTCGCTCGGATCGACCGGCATCTGGTCAGCCTCGAACGCCAGACCGATGGGGTTCAACGGATGCTCCAACGGCAGATGCGCGGACTTTGCCACGCTTCGCACGCCCGCCTTGGCTTCATGCGGGCGATCGAGTGAGGAATGATAAATCGCCCGGAAACCGGCCGGGCGTGTCGGGTCGTCGAGGTTGGCGCCAAACAGTGGATCGCCGCCAATGAAAAGCTGCAACAGACCCGTTTCCGGAAATGGCGAAAACCGCGGCATTTCGTCGAAGTTGATCTGGATCAGCAGATAAAGCGGCTTGCCGTCCTGGTCCAGCGGATAGGGATCGCCTTTAGGCCACCAGGGTCGCCCACCAAGCCGGCTTCCTGTCGCCACTGCCGCGGCATCGTGATCGAAGCCCGCCCCCATGACAGGCAGCATCGTGCGATTGATGGCGGCAACGAAAGGCTGCAGCACATCGGGCACGAGTGGTGCAGGCGCGCCCAGAGCGGCCCGTCCACGCTTGCCGTAAAGCCATTTGTAGATATCGCGCACGCCCTTAAAGCCCGAGCTTGGACTTGAGCATGTCGTTCACTGCCTGCGGGTTCGCCTTGCCCCCTGAGGCCTTCATCACCTGTCCCACGAACCAGCCGAGCATGCTGGGCTTTGCCTTCACTTGCTCCACCTTGTCCGGGTTCTTGGCGATGATTTCGTCGACAGCCTTTTCGATGGCGCCGGTGTCGGTCACCTGCTTCATCCCGCGCTTCTCGACGATCTCCGCGGGGTCCCCGCCTTCCGTCCACACGATCTCGAACAGATCCTTGGCGAGCTTGCCCGAGATGGTTCCAGACGCAATCAAGTCGACGATGGCGCCCAGTTGGTCGGCCGAAACCGGCGACTGCGTGATGTCCTTGTCTTCCTTGTTGAGACGTCCGAACAGCTCGTTGATCACCCAGTTGGCCGCCAGTTTCCCATCCCGTCCCTTGGCCACGGCCTCGAAATAGTCGGCACTCTCACGCTCGGCCACCAGGACGTTGGCGTCATAGCTGGAAAGGCCAAAATCTTTCATGAACCGGGCGCGCTTGGCGTCGGGAAGCTCCGGCAGGCCTTTAGCGAGCGTATCGACCCAGGCCTGCTCCAGCTCGAGCGGCAACAGATCGGGATCCGGGAAGTAGCGATAGTCGTGCGCTTCTTCCTTCGAGCGCATGGAGCGTGTCTCGCCTTTGCCGGGGTCGAACAGGCGGGTCTCCTGGTCGATCGAGCCGCCGTCTTCAATGATATCGATCTGTCGCCGCGCTTCCGCCTCGACCGCCTGGCCGATGAAGCGGATGGAATTGACATTCTTGATTTCGCAGCGCGTACCGAACGGCGAACCGGGCTTTCTCACGGAGACGTTGACGTCCGCCCTGAGGTTGCCTTTTTCCATGTCGCCATCGCAGGTGCCGAGATAGCGCAAAATGGTCCGCAGCTTCGTGACGTAAGCCTGTGCTTCCTTGGCCGACCGCAGATCCGGACGCGAGACGATCTCCATCAACGCCACGCCGGACCGGTTGAGATCGACAAACGAGTGCTCCGGACTTTGGTCGTGGATCGATTTGCCCGCGTCCTGCTCCAGGTGCAGCCGCTCGATCCCGACCTTGAAGCTCTCGCCGTCGACTTCGATCTCAACTTCGCCTTCACCGACGACCGGCTGCTTGTACTGGCTGATCTGATAGCCCTGCGGCAGATCGGGGTAGAAATAGTTCTTGCGATCGAAAACGCTCTTCAGATTGACCTGCGCCTTTAGGCCGAGACCGGTGCGGACAGCCTGAGCCACGCATTCCCGGTTTATCACCGGCAACATGCCGGGCATGGCGGCATCGACCAGCGAGACATGGCTGTTGGGCTCGGCGCCGAAGGCCGTTGAGGCACCCGAGAACAGCTTCGCCTTCGAATTGACCTGGGCGTGAACCTCCAGGCCGATGATGACCTCCCAGTCCCCGGTCGCCCCTTTCAGCAGGCTGGCAGATTTCCTCATAGGCTCGGGCGTGCTCATACGGATCATTTCCTGTCGAGGGACGGGTCGATTGGCGCCTCAAAATCCGCGCCGGCCGCAACCGGCCGCGGATTTGGGCTGCAGTGCCGGCAATCTACCAGAACGTGGCGGCCATCCAAGCCCAACCCATAGCCAATTCGGCGAGCACCTTGCGTCCGGCCCGGAGCTGGCCGACATTTGTGCACCGCGGCGTCCAAACGCCGCCGCAGGCATGCGCTGGCCAACTGTGAGGGCCGAGACCTATGGGTTACCGGATTGGCGTCGACATCGGCGGCACATTTACCGACTTCGCCGTCCTCGACGAGCAGACGGGCGCGCCATCCGCACCCTCAGGGCGTTTCCACGCTCGACAAACCCGGCGCTGAAGTCATCCTTGGCATTGGCGAGCTGCAGCGGCGTTTCGCCATCGCGCCCAGCGACGTCAGCTATTTCACGCACGCACCACGGTCGGTGTGAACACCGTTATCCAGCGCCGCGGTGCCCGACTGGCCTTGTTTACGACGAGCGGCTTTGAAGATGTTCTCGAAGTCGCGCGCTTGAAAATGCCGACCCCCTACAACTTGTTCGCCGCGCCGCCCGTTAGCTGCGCGCGAGCACGTGGGGCGTGCAGGAACTTTTCCGACGGGACCATCGCATGTCCAGTGGACGCGGACGCCGTCGCAGCCACCGTCGCCACGGCCAAGGCTCACGGTGTTAGCCATCGTCGTCGCCTTGCTCAATGCCCATGCCAATCCCCGCCACCTGAGCAGCGCATCGTTATAGAGATCATTGCCGCGACCGCACCACGACGGACGTCACCCTGTCGTCCGAGGTCTGGCCGGTGATCCGCGAGTACGAGCGCACCGTCACCGCCACGGTGGCGGGTCCAAGGGCGCGTGGCGCGCTATCTCACATCGTTGCAGCAGGCCTTGCGCGAGGCCGGTGTCGCGCCTGAGCCGATGATCACGAAACTAACGGCGGTGTCATGCGGGCCGAACTTGGCAAGCGCCAGCCCATCCAGATGCTGCTGTCGGGCACGGCGTCGGGTGTCATCGGTGCAGCCCGCATCGCCGCCGAGACGGGTGCCCGCAATGTCCTCTCCTTCGACGTCGGCGGCACCAGCGCCGATGTCGTTGCCGTCATCGTCGATGGGGAGCCACGTTTCGGCATGGGAAATGGTCGGTGAGTTTCCGATCTACATCCCGACCGCTGCTGGGCCACCTCGATTGGCGCCGGCGTAGCTCCATCGCCCATGTCGACGAACTGGGCGTACTCAAGGTCGGGCCAGAGAGTGCAGGCCCTGGCCCCGCCTGGGCGGCGGAAGCCGCGGCGGAGAGCGGCAACCATCACCGATGGCCTACGCCGTCTGTGGCCTTCTGTGCTCCGGGACCTCGGCTATGGCGTCGTTCAGCTCGATCTCGAACGGGCGCACTGCCGTTGGCAAGATCGCCGGCCGCCTCCGGGCTCGGCATCGAAGAGCGGCGGTACGTCATCATCGAGGCTTCATCTCCAGGACACGTTCCTCGAGATCTCCAAGATGCTCTCGCGCCAGGGGGCGGATCCCCGCGATTTCGCCCTGCTGCCATTTGGTGGTGCAGGCCCGATGACCGCCTGTTCGCTGGCGCGGGATCTTGGCATGACCCGCATCATCGCCGCCGACACCAGGTTCTTGCAGCCTCGGCGGCCTGCGGCAGACATCCGCAACGATTTCCTCAAAACGGTGTTCGCCGAGGTCGATGCCCCAGCTCGGAAACGCTCGCTGCAACCCTTGATGATCTCCTCGAGGCCCGGTCCTGGCTCAGGCAGGACCAGAAGACATTTTCATGACGCCCGCTTGTTGGTCGTTGCGGATATGCGTTATCGCGGTCAATCCTACGAGATCGAGGTGCCGCTCGAAGCGGTCTGGACGACCGCAATGGCGCAGCAATCGCCAGCGCTTTTTCATCGCGAACACGAACGTGTCTATGAGCACGCCGACGAGAAGGCGCTGGTTCAGATCGTCAATCTGTCATCGCGCTCGGCAATAGCCCCTCAGCCCGCCTTGGAGACGGGCACGTCATGAACGCCCCCATACCGCAACGCCCATGCGGTACTGCAAAAGTCTATCTCGACGGGGATTGGGCCGAGGCGGGCCTCTGCGACAGAGATGGTCTCGAAGCGGGAGCAACGTTTTCAGGTCCCGCCATCGTGCGTCAGGCGACTGCACCACCTGCATTGTCGGCGGCTACAACGCGCATGTCGATTCCACCCTCAACATGATCATTGAAAAGCGGAGCTGAAACCTATGGCCATCGACAAGGTGACGCTCGAACTAAGAACCACGCGCGCGCGCTGCGGCGGAAAGCATGGCCTTCACACTCTATCGCACAGCCCACTCGACGTTCGTGAAGGAGACCGAGGACTTCACAACCGCCTCACCACGCCGGCTGGCGAAACCTTTGCCACGCCCGTAGAGCTTGGCGCCACTTGGTTCGTCGGCCTCAATTACGGCCCTGTGATCTCCAGCATCGAAACCCCAGGAGGAAGGCGACATCTGCATCACCAACGACCCGTATTCGGGGTTCGTGTGTACCATTCCCTGACATGCACATCTGGAAGCCGATCTTCCACGCCGGTCGCGTGGTCGCGTTTTCCCGGGCCACACCACAACACCGACGTTGGTGGTGCGGTGCCGGCCTCCCTTTCGCGTACGTTGACGGAAGTGGAAGGCATCTCCGCATTCCGGCCCGCCAAGATCATGCGGAAGGCCCGGATCAACACAGAGGTGCTCGACATCTTCCGCCAACGCGCGCGCGCCGGACCAGACGTGGGGGACCTGAAGGCGCAGATCGCGCCTGCAATCGGCGAGCGCAAGGTCCACGACATGAGATTGCCGTTCGGGATCGAGACCTTCGAGACGGGCGCTGCGGCTTGCTCGACTACGCCGAGCAAGGCGCGCGCGGGCGCTTGTTCGCCGCATCGCAGACGGGACCTATCACTTCGCCGACATATTGACGAGGACGCGGTCGATGGCAAACCGTGCTGTCTCTCCTCGCCATGACGGTGAATGACGGCAGCCTGCATTTCGACTTCACCGGCACCGATCCCCAGCTCGAATCCTCACTCAACATCCCGACCGGCGGCGATGAGCGCCACACGTTGATCTGCGTCGGCATGATCTATGCGCTCTACTCGCTGGATCCGACTCTGTTCCTGAACGCCGGCATCGTGCGCATCCTCACCTCGACCCTGCCCGGCACGATGATCAATCCCGAGTTTCCCGCAGCCGTGGGCATGCGCACCTTGTCGGCGCAGCGCCTTCAGGGCGTCATCCTCGGTGCGTTCGCTCGCGCCTTGCCCGACACCATGCAGGCTGCCGGCGCCCAAGGTGGCGCGATCATGAACGTCAACACGACAGACAATAAGACGGGCCGCCGCCTGATGGCGGCCATCAATCCCATGACCGGGGGAGCAGGCGGGCGATCAGCCCAAGACGGTGCCGATGGCTCTGGCGCGACGCAGGGCTTCCTCAAGAACACGCCGATCGAGATCAACGAAGCAGAAGTGCCCATCCGCTTTCACCGCTACGGCTTGAAGCGCGATTCAGGCGGCCCCGGCCTCAAACGCGGCGGCCTCGCCACCGGAAACACGCACCGAACACCGCGTGTCACCGCGCGCAACCGCGACCGCACGATCTTCCAGGGCTGGGGATTTGAAGGGCGGCCATCCCCGACAATCTGCCGCCTTGTCCAGAACCCTGGCGGCATTCGCGAACCTTGCCAACACCGACATCCGGAAAATCGGACCGGCGACGTCATCTACGTGTCGTCAGGTGGGGCAGGGGGCTGGGGCGATCCGCTCTTGCGAGAACCGCCTGGTACTCCTCGACGTCCAACGCAACTTCGCAGGTCCGCTGAGCGTGCCCAGTCGGACTACGGCGCTCGCCAAGACGGCGCAGTCGCCGTTGCGACGGCAGCCTTGCGGGCAAGCCTGCGCAACCGCCGGCCTCAGCCGACGAGACCTTCTTCGATTACGGTACGGCCCGTGCCCATCACATGAACGGCTATGGACACCCGCCAACTACGCGGCCCTGACCGAGTTGCTGGCCTCCGTTCCGGTGCATTGGCGCTTCTATCTGAAGCATCGCCTGTTCGATGCCTTGGCACAGCTGCCGGAGGATCAACGCAAGGGAGATGGCAGCGAGGTGCGCCGCGCCTTTGCGACCATCACTGCAGAGTTCCCGCAATTGCGCCCGCAAGCTGCCGAGTAGGCCTCGCCAAAACGTCCCTCTGGCTGGAAATTGCAGGCATGCGCCAGCAAATGGTTCTCAACAATTCCTGCCCGCAACCCTTTCTCCAGGCTAAGCTCACCCACCCTTGCACGAGGAGGAAACCAGAATGATCTACGAGTTTCGAACGTATACCTTGCAGCGCGGCTCACTGGCCGAGTTCTATAAGCGCTGGACCGATGCACTACCCAAGCGCCTGGAGCTGTCACCCCTGACCGCGATGTGGCACACCGAAATCGGGCCGCTCAATCAAGTCATCCACGTCTGGGAATACAAGGACGTCAACGAGCGGTCCGCTATCCGCGCTGAAGCTCAAAAGCGCGGGATCTGGCCGCCGAAGACATCCGAGTTCATCACCGACATGCAGTCGGACATTCTCCATCCCTTGCCGTTCAGTCCCAAGATCGAGCCGTCGAACCACGGACCGTTCTTCGAGATGCGCACCTACACGCTGAAGGCCGGCACCACGCCGCAGATGGCGAAGGGCTGGGAGGAAAACCTGTCCAAGCGTACGGCGCTGTCGCCATTGATCGGCGTCTTCACGTCCGACATCGGCGCACTCAACAAGTGGGTGCACATCTGGGCGTACAAGAGCCTGGATGAACGTATGGCCGTGCGCAAGAAGGCGATGGACACCAAGGCATGGCCGCCGCCGAACCCGACCCCGATGGAGCGCCAGGAGAGCAAGATCCTGATGCCTGCTCCCTTCTCACCCATCAAATGAGGCGTTGAGCCGTCGCCTGCATCCGGTTCCTTTTGGATGCAGGCGGCGCTCGGCCCTCGACGCCTGCCAGCGGGAGAAAGCCGGTGATCTACGAGTTCCGCACCTACACCTTGAAAGTCCGCACCCTCGGCGAGTTCGTCAAACGCTTCGGCGACGCTCTGCCCAAGCGCTTGGAGCTCTCACCGCTCGCCGCCTTCTGGCACACCGAGCTCGGCCGTCTCAATCAGGTTATCCACGTCTGGTCCTACAAGGACGCCAACGAGCGTGCGCGCGTGCGCGCCGAAGCTGTGAAGTTGGGTGTGTGGCCGCCCTCGGTCAGCGAATTCATCACCGACATGCGGTCGGAGATCATGGTTCCTCTGCCGTTTTCACCGAAACTCGAGCCCTCCAATCACGGGCCATTCTTTGAGATGCGCTCCTATGTGCTACGCCCCGGCGGCGTTCCGGAAATGGCTGCCAAGTGGGAAGAACATCTACCCGGCCGCCTCGCTGTCGCCCCTGATCGGTGTGTTCACGTCCGATGTCGGTGGGCTCAACCAGTGGGTTCACATCTGGGCCTACAAAAGCTTCGAGCAGCGCATGGAGGTCCGCAAAACGATGCAGGAGAAGGGCATCTGGCCGCCGCCGCCGCCGGTCCCGACGCTGACCCAGGAAGCGAGCCTGATGTTTGCAGCGCCGTTTTCCCCGATCCGATAAGCCGATTGCCGACATAGCTGGGGCACGTTAGCCGCCCCGCCACACGCCATCCCGATGACTAACGGCAGACTGCGATATCGAGCCAGCCGTTGGCATTGACCACAGCCGTGTCGCCGGCCTCGATCAGCGCCGTCGTCGTCGAACTTTCGACCAGCGCCGGGCCATCGATCTGTTGGGCCACGGCAAGGGCGTCGAAGGCGTAGACAGGCACGTCCCTCCGGGCACCGAGAAACACCTTCTGGTGGCGGACTGGTGAGGGCGCGGGCCTTGCAGGCACTTCCGCCTCGCTCGGCAACGCCGGTAACGCACCGATTGCGGCGACGCGGGCGTTCACCAGCACCACCTCGTTGCTGCGTTGGGCGTAGGTGTAGAGCTGCTCGTGGCGTTGGTGGAAGCGCTCGGCGACGGCCTCGGCCAGCTTGTCCGACGTCCAGTCCAGTCCATCCAGCGCCACGTTGATCTCGAAGATCTGCTCGCCGTAGCGCATATCCGCGCTGGGCTCCATGCGGATCGGGCCCGGAAACACGGCCGACAAGCGCGCGCGCACCTCGTCCTCAAGTTCCCTGAAGATGTTGGCGAGCCCTTGTGCGGTCATGGCTGTGGCTTCGCCCAGATGGCTCCGCGTCGCCTCGAAGCGAATGTCGGACGCCAGCATCCCCCAGGCTGAGAGCACCGAGGCGACGCGGGGGACGATGACCCGCGAAATCGACAGCTGACGGGCGACCGCACAAGCATGCAGTGCCGCAGCGCCGCCGAACGCCAGCAGCGCAAAGCCCGACGGGTCGATACCGCGTCGCACCGACACCAACCGGATGCCTTCGGCCATGCGGCCATTGATGACACGCTGCACGCCGGCCGCTGCGTTGACCGCATCGAGTCCCAAAGTCTCCCCGAGCTTGCCGAGCGCTTTCTCCGCAGCCGACTTGTCGAGCGGCATGCGCCCGCCGAGCAGCCCCGACGGCTCGATCAGGCCGAGCACCAAGTTGGCATCCGTCACGGTTGGCTCGACGCCGCTGCGGCCATAACAGACGGGTCCGGGATCAGCGCCTGCACTCTCCGGACCGACATGAAGCACGCCGCCGTTGTCGACGCGGGCAATGGATCCGCCACCCGCGCCGAGCGTGACAATGTCGAGCGCCGGGAGGGCAATTCGCTGGCCGGCAATGCCGCGATCCATGGCAATGCCCGGTACGGCATCGCGGATCAGAGAGATATCGGTCGACGTGCCACCCATATCGAAGGGAATGAGATTGTGCGTTCCCAGCAGGGCAGCGGCATAACGGCTGCCGGCAACGCCGCCGGCCGGGCCAGAGAGTGCGGTTGCCGCAGCCATTCGGATCGCCTCGCCAACAGGAGCCACGCCGCCATGGCTCAGCATGATGAAGAGGGGGCCTGAATAGCCTGCCTCCTGCAGCCTGGTGTCAAGCCGCCCCAGATAGCCGGCCACCGGCCCCACGTAGGCATTGACCACCGTTGTGGAGCGCTCGTATTCCTTGATCTGCGGGTAAACCTCGGCCGATGCGGTCACGTAGGCATTGGGCATCCGCGCGCGCACGATCGCGGCTGCCTTCTCCTCGTGCGCCGGGTTGCGCCAGGCATGCAGGAAGCAGATGGCGACCGCGCCGACGTCGGCTGCGATCAGGTCGTCGATCGCCCGCCCGAGCGAGGCTTCGTCAAGCGGCACAAGCGTGCTGCCGTCAGCCCGAATGCGCTCGCGAACGCCGAGCCGCAACCGGCGCGCCACCAGCGGTTCGGGCGCGGCAAGCCTCAAATTGTAGCGGTCCTCGGGCTTCAAGCCCTCTCGCATTTCCAGCACATCGCGGTGGCCTTCCGTCGTGATCAGGCCAACGCGCGCTCTTTTCGCTCGAGCAGCGCGTTCGTCGCCACCGTGGTGCCATGCACGATGCGTTGCGTGCCATCGAGCAAGGCCTGCCGAGAAATCCCTAAGGCCTCGGCAAGCCGTTCGAGACCGTCGAGCACACCGATGGAAGGGTCGGCTGGTGTCGACGGGCTTTTGGCAAACGTCGATGTGCCCCGGTCGTCGACGGCCACCAGATCTGTGAACGTGCCACCGACGTCAATTCCGATACGATACATGCGATTGTCACCTCAGCGGCGTGGAGGTCAGGTCTTGGAGGGTGATACGAGGCCGCTTGCGACATCGCTTCGGCGCGCATCTGGCGATCGCTCCGCTGGATCGCCCCACCCTCCGCCGCCGCCCGAATGGATCAAGAGACGGTCGCCCGGCTCAATGGCAATCCCGACGGTCTTGGTCGCGAGCACGTCTTCGCTGCCATCAGCGCGTTTCAGGATGTAGTGATGCGGTTTGCCGTCGGCCCCGCCGAGCATGCCGCGGGCCCCATGACGGATGCCGTCGCCGGCCGTGTTGGCAACGGCCGTGCGGGCCGTCTCCACCACCATCTCGAGATCGGCGCCCGTGCCGCCGCGGTAGCGCCCGTCACCGGCTGAATCCGGCCGATACTCATGATGCAGGAACAGGAATGGAAAGCGCGCTTCTGCGACTTCGATCGAGCCAAACTTGATACCGCCGGCAGAATGCCACTCACCGATGGCCGAATAGCCGTCGCCTGCAATCGAACCGCCACCACCGGGCCGTGCCTGGAACAGGTGCCAGATAAAGCCCCGTCCCGTTCGTGGGTCCTCTCCCTTGATGGCAATGCGGAATCGGCGTCCCCACCCGCCCATGACGCGCTCCGGACAAGCGCCCGAGAGCGCCACGACGATCGCCTCCACGATCTCGTTGGAGCAATGACTTGTGCACATGGTGACAGGGGCGCCGTCCTCCGCCCATACGATCGTGCCGGGTTTCGCTTTCACCGTCAGGGGTCGAAACGAGCCGTCGTTCTTTGGAATGTCCCCGTCGATCAGGTAGGCGAAGGCCATGGCGACGGCAGACTGCATGTTGGCGTGGGACGAATTGACGAAGCTGGCAGCCTGCGCATCCGACGCCGTGAGATCAACTTCCAGATCGCTGCCCTTGACGGTGACCTTGGCGCGAATGGCGACATCGCGGCGTCCGCGACCATCATCATCCAGGAACGCCTCGCCAGTGTAGGTCCCGTCTTTCCATTCGCTGACAATGGCGCGTGCGCGCCGTTCCGCACCATCCAGCATGGCTTCAACGGCAAGCCCCAGTCGGCCCGGTCCCAACTCGCCAATCAACGCTTGCAAGCGCTTTTCGGCGAGTTTGGCCGAACCGATCATGGCGGCCAGGTCGCCGCGAAAATCGCGGGGATGGCGTACATTCGTGGCGATCATGCGCAGCAGGTCCTCGCGCGGCTCACCCTTGTCATAGATCCGCAATGGCGGAATGCGCAAACCCTCCTGCAGAATCTCCGTCGCACCAGGATTGTAGGCACCATGCGTTGCCCCGCCGATGTCGCTCATATGAGCCCGGTTGATGGACCACCACGCGAGCCGGCCGGCCTCGAATACGGGGACGAAAACCGTGACGTCGGGCAGGTGATTGCCGCCGAAATAAGGATCGTTGAGGAGGAAGACGTCGCCGGGATGAATGTCGCCCGCAAAGGCCTCCCCGACCGAGCGGGCCGCGAACGGTAATGCCCCGACGTGGACGGGCACGTGCTCGGCCTGGGCAACGAGCCGCCCTTGGCGTCGCAAATGCCGGTTGAGAAATCCCGGCTGGAATTGAGGATCTGTGAGTAGGCGGTCCGCAGCATCGCCTCGCCCATCTCTTCGACGATGGCATGCAGGCAGTGCTGCACGACGAAAACGGTAATGGCGTCGATCTCGCCAGCAACTGGAGCGGAGGCTACATCTTGCACAGCGGTTAGGTCTCGCTTACGGAGTTCCGGCGTCTTGCGATTACAGCGTTGAAAAACCTAGCGTCATCCTCGGGTTGCGCGGCCAGTCTATGCCGGTCTGGGCAACATCGACACGAGGTTACCTGCCGAAGGCCGAAGCAGTGCGAGTAAAAACTACCCGTCCAGATCCTTCATGGCGCCACACGCGCAAGGGACGAGTGCGTTGCGGTGACACCGCCTGCAAAATTGAAATGGGCTCTACAAGTCAAAGACATGTCTGACGAATCTGTGATCCGGGGTTGCATCGAAGGGCAACGGCGCCGATAATTGAACAATGGCCGATTTTGCGCCGCCCATGCCGACAGCTCGGCTCAGTTCCCAACCACGTCCGCTAGATCCGATTGAGGTCGCCCATGTTGAAAACGGTATTTGCAGCAACGTTGTCGGTGTCGATCCTCTGGGCTTCGGGCACTGCCCTTGCCGCAAGTGGCTGGTCACACCAGACTGATGCAGCCCCTAAACCCCGTCTTGATGACAACATGCGCTTGGCACAATTCAACAGTGGCGGGCGCCAGCGTGGCAGCAGCAACCAGAACGCCGGGCAAACACGAAGGATCGTCCGCGACGGTTGCGTTTGGCTACAAATCGTCAAAAATGGCCGGGTGCGCGAAATAAAGATTTCCTGTCAGCAACAAGGGGCGCAGCAGGGCCGTCGGCGATCCCGGCGCTGATCCGGCCTGCGCGCTAACGGTCGCTGCGCAAGCCACGCATGCGCTACCTTTTTCGCCCAGTCTTAAGTCTATCCTTCGAAGTCCGACCCTGCGGATTGCTCTTTCGGTTGGACCGGAGAACATAGTGTGAGGCGAGACTGTGTCACTGCATGCCGGCATATGACTGGCATCATATGCAAGGTCTTGAAGCCAGGCCGGTTGACGAAGGCAGGACGCTTTCGCGATAGTCATCAAGACCACCACGCCCTCTGAAGCGGAACCATCGATGATCGTGCTCGCATGGCCTCGCTCGCCGGATAGACTATCCAATCCCGCGCGCATTCTCGGGGCCTTGTTGGCGGCGTTTATGGCGGTGTGTGCAACGTTTGGCCCAAGCTTTGCTCAGCGGGCAGCGACGGCGGCTCGCCCGGCCGGTCCACCAGCCATCAAGGCGCCGTATGCCGTTTTGATGGACGCCGAATCGGGCGCCACCATCTTCCAGGAAAAGGCCGACGACCCGGTAGCGCCCTATGGCTTGAGCAAACTGATGACGTTGGCGGTCATCTTTCGCCAAATCAAGGACGGCAAGATCAAGCTCACCGACGAAGTCAAGATGTCGGTCAACGCATGGAAACACGGGGCGCCCCTTCGCCGTGGACGCCCATGTTCGTCAAGGTCAACACGACCGAGACTCTGGAAACACTTCTGCAAGGCATGATCGTTCAATCTGCCAACGACGCAACCATCGCCATTGCCGAGGCGATCGCCGGCAACGAGGCCGCGTTTGCCAGCATGATGACAGCCGAAGCCCGCAGGATGAGGCTTGACGACGGCGACCTTCACCAATGCGACGGGCATGCCCGTCGGCCCTGAAGCAAGCCATCTCCGCGAGAGATCTGGCTCGCCTCGCGCGCTTCATCATGCGCACCTATCCCGAGCACTACGCCCGCTTTTCCCAAAAGCTGCTGACCTACGGAAAATTCCGTTTCGTCAACGACAACCCGCTATTGGGGCTCCATGGCGTAGACGGTCTCAAGACAGGGTTCGTCAAGAAGAACAGCTTCGGCATCGTCGCGTCAGGCAACAAGGATGGCCGCCGCTTGATCATGGTGCTCGCCGGTTTGGAAAAGCCCGCCGACGTCAAGGCAGACGGCGAGAAGCTGCTGGAATGGGGATTTGATGCCCTCCACGATGTCAAACTTTTCGAGGCGGATGAGGTTGTCGCCAGCGCCAGGGTATGGGGTGGCGACCGCATGTGGGTGCCCCTCAAAGGCAAAGGCGCCATTACGATTGTGCTGCCGCGCTATCCGCCCAACCAGAAATTGAAAGCCGAAGTAATATACAGGCGGCCACTGAAGCTGCCGATCAAGAAGGGAGACAAGGTCGCGGTCCTGCGCGTCACCAGCTCCTCTAACTCGGTAGCCGAAGTCCCACTCTACGCGAGCGAGACGGTCAAGCCGGGCGGTATCGTCCGCCGCGGCCTCGACACCATCGTCCATCACACGCTCGGTTGGTTCCTTTAGGCCGCCGGCCAAGCGCGGCGATCATTGGCCGTCCTGCCGCAACTCGGGCGCGGACTTAGCGATAAGCCGGAACACCCGTCAGCTCCCGCCCCTCGATCAACGTCAGGATTTGGTTGGTTCCATCTGGAATGGGCAACATGCGGACATCCCGGTAGAGCTGTTCCAGTCCCGTTTCGACGGCAATGCCCATGGCACCATGCACCTCCATGGCGAGAGAAATCGCACGCTGACAGGCCGCCAACGCATGGCGCTTGGCCATGGCGGTGACATGGTTGGCCCGCTCGCCCCGATCGATTGATGCCAGTGCGTAATAGCAGATGAGGCGACTGGTCGTGACGGCGGCCGAGATATCCGCCAACAGCTCCTGGATCAACTGAAACTGGGCCAGCGGCTTTCCGAACTGCGTGCGATCTGCGGCGTACTTGAGTGCGGCATCGAGCGCCTGCTGCGCCATATTGACAGCCATCAATCCGATCACGGGCCGATTGATCAGCCAGCTCAAGGTCAGCACTTTGCCGGCATCGCCCGCCGTGCCCACATGATTTGAAGCCGGAACGCGGCAGCCCTCGAATACCACCTCGCCTAAGTGAGCTTGCTTGAGGCCCAACGCTGCAATTGTGCGCGCTTCAAACGGTGAATGCTCACGCTCCACCAAAAACCGCCCGATGGGGTGCCGCTGACCCGGTTCGGCCGTGCCATCGATCACGCTGGCCGTGACGTTGACGACATCGGAGATCGTAATCGACGAGATCCACATCTTCCGGCCATCGAGGATGTAATCATCACCGTCCCGCCGCGCGCGCGTTGCGATGGCGCGCGTGTCCGATCCGCCCGCCGGCTCGGTTGTGGCCGTGCTGGCAATGCGCCGGGCAGCGATCAGGTCTGGCAGGAAGCGCTCGCGCTGCTCGGGCGTGCTGTCGAAATGGATGCGTGCGGCGGTGACTTCGTGCGCCAGAACGCCGAAGCCCACGGCGGGGGGAAGCTGCTCGTACATGAGCCCGAGTGTCAGGGCGCTCAGTCCGGCGCCACCGTCCTTTTCCGGAATGCGGGGTGCGGTCAGGCCCTGGCCCGCGCACAGGGTCAAGATCCGCCGCATGGCCTCCTTGGGCAGCGGTGCATCCGGATCGTGCGCCTTGAGGATCGGTACGATATCGCGCCGTGTCATGGCAGCGGTGGCCTCTTGCACCAATCGTTGTTCGGTCGAAAGCTCGAAATCCATTGCGCCAGTGTCTCCAAAACAGTCGTTGCGCGTGCTCAGCGATGACGTGGTTTGCGCTTTTCGCGAAACGCTTGCGCGGCTTCCTTTGCTTCATCCGACTGGTAATAGAGTGATACCGCCTTGAACCCCAGACCGCTGATACCCCGGATCGACTCGCTGTCGGCGTTGAACGACGCCTTGGCGATGGCGAGTGCCGTCGGCGACTTGTCCATGATCTCGCCGCACCATCGCTTGACCTCGTCATCGAGCTCCTCGTCCGGCACGACATGATTGACGAGCCCCATGGCGAGCGCGTCGGAAGCCGAGTAGCGGCGGCACAGGTACCACATCTCCCGCGCCTTCTTCTCACCCACCACCCGGGCGAGCAGCGCCGTCCCGAACCCGGGGTCCACCGAGCCGACTTTGGGGCCAACCTGGCCGAACACCGCCGACTCCCCGGCAACGGCGAGATCACACAGCGTGACCAGCACGTTGCCGCCACCAATGGCAAAGCCGCGAACTTTGGCAATGACGGGTTTTGGTACGTCGCGGATGGCCGCGTGCAGCGCTTCAACAGGCACCCCGATGCTGCCCGGCCTTGGCGCGTGGCTTTGCCATCTCCCGTGTCGCCGCCCACGCAGAAGGCTTTCTCGCCGGCCCCTGTGAGCACGATTGCGCCGATCTCCTTCCGCCACCCTGCAGTCAAGATCGCCTCGGTGATTTCCTCGTACATGCCAACGCGGATGGCATTCATGCGTTCGGGGCGATTGAGAGTAACGGTCGCGACGCCGTCCTGCTCGTCGTAGAGCACGTCACTTGAAGCGGGGAGTGACATGGAGTGGGCTCTCTGGTTGGCCTGCTGATAAACGTGAACGGCGCGGGATCACGGCATCGGATCACGGCATCGCAAAGCCTCCATTGACACTCAGTACCTGCCCGGTGATCCACGCGGCGTCGTCGCTGGCAAGGAAGGCAATCGCAGCAGCCGCATCCTCGGGCTCGCCAATCCGCCCAAGTGGATACATGCGAAGCACCGTCTTCTCGCGTAGCGCATATTTTTCTGCGCCCATCTGCGCCTTGAGGCCAGCTTCGCGCTCCTGTCTGAGCTCCGTGTTCGTTGCCCCTGGCGAGACGACGTTGAGCGTAACACCGCTGCGTCCGCTTCCTGGGCAACCGATTTTATGAGCGCGATAACGCCGGCCTTGGCGGCCGCATGAGTAGGAAAGGCGCGCTTGTCCAAGCCGCGCGGCATCTGACGCCAAGCACGACCCGTCCGTAGCCGCGCTCGACCATACCCGGCAGCAACGCATGCATGACATTCATCGGTCCATAGAGGCAGACGTCAATCATGCGGCGCCAGTCATCCCTGGTTGAGGCCAGAAAGGTCTTGTCGTCCAGCACAGCGGCACTATTGATCAACACGTCGGGCGGACCGAACTCAGCCGTCGTCGCTGCGATCATGGCATCGACACGTTGGGGATCTGCAACATCTGTCCCAATGCCGAGCGTCCTGGCGCCGGTCTCGTGTGCCAATCGCTCTGCAGCTGCAACCGCGCGCGCGCCATCGAGGTCAGCCAGAACAATTCTGTCGCCCTTGCCCGCCAGCTTAACGGCTGCTGCATAGCCAATGCCTCTGGCGCCGCCTGTCACTAGAACGTTCCGGGGTCGTCGCGACGGATCCATGGTGTTCACCTGCCCTGGGAGAGTGTTGCGTGCGTGAGGCTCTATGGGCCGGTGCCTTAGGCATCTTCTCCGCCCATTTGATATTCATCTTGTCCGCAGGGCAGGGGTGGCGCAAGAGTCTCGCATCCAGGCCTGGCGAGAGGGATATGCAGGTCGGTTCAGGGAGGTGGTCCGGCATGATCTACGAAACGTTGCGCACCGAGACGAAAGGCTCGAGCTTCATCATAACGCTCTATCGCCCGCAGCGGCGCAATGCGCTGAGCATCCAGGCGATGGACGAGATCGTCACGGCGGCACGCGCGGCGGAAGGTGACAGCGCAGTGCGCTCTGTCGTCCTTACAGGCGGCCAAAGCTATTTCTCCGCAGGAGCCGATCTGAACGAAGCCATCGAGGTCAAAGGCCCCAGCGACGGTGTCGCCTACTTCGGCCGGTTCCACCGCTTGTGCGAGACCCTCGAAACACTACAGTTGCCGGTGCTTGCCGCCATCGAGGGGTTCTGCATGACCGGCGGCCTCGAATTGGCCCTGGCGTGCGACATCCGGGTGGGCGCCCGGGGCTCCAGCTACGCCATCACGAGCGCCCGCATCGGCACGGTTGCCGGAGCAGGCGGAACCCAGCGCCTGCCCCGCATCGTCGGCACGTCGCGCGCCTTGGAAATCCTGTTTGCCGCCGAGCCGATCGATGCGGAGGAGGCTTACCGGATCGGCTTGATCAACAAGATTTGCGAAAAAGGCCGTGCGCTCGAGACGGCCATCGCCATGGCCGAGATCTATGAAAAGCGCGCCCCGTTGAGCCTTGCATTCGTCAAGCGGGCCGTACACCGGGGTATGCAGATGGATCTGGCCTCGGCCCTTGAATTCGAGACGTTTCTGGTCAGTGCCATCTACGGCACGGAGGACAAGCAGGAGGGCATCTCGGCCTTCCTCGAAAAGCGCGAAGCAAAGTTCAAGGGCCGCTGACGGCGGAATTTTCCGAGCCGGTCGCTGTGTGGCCGGCTCTGCCGGGCGCCTGTTGTGTGCAGGCGCGAAGGTGGCCTAGGATCGGATCCGCGGCAAAGTCATGCCGCCTTGGCGCGCCGCGTGGGCGTGCGTTCCTGAGGAGACCGACCATGGCCGACGGCAATACCAACCCGCAGAAATCCCTCGTCAAGCCCGGACATAAGCTGGCCCATGCAACCGCCGAGAATTCGCCCCTCGTTCCCGGGCGGCGCGAATTCTTCAAGTACCGCGACCTCGGCGTCGCCAATGCCAGCGCCGGCCAGATGAAGGCGCAAGTGATGAGCGCCATCAAAGGCATGACCGAGCCCACCGGCTGGCACTATCACAAGTGCGATGCGCAGTTTGTCTATGTGATGAAGGGATGGGTCGACTTGGAGTTCGAAAACGGCGAGCGCACACGCCTCAAGGCCGGCGAAAGCCTCTTCATTCCCGGTGGCATGCTGCACAACGAGTTCGGCACGTCCGACGATCTCGAAATTCTCGAAGTCGTGCTTCCCGGCGAAATGACGACGGTGGCGACCGATCCCCCAGCCAACATGAAGGGCTGAGCAGGCGCGGGCCGGCACGGTGCCGCCCGAAACAAGTGTGGGGCGTCGGGCTGCAGGTCGGCGCGGCGCCTCCCGATCGACGCCTCATGCTCGCCGTGCCGGCCCATCGCCGCGCCCGTGATGCGTCGCGCGCCGTCCCTCATGCGCCAGATGTTATTCCAAGCGGAGACAACCCCCATGGCAGCGCCCGGCACCCAGGCCGCATTCGCGAGCTATATTGCTGACAGCCGCAAACGTAACATTCCCGATGCCATCATCGATGCCGCACGCCTTTGCCTGGCCGACTGGATGGCGGTGGCCATTGGCGCGGGTGACGAGCCGGCAGGCCGCGTCGTCCGAAAAACCGTAGCCTCTTGGCAGAGCAAGGGTCGATCTCACGTGCTTTTCGGCGGCACCGCCGCGCCGGCGCTGGCGGCCCTGGCGAACGGCACGCTCGCGCATTGTCTCGATTTCGACGACACCCACGTCGGTGCCATCACCCACACCAGTGCGCCGGTCTGGGCTGCAACCCTGGCGCTGGGCGAAGAACGCCAAGCCAGCGAGCACGATATGCTGCGCGCTTTCATCACGGGATTTGAAGTGGCAACGCGTGCACAGAGCGGTGGTCTGGGCCAGAAAGAGGGTGACGGCGCGCGGTTGGCATTCGACGGGGATCTGGGGCCGCATTGGCGCGGCGCAGCCTCCGCCCTCCTCGAACTCGACGCCGCGCGCGCCAGCAACTTCCCTTGGCGCCGCTGCAACCCAAGCCGGTGGCCTGACAGCGTCTTTCGGCACCATGGCAAAGCCGTTTCACGCTGGAAAAGCAGCGATGGACGACATTCTCGCAGCCGAGCTTGCCGCTGAGGGGTTTACGATGCGATTACGTTCTCGAGCCGGGTGGCGGTCTCGACAAAGCGGTGATCCAGGATGGATCATTGTCCATTGCCGTCCCAAATTTCGAACACTGGGAGCTGTTGCAGAACAGCTTCAAGCCCTATGCCTGCCACCTCGTGCACCCTCTGCCGATGCGGCACGCGCCCTCGACATCTCGCCGGAGCAGATCGCACGCGTGCGTGCCGTTGTCTCGCCTTTGGCGGCGATCACAAATTACAGGCGGTGCTGGCGGCAAGCCAAACACCGCTTTGGCCGCCAAGTTCGACCTCAAACACTGCATTGCGCTGGCCTTGCATGGGCGTACGCTTTCAGCGGCCGATTTCCTTGAGCCATGGCAGCCCGACCCGGCCATCCTTGCAACCGCCGCCGGGATTGCGCCGGAGAGCCGGTCGGCCACCGGATTTGCGTCAGCGCGTCTTGATGCCGAACTGCTCGACGGAGCGCCCAAATCATCCATCATCGTCACCGCCAAAGGACATCCGGCCAATCCCATGACCTGGGACGACATGTGGGTGATTCGATGACTCGCTTCCGCCAGGCTCGGCCCGCGGACGCACGAGAGCTTTTTCCAGGCCATCCGCGAATTCGGGAGTGGTACGGCGCTGGATCGCATCGGGTAAGAAATCCTCACGAGTCTCGAGAGCGAAAGGCAACTGGCGCGCCCTGAAGCCACAGCACAGACCGGTCGGCCCCAGGCCTAGAGCGAGCCGTCTGGTTCGCTGCCAACGTAAGTGATCTGGTCAGCGGGCAGATGGCGCGGGTGGTGTCCTGGTCTGCTCTTCAAAGTAGTGAGCCGCAAAACTCACCGTTCGCGGCGTGATCAGAACTACGCGCGTCGCCCGCCAGTCAAAGCCGAGGTCGAGTGCGACGACCGCACTCACCCCGTCGACGTTCATCGGCACACCGCGTCCGCCACGCGCTTCAGCGAGCGCGGCTTCGATGGCCATGCCGAAGCGGCAGTAGGCGCCGAATGTACCCTCCCGCCGAGCGACCTCGAGCACCTTCGGAGAGCGCGGGTCCATGGCATGCAACGGTATGCCGTAGCCTGGGACCCGTGTTTGTGTCCGTTGGGCGTCGGCAACAATGGCACGGGCCTCCCGCATCAGCACGTCATCGGCGACTTCCCCATCCCGCAAGTGTGGTGCGAGCCGGGCGCTCAAGAGCTCAGCCAACTGCTCGCCGAGCCCGCCCATGCGGTCGCCGAAGGCGTTGACGCCCGCCCCGATAGCCGACTGGATCGTCGTGCCATAAGACGCATAACACCGGGCGATCATCGACGGTGGCGCGATGCCATGCTCGATGGAGGCGACGAGCAGGGCGTCGAGTGTCCGCGCTTGAGCCGCGCTCGGCAGTCGACCTTGCAGCATCAGGAACATCATCTCGGCGAACGACACGGACCCGATCAGGTCGCTCATCCGCTTGCCCCTGACGATGATCTCCTCCGTTTCCCCATCGCTCACCACCTTACAGATGGCAGTCTCCCATCGGTTCATGTCACGTGTGGGCACGATCATGTCTCCTTCGGCTTTCGCAATTGCTGTCAATGCCAGACGATGTCAGCATCCAAGCAGAGACGGCAGGTGTTGTCCTGGTCGACGCTGCGGCCTATGGGCGAGCCATGAGCAGAGGGAGACGGGACGTTGGGACGAAACATCCTGCTGATCACCACCGATCAGCAACGCTATGACGGACTGGGTTGCAATGGCGGGCGCTTCGCACGCACACCCGTGATCGACGCCTTGGCCGCGGCCGGCATCGTCTACCGGCAAGCCCGCAATCAGTGTGCCGTCTGCATGCCGGCGCGGGCGACGATTCTCACCGGCCAGCACATCCGCCGCCATGGTGTGACCTCCAACGGTATTCCGCTTCCAGCAGATCATCCAAGCGTTGCCCATGAACTGAAGCGGCGCGGCTACAAGACGGCGATCGTCGGCAAGGCACATTTCGAGCCGCACGCCGCCAAAGATTATTTCGAGAATGTCGCAGCCGGGGAGGGCTCTTATGGTCCCCACCGCGGCTTCGACCACATGGAGCTGTCCGGCCACACGGGCCGTGCCGGCCGTTCGCTCTTTCATTACCCGCGGTGGCTTTCCGAAGTCCACCCAGAGGCTGTTCAGGGCTTCCACGAATACACCCGCAACGGTCACCCCAGTGCGCTCGGCGGCGGTGATACCGGCGCACCCCAAGTCGCCAACAACCCACTCGACGTCGAGCACTATCACACACACTGGACGGCCCGCCGAACGATCGACTGGCTCGCGGGTTTGCCCGACGAGTGCGATTGGTTCTGCTGGATGAGCTTTCCAGATCCCCACCATCCCTGGGACGTGCCCAACGATGCCAAGCGCCGCTTCGACTGGCGCGATCTGCCGTTACCGCCGGGCTATCCGGGTTCCCCTGACCGCTGTCGTGAGGTCCTTGCGAGCAAGCCTTGGCATTGGCTGGCCTGGTATGAAGGCCAAGCCCGGTTGAACTTCGAAGTTCCCCCCGATTACGTGCCCGCCAACACGACCCCCGATCACATCCGCGAGGTCAACGCCGTCGTGCACGCCAAGAACGAGCTGATCGACGAAGCCATTGGCAGGGTGACGCGCTACTTGGGCGAACGCCAGTGGGACCAGCGCACCGATATCATTTACACCGCGGATCATGGTGAGCTGCAGGGCGATTTCGGCATGCTGTTCAAGGGTCCCTACCACGTCGACGCGTTGACCCAGGTGCCCTTGATCTGGCGCCCGGCGCCGTTGGCCGGTCACGCCGCCGCCGAGATCACGGATCCCGTTGGTCATGTCGACATCGCGCCGACCATCCTGGCTGCCGCTGGTGCGGCTATCCCGGACTGGATGCAAGGTCGCCATCTTCCTCTCGCCGACGGCGAACCCGGCCGCGAGCGTGTCTTTACCGAGTGGATCGACAGCTATGACGGCAACGACATCGTCATGCGCTCCATGGTGCGGGACGGCTATCTCGTTACCGCCTACGAGCCGACCAATCGCTACCAGGGAACAGAAGGCGAGCTCTACGATCTCGCGGACGATCCACACCAGTGGCGCAATTTATGGGACGAGTCGTCCAAGGCCGGCCTGCGCGATGCGTTGCTGGCCGACATGCGCGATCACCTCCCGCAAGGGCGCAACGAGCCACGCGTCAAAGTCGCGCCGGTCTAGCGGTGGCTGGTCGCTGTCGGCCGGGCCAATTCACCCGTCAGCCGTTATCGGTGTCGAGAGCTGGCAACCGGTAACGGTCTTCGGGATCGAGCCAGCCCTTGAAATTGGGCTTGCGCTTTTCGGCAAATGCAGCGCGGGACTCCATCAGGTCGGATTTATCGCCGTGCTCATGGAGTCGGGCGGCCAGGTTCTTTTGTGCTGCAGAGGGCTCAGGTCGCATCAGCCGCATCATATGCACAGTGTTGACCCGAGCCGCGGGAGGCAACGTCAGCAAATGCTCGGCCATGGCAATGGCTGTGGGGATCAGTTCGGGCTGCGGCACCAGACGATTGAGGAAGCCTACCTGATACAGACGTTCGGCTGTAAATCGAAAGCCGAGGGCCATCTCCATGGCGATGGGGTAGGGCAGGTTGGCGAGGTGGCCGTGATTGTAGCCGCCAAGCAGCCATCGCTTGGCCTCGGAAACCTCGAACACCGCCTCCGGCACGCCAACCCGCAGATCCGTGCGTTCGACCAGCATGAAGCCGCCTCCCATGGCGAAGCCGTTGACGGCGGCGATGACCGGCTTCTCCAGCGTCCCGTCCATGAACGGATTGGTGATATCGCGTCGGCCTCCGGGCTGTCGGGTCTCCAACGTCTCTTTCATGTCTTCACCAGCGCAGAACCCGCGTCCCGTCCCCGTGAAGATCGCAACCTCGAGAGTTTTGTCGTGCCGGAATTGGGTCCATGTGTCCGCCAGTGATTTGCGCATTTCAGTGTTGAGCGCATTGAGGCGTTCGGGCCTGTTCATGCGGACGATCAGCACTTGACCGTGACGCTCGGTTTCAACGACTGCCATGGGGAATTTCCTTCGCGGGCTGCACAAGCAGGGTTGGTCGCTCCGCTAGCGAGGTTAGAGCAGGGCAGGCGGCAGCGCCATCGTCACGGCGCTTGGGCTTGTCACACCGCAGCAGCCGCGCTTCCATGCGATGATGCAGTCCCTCGGTCGGCAGGCATGACAGGGAGCAGGCACATGGCGAACATCCGGGCTATTGTCATCGGCGGCGGCATCGGCGGCACTGCAGCAGCCATAGCTCTGGCGCGCCGCGGCATCGAGGTCGACGTCTATGAGCAGGCGGCCCAGCAGGCCGAGGTTGGCGCGGGCATCCAGATCAGCCCCAATGCATCGCGCCTTCTTTACCGCTACGGCTTGAAGGAAATGATCGAGGCCTGCGCGGTCAGGCCGAAGGCGATTGAACGCCGGCGCTGGCAGGACGGCCGGGTCCTGTCACGTGCTGTGATGGGCGAGGCCATCGAAACCGCCTTCGCCGCCCCCTATTATCACGTCCACCGTGCCGATTTGCTGGCTGTCCTCGCAAATGCCCTCGAGCCTGGCCGTGTCCACACCGGCAAGCGATGCATCGCCGTCAGCCAGGATGAGCATGGCGCGACCGCGCATTTCGAGGACGGCACAAAAGCCACTGGCGACGTCATCGTCGGCGCCGACGGCATCCACAGCGCTGTTCGCACGGCGCTGCTCGGGGCTGAGCGGCCGCGCTTTTCAGGCCACGTCGCCTATCGTGGACTTGCACCGGTCGAGCGCCCGCCCACCTCGACCTGCAGCGCGCCGGCACCGCATGGCTGGGCCCTGGCGGCCATTTCGTTCACTACTCGTCTCCAGCGCACGCTATTTGAACTTTGTCGCCGTGACAGAGGAAGACACCTGGACGAGGGAATCATGGACGGACAAAGGCCGCCACGAAGACGCGCACCAGGCTTTCGCCGGATGCATGACCAGGTTCACCACCACGACGTGGATCAGACGATAGCGGCGCTCGACCGCGATCCCCTGCTCCAAAAATGGAGCGTAGGCCGGATCACGCCGCTGGGCGATGCCTGCCACGCCATGCGCGCTGCCGTACATGGCCCAGGGCGCAGTCCAGTCCACCGAGGACGGCGCCACACTTGCAGCCTGTCTGGACGGCTGTAGCAGCACCACCATTTCCTCTGCCCTCGTGCGCTATGAAACGCTGCGCCGGCCGCGCACGTCGAAAGTCCAGGCCATGGCGCGCGCCAACGCTATAGGCTTTCACTTGGCCGATGGGCCGGAGCAACGCCAGCGCGACGCCGCGCTTGCGACCACAGCCGCCAACCCCATCGCAGGTTTTGGCGAGCTGTACGGTCATGACGCAGAAGCGATCGACGGGTCCCCAGCTGCGCGCGGCGCATGAAACGACCTCACGGATCCCCGGTCTGGGCGCGAGGCCGTCTGCTCATGCACGGCCACATGGGCCGATGCGCCCGTTGGCCGATCAGCGGTTAACTTCCACGCGGAAAGAGAGACGTGCGCGTCTGCGCTCGCCACCCTCGCGCACAATGGTCAAGCCACAGCGCGGCGAGCCAGCGAAATCCGGCAGTCGGCACGGCCGCCTCCGTGTGTTGACCGAGAAGTCCAGGTCACGCTTGGGGTCGACACGGTTGATGTCGACTTGATCGTCGCGGGTCAGGATATCCTTGTCATAAATTTCAATCTTCACGCTGTGCGTGCCAGGAGCGACGTCTTTCGTGAAGACCCAGTTGGTTGGGACGAGATCGTCGTGGCGCCGCTCGCGCTTGGTTTGGAATACCTCGCCGGCAATGGTCACACGGGCGAGGAAATCGGCTTGCCCCAGGGGATCAATGCGATCCAGGGCTGTGACACGTTCGATCACCACAGTGATCTGGTCCGCTGCCGCGGGCGCAGCGCCAACGATTGCAAGGCTCGCCGCGGTAGCGAACAGAGCAGGCAGGCCGACGCGCTTGGGGACGCGACGGAGCATGGAAACTATTGGGGTCATCGCTTAACTCCTGACCGTAGTCGTATTGCACAGAGCGGCGCAGCATCGGCATGCGCCACCGCGGCGCCCCTCAGCGGGGCGCTCACTCCAACCCCCTGTTTCGGCCCAATCGCGAATTTCGGGAGACTGTTGGAACAACGACCAGTGTAGGCTCAAAGTGAGGCGATGAATGTGACCCCAAGGTTACACTCAGATGAACAGATTGGCCGGCAAGCCCATTTGCCCGCAGAGATATTTTCAGATATCGGAGGGCAAATTGCAAATTGCCGAACGTCGCCGCATTCCATGATCCTGTGCAGCGCGTGCGCCTTGGTTTTCAGGTGTTGCCCGCAACGATCCAGGATGGGCCGCGCCCCGAAAAAAGTTTTTTTAGCATTGCTCCGCCTACGGTGATCGGCCGCCGCAGTCCGGGCTACGGGAATGTGTGTCACACCACGCATTTGCCGGGCTGGGATGACCCGACCTCGCACGCGCGAGCCGCTGCCATTGCCGAGCGGACAGGCAACCAGCAGCGGCGCATGAAATGATTTGCGCCGCCGCGACCCTGAGCGTTAGGCGGAGCGCAGATCAGGCGGCACTGCCTCTGCCTTGAGGCTCGCGATGGCCTCGTCGAGGCTCATGAGCTGGTTCTTGTCCGATCCGAGCCTGCGTACCGAAACGTTCCGCTCCTCCGCTTCCCGTTTGCCGACGACCAGCAGGGCCGGCGTCTTCTTCAGCGAATGCTCGCGCACCTTGTAGTTGATCTTCTCGTTCCTGAGGTCGGTCGCCACCCGCAGCCCGGCTTTGCGCAGTGCTGCCGCTGCCTCTTTCGCATAGTCGTCGGCGTCGGAGACGATGGTGGCCACCACGACTTGCACCGGCGCCACCCAAAGTGGCAGGTGCCCAGCCGTATTCTCGAGGAAGATGCCGGTAAAACGTTCGAGCGAGCCGAACATGGCGCGATGGATCATGACGGGAGTCTTCTTCTCGCCGTCAGTATCCACGTAGAAAGCGCCAAAGCGCGCCGGCAGATTGAAATCCACCTGCGTTGTTCCGCACTGCCATGTCCGCCCGATCGCATCGCGGAGGTGATACTCGAACTTGGGTCCGTAGAACGCGCCTTCACCCTCCGCGATGGAGGTCTTGGTGACGCGATTGTCCGAGCTCATGCGCTCGAGCACGAGCTTCATCGCCGTCTCGGCCCTGTCCCACAGATGATCCTCGCCAACCCGCTTCTCGGGCCGCGTCGCGAGCTTGATGTGCACATCGTGGAAGCCGAAGTCCTCATAGATGGACAGCATGAAACGGTTGATGTCGAGGCACTGCTCGGCGATCTGCTCTTCGGTGCAGAAAATATGCGCATCGTCCTGCGTGAACGCCCTGACGCGCATCAAGCCGTGCAAAGCCCCCGATGGCTCATAGCGGTGCACGCAGCCGAACTCGGCGATCTTCAACGGCAGGTCCCGGTAGCTCTTCAACCCATGCTTATAGATCTGGACGTGCCCGGGACAGTTCATAGGCTTCAGCGCGAACACCCTGTCGTCCTCGGTTTCCGTGACGAACATGTTGGCGTGATAGGTTTCCCAGTGCCCCGAGGTCTCCCACAGCGTCCGCTCCATGAGCTGCGGCGAATTCACCTCGACATAGCCTTCCGCAACCTGGCGCCGCCGCATATAGGCGATCAGCTCCTGGAACATTTGCCAGCCGGCCGGATGCCAGAACACAGTGCCCGGCGCGTCCTCCTGGAAATGAAACAGGTCCATCTCCCGGCCGAGTTTGCGGTGATCACGCTTCTCGGCCTCCTCCAGCATCGTCAGGTAGTCTTTCAGCTCCTTTTCGCTGGGCCAGGCCGTGCCATAAACGCGCTGCAATTGCGGGCCCTTGGCATCGCCGCGCCAATAGGAACCGGCAAAGCGCATGATCTTGAAGGCATTGCCGATCTGCCCCGTCGAGGTCATGTGTGGGCCGCGGCACAAATCCAGCCATTCGCCTTGGGAATAGATCTTGAGCTCTTCCCCGGGTGGAATGGCGTCGACCAGCTCGATCTTGAACAGCTCGCCCTTGGCCTTGAAGTGCGCCTTGGCTTTCTCCCGATCCCAGACCTCCTTCGTGAAAGGCGCATTCTTGGCGATGATCTCGCGCATGCGTTTTTCGATTTTCGGCATGTCGTCGGGATGAAAAGGCCCGGCCTTGGCAAAATCATAGAAGAAGCCGTTTTCGATGACAGGGCCAATCGTCACCTGTGTACCCGGCCAAAGATCTTGCACCGCTTCAGCCAGCACGTGAGCACAGTCGTGCCGAATGAGCTCGAGCGCTTCCGGGTCGGTGCGCGAGATGAATTTGATGCGTGCATCGCTCTGGATCGGGTCGCTCGCGTCCATCAGCATCATCCAGCACCATGGCCACAGTGCGTTTGGCGAGCGACGGCGCGATGGATTTGGCGACGTCGAGGCCACTGGTGCCCCGCTTGACGGTGCGTTGTGCGCCATCTGGAAATGTAAGGGTGACGTCGGACATTTGGCCTTCTCCTCTCAGTCACTGCCGACCACGCAGGTAAGATGGGTTTGCAACCCGGGGTTTTGCTTTGACCACATGGCGCTGTCAAGCGTGCGCAACGCGCCTGGCCCTAAAGCACGGCCAAATGCGGCGCGATCGGCACATCACCGCCGGCCAAATTCGTCAGACAGCCCGCATAAAAGCCTGAATATCATCCCATTCTCGCCACAATAGATCGCATTTGCGCCGCAAAAACGTCCGGCCGCGGAACGGTAGTAGGGAACGGAAGCCACAAGTTGTGCTTCACCGCGCTGGGGGCGTCGGGAGTCGAGGAGAGGTTCCAACGGAAGCTGGCTGCGGCGGGTGGAGCGCCTGCAGCCTGCGAGTGGATTGCAATCCCTTCGTCTTATCCTTGGCTCAGCAACCCGGTGACCTGCGCGCTGGAGTTGGAAAAATCATGGGCTGTTCACTTTCGAGCATGCTCGTATAGTCACTGAGCGGGGCCGAGATGGGGAGTTCGACGAATGAAGTGTTGGCATTGGGCTACCGCACTACTGATCGCAGCCGTATTGGGTTTGAGTGCTACCCGGGATGAAGCCGCAGCGCAGGCTCGTGACGAAGCTGCGGCCGGAAAGCCGATCAAGCTGGCACAGCGGGCAGTGCGCCGGCCGATTTACCGCTCGCAGTCCGAGCAGACGCGCAAGGAGCTGATTAACGCCAATACGGTCGGCCTCGCGGCCGGCCGCATCGAAGGCGCGCCGCTCAGATTTGCAGCCGAGTTGGCCCGCGTCCTGGACGACGGCACCAAGATGCGTGTCCTGCCCATCGTAACGCGCGGCATCTTCGACAACATCTTCGATCTCCTCTATCTGCGCGGCGTCGACGCGGCGATCGTTTATGGCGACGTGCTCGAGCACTTCAAGAAGAACCCGGAGATCTCCGGCATCTCCAAACGCATCAATTATCTTGCCAGTCTGTTCCCTGCCGAGCTTCACATTCTGGCGCGGCCCGAGATCAAATCGCTCGCCGACCTTGCCGGCAAGCGCGTCAACTTCAATACGGAAGGCACGGCAGCCGCTTACAGCGGACCTATCATTCTCGATCGCCTCGGCATCAAGGTCGACGCCAAGTTCATCCCCCACTCCGTCGCCATGGGGCAGATGAAAAAGGGTCCAGAATTCGCAGCCGTTGTCTTCGTTTCTTCAAAACCGTTGGGACCCTTCGTCAAAGGGAACTGGCCGCCCGGCTTCCATTTCCTGCCCGTGCAATATACCGACGCTCTCGACTACTATCTGCCGGCCTATCTCGAGCACACCGACTATCCCGCCCTCATCCCGCAAGGCCAGCGCATCACCACCATTGCCGTCCCGGCGGTTCTGGCTGTCTACGACTGGCCAACGGATACCGATCGCTACCGGCGCATGAAGCGGTTCGTCGACTATCTGATGGATCGTCTGCCGCAATTGCAGAGCAATCCCGGATTCCACAAGGCCTGGAAAGACGTCAACTTGGCCGCCGCCGTGCCCGGATGGAAGCGCTTCGGTCCGCTGCAGGAGCGCCTCGACGCGGCAGCGCGTGCAGCGCCGGCAACCAAGGCCAAGCCGACAGCCGCCGAAAGCGAAGCAGCCCGCCAACAGGCGGCGCGGGTTGCCCCCGACGATCCGGCCGAGCAGGAGCGCTTGTTCCTGGAGTTTATGGAGTGGCGACGCAAGCAGCAGCAGTAGGCGCGGCGTGCCATGGAGACGGTCATGCATGCGCGCCGCCTGCCCAGCGGCCACCAAGTCGTTGTTTCTGGGCAGCACGTGAGCGCACGAGATAGTGCTCGGGGGGAGGCGATGGGGGATCGACTTCGCTTGGCTGACTTATTAGCCCGCTGGACCCGTTGGTGGTCGTCGGCGCTTGGTTCAACGATGAGACCAATGAGCCCCGTGCCAGGCCGCGCAAAGTCGAGCGACCCCTTCCGCGCGGCTGGCATCGTGGCGGCCTGCCTGGCCACCTGGTGCTGCCCGCCGGCCCAAGCCCAGTTGCGCTCCGGCGTGGGCGTCCCGCCGCCGGCAGGGGTCCTTCAGGCATCGGACACGGTGAGCCTCGTCGTGCCCAAAATGCTTCTGGCAGCGCCTGCCAGCGATGTCGCCTTGGCGATCCGCATCGAGCGCATCGCCGCCCTACCCCCAAACAGCTTTGTCAAGATCAAGGGGTTGCCCGCCAAGATCGCCCTGAGTGAAGGCCATGCCATCGCCCCTGGCTCCTGGGCCGTGCCGTTGAAGGCGCTGGACGGCTTGCGCCTGTTCGTGCCTGCGGGGCTCGGCGGCAAAAGCGACGTCGCAATTTCAGTGGTCTCCGTCGATGGCGGCGTGCTGGCGACGACCCGTATGGCGCTGGTGGTGGCTGCCGCCGCCGTGCCGCCGCGCGAGACCACATCGGCCCGGCCAGCCAACCCGGTCGTGCGTCGCCCCGCGCGCACGCCTTCCGCTGCCGCGCCGCGCGTTGCCCGCGTACCTGCCGTTGAAGCCCCGCCGCCCCCCGCCGCCGCGCCAGCCCTACCACGGGGATCTGGCGCATCGGCAGAGACCTCGGAGCGGACCAAGCGCGCTGGCCTTGCCGCCATCGTTCCTCATGCGGCCGAACCCAAGAACGAAACGGATGCCGACCGTCAGCAGATGTCGCCTGAGTCGCGCGAGCAGGCCCGCGAATTCATCGCCAAAGGCAAGGCGCGCCTGGCGCAAGGCAACGTCTCGCTGGCGCGATTGTTCTTCGAGCGCGCCGCCGATATCGGGGACCCGGAAGCCGCAATCGCCATGGGGGACACGTTTAGCCCTACCGAACTGGCCCACCGCGGCGTCATTGGCGTGCAACCCAACGTCGCCGAGGCCCGCCGCTGGTATGAGCGTGCCCGTGATCTCGGTGCTGGCGCCATTGCGCTGCGCAAGCTCGAGCGGCTCGGCCGGCGATGACAACGTTGCCGGGCTGTCCTCGGAAGTCTTCGTGCCCCGCGGTCTGATGATTGCAGGACGCGCGCCAACATCGCATCATCGTCGCCACGAAGCGAGATGATGGAGATTGACACATGGCAGGACTGCTCGAGGGCAAGACGGCACTCATCACAGGTGCAGCACGAGGCATCGGCCGGGCCGCCGCCGTGCTGTTTGCCAAAGAAGGTGCGCGTGTCGCGGCCGCCGACCTCAATATCGATGGTGCAAAAGAAACTGTCGCATTGATCAACGGTGCGGGTGGACAAGCCATCTCGCTCCAGGTCGAAGTGACCAGTGCCTCCCAAGTGAACACTATGGTCTCGCGTACCGTCGAGGCCTTCGGCCGTCTCGATTGTGCGTTCAACAATGCGGGCATCGCCGGGTATCAGGTGGACTCGCGCGGCCAGAAGACGGCGGAGTGGACGGAGGAGTCCTTCGACCGGATGATCGCGGTCAACCTCAAGGGTGTGTGGCTGGCAATGCGTGCCGAGTTGGAGGTGATGGTGAAGCAAGGTGGCGGCGCCATCGTCAATACGGCGTCCATTGCGGGGCTTGTCGGGTTGCCGACATCTTCGGCGTATGTTGCAGCCAAACATGGTGTTGTCGGCCTGACCAAGACAGCGGCCATCGAGTACGCCCAGCAGGGCATCCGGGTCAATGCCGTCTGTCCCGGCTATATCGAGACAGACATGACGAAGGAAGTCATGACGCGGCGCGGCGACGAGATCCTGCGATCGACGCCTTTCCGCCGCATGGGCACCGCCCAGGAGATTGCCGAGATGGTCTGCTGGCTGTGCTCGGATCGGGCGAGCTATGTCTCGGGCGCAAATTACAATGTAGACGGTGGTTTCTACGCTGCCTGATGCCTATCAGTCCGCAGCTCGACAACCATCGCCTTAACACCAGACTTCAGGGAGACCATGCATGGCCGTTGCATTGTTCGTCGTTCGCGCAACCATCACAAAGGAGCAGGAGGCAGCCTTCAACGACTGGTACCACGCCGAGCACATTCCCCAGGTGCTGCAATACAACGGCGCCGTCAGTGCCCGTCGCTACAAGAAGCTCTTTGGCCCCGATAAGTATGACTACATGGTGCAATACGAGTTCACCAGCCAGCAGGTGTTCGAGACCTTCATGAAGTCCGATCACCTCAATGCGTTGAAGGCCGAGTACGACAAGCACTTTGGACGCACGTCAGAGCGCGATGCGTTTGGCTACGTGCAAGTGTGGCCCTAAGCAAGCGCCTTTAGCGCGAAGCAAGGATGGCGGTGGCAACGGTGGAGACACAGCGCTCCCCCGTTACCTCACTCAATCCGAACCCGCCATCGCCAGCCGATCTCAACGTTGCGCGGATGCGGCCCGATTGCCGCGACGCAGTTGGTCAAGTTTGTCCTGCACGGGTTGATAGCGCCGCCAGCCCGGCACCGTCGCCGCCAGGCTGACGTTGCGCCAGGCCGGATGGAAAGGCGGCTTCTGCAGCATGGGCAGCTTCTTGAAGATGTAGTCGACGAACCGCTCCATGCGCTGCCGACGCGCCTGGCCATCCCGCCAATTGTAGACGGCAAGGACGGCGGGAACGGCAATTGTCGAGATCTTCTGCCCGGGCCCGATGAGCTGAGGATAGTCTTTCTCATCCAAAGTCGCTGGCAGATAGAGATCCTCGAGCTCCTTCGTGTATGGCACAGAAATCAGCTTGAACCCCTTCGGCCATGGGCGGGCGGCAATGCCGCGCACCGGTTTCGATGTCACCCACACCGTCGCGGCGTACTTGTCGCTCGAAGCGAATTGGCGCATGACAACTGGGTGAGGATCGTAACGTTCCACCACCTTTATGCCGAGGCGTTGGAAGACGATTGGCCCGGTATAGGCAGCCGCCGTCCCCTTGTTGTTGAAGTTCACCCATTTGCCGGCGAGATCCTGGATGCCGTTGATCTCTGGTCGAACAAGGATCTGCAACTCGGACGGAAACAGGCTCGCGACATAGTGGACCTTATCCAGGATGTTCGGGACCTTCTCGACCTTGTCGAAGTGCAGCAGGGTGTCCCCGTAGACGATCGCGGCATCGACCCCTTTGAGCTGAAGAAGATCGACGAAGTTATCGAATATGCCCCGCGTCACGATCGGCAGGATGCGCAGGTTTTCGCCTTCATTGAGGGCGCGCGCGAGTTCGGATGCAATGCGCAGTGGCGCGCCTTCCGGCAAGCCCGAGGCAAGTCCTATGGTGTAGGCATTGATGCGCGTCTTGCCTTGCGGCCCCCAACGCTCGGAATCGCTTTGCGCAGCCGCCGAGCAGGAAACAGCCAGCGCCAATCCGGCTGCGGCGGCGAATGTTCCCAAACGAAAAAAGATGCTCATCTAAAAACGCTCCCCACAAAAGATTGAGCATGAAGGATGGTAGGCACCACTGCACCGCCAAGGGTGCAAAGGTGCCGTCGTACGAGCCACCGGGCCCGAGGGCCCCCACCGCGCCGTCACGGGCGAATGTAGGAATAGCCCTTCTCCTGCAACTCGATCAGCGTGATCACACCGGACGGCACGAGCGTCGCTTCACTGACAAGCTTGATCTCCTTCTTGGCCGCAGCTGTCTGCTTGGCGAGCGTATTGGCGCAGGCAGAAAACTTCAGCGACGGTTCTTCCAGCGCCATCTTGGAAAGGCGCTCTTTCACAGGGCTGGTGTCATCGCGAAAGATGTGCAGGCCAGGACCGTAAGCCACCAGTTCTACCGCAACCGTCTCGCCCTTTTTCTTGTAGTAGGCGAAGACGTTCTGGACGTTGTTGAGCGCGAGGTTCATCAGTTTGGGATCGTTCTGATTGACCTGCACCGCGACCTTGTGTCGAGCCGTTTTTTCCTGCGCAACGACCACTGAACTTGCCAGTGACAGGGCCGCAAGCGCGAGAAGACTGGTTCGTGGCAACATGGCTACTCCTTACGTTTAGGTCTGGGTTGGTTCGGTCGTGGGTCGTAGTGTGACGGGGTGCTATCGCCAGCAAGCCAAGGGCGTCAGCGTTTGCCGAGAGCCTGCAATCTGCTGGCTGCAAGCTGTGAGCCCAGGGCCTCGGCGCGCGTGTACCAGCGCCGCGCTTGCTCGACATCGGCGCTGATGCCGATGGCGCCGAACTGGCGCAGGGCCTGAGGATCGTAGGTTTCTGCGAGTCTGATCGCTGCGTCGGCAAGCCCGGCGTCGCTGGCACGCTCAAAAAACAATCGCGCACTGGCGATATCGCCAGAAGCGAGCAGCGCCGTTCCCCGATCCAGATAGCGCTGACCATTGGCGGGATCGACGGTGATTTTGAGTGACTTGCGCCGCTCGCTTTCTGCCGCAGCTTGCTGCCGTGCCTCTTCCGCGGCCCGCGCCTGGGTTTCGGCTTCAGCCTTGCGCGCAGCCTCCGCGGCTGCCGCTTTCTGTTGGGCTTCCTCCTCGGCCCGCGCACGGGCATCGGCTTCGGCCTTGCGCGCAGCTTCCGCGGCTGCGGCTTGCTGTGCCTCTTGTTCAGCACGTACCCTGGCTTCCGCCTCAGCTTTGCGCGCGGCCTCCATCTCCGCCGCCTGCTTGCGCGCCTCCTCTTCGGCGCGCGCCCGACCCTCGGCCTCAGCCTTCAAGGCGGCTTCTGCCGCTGCCGCACGTTCGCGAGCCTCGATCAAAGCCCGATCGCGCTTCTCAGCCTCCGCCTAGAGCGCGGCCTCTGCTTCTGCCGCTTGCCGGCGCGCGTCCTCCTCGGCCCGCGTGCGTGCTTCCATCTCAGTCTTGAGTGCTGCTTCGGCGGCAGCAGCCCGCGCCAAGGCCTCCTCCACCGCTTTGCGTTGCGCCGCCGTGTCTGGCTCGGCCGATGGATTTGGAGACATAGCCTGCGCGCCAGCGGCCTCTTGTCGGTCCAGCTCGGCCTTGCGTTGTGCGGCCATTTGCTCGGCCAGCCGCTTCGAGTGGGCGGCTGTTTCCGCCTCGAGCCGCTCGCGCTGCTCAGCGGCGGTCTTCTCAAGTCGCTCACGGATGGCAATGGCTTCGGCTTCGATGCGCTTTCGGATGTCTTCAGCCATGCGCTCGGCAGCCTGTGGATCCAGCGCCTGTGGAGCCAGCGCCGCCTCTGGTGGACGGGAGTTGGGTAGGCGGCGATCATCGATAAAAGCAGGCGCGGCGCTGGAATCGGTTGCGCCTTGCGCCGCTGTTTGTGCGAGCGACGCGGGTGCCGTCACCGCACAGAGCGTGCTCGAGGCGATGACCATCCACAACGAGGTCCAAGAGCGTGTCATGGCGCATCCTTCTTCAATCTTGCGATGGCGGCATCGACGTCGCGACAGCCCCCCATTGCCTTGGCGGCGCGATAAAGCCCGAGCGCCTGTTGGCGGTCAGCAGCCATCCCGAGACCATGCTCGGCAAGCGAGGCGAGGAAGCACATCGCGACGCCGTCTCCCTTCGCAGCGGCAATGCGCCAAAGCTCCCGCGCCGCGGCGTAGTCTGGCTCGCCCTGCTCTGGTTTGGCGTAGAGCGTGCCGAGTTGGGTGAGGGCCCACAACAGCCGGCGGTCACCAAGTCCTTCCGACAGCGCCTTGCGCAGCCAGTACTTGGCCTCGGCGCGATTACGCTCTTGCGCCGGGCCATAAAGACCTTTGTCGGCGAGGCGCAGCGCCTCATCCAGGTTGACGCCTTGAGCAGGCCGGCCAAGGGGAGACGTATCCGGAAGGTCGAGAATATGACCCAGCTGCTCGAGTCCCGGTCCAAGGACGTCGATGCGCTCCGCCTCAGTCCGCTGTACGCCAGCAAGTCGGCTGGGAGGCTGCACAGGTCGCGGCAGTTTGCCGAGCAACATTCCCGCCACAATGGCGACGCCAAGTCCCGCCAGGAACGGCAAAACTAATCGCGCCTGTGACCGCCCAGATGTCTGCTGCGGCATCGCGGCAGCCCGCGCAGCTGCTGGGCTCGCTACCTTGGTCCGCGCATCCGCGTCTCCCGAAGAGGTTGCTCCCCGCCGCGCCACTGCCGGTGTTGGTGGAGTGGGGGCGGTAGCGTGCCCGGCAAGGTGCTTGTCGGCGCAGCCTTGTTGTTGGGATCCGGACGTTGCAGCGACGAGAGTTCGAGTTTGGGCGAAGCAGGCGGCGGGATGGCGTCTCGAAGCTTGGTAGCATCGCGCGGCGGCGGAACCTCGGTGTCGTTGCCACGATCTTCCCCGGGGTTGAGCATGTCCCCGCCTGGCATCCGCGGTCTTGAAGACAGGAGGTGCGGCTGTGGCCTTGGCTGCACCGTCGGCTGGTGCTTCCGGTTGAGCAATGTCATCGGCACCCTTCAGATTGGTGCTGGGCGCCGCAGTCTCTTTGGCACGAGCGGCAGCTTCGGCCGCCGATTTCTCGGCTTCTGCGCGCTCTGCCAGTTCCCGCGCCAGCCGCTCGGCCGTGACCACCCGCCGCTGGCGTGGCTCAGGCTTGGGAAGCGGCAGCGTCGGCCACCTGAGTTCGCCCCGTGCACCGACGGAGTCGACGGTAATGGTCACCGGCGTTCCCGGAAGCAGCCCCGGCGCCGTCAGAACATCGGGTCCCATGAGAAGGTCGACGCCGTCGCTGGTGATGCGCTGGCGCACGGGTTTCAGATCCCCAGCGGGCCAACCGTCGGGCAAGGCGTCTCCGACGCCATCGTCTATGGGCGTGATGCGAAAGGTCGAGCCTGGCGGAAGCAGGGCGACGCCTGTCAGGCGGATGATTGCGGCATCCGCCGTTTCAGGATCATTGAGGACGCTGATGCTGACCTCTGTCATAGGTTTGTTTCCGTGTAGTCGACTGGCGCCAGCACGATGGCTTGCGCAAGTGTCGGTTCCGTGATCGCAAACGTTGCGCGAGAGGCATCGGCAATGTTGGCCTCCATCATGGCGGCGAGCGATGCAGTCCAACGCAGGGCGAGCGGCGCAACACGCGGCATGGACGCCGCGAAGCCGTCGCCCCAACCATCGGAGAACGAATGGATCCCACTGCGGCGAGGATGGGCCTGTGTGCCAGTCATCGCCGCAGCCGGTATCTGCAGACGCTCCAGAAAGCCATTGATGCAAGCCTGCGAGATGACGACGAATTGAGCCTGCATATGCCGTACGGCACGGTCTTGCTGGTCGCGCGCAAGTTCGTTGGCTAGGTGGCGCTCGAGCCCCACGCGTCTTGCGCCTTGCACGATCTCGTCGAGGAGATGCAGCAGTGTGTCCGTGGTTAGCCCCGCTTCAGCGGCAAAACGTTCGGACGTTGCAACTTGGCCCATCGTTGCAAACCAATGCGCCAGCACAGTCTCGGAAAACGCTTCGGGCAGGCCAATCGCGCTCGTGGTCTGGTCCTCAAGCTCGAGCACGCCGTCGCCCATCGCGCCTTGTCCCACTGCAACCCCTGACCAGTCGTGAGCCCGAACCGATGCGCCCCTGAGCAGCCGCCAGGCAATGGCTTCGAGTTCCGCTTCCGTAATCGCCAGCGCAGAAAGCAGCACGCCGAGCCGTCCGTCGCGCGCGCGCCGGGCCACGCGGTTGTGCAGCAGCGTCGCGATTTCACGCCGCCAAGTCACTGCATCCTCGCCATCACCTGAGAGGCCAAAGCGCAACAGGCTGCCCCGTTGACGCCGCCTCAGGTGCACCAGCTGCGACTTGAGCTGCCGCTGCCTGTTCGAAGCTCTACTCCCGGGGCGCAGGGCGGTCAGAATGGCCCCGACGCCGACATCATCGCCCGCCAGCGCGCGCAAGGCACCGTCCCGTGGGGACGTGAAGGAATGACCCTGCCGCCGCGGCAAGGCGTTCAATCCGCGCGGTCTCATCGTCTCGACATTCGGCCCGAGCGAGCCATTCCAGGCGCCAGGCGCACGACCGGTCCCCTCACCATCACCGTCGTCGTATCTGAAGCGGCAAAACTGCCTGAACGGTTCACCAGGCGTCCAGCCTTCAAGCCAATCGGGGCCGCCGCCAACGCCGTCCGCAAGCATCGTCCTCAAGCGAGCATCGGACCGAGCGCCTGCGCCGTCGTCGTCGGTTGCGTGGTCGCTGTTCTGCAGGCAGGCCACAACAACCAGTGCATTGGGCACGCACTCACGGGCGGCCGCAGTTGCCCCATGTGTCGTGCGGACCCAATCGTTGATTGCGGGTGCGGCACGGTCCACTGCATCACTGTCACCATCGAGCGTGACGATGAGGCCGTTGACGTCGAGTTGGTTGCAGGCCCGCTCGAAGAGATAGGCGGCCTTCTCCTGTGCAAACGTATGCCAAAGAAGTGAACCGTCGCGACTGCCGACTGTACCCCGCCAGCGAGCAGCAAGCGGCAAGGACGCAACGGGTGGAAACGCCACGAGCTCGGTGCCTGGCAGCGCGGGCAACGGCATCTCGCCGCTGCCTAAGTGGACCTCTGCGGCCAGCGCCGCCAGATCCATACGCCCAAGCGACGTCCTCTGCCCGTATCGCGCGGCAATGCGAACTTCATCGCTGCTGCCAGTCCCAGCGCCGAGTGTCGTGACCAAGGTGATACTCTGTGGGTGACATGCCGGCCAACCCGAACCAGCCCCAGTCCTGAATAGGGCATCCCGCGGGCAATAAATCTCGCCTGCCGCCCCTATCCGCGCGTGAGCCTCGCTAAGCCGCTGGAACAGCGCCGTGAACGCGGGCTCCTCGTTCCACAACACAGAGAAAAGCCGTGTACGCTCTGGGACGGGAAGGTAGCTCGCAGCGTCGCCAGCACGCTCCCAGAAGCCCTGGGCCTCAAGATCGCGAAGCCCACCCGCATCCGGGAAAAGTTGGCTCAGCCGTGCGCGCAGCACCTCGACATCACGCCGCGATAGCCCGGGAACGGCTGTCCCACTGAGCTTGCCATCGGCTTCGTCGCAGATCGCCGCCAGCCGAGCCTTGGACGGCGCATGATCCATCGCATCCGGAACGAGGCGAAAGTAGCTTTTCACCACCACTGCTACGAGGTCGCTGAGACTGAGGAGTTTCACCGCAATTGGAAATCCGTCGGGCGGTGGATGGCGGGGCGCGGCGACAAGCCGGATCGATATGGCGGGCGGGCCGCAGTCACCACCACCGAGAACAGCGCGACAAAGCCCGACCAACGACCGGTGATGACTGCCATCGGCGTCATCCCGCCCATGAGCAATGAGCCCAGACACCAGCGAGGCGATGCCCCGGTGAGAGAGAGGCAGCACGCCAACGGTGGTTGGGCGATCGAGAGCGCCCTGAAGCTGCTCCAGTCCGCCTGCGACGTGGGCGAGACGCAGTTTGAGACCCGCAGCCGTCCAGCCGAGGTGATGGCCCTCTTGATCGAGCCAGGTCTGCAGACGTGTGTTGGCTTCAAGCGTCTGGCGCAACACGATCTCGAGTTGCTGTTTGGGGTTCATGACATGCCCCCCATCGGCTGTGGAGCAGCATGCTCGTGTGTGCTCTCAACGCGTCTGGGCGGTGCCGGTTGGGTCAGGTCGTTGGATGGACCAAGGGTCGTCGGCGCAACATCGCCCGCTGCAGCGGACATGCGCGGCCTTGCGGTCGCCTCGCCCAGTGCGATGCGCCCAAGACCATCCCGGCCGGCGAGCACCATGCCGAGCAGGGGCAGCAGCCGTCGTCGCGCGATACCATCTGCAAGCCGGTCGCCGTCACGCTCGAGTACCGCCAGCCGACGGTCATCGACAGCCACGATCCGATGTGGCGCGAGCGGCAAGCGCCGAAGCAGAAGGGCGCGGGCGCGCGACAAATGGGCGTTCTCCCCCGTCAGCAGCAAGAGATGACAGTTGTGGGCCCGCACCACATCGCAAACGAGATCCAGCAAGCCGTCGAAATGCGCCTCGCTAAGGCGACGAAGCTGCCGCGGCCTGAGCGCCACCGTAACGCTCGCCAGTTCAAAGTCCCGGGCCCCTGCCGCAGCCACAACTTGATCGAACTGCCCCGCCAAGGACGCCATGCGCCCACAGCCAATCTCTACCAGTTCTGCAAGCGTCGCTGTGCGCTGGCCTTGCGCTGAAGAAAATCCGCCCGCTGCTGCGTCGAGCTGCAAAAGGGCCATCGCTGCGGGCATCAAGATGTTGTGGCGCAGCCGCAAGGCAAGATGCGTGGCTGAGGCGGAAGCTGGGTCTCCGCTGCCGAACATGCTGTGCATCAGGTCCTGGGGTTCGCTAACCCCCGCCTCGCTCAACGCCTTCACGACACTAGCGAGGAGAACTTCGCTGACCACCCGCTGCGCGAGCCCGATAAGCGTGACAGGGCTGCGATCTGCGAAGGCCAGGAGGGGTGAACGTTGCCCTGCTCGTCGAGCTCGTAGTCCGTGACAATGAGACTGGTCGCAGCGCTTGCCAGATCGAGCGTTGCAACCGTCGTGCGGCCACGACCGGGATAGACGGGCATGCCGTTCAGCCGGCTCATGAAATTTTGCGCGGTGCTGTCGCCGCGCTCATGAATCTGGTCGAAGAGGTACAACAGCTGCGCTGAAAGGCCGGCATCGAGCCCGAGGACCACGTCCGGCTTTTGCGGGAACGGCGCACCAAGCGAGGCTTGCGAGCCCGACCATCCGTACGCTCGCCACACCAGTTCAATACCAGCCGAAATGCGCTTGTGCAGCAATTGGCGCTCGCCCGCATCGGCATCGGCCGGGCAGGTGACGATCACGCGGCGCAGGCGGCGCAATCTGCCCCGCTGATTGTCGCTGAAGTTCCCATGGGTCTGCACCAGGGCATGCAGAACGAGTTCCGATGCGAACATCGACAACAAGCTCGAACGTGAAAACCGCGGCCGCAATGCCTGGCTTGGCCCAGGCAGAGCCTTGCCCGCTTCGGCGACAGTGCCATCTTCGCTGACATGGGCCAGCACCTCACCCGATACAATCGACCCAGGCTCCGTTGCGCCCGGGACATCGCGACTGAACCGCCAGGGCGTCGTGCGTGCGGCGGTGTCGGCAAGCCCGCTGCGAAGCCGTCCGAGCCCTGTCACGCCGGGAAGTGCGCTGTCACGCTGCGAAAGGTGTCGCGCTTCGCCACCGATGCGCATCAGGCTTGGCCACAGGAAGGCGTCCGGCCGTCCACTCAAACGCGAGGCTGCGGCGTTGCCAAAGGACTGGCGGTGAAATTCCCCGTAAGTGTCAAATGCGCCGGTGTGCAGAACCGTTGGCGCGCAGAGGTCGCGTAGCGCGACAACTTCGGTAACCGGAAGCTGGCGCGGTTGCGCCAGCGGAGCGCGCTCGACCAGAAGGGCCGTCGACCGGTCGTCGTCAAGATCCACGAGCAAATCGACATCGACACCAAGATCGCGGCGCTTACCTTCCGTCGTGGTGTCGCAAAACCTGAGTTCCGGCAAGTGCGCGACCCGATCGAGCACCGCAAGCAAAGAGAGATAGCGCGCGATATGGCTGAGACTGGGTTCCCCGGGCAACTCGGCGGGTAGAGCAGCGCGAGGTGTGCCGGCCTCGCTACCCATCTTGGCCATCCATGCCGCCTCAGTGTGGGCGAGCCACTGCAGGAACCACGGTTCAGCCAGCAAATCGCACAGCGCATCCGGCGAGGCCGCGAGGCGAAAGATGGAGGCGTGCCTGATATCGTCCAGGTTGGGCGCCAGATAGGCCTCCTGATCCAGCCGGCCGGTAGCCGCGATCCGGGTATCGATGGCGATCACGCCCTTCACGACATCGACTTGCCGGGTGGGAGCATCGGGCGCGGCAAGAAACACGCGAACCCAGTTGGCCGGACCGCTGTCAAAACGGGCGATACCGTCCGAGTCCGACCCGGACCGGCGCAAGTAGGGCAGGGGCAGCCACTGGCCTAAAAAAGGCTCCAACGCGCTGAAGCCAGTATTCCAATGGGTTTCATCGGCGCCAAGCGCCCGTCCGGACGTCGGATGCCATTCGCGGCTTTGAGGCGTCTCACTGTCCGCAAGCGGCACCAGCACCGCAAATCCACTGGTGTCACGCTCCTCCATGAAGCGACCGAAGACCAGCGAGAGCAAATCGGTGCGCAACTCAAAATCGAAAAACTGGATGCCACAGTTGGCCACGATGCGCAGCGACGAAAGCGTCTCCCTGGGTGCTGAGCGGGGGACGCCGATAGCATCGGCATCAACAACGCATGCTCCGTCGTCCGTCAGGTCCATACGCGTACGCCCACTTGCCAGGCAGAACTAGCATCATGCCTTTGAACACACGGGCCAGGGCGCACCTTGTCGTCGTCTCGTCGCGTCCAATGCCGCACAACGCGTGCAGGCACCGAACCCTGCCTTCCCCAACCCCAAATCTCACGGGAATTGTCTACAACCCTCGATTACAATTCCGCTCTATCCTTCAATATTGCGTACTCGCGGATCTGGCAACGCTTTATCTCAAACTGAAGCCAACGTGCGATCAGATGGACACATCCCAATGCGAGTTTTTTCCCGTCATGCCGAGGCGTTAGAGCAAACCAGGACGATCTCGCGACAGAAAGATTACACTCGCCGAGAGAACATGCACGATACTGGCTCTTCGGAGCCATATCGTGCCACGCCCCAAAAAGCAGGAAGAGAGGTCGAACAAGAACCGTATGGGACGTTTCCAGAGCCACTCGTCGACGCCGCGAAACGTAGCGGCTCATGTGATGACAAACCGCGGAAAATAGGCCCAATATTGCAGAAATCGCACTCAACCAAAGATGGAACGACAGGTGCTGGCGGCAATAAAGGGCGCGCGCGGACAAGCAGAAGGGCTTGACAGGTCGCCGTCTTTCCAGCCGCCTGTGCAAGGCTGGTCCCGATGCGGCTTTCAGCGAGCCGCGCTATGCTGGCCATGCATTCCGCCGACAGCCAGCCGCTTGGAGCAGACGTATGCCGAAGTTCGCCGCCAATCTTTCTTTCATGTTCACCGAAGTGCCGTTTGCCGAGCGTTTCGAGGCGGCCGCACGCGCTGGCTTCAGGGCTGTCGAATTCCTCAATCCCTTCGAGTTGAGCAAAGAGGATCTGGTTGCCCGCCTCAAGGCGAACGGCCTGACCCAAGCGCTCTTCAACATGACGCATGGTGATTTCGCCAAAGGCGAACGCGGCATGGCTGCAATCCCCGGCCGCGAGGTCGAGTTCGAGAAGTCCGTGGCGGCGGCTCTTGAGTATGCCCAGGCAACGGGGTGCAAACGGTTGTTCGCCATGGCCGGTCTGCGCCATCACGGCGCGCATCGCGCCACCTACGTCAAGAACCTCAAGACGGCCGCGCGCATGCTGTCGGGGTCTGGTATCGACGTCATTATCGAGCCCATCAACACCCGCGACATTCCCGGCTATTTCCTGAATACGACGGCCGAGGCGCGTTCCATCATCCACGAGGTCGCCGAACCGAACATTGGCCTCCAGTTTGATCTCTATCATCGCCAGATCATGGAAGGCGATGTGGCCACCGCCATCGCCGAATTCGGGTCATTGGCACGCCACTACCAGATCGCGTCCCCGCCCGACCGTGGCGAACCCGACGATGGCGAGATGAACTACCGCTACCTTTTCAAACTCATTGACGAGTCGGGTTTCGACGGCTGGGTGGGATGCGAATACAAGCCTCGCAGAACCACGCTCGAGGGTCTGGGCTGGGTCAAAGCCATGGGTGTAACCCTCTAGCACCCAGGTCCACCGCGATTCTATAGGCGCCGCCACGCGGGTTCGCCCGCGGCCCCGGGTGAGCGCCCAATTGCCGCCGCTGGCCTCGCCATGCTCTAACAACCCTCACGAATGCTCTGACGGGAGAAGCAACGCATGAAAATCCTGATCCTTGGCGGCGCCGGTATGGTCGGCCGCAAGCTCGCTGAGCGGCTGGCTCAGGACGGCAGTCTTGGCGGCAATGAAATCGCAGCGCTGACACTCTATGACGTTGTCACACCGGCCAAGCCCGCAGGTGCCAAGTTCCCCGTCGAGCTCGTGACAGGCGATCTTCCCGCCCCCGGCGAGGCTGCAAAGCTGGTCGCGGGCCGGCCCGACGTGATCTTCCATCTTGCCGCCATCGTGTCGGGCGAAGCCGAGCAGGAGTTCGACAAGGGGTATCGCATCAACCTGCAGGGCACGATGAACCTGCTCGAGGCCATCCGCCATGCCTACGAAGATGCTCCCAAAAGCCACGTCTGGTCTTCACCTCCTCGATCGCGGTGTTCGGGGCGCCCTTTCCGAGAAGATCCCGGATGACTTCTTCCACACCCCGCTGACCAGCTATGGGACGCAGAAATCCATCGGGGAATTACTCCTCGCCGACTACACGCGCAAAGGCATGCTCGACGGCGTCGGCATTCGCCTGCCCACGATTTGCGTCCGCCCCGGCAAGCCGAACAAGGCGGCCTCGGGCTTTTTCTCCAACATCATGCGCGAGCCGCTGGCAGGCCACGAGGCAGTGCTCCCGGTTTCCGAAGACGTCATGCATTGGCACGCATCACCCCGCGCTGCGGTTGGCTTCCTGAAGCATGCTGCAACCATCGACGGCAAGCGCCTGGGGGATCGGCGCAACCTATCGATGCCGGGTATTGCGATTACCGTTGGCGGGCAGATCGAGGCGCTGCGCAAGGTCGCCGGCGATAAAGTCGTCGCCCGCATTCGCCGCGAGCCTGACCCCTTTGTGCAAGGCATCGTGGCGGGTTGGCCGCGAAACTTCGACACGCGGCGTGCCGTGGAACTCGGGTTCAAGGCCGACGCCAGCTTCGAGGACATCATCCGCGTCCATATCGAGGACGAACTCGGCGGCAAAATCGCCTGAGGTCGCAGCGTCGCGCTGTCGCGAGATGCGCCCGCACCAGCTCACAAGGCAAGAGGTCGTTTCAATGTCCGGATCCAACAAACCGTTGATGCTGCTTTGGGTCAACGACCCCAAAGCCTTCGAGGACGGTCTCGCGCAAGCGGGCATCGCCGATCGCTTCACGATTGCGCACGTGGCGCCGGGCAGTGCGCCTACGACCCAGCAGCTTGCCGAGGCCGAGGTGCTGCTGTCCTTTGGCGTGCCCCCCGGCACACTCGAGGCTATGCCGCGCTTGCGCTGGCTGCAATCGATGACGGCAGGCGTCGACAATTGGCTTGCACGCAAAGACCTACGGCCCGACCTGCCGCTCACGGCAGCGCGCGGAACGCATCGCCTGCAGATGCCGGAGAACATTCTCGGCGCCCTCTTCCACATCACCAAGCACTATCACCAGATCGCACTCAATCAGGCGCAGTCGAAGTGGGTTCGCTCGTCCTCGACCACCTTGGCTGGCAAGACGCTGGGCATCCTGGGCCTGGGCGCCATCGGCGTCGAAGTGGCCCGCAAAGCTGCCGCGCTCGAAATGCGCGTCATTGGCACCAAGCGCCATGTCGCAGCCGTCCCTCACGTCGAGAAGGTCTATCCGGGAGAGGCGACGGACGAGGTGCTGGCGCAAAGCGATTATGTGTTGCTGCTCTTGCCAGTAACGCCAGCCACTGAGAGCATGTTTGATCGCGCGACCCTGCGGAAAATGCGCAAGGAAGCTTGGCTCATCAATTTTGCCCGCGGCGCCCTGATCGTGGACGAGGATCTGATCGCGGCCGTCAAGGCTAAGGAGATCGCGGGGGCGGTGCTTGATGTGTTCCGCACCGAGCCGCTGCCGGCTGACCACCCGTTTTGGAAAGCAGAGGGCATTACCG
>JAWKWC010000010.1:0-180998 GCA_041397705.1 Hyphomicrobiaceae bacterium
GAAACCATCGGCGAGCGCACGCTGGCGTTCGGCCATCGCGACCGCAAGCTCGATCCCCGGCGCGGCTATAATCCGCAGCTTGCAGCTCGCATGCGCGGCGTCCTCAAGGCCACCCAGGCAAACGGCACCCGCATCATGACCAACATGGGCGTCGCCAATGTGCCGGCAGCCGCCCAGGTTGTCATCGACGTCGCCCGCGAGCTTGGCCTCAAGGGCCTCAAGGTCGCAGCCGTCCTCGGCGACGAAGTCACCGACCTGCTCGGGCCCGACACCAGACTATTCGACAACCACGACAAGCGCATTGACGAGGTCGGGCTGCCGCTAGCTGGCGCCAACGTCTACCTCGGCATGGACGCCATCCTCCCGGCCATCGAGAGCGGTGCCGACGTCATAATCACCGGCCGCGTCGCCGATCCCTCCCTGTTCCTGTCGCCAATCGTGCACAAATATGGTTGGGCTCGCGACGACTGGGCGGCGCTTGGGCGCGGGACGCTGGTGGGCCACCTCATGGAATGCGGCATGCAGATCACGGGCGGCTATTTCGCCGATCCCGGCAAAAAGGACGTGCCGCGCCTTGCCGACTGTGGCTACCCCATCGCCGAAGTGGCCGAGGACGGCACCGCCGTCATCACGAAGCTCGCCGACGCTGGCGGCATGGTGACGCCGCGAACCGTCAAGGAACAGCTCCTCTACGAGGTGCACGATCCCCGCCAATATCTGACACCGGACGTGACGGCGGATTTCTCGACCGTCGAACTGGCAGAGGACGCCCGGGACCGCGTCCGCGTCGCCAAGGCCGGCGGCAGCGCCCGGCCCGAAAAGCTGAAGGTCACGGTTGGCTTCGACGGCGGCTTCCTGGGTGAGGCAGGCGTCAGCTACGCCGGCCCAAACGCCGCAGCACGCGCTCAGTTGGCGGCCGACATTGTCCGGCAGCGCCTCGCGCGCGAGCCCGGCATCGGCGGCGCCGGCGTGCAATTGCGCGTCGACCTTATCGGCCTCAACGCCTTGCACGCCACCGCCCACGGCGTCCGTCAGGAGGCCGAGGACGTCCGGGTCCGCGTCGCCATGCGCACCGCCGACCGCGCCGCTTGTGAAACCATGTTGTGGGAGGTCGAATCCCTGCTGTGCTGCGGCCCTGCCGGCGGCGGCGGCTACCGCGGCCAGATCACGCCCTCCGTCGTCACACATTCCGCCTTGATCGACCGCGATCGCGTGAGGCCCCGCGTGGAGGTGCTGGTGGCATGAGAATTAGATTCTGAATTCTTCGGCTCGCGTATTCCTTTTCTTTGTCTGCCTCACAATTTCAGGACCGACTGTTGCTCAATCTGATTTGGCTGAGCTCGATAAAAGCCTCGATACTTGTATGGCAAACCAGAATACACTCTCTGTCAGGATGTGGGCCTGCTCGCGGCTCATTGACGATCCTGGTTTGTTGGAATCGATCAAGGCGCAAGTATATGCAAGTAGAAGCGCCCTAAACAACGAGCTTCGCTCATTCGAAATGGCAGTGTCTGACGCGACAATGGCTATTTCTGTTTATCCGAATTCTAATTGGGCCCTCAACAATCGCGCCTGGGCCCTCTTCAAACTTGGACGCGCATCGGAAGGGTTGGCCGATGTCGAGAAAGCATTGAAGTTGGCGCCTGCCAATTTTCATGCCCATGATACGCTCGCGCACATCCACCAGGCCATGGGGAAATCGATTGAGGCCGCCAAAGCCTACATCGCCGCGGCAGAAAATGGGGGAAGCCTGTCATAGAGCTTTATCGATGCGGTCTAAAGCTTGCCGGACTTTACCGTGGCCCGTCCAGCGATGAGACGGTCAGCAAAGAACTGGCTGCCGCACTCACTGCGTGTGCTGCCTCCAAAGACTGTGACCCGTTGCCTGATGACAAAGAGGTATGCGCGAAGCCATGACACGCCGCATCAAACTGCACGAGATCGCCCACGCCCGCGCCGGTGACAAAGGCAACACGTCCAATGTTTCCGTCTGGGTTTACGACCCCGGCGACTATCCGCTGGTGAAGGCCCAATTGACGGCCGAGACGCATCAAGACAACCTTCCCCGCCCTCATCCAGGGCCCCGTCAAGCGTTACGAGCTGGACCAGCTTCACGGCCTCAACTTCGTCATGTCGGATGCGCTCGAGGGGGGCGTCAACACGTCGCTGGGGCTCGACAGCCACGGCAAGTCGTGGAGCTACCTGATCCTCGACCTGGACATTGACGTACCGGAAAACCGCGGTCCCAAGGCCTAAGCGCCACAGTCCTTGATCATGCCACGGTGATGGCCATATTGCGTGAGATCGTCTAAGGGCTTGGCTGTGCGCCACCGCGCGGCACCAGCGATTGCGTCGCGCCGTTGAGTTGGGGTTGGCAGCGGCAGGAGCAGCGAAGCGTCATGCGTTCGAACAGCAAGCGGGGCACAGTCATGTGGCGAAACCGTCCAGCGGTGCGCTCGAAACTCGCGGTTGCCACCGCACTGCTCGGGCTTTTGGCCACGTTTGCCAACGCCGAGATCGCCACCGACTGCTTCAGCCAGGACAACGAACGGCGTTTTGCCGGTTGCACCGAGATTATCGAGAATCCGAACGCAAACCAGCTCGAGAAGGCTCAGGCCTATTCCATGCGCGCCCTCGCCTACTCATTGAAGCAGCGCTACGAGGAAGCGATCAACGACTACACAGCCGCAATCGATATCAACCCCAGCTTCGCCGTCGCGCTCAACAACCGCGCCTGGGCTTACTACAAGTGGGGACGCGGCGATAAGGGTTTGCCGGACGTCGAGCGCTCGTTGCGCATCAATCCGAGCAGCGAGCACACCTGGGATACCCGCGCCCATATCCGCCAGAGCATGGGCGACCACACCGGCGCCTTTTCTGACTACGAGCAAGCGGTCGGCCTGGGCGGTCCCCGCATGATCAAGCTCTACCAGTGCGGCCTGTCGGCAACCGGTCGTTATCGCGGCCGGCTCGACGGCATCTATTCCGACGAATTCCGGGACGCCTTGAAGACTTGCGCCAGCTCGCGCACCTGCGATCCCTTGCCGGCGGATGAGGAATGCAAGGACCCCGTGTCCTAAGTCCGAAGGCGCCGCAACTGCCCACGGATCATCTCCGATCACGATAAGTTTTTATCGGCTGCGCATAGGGTTATGTCAGCGCTCTCAATTGCGATTGTGCAGACGTTTTGGATGCGGCACATATAGGTTCGTAATTTGAAATTCGCTCCGCTTACATCCATTTGTTGCATCGGCACTATCTTTGCATGACCAGGTCTTGAGAGACCCTGCAAGCCCTGGATCCAAGTATCGACGGCTTATTTGAAGGCAAATTTCATGACCACCAATCCGACCAACAATGCCTACGGACATTTCGATCCACACGCTGCGATGCGAGCGATGGCGGATGGCGATGCCGAGCCCCTCATCCTGTCCTGGGCCACGCCGCCAGCCATGGTCGGCTTGAGCGTCAAGAACTTCCTCCTGAAGATCATCACCCTCGGCATCTATGGCTTCTGGGGGCGAACCGAAGTGCGCCACCGCATCTGGTCGGCAGCGCGCATCAATGCTGAGCCCCTGCAGTACACCGGCACCGGCAAGGAGCTGTTCCTAGGTTTCCTCATCGTACTGGGCGTCCTGCTGGTTCCCACCTTTCTGCTCTCGCTCGTGATCAATTTCGCCTTCGGCCCCAAATCTGTCGCCGCCGGTCTCATCCAGTTGACGCTTTATGCAGCCTTCTTTTTCCTTGTTGGCTTCGGCATTCATAGAGCCCAGCGCTACCGGCTCTCGCGCACGCGTTGGCGCGGCATCCGAGCCGGCCTCGAGGGCAGTTCGTGGACCTATGCCTGGACCTACTTCTGGACGGGCCTGCTAATGATTCTGACCCTCGGCTGGGCATCCCCCTGGCGCGCCACCAAGCTGCAGGGCTTGATCACGAACGCCATGCGCTTCGGCAAAAGTCGATTTGCGTTCGATGCAAAGGGCGGCCCGCTTTATGGGCGCTTTGCCGTGCTCTGGTTCAGCGCTGTCGTCATCTCGCTCGCAGTGATCGCCATCGCCGCCTTCGTCAATTTCAAGGTCCTGGGCCTCGGCATGCCCAATCCCAACATCAGACCGGACATGACAGAACTGTTCACGTTGCTAGCAGTCTTCTACGCCGTCGGTTTGATCGGCTTCCTGTTTTACTCAATCATCAGCGCTTGGTACCGCGCCCACATGATGAACCACTTCGCCCGCCACACAACATTCGAAGGCGCAAGGTTCAAGGGCAGCGCCACTGGCAGGACACTGGTCAGCCTCGCGGTCGGCAACTACCTGATGGTACTGTTCACCCTGGGCCTCCTTGTCCCCGTTGCTCAAGCCCGCTCGGCACGGTATCTGGTCGAGCACCTCCAGATCGAAGGCAACGTCCCCTTGGCTCAGATCCAGCAACGTGCTGCCGACGACATCAAACGCGGCGAGGGCTTGGCTCAGGCGTTCGATTTCGATGCCTTCTGACGACACCACTCCAGCTGCCGCGCCAGCCAGCACCGGCGTCTTTCATGGACGCCTCAGCGATGGCGCCAGCGCGGCCAGTCGGCCCGTCGAGATCAGATTGCGCAGCCAAGGCCTCGACGTCCGCGCCTTGCACCAAGACCAGTCGACGATTTGGCCATGGTCGTCGCTGACGGCTGCAACCCCGCTGACCAAAGGCGCCGATCACGCCCTGCTGCAAAGCACTGCCGCACCTGACGCCAGTCTGCTCGTCACCGGCAGCGACTTCGTCACAGCCATCTCCATCAGCGCACCGCAACTGACGGCACACGCATTTGGCTGGCGCGCGACGCGCCCCATGCTTGTTGCACTTGCTGGCCTCGCCGTGCTCGCTGGTGGTCTGTGGCTTGGCCACATTTCGCCAGCCCGCGGAATTGCAATGGTCATCCCCGAAAGTCTGCGCCGCCAGGCCGGCAGCCGCGCGATTGACGCGATGACCGAAGGGCGCGCCACGTGCAACGCCGCCGCTGGACGCGAGGCCTTGGAGCGCTTGATAACGCGCCTCTCCAACGGCACCGATGAAAACAGACGCTTCAACGTCCGTGTCATCAATTGGAACCTGATCAACGCCTTTGCCGCACCCGGCGGCCAAATCGTATTGACCAGTGGCGTCATCGCCGCCTCGCAGAGTGCCGACGAGCTGGCTGGTATCCTTGCTCACGAAATGGGGCACGCCGAAGCGCTGCATCCCGAGACCGCCATCATCCGCACGGTTGGCCTTTATGCCGCCTTCGAGCTCATGACCGGCGGCGGCGGCGGCACGCTCAGCAGCGTAGGCGTATTACTGAGCCAGCTGCGCTACTCCAAGGCCGCCGAGCGCGACGCCGACGACCGCGCCACCCGCCGCCTGGAACACGCAAAGATATCGCCATCAGGCCTGGCAAACTTCTTCCGCCGGCTCGATGCCCGCGAGCGGCAGAAAAAGGGCTCCAAGCACTGGGACATCTTGAACACGCACCCGAAATCGCGTGAACGCGCCGAGGCCGTCGCCAAACATCATGTCGCTGATGGCACCCCGGCCCTCGACCCGGCAGACTGGCAGGCCTTGCGCAGCATCTGCATTGCCAGCCCCAAGCCCACGCCAAAAGCGAACGGCGGCTGACCGGGACTAACCCCGCGCCGCACTTTCGCGCTCTTTGCCGCCCGTGCTGCCAGCCAACCGGCGAGCCTCCGCACCAATCGCCACAACCGGCCGCAAAAGCTCCTGCGTCACCGAATGCTCCGTGACCTCGCCGTCGCCGATGCCGAAGGTCAATCGTTCGCGTTTGGCCTGCGGCAGGTGGAGCGTGCCGAACAGCCAATCCCAGATCGCCAGCACGCTGCCCATGTTCTTGTTGAAGTGCACCGGATTGGTCGAGTGATGGATCTGGTGATGCGCCGGACTGATGAAGAAGCGTCCGAGCGGCCCGGTGAAAGCGATCCAGACATGTGTGTGATGCAGATGCGCCAGCAAATACGTAAAGATCACCACCAGCGCGTTGGCATTTGCAATTGTCATCACCTGGGCCGGTCGACCCAGCAACCACCGCACAACCGCATCGGTGACACCGAGAAAAATCGCGAGGGTGTTGAGGAACAGCACGCTCTCGATCGGGTGCACGCGTGAATTGGTCAGCGGCGTCAACACCTCTGCCGAGTGATGCACCTTGTGCATTTCCACAGCATTGGAACCGTGTGGCTGAGGTAGTGATAAACCCAGTAGGCCAGCTCATAGGCGAGAAACAGCGCGACAGTCAGAATTGCCGTCGCGGCGAGATCCGGCAACGGTGCCGGACCCGGCTGGCCAAGGCCCGCCTCCAGCAGGCCACGCATGCCGCCCGAAATCACCCGGTGCGAGATCACCGCGCCCGCAAGCAACGTACCGAACACGAACAGGTTCAACACCAGCAGCTTGAGATCGAGACCGGCTGAACGCGCCAGCAGCCAGCGACGCGGGAACATCAACCGCACGAGCGCCTTGAGTTGCAGATGACGCCCCGTCACGACATGCCGGCGCGACAGCCAAACGGCCGCAATGACCAGCGCGACCGCAAGCGACGCCAGCGACAGGTCGGAAGACGGCGACAACAACACACCGGCAATCGTATGCCCGACATGCCGCGCGAACTGGCCAAATTCACTGAAAAAGGTCTCGAAACGCATCGCTACACCAGCCAACAGCCGCGGAGCAGGCGCGCTCCGCCGACCATGCTAGTGCGAGAGTGCTAATGGGGCGTTGACCACAACGCCCCAGACAGAGTTGCCTCTGCCACACCGAGATGCGTTTTCGAGCCGATCAGGGCAGGTCGCGGGCAACCCGGAAGCCAATGCCTAAGGCGCGCGCGTCCGGCGTGACGGGACGGCGCGTGTCCAGTCGAACCCTCTCCACGCTCTCACCGGCATGACCGTTGCGCAGGATCTGCTGCAGACAACCCGTTCCCAGCACCGTCGGCTTGGCGAATTGCTTGGCCTCAGAAATCGTGTCCTGCCAGCATCCCGCCACGAGCTCGGCAGCATTGCCATGCACGTCATACAGTCCGAACCGATTGGGTTCATAGCTTCCGACCGGCAACATCCGGACACCGCCACGACCAAAGTTGGCTTCGCCCGGCATCAACAGTTTGCCCGTTACGAAAGCAGCGCCTTCTCCGCCACGTGCTGCAAACTCCCACTCTGCCTCGCTCGGCAAGCGATAGGAGAGCCCCGTCCGCCCGGTCAGCCAATCGACATAGGCCATCGCGTCGATGGCACTCACGCAGGTCATCGGCAGCTTGGCATCAACCGCAGTGCCATCCTGCCCTTCACAGACTGCGATCACCCGCCCCGTTGCCCGCGCGAACGCCTCGTACTGCGCAACCGTCACCTCGAAGCGGCCAATCGCAAAGACGTGCCGAAGGGTCAGGTAGCGTGGCTCCGGCACAGCCTCGATACGCACGCTGCCGGGTTGGATCGCCACCATCTCAGGACAATCGGAACAGTCGCTGAAACCTTGCACGTTTTGGCCAGGGGCGGTAGCTGGCGATTGTCCGCCAGCCTGTGCGTCGAGCCCGTTGGCCGGTCCGACCGTCGAGGCCAGAACCGTTGACGTCCCGTCATCCTTGCCTGCCGCTCCATCCTCAGCATTCTTCTCGAACGTGAAATAGCCACGCCCCCCCGCCGCCTTGGCCGGCATCGGCCCAGGCGTCTCGTAGGCAACGGCTGGCTCACCTGCATAAGTCATGATCAGCGCCGCATTCGCCGCCGTAACGGAAGCAATCGCCATCCAGGCGACGCGGCGTGTGGTGCGACTCGGAGGTTGCATCAACACATACAAAATCAGCACCGCCGCAAGCCCGAAGAACGCTACCGAAGCCCAGGCATAGGGCTCCAACTCCGGCAACACAGTCATGGTACGAAACACCCGTTTACGATTGAGTAACGGATGGCCTCTCAGCAACTACCATGCCAGTTGTCAGATATCGTCCTAATGACCGCGCAACGCAGCACAACATCGCCAAAACTTGCGCGCCGCGTGAGCCTGTGCGCCGATCACGTTTTTTTGACACAATCGCTAGCTAAATGATGTTCACTTAACGCTGCCGGTCCATCCCCGGTCCACCAAAAGCTGCCAATTCCCGCAGCACTCCTGGAAAATGCAGACCTGGCAGTTACTTGCCCCGCCGACAGGCTTCGAGCCCAACATGTTCCACTCACGCAATCAACAACTCCGGGACATCGAGCGCTGGCAGTCCGCCGGCTGGATCGAGCCCGCATCAGCCGACGCCATCCGCGCCGATCTGGCGGCCCGCCGCTCCGGGCTGGACCTCGCCACCGTGCTCGGCACGCTCGCCGCAATCCTGATCGGTTTTGCTGTCATCAGTTTTGTCGCTGCAAACTGGCAGACGCTATCGAAACTCAACCGCTTGGCGATCATCGCCGCGGGCCTGTGGTCTTTCCTCGGTCTTGGCATCTGGCTCCGCCGCAAAGGCTATCCCGGCATCGCCGATGCGGCGCTCTTGGGCGCCGTTGCCACCTACGGCGGCGGCATCATGCTGATTGCGCAGATGTACCATATGGACGGCCATCCCCCCGACGCCGTCCTTCTATGGGCAGCCGGTGCCGTCCTGGCCGGCATGCTCACCCTCTCCAATCCTGTGCTCGCAGCCGCCCTGGTTCTCTTCTGCGTCTGGTCCATCATGGAGACCGCAGTTTTCTCCTCGAGACCCCATGTCCATTGGAGCTTCCTTCCCGCCTGGGCGGTCGTCGCATCCGGCTTCGCAATAACGCGCTGGAAGCCGGGCCTGCACCTTCTGGCCATCGCGCTATCTGGATGGATCGTATTGCTCGGTTATCTCATCGACAGGTCACCCGAGATGTACCGCGGCCATGCCATCGTCACCCTGATTGGCGTCACCTTGGCAGGTCTCAGCATCGCCGCAGGCCCCGTCATCGACCGCTGGCGGCAGGTTTCTGGCGCCATGCTCATGTATGGTTTTTCCATCACCTTTGCCGGCGCGCTGGCACTGCAGTTCATTGCCGACAGGCACGGCGAACACACGCTCTGGCTCGGCACCCTCACGCTGGCTGCAATTGTCGGTGCCCTCGGATGGGCGTGGCGCACCGACAATCGGCCCGTGCTGTGGCTCGCCTACAGCGCTTTCGGCATCGAGATCTTTTCGCTCTACCTCAAGAAGATCGGCACGCTGCTCGGCACCTCGGCCTTTTTTGGGGTCACGGGGCTGATGCTCGCAGCTCTCGCATGGGTGGCCGTACGGCTGCATAAGGCCAAGTCTGATACGGAGGATGCCGCCACATGAACGTGCATGACACGATGCGACGGCTGGCCGGCCATCCCTTTGCGGGCATCGTCGCTGCAGGCGCAGTCCTCACCGCCATCCTCGGCTATCTCGTCGTCGATCGCGTCCTTCTGATCTCGCGCGGCCGCGAAGTCGTTCTCGCCATCCGGCCCGTCGACCCTCGTGACCTCTTCAAGGGCGACTACGTGCGCTTGGCCTATGACATCTCGAACTTGCCCACGACGGTCATCAGCAAGGAGGTAGAAGCCGAGTGGCGCGCACGTCTCGGACTGTCACGCCGCCCGATTTACGTCATTCTTGAGCAGCAGCAAGACGGCAATTGGCAACCGGTAGCGGCCAGCATGGACCGGCCGGACGCACTGCCTCCGAACCGTGTCGCCATCCGGGGCCGGGCACTCAACTCCGACCCCCGTCGTTTGCGCTACGGCATCGAGCGCTACTATGTGCCCGAAGGCACCGGCGGCAGGCTCGAGAACCTCGCCCGCGAGACCAAGCTCTCTGTCATCGTCGCCGTAGATACCAGCGGCACGGCCGCCATCAAGGGTCTCGTCGCCGATGGCAAGCGCATATACGACGAGCCGCTTCTTTGAAGCACCAACGTCTATGGCCGCCGTTCGCCACTCAGGCGCGACAGCGGCCATCGTTTTTCCGCGCCGTCGCGACGATTATTTGGACCGGTCCGCGACGAATTTTGCAATCGCCAGCACATCCGCGACGTCCACGCGCCGGAGCGGACCGTCCGAATAGCGCGATGCCAGCACCTTGTTGTCGAGGCCCAGCACGAACGCCGACGGCTGGATGATTTGACGGCGATCCTCCCACCATGCACCAAGCAGATCAGCGTCTTGGCGCGGAACGCCACCATCGGGCCGGCCGATATCGTCTGGTATCGCATCACCGGCCACCCTAAGATGAGCTTGCCCCATTCGCCCGTTGAACTGGATGCCGAACTGTCATGATGCCCCAAGGTCGGCGGTCGAACGTTGCGCTGGCACTTCTACTGTTGGCAAGCTTCGCTGCGCCCTATCTCGCCACCACACCAGCCCACGCACAGGCTGGCCTCTTCGCACCCGAAGCGGAAACGGGGTGGCAGCCCCGCCCGGCCACGCATGCGCGTCGTCACATGGTGGCCACCGCCAACCTCCTCGCATCCCGTGCCGCACGCGAGCAACTGCGCGCCGGCGGCTCAGCGGTCGACGCCGCCATCGCCGCACAGTTGGTCCTCGGCTTGGTCGAACCGCAATCTTCAGGCCTCGGCGGTGGCGCCTTCCTTCTGCACTTTGATGCGCCAACCAACACGATGGTCGCCTACGACGGTCGAGAGGCAGCGCCGGCTGCCGCCATGCCAGACCGCTTCCTTGCCAAAGGGCGGCCGATGCCGTTCCGTCGTGTTGTAAAATCCTCCCTTTCAATTGGCGTACCCGGCACCGTCCGCCTGCTCGAAGCGGTCCACCGCCGCCACGGCCGCCGCCCATGGCAGACGTTGTTCGCAGACGCGATCAAACTCGCGGAGACCGGTTTTGCTGTCTCGCCACGCCTCCACAGCCTCCTTGCCACCACATCACCAGCCGAATTCACCGCCCCAGCCCGTGCCTATTTCTACGATGCCTCCGGCCGGCCATGGCCAGCCGGCCACATCCTCCGCAACCCCGCCTATGCCGCAACGCTGAAAGCCATCGCGAGCAGCGGCGCCGCAGCCTTCTACGACGGTCCTCTCGCACACGAGATCGTGGCGGCATCCGCCGTTCAGGCTTCCGCAAAAGGCCAGATCACCCTGAGCGATCTCTCGGCTTATCGCGTCATCGAACGCAAACCGCTTTGCGTGCCTTACCGCACGCATCAGGTATGCAGCATGGGCCCGCCATCCTCGGGCGCCCACACATTGGGCCAGGTCCTGCTCATGCTTGGCGCGGACCATCTTGGCGACAGCCCGCGGGCGGCCATGGCACCCCGGCCACTGCATCTCCTGTCGGAAGCGCTGAAGCTCGCCTTCGCCGACCGCAATTGGTACCTCGCCGATCCTGCCTTCGTACCCATTCCCTCAGGCCTTCTCGACCGGGCTTATCTGGCCGAGCGCCGCTCGTTGATCCCGGCTTGGCGTCCAGTCCCACGCGCCTACCCCGGCCGCCCGCCGGGATCCCAACGCCATGCTTTCGGCCGTGACGCCACCCACGAGGCCTCAGGCACCAGCCATATTTCGATCATCGACGCCGCTGGCAACGCCGTCGCAATGACCACCACCATCGAATCCGGCTTCGGCTCTGGCCGATGGGCCGGCGGCTTCCTCTTGAACAATGAGCTCACCGACTTCTCCTTCCGCCCCAAGGACCGCGACGGCCGCTTGATCGCCAACCGCGTCGAAGGCGGCAAGCGGCCGCGCAGCTCCATGTCCCCGGCGATCGTTCTCGATCAGGCCGGTAAGCCCGTCATCGTCACCGGCTCGGCCGGCGGAAGCCGCATCATCGGCTATGTTCTCAAAACTCTCATCGCCGTCATCGACTGGAAACTTGACGCCGCATCAGCCCTTGCCCTGCCGAATTTCGGCAGCACGCGCGACGGACCATTCGACCTCGAGGGGCCTCAAGGCGGCATCATCAGTGGGTTTGGCAAGCCTGCGGGCGCACTCGGCATCATCACCACGGCCCTGCGCCTGAAACCACTCGATCAAACCATCGCGCTCAAGCAACTGACCTCTGGCACCCAGTTGATCATCAGACGCGCAGACGGTCACCTCGAAGGTGCAGCCGATCCCAGGCGCGAAGGCGCGGCGCTCGGTGATTGATGGCGGCGTGAAACTATCCGCCTTCCAAGCAATCACGCATGCAGCCCTCATCCGCCAAACGACCAGCCGGAACGCCAGAGCGTGACAGGACGTTCGCCGCACATCGTAAGCGCAGCACTCGATATTGCGATATCCCCACACCACTTATGCAAGACAGGCAACGCCCCCATCGCGTAAGTTCCGCCCAAGCTGGTTACGTCGCGCGGCGACAAGGCATCAATTGGCCCAGCGCTGTCCGCACTGAAGGAGAATACCCGTGAAAGACTTGATGAAGCTGATGCAGCAGGCCGGTCAGATCCAGCAGCGCATGCAGGCCATGCAGGAAGAGATGGCAGCGCTCGAAATAGAAGGACAATCCGGCGCCGGCCTTGTCAAAGTCGTCCTCAACGGCAAGGGCGAAATGCGCACGGTCCGCATCGACCCCGATCTCATGAAGCCCGGCGAAGCCGAAATGCTAGAGGATCTGATTGTTGCTGCGCACCAGGACGCTCGCACCAAGGTCGAAGCCACCATGGCGGAGCGGATGAAAGAAGTGACCGGCGGCTTGCCCTTGCCACCGGGCATGAAGCTGTTCTGATCTCCGCGAAAACCCGCGCCCATGCGACAAGGCGGCCCCGGTTTCCCGGAGCCGCCCGTTCGTCAGGGGGCTTGGTCAAGCTGCGGCGCCCGATTGGCCTACCGGCGCCTGCAGCCTGAAAGCCGCCCGGCGAAACTCGCCAAGTTCAGATCAGACCTGAGCCTCGATCTGCTTGGGCGCACCGTTGCCGATCGCAATCGTGCGCGGCTTCAGCCGTTCCGGCACGTTCCGCACCAGATCGATGTGCAGCAGACCATCCTTGAGGTCGGCGCCTTTCACTTCGACATGGTCGGCAAGCTGGAACCGGCGCTCGAAAGCCCGGGTGGCGATGCCGCGATGCAGGAACTGACGCTCCTTGTCGTCGGCCGCTTTCTCGCCCTTCACATTGAGGGCGCTCTCTTTCACTTCAATCTTGATTTCATTCTGACTGAAGCCGGCGACAGCCATCGAGATCCGATACTCGTTCTCGGCCACACGCTCGATGTTATAGGGGGGATAGCCAGTCTCGGCATCGAAGCTCTGGGCTCCGTCGAGCATCTGGAAAAGGCGGTCGAAACCGACGGTAGAACGGTAGAGAGGAGAGAGATCAAAAGGTCGCATTGCGTCCTCCTTGCAGTAAGCGAGGTCACTATTTGCCTGCCGCTTCGATTGAACCCGGCAGCAACTAGCGCATCCAGATTTGGCCTGCGCTGACCGTTATTTTGGGACGACCAATTGGCATTTCAAGGGGGGATGCCGGCCAAAAAATCGCCCAGTCTCGCACCTCCAGATACGCTGCCCCGCCACCCACCACCCCCTGTCATCTCGCAGCTGGCCTTGCCGCCGCCAAGAGCTGGCGTATGCTACCTTGCCTTGCAATGACAACGGGCCCAAGCGCCCGACTCCAGGAGGACCCCCATGGCCGAAACCCCGCGCTGGAAACACCGCCCTGAAAATTCGACATGGGGCGATTATGGCCCAGACGATCAGCTCGGCCGCCTCAACGAGATCACGAAGGAAAAAGTTCTCCAAGGCATGGCCGAAGTCAAAACCGGCCAGACCTTCTGCCTGTCCATGCCGCTCGACTACCCCGGCGGCAACGCACTCAATCCTCGCCGCTTCCCGCCTCAGATCAGGCCAACTCTGCGCAACGACAAGCCCAACTGGGGCTACCGCGCCGAGTGGGATCATCCGGGCATGCAGGACGTCGTCAACGACGACATGGTCCTCCTCCACCTGCAGTATTCAACCCAGTGGGACACGCTCGCCCACGTCGGCGCCCTCTTCGACGCTGACGGCGACGGCGTCGCAGAACCCGTCTTCTACAACGGCTACCGCTTGAGCCACGAGATCCTCGGGCCCACCGACGGCAAGGACGCTGGCGGAGTTCCGGGAACGATGGTGCCTGCTGTCGGCACATCGTCGGCCAATGCGCTTGGCGTCGAGAACATGGCCGCCAAATGCATCCAGGGCCGTGCCGTCATGGTCGACCTCGAGGCCCAGTTTGGTCGCGCCAAGAAGCCCGTCGACTATGACGACCTCATGCGCATCTTTGCCGCCGATGGCATCAAGGTTTTGCCCGGTGACATGGTCTGTTTCCGCACCGGTTTCGACGAATTGATCTTCGAAGCCAAGAAGAAGCCGACGCCGGAGTGGCTGCACGGCCATTGCTGCGGCCTCGACGGGCGCGACGACCGCCTCCTCAAGTGGATCTCGGATTCGAAAGTCTCCGCCCTCATTGCCGACAATTATGCCGTCGAGATGTACGACGCCCCGCCAAAGCCAGGCCAGTGCGTCCTCTTGCCCCTGCACCACCACGCCCTGTTCAAGACCGGTGTCAACCTGGGCGAGATTTGGCGCCTTTCGGAGCTGGCAAACTGGTTGCGCAAGAACAACCGCAGCACCTTCCTCATGACAGCCCCACCTCTCAACCTGCCCGGTGCTGTCGGCTCGCCAGCAAACGCCATCGCAACGGTCTGAGCCCACTTCACACGCGAGGTCATCATGACCGTCGGCGCGCGCACGCAGGTTGGCATCATCGGCGCCGGCCCTGCCGGCCTATTGCTTGGCGAGCTATTGGCCACAGCCGGCGTCGACAGTGTCATTCTCGAAGCGCGCGACCGCGCGTATGTGGAAGGTCGCATCCGCGCTGGCGTACTCGAGCAGGGCACAGTGAGCCTGCTTGAGCGCGCAGGCGTCGGCGACAGGCCGCGCCAGCTTGGCATTGTCCACAACGGCTGCACGATCGTCAGCGCCGCCGGCGAAATTCGCATCGATTTTGCCACACTCACCGGCCGCTCGGTCATCGTTTGGGGCCAGACGGAAGTCACCAGGGACCTGATCGAGCATCGCCTGAAAGCGCGACGTCCAATTGTCTGGCAAGCAGCGGACGTAGCCATCGCCGACATCGACACAGACAGCCCGACGCTCACCTGGCACGACGCGTCGGGCAGCCACCACCTCCAGTGCGACTTCATTGCCGGGTGCGACGGCTTCCACGGCGTCAGCCGTCAAGCCATACCCGCCACTCGGCTCAGAACCGTCGAGCGCGACTATCCGTTCAGCTGGCTCGGCATCCTCGCCGACGTCCCGCCCTGCTCTCACGAACTGGTCTACGCCAGCCATAATCGTGGCTTCGCGTTGGCCTCCATGCGCTCGACCCACCGCAGCCGATATTACATCCAATGCCCGCCCGAGACACGGCTCGAAGACTGGCCCGACGATCGCATCTGGAACGAGCTCGCCGTTCGCCTGGGACCGAAGGCAGCCGCTGGAATGACCCGCGGCCCCGCCATCGAAAAATCCATTGCCCCACTGAGAAGTTTCGTCGCCTCACCCCTGCGCCACGGCCGCCTGTTTCTTGCCGGAGATGCCGCCCACATCGTCCCGCCGACGGGCGCTAAGGGCCTCAACCTCGCAGCTTCCGACGTGCACTACCTGTCCGAGGCTTTGATCTTCCATTACCGCACCGGCAGCCCGGCAGCACTCGATGCCTATTCCGACCGCGCACTGGCGAGGGTTTGGCAAGCCGAGCGCTTCTCCTGGTGGATGACCAGCCTGCTCCATCAATTGCATCCGCCAGGGTCATTCGCGGCTGAGATGCAGCGCGCCGAGCTGGAATTTCTGAGCCGCTCCGCAGCCGCCAGGACCGCGCTTGCCGAATGCTATGTGGGCCTGCCCCTTTGAAGCCTGGGATGAGTGGCAGCCCAAAAGGCCCCCGCTATTACTCCCACTCGATGGTGCCCGGCGGCTTCGACGTCACATCGTAGACCACGCGATTGATGCCGCTGACCTCGTTGACGATGCGGGTGGCAATGCGTCCGAGAACATCGTGTGGAAACTGGTAGAAGTCGGCCGTCATGCCATCCGTCGACGTCACGGCACGCAAGGCACACACGCTATCGTATGTGCGCGCATCACCCATCACACCAACGGTCCGTACCGGCAACAGCACTGCAAAGGCCTGCCAGATCTCGTCATAAAGACCCGCCTTGCGGATTTCCTCGAGATAGATCGCATCTGCTTTGCGCAGGATATCCATCTTCTCGACCGTAACGTCGCCGGGACATCGGATCGCAAGCCCCGGGCCGGGAAACGGGTGGCGGCCGACGAACGCTTCAGGCAGCCCAAGCTCCCGGCCCAGCGCCCTCACCTCGTCCTTGAAGAGTTCCCGCAAAGGCTCCACCAGCTTCAGGTTCATGCGCTCCGGCAGTCCACCAACGTTGTGATGCGACTTGATCGTCACCGACGGCCCGCCGGTGAACGACACGCTTTCGATCACGTCGGGATAGAGCGTCCCCTGCACCAGGAATTCGGCGCCGCCAATCTTCTTGGCCTCGGCCTCGAACACCTCGATGAAATGCCGCCCGATGGTCTTGCGCTTGGTCTCGGGATCGCTGACGCCAGCCAGCGCATCGAGGAATTGCTTGGACGCATCGACGTGCACCAGCGGAATATTGTAGGTGCCGCGGAACAGCCGCACGACCTCCTCGGCCTCGTTCAAACGCATCAGCCCGTGGTCGACGAAAATGCACGTGAGCTGATCGCCAATCGCCTCATGCACCAGCACCGCCGCCACCGCACTGTCGACCCCTCCGGACAGCCCGCAGATCACCTTCGACGACCCGACCTGCGCGCGAATCTTCTCGATCTCGGCGGAACGGAAATGCCGCATGCTCCAATCGCCGGGAAGCCCGGCAATCCGCCGCACGAAATTCTGGATCAGCGCACTCCCGCGCGGCGTATGCACCACCTCGGGATGGAACTGCACGGCGAAGTGTCGACCCTCCGCGTCGGCAATGGCAGCGAACGGCGCACCCTGACTGATGGCAACCACCCGGAACCCCTCCGGTAGCCGGGTCACCCTGTCACCGTGGCTCATCCAAACCGTATCGCGATCACCTTTCCCCCAAACCCCCTCGAACAGCGGGCAGTCGTCCACCACCTCGATCTCGGCACGCCCGAACTCGCGGTGATGACCGGCCTCGACCGCGCCGCCCATCTGCGACACCAGCGTCTGCTCGCCGTAGCAGATGCCGAGAACGGGAAGACCAGAGCTGAATACCCAGTCCGGGGCCCGCGGTGTGCCCATTTCGGTGACGCTGGCGGGTCCGCCTGACAAAATGACCGCCTTCGGGTTGAGCCGTTCGCGCGCCTCCTCCGCCTTGTTGAATGGCACGATCTCGGAATAAGCGCCCGCTTCCCGCACCCTGCGGGCAATCAGCTGCGTGACTTGCGAGCCGAAGTCGATGATGAGAACGGTATCGGTCCTGTGCGTTCCTCAAGCTCCGGGCTGGCGGGCGAGCGTCCATTGCGCTTGCTAGACCAGCGCCACCGACAAGGCAATGCGGCCGTAAAGCGAACCCGGCGGCTGTTGACGACCGCCGAACGCGCTCGGGCGCAGGCCATGGCAAGCCGAGGCAGCCAAATGCTTCATCAACAGCTGCGCAACCAGGTCATGCGACGAGCCAAAAGGTCTCTGCTATAACCCCACGCCTGAGGCGGTTGGGAACGCCGCCGTCAGAGCGTGCCAGAATTGGTAACGAGCTTTGCGATAACGACATGCGTGCAGCGCAAACGAGGCGAGGGGACACATGAGCCGCGCGGACCAAGGCAGGCAAACCTTGCTCGAAATGCTCGGGCCAGACGGTCAAAAGCCAGTGGAAGAGGTGCTTGAACACCTCACATACTGCCCGATCGGCGTCCGCCCAACGGTCGCGCTCGCCACCGTCGCGGCACGCCCCAACGACTTCAGGACCCCCTTTCTTGCGGAATTGACGCGCTCCCCCGCAAACTTGGACGAGCGAGAGGCTGCCCGGCCCGACGACCGCCACGCTTATTTTCTGCACACCTTCGCGCTGTACTTTCTGGCCCTATGGGAGGAACCCCGCGCCTTTGCTCCGATCGTCGCCTATCTGGCGGCCGACTCGCATTTGGCCGCCGAGCAACTCGACGACACCGTGACGGAGCATTTGCCCGCCATCTTGGCGCGAACCTACGACGGCAGTGATCTCGGCCCCCTCAAAGCCGTGATCGAGGATCCCTCGGCCGAGATGTGGGTGCGCGGCGCCTGTCTCAGAAGCCTCCACGCCATGGCCTTGATGCACAAATTGCCCCGCGAGACCATGCTCACCTACTTTGCCGATATTGCCCAGCGCCTGCAGCCTCTCACCACCGACGACTTCGGCTTGGAGCTGGTCTCGGCGCTAGCCGACGCCAAGGAGCCCGCTCTGCGCGCGCCGATCGAGCAATGGTTCGCAGCTGGACTGGTCGATGAGGACATCGTCAAGCGCGCCGACATCGACGAAGCCTACGCCGAAGCCCCCGAGCATGTGTACGGCCAGCTCCTCCAGCGCGAATATTTCGACAATCTGATGGACGAGCTGAGTGAATGGCCGTGGTTCAACAGCACCGATCCCGACGAATTTGACGAGGACGACGAAACCCTCGAGGACACATTAGATTTTGCGACACACCAACCGCACGTTCGCGAAGGCCGCAAGATCGGCCGCAACGAACCCTGCCCGTGCGGCAGCGGCAAGAAGTACAAGAAGTGCTGCCTCGCCGAGGCGTGATGTGTTCCCCGCGTGTCACGGATCGAAAGCCCGCTACCGCAGTCTCCACGCGCTGAAAACAAAGCTCCGGAAACATCGCCAAACCATTTCAGTGTTGGTTCCACGGTCTCGTTGATCGCAAAGTTCGGCCACGGCCTGCCCCAACTTGAATCCAAACGTGCGCTCGCGGGTCGAGGAGCTGGAGGGCGAAGTCTCGATGGCAAGCGTCAACCCCAGTGAGGGCTATCGGCGAGATATCGATGGTTTGCGCGCGCTCGCCGTATTGCCCGTCGTGCTCTCACATGCCGGCATCGCAGGCTTCTCCGGCGGCTTCATCGGAGTCGACATTTTCTTCATCATCTCCGGCTTTCTCATCACCGGCATTCTGATCCGCGAAATCGAGGCCGGTACCTTTTCCCTGATACGCTTCTACGAGCGACGGGTACGGCGAATTTTGCCGGCCCTCTTCGCCATGTTGGCCGCCGTCACGGTCGCGGGATGGTTTTTTCTCACTCCCGACCGCTACGTCGCCTTTGCCCGCTCCGCCATAGCCACCATCGCCTTCGTGTCGAACGTCTGGTTTTGGCGTGCAACAGGCGACTATTTTGGTTCAACAGCCGAGTTGGAGCCGCTGCTGCACACCTGGTCTCTGGCGGTCGAGGAACAATTCTACATCGTCTTCCCACTGCTGTTGTGGCTCGTCGCCACGCGCACCCGCCCTACGCGCATCGCAATCATCGTGACACTGGCCATTGGCTCTTTTGCCTTGTCGGTCTGGGCGACACACGCCGAGCCGGTCGCCAACTTCTTCCTCGCTCCAATGCGAAGCTGGGAGCTTGGTATTGGCGCGCTCCTCGCACTCGGTGTCATACCGGCAAAGGCGCCGCGCCCCACCTGTGAGGTCGCCGCAGCCTTGGGCCTCGCGCTCATCCTTGCAAGCATCACTTTGATCACCCCAGCAACGCCATTTCCGGGCTTGGCAGCCCTGCCACCCTGTCTGGGCGCGGGGCTCATTATCTGGGCGTGCGGCCAGCACACGACGGCTGTCGGCCGTCTTTTGTCCACCCCGGTGCCGGTTTGGTTCGGCCTGATCTCGTACTCCCTCTACCTGTGGCACTGGCCCCTGCTGGTGGCCCTCAAGCTCTCCCAAAACACCACTACGCTCGCCACGCACCACGCATGGGCCGTAGTGGCACTCGCCATTACACTGGCCTACGCAAGTTGGCGCTTCGTCGAGCAACCGTTCCGCCGTCGCGGATCATCCACCACCACATCGAGAATTTTCCCGGCTTCTTTGGCCGGTGCCACAGCACTGCTCGCCGCCGCCAGCGTCATCGTGATCCAGCGCGGTTTCACGACACGCCTTCCGGCAACCGTCCAGGCGACATTCGAGCGTGCCGTTCGCCGTTCGGATATCGAAATCGCCTGCATGAAGCGATCCCGCCCCGTGCAGGATGGGCTCTGCCGCGTCGGGTCGAACACCAAACACGAGCCCGACATGCTGATATGGGGTGATTCACACGCCGCAGCGATGCTCCCCGGCTTCGAGATCTGGCTCGACCGGCAGGGCAGATCGGCAGCAGCAGCCGTCAAATCGGCCTGCCCCCCACTCCTGCACATCGTCCGCACGGATCAGGGCAACCGCCACCGCTGCGACGCGTTCAACGACGCGGTCATCACCTACCTGGAGCGCCATACGGCCATTCGCACCGTCGTCTTGGCCGCACGATGGGCCCTGGCAGCCGAAGGCACGCGAGCCCCTGGCGAAACAGGCTCCCCCGCCCTCCTCGGCCGAGCGGATAGCGCCACCACCACGCCCGCAGTAGCCAACAATCTGGCCCTGTTTTCCTATGGCATGGCAGAGACCGTCCGCCGCCTTACAGCTATGGATCGACAAGTCTTGATTCTTGGGGGCGTCCCGGAAATAGGCTTTTCCGCGCCTCAGGCTCATCTCGCCCAAGCCTTTTTCGCCCGCCAGCCCTCAAACCCGCCGGATTTCGCGGCCATCCAACGCCGCAACGCCAATGCCGACGCAGCCATAAAGACCGTCGCAAGCAAGTTCGGCGCCAGCCAAGTCAGCATCGCCCGGCTCATGTGTCAGCCGGCCTGCCGCACCCAAGACGGCGGCACCATCTTCTACCGCGACGATGACCATCTCAGCATCGCCGGCGCACGCCAATTCGTGCCCCTCGCCCTCGACCTTGCGTTGAAGTAGCCAGCCATCCGTCCGCCACCTCTCCCGAGTTGGTGGCACATCCCTCGAATTCACTGGCCTGGCCATGGCCCAGAACGGTAACGCCGCCCGGATTCTCGTGCTATGACAGTGCCAATTTCAGGACCACCACGCGGAACCTCGCCATGACCGACACCGAAACCTCTTCGACTGCCACGCAAACCGCCCAAGGCGCCACCATCGAGCATGCCCATGACCACAGCCATGCCCACGCGCATGACGATGCCTGCGGCTGCGGCCACGACCACCATCATCATGGCCATCATCATCACGCACCGGTCGTCACCTACCAACGCGCAGGCCCCAAGGTCGGCCGCAATGACCCCTGTCCGTGTGGCAGCGGCAAGAAGCACAAGAAGTGCTGCCTTGCCAACGAACGCGCCTGAGCCGGCGGTGCAAACCGCCTGCCTCCTGCAACGATAGGCACAGGTCCGGGAGACGATACAGCAATGGAGCCAGTCACCAACAAGCTGCGCCGAACGCGACTGTTCGCCAATCTTCCGGAAGCAGGCCTTGCCGAGTTGATCGAGACACCGGGTGTCCGTCACGGCGATCTGGCGGAAATCATCGACGTCCAGCCCGGTGATCTCGTCGTGCTGCTGGAGGGTGGCCTGCACATGGTCTCCAAGGATGGGCCTGGCGAGCATCTGGCCATCCTGAGCACCAACGAGCAGGCCCCCGAACCCGCGATTCTCTACACCATCCCCGAAGGCGCGGAACTGCGCCTCACCCGTTTCTCCACCTACCTGATCATCGACGGCGCCCGCCTCGACGATCTCATCGCCTCAGGGCAGGAAAGCCTGTCGCTGAACACCTTGGACGATACCGTGCGCGAGCGTTCAGCCGCGTTGATGCGGTCGCAAGCGTTCAAACACCTCAGCTTCGACCAGATCGTACGCTGCGCCGAGGCCATGCAGGCCTGGTCTGTGGCAACCGGTGAAGATGTCGTGCTCGAGGGCCAGCCAGGTGACTACTTCTACGTCATCGAAACGGGTCAGGCCGAAGTCATACGCCGCGGCGTCCAGGTGGCGCGATTGCCCCAAGGCGCTTCGTTCGGCGAAGAAGCATTGCTGCAAGGTGTAGCGCGCAATGCCACGGTTCGCATGGTGTCCGACGGGCGGCTGCTCAGGATCGCCAAGCAGGATTTCGACCACCTCGTCCGTCCCGGATTGATCAGCGAGTTGACGCCGGAAGGCGCACAAATGTTGATCGGCAAGGGTAAGGCGGAGTTCATCGACTGCCGCACCGAGCAAGAGTGGGAGCTATGGCGGCTGCCCCGCGCGCGGTTGATCCCCCTCGAGCAGATCCGTGATCGGGTCCGTGGGCTCGACAAGGACCGCACGTTCATTGCCTACTGCCGCACCGGCAGGAGGGCCCGGGCTGCCGCCTTCTTGATGCGCCAGGCGGGCCTCGAGGCGCATGTCCTCGAAAACGGCATTGCCGGCTGGCCCTACGACGTCGAAGGCACCCCGCTCGGCGACGCGTGACCCTCCGAAACTCCCATTAACGTTTAATTTCAGTTAATTGCGGCCAACACTGTGACTGGGACTAGTTTAGCCGAAGCCCACGATGTCTTCGGAGCCCATCAGCCATGCGTCTCGCCGCACTCACAGTCTTCGCAGTTCTTGTCACAGCGCCATTCGAAGCCAGCGCCCAATCACCCGTGACCACCCGCATCGAGACGCGCCCGTTCTATGGCGCCACCGTCACTCTCGAGGCAGGCGTCCGCGTCTTCCGGCCGCTGCCCCCGCATGACCGGGTCATCCTCAATCCCGGCGGAGCAACGCCGCTCAATCTCGGCATCGAGGAACATCGCTCGGTGTCCCACAACTACAATTACAACAGCGCGCCCAGCGCCAGCGCGTCCGCCAGTGCTTCAAGTGGAGAACCCGGCTTCGTCGGCACCTACCGTCGCGGCAGGGGCCACCATCCGCATCGCCGTGGCGGCGGTCACGGCCACCGCTGATCGGCTCACACACCAGAAGAACGACATGCAGCTTCCGGCCGGCCACATCCAGTGGTCGGCCGTTTTTGTTGGCTTGGTCTCAGCGATCCGCCCGCGCCACTGCCGCATGCAGCAAAACGTTGAGGCCCGCCAAGAAATCGTCGGGCTCGCAACTCTCGCGGTTGTTGTGAGTGATGCCGTCACGGCAGGGCGTGAAGATCATAGCAGTCGGACAATGCCTCGCCAGGAAGTAGGCATCGTGACCGGCCTGGGACTGGATATCCCGCCAATTGAAACCCATCCGCTTCGCTTCCGCGCGCAGGCCATCGATCAGCGCACCATCGAAGATGTCCCCACCCCAGAACCATTCGTCCTCAACCTCGAGGCGACAGCCCGCCATCGCCGCGCTGGCATGTGCAGCGCGCCGCATCTTTTCCGCCATTACGCGGGCGGCAACCGGGTCGGGATGGCGCACGTCCGCGATCGCCTGCGCCGTATCGGACAAGATGCCGGGCTTGTTGGGCCACGCCGCTAGACGCGAGCCGGTCGCTTTTCCGTCCCCAACCGCGAAATCCCACCCGATGTCGTCCACCGCCGTCAAGAATCGGGCGCCGGCAATCAGCGCGTTATGACGCCGGTCCATGGGCGTTGGCCCGGTGTGGGCAGTCTCGCCCTCGAAGCGCACCCGCATCCCATGACTGGGATAACCGGCCGTCACGATACCAACCTGGCGCCGTTCGATATCCAGGATCGGCCCCTGCTCGATGTGCAGCTCGAAATAGGCGTCTATGTCCCCGGCCCGGCAAGGCCGCGGCCCCTTGTAGCCGATCCGCTCGACCTCATCGCCAAAGCGCGGCCCGTCGTCGGCAATCAAGTTGCGGACCCATTCGAGTTCGTACGCGCCGACGAAGCACCCCGAGGCTACCATCGGCGGCGAGAACCGCGCGCCTTCTTCATTGGTCCAATTGACGACGACGATCGGCCGCCGGGTCACATGACCGATGTCATCGAGGCAACGCATTAGCTCGAGGCCACCCAGCACGCCCGCAATACCGTCGAACCGCCCACCGTTGATCTGCGTATCGAGGTGGCTCCCGATCAGGACCGGCGGCAGGCTGTCGTCGCGCCCCGCCCGGCGTGCAAAAATATTACCGATCTCGTCGATCTCGACGGCGAGTTTGCTGTCCCTGCACCAGCCGACGAATAGGTTCCGCATCTGCCGGTCAGAGTCGGTCAAGGCCAGTCGAGCAAGGCCGCCAGGGCGCCCCTTGCCGATCTCTGCCGACGCTTCGATCGTCGACCAGAAGCGCGAGAGATTGATCCGGGTGTCGGGAGAAAACGCCATGGCAGACCTCTGTCGGCATCGCAACGCTACCGCACATATGCCATCGCTTGCCGCCGATGACGAGCGCCCGCGTCACCCCGCGGGTCCAGCTTCGCCCAGTCCCAAAGCCCGAGCGATTGCGCCACGGAGCCGATAAGCCTATGGCAGCCTAGGGGCTCGACTATTGCGGGGCGACCGCGCACAACGATCACGGCCATGCGCCCAGCACTGACATCCCCCACCGCCAAATCAGCCAGGCCCATTCATGCCCCGCTACCGCATCACTATCGAATATGACGGCACGCCTTTCGTCGGGTGGCAGATTCAGGCCGATCGGCGCACCGTGCAAGGCCGTCTTGTCGAGGCCATCGCCAGCTTCTCCGGCGAAACCGTCACCGTGCGCGGCGCAGGACGTACTGATTCAGGCGTGCATGCCCGTGGCCAGGTCGCCCACTTCGATCTCGAACGCAACTGGGAGCCATTCAAGGTTCGTGAAGCCTTGAACTTTCACCTCAAGCCCGATCCGATCGTGGTTCTCGACGCCGCCATCGCCCCGCCCGAATTCGACGCCCGTTTCTCCGCGCGCGGACGCCATTACCTCTATCGTATCCTCACGCGCACTGCACCCCCCGCCCTCGAGCGCGACCGGGTCTGGTGGGTTCGCCATCAACTCGACACCAGTGCCATGGCAGAAGCCGCCGCCATGATGCTGGGCCGCCACGACTTCACGACCTTCCGCGCCGCGGGATGCCAGGCGGCTTCGCCCGTAAAATCCCTCGGCCGGCTCGACGTCGTCCGCATGGGCGACGAGATTCGCATCGAAGCCTCCGCGCGTTCTTTCCTGCATCATCAGGTACGCTCGCTCACCGGCAGCCTGAAGCATGTCGGCGAAGGCAAATGGACGCCAGCCGACATGCAGGCCGCACTGGCTGCCCGCGACCGCAGCCGTTGTGGCGTGCTGGCCCCATCCCGCGGGCTCTACCTGATGGCCGTCGACTACCGCGACGCCCCCACGCCGTGAAGGAACGTCAGTCCAGAACCTTCCCCAGCGCGGCAACCAGTCGTCCCACGTCCTCGCTGTCGTTGTAGACATGCGGCGAAACCCGCAGCCGCCCGATACGCGGCGCTGCATAAACCTTCTCCGCCGCCAGCCGCGCCACCAGATCGGCCGGCATGCCGCCGGGAAACCCCACACTCATGACATGTGGCGCACGCAAATCCGGGTCAGGCAGCGAAACCTTGTTGCCAAGCTGCGCCAGGCCTGCAGCAATTTCGTCTGTCACGGCCCTGAGCCGCGCCTCCACCTTCGCCCGCCCGAGGCCATCCACCGTCTCGATGCCGACCGCAGCCATCTCCAGCGAGATGAAATGATCGCGCTCGGCCATGTCGTAGCGCCGCGCGCTTTCGACGTAGCGGGTGTCCTGGAGATAAACGTCCTGCTCGGCCTTCACCCCGCGTCGCCCATAACTCGTCTGCTCCAAAGGCGTGCCGGTCTGATGCCGCTTGGCAGCGTAGAGGAACGCCCGTCCATATGGCCCCAGCAGCCATTTGTAGGTCGGAAACACCATGAAATCCGGATCGATCCGCTGCACGTCCAGATCGAGGATTCCCGCCGCATGCGTGGCATCGATGATCACTGCCGCCCCCTGGGCGCGAACCGCCGGCGCAACGCGATCCATGTCGATCAACCCGCCGTCGGACCAATGCACGTTCGACATCGAAACCACCGCCAGCGGTGCGGCATCCTTGCGCGCGATGGCCTTCAGCGTCGCAGCCGTCCAGTCCCCGTCCGCGGGCTTGCCGATCGTCTCGATCGTGAACCCGCCGGCGTCCGCCCGGCTCATCCATTCCAGCACCGGTGAAGAGTGGTCGTCGGCCATCACCAACACGCGCGCCCCAACCGGCACCGTCAAGACTTTGGCGGCTGTCGCAACGCCGTAGGCGACCGAAGGAATCAGCGCAACGTCATCAGCCGCGGCATTGATCACCCGCGCAGCGACCTTGCGGGCGCGCTCGTACTGCGCCTCCATGAACTCCGGCGTCAGCTCCCATGGATGCGCCTTACGTATGGCGCCCGCCTGGCCGGCAGCAGCCACCGCCTTGGGGATTGGGCTCCAGCCGGCGGCGTTGAAATAGGCTACATCACGGGGGATGTCGAACAGGTGGCGTTGCGGTTCCAGCATTTTCAGTCATCCTTGTCGCCAAGGGGCGTTCGGGTCCAGGCGTCGCAACCCACACCTTCGCATTGGTCCCATCGAGCCGTAAATCAGGAATTCAGGGCAGGAGAGACAGACTATGCGCGGCCGTCAGGTCTTCATGGAAACGCTCGTGGCACACGGAGTCGAGCGCATTTTCGGCAATCCCGGCACCACCGAGAGCCCGTTGCTCGATAGCTTGGCAGCCTACCCCTCCATCCGCTACGTGACCACCCTACAGGAAAGCATCGCGCTGTGTGCGGCGAGCTACTATGCCCAGGCCTCGGGCAAGACCGGCATCGTCTCCCTGCATGTGGCCCCGGGCCTCGGCAACGCCATCGGCATGATGTACGGCGCCTTACGTGCCTCCTCCCCGATGGTTATCACGGCCGGCCAGCAGGACACGCGTTTGCGTCTCAACAACCCCGTCCTCGGCCACGATCTGGTCGCCATGGCGGCCCCGGTGACAAAGTGGTCGGTGCAAGTCGAGCGCGCCGATGAAATGGGCCCCATTCTGCGCCGCGCCTTCAAGGTTGCCCATGACGGCCCTCCAGGCCCCGTGTTCGTGGCCCTGCCGATTGACGTGATGGAGCAGGAAACATCCAGCGGCCCCGTCCAGCCCGCAGCTCTGCACAGGACCGCCGGTGCCGACAGCACCGCCATCGCGGCCATTGCCCAGATGCTGGTCGCGGCTGCACGTCCGGTCATCGTCGCCGGTGACGATGTTGCGCGTGGCGGCGGCGTTCCGGCATTGGTGCAACTGGCCGAGGCCATCGGCGCCTCCGTCTGGTCGGAAGGCCTCAAGCTGCACACGTCCTTTCCGAGCGAACATCCCTCTGCCCGCTTGGGACTTCCCCTCGACTCGGCCGGCATTCAAAAGGCGCTTGGCCAAGCCGATGCGGTGTTCTTGGTCGGGGGATCCTTCTTCGAGGATGTCTGGTTCGCCGCCACCAGCCCGTTCCCCGCGGGCGCCAAGGTTGCGCACTTCGAAGCATGGCCGGAACGGTTGGCCTATGGCATCGCGCCCGATATCGGCGTCGTCGGCGATCTCAAGAGCGGACTCGAAGAGCTCGTCGAAAGCGTGAAGTCGGCGGGTGGAGCCGCGCTCGCCTCGGCCGCTAAACAGCGCAATGCTGCGTTGGCAGAGTACAAAGCCAAGGAGCAATTGGTTCAAAAAACCCGCGCCGAAAAAGCCTGGTCGCGCGTGCCGATTTCCATGCCCCGCGTCATGGCCGAAATCCGCGATGCGCTGCCGAAGGACTGTATCGTGGTTGATGAATCGATCACCGCCTCCATCGACCTTGCCCGCACCATCCCAAGCACCGGCCCCGGCACCTACTTCGGCGCCAAGGGCGGCGGCATCGGCCAAGGCATCGCCGGTGCACTCGGCGTCAGCGTTGCTGAACCCAAGAAGCCCATTGTCTGCATCTCCGGCGACGGCTCGTCGATGTACGCAATCCAGGCACTTTGGACCGCGGCCCATGTCGATCTGCCCATCGTGTTCGTCATTCTGGCCAATCGCGAATACCGCGTGCTCAAGCACAACATCGACGTCTACCGTCAGCGCTTCGGCATCACGTCACAGGAACCCTACGCGCATATGGACCTTGGCGGGCCGCAACTCGGCTTCGTCGAGATGGCGGCGGGCATGGGCGTCGCCGCCACGCGGGTTACAGAGGGTGACGACATCGGACCAGCCCTGAAGGCGGCTTTCGCCTCTGGCAAGCCGCATCTGGTGGAGATCGCCATCGAGGCGAAGCGATAGTCAGCCAAAGCGTCGGATCATCGCTGCATGCGGTGCGCCGCCAGCCACGCGAGCTTGAAGAGAACAGGCAGAGCAGCGGGCTACTTGCCGAGCCCTGCCTTTTTCAGGGCTGGCAGGATCCGCGCTTGCAGCGCGTCCTCGCTGATCGGACCCACGTGCTTGTAGACCACCATCCCCTGGCCATCGACAACGAACGTCTCAGGCGTCCCGTAGACGCCCCACTCGATGGATGCGCGCCCGTTCGCATCGGCGCCAACCGAGGTATAAGGATTGCCGTGCTGGGCCAGGAACTGCCGGGCATTGGAAGCCTGATCCTTTTGATTGACGCCGTAGATGACGACGCCCGTCTGCTTGCCCAAAGCCGTCAGATACGGGTGTTCGTCGACGCAGGGGACGCACCACGATGCCCAGAAGTTGACCACAGATGGCTTGCCCGATTTGAGGTCTTGCGTGCTGAAACCCGGCACGGGCTGGCCGGCTTTGACAAGACCCGGCACCGCCGCAAGCGCAACCTGCGGCGCTGGCTTGCCGATCAAAGCGGAGGGGATCTTGGTGGGGTCACCTGTGCGCAAGGCAACGGCAAACAGCCCGACCAGAGCTGCAAATATCAGGACCGGCAGCACGATGGCAGTCCCACGTCGGGGCGCAACGCCACCCGGCGCGTCAGAAGCCCCCACGCCGCCGCCCGCCGCCTGCGCAGACCCTGCCTCTTTCGCCGCTGCGTTTGTCATGCCCTGTCCTTGTCGTCTTTCCCAGCCCGCTCCCGCATGACGCCCTGCGCCTCGAGATCGGCGAGTTCCCGTTTCAGGCGCGCACCTTCAGCTGCCAGAAAGCCTACCAAGGCAGCGATCACCACGCCGACGATCGCATAGCAGAGCCAGATGAATGTCGCGTGCGGACCAAGATCCATCGCCATCACTCCGCCACGGCTGTGGCAGAGGCAAGCGCCTCGCGATTGGCTCGCTCCACTGCCCGCATCGTCAGCGACCGCACGCGGCGGCGCAGAATTTCATTGCGCATCGCCTTCAGGTGCAACGCCACCAGCAGAACCGTGAAGCCCAGCGCCATGACCAGCAGCGGTGTGCGAAACACGGGATCCAGCGTCGCCGTGAACCGCGTCGACGGCTGATGCAGCGTATACCACCAGTTCACCGAGAACTTGATCACCGGCAGGATCACCACGCCGACAAGCGCCAGCAACGCAGTCGACTTGGCCGCCAGCGCCTCGTCATCCAATGACGAGCGCAGGGCAATCAGCCCCAGATACAGAAAAAACAAGATCAGCACGGATGTCAGTCGTGCATCCCAGGCCCAGTAGGTGCCCCACATCGGCTTGCCCCACAGCGATCCGGTGATCAAGGCCAGCAGCGTAAAGGCTGCACCGATCGGCGCCGCAGCCTTGGCAGAGACGTCCGCCAGCGGATGGCGAAAGATCAGCAACCCGGCACTTGAAACCGCGATCAAGACATAGGTCGCCATGGCCAGCCAGGCGCACGGCACGTGAATGAACATGATCTTGACGGTGTGGCCCTGCTGATAATCCGGCGGGGCATTGGCGCTCAGCACCAATCCCGCTGCAATCAGCCCAAAGGCCAGCAGAGACACCCAAGGCAGCATGCGCGCCGAAAGTGCCATGAACCGGGTGGGATTGGCGAGACGCTCGGTGAGATTAGCGGTGCGGGCCATGTTTCGCTTGTTAAGGTTTGCGTGGCATCGAGGCAACAAGACCGTTTGGCGCACGCGTTTGTCTTCAAGATGGCGCCGACCTTGAAGTCAAAATCCGACCTCATTCAAGGGGTTTATACAATCACTGACAACCAGCTGCCTTATGGTAAACGCAGCAAAGCCGCACGAATTCCGGCGAGCGGGGTCAATTCGCGCGTAGCAAGCAGTGCAATTGGCCGGTTGACGTCACCTCTTTGACACGTTACCTGCCAACCGTTTGAGCACGAGCGTGTTAGGCAACAGTCCGTCTTGGCTATTGCGTAGGCGTTGTGCTCTGCCAAAACACAATTCGTTGCCGCACGTCCCCTTTGGCCGATACACTTGCCTGCCGCATGGCCGTGTTCCCCGGATCTCCGGGCGACACAACCGATAGCCGCGGAAGCAGGTGCGGACATTTGCCAGGAAACGCGCGTGGCGGAGAGGCCAAGTGGTGCTGACAGCGCCTAGAACACATCCAGGGAAGCAAGCGTAATGACGGCGAGCGACATTGCAGCGCGGGCCCGAGGCCGCATGGCCCCAACGGACATCTCCAACCCCCAGTATTTTCACAAGGTTGTCGACTGCCAGTGGGCCTGCCCGGCACACACACCGGTCCCCGAGTACATCCGTCTGATTGCCCAGGGCCGCTATGCGGACGCCTACATGCTGAACTGGGAATCCAACGTCTTTCCGGGCATCTTGGGACGTGTCTGCGATCGCCCCTGCGAGCCCGCCTGCAGGCGCGGCCGATTGCAGACCAGCGACGAGGCCAGCGCCAAGGACCCGAGCAGGAAGAACGCCGAACCGGTCGCGATCTGCCGCCTCAAGCGCGTCGCTGCCGACTATAAGGGTGATATCGACTCCTACCTGCCCGAAATCCCCAAGAAAAAGAACGGCAAGCGCGTTGCGCTGATCGGCGCCGGCCCGGCCTCACTGACCGTGGCACGCGACCTGCTCCCGCTCGGCTACCACTGCATATTGTTCGAGAAGGACCCGATTGGTGGCGGCCTCATGCGCACCAACATCCCCTCGTTCCGCCTGCCGGCCCAGGTCCTCGACGAAGAGGTCAACCGCATCAACGACCTTGGTGTGGAGACCCGTTTCGGTCATGAAATCAAAAGCTTGAAGGCCCTCCTCGCAGAGGGATACGACGCCGTATTCGTTGGCACCGGCGCCCCGCGCGGCAAGGACCTCGATATTCCCGGCCGCAAGGAAGCCTCCGCCAACATCCACATCGGCATCGACTTCTTGACCTCCGTCGCCTTCGGCCACGTCGACAAGATCGGCAAGAAGGTGGTTGTCATCGGTGGCGGCAACACCGCCATGGACTGCTGCCGCACCGCGCTCAGGCTTGGCGCGGAGGCCGTCACTGTGACGGTCCGCTCGCCGCGCAAGGTCATGAAGGCCTCCGATTGGGAAATCAAGGACGCGGTCCACGAGGGCATTCCGATCCTCGACAACCACGCGCCGAAGTCCTTCGTCATCAAGGGCGGCAAGCTCGCCGGCGTCGTTTTCGAGAAAATGATCGAGAAGGGCGTCGATTCTCGCGGTCGCCCCAAGCTCGAACCATCGGGCGAGTTGGTCACCATCGAGTGCGACGACGTACTGATGGCGATCGGCCAGGACAACGCCTTCCCCTGGATCGAACGCGACATTGGCCTCGAATTCGGCGAATGGGACATGCCGACGGTCGACCGCACCACATTCATGTCGACCCGTCCCGGCGTGTTTTTCGGCGGCGATGCGGCCTGGGGCCCGGAAAACATCATCTGGGCCGTGGCTCACGGTCATCAGGCCGCCATCTCGATCGATGCCCACTGCAATGGCCTTTCTTTGGCCGACAGGCCCGAGCCGGGCTTCACCCTCGTCTCCCAGAAAATGGGCATTCACGAGTGGTCCTACGACAACGACTACGATCCGCATCATCGCACGGCCGTACCCCACGCCGACCTCAAGAGCTCGATCCGCAATCTCAAGGTCGAGGTCGAGTTGGGTTTCGACGACAAATTGGCTGTGCGCGAGGCTGAGCGGTGCTTGAACTGCGACGTCCAGACCGTCTTCACCGGGCCGCTGTGCATCGAGTGCGACGCCTGCATGGACATCTGCCCCGTCGACTGCATCAACTTCATCGAAAATGACGATGAGACCTCGCTCAGGCAGGCGCTGCGCGTGCCGGCAACCAACAAGACCCAGGACATCTACGTCTCAGAGCCCCTCAAAACAGGGCGCATCATGGCAAAAGACGAGGATGTCTGCCTGCATTGCGGCCTGTGCGCCGAGCGATGCCCAACGGGCGCCTGGGACATGCAGAAGTTCTTCTACGCCGAACCACAGGCGTCGAAGTCGACCCTGAACCACCATAGCGCTTACATTTCTGCCTGATGGCAGTTGACCTGGCGAACGAGTAACCGGAGCATTGCGGGACGATGGTTGCACAGGTGCTACCCCTACACCAAATTCGAGGCGTAACGCCGGAGCAAACGAAGGTTTCACTGGCATGAGCGGCATAAACGACTTCGTTATCAAGTTCGCGACCGTCAATGGCTCGGGCAGCGCCTCAGCCAACACGATCTTCGCGAAATCGCTGTTTCGCATGGGCATCCCCGTCAGCCCGAAGAACATCTTCCCCTCCAACATCCAGGGCCTACCGACCTGGTACGAGGTTCGGGTGTCGGAGGCCGGCTACACGGCGCGCCGTGATGGCATCGACATGATGGTGGCCATGAACCCGCAGACCTACGCCAATGACGTGGCCGAGGTCGTGCCGGGTGGCTGGCTGTTGTACGATTCGACCATGCCGCGCCTGTGGCAACGCAGCGACATCACCGTCCTCGGCCTGCCAATCGCCGAAATCTGCGCCAAGATCTGGAAGGATGCCCGTCAGCGCCAGCTCTTCAAGAACATGGTCTACGTCGGCGCCCTGACGGCACTGCTCGACATCGACCTGAAAGTCCTGGAAGGCGTGATCGCCGACCAGCTCAAGGGCAAGGAAAAGCTGCTGGCGGCCAACATGCAGGCCGTCAACATCGGCCGCGAATACGCCCAGACCAACTTCCAGTGCCCGCTTTCGATCAGTGTCCGCCACGCTGAGGGTGCCAAGGGCAAGATCATGGTCACCGGCAACGAGGCCGCAGGCCTTGGTGCGGTTTACGCCGGCGCCACCGTTTGCGCCTGGTATCCGATCACCCCATCCACATCTCTGGCAGAGGGCTACGAGAAGCACGCACGTCGCTTCCGCGTCAGCAAAGATGGCAAACGCCTCTATGCCATCGTGCAGGCCGAGGACGAGCTTGCAGCCGTAGGCGTCGCGATCGGCGGCGCCTGGAATGGCGCGCGGTCGTTCACTGCCACATCCGGTCCAGGCATCTCGCTCATGAGCGAGTTTCTGGGTCTTGCCTATTTCGCTGAAATCCCCGTGGTGCTCTACAACATCCAGCGCGGCGGCCCTTCCACCGGCATGCCGACGCGCACCGGCCAGCCCGACATCATCTCCTGCGCCTACGCCAGCCACGGCGACACCAAGCACGTCCTGCTGTTCCCCGCCAACCCGACCGAATGCTTCTCCATGAGCGCCGACGCCTTCGACCTGGCAGAGCGCCTGCAGACACCGGTCATGGTCATGTCGGACCTCGATATCGGCATGAACGATTGGATGACCGATGCCTTCGAGTGGGACGACTCGCGGGTGATGGACCGCGGCAAGGTGCTGGACGCCGCCTCGCTCGAATCCTTCGCCAAGGACAAGGGCATCCCCTGGGGCCGCTACCAGGACGTCGACGGCGACGGCATTCCCTACCGCACGCTGCCAGGCACCCACCCCAGCATGGGCAGCTACTTCACGCGCGGCACCAGCCACGATGAGAACGCGCGTTACACCGAAGATGGTACGGTCCACGCCCGTGTCCTGGACCGCATCTCGCGCAAGTTCGCGACTGCCGCGACCATCGTGCCAAAGCCGGAGATCAGAACCGCCGATCCCCAGAGCAAAATCGGCCTCATCTACTTCGGCGCAAATCGCCCGGCCGTGCTCGAGGCCCTCGATTATCTGGAGCGTGACGGCGTCAAAGTGAACGCCATGCGCCTCAAGGCATTCCCCTTCGGCCAGGAGGTCAAGGACTTCTGCGCCGCCCACGACCAGATCTTCGTTGTCGAACAGAACCGCGACGCCCAGATGCGCCACCTTCTCATGGTGGAAGCCGACGTGCCGGGCACCAAGCTGATCGCGACCCTCAACTACGACGGCACGCCGATGACAGCCGATTTCGTCCGCACCGCGGTTCTGAAACAGCTGACGCCCGCCAAAGCCGCCGCGGCCGAGTGATCGGACGACGCCCGCAAGACGAACGGACCGGAAAATGACCTACATCACCAAGCCAATCGCCCACCATCCAGCCCTGCCGAAGAACGCCCTGGGTCTGACCCATCGCGACTATGAAGCCTCGATGTCGACCATGTGCGCGGGCTGCGGTCACGACTCCATCACGGCGGCCATCATCGAAGCCTGCTACGAGCTCGACCTGCCCGCTCATCGCGTCGCCAAGCTCTCGGGCATTGGCTGCTCGTCGAAGACCCCAACTTACTTCCTCGGCCGCAGCCATGGCTTCAACAGCGTCCATGGCCGCATGCCCTCGGTGACGACCGGCGCCAATATGGCCAACCGCGATCTCGTCTACATCGGCGTCTCCGGCGACGGCGACACGGCCTCGATCGGCTTCGGCCAGTTCGCTCATGCCGTGCGCCGCAAGCTCAACATGACCTATATCGTCATGAACAATGGCTGCTATGGCCTCACCAAAGGGCAGTTTTCGGCAACCAACGACAAGACGTCGCCTTCCAAGAAGGGCGAAGCCAATCCCTTCGACGCAATCGACCTGTGCCAGATCGCCATCCAGCTCGGCGCCGGCTTCGTCGCACGCTCGTTCTCCGGCGATAAGCGCCAGCTCATTCCGTTGATCAAGGCGGCGATCAACTACAAGGGCTTTGCCTTCCTCGACGTCATCAGCCCGTGCGTGACCTTCAACAATCACCCGGCATCGACCAAGAGCTTCGACTACGTCCGCGCCCACAATATGGCCTCGGAGAACAAGCTCGACTTCATCGAGCCCAAGGAAGAGATCACCGTCAATTACGAGGCCGGCACGACAGCTGCCGTGACCCTGCATGACGGCTCGCGCCTCCTCCTCAACAAGCTCGATGGCGGCCATGATTTCCGCGATCCTGACGAAGCCATCTTGACCATCCGCAAGAACGCAACCCAGGGCCAGGTCGCCACAGGGCTCTTGTACGTCAACGAGGACGGCAACGACTTGCATGACGTCCTAAACTCGGACGACCGCCCGATGAACGAGTTGCCGATGAGCGAGCTGTGCCCCGGCTCCAAAGCCCTGGAAAGCGTCAACGCACGCTTTCGCTGAAGCCACGGCAAAATTTGCATTGTCAATAGCGGTGCCGGACGCCAAGTCCGGCGCCGCTTTCATTTTCCGGGTTCAACTGAGCGCGCGGCCGGCGGCGTTCCAGGTGCCGACTTTCCCTGCTCCCATTTCCGCAAGGGCAAGCCACTCTTGATCCAGCCCTTGCCGTTGCGTCCACCCATTACGCCTTCCGCCACGTCCGAGATGTTGGTGTAGCCCTGCGACTTCAGCCAACCGCTGAGAAAGCTGGAGCGGCTTCCCGTCGCGCAAATCAAGGCAATCGGTTGCGTTTTGGACCCGCCTGTCACCTGGACCAACGCCGCCAACAAGGCATCCCGTTTCTGGTGCATCGTGATGGCATACGCACTGGCAGGCACACCCGTCTCCTTCCACTCCGGAGGTGAGCGAATGTCGATCAGCACAACCTTGCCCGCCAGCGCTGCAGTCTGTGCATCGATGGCGCTCAAAACAGACGTTTGTGCTGCAGCCGCGAATGACCAGAGCAAAGCGAGGGACGCGAGCAATGTCCGGCCAAGGCTTAAAGCGGTTCGCAGCATGTCGTGCTTTACTCCAATTGCGTGGGTTCATGGGCTGAGCCGCCGTCGTTCGCAACACTCCCACGTGCGCCAACCCGCACGATACTGCTGCACGGCCATCAGCGCACGCCGAGATGAAAGCAATCGATCACGCAGGAAGTCGCACACCGCATTTCGCCAGCGGCAATCCCGCCACCTCGACCCGCATGCCAAAGATGGTTCCGCAGTTGTCGCTCGGCCCGCCTCGCGAGCCGGTGACGATGTAGAGGTCCTGGAGATCATCACCGCCGAAACACAGGCTGGTCACCATCGGCAGGGGCACAGGAATATCCCGGATATGTTGGCCATCTGCAGCAAAGACGCCAATGCGCCCGCCATGGGCGTCGGCAACCCACACGGATCCGTCGGCAGCCACTTTGAGACCGTCGGGTACCCGGCGTTCGCCGAGACAACAAAAGGCTTTCCAGTAGCCGAGCGCCCCATCGGCCTCCACGTCATAAACACGCACCAATTGCCGCCGCGCATCGGAGTGGTAAAGCCGCTTGCCGTCGGGCGAGACGCCCAGGCCATTGGTGAGCAGGATGCCGTCCGAGACCTTGGCAACGCTGCCGTCGAGATCGATCCGGTAGAGATTTCCGGGCTTCATGGGCTCGCCCGAGAACACTTTGAATCCAAGCGAACCGACGTAGATCCGCCCCTGCTGATCGGTGGTGAGATCGTTGAACCCGTGGGCATTGTCCGCCGTGGCACTATCGAGCAGCGTCTTGGCTGTCTCTCCACCCGCAGCAATCCAGGCGATCTCGCGGCCACCGGCAATCAGCCCACCGTCTCTATGCAATGCCATCCCGCCTACACCGCGCCGCTTCGGCACCGCCGTCGAGACCGAGTTTTTGCGGTCGAGCAGATAGATTCCACCGCCCGTCACGTCGCTGAAATAAAGGCCTCTTTCCGGATCCCAAACGGGCCCCTCGATCAAGCCATATCCTGTTGCAACCGTCTGCATGGCCCCCATCTCCTCGACATCATCGGATCTCTGCTCGAGAGCGAGTGTGCTCGCCGCCAAGGTCCACGGTCAATGCCAAGGCTGGCATCCTGACCATGGTTGCGCGTGACAGACCCATCAAACCCGCGCCACTATTGGCCGTGGCATGCCGGCCAGCCAGCAGCCGGCCAACCGGGAGTATGCAGCATGGGCCAGGGTCGTGGAGTGAAAGAGGTTGCCGCTTTCGATTGTGCCGGCGCCGGTCAGGTCGTGGTGGAAAATGGCCTCGCCTTCCTGGGCCACATGCGAGCACCCAACGGTACCTCTATCGTCGATGTCCGCGATCCCAAGAACCCGAAAACGCTCGCCCAGATCCCCATGCCGCCCGGGACCCACAGCCACAAGGTCCGCGTCTCCGGCGACATCATGGTGGTCAATCACGAGCGCAACGGAGCCGACAAGAACCCAATTCCCGCCGACTTCAAGACCGGTTTCGGCGTCTACGATATCTCCAAACCGGACGCACCAAAGCTGATTTCGCGCTGGGAAACGACGGGGCAAGGCTGCCATCGCTTCGATATGGATCAGCGCTACACTTACATGTCGGCAACGATGGAAGGATATGTCGGCACCATCATGTTGATCATGGATCTGGCCGATCCAACGCGCCCGAAGGAAGCCGGCCGCTGGTGGATGCCCGGCCAATGGACAGCCGGCGGCGAAACGCCCACTTGGCAACGTAATGACCACCGCTGTCACCATCCCCTGCGGATGGGCAACAGGCTCTACACCAGCTACTGGCTCGGCGGCTTCGTCATTCTCGACATCGAAGATATTGCCAATCCCAAGCTCGTCAGCGGTCTCGACTGGTCGCCGCCCTATCATTGCCCCACACACACGGCGCTGCCGATGCCCTTCGACATCAATGGCCGTCGCTACATGGTCGTGGCTGACGAAGATGTCGTGCGCCAGGCTGACGAGGTCCCGGCCTTCATGTGGATGGTCGACATCACAGACGAACGCCACCCCGTCCCGGTCGGCAGCTTCCAGGTCGAAGGCATCGAAGGTCGTCCCCAGCCCACCATGACGGCCTGCCATCAGCCCTGCGAAAAGGTGACAGGAACGGAAATCCCGTTTGCCTGGTTCAGTCACGGCCTGCGCATCATCGACGTCGCCAATCCCCACAACCCCCGCGAGGTGGCGTGGTACATGCCGGACGTACCGGCAGGATGCGAGCGCGTCTCCTCCAACGATGTCACCGTTGACGATCGCGGCCTCATCTATATGACCGACAGGCAGCGCGGCATGGTGATCGTCGAACGCACCTGACAATCAAAGGAGGCCACGATGGCAGTGAACATCCAGGGCTGGCACGCCCACGTCTATTTCGATGCGGCGACCGTCGACAAAGCGCGCGCCATCTGCACCGAGGTCAGCCAGAAGTACGGCCTGACCATGGGCCGCGTGCATGAAAAGCCCGTCGGTCCGCATCCCGACTGGAGCTGCCAGCTCGCCTTCGGGCCGGAAAAGATCGGCGACGTCGTTGGCTGGCTCGCCACCCATCGCGACGGTTTGGTCGTGCTGGTCCATCCCGAAACAGGCGACGAGCTGGCCGATCACACCAACCACGCCATTTGGCTCGGTGCCGTACGTCCACTCGACACCAGCATTTTCGACAAGGCATAGGCCAGCGCCGCAATCGACCCTATGGGCCAACCTCCACCACCTCGGCCTGGATCGCATCCAGCAGTTGTTCGACCCACAGGCTCGATATCCCTCGGCCGATCAAATCCAAGCGCGTCGATCGGTCTTCGCTCGGCCACCTATCCAGCCACTGCGGTTCGTGGAACACATGCTGCACACCGTGGATGATCGCCGGTCCTTCGCCGTGCTCCGCAACGTGCACAAACCCCTTGAAACGCAGCAATCCTTCACCGATGTGGTCGGCCAGGGCCTGCAGAAATAACGTCAGCACAACACCTGGAATCGGCCGCTCCCGCCGCACGATGTGCGAGCGGATCTCCTCGTCATGGAGCAACTGGCCCGTCCGCCGTTGTTCGTCAGCAACCAGTGCCGCAATCTCCGATGACAACTCCAGCGCCACTCCACCCGCTGCTCTGAAAATCTCCGAAGCCGCAACCACGCCATGCCGAGCTTCGATCATCGGTGCGCGCGGATTCAATTCACGCACGGCCTCACGCAATGCATCCCCATCACCGCCACCCAGGTCGCACTTTGTCAGCACGAGCTGATCGGCCACCGCCACCTGACGTCGGGATTGCGCCTCACGCAGCAGCGTCCCAGCGCCCAGCACGCTATCGATGGTGGTGACCACATGGGCAAGCTGCACGCCCGAACCGCGCGCCGTCTCGCTCATGATCGCGTTAAGCACGGGCGCCGGATCGGCAAGCCCGCTGGTCTCGATCACGATGCGCTCGAATCGGGAAATCGTGCCTGCAGCGCGTCGCCCGACAAGATCCGCGATCGTCGCCTCAAGGTCACCGCGAATGGTGCAGCACAAGCAGCCCGTCTCCAGCTCCACCAGGCTTTCCTCGCTTGCTGCAACCAACTCGTGATCGATCCCCACCGCACCGAATTCATTGATGATGACAGCAGTGCGCGCCAGCGCCGGATCGCGCAGCAGGTGCGCCAGCAGCGTCGTCTTTCCACTGCCGAGAAAGCCCGTGAGAACGGTGACCGGGATCACGCCACATCGCCCGGCGTCAGCAACGGCGCGATGCGCGCGCGGCCGGGCCGCCACGCATCATCCACCGCCGATCGCAAGAGTCGCAGCAACCCCGCCACCGACGACGCCGCACGCTCACGCCCCTCGATCCGCACCAGCCAGCGAAACGGCACCGCCAAAGGCGCCCGTGCAATGTGCATGGCGCCACGCTGCGTCTCGATCTCGATCAGTCCATCGTCCGTCCGCCGCACACGTGCATCGGCGCTCCAAACCGCCAGACTGGTGCGTACCAACGCCAGCACCGCCTGGTCGGTGGCATCCCGCCCCCCTTCGCCTCGCGCCGTCAAAGCCCCGGCCTTTCGATCAACCCCCGCGGAATCTTGCGCTTCAGGTATTGCCCGTCACCCGGCTTGCCCACGTATTTACCGTTCTCCACCTTAACCTGACCACGCAGCATGGTGAGAACAGGCCAGGCAAACAGATCGTGACCTTCCCACGGCGTATAGTCCGTTTGATGTAGATCGCCAGCACGGATCTGTCCGCGTCGCGTCGGATCGAGAATGGTGACATCCGCATCGCTGCCCGACGCAATGGCCCCTTTTCGCGGATAGAGCCCCATGATTTTGGCGGCGTTCGTCGAGACCAGATCGACGTATTGGTTGAGCGAGTAGCCGCGCTTCACCACCATCTCCGTGTACATCACCGCAAGGCGCGGCTCGACGCCGGAATTGCCGCCGGTCGTATCGTCGATGCGCCGCCCCATGGTCTTTTCTTTGAGCGTGCAGCAAAGGTCGTCTGTCGCAACGCAGTTGATCGCACCATCCAGCGTCCCGCGCCAAAGCTCCTTTTGATCCGCCTTCGACTTCAGCGACGGATACGTGTGGTAGATCTGACCGTTGGGCCGCTTGTAGTCCTCATCGGTGTAGAGCATGTACTGATGCAGGCTCTCGCCGTAGATCGGCAAACCCTTCGCCCGCGCCTCGCGGATCGCTGCAACGCCCGTCCCCGCCGAAACGTGCATCATATAGAGCGCACACCCCGGCACGCTTTCCGCCAGACGAATGACGCGGCGGAAGGAAATGTCTTCCGAAAGCTGGCTGTGAACTTCCGACAGGTTCTCGAAGCCCGTACGCCCCTCGCGGATCAGCTTGGCGTACATGTGCATGACGAGATCGTTGTCCTCGGCATGAATGACGCCGAGACCGCCGGTGTGTGCGAGGACCTTGAACACCTCCCACATGTCGCCGAGATCGACCATGCGACCCTGACGCTGCGGCCAGATGTTGGTCATGAAAATCTTGACCGTCGGATAACCGGCCTCGATCGCCTCCGCCAGCTCACCCATCAGCGTATGCGCCGGCTCGGAATGCAGCATCAGGTGATAGGCGTAATCGCAACTTGCAACACCGGAAAACTGCTTGTCTCTGGCTTCGATGCCGCCCTGCACGCTGCCGTCCGACTGCACATACGCAAAGTCGATCAGCGTGGTCGTGCCGCCATAGAGTGCCGCCATGCCAACGTGATCAGGCCCCCGCGTGAACAGCTCACCACCGCCCGGCACGGCAAACGGGTGCGCCATGTGCACATGCGGATCGACGCCGCCGGGCATGACGATCTTTCCCGTCGCATCGATGACGCGGACAGCGCTTTGAGAACTCACCATTCCCGGTGCGGCAACCACCGCAATCCGCTCGCCCTTGATCCCCACGTCGGCCTTGACGACGCCTTCGGGCGTGACCACGTCGCCGCCCTTGATAATGATATCCAGCATATCTCTCTCCCGGTCCGCCCGGCTTGGTTGCCCCAGCATCCAGCAATCACGCTGCCTATCATGGCACGACCGCCGGGCGGCTCAAGCACACACACACGCGAGCCGCTATTTCGGTTAAGCCTAGCAATCGTCCGCGCCGCCAAGCCGTCCACAAGCCAAGTGGCCACCGCAGGTCCCAATAATGCTCGAGTGAGGGGGTGCACTGCGCCGCTCACCGGTCTAAAATGGCGGCATTCAGCCTTTTGGACCGCAAACCAAGGCGCAGGAACCACCATGGCACCGCAAGATTCAAACCCGCACATGGACCAGGCCGAAAGCGCCGGCCAGATCGGCCTCGCCACCCTCCAAGCCAGCGCCCGGGACGGTGCGGCAGCGCGTCGATTGTTCCGGCAGGGAACCTACACCGGTTTCACGCATGGCTTTGCCAACGGCTACGTGCAGGGCAATCTCGCAATATTGCCAAAACAGCTGGCCGCCGATTTCTTGCGATTTTGCCAACTCAACCCGAAGCCGTGTCCGCTGATTGGCATGTCGCCCGAACCCGGTGATCCCTCCATTCCCGAACTCGGCGCCGATCTCGACATCCGCACCGACATTCCCAAATACCGCGTCTGGCGCAAGGGCGAGTTGGTCGCCGAAGTCGCCGACATCCGCGACGTCTGGCGCGACGACTTGGTTGCCTTCGTCCTCGGCTGTTCGTTTTCCTGCGAGGAAGCGCTCCTCGACGACGGTCTCGAACTCAGGCACATGACCTGCGGCGTCAACGTCCCCATGTACCGGACCAACATCGCATGCCAACCATCCGGTCCCTTCCACGGGCCCATGGTCGTCTCGATGCGGCCCTTCAAGCCGGGCGACGCCATCCGCGCCGTGCAGATCACATCACGGTTTCCCTCGGTGCATGGCGCTCCCGTGCACATCGGCCTCCCTCATATGATCGGCATTGCTGACATTGCGAAGCCCGATTATGGCGACGCTGTCGCGGTGCGCGACGACGAACTGCCGGTGTTCTGGGCATGCGGTGTCACGCCTCAGGCGGTCATCGCAGCCATCGCTCCCGAGCTTGCCATCACGCACGCGCCCGGTTCCATGCTCGTCACCGACGTGAAGAATTCCAAGCTGGCAGCCTTCTGAGGTCCGCCGCTCACCCCCACCGGCGCATCGTGCAACCCGCCTCACACCGTCGCCCGGGTGAAGGCCTCCGTGTAGTCGATGAGTGCATCGAGTGCCGCGGCGGCAGCCTCACCATGACCGTCCGCGATCGCCCGTGCTTGGCTCGCGTGCAGGCGCGCGCACAGCGGCAGATCAGCAGCCAACTTGTAATGTTGATACCAGAAACGCCGCGATTGCCCGTTGATGAGCCGCATCGCACCCGCCGCATAAGGGTTATGCGCCGCCTCCAGAACGATCAGGTTCATCTTGCGATCGAGCCGCATGAAGGCGAGATCGTCATTCGAGCTTGACGCAGCATCCATGCCCTCGGCGATGGCCACAAGGTCCTGCCGTTGTGCCGCCGTCGCACGCACGGCAGCCGTGCGAGAGAGCAACCGCTCCAGCTCCCGCCGCACCTCCAGCACCAGCAGCTGCTGCCCGCCGTCCGATAGAGTGACCTGGACGCCCTTCCGGGGCAGAATCACGACCAACCCCTCGCGCGCCAGCCGCTGCAGCGCCTCGCGCACCGGTGTGCGTCCAAGTCCAATCTCCTGGCAGATCGCCTGCTCAGAGATATGCGTTCCAGGGGCCAGCGCCAGCGTAACGATCCGCTCCTCCAGTGCCGCATAGGCAGCATCGGTCAACGATTGCGCCGGCCCCTCGACGCTCGCATCGCTGCAGCTTTCCATGTCGGACACAGCCGTCATGATTCACCAACCTGAAACACTGTCCCAATCACCTGGGCACCGCGCGAGACTTCGAATTTCGCCGCGTCAGATCTGCTTCCGCTTCTCCACCATCCGCGCGAACTTCTCGTATTCCTCTTCCTTCACCGTGTACGAGTGATCGTCGTCGGGGAACGAGCCTTCCTTCACTTCCTTCACGTACTGCTTGATACCGGCAACCGCCACTTCGGTCAGCTTCGCAAAGCGCTTCGTGAACTTCGGTTTGAAATCGGTGAACACGCCAAGCAGGTCGTGACACAGCAGAATTTGACCATCCGTACCGACGCCCGCGCCAATCCCTATCGTCGGAATCGAAAGTTGCTCGGAAATCAGCTTCGCAATTTTTGCCGGCACCGCCTCGAATTCCAGCATGAAGCAGCCCGCATCTTCGATGGCCAGCGCATCCTCAAGGATCTTCATCGCGGCGTCCGCCGTCCGGCCCTGGATCTTGAAGCCACCGAACATGGCGATCGTGTGCGGCGTCAATCCGATGTGCGATGCGGTGGGAATGCCGGCATCGACCAGCGCCTTCAGAATGTGGGCCTGCGACTTGCCGCCCTGCGGTTTCACTGCATCACACAGCGCATCCTGCATGAAACGCGTCGCATTGCTCAAAGCCCGGTCGACGGTGTTGTAGCTCTGGTAGGGCATGCACCCCAGCACGAACGTGTTCGGCGCCCCGCGCCGAATCGCCTGCGCATGCATCACCATCATGTCCATCGTCGCAGGTACGGTCGACTTGTGTCCGTGCGCGATCATGGCCAGGCTGTCGCCCACCACCGCTACGTCCACCCCTGCCATCTCGGCCCATTGCGCCGCCGTATAGTCCGGCACCGACATGTAGACCATTTTCTCGCCGGTCTTCTTCGAGTCCCTGATCTCGGAAATCGTCCTCTTCTCGCGCTTCTTCTCTGGCGCCTTTGTCGCGTCGGTCATGGCAAACCCTCACCCGGTTGTCTGAATGCATGCGGCTGATATATCTGGCACACGAGCATCGGCCTTGGTCAAGGCTGGAGCAGCACCGCGAGCGCCGTTGCGAGGGAGGACGTCACAACATGCCGATCGGTTTGCCGGAGTGGTCGGCCTTGGCACTCTTCGCAGGTTTGACGCTGGCCATCGCCATGTTCGTTCTGGCCGCCGCCGGACATTTTCCCCTCGAGCCCCGGGCGCAAGCGCTGCGATCGAACGTTGGCCATGCCATGCTCTGGACGGCAATTGCGGTTGTCACACTTGCCACGGCGGCGGCCACCTACGTCGCCATCAGCCGACTGCCGTTGCCAGCCGCCATCATTGCCGGTGGCTTGGCCATTTTGGTTGCCCCCTTGGCGCTGCAGCGCATGGCTGACGAATTTGTCGACGGCTCCCGCGGCCTCATCGTTTTGTCGGGGCTTGCCGCAGGCCTGGCTCTGATCACAATTCTGGTGTGAACGCAAAAAGGGCGTCACCGCCCTTCGCGCGCCTCCGCCAACTGCGCGGCGTACCGCTGCAGCCATTCGTGTTGATGTTTCATCTCGGGGACGGCGACACCACGCGCATCCGACACACGTGCAATCGCCTCGTCGGCAGACAATCCCTCACAAATCAGGATCGCCGCCACCAGCAACGGCGAACGCCCAAGCCCGGCGAAACAATGCGCGCCCACTCCGAGCCCATCGCGCCGGCGCCGCGCGAGGTAGTCGACGATCGCATGCATATCCTCGAACGACTGCGGAATGCCGTGGTCCATTACCGCCATCGAGATGAACTCGATGCCAGCCCGCTCGCAGTGCTCCGCCGCATCGGCAAGGCCCACTTCAGCAGCCTCGTCAGCCTCGAGAAGGCTGACGAGAACATCGATACCGGCCGCCTTGAGCTGCCCAAATGATGCAGCGGTGCGCGGCCGGGCGACCACGGCCAAACGGCCCGGTGCCGGATCCCGGAGCCAGTAGATCCGTGTTGCCAAACTCAGCCCTCGTTCTCGCCGGTTGCTACTCCGCAGCCTTCATCGAACCGCCAGCCACGTATTTCTGCGCCGGCGCCCAGGCCTTGGGTCCAATGCGGCGGTGCTGCGGCGCCATCTTCGGTTCCACCCCCAGCGCCCAGGCAGCGTGCCAGCCCCAACGCAAATCATCCATGAAGCCCCGTGCAAGGGCGACCATATCAGCCTCACCGTTGGCAACGATATCTTCTGCCTGTTGCGGTTCTGTGATCAACCCGACGGCCATCACCGGAATGCCAGTTGCCTGCTTGATCGCAGCAGCAAACGGCACCTGGTAGCCGGGCTTCAGTGCGATCTTCTGCTTGGGCGAATTGCCGCCCGACGACACGTCGATGAAGTCGCAGCCAAGCTCCTTCAGGCCATGCGCGAAGGCGACCGAGTCTTCGATCGTGATGCCGCCGTCGACCCACTCCACGGCCGAGATTCGGATACCGAGCGGCTTGCCGGGCGACAGCGCCTCGCGCATCGCCGCAAAAATCTCGAGCGGCAGACGCACGCGGTTCTCCAGGCTGCCGCCGTATTGGTCGTTGCGCTGGTTGGTCAGCGGCGACAAAAACTGATTGAGCAGGTAGCCGTGCGCGGCATGAATCTCGATGAGATCGAATCCGGCTCGATCCGCGCGCCTGGTGGCGTCCACGAAGGCCGCCTTGATCGCTGCGATATCCTCCAGCGTCATGCTATGCGGCGTATGCCAGCCGTCGTCGAACGGCACCGCCGAGGCAGACTTGGTCTGCCACGGATTCTCCTTCAGCGCTCCGCCACCCTCCCAAGGCTTTTGCGCCGACGCCTTGCGCCCAGCATGCCCGAGCTGGATGCCGATGGCGGCCGTCCCGAATGCTTTGCAGGCATCCACCACCCGCTTCATGGCCGCTTCATTGGAATCCGAGCACAACGCCGTACAACCGTGGCTGATGCGCCCCTCCAATTCCACCCCGGTCGCCTCGATGATGACCAACCCGGCGCCCGAGTTCGCGAGCGATCCCAGATGTTGCATGTGCCAATCCGTCATGTCTCCGTCGACGGCCGAGTATTGACACATCGGCGCCACGACGATGCGGTTCCACAGTTCGAGATCGCGCAGTTTGATGGGCGAGAAAAGCTTGCTCGTCGACGTCATGATCGTGTTCATCCTTGAGAAATGCGACCCGTGGGCTGAAATGGCGCCGCGGCTATGTCAGGCCCCATTCAATAGACGGTGGTACCCCCAGACCGCAAGACGGTTCGCGGGAAGGCCCGGGCCAGGATCGGCCCGCAATGCAGGTGACATCACCAGCCGCGCTTCACTACGCCTGCAAGACGGGCCCGTCTGCCGCCGCCCGGTTGTGCGCTGGCTTGGCCCGCCGGTCGGGTTTCCTACCCGCCGGCGCATGCCACGCCACCGCGCTCGAGCAAGTCATGCGCCGTCATCGCCTCAATGGGCACTGCTGCACGTTGCAGGTGGACAGCCCATCGCTTTTCGCGTAAACGCCTGTGCTCGTAGCCGTGCATTGGCAGCATTCGAAGCCGCTGGCGGCAACGGCATTCCGCGGTAGCTCAACGGTAGAGCAACCGGCTGTTAACCGGTTGGTTGTAGGTTCGAATCCTACCCGCGGAGCCAAAAAAACACACTTAATTCAATGTTTTAGTCTGCTTTCGCTTGTCCCAGTCCATGAACTGCGCGCGACCGCCCAAGCCGCATCGCAACGCGGCAGCTACAATCTCGGCCACACCCTGAAACCCTAGCGCCGAAGCGGCAGTGCAACGTCACCGATGACGCGGCAGGGAATCGCTTGCGCGTCGCAGTGATAGCGCCGGCCGAGTTTACGACAGGCATATTGTGGATTTTTGGCCCGGAGCCACGCCGCATATGCGGGACCAAGCCGCCGATGCCCGCGCACCTTCTTGATCCATGCTGAGCGGGCCCGGCTCTTGGCCGTCGCCTCCATAAGGCCCCGACCGCCAGACGCTTTGACCGGCTTGGCGTAACACTCCGGCTCGGCGGCCATCGCCTCGAAATTCGACGACAGCGCCATCGCCAACGTCATCGCCCCGGCTGCCAACAGCACTCTAATCGATCGCATTGATGCCTCCCGGCCACCAGTGGACCGCCTGCTTTGAAAGGACACGCGCGCTCAAGACCTCACTAGCAGGTGAGCCCCCAAAATCGCCCCACGATATGTTCTCAACGCAACAACGGATCGCACAACAAAAACTGATCACACGATGCGATACCAAGGTAACCCGGCAAAGCAGCGCTAACATGGCAGCGGCATTTTTCCTTCATCGAGCCATCAGCATCGGCAAGGTGCTGTGGGCAAGGAGATGACTCGTTGCACCGCCAAAAATCATCTGCCGCAACCGGCTCTGGGTGTACGCGCCCTTGATGATCAAGTCGGCGCCCATCTTGGTTGCTTCGTCCAGCAGCACTTCACCCGGCTTTCGCCCGCCCGCAGCAAGCGACACCTCGCGCGCTTTCACGCCGTTGGTGGCGAGCCAGTCTTGTGCCATCTGACCGCTCGGCCCAGCAACGATGAGACCCTCAATGGTCATGATCGTCACAGATTTGGCCTTTCGCAGCAGCGGCATCGCTGATGCCGTTGCGCGCGCCTGTTCTGTCGAGCAGTTCCAGGAAATGAGGATATTCTCGCCAAGGGCCGTGGGCGCTTCGGGAGGCGCAACCAGCACCGATTGGCCACTCTCGAAGAGTACGCTCTCGAGCGTTGTCATCCGCGGCCCGCGCCCGCTCGAGGCCGGCCGACCCACCACCACGATATCGAAAACACGCGCCAGACTGCCAAGCTCAGCATCGTCGATCGAAGGCCCTGCACGCCAGCGGCTGCGGACATCCCCATGGCTCTTGAAATGCCCTTCGAACGAGCCGCGCATTTTCCCGACGAAATCCGCATCGGTCCAGTCCGCGGGTGGAAACGTCACCGCCACGATCGGGTCCGGAGCAACAATCTCCACATGCACGGGCCGCAACGCCACGCCCTCCACAACGGCTTCACAGCGCTGCGCCAATAAGGCCGCAGACGTCATGACAGACGGCATGATCTCGCTCTGGTCTGTAGGAACAAGGACGGACTTCATGTTCGGAATTCCTTCTTGGTCGACAGGCACCCGCGCACCAACATTCGGACTTTCTTTTTTTACAATCTAACATGGAAAATCAAATCGCGAACCTGCAATCCTGGCTGTTTACGACCCTTCCGAAAAGGGGCTTGGACCAGCTAAAACCGCATCAGTGCGGAAATTGATCCGTATCCACCGTCAGCTCCCTCGCGGTCACCCGCCAGTCCAGCGGAGACGGAAACTTCCCCCAACGCCCCTTCCAGGCGAACGAAGCCACCAACGCGCCCACTTGCGTAGTCCGCGTCTCCATAAAGCGCCGCTTCAGGCCCGACAGACCACGACCGGTTGAGACGGTAACCGAGCCGAGTGCGTCCCGAGAACCGAGACTGCGGCTCACTCCAGCTCAAATCCGTCTGCAGAAAGCCCCATTCATCGAGCGCAAGCCAGGTTTCGATGACACCTTTGAAACCACCGCTGCCGAGCTTTTCGGTGCCGCTGGCAAGTCCCAACCCCGCGTCGTCCATGTCAGTGTCACGGATCACGCCACGCTCCTCGGTCCAGCCCGCATAGGCTTTAACGATCAATGGTCCCCAGGCCTTCTGGTAGCCAAGCAGAATGTCGGCATAGCCTGTCCATCCGCGAAATGTGACGTCGCGCAGGCCTTTTGCGAATAGCTTGTGAGGCGCATGACTCAAACCATAGATGCCCCACCCGCCGTCCGCCCGTAGCCGCCAGCCATCGCGGCGCACGTCGCCAAACAATGCGGCAACCATTCCCCCGTAAACGGAAACGCCGTCCGCTCCGCCGTCTCCACCCGCCCATGTTTCGAAATGCGGCTCGTTACGCGCGGTCGCTGAGGTCGCAGAACCGCTGATGGCCGGCGAAAAGGTCGCCAGCGCAATCAATATCGCCGAAAGAAATACCCCCAACGAACGCAAGAACACGACACGCCACGCTTCGGGCGACGACCCCAGACGAGCTTGCCCGATCAGCTCATAGTCCAGATCATGAACATCAGTTGACTGTCTTACAAACTGCTAGAGGATGTATTTGATTCGAGGACTACAACTTGAGAGAGAACAGAAAGTCTCACGCGCCCCGCTTCACCGTGCGCCACCGCCCGACATCGGGCCTTGAAAGCCCCAAATTCTCGCGCAAGTTCGTCCCCTGATAGTCTTTCTGGAACAGGCCTCTACGCTGCAGCTCGGGAACGACCAGATGGACGAAATCTTCGTATGTTCCAGGCACGCTGGTCGCACCGATCACAAACCCGTCGCAAGCCGGCGCCGAAAAATATTCTTCAAAAAGATCAGCGACCTCTTTCGGGGTTCCGACCCATGGGTTCTGAAGCTTGCCCCGTCCCGAGATCTGGATGAACTCCCGAACGGTTGGATTGCGCCCGCCGGTCGCCGCCATCACCCGGTCGCGGATGGTGTGTAGGCCCGAGAAACTCTTGAGCTCCTCATCTGTAAACGGCTCGTCGAGTGGCTTCGAGCCGAAATCGAAATTCATGGCCTCGGTCAGCAGCAGCAGGCTGTCGATCTCTTTCGGCAGTGTCTCGAGCAGCGCGCGCTTGTCTTCTGCTTCCGCACGCGTCTCCGCAACAATCGGATACACCAGCGCCCCGAGCTTCATGCTGTCAGGATCTCGCCCCGTGGCCGCACATGAGGCCTTGAGATCGGCGTACGACTTCTTTCCGGCTTCCACCCCGACATTGTAGACGAAAATCAGCTCGCCCCATTCGGCAGCAAATCGTTTGCCGCGCCCGGATTGCCCCGCCTGGATCAAAACCGGATGGCCCTGAGCCGACCGCGGCACCGTGAATGGTCCGCGCGACTTGAAATAGCGTCCATCGTGATCGAGCCGATGGACCTTCTCAGAATGCGCAAACAGCCCCGATGTTTTGTCGATCACGAGGGCATCGTCTTCCCATGTGTCCCAATGCCCAAGAACCACTTCCAGGAACTCGTCAGCACGATCGTAGCGGGTGTCGTGTTCGAGGAGCGCATCACGCCCCATGTTGCGCGCCTCGGCATCGTTCAAGGACGTCACGATGTTCCAGGCAGCCCGTCCCCCACTCAATTGATCCAGCGTCGCGAACGAGCGCGCGACATGAAAAGGCTCATAATACGTGGTCGAATAGGTCACGCCCAAGCCCAGATGTTTCGTCGCCATGCCCATCGCCATCATGCAATTCATGGCATCGAGCTTGACGCAGCGAACCCCATTCTCGACGGCAGCCTGATAGTTTCCCGATTGGAATTCCGGCATCGACAGACGATCGTCGAAAAATGCCAGGTGAAATTTCCCGGCCTCCAGGGTCCTGCCGATATGCTGGTAGAAATCCGCAGTCATGAAATCGATGCGGCTTTCAGGGTGACGCCACGACGCCGAGAAATTCGAGCAGTTCTGGGCCTGCAAGAAGCCCACGAGAACCATCTGCCGCATCAAATCGCCTCCAACTGCTCAACAAACGGACCGGCCGGCACCAGCGGCCGCCAGAATGCCACTTCTGGCGCCGACTTTCACCTGTTCTGAAGGTCCGGTCTGGATTGGTGCCTGGAACTGTGCCATTGGGCTCAGGTCCCGCCAATCATACCAAGTGTCGCTGCCATGATGCCCTACTACGAGGTCCACGCCGGAACCCAAGGCCCTTATCTCCTCATGGTGCACGGCTTTCTCTCCAGCCGCTCACAATGGCGCATCAATCTGCCGGCGTTGAGCAAGATCGCAAGGCCCGTCCTGCTCGAGCTTCTGGCCCATGGTCGCTCGCCAGCGCCGGAGAACGAAGAACCGTACACCGTCGCCGCCTATATCCAGGCATTCGAGACCATCCGCGAGAGCCTGGGCGTCGAGCGCTGGGTGGTCTGCGGCCAGTCGTTCGGCGCCGGCTTGGCCATCCAGTACGCCATCGAAAGGCCCGAAAGGGTCATGGGCCTGATCTTCACCAATTCGATCTCGGCGCTTTCCGCCAAGGACGACCCCGAACGCGCTGCCGCCAATGCAGAGCGCCTGCGCACCGTCAGCGAACGCGGCCGGCAAGCCCTGCAGGAGTTGCGCATCCATCCTCGCCACGCCAAGCGGTTCCCCGAGGACATCAAGGCGGAGATGGTCGCAGACGCCGACGCGATCCCGCCTGAAGGGATCGTCCGATCAGTATCCCTCACGTCCCCGCATCTCTCGATTGCGCACCGCCTCGGCGAGGTGACGGTTCCGGCCCTGCTCGTCAACGGCCGTTGGGAAAAGCGCTTCCAGCCCATGCGCGACAAGGTTGCTGCCGAGCTTCCGGGCGTGCGGGTCGTTGATCTCGATGGCGGCCATTCCGTCAATATCGAAGCAGCAGACGGCTTCAACGCGGCAGTCACCGAATTCATCGCCGAGCTGACTTGAGGCATCGGCCTGCCGCAGGTGGAAGCAAGCCTGCCCCCACCTCCGCCGATCAGGCATCACGCAAACAGCTTCAGCTGCCGCTCGTCCTGCCCCTTGGTCTCGTTGGCCAATTGCTCGATGCGATCGAACGGCACCTGCTCGGCCTGGATCAGCGACCGCTGAGCCTTGAGCGCCCGCACCACGCCTTCCTGCACCAGATGGAACTCGCCGACTGTCTGGCTCGGCAGCACGGCGGCCGCATCCAGCCCCGACTCCGATTGGAACGCCGACTTGAGCTTCTTCAACGCCGTGTCCTCGCGTACCCGGCCGATGAACCAACTCGTGATCTGATCGCGGCTCTTGTAGTCGAGATCGCCCGGCGATTGCGTCGCCAGCATCAGCCCCAGCCCCGCCGAACGTGCCCGCTTGAGCAAGCTTTGCAGGGGTTCTGCCGTGGCCGGCTTCGCCGTCGCGGGAATGTAGAGATCCGCCTCGTCCAGCATCACCAGAGCCTGCAACTGGTCGTTGGGATTGCGCTGGCAAAAGCGCAGCGCTTCAGACAGAAACTGCGAAACCCAGAACAGGATATTCTCGTTGTCGCCGAGAAAACCGGTGTAGATCACCGACAATCGCGTGCGCCCATCCGGACGGGCAAACGGACCGAGCCCCAGCAGCGCTTCCATGCGCAGCGGCTCACCACCGCCCTCGAACAATGCCGAATTGCGATGCCTGCGCGAGTCGTGCTGGCCGATCAGGTCGCGCCGAATCCGTCCCGAAGGGTCCATCCGCTGCGTCAGATCCGACAGTTCCGGGTCTTCATCCTCCAGCAGGTGAATGAGATCACCAAGCGTCACCTCCTTGGAGGAGCGGCTGCCGAGAATCTTCAAGGCAACCGACAAAGTGCCCGACTGCTTCTGGTGCGTCGCCGAGTTCTTCAAATGCAGCATGTCGCCCAGCGCTGCCGCCGACAGATTTGCCAGCAATTGCTGCTCGTGCTCCGGCAGCTCGTTCATCCCGTTCGGCAACAGCGTGATCGATATCGGTCGCCCTGATGCCCGCCCAGGCGTATAGACCGCCACATCGATCTGATCGGCAAGCTTCTCGCGATCGCCACGCCGCTCCGAATAATCGTCATCGTTGGCGCGCCAGACATCCGGATTGGCATAAGAGCAAAGATCGCCCTTGCGGTCGATCAGGATGGCCGGGGTCCCGCGCAGCAGCAGTTGTTCGATCAATGACAGCGCCAGCGTGGTCTTGCCCGAACCCGATCCACCGAGAACCGCAGCATGCCGTTTCAGGATGCTCTTGTTCAATGTGATCAGCTTCGACCTTTTGCCAATCTCACGGCCAGCAAGAATACTGGAAGCGTCCGTTCCATTCTCGTCGAGAATGTCCGTCAGTTGCAGCTCGTCTTCGCCGCTGTCGACCCGATCACTGTCGTCGTGCGGTTGACCGAGCGTCACCGGTCGATCGCCGCCCCAACCCGTCCAGTCCGCGAGCGGATCCATCGGCATCGCCGGCAACTCGCTTGCAGCCAGGTGCCGCGGCGCCATCGATGTCCCGATCCCCGGCACCTCTGCATGCGACGGCTCGTTGAACTGCGGAACCTGCGCCAAGACCTCGACCGGCCTCGCCTGCGTCACCGGCCTGCTCGAGCGCCCCAGCAGATCGAGCCGCAGCAGCTGGATCATGGAGACCAGACCAGACAACAGCTTGGCCTCGCCATGCCACGCGTTGAACCCAGCCTGCAGCCTGTTGCGGCTGACGAATTCACGCACCGTAATCATCCGTTCCCACTCGGGAATGGGCACCAGCAGTGACCGCCCACCGGCTTCCCTGAATTTGCGGAACGCCATGGCGGTCTGGTTTTTGCGGTTGGGGGGAAAGTCTGAAGCCCGCAGCATGAAGCACTGACGCGACTTCATCGCCATCAGCACCCGATCGAGCTGTCGCTTGAGCCCACCGCCCTGGGTTGGCTTGTTGCAGATGAAGATGCGCGCTTCCTGGACCTGTGCCCCGCCATGCGAAACCGCAATGTCGATAGCCGGCAGGTCGTCGCCCAGCGCCAGCCTCGTCACCGAGAGTTGAATCAATCCCTGCCACTCGTCGCGCGCCGCACTCAGCGCATCCGAGAGCACATCCAGCAGGTCGTGATCACTAATGGGCATCTCCGCTTCCGACTCGTTCTGGAAACGGTCCCACAAATGCTGAAAATCGATTGTTGGCGACGCCGGCTTCCCGACCATTGTCTCCGCGCTCGAAAAACCGAGGGCAGCCGCCAGTGTCGAGATGAATCCTTGACCGGGATCCTCCTCAATAGCCGCCGGCTCCACAGCCGGCGCATCGCGATCGTCCAAGGCCGTTCTCAACCGGCTTTGCGCATGCTCCAGCAGGCGGCGCGTCGACAGACCGCCGAATTCCTCGAAGAAGTGGGGCCCGAAATACTGCGCCGGATCCGCCGGGCTCGCCGCGCCTGTGCGCGTGGCTTCGAATTCCAGCCGCTTTGAAATGATCAGCCGCGCTTCCGCCGGCGACCGGCTCTCCAGCAGCGCAACCGGTCCAGCCTTTTCGATCCGGTCGATGTACGACTGCGCCAGCACACCACGGACTTGATCGTAGAAGTCCCCCAGGCACGAAATCAGAATGATCGATGTTGGGACACGGTTCGCGATCTGGATGAGATCACGCACGGCTTTCTGGAAGCGCTCCTCCGCATCATCGAAAAAGCGTAGATCCTCGACCTGATCGATCGCAAACACCAAGGCTGCACCATCGACGGACCACGCAAGCTTGCCGATGCTTTCAATGATATCGAACGCCCGTCCATCGCCGGCCCCCGGGTCGAGCGCCGCCACTGCCTCGTGCGCCAGTTGATTGAGTTCGCGCCCGTTCAGGTACTGCCGCACCCGTTGATCGATCCGCGGATCCCCGCGCTGCAGATAGAGCAGGGCGCGAACGATGTTGATGTCGAGTTCCTGGTCGTTGAACTTCGGGCTTGCAACGATGTCGTCGGCAAGCTGCAGCACGAACCGCGCCAATGCAGGCTCGTCCAGCTGCGTTTCCCGCAAGGCATCGAGATCGGCAACAGGCAGCACCGCTGAATCGCTCACCAATCGGTTCGTCAACCGCGTCAGGGCACTTTCCCCGCCACCGTCCGGGTCGTAAGGCTTCTCGAGCGAATTGATCAATCGCTTCAGATAGTAATCGGCGTAAGATGAAACATCCGGCGTCATCTGGGCGTAGCCGAAGTAGGCTGAGCCATCACGATGGCAGGCCGTCCGCAACGCCCGAATCAAATGCGTCTTGCCCGCGCCCGACTGGCCGTGAAACAGCAGCATCCGCGACTGGGCAGCGTTTCCCCGCCCCGTCGTAACGGCCTTCAAAAGATCAGCGAATTTCCGCCGGGCCTTTTGATGCACCAGCTCAACGTCGACGGGATCGGCGCGCCATATATCGTCCTCCCAAGTAATCGAATGCTCGAACGCGGCCGCCAAACCTTCGGCAGACAACCCCTTCGGTCCATCGGACTGCATCGAATTTTGTTCCTCGACGTCGGGCATAGACCTGTTCACCACATCCTCGGACGGTTCGGTTCTCTGGGAGTTCACCAGACACTTCGAGTGCCGGGCCACGCCAAGCTCGACTCAAAACTGACACGCAAACTAAGGGCCGCACCTCCGGGTGCGATAATGCAAGTCCGCAATCGTAAGCTCACTCGGGAACGCGCACGTAGTGCCAGACTGTGTTCTTGTAGACGACGGCTGAGTCCTGGAATTCACGCAGGAACCGCTTGTCCTTGAGGTCGGCATTCGCGAGCATCACGAGCCCTGTGCGATGCGCTTCGGTCAACATGCATTTGAATTCAATTTCCGTAAGTCGCCAGGCCGCGCACTTTTCTTGCAACACCGACCAGACCTTCGAAATGAAAGCCCGCCGGTTGCCCGCCCAACCATCCGCCACCGCCAGAGCAGCTGCATTCACTTCCCTCGCAAATCCTTCCGGACCTGGTCGCGACAGTGCAGGCGACACTTCAACCACGGCCTCAGCGACAGACACGGCTTCAACAGCCGGCGCCGCCATGACCTCCGCGTCAGGCATTGGCGCCGGTGCGCCGCCTTGAACGCGATTGCGCCTCCCACGTTTCAGCGACGAGCCCGAGCGTCTCTTTGGCTGCGGCGCGGGCGCTTCGTCACCGGCAAAATATGCGCGCAGCACAGCCAGCTGCAGACTCTTCAAGTCAGCCTTGCGCGCACCCACCGCTTCGGCTGCCAGCGCAGCGATCAACCGTGAGTCCGTGCCGAAATCCCGTGCTTCACTGGCCAGTTGGCCGGCCAGCAGCCGACTCGACTTGGCCGGCAGCGACGACTTCTGCCCCAGACCGTCACGGATCTTGTTGCCGAATGCGCGCTCAAGGGCCTTGACGGCAAGTGCCGATCTCACCCGCGAGGCAGACGGCGCCCCCTTCAATCGAAGCTTCCAGTGCTTGATGACGATCTGCGTGCGCAACCCATCGGCCTTGCCGAGCTGCTTCAAGCGCGACGCAGACGCTTTCTCGAACCCCAGCGCAATCGCCATCAGGAACTTGTCGCGCGCTGCCGTCCACGACGATGGCAAGGCCCGTGGCGAACCCAAAAAGTGGGAAACGGCATCCGTCCCGTCGGCTGTCGTCTCGATGCGGCCGTCCTCGCGCGCCACCAATTGCCCGGCCTGCAGTGCGGCCAGCAATCGGCTCAGTTCGATCCGCCAGATCTCAGGTGATGACCGCATCGCCACCAGCGGCAGCACATCCTTGGTGATCTCAGCTTCTGTACACGGTCCGATCGCCAATCTGACGAGGACGAGGCAGGCAAGTCTACGCGCCGTCTCGGACTGGCCGGACAAATTCTCGATTGCGATCTCGTGGCGTGTCATTCCGCGCGCCTCCCGCGATGCAGGTCGAAGCGCCGGCCCCAGATGGACCAGCCCTCTCCCATACCGCCTCTGCCGGAGCCTTCCGGACGCGCGAATCACCGTAGGCTTCGCGCATTGTGCGGAATGCCGGCCGCGGGGCCAAGCGCGAACTGGCCCACCTGTGCAACACGCATGAAGACGTGTTGCACGGCGAACCCGATCTCGAATGTGGCAACTCCGTGTTGAATGCCCAATTGAGGTCAAGAAGTTAGCGCCTCTTGGCTTCAGGGTTCGACGGCCTCCAGACAACGCCATCAGCACAATTCAGCGGGTGAGACAGACCCGCGCACAACACTTATCGCCTACGCGCCGGCAACCATCAGCGCGCCAGCGCATCAAAACGGGGGAATCATCTGACATCATGAAAGAGCCAACAGCCTTAATAGACAGTTAACCCGCAGGGGGCATGATCTGATGATCAGAATTGCTCTTATGTGTTCGGGAGCCTGTCGCATGTCACGCGTCGTTGCATTTTGTGCCATCGCCATCACCGTTGCCGGTTGCTCCATGTCTCAACCGTCGGCGATCACCAGTCTCAATGACCTGGGCGCGAGCACGCCACGCACCACCCCCGCGCGCCAAGCCGCACTCGGTGGCGATCCCACGGAGAGCCGGTCCGCCAGATCTCGCAATGCCGGTCGCCTGGCATCTCTCAACGATCGCGCCCCGTCCGGATCCTACGACAAGGCACCGCGCGGTTCGCTGTCCGACCGTGACTACAGCCAAACCCGCCTCGACAGCGAGATGGCACGCGACGCGATCAACGCCTACCGCAAATCCAAGGGCCTGAAGCCCCTCACCCTCAACGCCACACTCACCGCTGCCGCCAAGTCCCACTCGCGCGATTTGGCCAAATGGGACCGCATCTCCCATTTCGGGTCCGACGGCTCGAACCCCTGGGATCGCGTCAAGCGCGCCGGTTACAATGCCCGCCTTGCCGCCGAAAATGTCGGCACCGGACAGGTTTCTTTCAGCGAAGTGCTCAAAGGCTGGGAGCAAAGCCCCGGCCACAACAAGAACCTGCTGTTGCGGGACGCAACCCACATGGGAATCGCGCTGGTTCACGAGCAGAAGACGGAATTCAAGACATTCTGGACGCTGGTGATCGGCGCGCCGTTGTAGCCCCGCCGAACGCCGCGTTGTGCTTGGATACCTCACCAAGTGGCGGTAGCGGGGTGTTGCCGACCAAGTGCACCTGACACTTGCCGAATGCGCCCTCAGGCGATTACCGCCGCCACTGTCCAAACATCGGAGCCCACCAGAACGGCTGGCTTCCTGCACTCACACCGGATTGCGACAGCGGCGCCAAAATGGTTGCAACGGCATATCCGCTGGCCGAGCGATAGGCCCCGGCAGCCTGCTCCATCAATTCAACACCCGGAAGCTGGGATCGGCTGCCGAACGCCGGATTACGGAAAGCATTGTCCCACATCCCGAAACCCATCCACGGCATGAACATGGACATGCCCGCGCTCGAGCCGGGAAACATCCCACTGCTTGGCCAGCCCGGGAAACCCCAAAAGCCGGGTATGCCTGTCGGCATGCCCCACGCCGCAAACGGCGACCAAGCCGGCGACGGCATGCCGAACGCCTGCAAAAAAGGATTGGCCGCAGCCCAGTTTGCCGGCGCAAAATTCACCATGGCAGGAACGCTCGCAGAGCGGTCCATTTCACGCCGCGCCTGATTGGCGCCCTCGGTCATGACGTCCACCGCTGCCTTGTTCATAGCAGTGGCCAGGTCCATCCACTGGCGCATCAATTCAAACGGCATTTCGAACGGAGACATGTCTAAGATCCTGACTCAACTAGAATAAACGGCATCTCGCACCAGCGAACGATACGCGTCGAAGGCTCGGCCCAAGGCGCTCCGCGTCAATCAAAGCCAGACTATTCTACCATTCAATTGTGCAATGCAGCAAAAAATATTGGACTCTGGTCAAACGGCCTTGGGCTTGGCGGGAACAGGTGGTTTGACGGTACCAGGTCCACTCGCACCTGCATCCGCAACCTTGGCCGCCGTTTCCGGCTGAGGAGAGACGATGACACTCGCTGTCTTGCCGGCGCCAACAGCCGGCGAGGGTTTCGGTTCGGCGATATCTGGCTCGGACATGAGGCCCGGCCCGCCCGCCAAGCGCCCGCTGAAGAGCCAATAGACTAGGCCACCGACAAACCCAGACGTCACGAAAGCGGTCAATGCATAGTTGTTGACGATGGTCGGCTGGCCCACCTGCTCCGTCGAATGCTGGGCCAGGAAGCCCAGAAGGGCAAGCAAAAGCCCCGCCAACGCATAAAACGTCCAGCGGCGGTTTGCGCGCCATTCCCCAATCACTGCAATCACCAGTGCGAAGGGGGCGGCAAACAGACCCGCCTGCGCCGCCACAAACCCGGCAAGCCGCATCAATTGCGGAAACCGGTCGGTGGCAACATCCGGCGGCAGCCCTGCAAGTTCACTCGGCGTGAACACGAACAAGACCATGGTGATGCCGGCAGCGAGGCACCCCAGCGCGAAACCAAACAGAACACGCAGTAAGCGCCAGAACATGAAAACCCCGTCTCTTTCCGCCACAGTTTGCGCAGGGACTGGCTGTCCCAGCGCCAAATCAAGCACCGATTGGTGTGCATGCAATCTCGCGAGCAGAAGACGCCGCGACCCTACAAGCCAGCTGCACGACCACACAAGAACCCAGCTATCTCAGCAGGTAAACGTCAAATTGGATTTTGGTTGGCACCCGCCTGACAGCCCAACCAGCGCCTCCAGCCCGGCCCATCTAGGGACGTCCGACGATCCCGAACTCCGAGAACGCGATGAACGGTACCATTTCTCGCTCGGCGACGTCGCCGCGCTCCTCCGAGATGTCGATCAACCCATCAGCAGCGCGCAATCCCGAAATCAGTCCGGAACCATCGCGCTGATACTTGTCGACCATCAAACCAGCCTCAGTCTCGACCAGGATGCCCCGCCAGAATTCGCGGCGGCCGACTTTCCGTCCTGAGAATGAGAAGGCGGCTGGCAGCAACAGCCGACGCGGTTCAACCACGCCCCGCCAGCCAGCCGCGACAGCATCGGCCAGACATACATCAGTGCACATACCAAGACCGCAACCGGGTTACCCGGCAGTCCGACAATGATGGCGTCCCCGATCTGGCCAAACATCATGGGGCGGCCGGGCTTGATCGCCAATTGCCAGAAATGCCGCTTGCCCAACGCATCGATTGCGGCAGCCAGATGATCTTCCTCACCGCGGCTGGCACCACCAGTCGTAATGACGACGTCGAAGCGCTGCGCGGCCTCTTCCAGCGCTCGCCGGATCACATCGGGCTGGTCGGGCAGAACGCCCAGATCAGTGATGGCGATATCGGCCTGCCGCAAAAGGGCGGCCAGCATGGGCGCATTGGCATCGTAAACTTGGCCGTGCCGCAACGCCGCCCCGCCAGGCCGCACAACTTCATTGCCGGTTGAAACCACGGCGACTTTCAAGCGGCTGTAGCAAGCCACCTGGCTCGCACCGATCGAGGCCAAAGCGCCAACATCTTGCGGCCGAACGCGATGCCCGCCCTCGAACAACCTGTGGCCCGCCTTGACGTCCTCCCCAGCCTTTCGGACGTTGGCCGCTTGTTTCAATCCAGCCGGGATCTGCACACTGTGCACGCCGTCGCGATCATCGACCGCGACGTCCTCTTGCATGACCACAGTGTCCAAGCCCTGCGGTACCGCAGCCCCGGTGAAAATCCGCACCGCTGAGCCCCGCGTGACGGGCGCCTCGAGCGCACCGCCCGCCACCACACGACCGCCCAAGGTGAGCCGCGACCCCGCCGCAGCATCGTAGTCAGCAAAGGCGAAGGCGTAACCGTCTACAGCCGAATTGGTGCGCTGGCACGGCGAGCTCTGCGACCACGGGTTCTGCCAGATCCGCCCCTGCACATCGCCAAGCGCCACGCGCTCCACGCCACACACGGGTGCGATCCTGCCCTTGAGCAAGGCCAGCGCCTCTGCATGCAGCAAACGCTGTCCATCATGCAGGAAACAGTCGTCGAGCAATTTGCCGGTCATGTCCTTGGCCTGAAGTCACAAGAGCCCGCCGAGGAAGAGTCGGCTTGCCAGCACTTATGACCGTAAGCCATCAGGCGAACAGTGCCAAATGCGCATCACGCCTTTGCTGGACAGAACCGATTGTCATGTGCGTTGCGCGCGGCTGTCAGCCCGCCGGCTGATCAATCGCGCATCAGCACGCCTCATCAACGCTCCACGGCGGACAGCCATGAGCAGCATGTGCCATAAATCATTGATCACGACACAGGTCGGTGGTCGGCGAATGGACCTTCAACGCCGATCCATCAAATACAGGCACATCTGGCCTCAACAGCCAGTAATCGGCCTCATTGGTGCATCAGCAAAAACAAGCCGATCCCGAACGCTGGCCCTAATAATGAGCCGAGCAGAACCACCAGAACTGGGCTGTACTGCATCACACAAACTTTCCCCGCATGATGACGAAGCGGACGTCACCGCCGACGGATGCAGTTCGTTTGCCCTCATCAACCGCGTACACCCGCGTCAAGGAGAATAAATGAGGTACACCGCGGTTGCCCACGACAGAATTGTGTCTTCACGAAAATGTTACTGGAAAACGCCAAGAGATGTGATTCGAGCCCGCATGACGATCGGGCATCTCACTGGGCTCGATGACTCTGCCGCTGCTACGCCAGGACCAGTATCCCACACCCGCCTCAGCTAGAGCGCTTGCTCCCATGCCGCAGGGATCAGCCGATAACCCGTTCCCTCCCGCACCAGTCGCGTAAATCCCGGAAAATGCAGGTGCATTCCCGTTACCAGCATACGGTCAGTGGCGACCATATCGAACACGCGACGGCGCGTTGCCTCGGCTTGCGCCTTATCCGTATCGAACGCCATGCAGGTTTCCGGCCGCGCCGTTTGCACCTCCGGAACGTGCACGATATCGCCCCAGATGAGCAGGCTCTCACCGCCTGAGCTGATCAGGTAGCCCGTATGTCCTGGCGTGTGGCCATGGAACGGCATCGCCGTCACACCCGGCAACACTTCGCCCTTCTGAAACAGCCGCCACCGGTCTCTGTAGGGCTCCGTCTGCTCGCGTCCAGCTTGAAAGAACAACTTCTTTTCCCGGTCGTCGCCGCGCGCCATGGCGGCATCGTCGAACCAGTGGCGCGGCTCGTTTTCGTGCATGACCAGTTCAGCATTCGGGAAATTGCGCTTGCCCGTCGTCATGTCGGTGAGCCCGGCGGAATGGTCCGGATGCATGTGCGTCAACAGCACGCTTTCGATCGACGCTGGATCAACACCTGCAGCAGCCAGATTCGCGAGCAACTGCCCGCCGGTGTTGGCCATATACCGGCCACAGCCCGTCTCGATCAGCGCGACCTTTCCCGCCGTGTAGATCAGGAAGCAATTCACCGCTGTGCGCCGGGCCGGCCTGAAGTTGTCGTCAAGGATCTTGCGGGCGTCATCCTGGCTGATATTGCGCAGCACTTCGAGATTGCCGTCGAGAAACCCGTCGCTGACGGCCGTCACAGTTATGTCGCCAACGCGCCGGTGGTAGACCCCTGCGATCTGCTTGCTGGGCGGCTGCACCATCATCCTGCTCCCTTGACCCGGCCGCCACGCAGGCGCCGGAATTGACGTCTCATAACCCTACCGTCGCATCTCTAGTCGAGGTCTTGTCAATCCACAATTGGCCATCCTCCTCAGGCCTCGAAACCCGCCACACTGACCTCACCGCCGCACTGCAGCAACAAAGCATAGGCTTCCCTGCCCGCCCCTCACTGGTGCATAAGGCGCAAAACAAATTCCGAGGAGACGCTGACATGCTGCTCGCCGAGAGCCTTTCGAGGTTGGGGACAGAAACTGCTTTTGAGGTTTTGGCGCGCGCCGCCGAGTTGCAGCGGCAGGGCAAAGATATCATCAACCTTGGCATCGGCCAGCCCGATTTCCAGACGCCGGGCCACATCGTCGAAGCAGCCATCAAGGCCTTGCGCGACGGCCACCACGGCTACACCCCCGCCAACGGCATCCTGCCGCTTCGCGAAGCCGTCGCCCGCGACTTGCACCGCCGCCATGGCGTCGAGGTCGATCCGGACCTGGTCGTCATCATGCCCGGCGGCAAGCCGACCATGTTTTTCACCATCTTGATGTTCGGCACGCCCGCCACCGAGATCATGTATCCCGATCCCGGTTTCCCCATTTACCGATCGATGATTCAATATACCGGCGCCAAACCCGTACCGATCGCCTTGCGGGAAGAAAATGGCTTCGCTTTCAGCGCCGACGAAGTCCTCTCCCAGATCACATCCAAAACCAGCCTTATCATCCTAAATAGCCCTGGGAACCCGACCGGCGGCGCCGTCCCGGCCGAAGAGGTTCGCAAATTGATCGCCGGGCTTGCCAAGCACCCTCAGGTCGCCGTCATGTCCGACGAGATCTACAGCCAGATGCTCTATGAGGGCCGCCAGCACGAAAGTTTCCTGAAATATCCCGAGATCCAGGATCGCCTGATCGTGCTCGACGGCTGGTCCAAAACCTACGCCATGACCGGCTGGCGTCTCGGTTTCTCGGTTTGGCCAAAATCCCTTGTCGGCCATGTCACGCGGCTGTGCGTCAATAGCCATTCCTGCGTCAATGCCCCAACCCAGTTCGCCGGCATTGCTGCACTCGACGGTCCGCAAGATGCGGTCCATCAAATGGTCGCCGCCTTCGACGAGCGTCGGAAAGTCATTGTACCACTGCTGAATCAGCTCCCGGGCTTCACCTGTGTCGATCCCGGCGGCGCATTCTATGCCTTCCCGAATATCACCGGAACGGGGCGAACCGCCCGTGAGCTGCAAAATGCACTCCTTGAAAAAGCCGGCGTCGCCACGGTTGCAGGCACCAGCTTTGGCATTCATGGCGAGGGCTACATTCGCTTTTCCTATGCCAATTCGACTGAAAATATCCGGAAAGCCATCGAAAGAATCGGCAATCTTTTGATGGAGAGCTGATTTAGGTCATCCGGAAACGAAATATTCACCACGACCAGACAATCCTGCGGAACCGGCTTTCTTTATTCCGGTTCGCAGGGAACGCTTCGTCATGAAAGGTCTGGTAGCATTATTGGTACTGCTGGCCGGCAGCAAGGTCCTTGCGCAGCATTACCTCACGTCGACCGCCAAGAGCGAAATCATCGTTCAGGCCTATCGCCAACGCGCTGCTGACGCCTGCCAGCGCGCCGCTCGCCTGCAGCATATCGGGCAAAGCAATTCGTGGGCCAAAGCCAGCGATATTCGCCTGGTTATCGGCAAACGCACCATCGACGTCCAGCTGTGGCAGGTCGATAATGCGCTATGGCAGGCCCGCTTCAAGAATCCTTACTTGATACTTTCCACGGGAGAAAAGCCCCAGGCCGTTTTCTGCGAGTTCGACGTGGTCCAGGGAGCAGCCTCTGTTTATCGGCTCTAGGTCGCAAATATTACCCAAATATGAAATGAATAGCAGAGTCGTCTTTATTGGCGTAATCGCGATTAGCTAAACTCGCCATTTACCCAACTCGTACAATTGTTACATCGACCTGCCGAAACCAGAAATCCGGTTTCGGCATCCTCAGATGTATGTCCTTTGAGTACGAATGAGTAACATGTCAGTCCACAGCGTGTTTCGACATCAGTCGGTCCTATCGGTCATCGCCATAGCCATCTTGTTGGCTCTCCAGGCCTGCTCGGACGCCACCTATTCGGGCGCCGCATTGACCAATGCAAGCATCACCAGGGCGAACCTCAATACATACAAGGTCGGCATCGGCGACAAGCTCCGGTTGGAGGTGTACGGCGAGAAGGACCTGTCCGGGACATTCGACGTCAACACCAACGGCACCATTTCCCTGCCGCTGATCGGCGAAATGCCGGTAGCAGGCCAGGATACGCTGGCAATCCGTCAGGACATCACCAGCCGGCTGGCAAATGGCTATCTGAAGTCCCCTAAAGTCACCGTCGAGGTCGATACCTATCGCCAGATCTATGTGCACGGCGAAGTCCGCACCGGCGGCGCCTTCCCGTTCAAGGCCGGCACCCGCTTGCGCGACGCCATTGCGATCGCCGGCGGCTACACCTACCGCGCCAACACCAGCTACGTCGTGCTCTCCCGCGAAGGCCTGAAGCACGACGCGCGGGTCGACATGCCGAGCGACATCCTTGTCATGCCCGGCGACAACATCCGCATCCCCGAGCGCTTTTTTTAACATCCACAGGAGAGCGCCGGCCTGGCGCGCTTAGCCCAACCGCATGTCATCTCGTTCGACAATTCGCCTGACTTGCCTCGCCGGCTTCGCCGTCGGGTCGGCTTTGGCGTGCGGAACGGCCAATGCAGAAGAATTGCGATGGGACTACGCAAAATCTTACGGCGCCGTCGCGGTCACCGAGCGCTCTCGCCGCGAATTCCTGTCCGATGGCATTCGGATCGGCAATTTCATCCTACGCCCTGAGGTCGGCTACGGCGTGACCTGGAGCAGAAACAACGCTCAAGGACTTGACCTGAAAATCTCCGACTTCCGCCACGAGATCAACACGCGCCTCGAACTCCAGTCCGCAACCCCGCGTCACATGCTCACGATCTTGGCGCAAGGTCGCGGCGTCCAATATCAACACTCCGACGAAATCCACTATGTCGACGGCTCTATCGGCTCCAACTGGCGCATCGATATCGACCATGCGACCAGCATCTTCGGCGGCGCCTCCTATGCCGTCCGCCACCTCGAGAACGTCGACGATGAAAACCCCCGCGGCGCCAGCCGGCCGGGCAGGACCACGTCCTATGGTGCCGAACTGGGCATCCGCCGCCAGGGACACCACATCGACGCCGAGCTTGGCGTCCGCTACCAGCATTTCGAGTTTTCAGACATCCCTGCCAATGACGGCAGCCTTATTCGCTTAGGGTGGCAGGACTATTCCTATGTCCGCCCCGCAGCCACGCTCGCCTGGCGGCCATCACCTGGTTATCGCGTGTTCGGTGAGATCGCCGGCAGTTTTCAGCAGAACGTTGGCAATTCAGTCATCGACCGCGATGCCACCGGCATGGAAGCGTCTGTCGGCGTCCAGTTCGAGCTGACCCCGCTGGTCCGCGTCATGCTGAAAGGCGGGTTTGCCCAGCAGGATTACCACCAGGCCAATCTCGTCGACATTGCCGAGCCGGTTTGGGAAGGACGCCTGGAATGGCTGATCACGCCACTAGTCACCATGAATCTCGCGACATGGCGCACCATCAGGGCAACCCAGTATGGCATCGCATCCGGCCAGATCGTCACCGGTCATTCCCTCAAGTTCGACTACGAGATGTGGCGCAATCTTGTTGTGTCGCTTGAAGGCTCTCTTCGCGATCTCGACTACGTCGGCGAAAGCCGCAACGACCGTGTCGTCACCGCCGGCATTGGCTTCGACTACCTCTACTCCAAGCACTGGCAACTGGGCGCCAGATACGAGCACCAGGAACTCGTTTCCTCGATCGATACCTACAATACCAGCCTCGATCGCGTGAAATTCAACGTTACATACAGGTTCTAGGCTATGACGCAGCGTAACGACGCAACGCACGGCAATGAGGAGGTCGCAAGCTTTGGCTTGCGCGACCTGATCGCTGCTTGCCGCAATCGCTGGCCGCTCATTGCGACACTGACTGTTCTCGGAACCATTATTGCTGCGCTCGTCGCCACCTCTTTGCCCAATCGCTACGAAGCCATCGCCACCGTCCAGATCGATCCGAGAAAGAAGACCATCGTCTCGGTTGATGCCGTCCTGCCCGACATCGCCGGCGACACCCCAACGATCGAAAGTCAGGTCGAAATCCTGCATTCCAAGTACATCGCACTCCGCGTCATCGATGCGCTCAAACTGCGCGAGGACCCCGAGTTCAACACACCGTCGTTGATGTCACGGCTGCGGCGCTATCTGCCCTTCCTGCCGAAGCCGGCACCGGTGATGGCGAAGCCCACCAACGAAGCCGAAAAAATTGCTACCGCTGACGCCGCTCGCAGCGTCACAGGCCCCTCCGACGCGGACATTGGCGCAGACAATCCCGGTTACGATGACGTCGCCGCAGAATTCTCCGACCGCCTCCGCACTTGGCGGGTGCGCAACTCGCTGATTGTCGAGATCCACTTCTCTGCGGCCAGCCCGATCAAGGCCGCTCGCATCGCCAATGCCATTGCAGAGGTCTACATCCGCGACCAGATCGAAGCCAAGATCAAGGCAACCGAGATCGCAACGCAGCTCCTGCAAAAAAAGATCGAGGGCCTGCGCAGCAAAGTCAACGAAGCCGAGTTGAAAGTCACCCGTTTCAAGGCGGCAAACGGCATATTCGATACGGGCAAGGAACCGCTTGCAGACCGTGAGCTGGCAAGCCTCATGGAGCAAACAATTTTATCGCGCAACGCCACCGCCAACGCGCGCGCCCACTACGAACAATTGCAGCGCACACTCAAACACGGCGACGGTGCCAACCTCGGCGAGGTCCTGCAAAGCAATACCGTACGCATGCTCAAAGAGCAGTTGGTCAGGGCCACCAGCCGCGAAGCCGAGCTGATCACCAAGTATGGCCCCCGCCATCCCGAGCTGATCCGGGCGCGCGCCGATCGGGCAGACGTCGAGAGCCAGTTGCGCCGCGAAATGGGCCGCATCATCGAGAACGTCAAGAACGACTACGAGGTCGCCCTCAAGCGCCAGCAGATGCTCGAGAATAATCCGCAAGCGTGAAAAGCTCCCAGTCCAACCTGCAGACCGAGTCGGTGGAGCTTCGCCATCTCGAGCGCGAGGCGCTGACCTCCCGTCAGGTCCTCGAGACGTTCCTGACCCGCTACAAGCAGACCACCGAAACCCACGACCTCCACCTCCCCGATGCGCGCATCGTAGAAAAGGCGGACATTCCATCCGTGCGCGCAGGCCCAAAGCGCAAGCAGATCACACTCATCGGACTGTTCGCCGGTCTCGCCCTCGGCCTGCTCATTTCAATACTGCTGGAATATATCAAGTCGGGGCTGACCAAACCTGAGGATGCCCAGACCGCCTTGGGCGTTCCCCACCTGGCCTCGATACCCCTGTTGCGCCGCCAAACAGACGGCATGAGCCACCCGGGCATCGCTGCACGCATTGCGCTGCATCGGCCGAACGGCGAGTTCGCCACGGCCGTCAAAGCCCTCGCGCGCAAAATCATTGCAGAGCGCCACGACAACAGTTCCAGGATCATCCTGATGGCATCCGCTCTGCCGAACGAGGGCAAAACCGTCGTCGCGGCCAACCTGGCACTGCTGCTCGCCGGATCAGGGGCCCGCACCCTGCTGATCGACGCCGACTTGCGCCGATCCGCCCTGTCGCAACAGCTCGGATTGAGCGAAGTGCCGGGCTTGCTCGACACCATCGTTCAAGGCAAGGCATTTGAAACCGCCCTGCGCCGAGATACCAACTCGGGACTTGTCGTCCTGCCTGCCGGCGGGGCCAACCTCGTTGGCCTGACCGCAATGGAAGCCCTCGAGGCGCCAGGGTTCGGCCATCGACTGGCTCGTCTCAAAGACCATTTCGACATCATCCTGGTCGACGTTCCCCCGATGCTCCCGGTTGCCGATGCCAGCATCCTCGCCGAATACGCCGACGAAATCATCGTCGTCACGGCATGGCAGCGCACACCCAAGGAGCTGCTGCGTCGTGCCGTCGGCACCCTTGGCGGAAACGCCGCCAAAATTATCGGCATAGTCATTAATCAAGTCGACGTCGGCAAGAAATCAACTACCCGTACACGCCGCCGGAGAAACGAGCGTCATGGCGATCGCATATCCCATCGCGCGGCGTGAACGATCTGTAAATCATTATTATTTTTCATGCATTTAGAGAAATTTCAGTATAGTGGAATTAGTATGGAAGGAGTCAAAGTACGAGCGTAATCCGCTTTCCGAGCGTAAGGGGCCGAGTAAATGGCGACGTCTGCGACCGACGACATCAATCCAATCGACATCTTGAGCGCAGGTGATAAGTCCGGCTCAACGGATCAAAATCGAAAACTCGCCTCCAGACGCATCGCCGCCGACATGGTCGGCTTCATGGATGTTATCGCTGTCGTAACGGGCGGGATGATCCCGGCATTCATCTACGTCTATGGCGGTGGCCTCGATCTCGACTGGCTGAAGCACACCCAGATGTGCCTGGTTTCGGCAGCAATCGTTTATGGCTGCCTGCGCCATTTCAATATGTATGACGAATCCAGGATGCACGACTTCCCGGTTTCTCCACGCCACCTCATCCTGTCGCTCTTCGTCGCTTTCTCGGCCGTCCTTGGCCTCGGCATTCCCTTCGCCCCCAAGGTCATGCACCTGTGGATTTGGTACAGCGCCTGGATCGCCACCAGCTTCATGCTGCTGCTCGACGTCCGTTTGGCGGCCCGCCACATCCTGGCCAAGATGACCAAGGCCGGCCACTTCAACGCCCGCGTTGCCGTCTTCGGTAACGGCGCTGTCGCACGGCGCGTCGAAGAGCACCTGCGTAACCCGGCATTGGGTATCCGCTTTGCCGGCCTGTTCGACGACCGCGTCGACGCCAACCGCATTGACTCGGCCGGCCCCAAGCTGACCGGCAAGCTGCAGGATCTGATGGCCGCTGCGCGATCGGGCACGATCGATCGCATCGTCATCGCACTTCCGCAGGCAGCCGAGCAGCGAATCATTCAGGTCGCCCGCAGCCTGGAGCACCTTCCAGTCAGCCTGCATGTCGTGACCCACATTGCATCCGATCTGGTCGAAACCGGCCCGGCACACAACGTCTCGGCCATCGGCAGTGTCGGTCTCATTGACATCAAGGACAAGCCGCTCGCCGACTGGAACCGCGTCGTCAAGAATTGCGAGGACTATGTTCTGGGCACGCTCCTGCTCATCCTGACGCTGCCCGTCATGGCCATAATTGCTGCAGCCATCAAGCTAACCTCGCCGGGCCCGGTCTTCTTCCGTCAGAAGCGTCGCGGCCTCAATCACCGCCCCTTCGACGTCTTCAAGTTCAGAACGATGAACGTCGTCGAGCCCGGCGATAACTTTACGCAAGCCAAACCCGAAGATCCCCGCGTGACAGGCGTCGGCCGCTTCCTTCGCAAGCATTCGCTCGACGAGCTGCCGCAGCTGTTCAACGTCTTGCGCGGCGAAATGAGCCTCGTTGGCCCTCGCCCCCACGCGGTCAAGCAGGACGATGAGTTCGGAGAAACGGTCGAACGCTATGCCAATCGTCAGCAAGTCAAGCCAGGCATGACGGGATTGGCGCAAGTATCCGGCTTTCGTGGCTGCACGGAAAATCCGGAACTCATTCAAAAACGCCTGGAGCTGGACATTGAATATGTCGCGACGTGGTCGTTGTGGGAGGATGTGAAGATCCTCACTCGAACCGTGAGCAGTGTCCTGACCGGCAAGAACGCCTACTGATCACCCGATCTGCAAGGCTCCGACACAAAGCGTAGGATCGAGTGAAATGGGCAAGGCCTTCAGGGGCGCGCCATGGCCAGTTCTCCTGCTGGTCCTGAGCTTCCTTTGCCCCACAGAATTCTCGGTTTATGTCGGCAGCGTCCGCCTGCCGACCCACCGTGCGTTGCTCATCATTCTGCTGCCCCTCGCGCTGTTCCATTCTGTCGGCCCGAAGGGTGGCCGCCTGAAGCTGTTCGATGTCACCATGCTCGCATTTGCAAGCTGGGTGCTCATGGTCCACCTCATTCACCACGGCGTCGATGCCGGTTTGCAAGCCGGCGGCTCTCAAGCCCTCGATGCCTTCGCAAGCTTCCTCGTCGCCCGCGTCTATGTGCGTGATGCAGAAGCCTTCCGCGCACTGACACGCATGCTCTTTGTTGTCGTCGCGGCCGCAGGAATGATGGCATTACCTGAAGCCCTCACGGGGCGCTTCTACGTTCACGAGTTTTTGGGACAGATCACCGGCTACATTCATCCCACTGGAGTCGAAACCCGGCTTGGCCTGACCCGTGCCTTCGCCACCTTCGATCACCCCATCCACCTGGGCACCTTCTGCTCCGCCGGACTGGCCATGTGCCTCTATGCCGAGCGGCGCTCGTTTGGCTTTTGGGCACGCGCCATCATCATCCCCGCCAGCGCCCTGATGGGTCTCTCCTCCGCTCCGATGCTGTCGGTCGCCGCTCAGTTCGGTCTCATGATCGCTGAAAGGATCTCCCGCGGCATGCGCGGGCGTATCGTGCTCGGTGCCGGCGTCATGGTTGCGGTGATGCTCGTGGTGGGCATTGTTGCAACGCGTTCGCCATTTGCAATCATTGCCACGGGATTCACGCTGGATGCGTGGACGGGCTACTACCGCTTGATGATCTGGGAATACGGTCTGGACAACGTCTGGGCCCATCCCTGGATCGGCCTGGGCCTGAACGATTGGGCACGGCCGACATGGATGGCCTCGCCGACGGTTGACGCCTTCTGGCTGCTGGTCGCCATGCGAGGCGGCATCCCGGCAATCGTTTTTCTCTTGATGACTGTCGTCCTCCTAGCCTGGGGAGTTGCCAGAAGGATTTCCTCTTACGATCAGCCCCAGCGCGCTCTGGCCAGGGGATGGCTGATCTCGCTGACTGGCCTGTCGCTCGTCGGCTGCACCGTGCACTTCTGGAACGTGCCCTACGCCTTCTTCTTCTTCCTGCTTGGTCTTGGCGGCTGGCTCGCTGACCCCTTGCGGGCTGCAAAGCGCACCACAGCAGGCATCCCGGCGCCGAAGCCCGCAAAGCGCCTGCAGTGGTTGCCACCGGCCAGCCTGCCAGGCCATCTCGCCATGCCTCAGGCTATGGGCCGTCTGGTGGCGCTCGCCCCCCACGACCAACCCCGCTGGCCGATCCCCGTCCTGCGGACAAATCTGACACCGAAAGCGGGCCGCGCATGACTCCACAGCTGTCCATCATTGTCGTCAGCTATAACACCCGTGACATGACGCTCGCCTGTCTCGACTCGATCGCAGCCGAGACAAGGGACGTGCCTTATGAACTCATCGTCGTCGACAACGCCTCGACGGACGGCTCACCGACAGCAATTGCCGCCCACCCCGCTGTCAGCCGCTTCATACCCCTCGCCGCCAACATCGGCTTTGCCCGAGCCAACAACCTCGCCGCCCAGGAAGCCGGCGGCCAGTACATTCTCCTCCTCAATCCCGACACCATCATTCTCGACGGCGCCATCGACAAACTCGTGCGGTTTGCCAACCAACGCCCCGAAGCGCTGATCTGGGGCGGACGCACGCTCTTTGCGAACCGAAGCCTCAATCCGACGTCCGTCTACGCCCGGTTGTCGCTTTGGCGCCTGCTGTGCCGCGCGACCGGTCTGACGGCAATTCTTCCACGCTCCGAAGTCTTCAACGGCGAGGCACTTGGAAGCTGGCAACGCGACAGCGAGCGCCACGTCGACATCGTCACGGGCTGCTTTTTCCTGATCGAGCGCAACCTGTGGACCCGGCTCGGTGGCTTCGACCCCACTTTCTTCATGTATGGCGAGGAAACCGACCTTTGCCTGCGCGCCCATGCTCTGGGTGCTCGCCCGATCATGACCCCGAAGGCGGAGATTGTGCACTATGGCGGCGCCTCCGAGGCAACTCGCGAAGGCAAAATGGTCAAGCTGCTGGCAGCCAAGGCCACATTGATCGACCGTCACTTCCCGCCCGCAACACGCAGCCTGGGCAAGCTCCTCCATAAGGCCTGGCCATTGTCACGGTGGCTTGCACTCACAGCGTACGCAGGCCTTACCGGTCAGCAGCGCGCCAAAGACAATGCAGCAGTCTGGCACGCCATCTGGCAGCGCCGTCACGAATGGCAGCACGGCTATCGCGCGCCAGGTCAACACGTGATCAGCGCGCAACCGCAGACCGCCTGAGAGGGGAAACGATCAGAATGTCGTTTGCATCGATCGAAAAACAGGCTGCGGAAAGCAAGCCCCGCTTCTCCATCGCGACGCTCGTTAATGACGACGAACAGTACGCAGCGATGATCGCATCACTGGTGGCCGGCGGCTTCGACCGCCGCGATACCGAATTTATCGCGGTCCGCCAGGCGCCGTCAGCCTTCGCTGGCTTGAATGCTGCACTCGACGTGGCCCAAGGCGAAACCGTCATCTTGTGCCATCAGGACATTCGACTGATTGAAGACAACAGAGCCACATTGCAGGCCCGCCTCGCTGAGCTTGAGCATACCGATCCCAATTGGGCACTCGCGGGCAATGCCGGCGCTGAAGCACCTGGCCGTCTAGCCCTGCGCATCACAGACCCCCACGGAGACGACCGGCACGTTGGCAATCTCCCGGCCCGCGTCGTGAGCCTCGACGAAAACTTCATCGTCATGCGCCGCAGCGCCGGCCTCAGGTTCTCGCGCGATCTCGAAGGATTTCATCTATATGGCGCCGACCTCTGCCTCCATGCCGACATCCAAGGCTGGAGCTGTTGGGTGATCGACTTCCACCTGCGCCACCTCAGCCCCGGTCGCAAGGACCAAAGCTTCAAATTGGCCGAGCAGCGCTTCCGCAAGAAATGGAACACGGCCCTACGACCACGCTGGATGCAAACGCCTTGCACCCTGCTGCGCCTGTCGGGAAGCGCCCTCGCCGCAATCTCCCCCACACGAGCCAACGCCTTCGCAGCACGCCTCGCTCGCCGCCTTCCAGGCGCACGCGGATGGACCGGAATGGCCAAGCCGCAGGCGCGCCAATTCTGACAAAATTTCCGGCTCCCGATCGAGCTGCCACTTCACCGCCGCAATTTTATTTCGATGTCCCCAGGCCTTCGGGCACCTCAGCTCAGGGCCGTCCGCAAGTTGGCAGCCCCCACTGGGGGTGTAACTCAGTTCAACGAACCAACTTTGGGGGAAACATGTCGCTGCTGCGAAACCTGTTCATCGGCCTGACGGTTCTCGTCCTCGGTGCCCTGCCTGCTGCCGCCCAGAAATCGACGTCCAAATCCACCTACAAAGTCGCCTTTCACGTCGACGAAAACAATCCCGCCAAAATGAACCTGACGCTCAACAACGTCAAAAACATCATCGCGGACTTCAGCAAGTCGCGTCAAAAGGTTGAGATCGAGGTTGTCACCTATGGTCCGGGCCTGCACATGTTCCGCGACGACACGAGCCCGGTGAAGGCCCGCATCCACGAAATCTCCCTGGCCCACTCGAACGTCACCTTCGCCGCCTGCGCAAACACCCAGAAGAATATGGCGAAGGCTGAAAATAAAGAGATCAAGCTGATCAGCGAGGCCCGTCTGGTGCCCTCCGGCGTTGTCCGCCTGGTTGAGCTCCAGCGCAAGGGCTACGCCTACATCAAGCCATAAGACGGCCCTCGACGCCGCATCATTTCGAGGCCCTTCGGGGCCTCGAAACGTTTTTGAAGGCGGTTGGGCTTTGCAGTTTCCCGTTGCCCGGGCATGATGTTGAAAATTCCCAGCATCACGGGGCAAACATGACGACTTCACCCACCCGCAAAACTGTCCAGCGCCAGGGTGCCGATGGACGCGCCGTCCACGACGTCGGCGGCCTCGACCTCGGACCTATCGACCGTCACGAGCATGATCCCGCCCTTTGGGAAAAGCGCACCGACGCCATGTTGATGCTGCTGGCAACCAAAAGGCCGCGTTCAAGATCGACGCCATGCGCCGCGTCATCGAGGACTACTCCCAGCAGGAATACGAGAACACCTCCTATTACGAGAAATGGATCAAGGCCGTCCGCAATCTTCTGGTCGAGCAGGAAATCTTGACGCCCGACGAGATCGACCGCCGCATGATCGAGGTCGCAAACCGCCATCGCGCCAATGGCCGCAACGTCGTTTCCGACAGCCTCGACTGGCCTGAGGGAGCACGAGACCGATGGCCCGCCCGTCCTCATTGCAACCGCGCTTCACGGTGGGCAGCCCCGTCGCGATCGCAAATAGGCCAGCCGTTGGCCACTGCCGCACACCGCATTATTTGCGCGGACGAGCAGGCGTCGTCGTCGCCGTCCAGGGCGCACATCCCGATGCCGAGCGCCTCGCCTATCACAAGCCCGGCCTGCCGCTCGAATACATCTACAAGATCCGCTTTCGCCAAACTCACCTGTGGCCGCACTATCGCGGCAACCCGAGCGACCACCTCGAGGCAGACATCACGGAAAGCTGGCTCGATCCTCGGACAAGACGGAGACCAGCGCATGACGCACTCAGAGCACGACCACGCCGGGGGCGACGGCCATCATCATCATGACGGCCACGACCACACCCATCCCCACGCGCCGCAGAAGGACCACGACGCAGCGCCCATGACCGCCTACGAAGTGCTGGAAGAAGCCGTGCGCTCCCTGATGGTCGAGAAGGGCGTCCTCACCAACGAGGAGATCGCACAACAGGTCGATCTCATGGACAGCCGATCGCCGTCACTCGGCGCACAAGTTGTCGCCCGAGCCTGGACCGATCCCGCCTTCAAACAGCGCTTGCTGGACGATACCGCCAAGGCGCTACTGGAAATGGACATCGATATCGGCAGCCTTGCCGAGTTCCACACCATCGAGAATACCGCAGCGGTGCACAATGTCGTCGTCTGCACTTTATGCTCATGCTACCCGAAAATGCTGCTCGGCATTCCGCCGGCCTGGTACAAGAGCCTCGCTTACCGCAGCCGCGTCGTCGTCGACCCGCGCGGCGTCCTCGACGAATTCGGCGTCCACATCCCAAAGGATGTCGAGGTCCGCGTGCATGATTCGACCGCCGAGATCAGATATCTCGTGCTCCCCGAGCGGCCAGCCGGCACCGACGGATGGAATGAACAGCAGCTCGCCGGCATCGTCACCCGCGACTGCATGATCGGCACCGCAATCCCACAGCCCACGACGCGAGTTGCAGCTGAGTGACACGCTGGCAATACTGCCTGTCAAAGGCATGAGAATCCCAATTCAGACACCTTCAGCGATCGGAGTTGTAAAATGAAAGTTGCTTTCCCCTGGCGCGGCACGTTTCTGATCGGCGCATCGATGATCGCCAGTAGTCCCGCGAGTGCCCATCACGCCATGGGCGGGCAACTGCCCTCGACATTCATGCAAGGGCTGCTGTCAGGTCTCGCACATCCCGTGATCGGGCCCGATCACCTCGCATTTATCATCGCCATCGGGGTCGCCGCCGCACTGGTGCCGGCAGGGCTGGGTCTCGTAGCAGCCTTCATTGCGGCATCGACGGCAGGCGTGTTTATCCATACCGGCGCCATCACGATCCCCCACGCAGAGATCTTCATTGCAGGTTCGGTCATCGCCGCCGCGGCCTTGATTTCGCGACAGGGTGGCAAAACCAGCATGCCATGGCTGGCTCTTGCTGCCTCCGGTGGCGTGCTGCATGGCTACGCCTTCGCCGAATCGATTGTGGGCGCTGAAGCGAACGTACTCGGCGCCTATCTCCTGGGGTTGGCCCTCGTCTCCGCTGCGATAGCCGTGGGCGTCACTTGGACGACGCGGACGATTGCGTCGACAAAGGCCGGCACGCTTCAAGTCGCGCGCGCCAGCAGCATCATTCTATCCGTGGTCGGCGTGGCGCTCGTTGCAAGCACGCTTCTCGCGGCTTGAAACATCAGACCGCACAAGCAGCCAAAGCCATCACCTAAGCCTGAAGGAAAAACCGCATGACCCCAGACGGGTCGAGCCATGACGCTGCGACGTTGCGCATCGTGGAACGTTTTGAAGCCTTACCGGCACTCGCCGCCGCTGATGCCGACCTGCTGCGGCGCGGCCGTTTCCTGACCTGCGACTTCGAAATCGGCGTTGGCCCTATTCCCCTTCTAGTCCGCATGGTCGAAGGCAAGGTCGCTTCCATAGCACGCGGACCCTTCCTCTTGAAGCCGTGGGTCTTCGCCATACGTGCACCGGCAGAGGTCTGGGAAAAATTCCTGGAGCCCATGCCTGCCGCCGGTTGGCACGATCTGATGGCCCTGACCAAAGTCGGCCGCGCGCGCGTCGAAGGCAACTTGGTGCCCTTCATGGGCAATCTGCAGGTCATCAAGGATCTGCTGGCGCTCCCGAGAGCACAACAAGTCGGGAGAACTGGCCGATGAAACCGCGTTTTGAACCAATCGTCGGCCGCTATCTCCATCTGGAGCTTTCAGGCCGCCCGCATCGCCTCTACGTCGAGGAAGCAGGCCAAGGCATCCCGCTCGTTTGCCTGCATACAGCTGGCGCCGATGGTCGCCAGTTCCGTCACATCCTGAACGACGAGGCCATCACGGCCCACTACCGTGTCATCGTTTTCGACATGCCCTGGCATGGTAAGTCGCTTCCCCCGGAGGGCTTCGAACGCGAGGAGTATCAGCTCACCACCAAGAGCTATACCGAGATGATCCTGGACATCTGCACCGCCCTCGATCTCGACAAACCCGTCGTCATGGGGTGTTCGATTGGCGGCAGGATCGTGCTCAACCTCGCAGCCGGCCACCCCGAGCGGTTCCGCGCCCTCATCGGTCTCGAGTCCGCCGCCTACCAGCAGCCCTGGTACGATACGGAATGGCTGCACCGGCCCGACGTGCACGGCGGCGAAGTGTGCGCCGCCCTGGTCTCGGGCATGATGGCGCCGCAGTCCCCGGCCGTGAGCCGTCACGAAACGCTTTGGATGTACAAAAGCGCCGGCCCCGGTGTGTTCAAGGGCGACCTGCACTTCTACCGCATCGATGGTGATTTACGAGCCGTCGTCTCCCGCATCGACACCAGAAAATGTCCGCTCTACCTGCTCACCGGCGAGTACGATTTCTCCTGCACGCCGGATGATACCAAGCGCACCGCGGAGCACATTGACGGCGTCGAAGTCACTGTGATGGAAAAGCTAGGCCATTTTCCAATGAGCGAGAACCCCGAGCATTTCCGCACTTATATTCTCCCCGTGCTCGAAAAGATTCGCTGCGCTTAGCGCGCCAATGCCTCGACGCCCAGCGCGTCCCCACTTGGAGAACGACCATGCGCTTCGGCGTCAACATTCTGTCCCGCGGTCCCATGGCCAATCGGCAAGGCTATAAAACCGTTGCCGGCGCCGCGGAGCGTTTGGGCTTCGATTTTGTCTCGGCCAACGACCACATTCTCGTCCCAGCAGACATCGACAGTCGCTATCCCTACAGCGAGAAAGGCGACTGGGCAGGCCGCAATGCAGCCCAGTGCCTGGACGTATTGTCGACGCTGACGTTTCTGGCCGGGTGCACGGAGCGCGTCCGTCTCCTCTCCTCCGTCATGGTCGTTCCGCACCGGCCAGCAATCCTCCCCGCCAAGATCATCGCCACCGCCGACATCCTCTCCGAAGGTCGCATGGTGATCGGCATCGGTGCCGGATGGATGCAGGAAGAGATCGAAGCCTTGGGGGTCGCACCCTACAAGGAGCGGGGCAAGGTGACGGACGAGTTCATCGCGGCATTTCGCGAGCTGTGGACTGCAGAACGTCCGAAATTCTCGGGCAACTACGCCAAGTTCGACAATATCCTGTTCGAGCCCAAACCGGTTGCCAAGCCACACCCGCCGATCTGGGTTGGCGGTGAAAGCCCCGCCGCCATGCGTCGCGCCATCAAGTTGGGGGACGGCTGGTACCCAGCCTCCGCCAATCCCATCAATCGCCTGGACACAGCACCGCGCGTGGCGGCAGCCATGGCCGACTTCAAAACCATGTGCGAGACGTCGGGCCGCGACCCCGCAACCATCGCCCTCGCGCATGTCGTCCTTTGGCCCGTCAACTGGACCGCAGAGGACGCCCACTCAGGCGGTAGGCGCTCGTTCACCGGCTCGAGCCAGCAGATGGTCGAAGACGCCGCCGCCATGAAGGCAGCCGGCATCGCCGACCTGAACGTTTCGTTCCCCGCCCCGACGGTCAACGAGACCGTCGAACGCATGGAGCGGTTTGCCAGCGAGGTCATGTCCAAGATTTGAGCCCGCACCACGGCGCAGCCCTCCGCCGCAGACGCAGCGCTGCCGTCGTGGCGGCGCGGCGCACGCCTGATGCGAGAACAAGCTACTTCCTTGCATTGAGCGGTGCCACCCGGTCCGCCCAAGGCATCGCCTGCTCAAGCGCAGTCGCAAGCTGCAACAGCAGATGCTCGGTCGCAGGCTTGCCAGCAAGCTGGATGCCGATCGGCAACCCGGTGGAATGATGCGCCAGCGGCAATGAAATTGCCGGCGTACCCATTAGGTTGTGCGGCACCGAATACTGGCAGGGCACCCGGTAGAGCTTCTCGACCATGTCATCCATCGTCACATCCGTGCGGCCCAGATTATAGTTGCCCCAGGGCTCGGCAACTTTCGCCACACTCGGCGACAGCCAAATGTCGGCCTTGACGAAGAACTGCCCGAGCTTGCGGCGCGCACGATTGACCTCCGCAACAGCCGCAAAGAAATCCGCAGCTTTCAGGCGCTTTGCATGTTCGTAGATTTTGAGCGTCACCGGCTGCAGCGTCTCCGGTCCAATCTTCCGGCCAGTCTTTGCGGCATACCCCTCGAAGCGCGCATCGAATCCGAAGAACCACATGTCCGTGAAACGCTTGACGCTGTCGACGCCATCGAAATCCGGATCATGTTCGAACACCTCGTGTCCCATGTCGGCCAGAACCTTGGCAGTCCGCTTGACCGCCTCGACGATTTCAGGATCCACCGGCACGCCGACCAACGGCTTCACAGTCCACCCGATCTTCAATCGCGGCGCTGTCTTTTTGGAAAGACTGAGGTAGGCCTCGTCCGGCTGCGGAATCACGAATGGATCGCCAGGTTGCGGCTTGGCCAGACAGTCGAGCATCGCCGCAGCATCGCGCACGGTCCGCACTTGCACGAAGTTCATGGCTAGGCCGAACCCGTTCTCATCCAGCGCCGGCCCGAACGAGATGCGCCCCCGAGACGGCTTCAAGCCCACCTGCCCACACCACGACGCCGGAATGCGGATCGACCCGCCAATGTCGGACCCGTGCGCCATGGCAACGATACCCGCCGACACCGCCGCCGCGCCGCCACCCGTCGAACCGCCTGTCGAATAGCCCTTCTTCCACGGGTTGGACGCATTCCCGTAAAGCGCGCCCTCCGTCGTCCCGGTCAACGAATACTCAGGCGCCGCCGAGCGACCGATGATGTTGAGCCCCGCAGCCTTTACAAGCGTACAGAAGTAGCTGTCCTGTTCCGCCACCATGCCTTCGCACAACCGGCTGCCGAACTCGATTTTGCGCCCGCCTTCATGCCCCCACACATCCTTCATGAGGAAGGGCACGCCACGAAAGGGCCCACTCCCGAGCGAACTCTCATTGAGCCCCTCGATCCGGTCCGGGTAAGTCTCTACGACCGCGTTGATCTCCGGATTGATTTTCTCGACCGCCTGCATGGCAGTCTGTGCCAGCTCCTTCGCCGACACCTCCTTCTTGGCAACAAGTTCGGCAAGCCCGGTGGCATCGCGGCTGGCGTAGTCGGCAAGGCTGAGGGTCATGGCATGCTCCTGGAACTGGATCTGCAGCCACGTTAGGTGACAGCCGACGATGCGAGCAAGCCCGATTGCAGATCCCCAGGTTGAACCGCTACCTTCGGTCCGCAAGCACAACGAGGATCAACACACATGCCCTTCATCGACCGCATCGGGATCGACGTCGGCCGCAAGCTGCCGGTTGAGGAGGCCATAACCTGGGCCCGTCAAAACGCCGTACGCTCGATTGATGTTCAAACCGACATCGCCCCGAACGCTCTTGAAACTTTTGATGCCGAACGTACCCGCATTGTCCGCAGCGCGAGCGAAGCGGCCGGCGTCGCCCTGGCCTTACACACCCTCTCCGCCGTCAATATCGCCGAGATCGCACCGTTCCTGCGCCAGGCGACAGACCGCTACCTCGAAGCCTATATCGACCTTGCCGCCAATTTGAATGCCAAGTGGGTCATCGTCCATGGCGGCTTTCATTTCACAGCCGACAAGTCGCTGAGGCAGCGCGCGGCCATCGATCGCCTCGCCAGGGCGTGCGAGCATGCCCAGCGCCGCGGCGTACTGTTGCTGCTCGAGAACCTCAATGGCGAGCCCGAGCGCGCCGAAGTCCACTACATGCCGGACACGCTCGAGGACACCCGCACATTCCTCGCTGAGCTGCCTTTCCCAAATCTCAAGTGGTCGTTCACCATCAACCACGCCCACTATGACCCGATCGGCATTCGCGGCTTCGTCGAAGGCCTCGGTATGGATCGCTGCGGCGAGGTGCGCGTCGCCGACAACAACGGCCTCTACGAGCTTCACATGCACCCCGGCACCGGCACCGTCGATTTTGTCGAGATGTTTCGCCTGATCGAAGGCGCGGGCTATCGCGGCCCGTATACCTGCGGTTGGGGCACACTCGAGCAGATGCTCAAGGGCCGGGCATATCTCGCCGAGAAAGCCGCACTGGCTGGGGTAAACTGAACCCCAGCCGACGGCGACAACCCAACCGCCCAGCGCTGAGGCCCTAGGCCTTGAGTGCGCGCACCGTCTCCCCGAGCACCCGGCCGACGGTGTCAATGTCCTCGCTCGACACATCGAGATGCGTGACCGCACGGATCATGTTGCCGTAGGTAAGACCCATCCTCACACCACGCTCCAGCAGCCCATCATGCACGGCCTTGGACGTCAGACCCGCACCGCTGGGATCGAAGAACACGATGTTGCTCTCGATCTTCGGTGTGTAGAGCGACAGCCCCGGAACGGCCGAAATATGCTCGCCCAACCGGCGCGCATTGGCGTGATCCTGGGCCAGCTTCTCGAGATTGTGGTCCAGCGCATAAAGCCCCGCCGCCGCAACGATGCCGGATTGGCGCATGGCGCCGCCCAGCCTGTGCTTCCAGCGCCAAGCCTCCTTGATGAAAGCCTTCGACCCCGCCAGCACGCCGCCGATCGGACACCCGAGCCCCTTTGAGAGATCCAGCCAAACCGTATCCACATGCCGTGTCATGTCAGCAGCTTTGACGCCAGAACCAACAACGGCATTCGGCAGGCGCGCCCCATCCATGTGCACGATGAGACCATGCGACCGCGCCGCATTTGCGACGTCTTCAATCTGCTCCACCGACCAGATGGCGCCCCCGCCCCGATTGACCGTCTGTTCGATGACGACAACCTTGGAGATGGGATTGTGCCGGCCGTCCCCCGTCCTGACCGCCCGCGCCACCGCCTCGCCAGTGAAGATGCCCTTGTCACTCTCGATCCACAGCGTCTGTGCGCCGGCTAGCGCCGCAGCCCCGCCGCCTTCCGACGTGAACACATGCGTCTCAGCCGAGCCGATGATCTCGTCACCCGCCCGGCAATGCACCAGCATCGCAATTTGATTGCACATGGTCCCGGACGGCAGGAACACCGCTGCTTCTTTGCCCACCATTTCGGCAATGCGTTCCTGTAGCCGATTGGTGGAAGGATCCTCTCCCCGCTGCTCGTCGCCCACTTCCGCTTCAGCCATCGCCTTGCGCATGCCAGCCGAAGGTTTGGTTTGCGTATCGCTATAAAGGTCGATCAGTCGATTTGTTGTGCCTTGGGCCACGGGCGTATGTCCTCGAGCTCGATGCGGATTAAGCCCACCCTGCGCTCTCCACTTTACCGGCAGGCTGGCGAAACGTATGAAACGGCGAAACATCACCAGCAATGGCGCCCGCGCGCAAGGAGAACCGATGAGGCTAGGATCAGACATCACAGCGATCGTAACCGGCGGAGCCTCTGGCCTTGGTGGCGCAACCGCACGCACATTGGCGGCGGCAGGCGCCAAGGTTGCGATTTTCGACCTCAACCGCGAACTGGGCGAGACCCACGCCAAAGCCATCGGTGGACACTTCTTCCAGTGTGATGTCACCAACGAAGCCAGCGTTGATGCCGCTCTGGCTGCCGCCCGCGCTGAGCTCGGGGCCGAGCGCGTGCTCGTCAATTGTGCCGGGATCGGCATCGCCAAGCGAATTTCGCGCCGCAATCGTGACACCGGCGCCTTCGAGCCGCACGACCTGGCAACCTTCACCAAAGTCATTCAGGTCAATCTGATCGGCACTTTCCTGATGATGGCGAAGTGCGCAGCCAATATGCAGTCATTGGCACCCGCCGGCGACGACAACGAGCGGGGCGTCCTGATATGTACAGCATCCATTGCTGCCGAGGACGGCCAGATCGGCCAGGTCGCCTACGCCGCATCCAAGGGCGGCGTCATGTCCATGACGCTCCCCGTCGCGCGCGACCTCGCGCAAAGTGGCATCCGCGTCGCCACCATCATGCCCGGCCTCTTCCACACGCCCATGTTCGACGGCCTCCCCGACGATGCGCGTGAAGCGCTGGCAGCCTCCGTGCCATTCCCATCGCGGCTTGGCAAACCCGACGAATATGCAGCCTTGGCAAAGCACATCTGCGAAAACCCGATGCTCAATGGCGTATCCATTCGACTTGACGGCGCCGTCAGATTGGCACCTAGATAGGTTGCATAAGTCACTCAAGAGACAGTCACCTCGCGAAGCAATCTTCGATGCCAACGCGCCGATGACCCTCAGAAGGACGGCATTGCCCTGATCACCTAGTCGTGAGGTTGGATTTACCAAGACTCCACCAATCGACTTGGTGCGGAACTTTTCTCGCTCAGCGGGGTTGGACAGAGGGCTGAATAGTTTTAGGTGTGGGCGCCGCCTCTGTCGGTCGGCAGTCACACAAGTCGGTATGGTGCGTCGTGTTCAAAGTAGAGTTCATCGTTCAGCGTGCAATCGGGCTCGGCGTCTACGCGCTTGCCATCATCGCGCTGTCCTCGATAACGCTCTGGGCCGCAGGCAACCTCAGCCAGTCCGTCCTTGGCATGCTCGATGAGCTCATCATCGACGGCAGCGGCCAACTACCCGCCGACCACGACTCGACCACGAATATGGCGTCGGCCATTGCTGCCTCCCGGACCATCCGCACCAGCGCGTCTGAAATTACGAAATCAAGTCAATCACTTGACCCCAGGGACTCCCTCGCAATTGTAACAGCCGCAAGCGCGCGCCCTGTCATACCTCCGCAAGAAGTCACACAGTCCGATCCGGCCTATGACTATTACAACGGCGAAAACGGCACCTATCGCACCTATTGCGTGCGCCTGTGCGACGGCTATTTCTTCCCCATCAGTTTCTCGACCACGAGCGACCACTTTGAAGAGGACGCCGCCCGCTGCGAACGCTCGTGCGGATCTCCTTCGAAATTGTTCGTCCACCAGATCCCCGGTGGCTCGACCGCCACGATGACAACCGTCGATGGTCTGCCTTACCGTGCACTGAAGACCGCATTCTTGTTCCGTACGCGCTTCGACGCCCAGTGTAAGTGCCACGCCAACCCCTGGGAGCAGCAGGCGCTGACGCGCCACAAGCTCTTTGCCGCGCAGAAAGATGCGAAAGACGGCAAAACAGGCGCCGCCTCGGTAGTAGCCTCGTTATCCGCAGAACTCGCAACAACCGCTCGGCAAGACGCTGCCAAGCGCGCTGCTTTGGCCGAGGAAGCCGACCGGGAATTGGCGGCCCTGGCCCGCAAAGTCGGAACCAAGCCGGTCGAATTCGTCGACAGAAAAACGAAACCGGCCCGGGTCGCCGAGGTTAAACCGCCCAAATCAGGGTCTCTGGCCGATGGCGGCAGCCTGATGCGGCTTGGCGGCGTCGAGAACCAGGCCAGCTCCAAAGGTTGGCGGCCGGCCTCGGGCGCGGATCGCCACTGGAGCAATACGGTATTTGAGGGCAACTGATGCCGACGGGGGCTGCGCTATGGGCTCCGCGTCGGTCGGCATTTGATCCCATTTGAACGCCGTCGTTCAGAAATAATTTTCCTTATTGCGCCAAACAAGCGGAGTGGGCTGACGACTTCTGGCAAACCTGGGCAGAACAGGTCGCCACGCCGTCGTCAGCGGTGTGCAGTTACGTGTAAGTGAGCGCTGTATGTACTCCGTCTTGCGTCGAGGCCTGTCGGCCATCGCGTTTTCCGCATGTCTTGTGCTGTCCGCTGCGCCGGCGTCGGCTCAGGGGTTCTTCCAGAACCTGTTCGGGTTGTTTTCGCAACCAACACCGCGCCGTCAAGCGCCCCCCTCCTATGTGCCACCACCCGACTATCGCCAGCGCCCGCTTCCGGCTTGGAACGGAAGCGTCGAGAAAGAAGCGCCTTCGAAAGGCAACCAGCGCCCACGTTCCGGCCACTACCGCACATTGTGCGTTCGCACCTGCGATGGATTCTATTGGCCGATCAACTTCCGCGCCTCCCGCGAAAGCTTCCATCACGACGCCAATGTCTGCAAATCGAGCTGCACATCCCCGGCCGAGTTGTTCTACCACGACAATTCTTCGGGTGATCCCAAAGGCATGGTCGACCTGGCCGGTCGCGCCTATAGCCGGCTGCCAACCGCATTCAAGTACCGCAAGGTCCGCATTCCCGGATGCACCTGCAAACCTGTTCCCTGGTCACAGTCGGAATTGAACCGCCACGCCCAATATGCCGCCGCTGCGAAAGCCGGCACTGCCAACCCCGGCGCAACGGCCGAGAACAAAGCCGCCCAGCCGACACCTGTCGCGACAGATGGCGACGCACCGGAGAAAGCGGAGCCCATCTCCGGCGACACGCCCTCACAGCAAGCATCCGAAGTGCCGATCGCCGCCATCGCCGCACCTTTGCCACGGCCGGCCCGCCGCATCTCCACGCGCGAGTCCGACACCCCGGCGTCACGCGCGTCAAGATCGACCAGCCGCACCGATCGGCCGAATGTCAGAACGCGATCGAACACCGCAACCGCAGCGCCGCGCCAGCCGCAAAGGCAAATTTCCGAGACAGGCGAAACCCGCGGGCTTTTTCGGCCTCGGCGCCCAGCCATACCGTTGGCCCGGCGACTGAGGCGACCCGACAGGAGTAACTCCCGTCAGCGCGCCAGATCGTCCATCGACTGAGCGAGCTTGAAATCGAGCTCCGTCAAGCCGCCCGCATCGTGCGTTGCCAACACGACATCGACACGGTTCCACACGTTGCGCCACTCCGGATGATGATCAAGCTTCTCGGCAATCAGTGCTGCGCGCGTCATGAATCCGAATGCGGCATTGAAATCCTTGAACGTGAACGAGCGCGTGATGGCTTCGCGTCCATCGACCATGGTCCAACCGCTTAGCCGGGACAGCGCCGCTTTGACTGCATCATCGCTCAATCGCTGCGCCATATCGACAAACTCCACTTCAAAACCCAACCTTGCCGATAGAGTACGGCCATTACTCCCTCGTGACGAGCCTTTAGGTTCCGACCAGCGATCTACTGCCCGCCCAAAGCCCGCTTCCAAATCGAGTTTTCGCCAAGCGTTTTGACGAACGCCGCATGCTGGGCTTCATCTTCAGCCGTGATCCGCGGCGGCAAGGGTACGGGTCTCTGCAGCGCCGCAACCCGCACTGCGCCACGCGATCCGGCCTGCTGGCCCCCGCGCTGCGACAGCTCGAGCGTTGCCTGTCGCTCGCCCAGAAGCTCAACATAGACTGCCGCCAGAAGCAGAGAGTCCACGATCGCGCCGTGCTTCGTCCGCTTCGAATTGTCGATGCCGTAACGCCGGCACAGGGCATCCAGGCTATTCGGTCCAGCCGGATGTTTGCGGCGCGCAATTTCCAGCGTATCGACCAGGCGCTCCCGCGGGATTTCCGCGCGCCGCACCCGGCCAAGCTCCATATTGATGAAACCGATATCGAATTGCGCATTGTGGATCACCAGCGGTGACTCACCGATGAAGGCGAGGAAGTCGTCGACCACTTCACCAAACTTCGGCTTGTCCGCCAGGAACTCCGTCGAGAGGCCATGCACATTGAAGGCCTCGGGATGAACCTCGCGATCCTCCGGGCAAATGAATCGATGGAACTCCACACCGGTAGGCATCCGGTTTATGATTTCCACGCACCCGATTTCGATCAGACGATCACCGTTCTTGGCGTCGAGCCCAGTTGTCTCCGTGTCGAGTACAATCTCTCGGTCCATCAGGTGCCCCGCATTGTGATTGCCGGCGCAATCATGCGGCCGACCTAGTCAAGTCCAACAGCGATCGTAGGCCGTTCCCTGCAGCCCACGCAGCTCATCAATCACCTTATCCACCTGAGCCAGCGTTTCGTTAATCGGCAGGCCAGTGTCCACAACGAAATCGGCCCGTGCCCGCTTCTCCGCATCGGGCACCTGTCGTGACAAAATCTGCGCAAGCTTTTCTTCCGTCATACCCGGCCGCTCGAGAACCCGCTGGCGCTGCAGATGTGCCGGCGCACTGACGACCACTTTGACATCGACCTGGGTGTGCCCCTTGCCCTCGAACAACAGTGGAATTTCGAGCACCGCCATGGCTTCGCCCTTGGCAACCTGCTCGGCCAGAAAGGCGCGCTCTGCCTCCCACACGAGAGGATGCACAATGGCCTCGAGCCGCTTGAAACCTTCAGGATCACGCATCAGATGTTGCGCCAGCTTCGCACGGTCAACGCCGTCGGCACCAGCAACACCGGGAAATGCAGCTTCGATCGGCGCTACGGCAGCCCCGTTCGCCGCATAGAGTTTATGCACCTCGGCATCGGCATCGCATACGGGAATTCCGTTCTCGACAAACCGCTTGGCAACCGTCGATTTGCCCATACCGATCGATCCGGTAAGCCCGATGATCAGCATTCAATGCCCCTCTATGTCTTTGACGACAATGGCCCTGAGCGCTTCCGTTACCTCGGGCTTGAACCCGAACCAACGCTCGAAACCGGGCACCGCCTGATGCAGCAACATGCCGAGCCCGTCGACGCCAACCAGGCCACGCGCCCGTGCCGCCGCCAGAAGTGGTGTCTCCAGCGGAACGTAGACGATATCGGCAACCACCGCATCGCCTGGCAGACCGCCAACGTCGAAATCCAGGGGCCCTGTCTTCGCCATGCCGAGTGACGTGGTATTGACCAGCACGCCACACTCACGGGACTGATGTTGGGCCTGGTCCCAGTCGACGACGCAAACTTTGCCACCGAAGTGATGCGCCATTTCCTCAGCCCGCGCCCGCGTCCGATTGGCAATCCGGACCTCGCCCACTCCGGCTTCGAGAAAACCGTAGACGATGCCGCGTGCAGCACCGCCGGCACCAAGAATCATGACGGGCCTGTCGCGGCGAGCCCAATCAGGCGCAGAAACCTCCAGATGCCGCATGAACCCATAGGTATCGGTGTTGGCGGCAAAGAGTTTGCCATCCTCGAGCCACAGCGTATTCGCGGCCCCCACAGCCACCGCCGAAGCATCACGTTCATCGGCTGCCGCAAACGCCGCCTCCTTGTGCGGCAGCGTGACGTTGCAACCAGCCAGCCCTTGTTCTCCGAGACTGCGCAAAAAGGCCGTAACGCGGTCTGGTTCCACCGCGATCTTGGTGTAGCTGCCATCGATGCCATACGCCTTGATCCAGTAGCCATGAATCATAGGCGAGCGGGAGTGCTCGATCGGCCAACCGATCACGGCAGCGCGTATCATTGACAGAGAACTCCTCGTCTCCTCAGCTCACCGAGCAGAGGCATCAAAGGCAACCCGAGTACGGTGAAGTAATCTCCCTCCACCCGTTCGAACAGCTGCGCTCCGATCCCCTCGAGCTGATAGGCGCCAACGGACTGGCAGACGACCGGCCCCGCAGTTTCAACGTACCAGTTCAGGAAGTCCTCGCTGAATGCCCTGACGGTCATGTTGGCGGTGTCCGCATGTCCCCATAGAATTTGTCCGCCCTCTGCAATCACCACGGCAGAAACAAGCGCATGCTGCCGCCCCTTGAGGTCCTGCAGTTGACGCCGCGCAGCCACCAGATCGCCAGGCTTCTCGAACAAGCGGTCACCCAGCGCCAGCACCTGATCGCCACCGATGACCAGGCCATCGCCATGTGCAGCACTGACATCCAGCGCTTTAGCCTCCGCCAGCGCCATCGCCACCTCGGCCGGCGCAATGGCACGACCATCTTGTTCCATGGCTCGGCGCACGGCCGGCTCATCGACCGTCGAAGGCACCACATCGAACGTTAAGCCGGCGCCGGCCAACAAACTGCGCCGGCTCGCACTGCCTGACGCCAGGATGATGCGCTTTTGCTTGCCCTCACGCATCATTGGCGTCCTTGCCTTCGCCCGCGGCAGCAACCGGCGGATTGGCGCGTTCGCCGTAAAGCTTGATGATGGTCGCCGCCGTTTCCTCCACGGAGCGTCGCGTCACATCGATGATCGGCCAGCCGTGCTTCTGGAACAGCCGGCGGGAGGTTTGCAGCTCCGCCACGATGCGATTGCGATCGACGTATTCGTCCAGCTCTTTGTCGGCCAGCAAATGCACACGATTGCGCCTGACATCGATGATCCGCTCGACGCTGGCGATCAGCCCGACAACGAACGCGCGGTGCGGTCCTGCGAGCACAGCCGGCGGATCTATGCCTGGCACCAACGGCACGTTGGCGACCTTGTAGCCACGCTGAGCCAAATAGATGCTGGTTGGCGTTTTGGACGTCCGCGAGATGCCGAGAATAATGATGTCGGCCATGTTGAGATCTTGCGGCAACTGACCATCGTCGTGCGCCATGGCGAAGTTCAACGCGTCGATCCGCTGAAAATAGTCGGCATCGAGCACATGCTGACCAGCCACGATCGGAGTTTTGGGCGCTCCCAGATACGACTCGAACACTTTCATCACCGGCTCGAGCACATGCAAGCACGGCAACTTGAGTTCTCGGCAGCGCTGCTCGAGCTCGGAAGTCAAATCCGGCTGCACCACGGTATAGAGAACGATCCCAGGCGCCGACGCCACTTCTTGCAGCACGCGATCCAACTGCCGCTTGGTCCGCACCAGCGGATGCACATGCTCGATTGGCCGCCACTGCGCATATTGGACAGCCGCCGCTTTGGCGATCGTCGTCAATGTTTCGCCCGTTGCATCAGAAACCAGATGCAGGTGAAAATAGCTCGCCTTGGCGTTGGTCATCTGTTGATGAGATCCCAGCTTGTCCACATGGCCACGGTCACGCCGGCCTCGACGCCATCCTAAGCACCCGCTTCTCAACCGATTGGTCCACAGCTTGACCCGCAGCCGCCCCAATCGGACCGACCCAAAATCGCGCCAGCCGATCCCGATGGTGTTCTCTGCTTAACCACCGGTTGTCAACAAGCAGCGCGCTCGAGTTGGCTGAGCCAACCATAAGTCAAAGCCTTGAGCTTCGGAACGTTTCTCGCCCTTGCGGCATCCTCCCCGGCAAGCTACTGCATCTGGCGGCCCACTCATACACATCGACCCAGCCGGTGGATTTGGCGTGGATGGCGCGCAATCACCGCAATCCACTGCTCTAAGAGTCAAAATAAAAACTATCAGACAGAATCTTTGAAAAGTTGAAGTGCAGCGAGCACAGCGCCCCATGACCTCCCCCAACCGCCGCTTCCTCGACCCCTTTCGGGGCAAACCAACCTCTCCCCCACCCATCTGGCTGATGCGCCAGGCTGGCCGCTATCTCCCCGAATATCGCCAAGTGCGCCAGCAGGCAGGCGGCTTCCTCGACCTCTGCTACAATCCGGCCCTTGCAGCCGAAGTAACTTTGCAACCGATCCGCCGCTATGGCTTCGATGCTGCGATCCTCTTCGCCGACATCCTGCTGGTGCCCGATGCTCTCGGACAGCCCCTGCGCTTTGCCGAAGGCGAAGGCCCGCTTCTCGACCCCATCACTTGCGAAGCCGATCTCAAACGCTTGCAGCCATCGGCGACTCAGCCCAAGTTCACCCTTGTCGCCGAAACGGTGCAGAGGCTCCGGCAGGATCTGCCGTCAGAGACCGCACTGATCGGATTTTGCGGTGCACCGTGGACCGTCGCCACCTATATGGTCGAAGGTCGCGGCTCCAAGGACCAAGCCGCTGCGCGTTTGTGGGCCTACCGGGATCGAAACGGCTTCCAGAAGCTGATTGACATCCTGGTCGAAACCTCGGTCGAGTATCTCTCGATGCAGGTCAAAGCAGGCGCAGACGTGCTGCAGATATTCGATACCTGGGCCGGCAGCCTGCCCGACGATGAACTCGACCGTTGGGTGATCGAGCCGACCAAGCGCATGGTCGAAGCGCTGAAAGCCCGGCACCGGGATGTGCCCATCATTGGCTTCCCTCGCGGGGTCGGAGGCGCCGCGCTCTGGTATGTCAACGAAACCGGCGTCGACGGCATCGGCTGCGACACCGCCATGCCGCCCTACATGATGAGCGAGGCCTTCGAGGACGAGAACGTCGTCATCCAGGGCAATCTGGACCCGCTGCTGCTGGTGGCCGGCGGCGAACCGCTCGAGGAGCGCACGCACGAGATCCTCGAGCGGATGCAGGGCCAGCGCTTCATCTTCAACCTCGGCCACGGCATCGTCCCGCAGACCCCGCCTGAGAACGTTGCCCGCCTCGTCGAGCTTGTCCGGGGCACGAAATAGAGCCTCTGTCGCTTTAAGGGTTGCAGCCCGCGCCGTCTGTCACCACCTCCAGCATGCATTCGTGTCATTGAATGGCATGCAGCAACTGAAGGAGGACGCGATGACAGCGACCGAGATCCAGGAGCATGCACGCAAATTGTTTGCCGTGCATGGCGCCAAAGCCATTGCGGAGGCCGCCCAACAGGCCGCTAAGCTCGAAAACCAGAACCATGAGGCCGCTACCGACTGGCGTCGCATAGAGGCTGCTCTGCGCCATATGCGGGGCCCGCACGCGAGCTGAGAGCAATTCGTCGGCTACTTGTTGGAACGGCGGGCGTGACGCAGCTCGTTTGACAGGCTATCTCGTCAGCCAACCGAAACCGGCAGCGAGATCGCGCCCGCCATGACCACAAACACCGCGAACCCGGCTCGCCGAGCGGCCATTGCACTCGCTATCACGGCGGCGGCCGCCGTCATTGCCGTGCTGGTGTTCGGCCGCGCCGCTTACGACTGGGTGAAAGCCCTGCACGTCATCGCCATCATCTCCTGGATGGCCGGCATGCTCTATTTGCCCCGCCTCTTCATCTACCACTGCGAGGCCGAGGCAGGCTCCAAGCAGTCCGAGACCTTCAAAATCATGGAAGGCCGTCTGCTGCGCATCATCATTAACCCTGCAATGGTGATCTCCTGGGTCACGGGCCTATGGCTGGCGTGGTCGTCGGGCTATTGGCAGGCCGGCTGGTTTCACCTCAAGTTCCTGGCCGTCCTGGCCATGTCGGCCGCTCACGGCTATTTTTCGGCTTCCGCGCGGGCCTTTGCCGAGGACCGCAACCAGAAGAACCAGCTCCACTGGCGGATCATGAACGAGGTCCCGACCCTACTCATGATCGCCATCGTCATCCTTGTGATTGTGAAGCCTTTTTGACCTTCCGTCGCAGCGCGCCCGTATGATTACCTTTGCCAGGTTGCCCGCGATGAGCTAGACTCTTCCACGAATCGACCGAGCTCCCGGGGCACCCGCCCCAGAAATTGGGAGCAGCGAACGATGGGCGCCAGCGCTGTTTCGTAGCTGGCAACCCGCGGCCGACGCGGGCTTCACACTTCCTCCTCCTACGCCCTTCGAGACGCCTCCATACGCCTCTGACAGCAAGTCAAGAGAGTTCCACATGCAAGATGTTGTTAAGCAGATCAAACTGCAGGACCTAAAGGTCAAAACTCCCACCGAGCTCCAAACCTTTGCCGAGGAGGCTGGCGTCGAGAATGCCAGCACCATGCGCAAGCAGGAGCTGATGTTCGCCACACTCAAGCAGCTGGCGGCCAAGGAAATCGAGATCACCGGCATCGGTGTGGTCGAAGTGCTCCAGGATGGCTTCGGCTTCCTCCGCTCCCCCGATGCCAACTACCTCCCCGGACCCGATGACATCTACGTGTCGCCGTCCCAGATCCGCCGCTTTGCGCTGCGCACCGGCGACACGGTCGAAGGCCAGATCAGAAGCCCCAAGGACGGCGAGCGCTATTTTGCTCTGATCAAGGTCAACAAGATCAACTTCGAGGAGCCCGAGGCCCAGAAGCACAAGGTCAACTTCGACAACCTGACGCCACTCTACCCTGAGAAATGGCTGAAGCTGGAAGTCGAGGACCCCACCATCAAGGACCTCTCGCCCCGCGTCATCGATATCGTCGCACCGATCGGCAAGGGCCAGCGGCCCTCATCGTCGCCCCGCCCCGCACGGGCAAAACGGTACTTCTGCAGAACATCGCCAAATCAATCACGGCGAACCACCCCGAATGCTTCCTGATCGTGCTGCTGATCGACGAGCGGCCGGAGGAAGTCACCGACATGCAGCGCACGGTCAAAGGCGAGGTCATCGCCTCCACCTTCGACGAGCCGCCCTCACGTCACGTGCAAGTCACGGAAATGGTGATCGAAAAGGCAAAGCGCCTGGTCGAGCATAAGCGTGACGTCGTCATTCTGCTGGATTCGATCACACGTCTCGGCCGCGCCTATAACACCGTCGTGCCGTCATCCGGCAAGGTGCTGACCGGCGGCGTCGACTCCAACGCATTGCAACGCCCGAAGCGTTTCTTCGGTGCCGCCCGAAACATCGAAGAGGGTGGCTCGCTGACCATCATTGCCACCGCGCTGATCGACACCGGCAGTCGCATGGACGAGGTCATCTTCGAAGAGTTCAAGGGCACGGGTAACTCGGAAATCATCCTGGACCGCAAGGTCTCCGACAAGCGCGTGTTCCCGGCGATCGACGTGGCCCGCTCTGGCACCCGTAAGGACGAGCTGTTGCTGCCGAAGGATCAGCTGCGCAAGTGCCACCTGCTCCGCCGCATCCTCAACCCGATGGGCACCATGGACGCGATGGAATTCCTGATCGACAAGCTGAAGGCCACCAAGACCAACGGCGAGTTCTTCAATCAGATGAACACCTGACACACCGTGTCGAAGCGGTCGGATCCGATCGAAGGGCTGGCCGCTTGGCCGGCCCTTTTTGTTCGTCCAGTCGTCGCAGCCGTTGTCAGTCCTTGAACGGCGACCGGCCCGCATCGCAGGCAGCAAGGCGTTGATCCATATCCATGAAGCGGTCGACGCCCAAATAGCTGGCGATGACCAGCGCGAGGAAGAGAATGCCGCCGGTGATGACGCCGGGCACGACGTGATAGACGCCCGCGCCGACGAACGGAATGACGAGGATCATCGCTGAGATGCAGGGCACAGCCAGCCAATTGGAAGCCCCGGTGCCCCTGGCGAGCCAACCCGAACGTTGCGGATTGCGAACGGCGAGAACGGCCCGGTTTGTCGAATAGAAAATCGCGATCATCGCGGCAATGGCCGCGACGAGATAGACGGCGTCATACATGGCGTTGGTTTGTCCAGTCGATGGAAGGGAACGCGACTGGCAGGCCCGGGAGCCAGTATGGTCCGCCTTCGGTGCAGTGTCCGTGTCAATCGGATGGCTGCAAGCCGAGAGGGTGACGGCCCACAAGGCGAACAACAAATCCCGAGCCCCGAAAGCCTAACACATTTGCCAGCCAAGTCCGGCAATTTGGGGCTGGGCTCGAGACAAGGGCAATTGGCGGGCGCAGCAATCGCCAAGGCCGGGCAACGCCAAACGGAAGTTGGGAGGCAGCGCGCTAAGCGGCTTCGCCTGTGGCGGGCGTCTCGCCGCTGCGGAATGGCGATTGGCCGCGATCACACCGCGCCAGGCGCTCATGCATGCGCATCAGGTTGCTGACGCCCAGGTAAAGCGCCACGACGAGGCCGAGGAAGACGCCGCCGCCCACAATGAGATTAGGAAATTGCATTGAACACGCCCGCACCCAGGATCGGCACCATGATCAAAACGCTGCTGATCGTGATCATCTCGGCCCACACCTGAGCCGACGACGACCGGCGCCAGCCGGTGCGCAGCGGGTCGCGAAAAGTCAGGATGGCCAGGTTCGTGACTGCAAACACCGCGATCATGGCGACGATCTCGGCGGAAACGGCGGCAAACGCCATCATCGGGATATGTCCATCTGAGGAGGCCGCTGCCGCTCGAAATACCAGGCAGCCGCGCCGCGTCGCAGTTCAAGTCGCGAGCGATGTCGTCCTGCAGGCAAACCGGCAGGCAACCCACCCGCATATCTGCTTTACATCAACGTCGGCGGCTCAGAATGAACGAGATATCCCGAAAACGCATAGCGATGTTCACTTAATGCATACCTTGTCATGCGCTAGGCCGGACGAATCTGGCCGTTGCCGCGCACCACGTACTTGAAGCTCGTGAGCTGCTCGACGCCGACCGGGCCACGCGCATGCATGCGGCCGGTGGCAATTCCGATTTCGGCACCCATCCCGAACTCGCCACCGTCGGCAAATTGCGTCGAGGCGTTGTGCAAGACGATGGCTGAGTCGACCCGCTTCAGGAACCGTTCTGCCGTGCCGAAACACTCGGTGATGATGCAGTCGGTATGTTGGGAGCCGTACCGCGCGATGTGCTGGATGGCCTCGTCGACACCGTCGACTGTCTTCACGGCGATGATGGCGTCGAGATATTCGTGGCCCCAATCGTCACCTGTTGCGGCCTTCACACGGGCATCGACAGCCTGCGCGGCGGCATCGCCACGCACCTCGCAGCCTGCTTCCAGCAGACCCTTCACGAGCGGGCCGAGATAGTCCTCGTGCGCGCCCTTGTCGACCAGCAGGCACTCGGTCGAGCCACAGATGGACGTGCGCCGCATCTTGGCATTGACCACCATCGGCACGGCCATATCGAGATCGGCACCGCGATCGACGTAGGTGTGGCAGATTCCTTCGAGATGCGCGAAGACCGGCACGCGCGCTTCACTCTGGACCCGACCGACAAGGCTCTTGCCGCCGCGGGGAACAATGACGTCGATGGCGCCATCGAGCCCGCGCAGCATGGCGCCGACCGCGGCCCGGTCCGTTGTTGGCACCAATTGGATCGCACCCTCAGGCAGTCCGGCCTCTTTCATTCCAGCCACCAGACAGTCGTGAATGATCCGGCTCGAGTGGAAACTCTCCGAGCCGCCCCGGAGAATGGCCGCATTGCCCGCCTTGAGGCATAGCCCGCCCGCATCAGCCGTCACGTTGGGCCGGCTCTCGTAGATGATGCCGATAACGCCGAGCGGTGTGCGCACGCGCTCGATTTGCAGGCCATTGGGTCGTTCCCAGTGCGACATCACCGAACCAACGGGATCGTCCAACGCCGCGATCTCTTCAAGTCCGCTGGCGATGGCGTCGATTCGCTTGGCATCAAGCGCCAGTCGATCCAGAAACGCACCGGCCGTTCCGCGGGCGCGGGCAGCCTCCAAATCACGTGCGTTTGCGGCCAAGATATCGTCAGTCCGCGCACGCAATGCACGCGCTGCTGCCAGCAAAGCGGAATTCTTGGCCTCGGTCGGCGCCACAGCGAGGACATAGGCCGCCTGACGGGCCGTCCGCCCGATCTGCAGCATCAATCCGTCGATGTCGTCGCTTTCGATCCGCTCAGGCCGGTTCATGGCTTGTGTCTCCTCCAAGGCGGCTTGCGCCCCTCCGTGAAAGTCAGCCGCTTCCTATCACAATCCGCAGCAAACTGCGCGCTGCCAGGCTCACCGAAACCATTAACCATGGCCGGAGTTAAGTTGAACATACCCCTATCGCGATCGCTATGAACCCGATCCCGGTGCTTGGCGGAAGTGAGCAACCCACAATCTGATGAGGTTTGTCATGCGTCCATTCGGGAAAACTATGCTTGGCCTTGCTGCGATCGCCGCTGCCAGTGCCACGGCCCTTGGTTCGAGCACCCCGGCTCTCGCCAACCGGAGCCTCGTCAAATCGGCGAAATCCTGGAGCTACCAGCTGCAAGGCAATGTCGGCCGCATCGCCAACTCGCACGCCGACCTGGTCGTCGTCGACCCCGATCACGCCGGCAGCGCCACGCGCTTTCGCTCCAAGCCTGGCGGCGGCCGCCGCGCTGTCATTGCCTATCTCTCGATCGGTGAAGCCGAGCGCGGTCGCCCCTATTGGAGCAGTTGTTGCGCCGGCAAACACCCATCGTGGCTGACCGGCCGCACACAGGGATGGGCCGGCAATTACGTCGTTAAGTTCTGGGAGTCCGGCTGGAAGGAGATCGTCAAGGCCCGCGCCCGCAAGTTCCTGGCCATGGGCTATGACGGCCTCTACCTCGACCGTGTCGACACCTATGAGAATACCTCCGCGCCCGGCGGCTCGCGCAACGCCATGATCGCTTTCGTGCGCGAGGTCGCGTCTGCAGCCCGGTCGACCAAAGGCGACGCGGCAATCCTCGTCCAGAACGCCGAGGAATTGTTGACCAGCGATAGCTACATCTCGGCAATCGACGGCATCGCCAAGGAAGATCTTGTCCACGGCGTCAATCACGATGGCGGCAGGAACCCGCGCGGCATGGTGGCGGAGAGCGTTGGACTGCTGAAACGCGCCAAATCGCGCGGCAAAGCCATTTTCGTGGTCGAATACCTATCCGGCAGCAGCGCCGCCCGAGCTGCCCAGGAAATCCGCGCCATGGGTTTCGTGCCGAATTTCGCCGGCCGCAGCTTGTCGAATTAGTTTAAGGCTGCTGGTTCTCCGAACTCCGCACCATTGCATTGTCACTTTCGTTCCGTCGCGCGGAACGCAGATGATAGCGAGTTCGCAAGCAGCCTGCACTACAGTCGGGCAGGCATGCGTTCGGCACTGATGCGCGTCATCGACCAACTGCTGTTATACCGCTGTCACACGCGGCCTATAATCCCCACCCCCGGAAGATGGCGTCCGGGAGCTTGCCGTGACCACTGTAGCGATCGAAATCGATGGTATAGATAAGTCCTTCAAGCGGGGTGATCGCGTTCTCAAAGACGTTTCGCTCACGATCGCCAAGGGCGAGATGGTTGCGCTCATCGGCGCCTCCGGTTCTGGCAAGTCCACTCTCATACGATCGATTGCCGGCTTGATCGACGTGGATGGCCCGGCCCAAAGCCGCACAGGCGAGATACGCGTTCTCGGCCAGACGATGCAGTCGGGTGGGCGCGTTGTGGCGTCGGCCAAGGGGCTGAGATCCCGTTTGAGCATTGTTTTCCAGCAGTTCAACCTTGTCCCGCGCCTGTCAGTTCTCACCAATGTCCTTGTCGGCACATTGGGCAGCGTGCCGCGCTGGCGTGGAACGATTGGCCGCTTCAAGCGCGCGGAAAAGCAGCGCGCCATGCAGGCTCTTGCTCGCGTCGGCATTCCCGAGCAGGCACTCAAGCGAGGCTCTCAGCTATCGGGCGGCCAACAGCAGCGGGCGGCCATCGCGCGCTGCCTTATGCAAGGTGCAGAGATACTGATCGCCGACGAACCGATCGCCTCGCTCGACCCGAGCTCCGCGCGTCGCATCATGGATATCCTAGCCGACCTCAACCAGCGGGACGGCATTACCGTGTTGGTGTCCCTGCATCAGGTGGAATACGCGCTTTGCTATTGTCCGCGCACCATTGCGCTCCGGCAAGGCGAAGTCGTCTACGACGGCCCCTCGGAGGCCCTCACACCGCAATTCTTGTGCGAGCTCTATGGCGCCGAGGGTGAGGAATTGTTCCTGCCGGGCATCGAAGCCGCTGGCCGCGAAACGTCAAAATCGTCAACTCGCGCGCAGGCTGCACCACAATTTTCAGCCCCCGAAGCAGCCGCGGGTCTGCGCCATGCGCGGCCACAAGGGCGCAAGCCGCCGCTCGAGGCGCGGGCCGGCTGATCGCCGCTTGGCCGAAACCATTCGCCGGCTCGCCTGCTTGGTGGGCCGCGAACCAATCTCGTTGGCCTCAAGGCCAGCGGGAACGTTGCAACGCATTGTAGAGATTTCAGGAGGGTAATCCAGGATACGCAAGCTTCTGGCAATCGCCGGTGTCGGATTGGCAGTCGCCGCCGCACCCGCAAAGGCCGAAACCGAAATCAATTTCGGCATCATCTCTACGGAATCGAGCTCCAACCTGAAAAAGGTCTGGGACCCCTTTCTCGCCGCCATGCAAAAGCAGACCGGACTCAAGGTGAAAGGCTTCTTCGCCTCCGACTACGCCGGCGTCATCGAGGCCATGCGCTTCAATAAGGTCCAGATTGCCGGGTTCGGCAACAAGTCCGCCATGGAAGCGGTTGACCGCTCGTCGGGCGAGATTTTCGCACAGTCCGTCGATAAGGACGGCAACCCAGGCTATTGGTCACACATTATTGTGCACAAGGACTCCAAGTTCACAAAACTCGACGACATCCTGAAATGCGACAAGTCGCTGAATTTCGGCATCGGCGATCCGAACTCGACCTCGGGTTTCCTTGTGCCAACGACGTTCATCTTCTCAGCCAAGAACATCGATCCCAAGGCCTGCTTCAAGACGGTGCGCAACGCCAACCACGAAGCCAATGCCTTGGCCGTTGCCAATAAGCTGGTCGATGCCGCCTCCAACAATTCCGAGAGCCTTGCGCGCATCGAGAAAACGGCCCCGGACAAGCGCAAGAACATCCGGGTCATCTGGACGTCGCCGCTGATCCCGTCCGACCCGATCGTCTGGCGCAAGGACCTCGACGCCGGCCTCAAGAAGAAGCTTTCCGACTTCTTCTTCTCCTACGGCACGAAGGACGCAGGCGAGAAAGCCGTACTCGCAGGCCTCGGCTGGGCGCCTTTCAAGAAATCGTCCAACGACCAGCTGCTCCCCATCCGTCAGATGGAGGTCAACAAGAAGATCGCCAAGATCAAGTCTGACACAAAGCTCTCCGACGCCGACAAGGCCAAGGCCATTGGGCCGCTGCAACAGAAGTTCGCAGAGCTCGGCAAGCAGATCGAGTCCATGAAGAAGTAGCGCGAACGCGTTGGCATAAGTGTTCGAGAAAGTGGGTGTGGGCGCCGCCTAGGGCGCCCGCACCGCGTCAAAGGGGAGCCGCGGGCACGGGCCCGCTGATCACAGATTTGGCCCTGCTCGATGGGCCACAAAAACTGATACGCAATGCAAAGGGCGATCATGAAACCTATCGGCGCCACGCCGTCGTCTGGCGACATACCCGGCGACCTCATTGAGATTCCCCGCCGTCCGCTCTACGAGCAGCTGAAGGGTTGGCTGATCGCAGCCACGCTGATCGGGCTGCTCGCGTTGAGCTTCGCCCCTGTCGAGATGTACAAGACCACGTCGCTGATCACCGATTGGCGCAACATGGCGGAGTTCATTGCTGGCTTTGCCAAGCCGAATTTTCGCGATCTCGACATTTATTTGAAGGCCATGATCGAGACGGTGCAAATGGCCCTCTGGGGCACGGCCATCGCGGTCATCGTTGGCGTGCCCCTCTCCATCCTCGCCTCGTCCAACATTTGCCCTGCGTGGGTCGTCCAGCCGGTCCGCAGGCTCATGGACGCCTTCCGTGCCATCAACGAGATCGTTTTTGCCCTCATGTTCGTCGTGGCCGTGGGCCTTGGGCCGCCGGCGGGTGTCCTGGCTCTCGCGGTGCACAACATCGGCATCGTCGCCAAGCTTTTCTCAGAGGCAGTCGAGGCGATCGACCCACGCCCTGTTGAAGGGATCCGCGCCGCCGGCGCCAGCCGTCTGCAGGAGGTGATCTACGGCGTGTTGCCGCAAGTGATGCCGCTCTGGTCCTCCTTCACACTCTATCGTTTTGAAACCAACGTACGCTCGGCCACCGTGCTCGGCATTGTCGGCGCTGGCGGCATCGGTCAGCCTCTCTATGAGAATATCCGCTCGTTCCAGTATTCCGAAACAGCCGCAATCATCATCGTCGTCGTAGCCACGGTCATGATTATCGACATGATCAGCGCGCGCATTCGAGCTGGACTGATCTGAACTGTCATTGCCGCCCGAACTGGACCGCTCATCACCCCTTCGAAAGCGCCATGTCGTCGCGATGGATGAGTTCGGCGCGAGCGGCGTGGCCTAGAATGGATTCAATTTCGCTGCTCTTCTTGCCGAGAATGCGTTCGGCCTCGTCCTTCGGATAAGCAACCAGTCCACGTCCCAATTCGTGCCCGTCCATGTTGCGGATCGCGACGGCGTCGCCCCGGTCGAAGCTGCCGCCGACGCGCGTCACACCCGCAGGCAACAGGCTTTTTCCTGCAGCCAGCGCTTTCTCGGCCCCGGCGTCGATTTCAATCCAGCCCCTGGTTTCGAGGTTGCCGGCGATCCACCTCTTGCGCGCCGTCACCGGATCTGAGGGGCGATGAACCAGGTGCACGCGGCGCCCTCGCCGATTGCTGCCAGCGGATGCAGAACTTTGCCGGACGTGATCACCATGTGGCAGCCCGACCCCATCGCGATGCGCGCAGCAGCGACCTTCGTCACCATGCCGCCACGCGACAGCTCTGAAGCTGCATCTCCGGCCATGGCTTCGATTTCCGGCGTGATCGACGTCACCACATCCAGCCTCTTGGCATTGGGATCGAGCGCGGGCGGTGCCGTATAAAGCCCGTCGATGTCCGACAACAGCACGAGGCAATCAGCACTCATCATCGAGGCAACGCGCGCTGACAGCCGATCGTTGTCGCCGTAGCGGATCTCGGTCGTGGCCACCGTGTCGTTCTCGTTGACGACGGGAATGGCGCGGTGCGCCAGCAACGTGTCCATGGTCCGCCGCGCATTGAGATAGCGCCGCCGCTCCTCGGTATCGCCAAGCGTCAACAACACCTGCGCAGTGGTCATGCCGCGCGCCCGGAACACGTCCTGCCATGCAGACGCCAGACTGATCTGCCCGACGGCTGCGGCCGCCTGGCTCTGCTCCAACGGCAATGATCCCCGCGGCAAGTCAAGGACGCGACGTCCCATGGCAATAGCACCGGATGACACCAGCACCACGTCGCGACCTTCGCTGGCCAGAACTGCAATATCGTCGGCGATCGAATTGAGCCACGTCGACCGGAGCCGCCCACTGGCCTGGTCGACCAGCAGAGCCGAGCCGATCTTGACCACTACGCGCCGTGCTTTTTGCCATTCCGGCCGGATCGCTGTTCTCTTGGGATTTGCCATACTGCAGCTCGCCTCGATGCCGGCCCCCGCAGAAGTGTCGCGCCGGACTTGCGCGGTCCTCTAGCAGACTTTGCCGCCCCTGTACTGGCTTCAACGCTCTCCGATTGAATAGATCCCGCACCCGCCATAGTCTTGCGTGGATTGCCCTCACCCTTACCCGGTCGATGATACCAGGACCGTCAAACCCGAATTGGAGCTGTGCCGCCCGATGTCAGAAGCCATGAATGGGGCCGAGAGCCTTGTACGAACCTTGCTAGCCGGCGGCGTCGACGTCTGCTTCACCAATCCAGGCACGTCCGAAATGCACTTCGTGGCGGCTCTCGACAAGGTGCCCGGCATGCGCTGCGTGCTGGGTCTGTTCGAAGGCGTCGTGACCGGCGCGGCCGATGGCTATTACCGTATGCTGGACAAGCCAGCCTCCACGCTGTTGCACCTTGGTCCCGGTCTCGCCAACGGCCTTGCCAACCTCCACAACGCCAAGAAGGCAAGCTCCGGTATCGTCAATATCGTCGGTGAGCACGCCACCTATCACATCGCCCATGATGCCCCGCTGACCTCCGACATCGAAGGCGTCGCAGCCCCCATGTCGCATTGGGTCAAATCCTCGCCCGACTCGCGCAAGATTGCGGCCGATGGTGCCCTTGCCATTGAAGCAGCGTGTGTGTCTCCGGGCCAGATCGCCACATTGATCTTGCCAGCCGACACGGCCTGGGGCCCTGCCGATGGCATTGCCCAGACAGCCCCGCGCAAGGCACCCGCCAAGGTTTCGCCTGAAGCCGTCAAGGCGGCTGCCGCCATGTTGCGCTCGGGCAAGAAGGCCACGCTGCTGATGGGCGGGGCATCGCTGCGTCAGCGGCCGCTGGAGCTGGCTGGCCGCATCGCGGCAAAGACCGGCTGCGGCATCCTCACCGAGGGCGCCAACACCCGGCTGGAGCGCGGCGCCGGCCGCGTGCAGGTGCTGCGCATTCCCTACGTCGTTGAACGGGCGCTTGGCGTCATGAAGGAGGCGGGTGACCTTGTTCTGGTCGGTGCGCGCGAGCCGGTTGCGTTCTTTGCCTATCCGAACAAGCCAAGCCTCTTGATGCCCGAGGGCGCCAAATCCACCAAGCTGGCCGGCATCGATGAGGATATGGAAGCGGCCCTCGAGGCGCTGGCGATGGAGCTGGATTGCCTCAACACGCCACCAGCCCATCTGGCAGCGCCGCGCCGTCCTGAGATCCCCAATGGCGCCCTCTCACCGGAGACCTTGGCCCCGCTGCTTGGTGCCATGATCCCCGAGAACGCCATCATCGTCGACGAAAGCGTCACCACAGGCCGCGAGTTCTTCCCGGAAACAGCCGGCGCCCCGCCACACGACTGGATCAACAACCGCGGCGGCTCGATCGGCTATGGTCTGCCGGTTGCCATCGGTGCCGCCATTGCCTGCCCAGACCGCAAAGTCATCGCGCTGGAAGGCGACGGCAGCGCCATGTACACGATCCAGTCGCTGTGGACGATGGCCCGCGAAAACCTCGACATCACCGTCATGGTCTTCGCCAATCGGGGCTACAACATCCTGCGTGGCGAGCTCACCAACGTCGGCGTCCGCAATCCTGGCCCTCGCGCCGTCGACATGCTGTCCCTCTCGCGTCCCGACCTCGATTGGGTAGCCATGGCCAAAGGCATGGGCGTCGACGCCAAGCGCGCCACCGATTGCAACGAACTATCGAAAGCCCTGTCGGCAGGCTTGTCGTCGAAAGGGCCATATCTCATTGAAGTTGTGCTATAAATAGCGACACCGTGCGGGTGGAGATGAAGCCGTCTCCACTGGCACGGCACACCTCATTTGCCGAACCGAAAGCTCATCAAGGGAAACCCACGTGACACCCGGCGACATCCTGAGCCACCCGGCCGTCAGACTGACCGAAGAGCAGCGGCGCCAGTATTTTGCCGAGGGCTTCCTCACCATTCCCAACGCCATACCGGCCGACTGGGTAGATCGCCTGCGCAAGCTTTCCGATCAGTTCGTGGAGGCAAGCCGCCAGTTCGACAAAACCGACGAGGTCTTCGATCTGGGCCCAAGGCACAGCCCTGACACTCCGCACGTGCGCCGCCTGAAGGCGCTGGTCGATCGCCATCCCGATTTCTGGGCCTTCGCCAGCCGCTCGCCGCTGACCGACATTGCCGAGGATCTGGTGGGCCCAGACGTCAAATTCCACTCCAGCAAGCTCAACTACAAATGGCCGGGAACCGGCGAAGTGGTGAAGTGGCATCAGGACATAACAGCTTGGCCACACACGAATTATTCGCTTGTGACACTCGGCGTGCACCTTGACGACGTGGGCTATGACGAGGGCCCCTTGAGCTGTGTCCCGGGCTCCCACGAGGGCGAGTTGTACGTCCACCGGGATGGCGAAGGCCGCTGGACCGGCTCGATCGACGACGGCGACTTGAAAGACGCGGGTCTTGACCGCGCCCAGGATATGAAGGGCGGGCCAGGCACCGTCATCGCGATCAATTGCCGGACGCTGCACGCCTCGCGCGCCAACCTGACCAATCGGGTTCGTGCATTGCCGCTGTTCATCTATGGTTCGGCAGATGCTTTCGCCTGGATGCCGCCGCCCTCGCCGACCCGCAAAACCGGGCACATCGTAAGGGGGCAGCCGGCCAAGGTGGCGCACCTCGATCCCCGGCCATGCCCGGTGCCGCCGAATTGGGCCGAGCAGGGCTACAATTCGATCTTCTCGGCGCAAAAAATGTAGCAGGCAGCGTCAGATCTGTTGCGCAGGACCGGTCTGAACCAGAGGCACGTCTGGTGCTCTCGCCGTCACCCGGGTATTCGGACTGAAAGCCTGCGCCATCATCCACCGCGACCGCAAGGCCCTGAGCCGGAGCAGCACCGCTGCGGCCACCATGCGCTGGCCCGCACCACGCAGCTTGGACGAGCGAGCGACCCTAGCTCCGTCCCACACCGGCGAGACCAGCACGCCCAAAGCCCTCAACGCCCACAGGGCACGGCTTTGGCCACCGTCGCACCAGTCCGCAAATGCTTCGTCCGTCAGTCGCCGCCACTTCCGGGCCAGCGCCTCGAAGCCTTCACGCGCTGGATGCTGCACCGTTGCCCCAGACGCATAACCGATACGGTAGCCGAGCGCCCGCGCGCGCCGGCACCAACCCAGATCCTCAGGCACGCCGGTGCGGAACCCGCCCACAGCCGCCATCACGTCACGCCTGACGAACAGATTGGCCGTCACCGAGAACCCGAGTTGCGCGACGTAGCGCTCATTGTCGAAAGCGAACACCAATTCGAAGGCTTCGCTCGGACTTGGCCGCGCCGCGTCGCCAACCGTCACCGTCATGGCCCCACCCACAAAGTCGGCGGCAGCGAGCGCCGCTACACCCTGCGCAAGCCAGTCTGGGTCCGGCAGGCAATCACTGTCGGTAAAGGCGAGGATGCTACCCGTGGCAAAAGCCAAGGCATGATTGCGCGCCGGCCCCGCCCCGCGCTCGGGAGCGGCCACCACCCGTGCGCCACGTGCAGCGGCGCGCACGACGTCGATCCCGCAGCCCGAGCCATTGTCTGCAACGATGATCTCGAACGCATCACGCGGCCACGTTTGCGCCGAAAGCGCAGACATCAGGCGGCTGAGCCGGACCACATCGTCGAGATGCGGAACGATCACCGACACGAACGGCGAACCGCTGGACTGGGGCCTCACCACCATCTGACGTTCATTCTCTATCGAGCCGGTCAGGCATGACCGATACCATTGAGGACACGCGTTGCCGATGACGCAGGGCGCCAAAGCCCCTCCGATCCATGCAATCGCCCGGAACCGAGCCTAACGCCGACCTGTCTCAGGTTCGTTAATCGCGGCGATATTGGCCTCGAGCGGCGCTGACAGGGCCAGCCGTGCGCCCGCCTAGGCCAGGTTTGGCCGCCAGCGCTGCCGGCCCTCGGTCTCTTCGCGCGCCGCGACCTCTTGCTTGCGTCCCCGCTGAACTTCACGGCCTATGGCATACAGCGCGTCCTGCACACCGGCGCCCGAAACGGCCGACAGCACCAGCGGTTTCTTGCGGGCAACTTTCGACAATTCCGCAGCGCGCAACTCGAGATCTTCGGGCGAAATCGAATCCGATTTCGACAGCGCCACGATCTCCTTGCGCTTGGCAAGTTCCGGCGAATAGGCCCGGATTTCGCGCCGTACCGTGCGGTAGGCCTCGGCCACGTCGTCGGATGTGCCATCCACCAGATGCAGCAGCACCGCGCACCGCTCGACGTGGCCCAGGAACCGGGTGCCAAGCCCCGCCCCGTCATGCGCACCTTCGATCAAGCCGGGAATATCGGCCAGCACGAAGTCCACATCTCCCGCCCGCACCACGCCCAGGTTGGGATGCAGTGTTGTGAACGGATAATCGGCAATTTTGGGTTTCGCAGCCGTGACAGCGGCGAGAAAGGTGGATTTTCCGGCGTTGGGGAGCCCGATCAACCCTGCATCGGCAATCAACTTGAGCCGCAGCCAGATGGTAAGGTCTTCGCCGGGTTGACCCGGGTTGGCATGTCGTGGCGCCCGGTTCGTCGAGGTTTTGAAATGCGCATTGCCAAACCCGCCGTTGCCGCCCTTCGCGATCACGGCCTGGTCACCAGGGTTGATAAGCTCGGCCAGCACGGTTTCCTGGTCCTCGGCCAACACCTCGGTGCCCGGCGGCACCTTGATCACCATGTCCTGCCCGTTCGAGCCTGACCGGTCGCGGCCCATGCCGGCTTGGCCGTCCTTGGCGAAGAAGTGCTGCTGGTAGCGATAATCGATCAGCGTGTTGAGGTTGTCGACGCAGGTCACGATGACATCGCCGCCCTTTCCCCCGTTACCACCGTTGGGTCCGCCGAATTCGATGAACTTCTCACGCCGGAACGAGATGCATCCATTGCCGCCCGCACCTGAGCGCACGTAGATTTTCGCCTGATCCAGAAACTTCATGGTGACCGCTCTGAGACTGCCGCCGCAGCGGACAAGAGTTACATTCAAGGGCTATTACAGCGTCTGCGTACACGCGTTAAGGCGGCAATCACACGTTGGTTCTGCGTGGCTGGCCTCCAAGCCACCGCCCGAGTCGCCCGTGCCAGCGGGCAGCAGGCGGGGCAGAAGCCGGACTATCGACTGGCCCGACCACCGCCTGGGCGCGCTCGTAGTTCAGAAGAACGCTGATGGCCTCGACTTCCATTCCGCGCGCTGCGCACCAGATCGGCCCGCGGCCGACAGCTTCGAAGCCCAATTTCGCCAGCAGCTTTTGCGAAGGGTAGTTGTCAAGAAAATGCGCTGACGAGAACGAGCGGTGTCCTTGGCCGAGCCCGTATCTTAGCACCGCCTTTGTCGCTTCGGTGCCGAAGCCGAAGCCCCAGTGATCCCGACCAAGCCAGAAACCGACCTCGGCAGTGCCCGATCGGCGCTGAAAGTAGCCGACGCTGCCGATCATGGTGCCGGAATGATCGATGGCGAACCGCACATCATCGCCACTGTCGGTCAGCCACGCCTTGGCCTGCGCCGAGGTCAGCGGATGCGGGATGTCGCTGTTCATGCAAGCCACGTCCCAATCGCTAGCGAGCGCCAGAAATCTGGGCTCATCCCCGGCCCGCAGCGGGCGGAGGATGAGTCGTTCTGTTTCGATGACTGGCACAATCATATGCAGCGCTGACACTCTAATGTTGTGGCTTGCGATCTTATACGGCCTTTGCCTTCGTCTTTTTGCGATACCACGGCTTATCGTAATCGCCGGCCATGATCGAGCCCTTCGGCATGGTCAACCCTATGACGTCGGCCAAACCGAACCGCTCGATCTGCTCGCGCACTTGGTCGGCCGACTTGTAGGCCACCGGGCTTTCCGACACGTCCGGCCGGTCGTAGAAGAACCGGACATCGAGACCTTCGGTCTGCCGCGCCACGCTCTCTCGTGATTTGGTAACGAAAAGCTCGGGTGCCAACCCATGGATGCCCAGTTCCTTGAGCAGTGCCGTCCGGCTTTTGTTCCGGCCGGCACCATGCGGCGAAAACGACGCAAATTCCGTGTTGTCACGCCCAAGCGTCAAGAGCACGGGCGCCGCCATATTGAGGGGTATAAGCCCCAAAAGCGGATTTCCCGTGGCATCGGCCCACGCCGGCGTTGCCCCTTTGCCGTGGAAGTAGCGGTCGCCACGTTTCCAGACGAAGTTGTGCTCGTTGCCAACGGACCCGAGCGCGCCGATCCCTAGCCGGGCCAGCGTACGCTCGTGCACGAGCTGATGATTGCGCCGCGTCCACCGCGCCACATACTGCAGGGCATCCCAATAAAGCGCCCCCGCATCACTTTCGGGATCGATCCAGGCTTGGTGCGCCGGCGTGTCGGGCGAAATTCGGGACGTCTGGCGCACCGCCTCGGCCAGCCCACGCTTGTAGACCTGTGCACCAAGATCGCGGCTGCCGTGATGCGTGACCAGCACATTCACAGACTTCGCAGACCCAAGCGCGTTGACAAGCCCGGCCTGCCCGCTCTCCACCAGTTTGGCTTTTAGCGGCGCCGTTACCTCGAGCGTTCCCAGAAACGCGAAATGGTTGCCGTCACCCTGGTCGGCAAGTTGAGCCCTGGCACGGCCAACAAGACCCGTCAGGAACGGATTTGTTGTGTCCTCGATCTCATCGGCAATCGGATCGGCCACCTGGTCCTCAGGCGCACGTCCCCCCGGCCCGAACCGCGTCGAAGCCGCAAGTGCATCCATGAAGTCGGATGTGTCGACGCCCTCGGGGAACACGGTGGCATACATCGAGCAGCAGATGTCGGCCGAGTGGAACGCCGGATGAATGGCTTTTGACACGACAGCTCCGCCAACCGGGATCGTGCCCGGTGCGTTGCCGGCCGGGCAGGCATCCGGCATGATCGCCCCATGCTCGAGCACCGGGCAGCGCATCAAGTCGCTCATGTGCCGGCGCACAGCTTCAATGTTGGCCGCATCCTCGTCGGTCTCGGCACTGATCGCCTCGGCAAAACTGCCTTTGAGCCGGCGCCTGAGAACGGCGGGCTTTGGGAATTGCGCCACGATCGCGGCCTGGATCGCCTCGAGATCCAAACCCTCGCCCTGCAGACGCCTTGCCTCTGCCAGCGCATCCTTGAAGCGCGGGCCGGGCTCGATGCCCCACGACAGAAGTAATCTTCCACCAATTTTGCTCACGGGTTGCATCCCCCGCTGTTTCACGTGAAAAGAATGGATCAAAGGTTGTAGCCACAAATAGCGAAGGGGGCGGCAGTCGACTGCCTCCCCCTCTGCACGTGCGATATCGGGGTGGCTTTCGACCAACCCCTAAACAACTTGGGCCTGGCCTTATTCGGCGGCTTCGAGCTTGTTCGGCTTGACCGACACAAACACGCGGCCGTTCCGCTTGGTTTGGAACTCGACCTGGCCCTCGACGACCGCAAAGATCGTGTGATCGCGGCCCATGCCGACGCCGCTGCCGGGGTGCTTCTGCGTCCCGCGCTGGCGAATGATGATGTTGCCGGGAATGACATGCTCGCCGCCGGCCTTCTTCACGCCGAGACGGCGGCCTGCGGTATCGCGGCCGTTGCGTGACGAGCCGCCTGCTTTCTTATGTGCCATGATGTTTCGTCCTTAGATGATCTGCAGCAGGGCTCGGTAATCAGCCGCCAATAATACCAGTGATTTTGACTGTCGTCTGCTCCTGGCGATGCCCCCGCTTGCGCCGCGAGTTTTTCCGCCGGCGCTTCTTGAAGGCGATCACCTTCTTGGCGCGGCCCTGGGCGACGACCTCAGCGGTCACTTTCGCTCCGGCGATGAGAGGCTGACCGACCTTCGGTTCGCCCTCACCACCCAGCATCAGAACTTCAGTGAATTCGACGGCAGCACCGGCGTCACCCGCAATCTTTTCGACAATAACGGTATCGTTGGCGGCAACGCGGTATTGCTTCCCGCCCGTCTTGATGACGGCGTACATTCTGCTTCTCCTTCGAGTTGTACGCACCCTTCGGCGCCACCAGAACACGTGCTGGCAGTCTTGCGATACCAATGCAGCCTGACCACAGGGATCAGAGCGTAGGCATCTAGCCTCGAATAGCGATTTTGAGCGCGGCAACCGAAGCTACCGCGCGAGCACCCGCTTATCCGGCGAGGTGGTCGGAAAGTCAATGAATATGTCGCACTCTCTCGCGCGCTAAGGCTCGCCTCGGAGCTATCGCATCCCCTCAAATGCCAAGTCGCGAGGCTTCTCAGGCGCGATGATAGGGATGGCCGAGAAGGATCGTGGTGGCCCGGTAGAGCTGCTCGGCAAGAACGGCACGCGCAAGACCATGTGGCAAGGTCATCTGACCAAAAGACAGGCGCAGAGTTGCAGCCGCAATGACTTCCTCGCCCTGGCCGTCAGGTCCGCCAATCAGAAAGGCGGCGTGACGAGCGCCGCGGTCCCGCTCGCGCCCAAGCCAACTGGCGAACGCAGCGCTGGTCATCTGCGTGCCCGCCTCATCCAGCACGACCAAGACATCCGCGTCGCCGGCGGCCTTGAGTAGGCGGCTTGCTTCATCCGACCGCCGCTCGCTGGAGCCTGCCGCGCGGGCCTCCGTGATTTCTTTTTCGTAGACCGGGCCTATCCCGACGCCCCGCGCACCTTTGAGCCGCTCGAGGTAGCGGTCGACAAGGACACGCTCGCCACCACTCTTGAGGCGGCCGACTGCCAGCACGCCAAGCCTCACGCGCCAACCTCCGCCAAGTGGGGAGACGTCCGACCACCAATCTTGCCCAGGCGCTCAGTCAGCCCGGCGCCGGGAACCGGACACGGCAACACTCAGTGCGCCGTTTCGTCCGGTGTCCGGTCCGCGGACCACATCTTTTCGAGGTTGTAGAACTCACGCACCTCGGGCCGGAACAAATGGATCAGGATGTCGCCCGTGTCGATCAGCACCCAGTCGCACTGGGGCATCCCCTCCATCCGGACCCTGCCATGACCTTCGTCTTTCAGCTTTCGCAAGATCTGGTCGCCGATGGCGCCGACATGCCTGTCCGAACGCCCCGTGGCGATGATCATGAAGTCGCCGATGGAGGATTTGCCGTTGAGGTCAATCGTGACGATATCTTCGGCCTTGGCATCGTCCAGCCAGGCCAGGATCCGCTTGAGTAACACATCTGAGGCATTGGCATTGGACAAAGCCTCAGGGTGAGGCGCACTCGATCGAGCAGCCCCTGTGGCGGTTCTCATCTTCGGTTGAGCATCCTATTCGTCATCGAACCCTATTGGGTTTGCCTGATGAAGGCATCAGCCTGCCGTCTCACCATCGAGGCCAGCTAGCTTGGTGGGCTCAAAATAGCACGCCGCACCTGACCAACAATAGGCCGATGTGGAAACCTCTTTCAAGGCCTCACTTCGGACTATGCTTTTTGCGGACTTGCCGCCCCACCCCCACCAGCGCCGCCTCGCTTGCGCGATGAACGGATCTCGGTCGAGGAGACCGCCAGCAACGGCCCGGAGAGCATCGTCCAGGCCGGCGGCCCTTGGAGGACCAGGCGACGAGCCTCCTGCTCCGGTATGCGGCAGCGCGCAAAGGCCTGCGCCGCGGGCGAGGCGAGCGCCTTGAGGCGCCAACCCGGCCTATCCACCACGGCAATCGGCATCGTTTGGAAGATTTCGCGCCACTGCTGCCAGCGATGGAATTCCGCAAGACAATCCGCGCCCATCGTCCACACGAAGCGAACACCGGGGTGGCGCAGCTTCAGATGGGCCAGCGTGGCCACGGTGAATCGCGACGGCAAATCGGCTTCGAAGGCCGTCGGCACGATGCGCCGATCTTGCGCCATGGCCCTGGATAATGCCATGCGTTCCTCCAGCGGCGCGAGGTCGCCGCGCCCCTTCAGCGGATTGCCGGGCGTGACCAGCCACCAGACTTGATCGAGCCCCAAACGCTTAAGTGCCACCAGCGCGATGGCCCGATGCGCCAAGTGGGGCGGATTGAACGAGCCGCCCATCAAGCCGATACGCTGCCCGGGCTGAACCAGCGGCGGACGGACGGCAACCGAGCCGAAGCGAACGGGGAGGGATTTGCGCATGCGGCAGTCGAAGACTTTTGTGCTGAGATGGGCAGTGACCACCCATTACCTTCAAGTCTAACCGATGTCATGGCGATCTGGATGCATCAACAGCCGACCATTTTTGCCTTGTCGAGTGCGCCGGGCCGCTCAGGCGTCGCCGTCATCCGCCTGTCCGGCCCCTTGGCCGGGCCTGCCCTGGCACGTCTGGTATCGTCCACGCCACCACCGCGCTATGCCGGCCTACGCCGCATCCGCCACCCCGAGACCGGCGACGTGCTCGACGAAGGTTTGGTGCTCTGGTTTCCGGCCCCAAAAGCGAGACGGGCGAGGACATGGTCGAGTTGCAGATCCATGGTAGCCCGGCGGTCATCCGAGCCATTTTTGAGGTGTTGGCAGCAATGCCCGGCCTGCGCTTGGCGGAACCCGGCGAATTCGCCCGCCGTGCCTTCGAAAGCGGCCACCTGGACCTGACCGCAGCGGAAGGTCTCGCAGACATCATCGACGCGGAGACCGAGGCGCAGCGCCGCCAGGCCTTGACCCATCAGTCCGGCGCCTTCGCCCGCCTGTGCGACGCCTGGCGCGAGAGCCTGCTGCAGGCCCGCGCAATGGCCGAGGCCGCAATCGACTTCTCCGACGAGGCCGACGTTGCCGCCGACGCCTTCGCCGCCGCCCGCACAGCCATCCTCCCAACCCTGGAGGCCATCGAAGCCGCCCTCGCCCGGGCCGATCACGGCGAAATCATCCGCGAAGGGTTCCGCATCGTCCTTGCAGGACCGCCCAACGCCGGCAAATCCAGCCTTTTGAACGCCCTCGCCAACCGCGACGTCGCCATCGTCTCTCCCGAGGCAGGAACCACCCGCGACGTGGTCGAGACCCATCTCGATCTCGGCGGCTACGCCGTCATCATCGCCGACACCGCAGGCCTCCGCAGCCTGGAGGATGCCGGCGCCATCGAACGCGAGGGCATGCGCCGCACCCTCGCCCGCGCAGGCGACGCCGACCTCGTGCTTTGGCTTGTCGACGGCGCCGACCCGGTCTGGCAGCCCTCGGCCGAACTGGCACCGGCCGCCGATCGGATCGCCGTGGTCCTCAATAAAATCGACCTGCATCCCGCAACAGCCGAAGCCGCCTTGATGCACGGCGCCACCCCGATTTCCGCCAAGACAGGCGCCGGCATGTCTGCACTGATCGACCTCCTGACGCGGGAGGTTGAAAAGCGTCTGGCCACGGCCGCGCCACGCGACCAGGCCGTCCCGACCCGCATTCGCCATCGCACCGCCCTCGAGCAATGCCGGGCGGCCTTGGCCCGTTTCCAATCCCAAGACGCCACCTGTGCCACGGAGCTCGCCGCCGAGGACCTCCGTCTCGCGGCGGATGCGCTCGGCCGCATCACCGGCCGCATCGATGCCGAGGAAGTGCTAGGCGCGATCTTCGGACGCTTTTGCATTGGCAAGTAAAATCATCGGGTTATCCCGAGGATTCACGTGAAACACTGAGCATTGTGGACAGCAACCTCTGGCCACGGGCCGTCTCGGTGCCCAACCGCTGATTCACGGCCATCCAAGGATTCACGTGAAACATTCTGGGGAAAACCGACGCAATCCACAGATATGATTCACGTGAAACAGGCTGCCGCAGATGTCGGCCCACACTTAAATATCGGCCGCTTCAGCCTATTTCCACAATCCGGCCGGCACGCTACATAGCCCTCATGACCGACACCGCCCAAAACCCAACCCGCTTCGACGTTATCGTGGTCGGAGGCGGCCATGCCGGCACCGAGGCCGCCGCAGCTGCCGCGCGCCTGGGCGCTGTCACGGCCCTCGTCACCCATGCACGCGCCAAGATCGGCGAGATGTCGTGCAACCCCGCCATTGGTGGACTGGGCAAGGGTCATTTGGTCCGCGAAATCGATGCCCTCGACGGCCTCATGGGCCGGGTCGCCGACGCGGCGGGCATCCAGTTCCGTCTCCTCAACCGTTCCAAGGGTCCAGCCGTCCAAGGCCCCCGCGCCCAGGCCGACCGCAAGCTTTACCGCCAGGCCATGCAGGCAGCCATTGCCGGCACCCCAGGCCTAACCGTCATCGAGGGCGCCGTCGACGACTTCCTGGTCCAGGACAATTCGGTTGCAGGCGTGCGCCTTGCCGATGGCCGCGAATTCAGCTCTGGCGCCGTGGTTTTGACCACAGGCACGTTCCTGCGCGGCCTCATCCACATGGGCGACATTAAGATCCCCGCCGGCCGGGTCGGCGAAGCCCCTGCAGTAGCCCTGGCTGAACGCATCGAGGCGCTGGGCCTCAATCTTGGCCGCTTGAAGACGGGCACGCCGGCCCGCCTCGACGGCCGTACCATCGCCTGGGACCGGCTGGAGATGCAGGCAGGCGACGAGCCGCCCGTCCCCTTCTCGTTCCTCACCACCGCAATCACCACCCCGCAGATCTCCTGCGGCGTCACGGGAACCACCGAGGCGACACACACCATCATCCGCGCCAACCTCGCGCGCTCGCCGATGTATTCGGGCCAGATCCAATCGACCGGCCCGCGCTATTGCCCGTCGATCGAGGACAAGGTCGTGCGCTTTGCCGATCGCACCGCGCATCAGATCTTCCTGGAGCCGGAGGGCCTCGACGACCATACCGTCTATCCGAACGGCATTTCGACCTCGCTGCCGGAGGAGGTCCAGAAGGCCTTCATCGCCACCATCCCAGGCCTGGAGACGACGGCGATCATCCGCCCGGGCTACGCGATCGAATACGACTACGTCGATCCGCGGGAGCTGGCGCCGACGCTCGAGGTCACCCGCCTGCCCCGCCTGTTCCTTGCCGGACAGATCAACGGCACCACCGGCTACGAGGAGGCCGGCGCCCAGGGTTTGCTGGCAGGTCTAAACGCAGCCCTCCGCGCCTCGGGAGACCGCGACGGCATCGTCGTCTCCCGCGCCGATGCCTACCTCGGCGTCATGATCGACGATCTCGTGACGCGCGGCGTCAGCGAGCCCTACCGCATGTTCACGTCGCGCGCCGAGTTCCGCCTGCGCCTACGGGCCGACAACGCCGACCGCCGGCTGACCCCGCTGGGTGAAAGCCTCGGCTGCATCGGCCCCGAACGGCGCCAGGCCTTTGCCAACCGCAAGGCGGCGCTGGCCGCGGCCCGCGGCATGCTCGAAAGCCGCGCGCTGACCCCCAACGAAGCCAGCCGCCACGGCCTGGAGATCAATCGCGACGGCCGCCGTCGCTCCGCCTTCGACCTCCTGTCGCTGCCCGGTGTCGACATTGGACGCCTGACCGCCATCTGGCCCGAGCTTGCAGAGATCTCATCCGATACCGCCAGCCACATCGAGACCGACGCTCGCTACGCAGCCTACGTCGAGCGTCAGGAGGCCGACGTCGCCGTCCTCCGCCGCGACGAGGCTACCATCATTCCGGCCGACTTCGACTACGCAGCCCTCTCGGGCCTGTCGGTCGAGCTACGCCAGAAGCTGGCAACCCGTCGACCGGCGTCGCTGGCCCAGGCCGCCCGCATCGATGGCATTACGCCGGCGGCGCTGATGCTGATCCTGGCCCACGTGCGCAAACCCGTCAGGCGCACCGCATGACGGACCTCGCCAGCCCGGCCGATCCGTTACCGCATATCCGTTCCGCAGCAGAGTTTGCCTCGGACTTTGGCGTCACCCCCGAAACCATCGCGCGCCTCGAAGTCTATGCCGCCACGCTCCGTCATTGGCAGGCGCGGATCAATCTCGTCGCCCCGTCCACGCTCGATGACGCCTGGCACCGCCACTTCGCGGACAGCGCCCAAATTGCCTCCCTGGCGCCCGCAACAGCCTCCAGCTGGGTCGATCTGGGCAGCGGCGCCGGTTTTCCGGGCCTGGTCTGCGCTATTTTGCGCGCTGGCCGTGCCGCGCCCCGGCCAAGGTTCACGTTGGTCGAGAGTGATCAAAGGAAGTGCGCGTTCCTGCGGGAGGTCGTGCGACAGACCTCCTTGGCCACGCTGATCCCTGTGGACATCCTGTGTGCACGCATCGAGGAATCCGCGACTCGCGCTAAACTCACGTCGGCAGATGTCATTTCCGCGCGTGCCCTGGCGCCCTTGCCAAGGCTCCTCGAGCTGGCGGCCCCGCTGCTGGGAAACGCAACAACTGCTCTGTTTATGAAGGGCCGGGGCGCCGAGGACGAAGTGGCCGAAGCGCAAAGGTCGTGGCAGTTCGAGTATGATGTCTTGGCGAGTCGCACGGAACAGCAAGCGCGTATTATTCGCATCCACGGCAGCGCCGTGAGAGCAGAGGGCTAGAGACCCAATGACCGGCACAGGCATGAAACCCGCAGGCATGGCCCCTCGCGTCCTGGCGGTCGCCAATCAAAAGGGCGGCGTCGGCAAGACCACGACCACCATCAATCTCGGCACCGCCCTGGCCGCTGTAGGCGAGCGGGTGCTGATCCTGGATCTCGATCCGCAAGGCAATGCTTCGACCGGCGTCGGCATCTCTCCCGAAGCCCGGTCCGCTACAACTTATGACGTCCTCACCGGCGCCACCTCGTTGGCAGGCGCAAGTCTGCGCACAGCCGTGCCGGGCCTCGCAATCGTGCCGGCCAACTCCGATCTGGTTGGCCTCGACACCGAGCTCATCAACGACAATTCCAAGCCGTTCCGCCTGCGCGATGCCATCTCCGTGCTCAATACAACTCCACCAGCAGACGGACCCTACAGTTACGTTCTGATTGACTGCCCTCCTCCTCAACCTGCTCACCCTCAACGCCATGGTCGCGGCCAACGCTGTGCTGGTGCCCGTACAGACCGAATTCTTCGCTCTGGAAGGTATTTCGCAATTGGCCGAGACCATCGGTCAGGTGCGCGCCACGCTCAACCCGTCCCTGGAGATCCAGGGTGTGGTCCTCACCATGCACGACGAGCGCACCCAGTTCGCACGCGAAGTGGCCGACAACGTCCGCGACTTCTTCGGGCCGAAAGTCTACGCCACTGTCATCCCCCGCAATATCAAGGTGGCCGAAGCTCCCTGCACGGCATGCCGATCCTCGTTTACGACCACAAGTGCAAAGGCTCCGAGGCCTACATGGATCTGGCTCGCGAGCTGATCGAGCGTGAACGACAAATGCGAGCGGCGTAGGAATTTTGGACCTCCAGCGACTGGAGGTCCGCGTTGAGAGCACACCACGATCCTGCGATGGCCCTGGCCGTCGGGGAAACGCGAACGAATTGAGAGAGCGGGAGAGCGAGAATGTCGTCGGCGCCAATGCCAGTGCATCGCAGCAGACTGGGTCGTGGATTGGCGTCGCTGATAGGTGATGCCGCCAATACCACCTCTCAGGCCGGACCGCAGACGCCGCGCCTGCCGCCCGAGGGCGAGCAGAAGGTCGTCGCCATCGACATGATCCGCTCGTCGAGCCTGAACCCGCGCAAGGACTTTCCCGAGGACGATCTCATCGAGCTGGCCGATTCCATCCGCCAGAAGGGCCTCGTCCAGCCGATAATCGTCAGGCCGGATCCGGCCGGCAATGGCGGCTATGAGATCGTCGCCGGCGAGCGCCGGTGGCGGGCAGCGCAGCTGGCAGGCCTCCACACCGCCCCGGTTATCGTTCGCGAGCTTGGTGATCAAGAGGTCCTGGAGCTGGCGATCATCGAGAACGTCCAGCGCGCCGACCTCAATTCCATCGAAGAAGCCGCCGGCTACAACGAATTGATGGAGCGCTTCAGCTACACCCAGGAACGCCTGGCAGAGGTCATTGGCAAAAGCCGCAGCCATGTCGCCAACACGCTCCGCCTTCTCAAGCTGCCGGACACCGTGCGTACCTTCGTGCGCGAAGGCAAGTTGACCGCCGGCCACGCCCGCGCCCTCGTCGGCCGCGAAGACGCGGAAACCCTGGCTCTCAAGATCGTCGAGCGCGACATGAACGTACGCGAGGTCGAGGCCATGGTCCATGCCCTCGAAAATCCGGCCGAGCGCCGTGGCAAACGCGCCAAGGATGCCGACACCCGCGCCTTCGAGAAAGAGATTGCCGACAGCCTCGGCCTGAAGGTGGAGATCAAGCGCAGTTCGGGCGAAAGCGGTGTCATGCTGATCAAGTACGGCAACTTCGATCAGCTTGATTATCTGCGCCTGCGGTTGCTTGGCCAGCAAGGCGAATGACTGCGCTGACCGCACCAATCTCGCGACGCTGGACCTACAACTGAACCGGCCGCGACGGCCCCCCGCGGAATCAGGCCTTGACGGGGCTTGGCCAAGGTCTTGATAAACTGCGCCGGCACTAGTCCTCTTCGGCGCAGGCGGCGGATCCCCCAATGGCACGCGATACACTGGAACGGCTCGCAGCAACCATTCATGCGCGCCGGCAGGCAACAGCCGAGCGATCATATACGCGCCAGCTATTGGAGGGTGGTCCCGAGCGGTGCGCCAAGAAGCTGGGCGAGGAAGCCGTTGAAGCAGTCATCGCCGCCGTTCACCAGGATGATGCCGCGCTGAAGGCAGAGGCGGCCGATCTCCTGTATCATCTTCTCGTGGTCCTCGAGGTCCGAGACATTGCTTTCGCAGAGGTGTTGGACGTGCTCGAGCAGCGCACAGGCCAATCTGGTCACGATGAAAAGGCAGCGCGCAAACCGTGATTATTCCAGGCGCGGATACCAGAGTTGATGCACCGGCTGGCAGTGGAGGCTCTTCGGCAAGCCTCCAGTACTCTCCCTATCGTCATTTCTCTCGCCAGGAATGGGGGAGGCTGAGGGCGGATACGCCCATGACGCTCGTCCCGCGCGATCTGGAAGCGCTGTCCGGCCTCATCGAGGAACTCTCGATGGCGGAGGTCGAGCAGATCTACCTCCCGCTCTCCCGACTGTTGAACCTTTATGTGGCCGCCTCCCAGGACCTTCATGCCGTCACCTCGCGCTTCCTCGGGCGCAAGGACGGTCGCGTGCCCTTCATCATCGGTTGCGCTGGCTCGGTCGCTGTCGGCAAGAGTACCACCGCCCGCGTTCTCCGCGCCCTGCTGGCGCGCTGGCCGGACCATCCCCGGGTCGACCTCATTACGACTGACGGCTTCCTGCTGCCCAATGCCGAGTTGGAAGCGCGCGGCATCATGAACCGCAAGGGCTTCCCCGAAAGCTTCGATCTGCCGCGTCTGTTGAATTTCCTCGGTGACATCAAGGCCGGCGTCCAGCGCGTCAGCGCCCCGGTCTACTCGCACTTCCACTACGACATCGTTCCGGGACAGGAGATGGTGATCGAGCGGCCCGACATTCTGATCGTGGAGGGGCTGAACGTCCTTCAGCCAGCCCGCCTGCCACGTGATGGTCAGGCCATTCCGTTCGTTTCCGACTTCTTTGACTTCTCGATTTATATCGACGCAGACCCAGCCGTTATCGAGCGCTGGTACGTGACGCGCTTCATGCGCCTGCGCAAGACCGCCTTCCGCGATCCCGCAGCCTACTTCCACCGCTATGCCCAGCTGACAGACGACGCGGCCGAGGCCCGCGCGCTCGAGATTTGGGGGACCATCAACAAGGTCAACCTCGAGGACAACATCCTCCCGACCCGCCAACGCGCCAAACTGATCCTGCGCAAGGGGCCAAGCCACAACATCGAGAGCGTCGCGCTGCGCCGGGTCTAGGCGGTCGCCGCGCATCGAGTGTGATCGCCCTCAAAGTCCCTTCAACGCGGCGAGCTGGCCAAGTTGTGTTTCCGGCCGCGCGCCAACGTGGCTGATCACTTCGGCAGCCGCGATACTGCCGAGCTGACCGCAAACCTCCAATGTCCGCCCGGAAGTAATTCCGAACAGGAAACCCGCCGCATAGAGGTCGCCAGCCCCGGTCGAATCGACCACCCGGTTCACCGGCTCGGGTGCGATGGTCACGGCACGATCATCCGCCAGGATCAGCGAACCCTTGCCGCTGCGCGTGAGAGCGGCGATCTCGCAATGGCCCTTGGCCTGCCGGGCCGCTTCCTCGAAGTCCTGGGCCTTGTAGAGAGCTTTGATCTCGGTCTCGTTGGCAAAGAGAATGTCGACGTCCGATTTGATCAGGTCGAGGAATTCGCTGCGGTGACGCTCGACGCAGAAGGCATCCGAAAGTGTCAATGCAACCTTTGACTTCGACTCTTTTGCAATCTTCGCCGCCTGCCGAAATGCAGCCTTTGCAGCGGGCCTGTCGAACAGGTAGCCTTCGAGATAGACGACCTTGGCATCGCCGACCAGTTTCGGGTCGACCTCGCCATGGTCGAGTTCGGGGCTGACACCCAGGAATGTATTCATCGTCCGCTCGCCGTCGGGTGTAACCAGGATCAACGAACGTGCCGTTGGTTCGCTCCCTGCCGCTGCCGGGCGGGTTTGAAACGTCACACCGGCTGCGCGAATGTCATGTGCGAAGATGCGGCCAAGCTCGTCTTCTGCAACCTTGCCGATGAAGGCGGCTTTGCCGCCATAAGACGCAATGCCCACCATCGTGTTCGCAGCCGACCCGCCGGAAATTTCCACCGCCGGCCCCATCGCCTTGTAGAGTTGCAGAACGGTCGGCGTATCGATCAGCCGCATGGCACCCTTGGTTGCGCCATGCTCGGCCAGAAATGCGTCGGAGCACCGCCCGATGACATCGACGATCGCATTGCCGATCCCGACCACGTCATAGGTTTTGCCTGCCATGCCTCAGTGCTCCCTTGGTCCGATACGCTTTTGGCGAATTGGGCTGCACTATAGGGCTGCACGCGCCAGGGACAAGCGCACGGCCTGCGGCCTCTTTCCCACGTGATCATAGCGCACGGAAAAACAGGCTTATGCAACACGGAGGTAGTGGCGGCCGCGAGGGCTCAGAATGCGCGTGTCGGGCGTCGCGCGGGTTTCACTTCGGGCTCGGGTTCCACGAAGGCTGCCATGGCATCGCGATAAGCGGCGTTCACTCGCTTCGCCATGTCGTCGAGGTAGCTGACCACTTCGTGCGGCAGCTCGATGTTGGCGTACCGGTCGCCGTGATAGAGCCGCATGCGGGTGCGATAGGCTTCCCGCACCTGCTCTTTGCTGGCGTTCATATCAACGCCAAGTGTGCCGTAGGGCTGGTAGACATCTGCGCGTCTAATCGACAGTGCCAATTGGTCGGCGCGCGGCAGGTCGCGCTGCTCACACGATGCAATGGCGGCCTTGTTTACCTGCATCACCGCCCCGGTGAACAGCTCCACTTCGACGAACCGGATCTCGCTATTGAGGTACTCATGCAGCGTCTTCGACCGCGGTCGCTGGATCGTACCTGAGTAGTTGGCGTTATTGGTCAGCGTAATGTCGACCAGACATGGTTCGACATCCCGAAATCCATCGCCTTTTGCAAACATTTTGCTCGACCCCCAGAAACACAACGTGCACCAACATATCAGCGGATGATGAATGTCGAGCTTAGCTGGAGCCTAAAATTTTACGGAAATGCCGCCAAATCAGGGTTCTGGGACCCATAAGTTCAAGTGCCTAGCTCCCCCTCGCGAGAAGCCGCTGCGCGCCGCCAGCTGAAAGCCCGTCAATGCCGACCAGCGCTGGGCCGTCCGCGTGCTGTCTGCCGCGCCAATCGGGAAATCTCCATCAACAGGCGCTCGGCCAGCACGCTTTCATCGGCCCCGGTTGTGCGGGCGTTCTTGATCGCCTCCGAGATGCGCCCTATGGCCAATGCAACCTGATCAGTCGACCAGGCCCGGGCCTGCCGCTCCAGTGCCGCGCGCGCCTTGATCGGCAGCGGCGGGCGCATCTGCCGTGCAAGGTCGTCCATGGACCGGCCCGCGTCCAGTCCGGCGCGCATGCGGTGCAGGCGATGGAAATGCCGCTCTGCAGCCAGCATGATCGATTGCAGGCTCTCCCCTGCCGCCGCCGCTCGATCGCATTCGATCAGCGCATGTGTCACATCTCCCGCTGCCGCCGCCCCGATCGCAAGGTCGAGCGTCATATCGGCGGCATCACCGATGATCTCGGTGACATGGTCGATCTCAATCCGCTCGGCCCCTTGCGCATAAAGCGCCAGCTTTTCCACCTCGGATCGTGACAACGCCCGGTCGGCCCCGAGCCGGGCAGTCAATTCCTGGCGGGCCTCAGGCGCAATCTCCATCCCGGCCGCCTTCAGCACTTCGCTGATCAATCCGTCCAGCGACGCGCCTTCGTCGGGATAACATGCAATCGCCGCCGCATTCGGTGACTTCTCGAACACTGTCCTCAGACCATCGTCCCGCCTGAGCTCACCCGCCTCGACGATGATCGCCCCAGCCGGTGTGCCTCCGGCGAGCAGAGCACGAACGGCAGCGTTGATCCGCCGCCCCGCCGCCGCCCGAATAATCTTCGGGCCGCCGAACATCGGAATTGTCAGCAGCTCGACACCCAGCCTGTCGGGATCGCTATCCAGATCCGAATCGTCCAATCGCAGCACTTCGCCCGCTGGCGTCTCGCGTTCCGCCAGCAGCTTCGCCAGCTTTTGCCCCCGCTCCGCCACCAGTCCGGCGTCCGGCCCATACAACAGCACGGCCCGCATACTGGGGTCGGGCTTCGCCAGAAACGATGTCGATTGATTGGCCCTGATAGCGACCATCACGCCCCGCAGTCTCGATCAGGATGGGATCGGGCTAAAGTGTCAGTGATGCCGGCCGATGGCAAGCAGCGCGGGGCACATCGACGAGCGGACGGTGCGGCGCAACTCCGGCGCCAGTCATGGCAAGCGCGACCGGCCTAGACCTTGTTGCGCGACAACGCGATGGCGATGCGCGTGCGAATGTCGTCTGCAATTTGATTGGCAGCGCGGTTCTCCGCGTCTTCCTTGGCGCGCACGTTCGAGTAGATCTGATGGAAACGTTCGAATTCGGCTCGCGCGTAACTGTTCCCTTTGAGCATCACCTTCTTGTCGCTGATCCTCACCAGCGTGAAGATCGCCTCGAGATTATAGACTTGGCTCAGCGCCTCACCAGTGCCTTTGACGAGGCTGGAATTCAGCGATTCCTTGATGCCGATCTGCAGGCGGTATTCGCGCGGCGCTGCATCACCGCCGCCGGTGTTTTGGAAGATCAGCTCGTTGCGGATCCGCTGCCCGACACGGCTCGGAATGGCCGCGATCTCGACGGAGGCGAGCGCAGACTGCATGCTCGCGCCCGACCCCGTCGGGCCATACAGTGGCCGGAAGCCGCTGCCATCTGCACATCCGCCGATCAATGCTGCAATCAGTGCCACGCCGAACATGGCCCGCGTGCCTGATCTGGCCGGGCGATCGAAGAGGCGACGCTGATCACACGACGACATTGACGATCCTTTGCGGCACCACGATCACCTTTTTCGGCGTCTTCCCTTCCAGGGCACGGACGACCGCTTCCAGCTTCAACGCGGCAGCTTCGACTTCACCATTGTCGGCACCACGGCTGACACTCAGCTCGCCACGGCGTTTACCATTGACCTGTACGGCAACCATAACGGTATCGTCAACGAGCAGCGCCGGATCTGCCTTCGGCCAGGGTTGTTCTGCCAGCAAGGTGTTGTATCCAAGTCTCGCCCAGCACTCTTCCGCCAGGTGCGGCATCATCGGGCCGAGCATTTGCACCAGCAGTTCACAGGCCTCGCGCTGGGCTTCCGCCAGACCCTCGCCAGACGCGTTGAACGCATCACTCAGGCTGTTGGAGAGCTCATAGAGTTGCGCAACGGCCACATTGAAGCGCAAGGCCTCGATGTGACGGCCAACCTGATCCAGCACCTTGTGCGCAGTGCGACGCAAAGCCAAGGCCTCAGGGCCAAGCTTCGGCGCCATCGCAGCCCCTTTCGCCGCTGCATTTTCGATCGTCAGATCGACGAGGCGCCACGCCCGCTGCATGAAGCGTCCGGCGCTGGCAACGCCAGCCTCGGTCCAGATCACGTCACGTTCGGGCGGGCTATCCGACAGCATGAACCAACGGGCGCAGTCGGCTCCCCAGTGCTGAATGATGTCATCGGGGTCGACGAGGTTCTTCTTCGACTTCGACATCTTCTCGATGGAGCCGATGATCGCCGGCTTGCCAGTCGCAAGTTCGGTCGCCGTCCGTTTGTCGCCATCGACGTCGAACTTGACTTCGGTCGGCAGCAACCACTGCGGCGGCTCCACGTCCGCGCGCCGGTAGGTCTCGTGCACAACCATGCCTTGCGTGAACAGCGCCGCGAAGGGCTCCGGCAGGTTGGTCGATCCGCCATGTCCCGTGTCGCCCATCGCCCGGTAGAAAAAACGCGAATAGAGCAAGTGCAGGATCGCATGCTCGATGCCGCCGATGTACTGGTCCACCGGCATCCAATAGTCGAGCGCGGCCCGGTCCGTCGGTGTCGCGGCGTTCGGCGCCGTGAAGCGCGCGAAGTACCACGAAGAATCGACGAATGTGTCCATCGTGTCGGTTTCGCGCTGGGCAGCCTTGCCGCACTTCGGGCAATCGACGTGCTTCCAGGTCGGATGCCGGTCCAGCGGATTGCCCGGCTGGTCGAAGGTCGCATCGTCCGGCAACACCACCGGCAAATCCTGGGCCTTCACCGGCACGGTGCCGCACGTCTCGCAATGCACCACCGGAATCGGACAGCCCCAATAGCGCTGGCGAGAAATGCCCCAATCCCTGAGCCGATAGTTGATCTTGCGCTCGGCCACCGGCTTGCCGTCGAGGTTCTCGCCCTCGAGGCGCCGCGCTACCGCATCGAACGCCGCCGATGGAGAAAGCCCGTCGAGGAAGTGCGAGTTGATCATCTCGCCATCGTCGAGATAGGCGACCCCCTCGTGGATCTTTGCCACCACCTGCCCGCGTTTTGGCTCGTCTTTGGGTGCCACGACCGGGATGATCGGCAACCCGTACTTCTTGGCAAAATCGATGTCGCGCTGATCGTGCGCCGGACAGCCGAAAATGGCGCCGGTGCCGTAATCCATCAGAATGAAATTGGCCACATAAACGGGCACCTTCCAGGTCGGATCCAGCGGGTGAATCGCCGTGATGCCCGTGTCGTAGCCCAGCTTCTCCGCTTGCTCGATCTCGGCCACCGACGTGCCCATGCGCCGGCACTCTTCGCAGAAGGCCGCAAGTTTCGCATCCTTCTCAGCCGCTGCCTTGGCCAGCGGGTGATCCGGCGCAATCGCCATGAACGAGGCGCCATAAAGCGTATCGGGCCGTGTCGTGAAGATTTGCAGTGCATCATGGCCGGCCGGTGCCGTGGCAGCGTCGAGCTTCCACCACAGCAGCAGGCCCTCGGACCGACCGATCCAATTCTCCTGCATGAGCCGGACCTTATCCGGCCACTTCTCGAGCGTGCCGAGCGCCTCGAGCAACTCTTGCGTGTAGTGGGTGATGCGGAACGCCCATTGTTCGCGCTCGCGCTGCTCCACCAGCGCGCCCGAGCGCCAGCCACGCCCATCGATTACCTGCTCGTTGGCCAGCACCGTCTGGTCGACCGGATCCCAGTTGACCTTCGATTTGCGGCGGTAGGCCAGCCCTTTGGCCAGCATGTCCAGGAACAAGCGCTGCTGATGCACGTAGTAGCTCGGATCGCAGGTCGCGATCTCTCGTGACCAATCGAGCGACAGGCCCATCGATTTGAGCTGCGCCTTCATTGCGGCAATGTTTTCGTAGGTCCACGTCTTGGGGTGCGACTTGCGCTCCATGGCGGCATTTTCAGCCGGCATGCCGAAGGCATCCCAGCCCATCGGGTGCAGAACGTTGAAGCCCTGCGCCCGTTTGAACCGCGCCAGCACGTCGCCCATCGTGTAGTTGCGCACATGCCCCATGTGGATGCGCCCGGAGGGGTAGGGAAACATCTCGAGCACGTAGCACTTCGGCCGTGACATATCGTCGGCCGTTCGGAAGGTTTGCTTGTCCTCCCAGACCTTCTGCCAGTGCTGCTCGCGCTCGGGCGCGTTGTACCGTTCGGTTGCCATGGGGCTTTTCCGCATCATGTAGGATGATTTGAGCCGGTAATGTGGCCGAAAGGGTGCCTCGGTCAAGGAGGCAAGCCCGCCCATTGGCGCGGTTGTGCCTTCCAGCGGTAAAAAAGCCGGCCTCGAGACGGGGGACTTGACGAAACATGCCCCACCCGCTGCCATGTTCCACGTGAATCGTTTGCTTGAACAGCAATCAGCAACTGCACCGATAGGGGGAGGCGGCATGTCAGACGCAGAAGAGCTTCGCCGCATGATCTCGGAGGCGAGAAACATCGTGGCCTTCACGGGCGCCGGCATCTCGACCGAGTCCGGCATCCCTGACTATCGGTCGCCAGGCGGCATCTGGACCAAGATGCAACCAATTCAGTTTCAGGATTTCGTTGCCTCGCCCGAAGCCCGTCGTGAGACCTGGCGGCGCAAATTCGCCTCCGATGAGGTGATCAAGCGGGCAACTCCCAACGCCGGCCACCGCGCACTCGCCCGCCTGGTCGAGACCGGCAAGATGTCGGCCATCATCACGCAGAACATCGATGGCCTGCATCAGGCCTCGGGCATCCCCGACGACAAGGTCATCGAGCTCCACGGCAATACGACCTATGCAACTTGTCTCGATTGCCAGCAACGCTACGAGCTCGAGTGGGTTCGCGAGATTTTTGCAATCGATGAGCGCCTGCCGATCTGCACGTCATGCGGCGGTATGATCAAGACGGCCACCATTTCGTTCGGCCAATCCATGCCCGAGCGCGAGATGGAGCGCGCCCTGGACGTCGCCACCTCGGCTGATTTGATGATCACCATCGGCTCCTCGCTCGTCGTCTATCCCGCGGCGGGCTTTCCGGTCATGGCCAAGCGCAACGGCGCCCGCTACGTCATCGTCAATCGTGAACCAACCGAGCAGGACGACATCGCCGATCTCGTCATCAACGCCGAAATTGGCGCAACGTTGAGCCGTGCCGTCGGCGTCAATTGATCGAGGACCGCGCGGCACGTCTGCCGATGTCGCCGCGACTGACCTTGGCCAAGAACGAGATCGCCCGCCGCGAGCTGTCCAGCTCCGGCGGGCGACCACTCTTCTGCGCGTCAATTACTTTGAGATGTGCAGCGGCACAGACCGGAAGGCAATCTCCTTGAAGCTCGCCTCCAGCGTCACTGCGTCTTCGGCACGGAACGCGTGGTTACTGTCGGTGGCGCAGTAGGCCATCGTGTCGATCGCGGTCTGATTGTCGAGCTTGAAGCCGACGGTGTAGACCTCGATTCCCTTGGCCTTCATGCCGTCGCACAGCGCTTTCGCCTGGGCCACCGAGTCGCCCTGGCCTGAGGCGTAAGCCAGGTTGAACTCGCCGTCCGTCATCAGCACGGCAATTTTTCGCAGTTTCTCCGTGCCGTAGGCTTTCGGCGCACTCTCGCCGGTGAACACAGATGCCCAGTTCGGCGACAGCATGTACCAGGCCCATGCCGTGCCCAACTGACCAGCGGTCGAACCGCTCGCAACGAAAGCGTCGATGGTCTGCTTCAGCACGGTCTTGTTCGACGTCAGCGGCACGATGACCTGACCGGGCGTGCATGATTTGGCGCTGTTCTCGCTGTTCTTCCAGGTCGCCGGGAAGAAGCTGCCGACCATCGGCTCGTCGTCCGTGAAGGCACTCGCCCCCGTCCGCTCCGTCATGCATCGGCTGAGGTATTGCGTCGACGTGTTGCTCGACGTGCAGGTTGAGTAGGTCGTCGTGCAGACCGGGGGCGCGTATGTTTTGCACTGTCCCTTCTTTTTGCCGCTCGTGTAATAGGCCGAGCACTCGGCAGGCTGACACGTCTGCACGGGATTGCACTGATAACTGGTCGTTGTCGTCGTGGTCTTCACCAGCGGTTGGCCCGTCGCCTCCTGGACATAGGTGTCGCCAAGATTGACGTTCGACGAGAACGGCGCCAGCGCGATCCGGGCATGCTGCGGGCCGGTATCGGGTAGCAGAATGCCGACGAAGTTCTTCGCCGCGTCCTTCAGGGCCTGGATCTTGGTCTTGCCGTCGCCGCTTGCCGATCCCATCGAGCCTGTGGTGTCGAGCATCAGCGAGATTTCGACCTCGTTGTTGCCGCCGCCGCCGGACAATCCCTCGGTTGTTGTAACCGACGATTTCACTTCGAGCGGCAATTGCGAGAGCCCGATGACGGACAGGAACGGCAACCCGACAGTCACGTTTGCGACCATGTCGACCGTTTGAGAGTCCGGATCGAGCGTCGACGACATGGTCGCGCCCGGCACCCGTGACATCGTTGAATTGAAGAACCGGGTACCCACGGCGATGGCCGCGGCAACGTCATGGTCGGGATCGTTGACGTACTTGCTTGCAGCCGCCAAAGAAGCGGCATCCACCGCCTGTTGCAGCCTGGCTTTCATCGAGTACGCCCGGCCGAAATCGATGGCGCCGCCGATCAGCGACGTCACCACGACAGCCATGAGCGCGAAAACGATCGCAACCGAGCCGCTCTTGTCGGCACCGAACGCCGAGGGCCGGAAGCGGACACCCGCCCGCCGAGCTTGCCGATGACCATTTGGACCGCTTTGTATCGCCGAGGCGATCATTTCGTTGTTGGAAGTTTCCACGACCCTGCTCCTGAGGACCACTTGAGCCTCAGTCATACGGCCGCTAGCATAAATGACTTTGAAAGAACGGGAGGCATTTCTCTGTATGCTAAAATTTGCTGCCACAAGTTCAGAGTTAATCTGATCATCCAAATTAGATGATTGGCAATCGATATAAAAACGGCATCAAATTGGTTTAAAAAACCGTAGCTATTGGAGGGCCGGAGACATACCGAAAGCATAAAATGCGCGGCACACCTGGCCGAGCCGGTCCAGACGAGTCTGCACCTGGCAGGCCTCCGTAGTGCCTGCTTCGAGGCAAGGCCACCGGTTAGAAGCGCACCAATGGGCCTAGGCCGTTAATTCCAGGCCCCTCCGTTCGGTCCAGCTCGAGCGGGCCAGCCCCATCAGCCGGCATCTATGCGGTAGAACGCAAGCGCATTTTCGGCGAAGAGCTTCTTTCTGTCGCCAAGGGAGTAATCCGCTACCGCCTTTTTGAAGCACGAATAGAGATAATCCCAGGAGCCCTTAAGACCATCGACCGGAAAATTCGAGGCAAACATGCACCGATCCACCCCGAAAATGGTGATCGCGTCGTGAATGATCGGTTTGTTGGCCTTGAGTGTCCACGGTTCACCCAACACGGTCAGCCCCGAGATCTTGCAATGCACGTTCGGGCAGGCAGCCAGCGCCTCCATCCCGCGCCGCCACACTTTAAGTGCCTCCGGCGAGCGGTCTAGCGGATAGCCGGTGTGATTGAGAACCACACGCAAATCCGGGTGCTCGCGGACCACCTCCGCCGCTTCCTCCAGATGCCACCAGGTAACCCTCAGGTCCCAGGAGAGATCATGCTTGGCGAGCAGGCCCAGTCCCGTTCGCCACTTGGGATCCTGCATGCTGCGTGGCTGCCCCCGCACGCTGTCGCCCGGCCCCTTGGAAATGATCGGCTTCGTGCGGATGCCGCGCACCAATGGATATTGCTTGTGCTGTAGCAGGATTTCCTCGGAGTTCGGCTCGTCGATCCAGGCATGGGCGACGATGGCGCCGGGCATGCCGTATTCGGCGGCCACGCGCGTCACCCACTCCGTTTCCGCCACCTGCTTCGCACGATCGCATTCGGCCTCGATGTGCACGGTCGCAATGACGTTGTGCAGCGCCGTATCGCGGCGGTACTCCGGGGGCATATAGGTGCGCCGCAGTGCCGAGTTGTCGCCCATGTAGGCGTGCTCGGTGTTGGTGTGCCAGGGATAGGTCAGTCCGCCGTCGAGATCCCACAGGTGATGGTGCGCATCGACAATCGGCAGGTCGTCGTAGAGGGCGGTGGTGGTCTGCATTGACATGAGGCTCTCGCGTTCCAGCGGGGTTGGGCGGGAAATAGCGCCCAGGCTGCCACGCTGACCATGAACCAACAACCGCGCTTTACGCGTCTCCCGCGTTACGCCCGCCGCTTCCCCGCGTCAGGCGGCCTTGACCCTCTCGATGGCAGCGCCCACCGCTTCGAATCCTGCATCATATGCCGCTTCATAGTAGGCCAGAGCCTGTTGGGGATCGCGCGTCACGCCCCGACCGAATTCGTAGCAATCGCCGAGTTCCGCCATGCACCCGACGTCGCCCTGTTCCGCGCCTTGGGCGTATAGGTCGACCGCCTTGGTAGGATCGGCCTCCACGCCATGACCTTCCGCAAAGCATTGCCCCATGATGTGCAGGCCGTGCGTTACGCCGTGTTCAGCAGCGGTTTCGGCATAGATGAATGCGGCATCGGGGTCTTTTTCGCAGCCGAGACCTTCGAGGAGGCATGCGGCCGCTTTGACCATCGCAAAACTATGCCCGGCGAGTGCCGCCTGCTGATAGAGGGCGAACGCCATCGAGTCGTCCTGATCTACGTCGATGCCGTCTTCATAGGACTGAGCAAGTGCAACCATTGCGGCGGTGTCACCCTGTCGTGCATCCTCGATCAGGTCACGCAGGATTTCGCCGGCAGCAGAGCCGTCCGGGTGGAATGTAACGGTCACGTCTGTGCCGTCGATGTCGGGATCGGCGTCGACGAACCTGTCGCCGATGTAGGCGTCGCGGCCCTCCTCGTTTATCAAGGCCATTGCCAGGGCGCGCGAAAGAACCTCGCCGGATTGGTTGCTGAATGCGCCGCTGCCGAGGCCGTCCGACCATTGCATTCTTACCGCCGCAACGAGCCTCGCCCGTTCGCTGGCATCGAGATCGCGAGGTGTATCGAATGTCGTGGTGATGCGGAGCTGCCCTGGCTCCAAGCCTTTGACGAACCGCAACCGCCCGCCTCCGGTCAGCAGGGCGGAAAGGCCCGGGTCGTCGAGCGTATCGAGCACCAGAATCGGCAGAAACGAGCCCATGCAAGCCAGAGATGAGATCCGCGTTGTGGCTTGCCGGCGCACAGACTTCGCCAAAATGAGCCGTCGCCGGTCCCGAAACAGTAATACGAGGCATTGAATCGTTCCCTGGAAAAAATGAAGCCTGGCCGCTCGGTCTGTCGCTCCCGCCCGAATAGGCGCCCGCCGGTTGGGTGGAGCCATCGCACAGACCACGGTAAGTATCAGGGCAAAATGTTAGTCAATTCTATCTGGCGGCGCCTTTCCGTTGCCAAAACGTGGATGGACCCATGGACAACGCCATGCCATCGTTCGGTCCGATCGCACACCGAAAAAACCAATGCATCCGGAGCCAGCCATGCCCGTCACCGTCCTCTACGGCGAAGACCGCTATCCCGACGATGTCCTCGAGCGCGAGATTTTCGGCCCGAACGTCACGATCATGCGCCGCGCCTTGGGCTCGCTCGCCGAGCTGCCGCCAGAGGATTGCGCCAAGGTCGACGGCCTCATGATCCTGCGATTCTCGGTCTCGCGCGAGGACATCGCCCGCTTTCCCAACTTGAAGTGTGTCGTGCGCATGGGTGTCGGGTACGATCGTATCGATCGCGCCGCCGCCGCCGAGCGCAATGTCATCGTCTGCAACGTGCCCGACTACGGCACCAGCGAGGTCGCCGATCACGCCATTTCACTGGCGCTGACCCTGCGTCGCGGCATTCTCCATTACCATGACACCCAACGGGCCGAGCCTGTCGCCCCCTGGCGTCCGCTCACCACCGGTGGCCTCGTGCGCCGGCTTGGCGTTCAGACGTTCGGCATCGTCGGCCTCGGCCGTATCGGCACGGCGGCAGCCCTGCGCGCCAAGGCGCTCGGCTTCAACGTCATGTTCTATGACCCGCACCTGCCGAACGGGGCCGAACTGGCCATCGGCGTCGCCCGCGCTCGCTCCCTCGAGGAGCTGATGCGCGCCACCGATACGCTCTCGATCCACACGCCCCTGACCCGCGAAACGCGTGGCCTCATCGGCTCGCGGGAAATCGGCGCCATGAAACCAGGCTCGGTCCTCGTCAACACCGCCCGCGGCCCGATTGTCGATATCGATGCCGTCTACGAACACCTGAAGTCGGGCCACCTCGCCGCAGCCGGCCTCGACGTCGTGCCGGTCGAACCACCCGTTGATCCCCTGCCCAAGCTGATCACGGCCTACCGCGCCCGTGAGCCGTGGTTGCTGGGCCGCCTCGTCATCACACCGCACGCCGCCTATTACTCGCCACAGGCCGAGCACGACACGCGCGTCAAGGCCGCCGAGACCATGCGAGCAGCCCTGCTCTCGAACAGCCCTCAAAACGTCATTACGCCGGACATGGATTGATGCGCTGCGCTGGCGCCCGTCACCGTGACGCCAGCTCCCCCAATAACCCGGTTTGCCCGAGGTCATGGCAACCGGGACCCGGACCTCCCATGTTAGCTGTTGCAACCGACACAACCGGCAAAGTGAGAGCGCCGTGACCCAGTCTTCCGTCCTCGACAAAACCACCGCAGCCGAGCACCTGGCTGGTGTTCGCGAGCACATCGCCGCAGCCGCCCGCGAGGCCGGCCGCGACCCCGCGGCCATCACCCTCGTCGCCGTCTCCAAGACGTTCGACGCCGAGCACATCCGGCCGGTGCTCGAGGCGGGTCAGCGCATCTTCGGCGAGAACCGCGTACAGGAGGCCAAGGCCAAATGGCCGGGCCTGAAGACGGACTATCCCGACGTCGAGCTGCATTTGATCGGCCCCCTGCAATCCAACAAGGCGCGCGAGGCCGTCGAGTTGTTCGATTGCATTCACACCGTCGACCGGCCGAAAATTGCGCATACCCTCGCTGCCGAGATGCAACGCGTCGGCCGCCGGCCCAGCTTGTTCATCGAGGTCAATACGGGAGAGGAGCCGCAAAAGGCGGGCGTGACGCCAGGCGACACAGCCGCCCTCCTCAAGCTCGCCCGCGACGAGTTGAAATTGCCGGTCGTCGGCCTGATGTGCATCCCGCCCCACGACGAGGAGCCGGCCTTGCACTTCGCCTTGCTCGCCAAACTCGCCAAGGACCTCGGCGTCGAAAAACTCTCCATGGGGATGAGCGCCGACTACGCGACAGCCGTCAACCTTGGCGCTACCCACGTGCGCGTCGGCTCCGCCATCTTCGGTTCACGAACCTAGTTCAGCGACAAGGTCTGAGCGCCCGCAAAGCACCTCGATCCGCATGAGCTGACCCCCGCTTCCGGGCCGACCGATCTCAGGCGCCGCACCAAAGCGACCCGGCCCAGGCGCGCCGCTCTGTTGCTGGCCTACCGCTGGCCTTACCCCCAAGCGCCGGGACCGCCCCCGTCCACGAACTGTTAACTTCTGCTAAAGTGCCAAGTGATTCGGCGCCTCTGTGCTCTGCGTTCTCACCGTACTTCGTGTCCGGCGCTCCCGAATAGGAGGTGACGCATGGCAGACGGCAGCGGAAAGCCGCAAACGATCATTCGCGAGGCGGAAGCAGCGGCAGCCGAGGCGGCATCCGACGCACGCGCTGAGGTCCTCGAGCAGGCCGGTGTCGAAGCGCCCGCCCAGAAAAATGCCCGCGCTTCCAGGGCCGTGAAGTCCGGCAAGGCTTGGCACGAATTCGAGGTCTCGGTCTGGCTGACCAACCTCAATGACGTCGAGTTCGGCATCTACCGCCACAGCCGCAACAAGGCCAAGTCGCGCCAATTCACCTCCGACATGGATATCTACGCCGAGGTGATCGAGAACGGCGAGCGCACCGGCCTCATCGGTTATCGCGCCGATCTGTGGAAAAAGGGCGCCGGCATCGAACGCCGCCTGGTCATGAAGCTCTTCAACGAAAGCCTGAATTGGCGCGCGTCCATGGACCTCATGGTCGGCCGCTCGCTACAGCAGACCATCGGCGCCCGCGGCTTTCCGGTCATCTCCTACGCCCTCAATGTCGGAAGCCACGACTTTGTCGTCCACCTCGAGCGGTCCGCCGATAAGTGGCCGCTGATGCCGGAGAATTTCGCGTTCTTCCTGATGGAAGACGGCCAGCCGAAGTTCTATCGCCTGCGTCGAGATTTCATCAATCTCGGCGGCGATTACACCCTGCTGGACGAGCGTGACCGCGTCATCGCAGACCTCGACGGCCGCTTCGTCTCCATCACCGGACACTGGCACGGCCGGGTCAAGACCGAGCACGCCAGCGCCCAATTGGTGATGGTGCTGCAGATGTTCTGCGGCATGCTGGTCTTCAATCGCTCGACGCGCCGCCACATCAAGAGCCTCTATCGCGAGATGCGCGACGGCAAGTCCTTCCCCAAGCTGCAACGCCAGGAAACCGACCTCTACATGAACCCGCGCCGCGTGCGGTAGGCAAGCCTGGAGCCCGTTTTGCACTTGGGCGCGGCAACCGAGCGACAACGGCGTCCCGGAGCACTCCGGGGCGCCCTCTTGTTTTCGGCAATACGATCCAGCCCGCCGCGGACTTTCAGATGCCACCGCCGATCAAAAATTAGGCATGCAGGCAGATCGTCGCCTAATATATAGGCGTACGCACGAAGCGGTCGAAGTCACTCAGCCTAGAACCCATTGTGTTGAATGACAATTCAACGAATGGCCCAACTTGGCACGATTTTTGATCAGAAATCGGCGTCAACCGAGGCAGTCTGCCCGTTGTTCGTGCAGTTTGCCGGCTAGGCCGATGTTCAGGCCGTACGTCCAAGCCATAACTTTGGGGGAAATGACGCGCAATGCAGCAGCTACAGACGAGTGCGGATGTCTTCTTTCTGCTGATGGGCGCCATCCTGGTCTTCGCCATGCACGGCGGCTTTGCCTTCCTCGAGGTTGGCACGGTACGTCACAAGAACCAGGTCAATGCGCTCTGCAAGATCATTGTCGATTTCGCCATTTCCACCATCGCCTACTTCTTTGTGGGCTATTGGATCGCCTACGGTGTCTCGTTCTGGCTGGGCGCCGAAGCCATCACCGGCGGCATGAAAGGGTTCGACGCCAACGGCCTGTCGCTGGTCAAGTTCTTCTTCCTGGCAACCTTCGCTGCAGCCGTGCCCGCCATCGTCTCAGGCGGCATTGCCGAGCGGGCCCGCTTCCTGCCGCAATGCGTTGCCACCGCGCTGATCGTCGGCCTCTTCTATCCCTTGTTTGAAGGCCTGATCTGGAACAAGAATTTCGGTCTGCAGGGCTTCTTTGCGTCGACCTTTGGCGCCGAGTTCAAGGATTTTGCAGGCTCCATCGTCGTGCATGCCTTCGGTGGATGGGCCGCATTGGCTGCTGTCTGGCGCCTCGGCGCCCGCCAGGGGCGCTATTCCAAGGGCCGTTCCATCGCAACTCCGCCGTCGTCCATCCCCTGGCTCGCCATGGGCTCATGGATGCTGTGCGTCGGCTGGTTCGGCTTCAACGTCATGAGCGCCCAATCCTTGAAGGGCATCAGCGGGCTTGTCGCCATCAATTCGCTGATGGCCATGTGCGGCGGCATCCTCGTCGCCTTGATCGCAGGGCGCAACGACCCGGGCTTCGTCCACAACGGCGCGCTTGCCGGCCTCGTCGCCGTCTGTGCCGGCTCCGACATCATGCACCCGATCGGCGCGCTGATCGTCGGCGGCGTTGCGGGCTGGATCTTCGTCATGATGTTCCAGGTCGTCACCAACGATTGGAAGCTGGATGACGTTCTCGGTGTGTGGCCGCTGCATGGCCTGTGCGGCCTGTGGGGTGGCATCGCAGCCGGCATCTTCGGCCTCAAGGCGCTGGGCGGACTCGGCGGCGTCTCCACCATGACGCAGGTCTTCGGCAGCGTGCTTGGCGCCGGCGCAGGCCTCGTGACCGGCCTGATCGTCTACACCATCGTCGATGTGCTCTTCACCTTCCGCCTCGATGCCGAGGAGGAGCGCATGGGCGCCGACCTCGCCATCCACAAGATCGGCGCCAATCCCGAAGACGAGGTCCGCGGCGGCCGCGTTGTTTGAGGTCGCACCACTGCAGTGGTGGGTGCCCAAGCTGCGGCACTCACCCGTTCCACTTCTGCGGTCCCCGGAAGGGCCGCATGTCGGGATAGCCGCTGGTCGACCACGCACCATCGACCAGCAGACTGGCCCCTGAGACGTAACTCGCATCCTCGCTGGCAAGAAACAGCGCCGGTCCCGCGATTTCGGCAGGCTGCGCCGGCCGGCCCAGAGGCGTGCGCGCGTTGAATGCGGCAAGCCGGGCCGGATCGGCAAAGTGCAGCTTCGTCAGCGGCGTCTCGACCAGCCCCGGCAGCACGGCATTCACCCGAATACCCCGATCCGCCCACTCGAGTGCGCCGTTCTTCGTCAGCATCTCGACACCGGCCTTCGCGGTCGAATAGGCGGCGCCCGCATGCATCGGCACATGCGCGTTGAGCGAAGCAATGTTGACGATCGCCCCGCCGCCCTGACGCATCATCTGCCGCGCTTGATGCTTCATGCCCAGGAACACGCCCTTCAGGCATAGATCGAGCACGAAATCCCAGTCGGCCTCGGCAAGGTCCACCAGGTATCCCGCCCGGTTGCCGCCGGCGACGTTGAAAGCCATGTCGAGCCGCCCGTACCGGTCGACGGCGGCCGCCACCAGCGCCTCCGCATCAACTTCCTGCGTAACGTCGCCCGCCAGCGCCGTGAAGGCGGCACCGACCTCGAGCCCCACCTCGCCAAGCAGATCGGCATTGATGTCGCTGCCAACAACCTGAGCACCTTCCGCCACCAGCCGCTTGACGATCGCCCGCCCAATACCCGATGCGGCGCCTGTGACAACCGCACACTTGCCCTCGAACCGCTTCATGCCTTCGCCTATGCTCTGACCTACGCCCATGTTCTGACTTGCGCCCATGTCCTGCCTCCCAGTCCCAATCTCTTGAAAACCAGCATGAACACTTGATGTGACGGGATCCAGCATCTTAACGGCTTCACCCCGCACGCAATTCCTGCTTAGCTGGCAGCCCTTCCTTCCCGCGCTGCAGCGCCAACCAATGACATGCTAACCGGAGCTACCACATGAGTGCGAAGCCTAAAGTCCTGCTCGTGCCGCCGTCCGAGGAAACGGGCGAGCTGGCCCGCCAGCTTGCACCCTCCAACATCGAGCTGATCCTGGCCCAGCCCGGCACCGATGCCTACCAACAGGCATTGCCCGGCATCGAGTTCATGATCTGCTACCCCAACGTCAAAATGGAAGAGCCGTTCTACAAGGCCGCCACGAAGGTCAAGCTGGTTCAGCTTCTCTCTGCCGGATACGACGCCGTCGACATCGAGGCCGCCCGCCGCCACAAGGTGCCCGTTTCCAACAACGGCGGCGCCAACGCCATCTCGGTCGCAGAGCACGCCGTCATGTTGATGCTCACCACCGCCCGCCGTGTCGTCTGGCAGCACGCCTCCGTCTCGGGCGGTCGCTGGCGCGGCAATGGCCCGGCTCCGGCGATGTACGAGCTCTACGACAAAACGCTGGGCATTATCGGTCTCGGCAACATCGGCAAGAAGGTCGCCCGTCGCGCCCAGGCCTTCGGCATGAAGATAGAGTACTACGACATCAAGCGTCTGACCGAGGACGAGGAGGACGCGCTGGGCGTCAAGTTCCGCCTCTTGCGCGAACTCTTGAGCCGGTCGGATTTCGTCTCGCTCCACGTGCCGCTCAACGCCTCGACCAGACACATGATCGGTGCCGCCGAGCTGGCGTTGCTCAAGAAGTCGGCCATCCTGGTCAATACCTCGCGCGGCCCGGTCATCGATGAGGTCGCACTCGCCAAGGCGCTCGAGGCGAAGTCCTTCTTCGGCGCCGGTTTGGACGTGTTCGACGAGGAGCCGCCGCCTTCCAACAATCCGCTCTTCAAACTCGACAACGTTGTCCTCACCGCACACTTCGCGGGCCCGACTTCGGACAACCACGTTGCCCGCTTCCGCAATGCCTTCGACAACGTCGAGCGCATGATGCGTGGTGATGCGCCGTTCTGGGTAGTGCCGGAACTGATGTAGCAGGCAAGGCGCGTCGTTCCAGGCCGGGCAGCTTGCTGCCCGGCCTGATGTGTCTCGAGGGCCGGTATCAGCCGAAGAACCGCAGGACTGCCACCGCTCGCCTCGCGTAGCGCTATAGCGTCATCCGTGCAGCGAAACTGCGCGTCACGTGCCGTCGGTCAGGCTGTAGACGCAGACGAAGTCCTTCGCATCCGACCAGACGGCATCGATGCGCCAGCCGCTCGACCGGCACAGCGCCTGAAACTCATTGATTGTGTATTTGTAGGAATTCTCGGTGTGGATCGTCTCGCCACGCCGGAACGCAATGCGCGTCCCGCCGATTGAAACCACTTGGTCGACGAGGCTCTCCAGATGCATTTCGATGCGGCCGATCTGGGCATCGTAAAGGGCCTTGTGCCGGAACGACGTGAGATCGAAATTCGCTCCGAGTTCCCGGTTGAGACGTGCCAGCAAATTCAGATTGAACTGAGCGGTGACGCCTGCGCTGTCGTCATAGGCACGCTGCAGAATTTCTTCGTCCTTTTTGGTGTCGGCGCCCACAATGAATGTGCCGCCGGACAACAGTCCCGTCCGTAGAGTGGAGAGCAAGTGGCAGGCCTCGCGAGGCGAGGAGTTTCCAATCGTCGAACCGGGAAAAAAGCCCACTCGGGGCTGGCTTTGCAAATCTCCGGGCAAAGCAATGGCGTGCTTGAAGTCACCGACGATCGGGCGAATGTCGAGCTGCGGAAATTTTTCCAACAGTCGCGCTTCGGCAAGGTCGAGGGCCGAGCTGGAAACATCGATGGGAATGTAGGCCCGCAAGTCCGGCTTGGCTGCGAGAATGAGCTCGGTCTTGATGCTGGATCCCGAGCCGAGCTCGATCAACACCGACCCGTCAGGAATGGATGCGGCGATGTCTCGGGCGTTGGCGTCGAGAATCGAGATCTCCGTTCGCGTCTGATAATATTCAGGAAGACGCGTAATGGCTTCGAAAAGCTCGCTGCCGCGCGCATCGTAAAACAGATAAGGCGGCAGGGTTTTTTGCGACTGGCCAAGCCCCCGCAGAACAACATGCAAGAGATCGTGCTCAGCGTCGTCGTCGACCATCACCTCGGCTCTGGGAGCGCGTTTCAGTTTCATCGATGTTCGCTCCTAATCCAGATCATCTGCGAGCCGCAGGCCCGTCATCTGCCATCTTTGGTTGGGGTAGAAGAAGTTGCGGTACGTCACGCGCGAATGGCCCGGCGGCGTGAAGCAGGACGAGCCGCGCAGAACCTGTTGGCTCACCATGAACTTGCCATTGTATTCGCCGATGGCGCCCTCAGGTGGGCGATACCGCGGATAAGGCGAATAGGAACTCGAGGTCCACTGCCAGACGTGATCGAACATCTGCTGCAGTTGAGCATGTTTCTCAAGCTTGCAGGCTGGCGGATGCAGGCCCACGGCCGCGACAGAACTCGCGACGTTGTGCGAACGGGCCGCAAACTCCCACTCGAATTCAGTTGGCAGCCGATGCCCACGCCAACGCGCAAACGCGTCGGCCTCATAGTAGCTGATGTGGGAAACCGGGCGGTTCGGAACGACAGGCTTGAAACCTTCGAGCCCCATGGCATGCCATGCCCCGTCCTGGTGCTCCCAGTATTCAGGCGCCGTCCATCCCTCTCGGTTGACCGCGGCCCAACCGTCAGCCAGCCACAGCAGCGGTTGCCGGTAACCGCCATCATCGATGAACTGCAGCCAGTCGGCATTGGTGACGAGTCGCTCAGCTAGCCGAAACGGATGCAGCAGAACCTCGTGTGACGGACTTTCATTGTCCCAGGCAAAAGAGGTGTCGTCATGACCCATGCGGGCGATGCCGCCTTCGAAATCCAACCATCGCCCACCATCATCGGGGGATCCGCCAGTGACTTCGGCCAGCGCCGGCGGCGCAGCCGTGTAGGCGGGACGCAGCGGTTGCGAGGCCAAGACCGCAAGAATATCCGTCAGCAGCAACTCTTGGTGCTGTTGCTCATGATTGATACCGAGTTCGATGATCGACAAAATATCCTTGTTCTTGCCAGGCGGCCCAGCAAGCAGCATTTCCAAAGCCCGATCCACGCTGCTGCGATACTCGAGCACAGCTTTCACTGTCGGCCGGGTCATCAAGCCACGTCGCTGTCGCGGCTGACGTTTGCCGACGCTTTCGTAATACGAATTGAAGCAATACCCGAAGTTGGGATCATGCACCTCATAGCCCGGCAAATGAGGGATCAGCACGAAGGTCTCGAAAAACCATGTCGTATGGCCGAGGTGCCATTTCGTCGGGCTTGCGTCGTCCGAAGCCTGGACCGTCATATCCTCGTCGGTCAGTGGTTCTGAAAGCTGCACGGTTTGCCGCCGTGTCGCAAACAATCGCTCCGCCATCGTCGGTAGCGTCGGAGTTTGCGTTTGCAAGGTTGCCAAGGGAGCTGTCATACGCCTCTGCGAGCCTTCCGTCGTTTTATGCCCGGCCAATGGGTAGAACGCCTGGCGGTCCCCAATGGTTCAAAATTGCCGGAGTTTTGTGTGAAACGCAGCCGCTACGGGGGGGCTGCCTGATGTTGCTGGGGGTGTCGCGATTGAGTGACGTGCCCATCATAGGCACCATAGTTCTGCGACACTAGGATTGTCGCTGGCGCGACAGATCGCCGGGAAACCCCAATCTTGCCGCCAATCGGGGCGAAATTACGCAGCGGCGACGCCTCGCGGCATCCCGCAGTGGACCGAACGGCCATTTCAACGCTTCATCGGGCCCACTTACGAGGACCCATAACCAGCCAGCGCGGGAGCGCGTCGCATCCTGCGGAAATCGATTGGCGCCTAGTTCTTCTTCCTGCTCTTCACCGACTTCTTTTTCGGCGGAGGCTCGTCGTTGGAGGCAAAGCCGCCAAAGAGAGACGACAGAGGCGCGCTTGCGCTGGCGCCGGAGTAGCTCTTCACCACGCGCACCGGTGTCCCAACACGCGCCAATGTCGCCAGATGCGTCACGTGTGCATTGGTCATGCGGAAGCAGCCGGAGGAATTGGCCCGGCCGATGCTGCGCTCGTTGTTGGTGCCGTGGATACGGTAGATGCTGCTGCCGAGATAAAGCGCCTTTGCACCCAGAGGATTGATCAGCCCGCCCGACACGGTCACCGGCAGGCCCTTTTGACGCTGACGCATCTCGGGTGGCGGCGTCCACGACGGCCAAGAAGCGATCCGGCTGATCTTTGTCTGCCCGTCCACGTGAACCCGTCCCGCCCGACCGAGATCGGATAGGCGTAGGCCTTGTTGCCGGGCAGCACGTAATAGAGCTTGCGGCCACCGGTATCGACAATGATCGTGCCGGGCTTTTCGTTGCGATCGAGGTAGGCGATGGGTGGCTTTTCCGGCGCGATCTCAGGCTTCTCGCCACCCTTCATGAATTTGGGATAGACAATTGGTCCGTATGACTTGCGCCGGGCGCACGCTCGGCTTCGAGCTTCTGCTGGCGCTTTTGAATGTCGCTCTGGAACACGGGCGCCCCGGACCAGGCGGCCTGGGCCTGCGCTTCGGGCGCACGCTGGAGTCAGGCCGGCTGCGGCCAGCAGCGCAAGCAACAGTGTGATGCGGACCAGTTTCATTATTCCCCTTTCGCGCAGCGATACGTTGCCACAGTCTCGCAGCCTCGCCAGGTACCTAATCGAACGTGGACGCGCGATTCAAGGGCAGGAGGGTGATGACGTGTCTCCTGCCTCAACTTGAGGGCCTTGAGTGACTATTTTGCACAAGCACCGCAGCGCAGGCCGGCCGGGACAGCGTCCGTGAGGCGCGTTTCAGGCCAAAACACGGCGATGGTTGCGCGAGCCCGCCGTGCAGTGCCAGCATTCGCCCCGCAATTTCAGCAGGAGCCGACCCCATGCCCACTTACGACCTGATCCTCCGCGGCGCGCGCGTGATCGATCCCTCACAAGGCATCGACGGCCTCATGGACGTGGGCTTCGCCGGCGGCAAGGCGGCAGGCGTCGGCAGGGACCTCAAGCTTCCCCCACCACGGAGGTTCGCGATGTCTCCGGCTACATCGTCACGCCGGGCTTGATCGACCTCCACACCCACGTCTACTGGGGCGGCACCTCGCTCGGCATCGATGCCGAGGAGTTTTGCCGTACATCAGGCGTCACGACGTCGATCGATACCGGCAGCGCGGGCCCCGGCAGCTTCGCGGGCTTCCGCAAGCACGTTATCGAGCGGTCCGAGACGCACCATCCTCGCCTACCTGCATGTCTCGTTCGCCGGCATCTACGCCTTTTCCAAGTCCCATATGGTCGGCGAATCCAAGAACATGGAGCTGATGGCGCCGCGCCAGGCCGTCGAAGTGGCCGAGAAAAATCGCGACGTGCTGGTCGGCATCAAGGTGCGTGTGGGGCTGCACGCCTCCGGGCGACCAGGGCTCGGCCCCGCTCAACATCGCGCTCCAGGTCGCCGACGGGGGCAGTATGCCCCTGATGTGCCACATCGATCATCCCCCGCCGTCCTACGAGGAGGTCATCGGGATGCTCCGCCCGGGCGACGTCCTCACCCATGCTTTTCGCCCTTTCCCCAACGCCCCGGTGACAGCGCAAGGCAAGGTCAAAGCCCGCCGTACTCGAGGGCCGGCAACGGCGTTCTTTTTCGATATCGGCCATGGTTCGGGCTCGTTTTGCCTTCAAAACGCTGGCAGCCGCCGCGCCGTATCGCCAACGGCTTCATGCCGACACCATTTCATCCGACGTGCACCAATTGTGTATCGATGGCCCGGCCTTCGATCAGGTCACCACCATGTCCAAATTTCTCTGCATGGGCGTGCCCTGACCGAGGTCGTCAAGCAGTCCACCGTCAACGCCGCTATGGCCTTGAGGCACCCGGAGCTTGGCAGCCTGAAAGCCGGTTGTGCAGGCGTGCAACCATTCTCTCGATCGCAGGCGCTCACGATTACGTCGATGTCCTGGGCGAGCACATGACGGGCGACAAGCGCATCGTCGCCGAGGGCACTGGCATCGTCGGCGGCCGCTTCCAGCACGCCCGCAACGAAGGGGAGCATTTGCGCCTAAGCATGGGGCATGAGTTGGCCCCAGTGCGAACGGAGCACGTGTCTGGCCTGCATGTCAGCGGGCGCCCGCGGGTGTGCAAAGTCGACCCACGCCTTAACTGCGGCTTAACGACTCTATGCAACTCTGGCGCATGCTCGGGTGATGGCAAGATGCATTTCAAGACGTGGCGACGATGCAAGCAACCGTAAACCACCATCCTCGGAAGTCCGCGACGTCTTGGTGCACACCAATGGCTCAGTCAGCCTCGGCCTCGCCGATGGTGTCGAGCCCGGCAACCTCGCAAGCCGCTGGCTGAACAAGGTCGGCAGCCTGCAGATCGGCACCCACGTTTGCGCCGATCCGGTCGGCCAGAACAAGGCCACCGACCCAAGAACTGAAAAGAGCGCGCAGGTCGCCGCACCGTCATCAGATGCCAAGGGTGCATTACCTCGAGAGCCGCAGGGCGATGACCGCAGCCAATACGGTCGAGGGCAGCCACGACAACGCCCCAGCGCGCACCTCCGCCGAAATCATCCCGTTTTCCAAGGCCCGCTCGCGCTGATCGACGACAAGACCTAACCTATTGGAATTAGAAGAATTCCAATCGTTCGATCTGGTCCGTTTCGTGCTTGACTCAACGCCTGCCAAGGTGTTTCTGCTCTCCACGAAGGCCAGTCGTCCGTCAGGCGACGCCCCTGAGTCCCGTGGAGACGCACGATGACCAACTTGATGCGGCGCCGATGCACTGCCCTCACCTTTGGAGCCTTAGTCGGCGCCTCGCTCCAAGCCGTGTTCTGCTAGTGCCACCCGGGTCGCTGCCGAGGAGGTGGTGAACATCTACTCCTTTCGCGAACCGGGTCTGGTGCGGTAACCGCTCTTGCAATCGTTCACGAAGCAAACCGGCATCGCCACTCGCTGATCTATGGTCAGGAAGGGTTGCTCGAGCGCGTTGCTGCCGAAGGCCTGCGGCGGCCAGCCCGATGTGATCCTGACCGTGGATATCGGCCGCCTCGCCGAAGCCAACAAGGCCAAGGGCGTATCACAAGCTCTGATCTCCCCGTGATAACGGCCAACATTCCGGCTCGGTATAGGGATCCCGGAGGGCCATTGGATCGGCTTGTCGCAACGCGCACCCGGGTCGTCTTCGCCTCCAAAGCAAGGCCCGCGCGTCCCGCAGAACGCACGATCACATATGCGGAACTGGCTGATCCCAAGTGGAAGGGCCGCATCTGCATGCGGTCGGGCCAGCACACCTATAACGTCGGCCTGCTGGCTGCGATCATTGCCCATGAAGGCGCGGCAAAGGCCGAAGCGTGGGCACGTGGCGTCAAGGCCAACCTGGCGCGCAAGCCATCGGGCGGCGACCGCGATCAGGCCAAGGCGATTTTTGCCGGCAAATGCGATCTGGCCATCGCCAACACCTACTACATGGCCGCCATGCAGACCAACACACGCAATCCCGAGCAGCAGCAGTGGGCCGCAGCTATCAAGATCATTTTCCCGGACACGGCGGGCAACGGAACACACGTCAACATTTCTGGCGCCGTTCTGGCGAAATATGCCCCAAATCGCGCCAATGGCGTCAAACTGATCGAGTTCTTGAGCTCTCCCGAAGGACAGCGCGGTTATGCCGAACAGGTCAACGAGTACCCGCTTTTGAGCGAGGTCTCGCCGTCACAGATCGTAAACAGCTGGGGCAAGTTGGTGCCGGACAAGCTGGAATTTTCGCGCATCGCAGATCTTCGCCGCAAGGCCTCCGAGATCATGGACAAGGTCGCCTTCGACGCCGGCCCCGGCAGCTGAGCGTTCAGCGCTCGTCGCGCTGGGCGTTCGCCGCCCAAACACCGCGTGTGACAGCACCGCCCAGAACACTTCGATCATCACCACACCGTCGGCTTGGTCTCCCAAGTCGGCGGTGCATGCTTTTTGCAGTCGATCAATTCGTCGGTCGCGGCCTGTGACATTGTCACTGGCAGGTACGGCCAGCTGCCCTAGTGTTGGCGTTTCGTCCGCGGCAGTCCTGGGCGGCACGCTGCAGCAAGTGTGGGAAACCGAGGGAAACTGAGTAGATCGATGCGTCACGTGCAGTTTTTGCATCTGAAATTTGCTGTGGCCGCTTGCTGCGCGCTGGGATCAGCCGAAAGATGCGCGGCACGCGGGTTCGCAGCAATCTGGCCGGTGCCTGTGAAAGACGCGTCCGTGAACGATCCGGCGGCTCATGAGCGTTGCGACCGCCGCCACGCATTCGAAGGAATTTGACCGTCATGAGCGAGCCATCTGCGCAAACCCCGGCGGCCTCAAAATCGGGCTTTGCCAAACCTGCGCTGCCCAAACATCTGCGCTCGAAATATACCGTCGTCGCTGCCGCCATTGCAGCAATCGGCCTCGCCGCCTTGTTCTTTCAAAGCCGGCCGGTCTCCGTCAGGGTGACTGCGGTCGAAAGGAACGTCCCGGTGCGCGTTTTCGGGCTGGGCACGGTGGAAGCCCGCGTGCTCTCGCGCATAGGCTTCGAGGTTGGCGCCACACTCTCCGAACTTAAGGTCGACCACGGTGATCACGTCAAGCAGGGGCAGGTCTTGGCGCGCCTCAGCCTCGGCGAGCAGGAGGCCAAGGTTGCCAAGGCGCGCGCCGCTCTCCAGATTGCGGAAGTGGGCAGCAAGCGCGCGACCGCCAATCTCGAAAAAGCGCGTGCCGTAATGGCGCAGAAACAACTCGCCAACAAGCGCAAGCAGTCGCTCGCAGGCCGCGAAGTCGTCTCACAGCAGATCGCCGAGGAAGCCGAGCGTGACGACGCCGTCGCCAAGGCCGATGTCGCCATCGCAGAGAGCGAAATCGTCGGCGCCGCAGCCCAGCTGGCTGATGCCCGTGCGCAGTTGCAGTACGAAGAGACGATGCTGCGCCACCGCACCCTTCTGGCGCCATATGATGCAATCGTCATCGAGCGCCACAAGGAGGCGGGCACTGTTATCAAGGCAGGCGACCCGATTTTCACGATCATTGCGGAAGGCAGCTATTGGGGCTTGGCCTACATCGACGAGGCGCGAGCCGGTTACCTGCGGGAAGGCCAGTCCGTCGAAGCCCGCCTGCGTTCGCGCCCGCAGGACCAATTCACGGGTAAGGTCGTCCGCATCGGCCTCGAGAGCGACCGCGTAACCGAGGAGCGACGCGTCTATATCCGCGGCGAGAACCCGCCCGCGCGTGTCTTTTTGGGCGAGCAGGTGGAATTCTGGATCCACGTTGCAGACCTCGAAAATGCGCTGCTCGTGCCCGAATCCGCGGTCCAGGGCTACAACGGCCGCGAGGGCAAGGTGTGGACGCTTGAAAACGGCCGCTTGCATCACCGCACAGTCAAGTTCCGCCATCGCACCGAGGATGCCCGCTTGGAGATCGTTGGCGGCCTGCCTGACGGCGCGCGCGCTATCACTCAGGTGGATAAGGCGTTTCGTGAAGGCCGCGCCGCCAAAGCCAGCGGAGCCAGCGCCAAATGAATCTCGCCTATCGAGACATCCGGCACAATCTGGGCCGCTTCATCCTGACCTGCATTGGCTTGGGACTGCTCCTGGGTGTGGTGCTGGCCATGATCGGCATTTATCGCGGGCTCGTCGTCGATGCCCTGACTATTGCCCGGGCCCCGGGCGTCGACCTTTGGGTGGTCGAGGCGGGCACGCGCGGACCCTTTGCAGAAGCCTCGCGCATCCCAGGCGACGTGCGCGAATCCATCGCCCGCATCGCCGGCGTCGCCTCCGCCGGCAGCCTGACGTATCAAACCGTTGAGGCCGAACACCAGGGCGGCAAGCTCAGGCTTTATGTCATCGGCTTCGAGCCGACACGCCCGGGCGGCCCGCCGGAGATCGCTACCGGCCGTGCCATCGCGCGCAGCCACTACGACATGGTCGTCGATCGCACCAGCGGCCTCGTGGTCGGTGATCGCATTCGCTTGGGCCGCGCCATGTTCACGGTGGTGGGCCTGACCCGCCATCAGGTCAATTCTGGCGGTGATCCTGCGGCCTATATCACGTTGGCGGATGCCCAGAAGCTTCAGTTCGATTTGGCACCCGCCGCAACGCGTATCGAGCGTGCGCGCGGCGCAGAAGCAGCCAAGCGAGACACCGTCAATGCCGTCGTTGCCCGATTGCAGCCGAACGCCGACCCGGTGGCGGTCGCCAACACCGTGAAGCGTTGGAAGCACCTTGCAGCACTGACGCAGCAAGATCAGGAATTCATCCTCACGCGCTCTCTGGTGGATCGCGCCCGCCGGCAGATCGGGCTCTTCACGAGCCTGCTGTTGGCGGTCTCTGCCGTCATCATCGCGCTCATCATTTACACAATGACCATGGAGAAGCTCAAACAGATCGCCACCCTGAAATTGATCGGCGCACCGGACAGAACCATCATTGGCATGATCGTGCAGCAGGCACTTGCGCTCGGCGCCATCGGCTTTGCCATCGGCGCAACGCTGATCCTGTTCGTCAAGGATCACTTCCCGCGCCGCGTCGTCCTCGAGCCAGACAACATTGCCATCTTGGGTCTCGTCGTTTTTGCCGTTTGTCTGGTGTCGAGTGGACTGGGCATACGCGCCGCCCTGCGTGTCGACCCTGCGGCCGCATTGGGAGGTTGATATGGCCGAACAACAGGCGGTGCGCCCCCTCGTCAAGCTGTGCGGCATCTCCAAGCATTTCGGCGAAGGCGAGACCAGGGTCGACGCGCTCCGCGACATCACACTCGACGTCTATCCGCGCGAAGTCGTGGCGCTGCTGGGTCCGTCAGGCTCCGGAAAGACGACGCTCTTGAACGTCATTGGCTGTATCCTCGATCCTTCGGCGGGATCGATGGAGTTCGATGGCGAACCCGTGCTGAAAGAGGGGCGCTGGTTGCGCTCCGACTTGCGAGGGCTGCGCCTCGACAAGATCGGCTTCATTTTCCAGTTCCACAACCTGATCCCGTTTCTCGATGCCGCCGACAATGTTGCGCTGGTGCTGCAGATGGCAGGCGCGACACCCCAAGCCGCCCGCAATCGCGCCGACGAACTCTTGGATTATCTGGAGGTCGGCCACCGCAAGCACGCCATGCCGGCAAAGCTGTCGGGTGGAGAGGCACAACGCGTCGCCATCGCCCGCGCGTTGGCCAATCGGCCCCGCATCATCCTGGCCGACGAACCAACGGCAGCTCTCGACTCCAAACGGGCCGGCATTGTTATGGACCTCCTGCGCAAGGTCGCCGTCGAGCAGGAGGCCGTCATTATCGCTGTCACCCACGACGAGAAGATCTTCGATCGCTTCGATCGGATCTTCAGCCTGCGCGACGGCAAGCTCGAATCTGAAGAAAGACCCACCGGTCGTCGCGGCTAGCGGCGAGCCCGGACCTGGTTTCCCCCGCGCGCCCAAACCGCGCCAGAGCCAGCCGCAGCGCCCCTCCTGGCGCAATTCCCAGCAGCGCACCGGCCCGTCCAGCTGACCCGCAAAGCTCATCAAAATCGGCGCTGAACAGCGATCACGCATCTGTGAAAAGAAAACGCTACGCATCGGCTCGTATTCGTGTATATTGAACATAGATCAGAAAACGAGGCGCCGGTCGCGGCGCAAAATCCGAAGCTGGCGCCTCGCAATTCTGAAACATCAACCCGACGAACGGAGAACTGACATGAACCGCAACATCCTTGGTGGCCTCGCAGCAGGCCTCGTCGCCATCGCCGCCCTCGCCGCTCCGGCTCAGGCTGGCTACAAGTCCTTCAAACATGGCCACGGCCACCGTCATCACGTGACGAAGCACTTCGGCCACCACAAGTTCCACGCCTACCGTCACGCCTACCGTGTGCCGGTCTGCATCAAGCACAAGTGGGTCTACACCTACGATCACGGCAAGAAGCTGGTCTGCGTCATCTGGCGCTAACCCAGCACCGCTGACGGGCCGGGGCCAAGATGACCGGCCGCCCGTCAGCCAGCCACCCCTCACCCAATCCACAACCCATTCGAAATTTGAAAGAGCCTCAACATGATCAAGAACATCGCCCTCGCCGCCGCAGTCGTCCTCGCTTCTGCCGGCATCGCCAGCTCAGCCAGCGCCCACAGCTATGGTTATGGCCACAAGAGCTACGGCCACAAGTCTTACGGCTACAAGTCTTACGGCTACGGATATGGCCATTACAAGAAGCACTACTACGGCTACGGCCACTACAAGCCGGTCTATACCTACAAGTACTACAAGCCCGTGTGCGGTCACTACGGCTGGGCCTACAAGCATGGCTACAAGGTCTGGACCTGCCTCTGGTAAGCCAACCTGACTGCCAAAGCGGAGCACCTTCGGTCCAGCCGGTCCGGGGGTGCTCTGTCGTTTCGTCTCACGTGCGACCCACAGCAGGGCGATGCCAGCGCGCCGTAACCGGCCCTCCGGTGACGGTCAGCGCACCAGCCGCCAGCTCCAGCGCCAGCACCCGTGCCGGATCAGCCGGACCGGGCAATTGGATCTGTCCCGGCGGCACCACCACGAAGCCAAGGCGGCCGTAATAGGCCAAATCGCCGACCAACAGCACCAGCCTCAGCCCACCCCGGCGCGCAATCTCCAGGCTCTCAGCGATCAAGCGTCGGCCATAGCCCTTGTTCTCGTGCGCCGGATCGACCGCAAGCGGCCCAAGCAGCAGCCCGCCGGACCGCCCGCCGATCTCGATCTCGGTCATCCGCAGCGATGCGATGATTTTCCCTTCGCACTCGGCCAACCGGCAGTAGGGCGAGACGTCCGGTGTCCCCTCCCGCACGCGATAGGCCGTCCGCGCAAAGCGCCCGGGACCAAACACCCGGACCCCCAAGGCAGAAACTTCAGACATGTCGTGCGGGGTGACCGCACGAGTCGTGACAGTCGGGAGCGGCTCGGCAAGCATCGCAGGCTCCGGGAGACAAGGCGACGCGGTGTAAGGCGTCGGGTGTTTAGCTTGGGGAAACGTCAAGTGAGCGTGGGCAATCCCGCGAGGTGCTGCGCTAAAAGGCAGCCTCGCAAGGCGTCATCGGCATCGTCGCCGGCGCGGGATCTGCTGCTGGTGTCTCACGGTCATGTCGCGATCGATAGCACGCACCCGCCCATCGCGTCGAGAGGGTCTCGCTGGCCCCAGCGGGCCCCGCCAAAATGTCGCGAACATCGCACCAAACCCATCGCCAGCTGTCAAAGCACCCCGACCACCCCCAATTCCGCAGCAGAAACAGGCTGAGCCTAAGCCACCGAGAAGGTGGGGGGTGGTCGGCCAAAGCGGAAGAAGACGGAAGTAGCACGCGACCGGTGCGAAAAACGGCCTTGCTTTCCGCTAGACGCTTACGCCAAACAGCTTGCCTATGCCGGCGGTGACAGCCATGGCGAAAATACCCCAGCCAACGACACGTACGAGCGAGGGCGCAATTGGTGCGCCACCGGTTTTGGCCCCGAAATAACCAAGCGCCACCAAGGTGAGGACTGTCACCACAAGCACGACGTGAATGATGTAATTGGGCGGAGACATGACGGCGGCGAGAAGCGGTACGCCACCAGCCACGGAGAACGTCGCTCCGGATGCCAAAGCTGCCTGCAGCGGATTGGCTGCGTGGATCTCGGATAGACCCAGTTCGTCGCGCACATGAGATCCTAAAGCATCTCGGGCGGTGAGTTCTTTGGCAACGAGCTTGGCCGTTTCAGGCGAAAGCCCACGATGCGCATAGATCGCCACCAGCTCAGCAAGCTCCGCATCTGGAGAGTCCACCAGTGCCTGCTTCTCTCTGGCGATATCCGCCCGCTCGATGTCGGACTGCGAAGATACGGAAACATATTCCCCCGCCGCCATGGACATGGCACCTGCCGAAAGTCCCGCGATGCCCGCGATAATCACCGCGCGAGGCGAGGGATCCGCAGCAGCCACGCCAACCAGCAACGATGATATGGATACGATGCCATCGTTTGCGCCCAACACAGCAGCCCGCAACCACCCACTGCGTGTGATGTAATGTGGTTCGTTGTCGTGTGCTGACGGTAAAGTCATGCGTGTCGTTCCTTTTGAACTGACGTTGCGGCGGTCCGGTGCCGGCCATCCGGGTTAGATGCGGCAATCGGCCCAACAAGTCCCGGCGTCGAAGCAGTGAACATAGCCTGAGAACGAGAGCGTTGGTCGGCCGACAGCCGTGCTGACTTGGAAGTGAGGCGACAGAACGTCGGAAACGGCCCTCCATCGCAGCACCGGCCGAAGCCGCGTCCCCTACCAAAGCTTCGAGCGTTCTTTCCCCTCGAGCAGCTCGTCAAGACGACGCCGCGTACCGGCTGTCGTGCCCTCCGGCAGGGCCTCAGGCGCAAAGAATCCGGTCTCGGCAATCTCGCGGTTGGGCGTTGGGGGGTGCGACTGCGTCCAATGCCGCACCAGATAGATCGCCACGTGATCGCCGGGATAGATGTCCCAGTTCGAATAGATGCCGAACAGCTCCACAGGACCGGTGACCGAAATATTGCCTTCCTCGGCCAATTCCCGCAGCAGCGACTCCTCGATGGTCTCGCCGAACTCGACGCCGCCGCCCGGAAACACCCAGCCGGGCGTGTAGGTGTGTCGAACCAGCAGCACGCGGCCATCGGGTGAAAGCACGATGCCCCGCGCCCCCAGCGTCAAGGCCCGCTGCCAGCGCCAATAGCGTTGCATGGCACGCCGGATGATGCGCTCTCGTTTCACTTGAGCTTCCCCTGCAGCGGCGCCCGCCGGTTATCAGCGGCAGGCATCTGCCTCTTTGCAATCTTCGCCGCGACGTGGCAAGCGCTGTGGTGCAAGGATCGACGCGCGGGGTGGCGCCCCGAGGCAGCCAATGAGGCAGACAATAAAGAAATGATCTTCACTCTTGCTCATCTGTCGGACCCCCATTTGCCGCCACTGCCGCTGCCAGCGCTGGCCGAGTGGAACATCAAGCGGCTGCTCGGGGTCCTCAATTGGCATCACCGCCGCAAACGCCAGCATCGTGCTGACATCTTGGCCCGCCTTCTGGCAGATCTGCACCAGCAAGCGCCGGACCACATCGCCGTCACCGGCGATCTCGCCAACCTGGGCCTGCCGGTGGAGCATGTCAGCGGCCTGCAATGGCTGGAAACGGTGGGGACCCCAGAGGACGTAACGGTCATCCCCGGCAATCACGACATCTATACTGACATCGGCCATGACCCCGGCGTCGAGCGCTGGCACGCCTACATGGCGCCCCTGCCGCCGGGCGCCAACGCACTGATCCGACCGACGCACTTTCCCTTCGTCCGCCGCATCGGCGCGTTGGCGCTGATCGGCCTCAACTCGGCGGTCCCCACGCCCCCGCTGTATGCCTCGGGCAGGCTCGGACCCGATCAACGCACCGATCTCGCGCGCCAATTACAGGACGCGCGCAAAGCCGGCCTCGTCCGCGTGGTCCTGATCCACCATCCGCCAATACCGGGTTTGCGCGAAGCCCGGTGCGCGCTCGAGGATGCAGCCGACCTCGCCGAAGTCTTGCGACAGCACGGTGCCGAGCTGGTCCTGCACGGCCACAATCACCGCGCCATGATGAATTTCGTCGAAAGTCCTGACGGCCCCGTGCCCATTGTGGGCGTGCCGTCGGCGTCGATGGCCGAAGCGCACGGCCGTCAGAATCTGGCCCGCTACAACCTCTATCGCATCACCGATGTCGCCGGCAGCCCCGCCGCCATCGAAATGATTGAACGCGGCATCACAACACCGGATGGTCCCGTGCAGGAACTCTCGCGCAAATCCCTTGCGCCGAAGCACGGCGTCGGCGTGCTCAGATGACGTGCGGACACTAGGCTGCCTGGCGTTCCTGCGCTTTGGCAGCGGCCAGGATCATTTCCGAGCACTTCTCGCCGATCATGATGCACGGCGCATTGGTGTTGCCGCTGGTCAGCGTCGGCATTATCGAGGCGTCGGCAATCCGCAAGCCCTTGAGGCCATGCACGCGCAATTGCGAGTCCACCACCGCAGCCGGGTCCGACCCCATCTTGCAAGTGCCGACCGGGTGATAGGTTGTCTCGGCGTTGTTGCGCACCCACTCCAGCAGCTCCTCGTCGGTCTGCAGATGCGCGCCCGGGGCAATCTCCTTGCCGGTGATCTCGGCCAAGGGCGACGTGCTCATCAATTCGCGCGCCTTGCGCATCGCCGCCAGCAAGCCATCGCGATCGGCTTGCGCCGACAGGAAATTGAACCGGATCGCGGGCGGTGCCGCGGGATCGGCTGACTTGACGTGGATCGACCCGATGCTCTCCGAACGCAGCACGTTGATGTTCATGGTGATGCCGCGCTGACTGCTGATGCGACGCTCGCGCCCTGCCATCTCGTAAATGAAGGGCAGCACCGATATGGTGGCATCCGGCGTCTCGAGCCCGGGCCGCGTGCGGAAGTACATGCGCAGCGGCACCGACGTGGTGGCAAGAAACCCCTCGCGGAACAGCGCGTACTTGATGGCCTCGCGCGCCAACCGCCAGCCCCGCGCATTGTCGTTGAAGGTTGCGTTGCGCTCCGTGATGGCAAACTTCACGCGTGGCGAATAGTGATCGCGTAGGTTCTCGCCGACGCCCTTCAACTCGTGCACCGGCGTGATGCCAAGCGAACTCAGCAGCGCACCCTGGCCGATCCCCGACAGCTCCAGTAGCTTTGGCGAGTTGATCGAGCCGCCGGATAGCACCACCTCACGCGAGGCGCGCGCCTCGCGCAGTTCGCCCTTGACGCGGTAACGCACCCCGACGCACGTCTTGCCTTCCAGCACCAGCGTTTCGGCCAGTGCCCCCTGTTCGATCGTCAGGTTCGCACGCGACCGCGCCGGATCGAGATAGCAGAACGCCGTGCTCTGCCGCCGGCCCTTGGCGATCGTCACTTGGCTCATGCCGATCCCCTCCTGCGTCTCACCGTTGAGATCGGGGTTGAAAGGCAGGCCGATGTTTCCGGCGGCCTCGATCATCTTTTCGAGCAACGGCACCTTGTGACGCGGTGTGTCCGTCACGCGCAGTGGTCCATTGCGCCCGCGATAATCGTCCGAGCCGCCGTCGTAGCTTTCCATCTTCTTGAAGATCGGTAGGACGTCCTGGTAGCTCCAGCCGCGATTTCCAAGCTGCGCCCAGTGGTCGTAGTCCTGCGCCTGTCCGCGAATGAACACCATGCCATTGATCGAGCTGGACCCGCCCAGCATCTTGCCACGTGGCACTTCGATCTGCCGGCCACCAGACCCCTCGTCAGGCTCTGATTTGTAGCACCAGTTGACAGCCGGATTGTCGACCAGCTTGGCAATGCCGACGGGAATTCGCGACCAAAGGTAGTCCGAGCCCTCGGTGCCGGCTTCCAGGCACAGCACGCGATATTGCCCGCTCTCGCTCAGCCGGTTCGCCACCACGGCTCCGGCAGAGCCGGCGCCGACGACGATGTAGTCATAGGTGGTGACGGAGGGCGTGGACATGGCGGCTCGTTTCCTTCTGGCGCGACGGCGGACCTTGGCGAATATGTCTCTATGGAAGCCGCTGTCGCCCCACGCTGGCAAGTGGATATGCTGTTGCCAGCGTCAGTGACGGCCGCCTTCCAGATAGGCAGCGCGGATCTCCGGCCGGGCCAGCAGCTCACGCCCGCTGCCGGTCATGGTGATCTGGCCATTGACCATCACATAGCCGCGATGCGCCAGCCTGAGCGCATGAAACGCATTCTGTTCGACCAGGAACACGGTCATGCCGTCGCGTCGGTTGAGTTCGGAAATAGCCCCGAAAATCTGCTTCACGATCAGCGGCGCTAGTCCGAGCGAGGGTTCGTCCAGCAGCAGCAGTTCCGGCCGGCTCATTAGCGCGCGCGCGATCGCAAGCATTTGCTGCTCGCCACCCGAAAGCGTCCCGCCCCGCTGCTCCAGGCGCTCCTTGAGGCGCGGAAAAAGCTCTGTCACTTTCGCCAGGTCTTCCTCGAAGTGGCGACCCCGATCGAGCTCGGCGCCCATCTGCAGGTTCTCGTAGACGGTCATGCGCGGAAAGATCCGCCGCCCCTCGGGTGATTGCGCAATCCGCATGCGGGCGATGTCGTGCGTGGCAAGACGTGTGATGTCCTGCCCCTTGAACGTGATGCTGCCCTCCCGCGCGCGGGGATTGCCGAAGATGGTCATCATCAGCGTCGACTTGCCCGCGCCATTGGCGCCGATCAGCGTCACGATCTCGCCTTTGCCGACATCGAGATCGACGCCTCTGAGCGCCATGATGTTCCCGTAGAATGTTTTGACGGCGCGCACGCTGAGCAGCGGGGTTTGGGCGGCAGGCGCGGGCGTTGGCGTGGTGCTCATTGCCGCCCCTCCGCCAAGGCTTCGGCCTCGGCCACCTCCTCGTCCTCGACACCGAGATAGGCGGCAATGACCTTCGGATCGTTGCGCACGTCGTCAGGCTTGCCGTCGGCAATCTTGATGCCGTATTCGAGCACCACCACCTTGTCGGAAATCTCCATCACCACCGACATGTCGTGTTCGATCAGCAGGATCGCCGTTGCGTGATCGCGGCGAATGGTCCGCAGCAGCGCATTGAGATCTGCGGATTCGCGCGGGTTGAGACCCGCTGCCGGCTCGTCCAGACACAGCAGCACAGGATCGGTGCACATGGCCCGCGCGATCTCGAGCCGCCTTTGGTCGCCATAGGGCAAATCGCCAGCCGCATCGTCGGCCCGCTCGGTCAGCCCGATCTGATCGAGCCATTGGCGCGCCTTCTCGACGGCCGCAGCCTCCGCTTGCTTGAAGCTGGAGGCTCCGATCAGTCCGAGGATCGTCCAACCCGAAGCCTGCATCAGGGCATTGTGCTGTGCCACCACAAGATTCTCGAGCACGGTCATGCCAGAGAACAAACGGATGTTCTGGAAGGTGCGCGCGACCTTTGCCTGGGCCGCAATTTCATAGTCAGGCATGCGCTCCAGCAGGAAAACGCCTTCGCGTGCCTTGGGCGCCCCCGCGCTCCAGCGCAGGCCAGAGCGTGTTAGGTTCTCGACCTCGTCGACAGACGGCCCCCCTTTGAGCAAGGCGATGCGCCCCGCGGTCGGCTTGTAGAACCCGGTGATGCAGTTGAACACCGTCGTCTTGCCCGCACCGTTCGGTCCGATCAGAGCCGTAATTTCTCCACTGTTGGCGGCAAACGACAAATCGCTGACGGCGGTGAGACCGCCGAAGCGCATGGTCACATGCTCGACCAGCAACAGGGGGCTGCCGGCGCTCTGAGGTGTTGCCGTCGCGGCCGCCATCAACCGTGGCCCTCCTTGACCAGATCACCTGATACCGCCTTGCGTTCGTTGAGGGCGATCGACGGAACGCGCGTTGAAATGAGCCCGCGCGGCTTCCAGATCATCATCAACACCATGGCAAGCCCGAAGATCAGCATACGATACTGCGCCGGATCGAAACCGGTGCCAAAAATAGACTTGAGCACATCGAGCTCGCGCAGCAGTTCCGTGCCGCCGATCATGGCGACAGCGGCGACGGCCACGCCCGCCAGCGAGCCCATGCCACCAAGCACGACGATGGCCAGAATGGTGGCGGACTCCAGGAATTCGAATGATTTTGGATCGACGAAGCCTTGCCGCGCTCCGAAAAACGCGCCGGCAAAGCCACCAAAACCGGCTCCGATCGCAAATGCGGTGAGCTTTGTATTGGTCGTGTTGATGCCGAGCGAGCGGCATGCGATCTCATCTTCGCGCAAGGCCTCCCAGGCCCGGCCGATGGGCAGTTGCCGCAGCCTGTTGGTCACCCACGCCGTCACCAGCGCCAACGCCAGAATCACGTAGTAGAGAAAAATCGACCGGTACACGGTTGGTGTGCCGGTGAGGCCGAAAACATCGCTGAATGTTCGTTCCTCGCCACTGATCGAGGTGAACGGCAGGCCGAAAAATGTGATGCGCGGTGTCTGGATGCCGGCATAACCGTTCGAGAAGTCGACCCAGTTTATCAACACCAGCCGGATAATCTCGCCGAAGGCCAGCGTCACGATAGCGAGATAGTCGCCCCTCAGGCGCAGCACCGGCACGCCGAGGATGATGCCCCACAATGCGGCCAGAAGTCCGGCCACCGGCAAGCAGATCCAAAACGCGTAGGGGCCGAGCACGGGCAAAGTCTCGGGGATGACTTTGGTCGCCATCAAGGCATAGGCATAAGCCCCCACCGCATAGAACGCGACGTAGCCCAGATCCAGCAATCCGGCGAGGCCAACGACGATGTTGAGACCCCAGGCCAGCATGATGTAAATCAGAATCTGCACACCGTAATTGTCGACCCACTTGATGGCCCCGGAAGGCCCGACCGTCAGCAGCGTGAGGGCGGGAAACAGCACGATGAGCGCCAGACCCGCCATCGGCAGGGCCTTGAGCACGCCAGCTGGCGCGCGTGTTGAGGTCTTTCGGCTTCGCCCAGCCTCGCCACCGAAGTGTGGCCGCGCCAGTCGCCACACAAGCGTTGCGAAGAAGGCGATCGCCACCAATTGCGCAACCAGTCCCCAGCGCGGCTCCAGCACCAACTGATTGTTGATGTCCTGCTGGGTTCTGAGTGCAATGATCGGAATACACAGGCCGAACGTCAGCACGGCCGTTGTGGCCGCCGCTTTCAAGGCGTCCAGGACCGTAGTGTTGGTGGAGGCGTGATCCGCTCCGATGCTCTTGCTGACCTTGTCGTCCGGCATCGCCATCAAACCTTCTCAACCTCGGGCCTGCCAAGAATGCCCGACGGCAGGAAGATGAGGGTCACGGCCAGGATCGAGAACGCCGCCACATCCTTGTAGTCGCTGGACACGTACGCCGCCCACAGCGCCTCGATCAGTCCGATCATCAAGCCGCCCAGCACGGCGCCCGGCAGCGAGCCGATGCCACCCAGCACCGCCGCCGTGAACGCCTTCACACCGGGCACGAAGCCGTCGGCAAAGTTCACGCTGCCATACTGCAGCACATAGAGCAGACCGGCGACGGCGGCCAGCGCCGCCCCCATGATGAAGGTGATGGAAATGGTCCGGTCGACGTTGATGCCGAGCAGCGCCGCCATGCGCCGGTCCTGTTCGCACGCCCGCTGTGCCCTGCCCAAGGGTGTCTTCTGTACCAGATACCAGAACACACCAAGCAAGCCGGCCGTCACACCGACGATGATCAACTGCTTGTAGGAGATGATAATGCCCCCGTTCGCGCCGAGCTCGAAATAACCCTGCACCATCGGTGGCACGGACTTGTTGCGCGGACCCTGAACCAGCTGCACGAAATTCATCAGAAAGATCGACATGCCGATGGCCGAGATCAGCGGCGCCAGGCGGAACGATCCTCTGAGCGGCCGGTAGGCAAGCCGTTCGATCACCCAGCTCCACAGCCCGGTGATGATCATCCCGCCGATCAAGACAAGGGCCAGCGCCAGCGCCAGCGACGTGATCCCCAGTACGTGCGACACGACGAGGTAGAGGATCAGCGCCACAAAAGCCGACAGCATGAAAAGATCGCCGTGTGCGAAATTCACCATGCCGATGATGCCGAACACCATCGTGTAGCCGATGGCAATGAGGCCGTAGATCGATCCCAGCGTCACGCCGTTGATCAACTGCTGAAGGAAATATTCCATGCCGCCCGTTCGCTGTGCTGGCCGCGCCGCAACGCGACTGTGTCGCTCGCCTCAAGCTGGAAAGCCATGAGCCGCAAGGTCTGTTTCTTGACTGGGTCCCTGCCGGCCGCCCGTGTCGGGGCCGGCGGACGAAGCAAGGTCACAGCATATTGTGTGCGCCATCACAGAAAGGCTGGTCGTCGCTCGATTTGCAGCCGCAAAGATTGAACGTGCCGCTTGTCTCCGCGACGAAGCGCATCGGCTTGAACGTCCCGTCCTTATGGGCGCCGTCGCAGAAGGGCTGCTTTGCCGATTTCCCACATGTGCACCAAAAATAAGGTTTCCCCGCTTCCAGCTCGACTTGATATGGGCCCTTCTGTGCACACACCGGCTCGTCAGACATGCCAAACACCTCCCTGTTTCCGATCCGCCCGGCCAATCGGACGAACCCCCTCTATTGTCGCCGAACATCCAGCCCCTGACTAGTGTGGCGGTTTGGAAGCGCGCCGGCGGGCGGGGGTCTAAGCCACCCGCGCTCGTATGCCCCCTGCGCCACGCCGCCTCCCCTCAAGCAGCGCCAGCCGCTTCCAGTTCGGCGAGCACCTCGGGATTGTCGTTGACCGACTCCATGTCCTGCGTCGTCACCCGCCGCAAATCGCGCTTTTCGTTGGCGTCGTCATAGCGACGCCCTCGGTGCAAGGTGCACCGGTTGTCCCAGATAACCAGATCCCCGACCGCCCAGGAATGCGCGTAGGTGAAGGCTTCGCGCGTCGCATGGTCCATCAAATCGCTCAGCAGCAGCCGCCCTTCCGGCACCGGCCAGCCCTCGATGTGGTCGGCATGGGCGCCCATGTAGAGCGACTTGCGCTGCGAACCTGGATGGACCTTGACCAGGGGATGTCGCACGTCGGGGAGAACCGCGCGTTCGGCCGGGGTATAATCGGTGTGGCCAAGCTTGCCGCGCGAGCAGAAAATCGAGTGCACGGCAACGAGACCCTCGACCGTATCCTTCATCCGCTGGTCCAGGGCATCGTAGGCGGCGCGCAGGTCGGCAAACTCGGTCTCCCCGCCCCAGGAGGGGACAATGTGCGCATGCAACATGGAGAGTGCGCCGGAGATGGGCCGGAACGAGGCATCGGAATGCCACAGCATGTTGCCGAGCGCGTCGAGCCGGCGATGGTCTTCCCGGTCGCGAAGTGTGCCGCTCTCGGTCAGGTTGGAGATGTCGGCGAGTTCTGCGTGCTTGAGCCGCCGCTTGACCCGGTGATTGCGTGGCTTCGCGATCGATCCGAACCGGTTGCCAAGCGCCATCAGCTGGTCGTCGTCGAGCTTCTGGCCATGGAAAACCAGCACGGCATGGGCGTTGATCGCATCGTCGAGTTGCCGGAATGTCGCTTCGTCCATCGGCTTGGAGAGGTCGACGCCATCGATCTCGGCCATGAACAGCGGATGCAATTTGCGGACAGTGATCGCCATCTCGTTGGCTCCTGCAAATAGGTCGCAAACGCCGGCCCCGACCGGCGTCCTCGCGGTTATTCTAGGCAGGTCTCGATCGGGCCGACAATGGCGTTGGCGTCAGGGTCTTACAGCTGCACGATTGGTCCGGCCAGCACCGCCGGCGCGTCCTCGGAAAAGACCACGTCGACCCCGGGCATCGCCGCCAAGGTCTCGAAATCCCCAGGCGTATGAGCAGCATAGGCCCAAACTTTGAGGCCGGCCTTGTGACACGCGTCCGTCAGGCGCCGCCCGACAAGAAACCGGCTGACCGCCACCCCGCCCCCTGAGCGCGCCAGCAGGTCGGCCAGCCGAGGTGGCAGTGCACCCGCGATAAGCGTGTGCTGATAACCTATCGCCAGATCACCGAGCGGCGCATCGAACCGCCCTTCACCGATAACCACCGTTTGCCGGTGCTTCAGTACGCGACCGCTGAGAAAACCGGCAATGCGCTTACCGGCCGGCCCAAGAGCCGTCAGCAAGAGACACGACAACACCATGGCCGATCGCGCGCCCTCAGCCTCCAGCGCCAGCAACACTTGCGGCGCCCGAGCCAGGAAAACGACTTGCTCCTCCAGGCCATGGGCACGAACGGCTGCAAGGTGCGCGCGCTCGAAGCCGGCGTCCTTGATGTCGATGCAAAGGCGCTGGCGGGCCGTTGCCTGCCGCTTGAAACAGGCGAGCGCCACATCCAGCGTCGGCAACTCGCGGTCTGTGCCGTCGAATTGCGCAATCTCCGCACTCGTCAGTTTGTTGATCGTGTGTACCGTCCCAGCGCCGTCGACAAAGGTCGGGTTGTGGCGGATGAAGATCCCGCCATCCCGGGACACGCGCGTGTCGATCTCGTAGTAGGCAGCACGCGCCTTGCTCATGCGTTCCAGGGCCGCCCGCGACTGCTCGTGATTGTCGTAACCCCGGAGCCGGTGACTGAGCAGCTTCTCCAAGAACGGCTCATCGGTGGCAGCCTGCGTCCCGTCCTCGGTCATGCCCCACCCATGCCCTGCATGCGGTCGAGTGCGCCTTGCAGGATGATCGTCGCTGCCAGCTTGTCGATCACCTCCGCCCGCCGCCGCCGGCTCGTGTCAGCCTCGATCAGCATGCGCTCGGCTTCCGCCGTCGAAAGTCGCTCGTCCCAAAGCAACACGGGCCGCGCCGCCGCGAGCGCAAGGTTATGCGCAAAGGCGCGCGACGCCTGAGCGCGCGGACCCTTGCTGCCGTCGAGGTTGAGTGGCAACCCCACCACGAATCCGCCGACCCCGTGCTCGTCGGCATGGCCGAGCAGCCGCGCCATGTCAGCCTTGAATTTGGTCCGCCGGATCGTCTCCAGCGCCGAGGCGATCATCCGGCCGACATCCGACAGCGCCAGCCCCAGTGTCTTGGTGCCGACATCGATGCCGATCAATCGTCGTCCCGGCGCCAGCGCGACGCGGAAGGCTTCGATTTCTAGAATGCCGCCAGCTTGCGCCGAAGGCGCGCTCTCGGTGCCGACTGGACCGTCCGGATTGTTCTCGCTCATGCGATCCTTATAGTGGCGGCCGGACAAGTCCTCCACCTCCATCCTTCCATGCCGGAGATGTCACATGAAGATTACCTGGTACGGCCATTCCTGCTTCCGCGTCGAAACCGGCGCCGCCGTCATCCTGATCGACCCGTTCCTGAAGGGTAACCCCACCTTCCAGGCTTCAGGACTGTCCTTCGAGGCAGCGACAAAGGGGGTCACCCATGTCGCCCTCACGCACGGCCATGACGACCATATCGGCGATGCCGGCGAGATCTGCAAAACCACCGGCGCGCCCCTGTTCGCGACCTATGAGCTGGCCCTGCATGTCAAGGAGAAGGGCGCCGAGAACATCCAGCCCATGAACACCGGTGGAACGGTTGCCGACAAGGAATTCTCACTCACGCTGGTCGACGCGCTGCACTCGTCATCCTCAGGCGGAGTATATCTCGGCAATCCCAACGGCATCATCATCAAGGCCGGCGAAGGCAAGACGCTGTACCACATGGGCGACACGGACATGTTCCCCGGCATGGGCCTGATCCAGGAGTTCCACAAACCCGACATCGGCATCGTGCCCATCGGCGACCGCTTCACCATGGGCGCCAAGGCGGCTGCCTTCGCTTGCAAAAAATTCTTCTCCTTCAAGACGATCCTGCCCTGCCACTATGGCACGTTCCCCGGCATGCTCGACCCCGATGCGTCCAAGTTCCAGGCCGAAATGGCGGGCCAGAACGTTCAGGTTCCCAAAGTGGGCGAAGCGGTAACCGCCTGACTTGAAAAAAACTCCTGCGCCAGCCATGTCTCCGCAAATCCCCGCCGGTTGAGTTCCCAGCTATACTGGCGTGCTCACCCTCGGGGTGAGCCGGAGACATGCAATGCAGATGAAGGCCGACGTTGACGACGGCAACGGTGACGACCCGTCCAAGGCAACGCCCTCATCGCAGGCCCGGCGGTGGCAGTTGGCACTCAAGGTGGATGGAGCGTGTTGGCGATCTTCACGCTCACCACGTTTCTGTCGGCCTCGCTGCTGTTTTCCGTGCAGCCAATGTTCGCCAAGCTGGTGTTGCCCATTCTCGGCGGATCGCCCTCCGTTTGGGCCGTCGCCATGCTGTTCTTCCAGGCCGCTCTGCTCGCCGGCTACTGTTACGCACACCTGCTCATTCGCTTTTTCAAGCCCTGGCTCAGCGGCTTGATCCACGTCGCCGTTTGTGTCGCCGCCGTTACCAGTCTGCCCATCGGCATACCCCTGGCCATGGGCGAGCCGCCGCCGGGTGATCCCGCCGCATGGCAGTTGATGCTGTTTGCAGCCGGCGTCGGCCTGCCGTTCTTCGCCGTGGCCGCCAATGCGCCGCTCTTGCAGGCTTGGTTTGCCGCCTCGGGCCACCGCCAGGGCGACGACCCCTATTTCCTCTATGCTGCCAGCAACCTCGGCAGCCTCCTCGCGTTGTTGGCCTACCCGCTGCTGCTCGAGCCGGCATTCGGCCTGAAAGCCTTGACCGCCATCTGGACGGCGGGCTTCCTAGTGCTGATCGCATTCATCCTGGCATCGCTCTGGGCCATGTCGCGTTCAAGGATCGCGCACGGTGCCACTGATCCTCACCGCTTGGCTGCAGGGGCAACGCCTGCCGCTGCCGTGCCGCCACAGGAACGGGCCGCGTTTGCCGCGCCCGGTTGGGCACGTCGTTTGGGTTGGGTTGGTCTCGCGTTCGTGCCCTCGGCGCTGCTGACTGCATTCACCAATCACATCACCATGGATGTAGCGTCGGCGCCGCTGCTTTGGGTGCTGCCGTTGGCACTCTACCTTCTGACGTTCGTGTTGGTGTTCCGCGACCCGCCAAGAGTGCTGGTGGCCTCGGCAGTGCTGATCGCGCTGGTCACCTCAGCCAGCGTCGCCTTCGTTGCCAACCGCCTCTCCGGTGCCGATCTGGCATGGCCTTTGGTGTTTGCCATTGGCCTGGCCGCGGCCGTCGCGCTCATCGCGCTGGCGCGTTCCGCCCTCTCCATGGCCACCATGGAAATCCTGGGCGCCGTCCACATCGCCACCCTGATCCTGGCCCTGCTCGCGCTCTCGCAGACCGAGCATGAAGGTTGGTTCGTCACAGCATCGACGGGCACGGCCGTGTTCTTCGCCTCAACGCTCGTGGCCCACCGCACCCTCTATGCGACCCGACCTGCAGCCTCCAGACTGACCGAGTTCTATCTTCTCATGTCGCTCGGTGGCGTGCTCGGCGGCCTTTTTGCAGCCCTCGTCGCACCCCGCATCTTTTCCCAGATCTACGAGTATCCGATCCTTCTCGCGCTGACCGTCGCTTGCCGTCCGGGCGCCCTGTCGCTCCGGTTCAACAAGACCAACGTCGATTCGTTGCTCTCGCTCTGGCTGGTGATTGCCGGCGCGGCACTGGCCATCATTTGGATGCCCGCGCTCCTCGATGCCCTGCCTGCTGCCGACACCAGTGGTCTACCCGGTGTCGCCTGGTGGCTGCGCGGCATTGGCGATGTCTACAACGGGGTGCGCGCGACCGCTCTCGAATGGGGCGCAACGGTGGTGCTGGCGTTTACGCTTGCAATCGCCATGGTGCTGGCCTGGCGCTATCCGGTCCGCCAATTCGCGCTGGCGCTCGCCATGTGTGCAACCGTCGTGCTGTTGCCCTCAGGCGTCCGCCGCAGCGACGCAGAACGTAGTTATTTCGGCGTCTACCGCATCTATCCTTCTGGCGCCTTCAACATCCTGTCGCATGGCACCACTCTGCACGGCGCCCAGAAAATGCGCGATGAAGCTGGCGCGCCGCGCCGGAGACCACGCCCGGCACATACTATTATCCGGGCAGCCCTGCATGGCCGGTTCGGTGGGCGTCGCCCGCGAGCAGGTCACTGCCAAGGGCGGAACCGGCCGCTACGGCGTCATCGGCTTGGGAGCGGGCTCCCTGGCGTGCCTGGCAGCAGACGGCGAGCGCTGGCGCATCTTCGAAATCGACCCGCTGATGGTGCGCCTGGCATCGAACCCCGACAACTTCACCTATCTCGAGAGCTGCCAGCCGAAGCCGCCCGATATCGTCATCGGTGATGCCCGCCTGACCCTGGCGAAAGAGCCGAACGGCGCCTTCGATCTCCTCATCGTCGACGCCTTCACGTCGGATGCGGTGCCGATCCACCTGATGACCGCAGAGGCGCTGCGCTTGTATCTGGCAAAAACCAGCCCCAATGGCGCGGCCGTCCTGCACATCTCCAATCGCTATCTCGACCTCGACAGCGTGCTCGCAGCAACCGTCAAGCTCGTGCCGGGCGCGCAGGGGATCATCGTGGCCGATGACGATGCAGACGGTGGCTATTCAGCGACGTCCTCCACGATTGCCATCTTCACAAAGTCGGAGGCGGCGCTGGCCCCCTTCCGGACGATGAAGGGAGCGCGCGACTTGGTCTCCAAGAACCTGCGCCCGTGGACCGACGATTACTCCGATATCATCGGCCCATTCCTCTCTCGGCTACGCGAGTAATCCGCGCGGCGGTGCGACCGGCAGCGCCCGCGCCGAAATCGACTCCGGCGCTGCTCTTGACGCAACAGGCGTAGCGGTTGACGCTTGCGCAACCGTCAGCCAAGGAGCCGCCGATGTCGACTGCAAGCTCACCAGCCCGCTTTCGTGACCGCACCGTCAAGCTTGCCAACGGCAGTGTCGGCCGCTCAGTTGAAGTTCCATCGGCTTCACCCCTCAACTATCATCAAGCCATCTGCCGACCGGCCGAGATGCCCAAGGTGACGGTCGACGGCAAGCTGTTCCTGCCGCCAGACGACAAGCGCAAATCGTCTGGCCCGCTGCCTCTGGTCATGATCATTCCGGGCAGCCTCGGCGTCACCGATGCCAACCTCACCCATGCCGGCACGATCACCGACCTGGGCTTCGCTGCCTTCGTCCTCGACAGTTTCGGCGAGCGCGGCGTGACCTCGACGGTGGCCAAGCAAACCCAGTTCTCGTTCGCAGCCAGCGCTTACGACGTATTGGCCGCCTGGAAGGTGGTCACGGCGCTGCCCGAGATCGATGCCTCGCGAACGGGTACCCAGGGACATAGCCGTGGTGGCGCTGCCGTGCTCACCGCCGCAACCCGCCGCTTTGCCGACCCCGTGCTTGGCGCGGGCAACGGCCCTATCGCCGTACTCGGGGCCTATCCATGGAGCGGCCATCAGTTCCTCGATCCCCGCGTCGGCAAAACCGAGGTCAGGTGCCTCATCGGCGACCGCGACGAGTGGTGTTCGCCGATGCAGGTGCAGGGCCACATGCAGGCCATCCGCCAATCCGGCGGCACGGCCACGATCCGCATCGTCTCGGGCGCCCACCATTCCTTTGACCGCGGCTCGCCAATCGTTGATATCCCCGACGCCTCCGTCTCGCCGGCAGCGCCTACAACCTATCTTGCCGACGACGGCGCCTTTCTCCACCCCTTGGCCGACAAGCCCGATCCCGCCCTCGTCGATCGCGACGTCATGATCTACTCCCTGAAGGCAGGTTACGGAAAAAAGGGCGCCAAGCTCGGCTCCAATCCCGGCGACGCCGACCTCTTCCGCGAGGACATGGTGGCATTCTGGAAGCGGACGCTGTTGTGACGGGTCGGCTTTTGCTATTGCGTTCGCAGGAGCCAACGCTCGAGTAGTGTCATCGCGCACGCAGGAGAGAGAGCATGCATTCGTTCTGGGCCACGGCTGCACTGGCAGCACTTGGCGCAATCCTTGTGTGCGCGCAGCCGAACCCGCTGAGGGCGGAGACGAAGCCAGCCGCAGCCCGCAAGGCATTCACCAGGGAGCCAAACACCGACCGCTCCGGCAACGATTTCCGCGTCGCCAAGCTGCTGGCCGGCGACACCGCGGCGATCTGCGAGCGCATGTGCCGGTTGACGCCGAACTGCGTCGCCTACACCTTTGTGAAGCGGTCGGAAACGGTGCCGCTTCCCCTCTGCCGCCTGAAGGACCAGGCCCCGTTCGGCCATGAAAGCAGCTGCTGCACCAGCGGCGCCTTGCAGAAGTAGGCGCTGTCGACGCAGCCGCGACGAGGGACCGGCGCCATGCAAATCTTCCTGAACCCCTATCGCGACAAGCCCACCGGTCCGCACCTGCCACCCTCAATACCGTTTCCCATTGCAGGTTCGCCAACGCTCAGCGATCTCCTTGCCCGCTGCCCCGAGGCGCGTCCGACGCCGCTGGTCGATGCCCCCACGCTTGCAGCACGTGCACGAGTGGCCGCCGTCCACGTCAAGGACGAACGCCAGCGCATGGGGCTCGGCAGCTTCAAGGCGCTGGGCGGCGCCTATGTCATCGCCCGCGACGCGCAAGCGACTGGCGCCGGCAAACTCGCGGGATCTCTGGCGGGCGTCACGTACGTCACCGCCAGTGCTGGCAATCACGGCCTCTCCGTCGCCGCCGGCGCTCGCGTATTCGGGGCCCGCGCCATCGTACATTTATCGTCCGGCGTCTCCGAGATCTTCGCGCGCAGACTGCGGGATATTGGCGCCGAGGTCGTGCGCTCCGGCGACGATTACGAGGCAAGCGTCGAAGCCGCGCGCCAACAGGCCGATGCCAGGGGCTGGCGTTTTCTGTCCGACGGCTCTTGGGAAGGCTACGTCGACATCCCCTTGCGGGTCATGGAGGGCTACACGCAATTGATGCAGGAGGCCGCCGCCGAAATGTCTGAGCCGCCAACGCACATATTTGCTCAGGCTGGCGTCGGCGGGCTGGCCGCAGCCATGGCCGTTGCCGCACGCCAGCACTGGGGCAAGGCCCCCCTCTTCATCGTCGTTGAACCTGCTCAGGCCGCCGCACTTTATGAAAGCGTGCGGGCTGGCCGTGCCGTCAATGCCCCTGGTCTGCCGTCGACCATGGGCCGTCTCGATTGCAAGGAGCCCTCGCTGATTGCGCTTAAAGGTCTCGCGCGTGACGCCGATGTCTTCCTGACCATCACCGACCAAGAGGTCGCTGGCCAACTCGAGGCCTTGCGCCACGCAGGGCTCGCGACCACCCCGTCGGGCGGCGCCGGACTGGCAGCAATGCTGGCCTCCGCCCCCGTGCGTGAGGCACTTCGGCTAACACATGCGAGCCGCATCCTCGCCGTCGTCAGCGAAATACCAGAGCCCGCCACATGACACCGCCCCATTAAGGCGAAGCCTGCCCCGCCGGCTTAGGCCAGCTCACCCACCTCGAAGCGGTACTTGGTCGAGCAGAATTCGCAGGTGACGGTGACGGCGCCGTCCGCCTCTCGCATTTCTTCCAGGTCCTTGGCCGAAAACCCCTTCAGAAAGCCTTCGATGCGGTTGCGCGAGCATCGGCAGCGGGCGGCAACGGGTGTTTCGTCACTGACTCTCACGCCTTCTTCATGGAAGAGGCGCATCAACAGCCGCTCCGGCGACAGCGTCGGATCGATCAGCTCATGCGCTTCCACGGTCGCGGCCAGCGTTGAAACTCGCGTCCAGTCGTCGTCGTCCTCGCCGTGCAGCCTGAGATCGCGCTCCTCCGGCGTCTCGTCTGGCCGCGGATCGCCACCCAGTCGCGGAACGTGCTGCAGGATCAGGCCGCCAGCGCGCCATAGCCAGGCATCCGAGCCGCGTGCCGCCCCGGCAATCCGCAGCTTCGCAACCGCAAGTCGGATGAATGTCGGAAGCTGCTCCGACTGGCGGAAGTAGGTGTGCGCCGCATCCGTCAGCGATCCGCCGTCCAAGGCTACGATCCCCTGATGACTGGCGCCGCTGCCGCCGGGGTCGATCGTCATCGCCATGCGTCCGACGCCGAGCAGATCGCCGGCCTTCACGCGACCCTTGCCCGCGAGTTCGTCAACCTTGCCCCGGTCGAAGCTGGCATAGCCGCGCAGACCTCCAGGCGCATCGTAATGGATCACGAGGAAACCCAGCGGTCCGTCTGTCTTCGTCTGCAGGATCAGCCGCCCGCCCTGTTTGATCGGATGCCCAAGCAGCGCCGTCAGCGCCAGCGCCTCACCCAGGACTTCACTGACGCTCTCGGGATAGTCGTGCGCCGCCAAGACTTTATCGACAGCTGCGCCAAGCCGCACAACGCGGCCGGAGACGCGCGATTTGACGGTCCCGAACGGCAGCACGATATCGTCGGCGCTGTCGATGCGCGCCGCCCGGGTCAGGGTCAGTGGTGGTTGGCTCATGGGCTTGGGTTACTCCTTCGCCTCAGAGGCCGTTTACCGCCTCATGCGCCAAGACACCATGCCAGAATGGCCTTTTGGGCATGCAGTCTGTTCTCGGCCTCGTCGAAAACCACCGATTGCGGCCCGTCGATGACACTGGCGGAAACTTCGAGCCCCCGGTAGGCGGGCAGGCAATGCATGAAGATCGCACGTTTGGCGGCACGTTTCATCAAGTTGTCGTCCACCGCGTACGGCGCAAGCAGCTGCTTGCGGCGTGCCGTATCGCTCTGGCCCATCGAGACCCAGGTGTCGGTCACCACGCAATCGCTGCCCTTGACCGCCTCTTCGGCATCGTCGGTCAGCTTGACTTTGCCGCCTTGCGCCTTGACCCACTCGACCACCTGCGGGTCGGGATTGAGCTGCGGTGGGCAGCCGAGCCGGAGCTCGAAATCGAATTGTACGGCGGCGTGCATCCACGACGTCGCTACGTTGTTGCCGTCGCCGACCCAGGCGATCTTCTTGCCCTGGATTGCCCCGCGCGACTCTTCGAACGTCACGATGTCCGCCATGATCTGACAGGGATGTGAAAGATCGGTCAGCCCATTGATGACGGGAATGGTGGCATTGGCCGCATACTCCAGCAGGGTGTCATGCGCATTCGTCCGCAACATGATGGCGTCCACATAGCGCGACAGCACTTTGGCGGTATCCGAAACGGGCTCCCCGCGGCCTGTTTGCAGGTCGGCATGATTGAGCGCCAGCGTCTGCCCGCCGAGCTGGCGCATGGCGAGATCGAACGAAACGCGCGTCCGCGTCGACGGCTTCTCGAAGATCATCGCCAGCACGGCATCTTCGATGCCCTTGGGTTTGAGCGCCTTGGGGGTACGCTTGCCGGCTCGCTTCATGGCATGTGCCATGTCGACAATACGCCGCAAGTCCTTGGCATCGATGCTGTCGATGTCAAGGAAGTGCTTGATAGATTTGGTTTTCTTGCCGGCCGCCTTGGGCGCAGCGCGTGTCAGCACACTCACGGATCAACCCTGCGCCTTCTTCTTCACCGTGCCGATGGCGCGCGATAGGCGTGCAATGGCCTCCTTCATCTCGTCCTCCGAGACGGTCAGCGAGGGCAGGAGACGAATGACGTTGTCGCCGGCCAGCACGGTGAGCAGCTTCTCGTCTGTCGCTGCCATCATCACGTCGGCCGCCGGAATCCGTGCGTTGAGCCGGACGCCAGCCAGCAGGCCGTGCCCGCGCACTTCCTCGATATCGCCGGGGTGCTCGTCCTTCATGGCGGCCATCAGCTGCTTCAGCCGCAGCCCCTTGGCGGTCACCTCATCGAGGAAACCCGGTTCCGTCACCACGTCGAGCACGGCATTGCCGACCGCGGTGCCGAGCGGGTTACCGCCGAACGTGGAACCGTGCGTGCCGGGCACCATGCCGCGCGCGGCCTCCTTGGTGGCAAGGAACGCCCCGAGTGGGAAGCCGCCGCCGATACCCTTTGCGATGGCCATGACATCAGGCTTGATCCCCGACCATTCGTAATGGAAGAGCTTGCCCGAGCGCCCCACGCCCGATTGAACTTCGTCGAGCACCAGCAGCAGGCCGTTGTCGTCGCACAACTTGCGCAACCCGCGCAGGAAATCGTCCGACACGACGCGTACGCCGCCTTCCATCTGCACCGGCTCGATCATGATCGCCGCCGTCTGCGGCGTGATCGCCCGCGCAACGGCTTCGAGATCGAAACCTTTCAGCTGGTCGAAGCCCTCGGGCGTCGGCCCGAAACCCTCGAGATATTTGGCGTTACCGCCGGCCGCCAGCGTCGTCATGGTGCGGCCGTGAAACGCGCCCTCGAAGGTAATGATGCGGATCTTCTCGGGATTTCCGCCGGCATAATGATACTTCCGAGCCAGCTTGATGGCACCCTCGCAGGCCTCGGCGCCGGAATTGCAGAAGAACATGCAGTCGGCAAACGTCAGCGCGGCCAACCGCTCAGCCAGCCGCTCCTGGTTCTTGACCCGGTACAGATTTGATGTGTGCCACAGCGTATTGGCCTGCTCGGTCAGCGCCGCCACCAGCTTCGGATGGCAATGGCCGAGGACGTTGACAGCAATACCGCTCGTGAAGTCCAGATAGCGCTCGCCCGTGGTCGAGATCAGCCAGGATCCCTCGCCTCGCTCGAACACCACGTTCTGTCGACCGTAGGTAGACATCACCGCCGGGGACGGACCTGAAGTGGATTGAGACGTGGCCTGCGTATTGGCTTGGGGCGCGGACATGGCGTTGAAGACCTCTGGCGCGAACGAAAAAGAGCCGCCAAGGCCGGCGGCTCATGCATCCCGAACGATAAATCCAGCCGCGACACCATGTCAATGGACTGCATGGCGCCCATTTGCATGGCTCTGGTTTCCCAGGGGTGCGGCGGAGAAAAGAATCCGCACTGAGCATAATTCGGTGGGCCTTATTCAAAAACATACAGGGAACCGAATCGGTCCGTTGCTCCTTTGCCACGGTGTAGTTTCAAGAAAAACCATTGCCAGCTGAATGCCTTGTGTCAGCAAATCTGCCTATTGTAGTATCTGGGACATCAGACACGACATGTGGCCCTAAATGTTTCGCCACGCTGTCAAGTCGTCAGTTGAGTTGTGAACAGCATCCAGGCCGCCCCTGGCGGCTCAGTATCTGGCAAATCGGCGCGACGTTTTCGTGACCTTGTGCCGGCTGTAATGAATTCGCGTGTCTCGAGTGTGTCTTACGAGTAGGGGCTTGCCCCGGTAATTGCGCGTTTTCTGTTTTGTCGCCCCGTATGGGCGAGCGTCCCCCAATCAACGTTTGCGTTCGTGACCGGTGCAGTGCCGGCCGCGTCTCCGTGTTGCGCGCTGTCGCGCCCGGACGCTGGCTGCCGCGGTTTTGCCGGTGAGAGTTGGAGTCTGTCCGCACCTTCCCGCGGCCGGTTCCAACGCGCTTCTCGCAAGGAAGACGATACATGAGTTGGAATGACGAGAGAGTCGAGCTGCTGAAGAAGCTTTGGGCCGAGGGCCTGAGCGCCAGCCAGATTGCCGGACGTCTCGGCTCCGTGACGCGCAATGCCGTCATCGGTAAGGTTCACCGCCTCGGCCTATCCGGCCGCGCCACCACCACCCGCATGAAGAGCCATCGTCCGCGGGTTCGCGTCGGCGCCGCCAAGCGCCCGCCCGCCAAACCCAGGTTTGCCCAAACCGGAAATACGGCGCTTCGCGCACTCTATCAGGCCGACGTCGAGCCTTACGTGCCGCCGGTCGAGGAAATCGAGATTCCGCTCCACCAGCGCAAATCCATCCAGACCCTGGAGGAATGTCACTGCCGCTGGCCGATCGGCGATCCTCAGGAAGCCGACTTCCACTTCTGCGGCAAAAACAAGGTCGCGGGCTTGCCCTATTGCGAGTTCCACGCCCGCCGCGCCTTCCAGCCGCCGCAGGCGCGCCGTGGCGGCAACGCATCGCGTCCCGCAGTGCTGCCGGTCCTCACACGCGAAAGCAATGCGCAACCGGCCGAGGCGAAGCCGGCCACCGTTACCGAGAGCGCCGACAGCTGATCGGCGATCGGGCGGGTCCCGGTTGCAACCATTCCCCTCGGCCGATGGCACTACCGGCTCGAGGGTTTCGGGGGGGAAGAGGACTGGCGACGCTGGGGGGCGTCGCCGGTCCTCTTTTTTTGAGCGATCATCGCGAAATGGTCAGGGCATGGAGCCATGAAACGGCACCTACGGCTCTTGCGGATCAAGGTCTGGCGTCTTGTCGATCGGCTGACGTTGCGCCGCAGCCACTGGGTGCTGCAGCGCCTCGCGGCCCTCCCCAGTGTCGACGCAAACGGGCCGTGCCGGCTCCCGGCCGCGCCCGCCATTTGCCGTAGGCCGCCGGACGTCGCATGATTGCGCGGTATCAACCGATTGCGAGCACCCCCACGCATGTCGAAATCAGAAAAGGCCCGTGCCCCGGACCGTAAAAAGACCGAGCCTCTCCCTTTCGACCTCGACAATCCCAAGTTGCCCAAGGCCATCGAGGAAAACGCGCTGTCGAGCGGCGGCTATCCTTACGACAAGAAGCTCAAGCGCGAAGCCTTCGACGAGGAGCTGGCCCGCCTGCAGACCGAGCTGGTCAAACTGCAGGTGCATTGCCTCAAGACCGGTGGCCGCATCGTCGTGGTGTTCGAGGGGCGAGATTCCGCCGGCAAGGGCAGCTGCATCGGCCGCTTCACCCAGCATCTCAATCCACGCAACGCCCACGTCGTGGCGCTCACCAAACCCACCGAGACCGAGCGCGGCCAGTGGTACTTTCAACGCTACATCGGGCATCTGCCCACAGCCGGAGACATCGCCCTGTTCGATCGCTCCTGGTACAATCGCGCCGGCGTCGAGCGGGTCATGGGCTTCGCCAGCGAGGATCAGGTGGCCGACTTCCTGCGCGAAGCCCCGCCTTCGAAGGCATGCTGGTGCGTGACGGCATCAAGCTGTTCAAGATCTTTCTCGACATCGGCAAGGAGATGCAACTCAAGCGCTTCCACGAGCGTCGCCACGATCCTTGAAGCAGTGGAAGATTTCCGAGATGGATCTGGCCGCCATGTCGCGCTTTGAAGCCTACAGCCACGCCAAGGAAGAGATGTTCCGCTACACCCACACCACCGTGGCGCCCTGGACCGTCATTTTGGCCAATGACCAGCGCCGTGCGCGGTTGGGCCATGCGGCTGGTGCTGCTGGCCATCGATTACCAAGGCAAGGACGAAAAAGTGGTTGGCAAGATCGACAGCAAGATCGTCGGCTCCGGGCCGGAATTCTTCCACCGTCCCGCCTGATCTGTCTCAAGCGCGCGCACGCTGCAACCTGCCGTTTACCAGACCGCGCCATGGCGACGCCGCCCCTCGTCCGGCAACGGTTCGCTCACCCTGACCTGCCAAGCTCCCGCATCCGCAATTGCGGGGAGATTTGGTCGTGGTGCGTATGGAGAGTGGGCACTCTCGGCAGGGTGGCGGCGCGATGAGCGTGGCAACGTCGCCATCATTTTCGCAGCCGTCCTCATCCCGGTGCTCGGCATCATCGCCGCGGCCATCGACTTCGGCCGCGCCGGCAGGTGCGCGACACCCTGCAGGCAGCAACCAGTGCCGCGGCCCAGGCAGCAAGCGCCCATCTGGGCCAGGACGACACCCTGGTCGAGAAGGAAGCGTTGAACGTTTTGCGCGCCAACCTGCCGAAGGAGATGCACGATCTTCCGATCGACGTGACCATCCCCAGCGACCGCAAGTCGGTCAGCGTGTCCATAGCAACCACTGTGCCGACAACCCTCATGGCCATCATGGGCAAGTCGCAAATCGCGGTCGAAGCCCAGGGTTTCTCGCGCCGCATCGACATCGCGAGCGTGTCGTCCTTGCCTGCGGGCCTTCCGCCGTCGATCCCGGCGCCGCCGGCGGCAGCAAAGCGCCTTGCGCCGCTTCACTGCCGATTATCCCGGCACGCCCCGGCGCCAGACGCACCGGTCGCCGTTGCCACCCCCAGGAGCTCGAAGTCTTCATGCGTCAGCTGCAATCCCAGATCGGTGAGCTGGAGCAGCGTTTAACGGCAGCGCGCCCGCCGTCCAGCGCCGACATGCAGGATCTCGTCCGCCAACTGCAGCAGATGCGGCGCTGAACGCCAGCCTGATCGGCAGCAGTAATGGCGGAGCTGCGCCCACGAAGGCGGAAATCAGTCTCGAAAACAACGGCGTTCTCCGCGCTCGCCCCTCGGTTCGAGGGGTCGGTCGCAGCGTCGACGCTCGGGGGTGGCCAACCGCGCGCGACCCGCTATCCTGGCCCAAACGAGCCCAGGAGCCTCCCATGTCTGCCGCCACGCCCCCGATCAGCCGCTTTCCCGTCCCCAAGCTCGCCGACCTGCCCGATGACGTGCGCCAGCGCATCGAAACGGTGCAGGAGAAGTCGGGCTTCATCCCCAACGTGTTTCTGGTGCTCGCCCATCGCCCCGACGAGTTCCGCGCCTTCATGGCCTACCACGACGCGCTGATGGATAAGCCCGGCGGCATCACCAAGGCCGAGCGCGAGATGATCGTGGTCGCCACCAGCGCCGCCAACCAGTGCCAGTACTGCGTCATGGCCCACGGCGCCATCCTGCGCATCCGCGCCAAGAACCCGCTTGTCGCCGACCAGATCGCAACCAACTACCGCAAGGCCGACATCACACCCCGCCAGCGCGCCATGCTCGATTTCGGCATGAAGGTGGCCCTGCACTCCGCTGAAGTCGACGACGCCGACATCGCCGCCGTCAAAGCCCACGGCTTCAGCGAGGACGACGTCTGGGATATCGCCGCCATCGCGGCGTTCTTCGCCATGTCCAATCGCATGGCCAACGTCACCCGCATGCGTCCCAACGACGAGTTCTACAAGCTGGGCCGGGGGTGAGGGGCGCGCGCCCGACCACACCCCGCCGCCCGCGCAGCGCGCTTGCACAGCGGCGGCATGCGAGCAGCACAACGTTTTCCGATGGCCCGTTTGACCGTCGCAGAGATGCGGCACGTGCAGCCTGCGAAAAGGCGGCACGCGGCGGAAGGTGAGGTGGTCCGGGAAGGCGGCGGTGCCCACCTGGTGTGCGAGCCGCGATGGCACAGGTGCCCCGAGCGCGGAAAACGAGCGCTCGACGTCATGCGCCACGGCGGAGGCCTCCCAGAGAGCGGAAAATGGACACTCGCTGGCAAGGGCCACGCCGCCTAACGACATGGCACCGCCTATCCGTTGTCATCGTCGGGACAAGCCCGAGGATGACACTGTGAGATCGCGTGCCGCGAGCGATCAGTCGGCGTGGTTGAGATGCGGAGATAGCAGTCATTGCCGCACGCAATCGTCAAAGTTGCATGAGTTTGCGCGGCGACGTCTGCTCGACCTCGCTCACCGGTCGACACGAACGTTGATCATGAGGCGCCTTCAACGATCCGGATATCGCGGTCGGCGCCATCGCCGAGTGCCGCCAGCGCCGCTTGATAGGCGGGGCTGTCGTGCGCCTTTACCGCATACTCGACGCTATTGAACTCGATTACGACGACTCGCTGCATTACGCCGTTGTCGTACGTCTTGCTCGGCATGCCCCGCACCAGGATTTTGCCGCCCGCCGCCACAATGGCAGGACCAGAGAGTGCTGCATAAGCAGCCATCTTGTCAGGATCTTTGATCGCCCGGTATGTCGCTACCCAATATGCCTTCGCCATGCTCTTCTCCAGCTAGCCTCAGTATGATCGATACGCGTTGACATTCTAGCATAAACTTTCGCGGCGTTGCGGAGGGAGCGGAAGTCTCGTGGACTAGCTCCACTGGAATCTGACGATAATAATCACGGCGTTGATTGACCTCCGATAGCAGACACTTGGCCCACTGGACGCTGGAGCACGAGGCCGTTGCCGGTCGCTTGAGTTCTGCCTTGAAATTTACTCGTAACTGCCCACGGCCCGGGCAATCTGACGATACAGATATCTTGAATTTTGCACAGCGAGAGGCAACAATTGTCCATCAACTCACCCAGCGACCTCGAAATCTCCATGCCTGATACCATCGACAGGGACAGCCTCACGCGTGATGTGTACGCGCATTTCGGCCTTGCGCATGTATCTCGCGCAATGTCTTGAGCATGCGCTTGTCAGCGCCCCTGACGTTCGGCATCCTCCTACCGAGCATTGGAGCTTTCTTTAAGGCGAGAGGCCCGATTAGTCGTAGCGATTTCGGCGGCGCTTCGACCTGTTCATGGATGAACGATTTCAGGAGACGATGGGTCAGCTTGTCGCGCACCTGCGAGGCATACGAAAGCTGCCCTCAAATCTCGCTTCCTACACTGACCGACGCCAAAGACTTGCGGAACTTTCTTGCACACGACTACTTTCGGGAGCGGGCAGAAGACTTTATGAGCATTGCCGGAATGAACTCGATGATACGTGAGCTAACTGAGGCTCAGCAGAAATTCAGCAACTTGATGATGCATTCCGACCGGCGGTGCTGGCTCTCGCCAGCGCGGTTGGTACGATGCTACTGAGCATTTCCGTTTCAGGTGGAACCGTAGCCGGCGTAGCGGAAATAGTTGGCACATTCGGTGCTGCTGTCGAATTGGGCGGCGTGGCGGCGATGGCGTCGCATCTTGCGCCGTCCAGAGCGGGCCTCGGCTTTCCGCAAGAGCGCCTTGAGCTTCGAGAACGCCTGCTCGATCGGATTGAGGTCGGGCGAATAGGCGGCAGGAACGCCAGGTGACAGTCGGCTTCGCGGATCAGACGGCGGACCTCGGGTCCCTTGTGTGAACCGAGGTTGTCGAGCACCACGGCGACCTCACCGGGTGCCAGGGTCGGCACCAGGATCTCGCGCACGTAGGCCGTGAAGCTCTCGCCGTTGATCGGCCCGTCGAAGACGCAGGGCGCGTCGATCCGGTCTGCGCAGCGCCGCAAAGGAGAAGGTCAGCGTGCGCCAATGACCATGCGGCACCTTGGCAACGAGCCGCTCGTTGCGCGGCCACCAGCCGAAGGCCGTGTCATGTTGGTCTTGGTCCACGTCTCGTCGATGAAGACCAGACGGTCGGCGTCAAGACGCGGCTGGAAGCGGCGCCACCACAAGCGCCGACGGGCGACGTCAGGCCGCTCCTGCTCGGCGGCGATGCACGGTTTCAAAAGCTGATCCTCTCACGCCGCAGGAAGCGCCAGGCGTGTCGCAGCAGACAGCCACGCCGCGGGCCTCGAGTTCGCCGAGCAGCGCCTCGAGCGTCAGACTCTCGGCAACGCGGGCCAGAAGCCATTCGCTCGTCAGCTGGCAAGCTTCAGTGGCCGCCTGCCGCCCATTGGCTTGGCTGCCGGACTGCCGGTCTGCAAAGCCCGGTTCCACCACTTGGTCACGGTCGAGGACACGATGCCGTTCGGCACCGGCAACCGCCTCCTCGCGTCATGCCACGTGCCACCTGGGCAACTACACGCTCCACGCAGGTCGTCGGAAAGAGGTCGTGCCATGCTTGCTGGCCTCCGCTCCAGCAAGCAGCATGAATCATATTCGCCAGCCCTTGGGAAGCCCCATTGATTCCCATCAAGAACGGAAATGCTCTAGGCTTGAAGAACACACCGAACAATGTCCGAAATTAAGTTGCGCTGCTGCCCGCGACAAAGAATAGGTGTCGCATTCGCATAATCACAGTCTATGCAAATTGGGTCAGCCTTGCCCGGGCGTTCTCAAATAAAACCTCTGATCCCGCGATTCTCGCTACCGCCGTTCACCGCCTCTAAGCGGACCTGTTCGCCACGCAGACCCAATGCGCCCTTGGGAAGTCAGTCATGTCCACCCCTGTACAAAAACCCACCCCCTACTCCGTCTCGCCCGGCTCGGCGTCAGCGGTTTAACCGGGTAGGGGGCGGACGCCCAGACGGTGACGCGGTTGCGCTGCTTGCGCACGATCTCGAAGCGGTAGCCGTAGAACGTGAAGGCTTGCCCAATCTCGGGGATCATCTGCGCCTCGTGCATGATCAGGCCGGCAACGGTAGTCGCTGCCTCCTCATCGGGCAGCGCCCAGCCCATCGCCCGGTTGAGATCGCGGATCGCCATGGTGCCTTCAACGCTGACCGAGCCGTCGGCCTGTGCCTTGATCTGTGTTTCGTGCGTGTCATGCTCGTCGGAAATCTGCCCGACAGATCTCCTCGATGATGTCCTCGAGCGTCACCTTCACTTCGCCGTACTCGTCGACCACCAGCGCCAGCTGCACAACGCGAGACAGGAATTGGCTGAGCTGCTCCTTCAGCGTTGTGAAGGTGTGTCAGGAACGAACCACGGCGCCACCAGGATCGATTGGATGTCGACCGCCTCCGGCTTCCACCCCGCGCGCGCCGGCGCGCCAGCAAATCCTTTGTGTGCAGCACGCCAATGATGTTCTCAGGCTGCTCGCGCCACACCGGCAGGCGCGAATATTGGCCCGCAAGCACCTCCTCGACGATCCGCGCCGGCGGCGCGACCGGCACCAGCGCCTCCATTTTGGTCCGGTGCACCATCGTCGAGCACCTGCAACTCGTTGAGGTCGAGCACGCCGCCGAGCATCTCGGCATCCTCCTGCCTCCCGTCCGCGCGACGGCCTGCTCGCCAAGCGCAATGGTGCCGCGAAGCTCCTCGTGCGCCGCCAGAATGTCGGCCTCGTCGTCCTTGCTCGTCGGCGTGACCCGGAACAGCGCCCGCACCAGGAAATGTGGCCGACGTCACCGGCCGCAACACCGTGATCAACACGCTCATGATCGGCGCCACGGCAAGCGACAGCCGGTCGGGAATAGGCCAGAGCATAGGTCTTGGGCAGGATCTCCGAGAAGATCCACCACCACGATCGTCATCACCACGGTGGCGTAGGCAACGCCGACATCATGAACAGACCGATCAGCAGGCTGGTCGTCAGCGCCGAAGCCAGGATGTTGACTGAGGTTGTTGCCAACCAGCACGGTGCCAATGATGCGCTCGAGGCGAACTCAAAAGCTGATTGACCTGCCGCGCCCGCGCATTGCCCTCCTGCTCCAGCGCATGCATTGCGCCCCGCGACACCGCCGTCAGGGCAGTTTCCTCCCGCTGAGAGAAGGCCGACAGCACCAACAGCACCACAACGGCTGCCAACGTGATCCAAATTTCGACAAGCATGATCGTACCGGTTTGATAGTGGAATGCGGCGTCTCGACTGCGCACTGGGCCTGAATGGCGCTGGCGCGCGCACCAGGCCCGTCGCGCGGGCCGGCAGAATCGACACCTGGCATTTTCCACTCAATGCTGCCGGTCGTGTGAGGGGCGCGGCGTTGGCCTCGAGGCGCGCGTCCGGTAGCGCAGGTCCGCTGCCATCGCGTCCCGATCGCTTCCCCGCGCCCGGCTCAGCCCGCAGCCGTCTCACGCTCCAGGAACGCCTCCAGCACCGCCATATCCACCTCGCGAGAAATGAAAGCCTCGCCAATGCCGCGCACCAGAATGAAGGTCATGCGCCCGGCTTTCACCTTCTTGTCTTGCGCCATCAGGGCCAGGATCTCAGCCGTCGTCGGCCGCCCGGGACCGGGAATGTCGCCAACGCGTGTCGGCAGGCCGGCAGCCTTCAAGTGACGCACGACGGTCTCCCGGCCGTGCCCTGCGGCACAAACCCAGCCTCCTCCGAGAACCGGAACGCCTGCGCCATGCCGATCGCCACGGCCTCGCCGTGCAGCAACCAGTCTGAATAGCCAGCCCAAGCTTCCAGCGCATGCCCAGTGTGCCCCAGATTGAGCAGCATGCGGTCGCCCCGTCTCCGTCTCGTCGCGCGCCACGTCGCGACCTTGGCCTCCACCGACCGTCGCACGGCCTCGGCCAGGATCGAGGGATCATTGCCGAACAGGCGCCGGTTGTTCCTGGTCGAGCCAGTCGTAGAACGCACGGTCGCCGAGCAGGCCGGCGTACTTGACCACTTCGGCATAGCCGGCCTTGGCTTGGCGCTCGGGAAGTGTGCTCAACACGTCCGTGTCGGCGATCACCAGACTCGGCTGGTGGAAAGCGCCGATCAAGTTCTTGCCATGCCGGCTGTTGATGGCCGTCTTGCCGCCAACCGAGCTGTCCACCTGTGCCGGCAGCGATGTTGAGATCTGCATACTTGAGCCCGCGCCGCACCACGCTGGCGGCAAACCCTGCGAGATCGCCGATGACGCCGCCGCGAGCTGATCACCAGATCGCTGCGCTCGAGCTATGCCAATCAGGCCGTCGCTCACCGCGCCAAGCTGCTCGAGGCTCTTGGTCGCCTCGCCAGGCTCCAGCACAATGGTGCCGGCATGCCGGCCCTCCGCCGCCAGGCTGCGCTCCAGCGCCGGCAAATGGTGGCGCGCCACGTTCGTGTCGGTGACGATGCCGCAACGAACGGTGCCGAGCCGCTCCGCGATCAGTGCGGCAGCATTGCCGATGAGACCAGCGCCGATCAGCACGTCATAGCGCCGGTCCGCCAGCTCGACGCCAACACGAACCGCCCGTTCGCGCCCTGGAATGTCCTCGTTCGCCATCGCCACCTGCCCAAAAACTCCTCAGTGTTCAGCCGAAATGGCCGCTTGCCTGCTGGCGCTACGAGCCCGCCAGCAACGGATGATCGCGAAGCACGGCAATGATCTCGTCGACGATCACTTCGTGCGGAACTTCGCGGCTTTCCACCACGATCTCCGCCTCGGCATAGACGGGATAGCGCTTTTCCATCAATTCGCGCATCACCGCTTCCGGATTGTCGACTTTGAGCAACGGCCGGTTGTCGCGCTTCATCACCCGCCGCATCAAGACATCGAGCTCGGCCTTCAGCCAGATGGCAATGCCCTTGGAGCGGACGGTCGCGCGCGTGTCCGCGTTCATGTAGGCGCCGCCACCCGTGGCCAGAACCTGCGGACCGTTGTCGAGCAAGCGCCGGATCACGCGGCGTTCGCCATCGCGGAAGTAGGTCTCGCCATGATCGGCAAAGATCTCCGGGATGGATTTTTGCGCCGACACCTCGATCTCATCGTCGGCATCCACGAACGGAATGTCGAGCCGTGCCGCCAGACGCCGGCCCACGGACGATTTTCCGCAGCCCATCAAGCCGACCATCACCAGTGACCGCGCACCAAGCCGCCGCCGAATCGTTTGGCTGACCTCGGGCCCCGCGCGCAGCCTTCCGCCACCCCGGCTCATGCCATTTCGCCCGCTGGCGCCACGTCGGCGCCCATGCACATTGCAATGTTCACAGTTTTCGTGCCTGCACCGCGTCTACTGCCGGGCTGTCGCTTTGTCTGCGACCGTGCTGGGGTCATAATGCGGCCAACTTGGTTGACCACGAAAGATCGCCGCAAGAGACGCCCAATGCCGAGCCTGTTCCGCTTCCTGTTCGTGGTGACCCTCCTGTCCGCTGTAACGGCAGGCGGCCTGTATGCGTTGGCCGAGTTCTTCGAACCTGTCCCGAAGGAAGTATCGCAGCCTTTGCACGGCGTAAAGGTGCGCAAATAGACCTGAGGCCTCTCATGCTCCGTGTTCATCGGACCGGTTTCGCCGCTCTGGCAGTGCTGCTGGTGCTGACGGGCAGTCAGCCGGTGTCCGCCGACGACGGCTGGAACCCCTTCGAGCAGCGCGACCGCGAACGCGCCCGCGCG
>JAWKWC010000011.1:0-168834 GCA_041397705.1 Hyphomicrobiaceae bacterium
GCACTCGATCGCATGGTGCACGCCGTCCGACGGCTTGCCGCCCATAAGAGCGCGGATCTGCTCGACCGGATCGCCGTTGGCGGGATTGATGAGATCGGTGGCGCCAATCTTGGCGGCGAGCTGCAGCTTTGCCGGGTTGGTGTCGACGGCGAAAATGCGCCCCGCACCCGCGACCGCCGCACCGTTCAAGGCCGACATGCCGACGCCGCCGCAGCCGAAAATCGCCACCGTCTCACCCGGCGCCACCTTGGCCGTGTTGACGGCCGCTCCGAACCCGGTGATGACGCCGCAGCCGATCAGCGCCGCCCGGTCGAGCGGGAAATCCTTGTCGATGTGCACCACGGCATGCTCGTGCACCAGCATCATCTCGGCATAGCCGGAGAGGTTGGCGAACGTGTGCACCTGGTTGCCGGCCTTTGACAGGCGCTTGGCCTCACCGGGTAGCATCTTGACGTTGGTGTCGGTGCAGATCACCGGTCGGCCCGACGTGCAGTTCTCGCACTCGCCGCAGAACACCGAGAGGCACGTGATGACGTGGTCGCCCTTCTTCACATAGCGAACTTCCGAGCCGACCTCCTCGACCACACCGGCAGACTCGTGGCCCAGAACCACCGGCAGCGGATGCGGATAAAGCCCCTCGATGAAATGCAGGTCCGAATGGCACAGCCCCGCAAAAGCGGTCCGGATGAGAACCTCGTGCGGTCCCGGCTTCTTGACGTCGATATCCTCGATTACGAGCGGCTTGTGCGCCTCGTACATCACGGCGGCTTTCATGGTCGTCTCCTCCGGCTGCGGCTTGGGAAGCTGAGACTAGAGGAATTCTGCCGCCGCTGGAAAGCCGTCGCTGAGCCGAGGCGATTTCCACGCAGGCCCCGGGCCTGGCGAGCGTGCCGACGCCCCCTGTCCGCCACCCCGTGATCCTAACGCGCCGGTGACGGCTGGCGGGGACGCGCAAGGTCACCCGAAGTCGCCAGGATCACGCCGGCCCTTAACAGTTTAAAGCCCAGTGTTGACCGCGTTGTCGCGCCCGGCTTGAAAAAATCTCGCCAATCGCGTTCCTGTGCAGGAAACGTGAGAGCCTTGCCAAGGAGACTTCCGAATGCCCACCAGACCCGTAATGCTGGTTGTCCTCGACGGCTGGGGCTGGCGCGAGGAGCAGGCCGACAACGCCGTGCGGCTGGCAAAGACCCCCACTTTCGACCGCCTCTGGGCAGCTGGCCCACGTTCGTTTTTGAAAACCTCCGGCCTTGACGTTGGTTTGCCCGATGGCCAGATGGGCAATTCCGAGGTTGGCCATCTCAACATCGGCGCCGGCCACATCGTCATGCAGGACCTGCCGCGCATCGACCAGGCCGTGGCCGACGGCAGCATCGCCCGGATTCTGAACGAAAGCGGCCTTCCCGCGAAGCTCAAGCAAAGCGGCGGCACGTGCCACATCGTTGGTCTCATCTCGCCGGGCGGAGTCCACTCCCACCAGGCCCATGCTGCAGCACTGGCCCGCTGCCTCGTCGCTGATAAAATCCCCGCTGTCGTCCATGCCTTCACCGATGGCCGCGACACCCCGCCTCAGTCGGCCGGCGACGATCTGGCCCGCCTCGCCACTGAGTTGCCATCTCAAGTGCCGATCGCCACTGTGTGCGGTCGCTATTTCGCCATGGACCGCGACAAGCGCTGGGACCGGGTCGAGCAGGCCTATGATCTGCTGATCGACGGACGCGGTGCAGCTTTTGCAACGCCAGCCGAGGCGATCGCGTCGGCCCATGCCGCCGGCAAATTCGACGAGTTCGTGCCGCCTTCCGTGATTGCCGGCTATCAGGGCATGAAGGATGGCGATGCGATTTTATGCATCAATTTCCGCGCCGACCGGGCTCGCGAGATTCTCGCAGCCCTTCTGATCGAGGATTTCGACGGCTTTGCCCGCAAGTCCACGCGCCGCTTTGTTGCCGCCGCTGGCCTCGCCTCATATGGCGAAACGCTCGATCCCTTCGTCGCCACGCTCTTTCCCCGCCAGGAACTGCGCCACGGCCTTGGCGAAGCGACCGCCAACGCGGGCCGCACGCAAGTGCGCATGGCCGAGACGGAAAAATATCCCCACGTCACCTACTTCTTCTCGGGCGGCCAGGAACAACCCTACGCCGGAGAAGAGCGCATTCTAGTGCCCTCGGCTAAAGTCGCCACTTATGATCTGCAACCCGAAATGTCGGCGCCTGAGCTTGGCCAAAAGGCGGTCGCCGCAATCCGCTCGGGCAAGTTCGATCTGCTCGTTCTCAATTTCGCCAATCCCGACATGGTCGGCCACACGGGCAGCCTGCCCGCCGCCATCAAGGCCGTCGAAACGGTAGACCGATGCCTGGGTGACATCGCCGATGCCATTGCCGAGGCCGGCGGCGCGCTTCTAGTGACAGCCGACCACGGCAACTGCGAACTGATGCGTGATCCGGAAACGGGCGGCCCCCACACATCCCATACAACCAACGTCGTCCCGGTCATTCTGGCTGGTGCGCCGAGTGGCACGCGCCTGCGCGATGGCGGCCGGCTCGCCGATTTGGCGCCGACGCTGCTGTCTTTGATGGGGGTGCCCCAACCTGCCGAGATGACGGGAGAGTCGCTTCTGGTAAACGCCAAGGCCGAGGTTGCGGCGCAGTGAAAGCACTCAAATCGCGCAGCCGTTGAGAAATGGCTCAAGAGTCAACATTTTCACAGCCAAGCTGGACTTGCCAGTCGTGATCCGCGACTATGCAGTCAATCGCCGAAGCCTGTTCCAACACGCTTCGTGCCAATTGAGCATGGCGAACGCGCCCCGTCGTCCGCCCGAGTACGATAAAAACGGGGATCAACCGCAGGCGATCCAACGGTGAACTGCGGACAACGATGACTGCATCTATAGGGAGAAAACGGGATGCGTAGACTAACCATGCTGCTCGCGGCATCAGTGATCGCGGGGAGCGCGAGTATTGCGGCGGCCCAGACCAAGACGCTGAAGCTCCAGGCCAGCCAGAACTCGGGTGATTTCACCTACAAATACATCACCGAAAAGTGGGCGCCCAAGGTCGAGGCCATGTCGGGCGGCACCCTCAAGCTCGAGATCCTGCCGACCAAGGCCGTGGTTCCCCACCGCGAAACGCTGAAGGCCGTTTCTGCCGGCATCCTCGATGGCGATCTCAATGCGGTATCCTACTTCGCCGGCCTTGATCCAGCTTACGGCATGCTCGGCGATCTGATCGCCGCCTACTCCGACGCTGACCAGCCGCAAATGTTCTGCATGAACGGCGGTGGCAAGGAGATCCTGCAAAAGCTGCACGACAAGTATTCGGGCAAAAAGGTTCACGTTGTCGGTTGCGGCAACTACACCAACGAGGCATTGCCCTCCAAGAAGCCGATCCGCAAAGTCGAAGACTTCAAGGGCCTCAAGATTCGCTCGCCAGAGGGCCTCGCCGCCGAGGTCTTCCGCAAGGTCGGTGCGGCCCCGGTCGCCATTCCGTTCTCCGAGGTCTACACCTCGCTCGAAAAGGGCGTGGTCGATGCCGCCGACGCGTCGGCCTACATCAACAACCACGAGACCGGCATCAACAAGGTCGCGCCATACTCGATCTATCCGGGCATCCACTCGATGGCCGTGCTGCAGTTCATCGTCAACAACAACGTCTGGTCCAAGCTGTCGCCGGCACATAAGGCCATCCTCGAGACGTGGTATATCGCGGCCTATACGGACTTGCGCCGTTACGCCGACATCCGCGACCGTGAGCAGGTTGCCATCGATCGCGAGGGCAAGGGTTCGGTCAAGGAAATCATCGAATGGCCGGAGTCCGAGCGCCTGAAGTTCCGCAAACTCGCCATCGAAGCCTGGAGCGATTATTCGAAGAAGTCGCCGCTGGCGAAAGAGGTCTTCGATGCGCAGATGAAGTTCCTGAAGACCTACGGACTCATCAAGTAGACGCGCGTTTGAAGGTCGTTTGATCCGGCCTGAAATGCGGACCAGTCGCAGAACCGCTTCGCGCGGCGTGCGACTGGTCCCCCACTTTTCCATGCACTTTCGCCCGCGCCTTCGAGTGAACTCGGGCAGCGGCTATTGACGCAGCTTTTCCGCCAAGGATCCGATCATGGCTGACCATACGGCGCCCTCGACCGCATCGCCTCTCGATACGCCCGAATTGCCGGTCGAAAGATCCGAAGGCGGCCTACTCGGCTTCATCGACCACGTCAGCCGTTTTACGGGCCTCGCGGTCGGCCAGCTCTACCTCATCTGCGTGGTGATCACGATCTACGAGATCATCATGCGCTACGTCTTCTTCAAGCCGACGCTTTGGGCGTTCGAGATGGTGATGGTGCTGTGTGCACTCACCTGGCTTTTGTCGGCCGGCTACGTCACGCTCAACCGGCGTCACATCGGCATTACCATCATCCAGCAGTTCGCCTCCAAAGGCGCGCTATGGTGGCTCGATCTCTTCGCGCTGATGATTGGTGTCGTCGCGCTGTCCCTGCTGACCCACGAGACGCTCAAGGCAGCTTTGGAGGCCTGGAACGTGACGGAGCGCTCAGGCAGTTCCTTCAACGCGCCCGAGCCCATGGTGCTGAAAATTGGCCTCGCCGTCGGCGCGGGCATGTATCTGCTGCAGCTGCTGGCGCACCTCTATCGCCATTTCAACGCGTCGCTGATGCGCGGCCTGGTTATTGCCTATGGCGTTTTCTATCTGCTCCATGTCGCAGCCGGCATCATGCACAACGGCTTTGGCGACAATTTGCTGTCGACATTGACGAGCACCGTCTGGTCGCCGCTGGCGCCGCTTGGCGATCTCGGGGCGACCTTGGATATCCGCTCGGTCCCCATTTCCACCGTCACCTTCGCCATCGTCGCCGGCCTCTTCGTCCTGATGGCGACCGGCATGCCGCTTGGCCTCGTGACCATGATCGTTTCCTTGGTCATCGCCCTTCTCTATTTCGGCCCACAGGGCCTCTACCTCGTCTCCTCCAACGTCTACGGCTTGCTCGAATCCTACTCCCTGGTGGCCGTGCCGCTGTTCGTGATGATGAGCACGATCCTGGAGCGGTCGGGGCTCGCCCGTGATCTCTTCGATGCCATGGCGATCTTTGCCGGCAACCTGCGTGGCGGCGTCGCCGTGCAGACGACGGTGGTGGCCGTGATCCTGGCCGCCATGACCGGCATCATGGGCGGCGAGATCGTCATGCTGGGCCTCGTCGCCCTGCCGCAGATGATCCGGCTCGGCTACAATCGCAAGCTGGCGCTGGGCCTCATTTGCGCAGCCGGCTCGCTGGCGACGCTGATCCCGCCGTCGGTCATCATGATCGTCTACGGCCTGGCCGCCAAAGTGGCGCTGGGCGACCTCTTTCTGGCAGGCTTTCTGCCCGGCCTGATGCTGGCGTCGCTCTACGTCGCCTACGTGCTCATCCTGTGCCAGATCAAACCCCACTATGCACCGACCGCAGCCGAGATCATGGCACGCGACGGCACTCCCGGCACGCCGTCGATGTCGTGGGATCGCCTCCGGGCCGTCTTCGCCTGCCTTGCCCTGATCGCGGGCGTCATGGGCTCGATCTACGGCGGCATCGCCTCGGTCACGGAAGCCGCCGGTGTCGGCGTTGTGGGAGCCATGGGCGTCGCATGGTTGCGCGGCACGCTTACCTGGGATGTGATCCAGAGCGTCACCCGGCAAACCATGATGACGGTTGGCTCGATCATCTGGCTGGTGCTTGGCGCGGTCAGCCTCGTCGGCATCTACAATATCATCGGCGGCGCCAGCTTCCTGAAGGGCGTGTTCACCGGCCTTGATATCCATCCCATGCTGGTGATCCTGCTGATGATGGGCATCCTCGTCATCCTCGGCACCTTCATGGAATGGATCGCCATCGTCTTCATTACCGTGCCGATCTTTGCCCCTGTGGTGCTCGACCTCGCACCCAAGCTTGGCATGAGCGAGGAATGGATCGCGGTTTGGTTCGGCATCCTGTTCGTCATGAACATGCAGGTCTATTTCCTGTCGCCGCCGTTCGGCCCCGCCTGCTTCTGGATGAAGAGCGTGGCGCCGAAGGACGTCACGCTGCAGGAGATCTTCTCCTCCGTGCTGCCGTTCATGGCGCTGCAGGTGATCGGCATCGTACTCGTGATGTCGTTCCCGGAAATCGCGCTCTATCTGCCGAAACTGATGAAATAGGTTGGAGACCGACCCATGCAGGAAGACGACCAGCAGGCGGTCGACCGCCAATATGGCCCGTGGCCGTGGATCATCGGCTTTGCCTTCGGCTTCGCCATCATGGCCATCATGTTCATGGTGGCGACGGGGTCGCGCTAACGCGCGGCAGGGGAGGGCGCTTCGTCCACTCCTGCATGAAAAGGCGAGCCGTTCGAGGGGTGTGCCGTGAAGCTTGCCAGGCGGCGGCGCGCCCGTGCGGCGATCAAAGATGCTTTGGCCGAGATCAGCCGCCGAGCCGGCTCCCGTCGGCCAGATGAACGAGACGGCCGTCCGTAATCGTCGCCACCGCCTTGGCGGGCCGCTCCTGCGCCACCTCGACAAGCACTAAGTCAGCGCGCAGGCCCTCTTCGATCGATCCCCGGTCAGCAAGCCCAACTGCACCAGCCGCATTGCGCGACACGAGCGCCCAGGCCGTCTCCAGTCCGACGCCCCACGTCTGGCGCAGGATGAAAGGGGCCTGCAGCAGGCTCGGGTAGTAGTAGTCGGACGCCAGAACGCTGCACCAGCCCCTGCGCACCATGTCAGCGGCATCAGGGCAGCCCGTGTGGCTTCCGCCCCTGACCACGTTGGGCGCCCCGAACACGATGGGCACCCCGTCGCCCGCCGCCGCTTCCGCAACCTCGTCCGTGAGCGGGAACTCGGCAACATCGACGCCGAGCGAGGCGAACCAGCGCCTCTGCGCAATGTCCATGTCGTCGTGTGACATCGCTGGCACGCCGGCAGCCTTCGCCGCAGCCGCCAGCCGGCTGATCGAGGCTGGTACCTCGCTCGCTCGCGCAGCCACTCGCTCGACGAGAGCGTCGAAGGCCTTGGCATCCAGTCCCGAGCGCTCGACCATTTTGGCCATCTTGTCCGGCCGGTGGCGCACCTTGATGGTGCCGGTCATGTGGTCGTTGAAGGCGATGACGCCGACCCGGCGGTCTGCCAGCCAGTCGATGATCTCGCCTTCGCCCTCGAGATTGAACGTTTCATGGCGCAAATGAAACCGGGTGTCGGTGGCGAGATGGGGTTGCAGCAACTCGAGCCTCTCGAGTAGCCCGCGCGCATGTGCTGCGTCCCTGAGACCAGGCTCCCAGGACCGCGTCACGCCGTGAAATGCTGTCGTGATCCCGTTCGCGGCCAGTTGCCTGTCGGTCTCGAGCAGGGCAGTGTCGAGCGCGAAGCTGACTCCCGGACGGGGCATGATCTGACGCTCGAAGGCATCGCCATGCACGTCCACAAGGCCCGGCAGCACCAGCAACCCCGTCGCATCCAGTGTGATGTCGCCTGCCATCGGCGCCAGCGCGATCCGGCTGCCGTCCGGCCCCGGCCGCACCTCGATATCGATCGCGTCGAGCCCGCCCGGGCGCAGAACCCTACCGCCCTTGATCAGGATGTTTTTGCGCGTCAAGGCGGCTCTCCGTTCTCGCTTGCACCCGAGTTTTCGGCCCTCGCTCGAATTTTAAGCAAGTTTTCCGGTGCTTCTTTCTGCAATTGAAAATTATGTCACTTACCGTGCGGAGTGATGCCCGATACATCGTGCTCCCGGAGTGGTCTAGTGCAGCCTGAACCGATAGAGAACACCTCCATGATCGAATTGGCCCTCCAGGATCTCCAGATGGAGCGGGAGGCCTGTGTCGGACGCTTGCGCCAGGTGCTGGAACAGTCGCAGCATGCCGATGAAGCACAAGGTTACCTCAGGCGCATCGACAACATCAATGCAGCCCTCGTGCGCCTGGCAAGTGCCCGGCTGCGGAATTGATAGCTGTTCCGTAAGCCTGCCCCGTTAGACCTGTACATCACCCACCCCTTGCCTCGACCCGCCTCTCTATGGCATCGCCTCTTGAGACGATGAGCGTGAGACGTGAGGACAGGGCGTGGACACATTCGACTATATCATCATCGGTGCGGGTTCGGCGGGCTGCATCCTGGCCAATCGCCTGTCAGCCGACCCCCGCAATCGCGTCCTCGTCCTCGAGGCGGGCCCGCCCGACTGGCTGCCCTGGATCCACATTCCCGCGGGCTTCATCAAGACCTTCTATCACCCCCAGGTGAACTGGCTCTACGAGATGGAGCCGTCGGAGTGGACAGGTGGCCGGCGCATCCATGCCCCCCGCGGCAAAACGCTCGGCGGTTCTTCGTCCATCAACGGGCATGTCTACAACCGGGGCCAGCGCCTTGATTTCGATACCTGGTCGCAGATGGGCAACCGTGGCTGGGGCTATGCAGACGTGCTGCCCTACTTCAAGCGTCTCGAGGGCCGCGAAGGCGAGGGCGACGAGACGTTCCGCGGTCGTGACGGCAACCTCAAGGTCTCCGATATCGATTGGGTTCATCCCCTCTGCGAGGCCTTCATCGAGGGCGCGGTGGAAGCCGGCATTCCGCGCAATCCCGATTACAACGGCACTATCCAGGAAGGCGTCGCCTACGCCCAGCGGACGATCAAGAACGGTCGCCGGGTCTCGTCGGCGACGGCGTTCCTGCATCCCGTGCGCCATCGCCCGAATCTGAAAATCGTCACCGAGGCACACGCAACGCAACTGGTGCTCGAAGGCCGGCGCGTCAAGGGCGTGCGCTACGCCCGCGGCGGACGTGGCGGCACCGAAGTCGAGATCCACGCCGAGCGCGAGGTGATCCTGTCCGGCGGCACCTACAATTCCCCCCAGCTCCTGCAGCTTTCCGGAATTGGTCCGGCATCCCTCCTCCAGCAACACGGCATCGAGGTGCGTCACGCCCTCGCGGGCGTCGGCGAGAACCTAAAAGACCATTACGCCCCGCGCTTCGTTGCTCGCGTCAAGAATATCGACACCATCAACGAACGTGTGCGCGGCTTGAAGCTGGCGGGCGAGGTCGCCAAGTGGATCTTTACCCGCAAGGGCGTTCTGGCCCTTTCACCGACCCTTGTTTACGCCTTCTGGCGATCCAATCCCGACATCGCCAATTCCGACATCCAGCTGACTTTCACGCCGGCAAGCTATCGTGAGGGCGTGCAAGGCGAGCTGGAGATGCAGCCGGGCATGACGGTCGCCTCGTGGCAGCAGCGCCCCGACAGCCGCGGCTACGTTCGCATCAAGAGCGCCGATCCATTCCAGGCCCCCACGATCCAACCGAACTACTTGACCGAGGAGGGCGATCGCCGCGTGCTTTTGTCGGCCATGCGCCTCGCCCGCAGCCTGCTGGCCTCCCGGCCGCTGCAACCCTACTACGATCACGAGGATTTTCCGGGCAAGCACGTGCAGTCCGACGACGAGCTGCTCGGTGCTGCCAAGGAGCGTGGCACCACCACCTTCCATCCCAATGGCACCTGCCGCATGGGGCCTGAAACCGACCCGATGGCCGTCGTCGATTCCCAATTGCGCGTGCGCGGCCTCGAAGGCTTGCGCGTAGTCGACGCGTCCATCATGCCAACCATGCTGTCGGCCAATCTCAATGCCGCAACCATGATGATTGCCGACAAGGCCTCGGACCTCATCCTCGGCAAGAGTGCGCCAGAGGCCATCATCCTTCCGGAGGCTGTCTAGCATCCGATGTCCATGATCGTGCAGTTGCTGTGGATCGAGATGGCCATCAAGGCCTCGGTCGGTGTGGTGTTGGTCCTGTTCCCGCGAACGCTCGCCCGCATTTTCGGGTTGCCAACCGTCACCGAGACATTCTGGCCCCGTCTCTTCGGCGCAACCTTGCTGGGCCTGGCCGCGGCGACCTTTCTCGAGGACCACCTCGCAGCCAAGAACGGCCTCGGCCTGAGCGGTCACATCGCCATCAACATGGCGGCGGTGCTCGCCATCTTCGCCATGTTGATCATGGGCAAAGTTGGCGGCGCGCGCCGTGGCCGTATTCTGCTGGGCTTGATGGCAGGCGCATTGACGGTGCTGGCCCTGGTCGAACTGGCCTGGGCCTGATCCGTGGGAGCGGCGCGGGCCCGGACCGCGCAAGTCACAACCTGAAAAAAGCAACGCCCGGCAAGCGAAGCCTCTCGCCTCCCGGGCGTCGCCACTCAGCACATCATTTGTCGAGCCAGACCTCGTCGAGGCGCCAATTATTGTAGATCGAGTTGTGGTGCAGCACGAAATTCTTCACGTGCGGCTTCCAGCACAGACCCGAGATGCCCTGGAAGATGATGGGGCGCGCCACATCCTTTGCCAGCAGCTCCTCGATTTGCCAGACGGTTTGCTTGCGCTTCTCCAGATCCGTTTCCTGCGACTGGGCATCGATCAGCTTGTCGACGTCCCGATTGCAGTATTTCGTATAGTTGCGCTCAGAGCCGCACGAGTAGTTCTCGTAGAACTGAACGTCGGGGTCGTCGAGTGCCAGTGCGGTGGCATTGAGGCCGACCGTGTAGTCGCCCCGCGCCACTTTCGCAAACCACACGCCAGCTTCGACGGGATCGAGCTCTGCCGCGACATTGATCCGCTTGAGCTGATCGATGAGAATGATGGCCGGATCGCGATAGAGAGGGACGTTGCGCGTCGAAACCTTGATCTTAAGCGGGTTGGCCGCGGTGTAGCCGAGGCTCTCCATGATGGCGCGTGCTTCCGCCTGATTGCTCTCGACCGTTCCGCCAAACCCGGGCAGCTTTGCAACCACCTCGGGCGGCATGCCCCAACTGCCTTCCGGCGCAGCCATCATCGTCCCGCCGAGCTTGGTCTTGCCCTGGTAGATGATCGTGTTGAACGACTGGCGGTCGATGGCGAGTGCCAGCGCCGCGCGCAGCTTGGCGTTGTCGAACGGCGGCTTGCCGCGGTTGACGATCAGGTTGATGGAGTTGTTGGTCGGCGGTGTTTCGCAGATCGAATCGGGCGCCTTCGACATGATGTCGGCTACCAGTGGCGGCGTAAGATCGAGCACGAACGTCATGTCGAGTTCGCCTGCGATGAACGCTAGCACCCGCGTCGAACGGTTCGAGATGATGCGAAAATCGATCCCGTCCAGGTATGGCCGCCCCGTCTTCCAGTAGGTCGGGTTGCGCACCAGCTTGACGCCCTGGTTGCTCTTGAACTCCACGAATTTGAACGGCCCCGTCCCGACCGGATGCGTGCGCAAGGCCGCTGCCGACACGTGGCAGGGGTAGACGGGATTATAGCCGGTCGCAAACAGAGACAGGAACGACGGTTGCGGGCGGCCGAGTTGGAAGGTGACCTCGTGGTCACCGTTCGGCGTCACGCTCTTCAGATTGTGCCACCAGATCTTGCGCGGGTTCTTGCGGAACCGGTCCTTGGCCTTGCCCTGCAGCAGATCCATGGTGCACACGACGTCTTTTGACGTGAACGGCTTGCCGTCATGCCACGTCACGCCCTTGCGCAATTGGAACGTCAGCTTGGTCTTGGACGCGTCCCAGCTCCAGCTGGTCGCAAGCTCCGGCTTGATCGTCTCCGGCTTGTTCAGCTGCTGGTTCTGGTCGTAGAGCACCAGGTTGCTGAAGACCGGCATGAAGGGCACGGTCGTCGACACCGTCGCTTCCTCGTGGATCGAAGTGCTGGGTGGGTTGTCCCAGATATACATCCGCATGGTGCCGCCCTGCTTCTGGGCGTAGGCGGCCGATGTCATGGCGAGCAGGCCGGCCATCGCGGCACCACTTATCCGTCCGAGCATCTTTTGCACGGATATCTCCTCATTCGTTGACTGGAACACACGCCGGGACCGTCGTGCAGTCGGTTTGGTCAGCCCGGTGGCGAGCGGTGGCAAATGCTACACCGCTGCGCCACACCCACGCCAGCAGTCAAACCCGGCAAGGCGCAAGAACGGCACACGGCCTCGCAAAGCCGGCCAGATTACAAGAACCGATGATCTTCGATGGCAAACGTCGCCGTTCGCCCGGCGTGCGCCCCTTGCGAAGTGAAAAAATCGGCGATCTGCGCAGCCGCCGGCTCATCGCAGCAGGCAACCTCGGCAATACCCGCAACGTCCACCTCGAGAGCCTTGATCCGGCTGTTGGGCGCCGGCGCCTGCTCCAGCAGGTGATGGGTCTGCCAGCCGCTGACGCCATCGAGGTTGCCGAGTGCTGCGGCCACCACCTGCGGCCAATCCCGGTCCGGCGGGCCGATGGCGAGCAGCATGACCCTTGCGCCCGGTGCGGCCTCGAGCTTGGCAACCGTTGCCTGCGGTTGCGTGACCAGGCGGCTGACGGCGCCGATGAAGTTTTCGGAATCGACATTGCACGCAGCAAGCCGCGGCGACGTGTAGGCACGCGTGCGTTGGGCGATGTCGTCGAACCACAACTCCGGAATGCCGTCGATGCCAAGTGAGCGCGCCAGTGCGTTGTTCGCGGGCGAAGAGACACAATGATGCTGCACATAGGCGCGCAACCCCGGCAGTTCCGCCGTCATGACGCCATGTGGATCGAGCCAGTGCCGGCGGAATGTGGCCAGGTCCACATCCTCCCGGCGCCGAATGAGACTGATCGCTGCGATCATGCCGTCACCTTCTATCGCTTGCGCTAAACCAACGGGCAGCCCGTCAGGGGGCATGGAATGCCTCGATCCCAAGCGCCGCGCGAATGTCGCGCGTGCGCGCCTCCTTGGCCTCTTCCAGCGGAATGCCCGTGGCATCGGCAATTTTCACGACCGCATTGAACGAGGCAACGGTCGCACAGACGTCGACAAAGGCGGCATCGCCAAGTCCCGCAATCACTGCGTTGCGCGCATGCGCCAGTGCCGCCGCGTCTGGACCGAGGCACGCATCGACGAAAGCCGTCAACACCGCGCCATGCGGAACCCCGCTCTCCACCCCTTGGCTGGCCGCGACCACCGCGTCCAGCGTGTAGGCTTCACCGTTTGCAATGCTGCTCTCACGGAGCAGTGCCGAATGGCTGGTGGTTCAATAGTAACATCGGTTGAGCGCCGAGGCCCGGCCCGCAATCAGTTCGATCTGCGGGTGACTGATGGCGCGGTACTCGTGTGCGAAATCCCGGATCTCGTGATCCTTGAGATAAAGCTCCACATCGAGATCGAAGAAGTTGAACACCTCCTGCGGCACCAGCCCCAGCGCGCGATGAATGTTCTTGTCGCCGTGCACGCTATAAGGATTCAGTTCGCCCGCAGGGATGGCGTCTGGCGCCACAGTCGCAACCCACGCCAGATCCCTGACTGCGTTGGCAGGGCGTTGGCGCGTCGGTTCGCCGGGCCTTGGCTGCGGCAAGGGGCGGATGGCGCGGCCAAGTGCATGGTCCAGCGTGTCGAGCGCCGTGATGATGGCAACGACAGAAACCAGTTCCACATAACGCTCTTCGCCAAGCGCGCCATCGGCAAGGCCGCGCACCCAGCGCTCAGTAATGCGAGAAGGATCGGTACGCACCCGGTGCACAGCTTCGATCGCCTCGCGTGAAAGCACGCCAGGGCCATCGTGACGCCCGTCTGCCGCGTAGGGGGAAAGCGCCGCTTTGCGTGTGGCGCACAGCCGGCACGATAACGCCGCGCGTGCTTCCTCCGCGATCGCGAGCCGCTCCGCCCCCTGCCACCACGTGCCCGGGCCCGCGAGCCGCTGCCATGCATCCTCGATGGCCCCGACCAGGCTGGGTCTGGCGGGCAACTGCCGGCCGTTGATCTCGATTGTCATCGTTAGCGATCCTTTGGCGATTTCTCCAGAATACTGGGCGCCGCTAGCGAGGCAAACAATTCCAGCCACGGCACAAGACTTGCTCGCAACATCCGAAACCGTAGTGCAGGGCATAGGGATCGCGTTTCAATATGGCACACCTCGTGATGCGCGACAGAGCGTTGAGCCCTGCGCTTGACGCCCCTTGCAAGGCCTCTGTAGCGCCGAACGCCCCCTCTGAGACCGCCCCTCGTCCGGCCCTGGCGCTGGAACTCGTAACCTCGCTCCGGGACTTTGCCGCGCTCGAAACCGAATGGGACGGCCTCTTCGCTGAAAGCGCCATGCCCGGCCAAGCCTTCCAGAAATTCGGCTGGTGCTGGCACTGGGCCACACACTATTTCGACCCCAACGATGGCAGGGCACAACTTGCCATCGTGACAGGCCGCATTGCCGGCCGCCTCAGTCTCGTCCTGCCACTCGTGGTCAACCGGGTCGACGGCATCCGCCAGCTCAATTGGCTAGTCGAACCGGTCTCCCAGTATGGCGACATCCTGGCCAGCGTCGAAGCCCGCCGCATCGAGGCCCTGCAGTCTGCCTGGACGTTTGCCGCAGTCGCCACCAAGGCGGATTGCGCCTGCCTGAGAAAGGTGCGCCAGGGTTCGCTCGCAGCCCGCCTGCTCGAACACCTGGCCAGCACCACCATCGATTCAGCCGAAGCCCCATACCTATCCCTGGCCGGTGACACCAGCTTCCAAGCCTGGGAACAGCGCCGCCAACCCAAGGCCCGCAAAAACCGCCGCCGCCAGGCTCGCCGGCTGGCAGATTTGGGCGAGGTTCGCTACGAAAAGCATGCCGGCACCGACCATGCCAGCCAACTGGCCAGAATGGCGGCCATCCTCAAGCGCCAGTCTCTCGATGACAAAGGCGCCATCTCGCCGACTGTAACCGATCCCCGTTTCGCGGCCTTTTTCTCGGACGTCGCTGCCGCGGGAGAGGCAAAAGCCGCCACCTCGGTCTATGCCGTCACTACCGCCGGCGAGCCCGCAGCCCTCAAAGTCCTCCTGTCAGATGGCGAAACGCGCTACCTGCACATCGCAGCCTTCGATCCCCGCTTCGAGAAGTGTGGTGCCGGAGCCCTCCTGCTCGAGCACGTCATCAGTGCGGCCATTGCCGATGGTTGCGCCACCTTGGATCTGCTGGCGCCGCGTCATGGCTACAAGATGGACTTTGCAGACGGCGTGGTGCGCGTGGACGATCACGTCCTGGCAATCACCACCAAGGGTTTCATTTATGCCCACTTGGTCATGCGCCAGCGGGGACGCGCCAAGGCGTTCCTGCAGGCGTTGCCCGCCCCCATGCGCCGCATCCTGAGCCGCTGTATCGGGTAAAATAGCGCCATATCGCGTCATATGTTTCGCTTTGAAACACCCGGTACAATTGAAATTACGTAATTGGTGCTTATGCGGCACTTAAATTCATATGAGAACAAACCTTTCATGATTGGAGAGCAAAAGTCGTGACCTCAAATCTACCGGCAGGTGGTCGTCACCGCTGAAGAATCGAGGCACCAATGCTCTCCAAGTTCGTTAACGATCATCGTGGCGCCGTAGCCATGATGTTCGCATTTTCGTTGTTCATCCTGATGGCGGTGGTGGGCGGTGCGATCGATTACGCCGCTGTATTCGCCAAGCGCTCGAAAATTCAGTCTGCGGCAGATGCGGCGGCGTTGGCAGCAGCGACGAGCGAACTGAATAACAACGAGAAAAAAGAGGTTGCCGAAACCGTGTTTCGCGCGAATTTCGGTGATGATCCCTCAGTGAAATTGAATATCCAGATCAATGCAAACGAAGTCGATATAACGGCAAGTGACGTCCACAAGACGACCTTGCTCCAGGCCGTGGGCGTGAGGGAAGTCAGTCTCGAGGCCCGCGCCACTGTGCCATTGGGCAAGGCAGTCAACGTCGAAGTCGTCCTCGTTCTCGACTATTCAGACTCGATGCTCGACAACAGCAAATATGTGCGTTTGCGCGAGGGCGCCGAATTGTTGATCGATCAGGTGACCAAGAACGGCACCAACCCCAACGTACGGATTGGCGTCGTTCCGTTCGCGGCCCTCGTTCATGCGGATTTGCCCTCGGCCTATGTGCGCAGCGACGTCACCTATAGCGGCTGCACGCAAGACAGGCGCGGCCCCTACAATCAGCAGGAGGAGGCAGGCCAGTCGGGTGACCCCTCGAAGTGGGGCGAGGTCACCAGCACTCACCCATGCTTAGCAATGCAAACTGCCGGGCTGAAAGTCATTCCGCTCTCGACCAACATCGCTGACGTCAAGAGCAAGGTGCAAGCCATGCAACCCTATGTTTGGACCCATATTGCATTGGGTGCCGAAATAGGCTGGCAGGTCTTGTCGCCAACGGGGCCATTCGCGACAGGCGCGGCCTACGACGAAAAGACGGTCTACAAGGTCTTCGTGCTCATGACCGATGGCATGCAGACGGCGCCGGGCTGGGGTGCTGACGGCACGCAAAACGTCGCCAACGCCGAAGACAACTTGCAGCACATCTGCTCAGCCATGAAGTCACGCAAGATCGACGTGTTCACCATCGGCTACGATCTCTACGACACGCACACGCTTGGTTTGCTGCAATCGTGCGCCAAAAGCGGCGGCTTCTTCGATGCCAAGGATATCAATGGCGGGCTGGTGACGAGCTTCAAGGCAATCGGCGCTGAGATCCGCTCTGCGATGATCAGATTGTCGAAATAAAGTTGCTCCTGTGCCCATGGCGGCGTCGGTGGCCGGGCGCGTCTGCTGGCGTGTCAGCTGCACCCGCGCGTTGGCAGTCCTGGCCCGCCCACACATGAGCTGCGCCGTTCAAGCAGCACCACGTCGTGCCAGATGTCGCCGATGTGGCCGAGCCGCTCGCGAACGCCCACTTCACGAAAGCCGCAGGCTGCATGCAGTTTGCGGCTCGCCGTATTGCCGGCGATGATCTGGGCCTGCAGCGTCCAATAGGAGGCCTCCTCCGAGATTTCGACGAGGCGTGCGAGCAAACGCCGGCCAATCCCTTGACCTCTGGCGCCGGCACTTACGTAGACGCTGACCTCAGCGACGCCGCCGGCCCCTCAGGTGTCGGCCACGCCTGCGAGCGCTGCCCAGCCGACAATGTCGTTGCCTGATCGGGCCACCAGGCGGCCGATCGCCAGCGCCTGCCGATCCCAGTCACGCCACAACGGCGGCGTGGTCATGAACGCAGCCAGCCCCGTTGCCAGACCTTCCGCATAGATCGCCTTGACGGCTTTCCAGTCTGCACGGTCCATGGCGACGATGGTTGGCGCCTCAAGCATGATCGTTCCTCGAGCAGACCGCCTTTCGCCGAACTTAGCGCACGCCAAGCTTTTTTTGCAGGCTCGACGAAGACGTCGTGTATTGGAACAGCAGCTTCTTGTCGGGATAAATGATGTGGTGGGCGGCTTGTGACATCAGCGCCGCCTCGTGGAAGCCCGAAAGAATGAGCTTCAGCTTGCCCGGATAGGTATTGATGTCGCCAATGGCGAAGATGCCGGCCTCGCTGGTCTGGAACTTCTCGGTATCGACCGGGATCAGGTTCTCGTTGAGGTTCAAGCCCCAGTCGGCAACCGGCCCGAGCTTCATGGTGAGCCCGAAGAATGGCATCAGCCGGTCGCACGCAATCGTCTCCTCGCCCTCTTTGGACTTGATGCCGACGCCAGTGAGCTGCCCGTCGCTCCCCTTGAGGCTCGTCATCTGACCGATCACCAGCCGCATGGCGCCCTGCTCGACCAGCTGGCGCATCTTCTCGACCGAATGCGGCGCGCCGCGAAATTCATCGCGCCGGTGCATCAAGGTCAGCGAGCGGGCGATCGGCTGCAGCGCTGCCGTCCAGTCGAGCGCCGAATCGCCACCGCCCACGATCAGGATGTCGCGCCCCTCGAAATCGGCCATGCGACGGACGGAGTAAAAGACGCTCTTGCCCTCGTAGGCTTCGATATCGGGCAGCGGCGGCCGTTTCGGTGTGAAAGATCCGCCGCCCGCGGCAATCACGACGACCTTGGCAATGAAGCTCTTGCCGGCGTCCGTTTCGAGCTTGAACCGGCCATCCTCCAGCCGCTGCAGTCCGTCGACGCGCTCGCCCAGATGAAAGGTCGGGCCGAACGGCTTGATCTGCTCCATCAGTGCCTCGACCAGCCCCTGCCCGGTCACCATCGGCAGCGCCGGAATGTCGTAGATCGGCTTTTCCGGATAGAGCTCCGCACATTGCCCGCCAGGCTTGTCGAGAATGTCGATCAGGTGCGCCTTGATATCCAGCAGGCCAAGCTCGAACACGGCAAAGAGGCCGCAGGGACCTGCACCGATGATGACGCAATCTGTCTCGATCGCAGGGGAGGGGCTCAGGGTGTCGGCCATCCGAGATTTCCTTGTCTTGCGTCGGTGCGTCCGCCCCCGACCAGCCTTGTCTGCGGTTCTACTGACCCGTTTCGGCTTTTCTGGCAAGCGCAGGCCAACGCAAAGCGGGAGGTTGCCTCACGACCAATCCCGCCATGGCAAAATCTTAACCAAGTCCTTGAAGCTCACCTTAACTGCGATTGCTTAGCATTGCTGCAAATGGTGTTCAGGGGAGCATTGCGCGATGTTGGCTGCGACGGTGACGATTACGGTGTTGTCTGCATTGGCCTTGCTGGTCGCCATAGCGATTTACAACCGCCTCGTTGCCCTGGGCCGGCGCTGTGATCAGGCGTCAGCCGATATCGACGTGCAACTCAAGCTGCGCCACGACCTCGTTCCCTCACTCGTCGAGACCGTGAAAGGGTACGCCGGCCACGAGCGCACGGCACTGGAAGATGTCATCAAGGCGCGTTCCTCTGCCCTCTCGGCGGCGTCGGGACCGGCCAAGCTGGAGGCCGAGGGCATGCTCGGTGCTGCCCTGAGCCGCCTGATGATGCTGGCCGAAGCCTATCCTGATCTGAAGGCCGAAAAGAGGTTCGCCGCGCTTCAGGAGCAGCTGTCCGAAATCGAGTATCACATCGCCGCCGCGCGCCGCTTCCTCAACGCTGCCTCCGCCGAATACAACACCACCCGCGAGCAGTTCCCTTCCAACGCTGTGGCATCACTGTTTGCATTCCCGCCACGCGAGTCCGGCGCCGTGCCGCAAGAGGCCATGACGGGGCTTCAGACAGCCCCGGCCGTGCGCTTCTGATCCGCGTGAAAGGCTTCCGGCCATGTTGCAGGTCAATGGGCTTTACGGCCACGTCAGGGCCAACTCGGTAAAGTCACTGCTTCTGCTGGCAGGTTTCCTGGTGCTGATCGCCGGCTATTGGTATGCCGCGTGCCTGGCTTGGCATGCGCTCGACTTCGTCTTCCACCCGCTGCGTCAACTCGACCGTTCCGCCGCCACGTTCGAGGCTTTCGCCACGAAGGCAGCTTTCACGGCCGCCCGCCACTGGCAGGTCCCGATCATCATCGCCTGCGCCTGGCTCGTGATCGCCGGTCTCTTCTATCGCACCCTCGTGCGCTTCGCCACGGGCGCCAAGTCCATCTCCCGCCGCGATTGCCCTGCGCTCTATAACAGCATCGAGCGCCTTGCCATCGCGTCGGGCTTGCCGATGCCGGCCGTCGAGATCATCGAATCCTCGGCACTGAACGCCTACGCCTCCGGCTTGAGCCCGGACGAGGCCAGCATTGCAGTCACCCGCGGCCTGCTCAAACGATTGACGCCGCGCGAGCTCGACGCCGTCCTGGCGCACGAGATGACCCACATCAAGAACCGTGACGTCAAGTTGATGGTCGTGGCTCTGGTCTTCACCGGCGGCATCACGCTGCTCGGCAGCCTCGCATGGCGCATCATTCGCCGCGACCGCGGTGGCGGCTGGAGTGCTGGCGATTTCGACGCGGGTGGACTGGGCGAGGCAGGTGGCCATCGCCCTGGAGCCCTCGGCGCGACGAGCTTGCCCGCGTTCGCAGGCGCCCTGGCTGCGTTGCTGGTTGCTGCCATGACGCTGGCGATGTCGCATGTCGGCGCCATCATGACCCGATTGGCGATTTCACGTGCGCGCGAGTTCGTGGCTGACGCCGGCGCTGTCGAGTTGACCAAGGACCCCGACGCCTTGATCTCCGCACTGCTCAAGATCTCCGGCCACGATTGGGTGCCGGGAACGCCCGACGCATGCGCGGCCATGATGATTTCGTCGAGCTTCGATGCCGAGAATTTCGTCGAGACGCTCTTTTCGACCCATCCGCCCATCGAGGCCCGGGTCGCGGCCCTGCGCCAACATGCAGGCGGCATGGCGCCGGCAATGCGCCAGCGCACGGCAGAGATATCGCAAAGCGCAATGCCTTCGGTGCCGGGCGCCGTTGCGTTTGGCCTCAGGCGGTCGCGATCTCGCCTCCGGCATCGACCCAGCCCTTGAAGCCGCCGAGATTGCGGACGTTCTCATAGCCCATGTCTTTGAGCGTCTTCAGCACCAGCGCCGACCGCCCGCCCGAAGCGCAATAGGCAACCACTGTTTTGGCCCGGTCGAAGGCTGCCTCGTGCAAGGGCGAGGCGGGGTCGGCGCGAAATTCTACACGTCCCCTCGGTATGGTGAGCGCTCCCGGAACCTTGCCGGAGGTTGCCACCTCGTTGGGCTCGCGGACATCGAGGAACACGACATCGGGCCGCCCCACCAGCGCCTTCGCCTCCTCAGGCGAAATCTTCGGCACGGCGGCATTGGCCTCCGCAAGCATCTGTTGCACGGTACGCATGGTCGCTTGTCCTCGCATGTTCCTGGTGTTGAGGGGCAAATCGGCAAGCTCAGACCCGCCAGTTGCCGCCATCTAAGGCTAGCATCTGCCGCAACGTCTGGCGATCAGCAGGTTGGCCGCATGGCGGCTCGGGCCACCAGCCGATCGCTACTGGCGCAGCCTCCCTTGCAGGACCCGCCGCGTTGGCGCCCTGCAGGCTTGAGCCTCAGTCCGGGATCAGGCCGCCATCGACGTTCAGGGTTTGCGCCGTGATGTTGCGCGCGGCCGGTGAGGCCAGAAATACGATCGCCTTGGCGATGTCCTCAGGCTCGTTGGCCCGCTTCAGCGGTACATTGGCAACGGCGCGACGCTCGATCTCGGCAACGGCAAGGCCTTCCTTTGCCGCCATCGTCTTGAAGATATCGTCGACGATTGCCGTGCGCACGATGCCCGGGCAGACGGCATTGACGTTGATGTTGTGCGGACCGAGCTGCTGCGCGGCCGTGAAGGTCAGGCTGATCACCGCCCCCTTGGAGGCGGCGTAAATGGCGTTCGACGTTCCAGCAAAACCTTTGCCCGCAACCGACGCCACATTGACGATGACGCCACTGCGGTGGGGGATCATTTCTCTCGCTACGCGCTGCAGGCAGAAGAACACGCCCTTGGCGTTGACGCGGTGGATGCGGTCCCAGTCCGCTTCATTGAGCTCCATGATGTCGGCACGGCGCGTTACACCGGCATTGTTGACCAGGATATCGATGCGCCCGAACTTGGCCACAGCCTCACCGACCATGCGGTCGATGGCGCTGACATCGCCCAGGTCTGCCGTTACGGCCAAGCTCTTGCGCCCTTTGCCGGCAATGGCGGCCGCGACCTCCTTGACGGTGGCCTCGTTGATGTCGGCGCACACGACATCGGCGCCTTCATCGGCCATTGCCAGCGCCGTCGCCTTGCCGATGCCCTGACCGGCCCCAGTGACCAATGCAATTTTACCCGCGAGCTGCATGCGATGGTGCCTCCGTCACGTTTGCGACGAGTTTTGCGGAAGCCCAGCCCTCACGCAAGTGCCGTGGCAGGCTCAGAACTGTTTGGCCGGCACGCGCAGCACCAGCCCGTCGAGCCTAGCATCGACCTTGATCTGGCAGGACAGCCGGCTCTCGTCGCGCACGTCGAAGGCGAAATCCAGCATGTCGGCTTCCATGTCCGACGGTTTGCCCACCTTCTCGGTCCACGCCGCATCGACATAGACGTGGCAGGTCGCGCAGGCACATGCGCCCCCGCACTCGGCCTCGATGCCCGGGACCAGATCCTTTTTCGCCGCCTCCATGACGGTGAGGCCAGCCTCGGCATCGACGACCTGGGACTTACCATCCGGCTGGATGAACGTGATTTTCGGCATCTGAAAGGCTTTCTCGGCGGTGCAGGGATGAAAACGCGACCGCATCATGACCCATCATGAGCGTAAGTCCCATGGGACCTTTTCGCGCCACGCCGATTTAGCCGCCGCGGTTCCGGATTTCAAGCAGCCCGGGTCGATTGGCCGGTGACCGCCGCTTCAGCCCCTGGCTGCCCGGTCGCGAATATAGGCGCATGCAACATCGAGTGCGCGTTGGGTCTCAAGGACCGCCCGCTCGCGCGCCTCATGATCACGCGTTGCGCCCGGCCGCTTCCGCCTCTTCCGCGCATTTGGCCACCTCGAGCGCGCCGACCGCCCGCGCCGAGCCCTTCAACGTGTGCGCCGCGTCCCGCCACGCCTTGTCCGTCGCCGCGTTCCGCATTTGCATCATGTATTCAGGGGCTTGGTCCACAAAAAGGTCGAGGACCTCGGCTTCGAGCTCGCTATTGCCCATCGTGTAGCGCGAGAGATAGGCATGATCGATCGGCTGAGAGGCCGCAGCGTTCGGTTGCGCCAGGGTGTGCGTTGCATCAGGCCGGCTCATGGCCAATCTCCAAGTTGGTAGGACTTCTGATCTCCCACGTGCGCGCGAGCAGTCCCGTATCCTTGTCAATCGCACAATGTCGCTAACCCCGTGTTAAGGGTGCGCCGGGAGCATATTGTGTTGATGCAACCAAGAACCTTCTCCGATTCCTTCCCCCGTTTTTCCACCCGCACAGACAGTTAGATCTTCCTTTTGCCACAAAATTCCCAGTAGAAGATTGTGGGTCGATGTTCATCGCGCGCCCTATCTGGGCTGCACACGGAGCATTGCCGTCGGCGGGCGGTGGGAGTATCCTGGCTAGGATATCCGCAGCGTCGATGCGGGGAGGACGGCGCTACGGCGCCGGCGAGGGTGGTTAGGGGAATGGCGAAGGACAACAAGAGGAGCGTTGGCAAGGACGCAGGCCCAACGGGGCAGGCTGCCGTGCCGCCGGCGATTCCGTCCGATGTGCCACCGGTGCCAGCGGGCGCCAAGTACCGCCGCCTCTTCCAGCAGGGGCACCGCCGGAGCCTGCCGCCGACAAGGACGCCGTCCGCACCAACACCCCGCCAGCGCCACCACCTAAATCAACGCCACCGCCACGCGCCTGCCGTGCCGGTCGCACGCCCCGCTGCCCCGCCGCGCGCCGTCGAGCCACGGCCCCCGGCAGCGCCAAATTCGACATCCCCCAACCAAACCGAAGGCCTCCGCGTCCTGCCGGGTCCGGCGCCGCGTTCCGTGCCCGAAAACCCCGATCGCCCAATGCCGGGCCCAATGCGGCGGCCGAGATATCTGCACGGTTGGCAAGCGAAAAGCCCGAGGAAACCGAAGAGCCGCCGTTCGGGCAATCGCCGCGTCGCTCCGCCAAGCGGCGCCCGGCGAGCCCACCGCGCACCCACATTGCGGCCAACGACGATCTCCCCTCCATCGGTGGCCTGATCTTTGCGCTGCACCAGAAGCCCTCGCAGCGCCCGATGCAGGTTGCGGCCATTGCCAGCGCCGTCTGGGGATTGTGCGGATTGCTACTGGGCTGGGCCATGTTGGCGCCTCGAAATCCATCGCGCCCCCACGCTGCTGGAAATGTTGACCCGCCGACCGCGATTACCCTTGCCGCGACCATCATCCTGCCGATTGCCGTCTTCTGGTTCATTGCGTTGCTGGTCTGGCGCGCGCAGGAACTGAAGTTGATGTCGTCGGCAATGACGGAGGTGGCGATCCGCCTGGCCGAGCCGGATCGGATGGCCGAGCAGCAGGTGGCATCTGTTGGCCAGGCCGTGCGGCGCCAGGTCAACCACATGAACGAGGCGGTCTCCCGCGCCTTGGGGCGCGCGGGCGAACTGGAAGCTCTGGTCCACAACGAAGTGGTCAGCCTCGAGCGCTCCTACACGCTCAACGAAAACCGCATTCGGGGCCTGCTGGAAGAATTGGCAGGCGAGCGCACGGCACTGCTCAACACATCGGAACGTGTCAGCTACTCGCTCAAGGAACTCGGCACCGACATTCCAACCCTGATCGACAAGTTGGGCGATCAGCAGGTCAAGCTCGCCAAGTTCATTGAGCAGGCCGGCCCAGAACATTGTCAGCCTTGAGCAGTCTTTGGCCTCCAGCGCGGGCCAGCTCGCAACGTCCGTCGGCGAACGCACCGAGCAGCTCAAGGCGTGCTGACCGACCAAACCGCCAGCTTGCAAAACCTCCTCGATCACCGCACCGGCGAAATTGCTGCAGCACTGTCAGGTGGCGTGGGCCGCATCGAAAACGCGCTGGGCGGGCAGACCGAAGCGATCGAAAACCGCCTGACCGGCCACGCCAATTCCATGCAGGCCGTGTTCGACAGCTTCGCCGGCGGTCTCGACAACGCCCTTGGCCAGCGCACCGACCAGATGCGCCAGGTCCTGGAAGGCACGAGCGAGGGCCTTGACCGGGCGCTGGAGAAGCGCACGAGCGATATCCAGCGCACGCTGGAGGAATACACACGCGCCCTCGATGCCACCATGGAAGCCCGCCAGCACAATCTCGAGGAGCATCTGGTTGAGCGCACCAAGGCGCTGGATGACGCCTTCTCCGAGCGCCTGAAATTGTTCGACGACACGATTCTGCGCTCGACGATTGCCATCGACAGCACCGTTGCAGACAAGGCGCGCCCTCTCCACGGCACTCGAAACCCACGCCAACGAGATTGCCGAAGTCCTGGGTCGTCAAGCCGGACAGATGGACGAGCAGATCATGCACGGCGTGCATGCCGTGCGCCGCGCCAGCGAAAATGTCACCAAGCAGTCGGTCAAGGCCATCGAGGGCCTCGCTGGACAGGCCGATCTGTTGCGCAATCTCTCCGAGAACCTGGTCAACCAGATTGCCAGTGTCACCAACCGGTTCGACTCGCAGGGCCAGACCATCATGCGCGCCGCCAGCGCTTTGGAGACGGCCAACCAGCGCATCGATCAAAATCTCCAGCAGCGCCACGCGGATCTGTCGCGCACGCTCGAGGATCTGACCGCCCGCGCCGACAATATCGATCAGGTCATGCGCGGCTATCCCGAGACCCTGAAGGGCAGCGTCAGCGAATTCGAGACCCGCGCGCGCCTGGCCAGCGAGGAGCTGGCGAGGACGGCGGAGGAGCGGTCCAGTGCCGCCCGCCAGGAAATGGAGCGCCTCAAAGCCACCACCGCAACCGAAACGGAACAGGCCGTTGCCGACCTTCGCGCCAAGTTCCAGAACGTCTCACGCGAGGTCAACGCCGAAATCGGTACACTGCAGTCCCGCTTCTCCGAGAGCTACGATGAGATCCACAAACGTGCCCGCAGCACCTTCGCGGATCTCGAAGGCGATCAGGCGCGCTTGAAAGAGGAGCTTTCGCGTTTGCCGGAAGCCACGCGCAGTTCGGCCGAGAGCGTCCGCCAGTCCCTGCAGGAGCAACTGCGCGCCCTCGAACAACTCTCGCAGCTGTCGTCGCGCGAGGCAGTCCGGGCCGATATCAGCCAGCCCGTGCGCACCAGCTTGCCCCACGAACCCGCCCCCGCGCCGCGCCAGATATCCTCCGTCTCGCAGAGCCTGGCGTCGGAAATGTCGCAGCGTGGCCGCAACGGTCAAACGCCGCCGGCAGGGTCTGGCGGCGACAACGGGCGCGAAGCATGGAAGCTGGGCGAACTGCTGGCTCGGGCCTCCACCGAGGACGAGGCCACGCCACTGACGTCGTTCCAGCAATTCGCAGCCGCCCTGGACCAGACCACGGCATCGGCGATCTGGTCACGTCTGCGCGCCGGTCAACGCGGCGTCATGGTCCGCAATATTTATTCACCCAGCGGTCGCCTGGCGTTTGACGAAGTTCAGCGCCGCTACGCCGCCGACCCCGCCTTTCACCAGACCGTCGATCGTTTCCTCGCCGATATGCAGCGCGTGCTGCGGGAAACCGACCAGCGCGACCCGTCGGGCCGCACCACGCTCGGCTACATCGCCTCGGAGCAGGGCCGGTGCTACTTGTTCCTGGCCCACGCGACCGGCAAATTCGCCTGATCGGCCCGCCGCACTCCGGCGAGGTGCCGTCGGAAGCCAGCGGAGTGACTATGGCAGTGGTGCTGAAAGACGTGCGCGCAGAGCGCTGGCCTGTTGCCGGCGCTTTCACGATCTCCCGCGGCAGCCGCACCGAGGCCGAAGTCGTGGTTGCTACGTTGACCGATGGGACCCACGACGGGCGCGGCGAGGCAGTCCCCTACGCGCGCTACGACGAATCCGTACCGGACGTGATGGCTGCGATCGAGACGGCCTGCCGGGGGACGGGCGATCTAAGCCCCGCGCGTTTGCTCGAATGCATGCCCCCTGGCGCCGCCCGCAACGCCCTGGATTGCGCCCTGCTCGATCTGGAGGCCAAGCGCTCCGGCATCGCCGTGGCGGACAGGCTGGCGCTGCCGCCAAGGCCCGAGACCAGCACGACCTGCTTCACGCTGTCCTTGGGAGAACCGGACCACATGGCGCTGGCCGCCCGGAAAGCAGCCGACAAGCCCCTGCTCAAGATCAAACTGGGCGGTGGCCGGGAGGATCAGGCACGCCTGCAAGCGATTCGCCAGGCTCGTCCCGACGCCCGCCTCGTCGCGGACGCCAACGAGAGCTGGAGCCCGCAAGATCTCCGCGCGTTGCTGCGCGTTGCCGCGAACGTGGGCGTGGAACTGGTCGAGCAACCGCTGCCGGCGGGTGCCGACGCCATTCTGGCAACCATCGACAGGCCGGTGCCCGTTTGCGCCGACGAAAGCGCCCACACGGCGCAGGACATCGCAGGCCTGATCGGGCGTTATGATTGCGTCAACATCAAGCTCGACAAGGCCGGTGGCTTGACCGCAGCCCTCGCCATGGCGAAAGCCGCCGAGGCCGCAGGGCTATCGATCATGGTCGGCTGTATGCTGTCCACGTCTCTGGCGATGGCACCGGCGTGGCTGCTCTCGCCATGGGCCAGATGGCTCGACCTCGACGGCCCCTTGCTGCTGGCAAAGGATCGCACCCCAGCCGTCACCTACGCGTCCGGTGGCCAGATGTGCGCGCCGCCCAGGGCCCTTTGGGGCTGAGGTTTCCTCGACCGACCGAATCAATCCGCTGCCGTCGCCCGCATGGGCGCGGCACAATGTCGTGGAAACGGGAAGAACATGGCGCGAGCGACGGGACTTGAACCCGCGGCCTCCGGCGTGACAGGCCGGCGCTCTAACCAACTGAGCTACGCCCGCGCAATCGCAACGGCCAACATGGGGCAGAAGCGAGCCCTTCTGCTACGGGGTCCGGCCGTGCGTGTCAAGGTCGAGAATGGCCCCCGAGGCGTTCTCTTTGCAGCCAAGCGTGCCCAGCTGCCCTCAACCGCAATAGGCTTCGAACACCAAGCCTGACAACTCATGGTCCCGCCCGCTGGCAAGGTGAAGCGCCAGTGTGGCCACGTCGACCACGCCATTGAGCGTTTGACCGCTCTTGTCGGGGAATGTTGCGGGCACAACGGCATTGATCCGGATGCCGTCGACGCTGGCGGTTTCGGCCTCCACCTTGGTGAAATGGGCAAGCGCATTGCGCGCGATTCGCCCAACCAGCTTGCGGCTCCCGGAGGCGGTGTAGGGCACGGTCAGCACGTTGAGAATGGCGCCTTGCGCCAGCATCGTGCGCATACGGTTGGCACCCACCCGGGACGACAGCACCGACATGGCCAGGATTTCCGTCACCAGCGCCTCGATCTGCGCCTCGCTGGCATCACGTGGCGGTTCCGGCACCATGGCGAGATTGACCACGCAGTCGAGCCCGCCGAACTTCTGGGCGGCTTCCCGGGCAAAGCGCAGCATCGCCTCCGATCCGTCGATTGCGCCGGGGTAGAACAGCACGTCCATGGCCTCTGGCGCGATGATCTCGGCGAGCGTCTCCATCTCGCGGCTATCTTCGCTCGTCTGCACGATCAGCCGGACTTTGGCCTCCGCGAAGGCTCGGACGATCTCGACGCCCAAAGGTCCGCCTACTCCGGTGATCAGCACGCGTTTGCCTGCCAACTCGGGATACTCAGGTGCAAATGCAAGCTCATCGAGCGCGCTGATCAACATGCCTTCTCCTCCACACGGAAAGCGCGGGGTCATACTTTGACGTGACCACCGCCGACCCACGGACAAGACGCGATTCGTCCCTAACGAGAGCTAAACCGACGAACACAATTCGAAACGCTAGCACGTGATCGCCAAATCGCGTCGCATCGTTTCATCGGCCTCGATTCGGGTGCCGAGGGGACCAGAACGGTACGAGAACACGACAACAAAGGGGCCATCGAGTGGCGCCGGCACCCTGGCTGTGGATTTCAACCGGCCGTTGTCGAGCCGACCGCGAAGAAGTCTGCGGCCATGGCAGGCTTGTCCCCGCGCCGGCACCGCAGATCGTCGTCATCGCCCAGCCGCAAGCGACCCGACGAACCGGCACGTCGCGCGACTTGGTCTTTGAGCAGGTTATGGCCTTTGCCCATCGATCGACACACTGGCGTGCGACACGACCGCCGCGCTATGCCATGCTCGCTGGCAGTCAGCCGGGCGTTGCACGGGAGAGGGGACTGATATGGCCTACGGCTACGTGAAGCCGCCGTTCTGGAAACAGCTGCTGAGCAAGATCGTCATGCTGCTGCTGACGATCGTGATCGTTTGGATCATCTACGCCTATATGCACGCCTTCCGCCTGGAATGGCTCGGCTGGACCTATTCCAAGCTCACACCGATGACGAATGCGCTCTATGCACTGGTGGAGAACTATTTTCCGCCCGACGTGAAATTCAAAGTGCGCGGCGCCATTACGGACGACCTTGGCCAGCGCTCGTTGTTTCTGCTGATGCTCACGGCCGCCGTCGAGCTTGTCCTTTTCTGCATCTTCAAGCTGATTGGCGGCCTCTTCAATATGGTCGCGCAGCGCGTTGGCTGAAAGTTGCCGGAGCGCTCGAAGCGCGCGGGCGCGGCTCCGAACAATTGCGGCGGCAAGCCTGCTTGCCGCCGCCGGACGTTGGCGATGATCGCGATGCGTGCTGGCCTGCCTCAGGAGGTCTGCTTGCCCGGCCAATAGGCTGGCAACCAGACACCGTCGCGCTTTCCCCACCCCTCCGCCTGAGCCTTTTCGAAGGTCTTGAGCGCCGCTTCCGCAACCGGCAACGTCGCGCCACGCGTGGCTGCCTCGGCAACCATTGTTCTCAGATCCTTGCAGATCAGATCGACATCGAAATTCGGCGGCCCCGGGTCTTCGCCGTTGAGTGTCTTGGCGATGGCGGGGTGGCGGTTCTTCAACACGCCCGGTGCCCCCGAAGTGTCCGACAGCAACTCCATCAGCGCTTCATTGGACATGCCGACGCTGCGCGCCAGGATGTAGGCTTCCCCCAGCGCCTGATAAGCAACCATCAATGGCAGGTTGACGGCGAGCTTCATGGCAGCGCCGGAACCAACCGGCCCCAGCAATTCAACGCGCCGGCACATTTGCTCAAGCAGCGGCTTGGCGCGCTCGAGATCCTTGGCCTCTCCCCCAGCCAGTCCCAGCAATTTGCCCTGGCGCGCCGGCCCGACTGTGCCGCCAACCGGACACTCGACGAAGGCTGCACCTTTGGTCCGGACGATCTCCGCCAGTGCCTTGACGTCAGCCGGCTGACCGTCGTCATGTCGATGACGAGCTTGCCGGAAAGATCAGCCGCCGCCACGCCGTCGCTGCCTTCATAGACAGCCGGGTAGGCCGCGACGCTGCCCAGGATCGTGATGATCGTCTCGACACTTTCGGCCAGGGCCTTGGGGCTCGCCGCAACCTTGGCCCCCGCCTCGGCGAGCGGCTTGGTGCGATCCGCCGAGCGGTTCCAAACCGTCACCTCGTGGCCGACTTCCATCAGGCGCAGCGCAATCGCAGCTCCCATCTTGCCGACGCCGGCAATACCAACACGCATTGTCTCTCCCTTTCAGGCTAATGGCATTGGGGCCAACGTGGCCGCCAACCCCGGACTTTTGCACCGCAACCGTTCCCCCGTCCGACATTTGCATCCCTGTGCGCCACGGCGCTGCAGCAAAAGTCTGAACCACATGGAGCACGATCAAATCAACGCTTCCAGTGCAGCTTTTGCTTCTGGCGTTTGGTCGCCAATCCTGCCGCGTGGAGACCAACGCCGGATACGCCACACTAAGTCAATGCTATTGCGAGTGTCCCTTTGATCGCAAAGTTCGTTCGGAGCCTGCTGCAGAATGAAACCAACTTTGCGATCAGGAAACTAGGATGTCTTTGCCAAGTCCCTTTCAGCCAAGCAGTATGGATGTCTGGAAATCCGGCAAGTCGTCAAGGAGCGTTGAGAGCATGTCCGACACGCGTCGCCATCCCTGGAACAGCTACGGCCTGACAGCCGCCCGCGAGCACGCCAAGCCCGGACGCGAGTTGCGCCCGAAAACGCTCACTCTTGATTGCCACGCCCACATCGTGGTGCCCGCCGCCGCGGCTTACGCCAAGCCCCACCTTGCCGCCAACGCCGATCACCTCACTTCCTTCGCCTCGCCTGAGACCAAGGAGGTGGCAGCCCTCCAAAGCCGCGATCGCGCCGTCAATCTGACGGATCAGGCATTGCGCCTACGCGAAATGGAGGCGATGGGCCTCGACAAGCAGCTCGTGAGCCCGGCGCCGAACCAATGTTATTTCACGCTCGCCCCCGAGCCCGGCGCCAAGGCCATCGAAATGGTCAACGACGGTGTGGCCGAGTGGGTCGCCCGCGTGCCCGATCGCTTTGTCGGTCTTGGCACGGTGCCGCTGCAGGACGGCGCTGCAGCCGTCACCGAACTCGAGCGCTGCATGGGCAAGCTCGGCCTCAAGGGCGTCGAGATCTTGACCAACGTCAACGGCGACGAGATCTCCAACCCCACGCTGGAAGCTTTCTGGGCCAAGGCCGAGGCGCTGGGCGCTCTGGTCATGATCCATCCCTCAGGCTTCACCGAGGCAAAGCGCCTGTCGCGCTATTATTTCAATAACGTCATCGGCAATCCCTTCGACACCACGCTTGCCCTGCATCATTTGATTTTCGACGGCGTGCTGGAGCGCTATCCCAACCTGAAGATCATGGCGTCGCACGGGGCAGGGTATCTGGGCGGTTATTCCGGACGCATCGATCATGCCTGGGGCGCGCGCTCGGATTCGCACGCCAATCTGCCGAAGCCCCCGACCACCTACCTCAAGAAGATCTACGTCGACACCATCGTCTTCACCCCCCACCAGTTGCGCCATCTGGTCGAGGTTTTTGGCGCCGATCACGTCATGATTGGCACCGACTACCCCTTCGACATGGCCGAGATGGATCCGATTGGACACGTGATGGGGGCCGGCCTTGACGCCAGGACTGCCGAAGCGCTATGCGGCGGCAACGCTGCGCGCGTGCTGGGACTGTAGGCTCCGACGCCGCGAGCACAAGACCGGTGGGGCTGGCAAATCAAGCCGGCCCCAAACGTCGACACGCCTTGACGCGGGGCCTCTTGCGCAGGCAAACAGCCAGCCACGAAAGCGACGAGCAGGAGCCTGCGCCATGGCCTATGACGACAGCAACGTCTTTGCGAAAATTCTCCGAGGTGAGCTGCCGGCGCACAAGATCTGCGAAGATGCAGCCACCCTCGCGTTCATGGATATCATGCCGCGCTGCGAAGGCCACGCCCTGGTCATCCCCAAGACGCCGGCGCGCAACGTGCTGGACGCCAGCCCCGAGCAACTGGCCGCGTGTCTCGCAACCGTACAGCGCGTGGCACGCGCGCAACTCAAGGCGTTCTCCGCCCACGGTATAACCGTCCAGCAATTCAACGAGCCCGCGGGTGGTCAGGTCGTTTTCCACCTCCACTACCACGTCATTCCCCGCTGGGACGGCGTGCGCCTCGGCGCGCACACCGGGCAGATGGAAAAGAACGAGGTCCTGGCTGCGGCAGCCGAAAAGCTCAGGCAAGCGCTGGATTGATGCCGACGCAGCACCCACTTGCGTGGCGGCGTGCATCGCGCACCTGCGCCCAAGGCCGTTGGGCGGCGCATAGCGCTGGAGACCGTTGGTGTGTCGGGAGAAAGAAGACGGCCCGATCCTGGGAGAGAGACCCGGAAGGGGGGCTGGGGGGCTTGCTTTCCGAGGCTGGCAGGACCGGGCCGGTTTCAATGATTGTGAGTATAGCCGGGATTGCGGCTCCGACTTGATCGGATCATGACCGTTTCGTGAAATTTGTTGCGTTTTATTGCGATTGTGAACTTCCGTTCATGTGCCTGCTGCACCAAGGTGGATGTCCCGCTGGCGAGCTACGGCGTGCCGGGGAGCTGCCATCGACGGGTTTCAGGCCAACAAACGGCTTCTGTGCGACATCGAAGGTTGCACCTTTCGGCCCGCCGCGTAATCTTTCTGTCACGAACCATCTGAAAGGAGGCACCCTTGAGTGACAGCGAGCCGATAGCTTTTCGCCCTCGCGTCGTGACGCCGGGCGAAAACCGGTCTGGTGCGACCCATGCTCAGGCACAAACGGTCAAGCGCGATCCTCAGGTCGTCGTCTTCGATCGCAAAGAACTGTCGATGATCCTGGGCGTCTACGGGCGAAAAGTTGCGCAAGGCGAATGGCGCGATTACGCGATGGATTTCGGAAAGGAAAAAGCCGTGTTCTCGGTGCACCGCCGGTCGAGCGAATGGCCGCTTTATCGCATCGAAAAGAACCCGCGCAACGCCAGGAAGCAGGGCGCGTATAGCGTGATCACGGCAACCGGCCTCATCCTCAAGCGCGGCCACGAGCTGGCGCGTGTGCTGGATGTCTTCGAGAAGCGGTCGCTTTACGTCGTGGAAAGCTGAACGCCGGGGCACGGCGTGCGCCGCAGGTTTCACCCTGCCGGGCTCGGGCCGGACAAACGGCGCAGCACCAGCACGCGGGCCTTGCCGCACGCAGTGCGTTCGCACTCAATGCGCCGGCGCCATGGCGATCAGAACCACGGCATCGTCAGGCCCGCTATCCGCCAGTTCGTCTCTGGCAAGTGCCATGGCTTGGTCGAGATCTTCCACGCCGGACAGATCGCCGACATGACGGCCGTGCAGCAGCACCAATCCCGGCAGAGCAGCCGTGGAAACCGTGTGCCGCATCACCTCAGCAGAAAGTTCCGAGATCGCCGCCGACACCAGCGCCGGATTGGTTTGCCGGACCAAGGCGCGGGCACGCTGGACCCGGGTGGCACCGCTCCAGTCGATCGCACGCACGGACCGCAGCCCCTCGCCGCGCTGCAGGTAAACCCTGACGCCGGAAGTCTCCCCCGCCAGCTCGACGCCCTCGATGCCTGTGCCGAGCGAACGCGCCGCCAGTCCGCGGGCCTCGCGCTCGCCGATGCCGCCGCCGGCATCTTTCACATGCATCTCGGCAGCCCCCATGGCGATCGCCCGCACCCGGTGCGTCTGCTGGTCGATGTCGACGGTCACGTCGACGCTGGCGGCGTCGGCCCCAAGCCGCACCACCGCATCCAGCGCCTCCTTGCGAATGGCCAGCAGGTCGTCAGGCTGCGGATGCGGGATGATCCGCTCGACCACCTCGCGTACCAGCGCCAAGGCCACGCCGATCGAGGAGATCACTTCGGCGTCCGGCGAAATCTCATGCTGCAAGCCGGTGCGATTGGAAACATGCGGCAGCAGCGCCGCCGCCCCGCCGCCTTCTCCGATCAGTTGGCGCTGATCCGGGTCGAGCTGATACTCCTTGATCAGGCTCTCGACGACGGGAATGACCTTGTCCGTCGCGCAATCCAGCACGGCTTTGGCGGTGTCGTCCACACTCAAGCCGACGAAGCGGGCCAGTGGTGCGAAAGCGGCCCGCGCCGCAGCGCCATTGCCGTGCGCGTGCACGCCAGGCTTCGCCAACCCCAGCACATTTGCAGCGCACGTTGTAGTGACGGCAAATCGCCGCCCATCGGCTGCCCTGATCGCAACGTGATTGGCGCCATCGCCAGGCTTGGGCTCGAACAGCTCGACCTCGGCGCCGGCGAAATCCGCCTCCTCCGCGAACGCCGCGTAGGCAAGGCCTGCGATATGGGCACTGCGCGGCCCCACATCGACAATACGGCCGGGCTCGGCCCGCACGAGACTGCCGCCGGCAATGCCGAGCACGCGAACATCGAGTGAGGAGACATAGGTCTCGTGCCCGCCAACGCGCGCATAGGCAACTGTTGGCCGGCCGCTCTTGATAACGCCGATGTTGGTCGAGGTGCCGCCCACCTCGAAATAGATGCCGTCCGACACCTTCAGGTGCATCAGTGCCCCGGCGACGCTGGCAGCCGGCCCTGAAAGCATTGTCATTGCCGGTCGCCGCCGCATCTCGCGGATGTCCATCACGCCGCCATCCCCGCGCATCACCATCAGCGGCGCGTTGATGCGCGCCTCGCGCACGCTCTCCTCCGTCATATCGGCGGTCGCAATCATGCGCGGCAGGATCGATGCGTTGATCACGGCCGTTCGCGTGCGCGTGGTGAGCCCGTAAAGCCGTGTGATCTCGTGCCCGCAGGTGGTCGCAAGGCCCGCCTCGGCGCCGAGCCGGCGGATCAGGTCTTCAGTCCCGGTGTTGTCGACTCCGAAAGCCGCCGACGCAACCAGCACCCGCGCCCCATCTTCGATGAGGCCGCCAATTGCCGTGCGCGCGGCCTCTTCCGACAGGTCGTCCGACACCAGAAAGCGGTTGGCTGTCGTGAGCCACCGCCCCGGCGCCAGCTCGATCGCATCGATTTTGACTTGGGGCTCGGCAAGCGCTGCCGCAGTACGCCCGGCCATGCCGACCACGCCCACCGGCGCCACGTCGCCCTCCAGCAGCGCATTCGTCGCCTGCGTCGTCGAGTGCGCCAGGAACACGACCTGCTCCGGCGAAACGCGCGCCGTTTCAAGCACGCGCCGAAACACCTCGACCACCCCGTCCGCAACCCCCCGCGCATGGTCGTGTGTCGTCAGCACTGAGCAGCGCCCGACCACGTGCCGGCTGGCCGTGTCGATCAGCACGGCCTTCGTGAACGTGCCGCCGACGTCGATGCCGATGCGATAGGAGGCCTTGCCCTTGCGATCAGACATGGGCGCCGGCCCTCAGGCGCAGTTGCTTTTGTCCCGGCAGCGTGTGCCCGTGTCGGGTGTGCATCGTCATCGTTCCTTGGCTTGGGTGATAAGCCGTGTGGCGGCGGCGCATACTAAAGCCTGGTGGGCTGGCGGGGAAGTGCCCATCCCGGCCAGAAGGGCGCCAATTTGCCGTCCGGCCCGGCCAGAAAGGCCCCTGCGGCCCGGATCTCATGTGCGATCGATACGGCCGCGCCCTGAGCCGATTGTCATATTGCCGCGCCGGTCCGATCGGGTATAGAAATGTCCTGCATTCGCCGCCAGCGGCCGCAACCGGAGGAAATTCGTTCCCATGGATAAGTTTACCACTCTCAAGGGCGTGGCCGCGCCACTCAACATGATCAACGTCGACACCGACAAGATCATCCCGAAGCAGTACCTCAAGACCATCAAGCGGACGGGGCTCGGCAAGTCCCTCTTTGCCGAAATGCGCTATGACGAGCAGGGCAAGGAGAAGGCCGATTTCGTCCTCAATCAGGGTGCCTGGCGCAAAGCCACGATTCTGGTCTCGGGAAATAATTTCGGCTGCGGCTCCAGCCGCGAGCACGCGCCTTGGGCGTTGCTGGATTTCGGCATCCGCTGCGTGATCGCACCGTCCTTCGCCGACATCTTCTTCAACAACACCTTCAAGAACGGCATCCTGCCCGTCGTTCTGCCCGAGGCGCGCGTCAACGAGCTGCTGCGCTTCCTGCTGGAGTTGCCGGGGGCAGAGATCACGGTCGACTTGCCCAATCAGACCGTCATTGGACCGGACGGCAAGGTCGACAAGTTCGAGATCGATCCCTTCCGCAAGCATTGCCTGGTGAACGGCCTCGACGACATCGGCCTTACCATGCAGCAGGGCGACGCAATCGCCGCCTACGAAGCCAGCAAGTCCAAGGAGCGCCCCTGGCTCTGATTGCCCGGCACCGCACGAACCGGCCGGCTCCGCGCAGCGGAGTCGGTGCGTGCCCACGAACAACATCCTCCGCGCGCCAAACTCCACACGCTAAAACAGTCGTCGCTTCTGGAAGGCCGCCAGCGCCCGGCAAAGCATGCGTTCGGTGTCCACGACCTCGTGGAAGCCCGCCTGCATCAACTTGATCGTTGAGGAAAATGCAGCCGGTGCCGGCGTCGTGCGCCCATAGCTCATCTGATAGTCCGCATATTCGAACGACAGCCCGACAAGGCTCTTGAGGTCGGGCGCGGCCAATCCGAACCGCGTCACGATCTCCTGCCACTCCGCCTCGCGTGGCAAAATATCCGCCGCAAGCGACATCGGCCGCGGCTCGCCGGCCTCCATGCCGAGTTGACGCGCCAGCGCCGGCCACACATGCGGCCAGGCAAACACATCGCCATTGGCGACATTGAAAGCCTCGTTTCGCGCCGCAGCCGTTTCCCCCGCCCACGCAATCGCCCGTGCCAGCAGCCCGGCATCGACGGCTTGCGAGACGCGCGCCGGCCCGCCCGGGTAGTGCAGCGGCTCGCCCCGCGCCTTGAGAAACGCCGCATAGACACCGATCGCCGGAATGAGATTCATCGCAGCCCCCAGCGAGAACCCCGTGATCAGCACCGGGCGAAAGATTGTCCAGCCCCACTCGCGCCCTGCCTGAGCGTCCTTCAGATAGTCTTCCTGCTGCCAGTAGAAATTGGCAACGTCCCGCGCTTCATCACGTCCCTCGCGCGCTGGAAACTTCATCGCGCGCGCATGCACGCCATAGGCTTTCGTGCCCTGGAGAAGCGATACGTGCCGCAAGCCCCTGGCGACGCGTTGCAACGGGTCCATCACGTTACGCAGCATTTGATCGTTGATGGCGATCTGGTCGTCTTCCCGCCAGCCGGCGACGAGTCCCGGTTTTTCGTAAAGTGCCGCGTACACCACGTGGGTCACGTTCGCGATTCCGCCGAACACTTCCGCACACGTCTGGCGATCCTGCAGATCGGCATGGATATGGCGGGCGCCGAACAGCTCGGCCGGGCGCCGTCGCGATACCGCGATCACCTCTGTCCCGAGTTCAGTCGAGAAGTGCTGCATGGCGGCTTGGCCGACAAGGCCCGTCGCGCCTGCAACCAGAACGGTTTTACCGGACATGCTCGCGCTCCTGTGTGGTTAGGCAGCCTTATTGCTGGCAGGCGGTGCAATGGAACGTGGATCGGCCGGCTTGCACACTACGCCGCACGGTGCCGTCGCATCCCTCGCGCCTGCAAGGTTCGCCCTCCCGGCCATAAACCGCAAACGCATGCTGGAAATATCCAAGCGAGCCGTCGGTATGGCGATAGTCGCGCAGCGTCGACCCGCCCGCCACGATGGCCTCGCCCAGAACCTGCCGGATCGCTTGCGCCAAAAGCTGCACCTTGGCGGCGGCTTTGGGGCTGCGGCTTGCCAGGATCGACGCCGACCGCTTCGGGTTCAAGCCCGCCCGGTGCAGCGCCTCGCAAACATAGATGTTGCCAAGCCCGGCGATGATGCGCTGGTCCATCAGGAAGGCTTTGAGGTCGGTCTTGCGCCCCTTGGCCCGCTCCGCCAGAAAACCGGCCGTCAGCGCTTCGCCGAGCGGTTCGATGCCGAGGTTCTTGAAGTGCGGATGCTCCGCCATCTCTGTTGCCGGAATAAGGCTCATGTAGCCGAACCGCCGCGCGTCATTATAGGTGACGCTGGCGCCCGCTTGCGTCTCGATGACGATGTGGTCGTGGGCGCTGATGGTGCCGGCATCGTGCACGAACTCGCCGAGTTGGCGGCCGTTGGGGCCACCCGGCATGGCAATCGTAAAACGCCCCGTCATGCCCAAATGGATGGTCAGCACTTCGCCGGAATCGAGTGCTCCCAGAATGTACTTCGCCCGCCGTGTCAGGCTTTCGATCCTGCGGCCCTCCAGCCGCTCCACGAAGCGCTCGGGCAGCGGAAATCTCAAGTCCGGCCGGCGCTGAATCACACGCGCAATGGTCGCTCCCTTGAGAACGGGTTCCAGTCCCCGGCATACGGTTTCGACCTCAGGTAATTCCGGCATGTTTGATAGGTCCCAGGCAGCGAGCGTGAGCGGGGCATCACGCCCACTGACATCCATTCATGTGCTATTCATGCGGCGCAGTGCCATGCTGTACGGTGTGCGCCAAAGGCAGCGGAACTGATTCTGTTTCCTTGGCGCGTGTTCCTTGGCTATGCGCCACATGGAGATAACATATGTCCTTGAAGGTCTCGGCAGCAGTCCTGACATTTGTCGGCGCCGCTTTTGTCGCCACGGCCGCGTCCGCCGCGCCTGTCGCACCCGCACAGAGCGCGCCGGCAGTTCAGCAGCAGCTGCCGGTTGAAACCGTGCAGTGCTATCACAAGAAGCATCGGTACTGCTTCTATTTGGACGGCTGGCACGGCCCGGGTTGGTATCGTTGCGGCTGGCATCATCGCCGCGGCTATGGCTGGGGCGGCCCGAGAGGCTGGAACAATTGGAGCTATGGTCCAGCCCCGCGCAAGGTCTACCGCGCACCCGTTCGGCGCCACTACGAGGCACCGAGGAAGCGCTATATCGAGCGGCACTGACGCCCGGTCTCACGCGCTTATCGACAGCCGGCCGCTCCTTCGAGCGGCCGGTTTTCTTTTTGCGATGTTCGTGCGCGCACCAGCCTCAACCGCTCGTCACGCAATAGATATCCTTGACCGGCCCCGGAATGTGCATCGGCGTCCAGGTCTCGCCACCGTCTTGCGTCGCGAAAACTTCGCCCTTGTAGCGCGCGCCGACATACACCTCGTTCGGGTTCCGGTCGTTCAGTCCGATCGACATCACCGTGCCGTGCACTTGCACCTTGTCGAACCGTTTCCAGGTCTTGCCTGCGTCCGTCGACTTCAGCACCGCGCCATCGTGACTGGCAGCTGCCACCGACAACGCGCAATAGACCGTGTTGGGGTCTTGCGGCGACACTTTGACATCGCGCCCATAGGTGATGGGCGAGAACTTCTTCATCTCCATGTCCTGCCAGGTCTTGCCTTGGTCGGTCGAGCGGAACAAGCCCATCCGGCAAGCCAGCACAACGGCGTCGGGATCGGCGGCGGTCATGGCAATGGCATGGCCGTCCAGCATGCCCTCGGCATCGTTCTTCGTCAGGATCTGGCTCTTCAGATGGGGCAGTTTGGCAAGCTCGATCAGCGGCTCGCTGCAGTCGGTCCACGTCCGTCCGAAATCCTTTGAATGCACCACGCCGTTGACTTCGAGCGCGGCATAGATCTCATCGGGCTTGGTCGGGTGCTGCACCATGCGCATGGCGCGATGGCTGAAGGCGCACTTCTCGCGCTCCTTGATGCCGCTGTCGGGCAGCGCCTTCCACGATTTTCCCATGTCGCGGCTTTCGTAGAAATTGACGGGTGAGGCACCGGCAATGATGCGGTTGGGATCGCGCCGGTCGACCAGGAATGACCAGATCTGGATCTTGTCCGGGAAAGTCAGCGCGCTTGAAGCTGGCGCCGTGATCCGTCGAGATCCAAACACCGTCCACCGTGCCGGCCAACACTGTGTCGGCGTTGTTGGGATGCACCATCACCGTGTGCGTTTCCGCCTCGGTCAGCACATGTTGCCACGCGTCGCCTTTGGTCGGCCGCCGGAAAACGCCGAACTTGCCCTGCTCGTCGGGCCGGCCGACATAGCCGGCCACGCCTGCGAAAATATAGCTGTCACCTGCCATGGCACTCTTCCTCCTGTTTCCTTTGTTTCACCTATCGTAGGCTGGTGCGGGCTGGCCGCGCAATTGGTGAAACAGATGAGGCCCGCCAACGCCGCCAGCCACGCCTGCAGTCAGAAGCGTGGGTAAGAAAGTGCCGGAGCGCGGAGCAGCATGGCCTCGCTCTTTGTCTATTGGTTTGATGCGGCCATGCCGCTCCGCAGCGCGTGACGGGGGTGGGCCCCTTTCCGGACGGTTCGAGGCTGCGGGCTGCCGCGCATCCCTATTGAACGGCAGCCGTTACGACTGTCCCCGTGGCCACTCGCGACAGCACGGAAACGGCATCCTCGTCGGGCGATGGCTGAGTACCGCCGCACCTATCCGACGCGCGCCCGCCTCTCCTTGAGATCCCAGCTCGAGCTTAGGGCCCCGGCCTGAGGCAGACGGCCGTCATACTACGACGCCGGTATCCCTCCGGGGATAACTCATCCAAAAGCGGTGGGTCCGGGAGGTGTCCTCCCGGGCGGGTCGAAGGGCGGCAGCCCTTATCGCGGAGCGACCGCGGGTGCCGAGTGCAGCGCATCTGACGTCTGGTACCCATTTGCCGGTGGGCGCGTGACCAAACGTCGGATGCAGAAGCTGCACCAAAAACATATGCTTGCTCGTGTTCCTCGTAGCCCTGACATTTGCATCCCGGCGCTGCTCCACTCAGAGCAAATGTCAGAGCCGGAACACTGGCCTCAGGCCGTCTCGAGCCGCCTCGTCATGTCCGCAAACAGCTTTGTCCGCAGCTCCATGCCAATGCCCGGCGTGTCGTGCGGCCGCGTGTAGCCATCGGTGATCGCAATGGCGTCGGCAAAGCCGCCGTAAGGCTGAAACACGCCGGGATAGCTTTCCGTCCCGCCAAGTTGCAACCCGGCTGCCATGTTGAGTCCAAGCTGGTGCCCGCCGTGCGGCACGAAGCGGCGCCGCGCCCAGCCCATGCTCGCGCCCAGATCCAGAATGCGCAGCGTCTCGGTGAGCCCGTAGGCGAGCGACGGGTCCGGCTGCGGCCAGTCCATATGCGAACGCAAGCCGCCGTGCCGGAATAGGTTTTTGAAGTCCTGCACCGAGAACAGGTTCTCCCCCGTCGCCAGCGGCATGGCGCAGTCCTCGGCCAAAACCGCGTGCCCCAGGTAGTCGAGCGGATCGAGCGGCTCCTCGAACCAGCAAAGCCCGTACGGCTCCATCGCCTTGGCATAGGCAAGCGCATCGGCAAGCGACAGCCGCCCGTTGGCATCGACCGCCAGATTTTGCCCGCCGCCCGCGATCTCCAGCGCCCATTCGATGCGCTTCATGTCTTCGGCAAGCGGCGCACCGCCGATCTTCATCTTCAGCAGCCGGTAGCCCGCATCGCGACAGGCCTTCATCTCGTCCTGCAAGCCCTGCTTCTCTTTGCCGGGGTAGTAGTAGCCGCCGCCCGAGTAGACCAGCACCGTCTCGTCGAATTGCCCGCCATTGAAGCGCTCCGACAAAAGCCTCCAAAGCGGCTTTTCGGCAATCTTGGCAACAGCATCCCACACCGCCATGTCGATCGCGCCGGCCGCGACAGCCCTGTCGCCGTGCCCGCCGGGCTTTTCGTTGGACATCATGGCCGCCCACACGGCCCCAGGGTCGAGGTTGCCGGCCGTCTCGTCCACCAGCGTTTTCGCATCCGCCTCGAGAATGCGCGGCGCGAGGCGCTCGCGAATGATGCCGGATTGTGCGTAGCGCCCGTTGGAGCAAAAGCCGTAGCCCACCACGGGCTTGCCGCCGCGCATCACATCCGTTTCCACCGCCACCACCGAGATCGTCATCTTGTCGAACGAGATGGCCGCGTTGCGCATCGGCGACGGGATCGGCGCCACCGCGTCGCGAATGCTCTTGATCTTCATGGGTTGTCCCTTCGGTTGCCCACGCGGCAAGCAAGCCGCAGACACATTATCTCTGAGGCTATCATATCCACACGCGCTGCGGCCGGCTCGCCGTAGGGGAGCAAGCCCTTGGGCTCGTCCCAAGGGTCGCAGCGCGCAAACGGCGACCCGCGCCTTCCGGCCCGCTCCCCCAGCCTTACGCGCCTTCCGGCAAGCTCCCTGACCCTAACGCGCGTTGCGGCCGGCTCCGCGCAGCGGAGTCGCAACGCGCCACGAAAAACAGAGTCGGAAGGCGCCACCAAAACAGTAAAACCGAAGCCTTGCCAGCCACTCCCTCGTCCCCCGAGTTGAGCTGGCAAGACTCCGGTCCTTCGCGCGCATGGGGTGCCGTGAGGCACTCACGCGCTGCGGTAAAGCTTCGTCATCACGAATTCGCGGTGGCCCAAGGCCTCCGCCGCCGTGAGACGACCGTTGGCCGTGCGCATGATCATGTCGATCAGCACATCGCCGGCATCGTCGAGCGTCATCTCGCGCCGCAGGATGCCGGTGACATCGACGTCGATGTGCTCCGGCATGGTGCGCAAGGTCTTCGGGTTGGCGGATATCTTGATCACCGGCACAATGGGGTTGCCGATGATGTTGCCTTGCCCCGTCGGGAAGGTGTGCACCACCCAGCCGCCGGCCGCCATCAACGTCACGCATTCAGCCGCCGCCGATGACGTGTCCATGTAGTAGAGGCCTGGACCCTTGGCAGGCGCCTCGGCGGGCTCCAGCACGTCGATGTAGCGGCAGTTGCGCCCGATCTTCTCGAGGTTGCCGAGCGCCTTCTCCTCGATGGAGGAAAGTCCGCCCGCAATGTTGCCCTTGGTCGGCTGGCTTTCCGAGAGATCGTCGACCTTGTTGGCCTCGATCACGTCGTCCTGGTAGGCTTTCCAGACCTTGTACCACTTGTCGCCGATCGCCTTGTTGATGGCGCGTTCGCGCGCGATGTGCTCGCCGCCCGTGATCTCGCTGGTCTCGCCGAAGACGCCGGTTACGCCCTGCGGGATCAGCTTGTCGTACATGTTGCCGACGGTCGGGCACGAGCCAAGGCCGGTCGTGGTGTCGCTCTCGCCGCACTTGGTCGAGACCCACAACTCGGAAATGTCGCACTCCTCGCGCGGCAGCTCGGACGACCACTGCAGGAATTCTTTCGCCTTGTAGGACGCCTTGGCGATGGTCGCGATATCGCCGTGTCCTTCGATGCCGAAGCCGACGACGGGCTTGCCGGTCTTGGCGATGCCTTGCACCACGCGGTCGGTCCACCCGTCTTCGATGCCGATCACCACGACGGCGGCGACGTTGGGGTTGGAGCCGGTGCCGATCAGCGTGCGGAAATGCAGGTCGAGGTCGGCGCCGAACTGCAGTCGGCCGTAGTGGTGCGGCAGCGCCAGCGTGCCCTTGATGTTGTTGGCGACGGCTTCGCATGCCGCGTTCGACAAGTCGTCGAGCGGTAGGATGATGACGTGATTGCGCACGCCGACGCGACCGTTCTCGCGCCGCCAACCCCAGAACTTGAGATTGCTTTTTGCTGCGGACTTTGCAGCCTTCTTCGCTGCTGCGGGTTTCGTTGCCATGTCAGTTGTTCCCGCCTTACCAGCGTTTCGTGCGATGATTGTGGATGTGGACGTGCTCGCCCTTCTTGGCGGGGCCGACCATGCGGCCCACGTCCTCGCCGTACTTGATGACGGTGTCACCCTCCTTGAGATCGCACAGCGCCACCTTGTGCCCGATGGGGATGTCGTGCTTGGCGGTCACGCGGATGGTCGTATTGTCCTCGGTGATCACGCCCAGCATATCGGTCCCAGACTTGAGGTCCTCGACAACGACGACACCGACGTTGTCCTTGGGGCTGTGCACCAGGAATTGTGGAATGTTTGACTTCGACACGCTTCTCTCTCGTCTGATTATTGTTGTTCCGCTGCGACTGCGCAAAGAACAAGCCGGGCGCGCAGTGCAACTCTCCACCATGTGGCGGCAGCAGTTGAGTGACGATGAGTTCAATCATGGTACCCAACGCCCCGCCCCAACACAATCGATGACCCCGCCATTCGGCACGAGCCGCCGATCAACTCTCGTTACGATTCATTAACCTCCCGGCGCACCCTGCACCTGTACATAAAGCGCATACACCGAGGTGGATGCGGCCATGAAAAGCCTGTTGCGTTTGAGCCCGCCGAAACACAAGTTCGCGCACCGCTCCGGCAGATGGATGTGGCCGATCGGTTTGCCGTCAGGTGCGAAGACGCGCACGCCGTCGAGCTCCGGCACGCCCATGCCCCAACCGCACCACAAGTTGCCGTCCGTGTCACAGCGCATGCCGTCCGGCGTGCCGGGCCCCGCATCGATGTGCACGCGCCGGTTCGCGATCTTGGTGCCGCCATCCGTGACATCCCAAACCGAGATCAGCCGGTTCGGCGTCGCGCGCGATTCCACGATGTAGAGCAGCGTCTCATCCGGCGAGAAGCACAGCCCGTTGGGGCCGGGAACCGCGTCCGTCACCATCGTCGCCCGCCCGGTGGAGGGATCCAGCCGGAACACGCCTTGCGGCAATTCGGGCTCGCCCTTCTCGCCTTCGTAGTTGCCGAGCAATCCGAACGGCGGATCCGTGAACCAGATGCTGCCATCGGATTTCACAACCACGTCATTGGGCGAGTTGAGGCGTTTGCCCTCGTACCGGTCCATCAGCACCGTGATGGAGCCGTCGTACTCGGTCCGTGTCAGCCGGCGGCCATGTTCGCATGTCACCAGCCGCCCTGGCGGTCCCGCGTGTTGCCGTTGGCCCAGTTCGACGGCCGTCGATAAACCGCGACGGCGCCCGTCTCCTCCTCCCACTTCATGATGCGGTTGTTGGGGATGTCGCTCCACAGCAGAAAGCGCCCGTCCCCGAACCACACCGGACCCTCGGCCCACCGGCAGCCTGTTGCCAGCCGCTCGACCGCTGAAAGCTTGATCCAGTATTTTTCAAAACGCGGGTCGAGCGCCACGATCACCGGATCGGGATAGCGCGGGCTGTGCTCGCGCCAGCCATTGGGAAGAGGTCGGTCATGTCTGCCGTTCCATGGGACATACGGGCCGCAGCGGCCTGCGTGTCGGCTCGAGGGAAGCAAGCATCCCAATCGCAGCGCAAAAGGGCAAGGGTCAAACGGTAGGCAAAGTGTGCGACCGGGCAGCGGCAACAAGATGACTCCGCTTCGGCTCGAACCCGGGCTACTCTGCAGCCGTCTGCACCCGCGCACGTTCTTCGACCGCCGGCGACAGATAGGCACCCTGGCGCAGCAGCTCGCGCTGAACCGCGCGCGCATCGAGGTTGCGCGGTGCCACGCCCGAGCCAACGGCCAACGCCGCCGCAACACCAGCCGCCTGACCGGTGAGCCAGCACTGCGGCACCTCGCGCAGGAACGTGTGTGAGGAGGCATCGCAACCGACATGCCGGCCAGCCCCCAGCACACCATCGAGACCCGCCGGAACCAGCGCGCCATAGGGCACCGAGATGTTCGGGAATTTCGGCGACAACGACGTCGAGACGCCGATCTCGTCGTCGTAGACGGTGCCCTCGTCCCACTGCGCCCGCACCACCTTGCCAAGTCCCATCAAGCGGCGCGAATGGCGCACGCCGATCTGCGGCGCGCCGAGCATCAGGAAGGCGTTCTCGAAGCCCGGCGCCCACTGGCGATAGGCCTCCAGATGCGCGACCGTCAAATGCCGCGATCTCAGTTCAACCGCCGTCAGGTCTTCCACATCCACCGCCGAGTAGCCGGAAAGCCTCGGCCCCATGAACAGCGCCACATCGTTGCGCCACGAAACGAACGGTTTCTCGAAGAACCCGACCTTCTCCCGGCCTCGCGTCATGAAATCGGCGAAGCCCTTCGGATCGTCGCGGCGGAACGCCAGCCACCGCTCGATATCCACGCCACCCAGCATGAAGGCGGTGTTGATGCAGTGGTGGATGTCCTTCTCGTCGACGTCGCTTTCGAGTGTGACGCCTGTGCGCGCAATGAGGTCGGCATCGCCCGTGGTGTCCACCACCACCTTCGCCAGGATGGCGAAACGCCCCTCCTTGCTCTCGAAGATCGCGCCCTTGATGGCGCCGTCCTCGATGATCGGCTCCGACGCCCACGCGTGCAGCACGAGACGCACCTTGTTGGCCGTGACGAGATCGAGCGACGCCGTCTTCAGCGCCTCCGGATCGACCGTCGGCGACCACGTGACGGTGCCATGAAACGCCGCCGTGCGTTGCGCCCAGTAACCGGCTGTTGCCGCATCCTTCGAGCCCCAGTCCGAGCGCTTCGGTCCCGCCACGGCCGCCTTCGGCATGCGGTCGATGATATCGGCGGCAAAGCCCCGGATCACATGCCGGCCCTGCCAGTCGCTCATCCGGTCGATCCAGATCACCAGGCCGCCGGTCGAAAGCCCACCCAGATGATTGTAGCGCTCGACCAGCATGACGTCGGCGCCGACCCGTGCCGCCGAAACAGCAGCCGATGTGCCCGCCGGACCACCGCCCACGACCAGCACGTCGGTTTCAGCGAACACGGGGATATCCCGCGCCGGCTCGCGCACCGTCCGGTTTGGCCGTTGGCGCCGCGGACGAACCGACCGGTCGCCGAACAGCTCGAGGCCCTGCTCGGCGCCGATGGTCGCCGAGAAATTGCCACTGGCCTTTGGCTCATCCTTGAAAATCTCGGAGGAGTAGAGCTTCTCCGTTTTGTCGTCGGGCTTGCCGTCGCCGGTCATGTCAGGTGCCTCCGCTGGCCAGGGGTGGGCAGGGTCGGAGCAATCATGTGCCGGCCGTGGGGCCCGTGTCCACCGCTTGCTCCGTCACCGGCGCGCTCAAGCGGCGACGCCAGCCGCGATCAGCGCGTCGATCTCAGCCTCTGGCATTCCGGCGACATCGCGCAATACCTCGCGCGTGTGCTCGCCGAGCGCCGGCGCCCCCATCGCCGCCAACGGTTGCGTGTCGTGCAGCCGCGCAGGTGTCTTGAGTGCGCGATAGGCCCCGACATCGCGATGGCGCACCTCGCGCACCGCCCCGCGCGCCTCGACGAGGTCGCTCGCAAAGGCTTCTGCAATCGTCGCCACTACGCCCGCCGGCACGCCGGCTTTGCGCAGCCCCGCCACCCAGTCGGCACGCGGCCGCATGGCAAAGATCTCGTTCAGCAATCGCCGCAACTCCGCCTCGTTTGCAAGTCGTCCCGGGTTCTTCGCGAAGCGGGCATCCTCCAGCCACTGCGGCCGGTCGACCACGTCGTTGCAAAGCTTGACGAACTGGCCCTGCGTGACGACCGCCATCATGAACGGCCCGTCCGCGGCGTCGTACACGTTGATCGGTTGCGCCACCTGGTTGGCGTTGCCCGTTCGCGTCGGATTGAGCCCGGCGATGAGGTGCGAGCCCGTGAAGTTGGCAAGCATGTTCATGCCGGTCTCGTGCAGTGTCGCCTCGATCAGGCGTCCCTCGCCCGTCAGTGCCGCATGCCGCAACGCCGCCGAGATCGCCTGCGCCGCATAAAGCCCCGTCACCATGTCGACCACCGACACGCCAACACGCATCGGCGGCCCGTCCGGCTCCCCGATCATCGACATCAGCCCGCTTTCCGCCTGCGCCACCGGATCGTAGCCGGGCACGTCGATGTTGGGGCCCGAGCGTCCGTAGCCCGAGATCGCCGCATAGATCAGTGACGGCCGCTGCGCCTTCAAAACCTCATAGCCAAGCCCCAGCCGCTCCATCACGCCCGTGCGAAAATTCTCGACCACCACGTCGGCCTTGGCAACGAGCCGCAGGAATGCGTCCCGCCCCGCCGGCGCCTTCAGGTCCAGCGCGACGGATCGCTTGTTGCGGTTGATGGTGAGAAAGTAGGTGGAAACACCCTCCAGGTTGGGTTCGCTGAAAGCGCGGCTGTCGTCGCCGCCATCGGGGTTTTCCACCTTGATGACGTCGGCGCCCATGTCGGCCAGCATCAGCCCGCAATAGGGCCCGGCCAGCACCCGGCTGAGGTCCAGCACGGTGACGCCGGCAAGCGGCAGGGCCAGCGCCGAGGCGCTCATTTGCGCACCGGCAGCGCGGCCACAGCCGTGCCCAGCACCGACAGCTCGCCGTCCTGGTTGTGCGCCTCCTGCGCCACCTCCACGCAATGCGCGCCATCTTCGGCAACGAACTTCCGCTTCACCGTCCCCTTGATGGTGAGTGCGTCCCCCTCCGGGTTGTGACGGCGGATCTTGCATGAGGCCTTGCGCAGAAAGCCGTCGTCACCGATCCAGTTGGTCATGTGGTGCGTCAGCCATGAGCAGCGCTCCGGTCCGTAGTCGTAGGCACCGGGCGCACCGACCATCAACGCGAATTCCGGCTCCCAGTGCACCCGCTCCGGACAATCGGGAATGTTGAAGCGATTGGGGATGCCAAGGCCCGGATGCTGGTGGATCATCTTCCACGCGATCTTGTTGGCGCGAATGTAGAGTCCGCCCCAGCCCTGCGCATAGGCAATGAACCCGGTCACCGTCATCGGCCCCTTGGCCATCACCGGCAGCGCCTCGCCCTCTTTTACATCGTCCCAGTAGCGCGGCACCGCGCCCCGAACCTCTTCGCGGGCGTAATGCTCGTAGAACTTCGCCAGTTCCTCATCGGTGTAGACCTTCTGCGGTCGCGCTTTCACATCCTTATACTTGGTGCCTACCTCCCGCGCGATATCGCGGTCGGTGCGAAAGCACCAGCTGTCGGCTTCCGCCACCAGGTCGCCGCCCGCGCCGTAGAACTTGACGTGATAGATCTGCTGCACGGCCCGGCCCGAGAACCGCGTATCGTGCAGCACCAGATCCTTCAGCGCCGCCTCGGTGCGCACCTCCTCGTTGCGCTTGAGGTGGCGATGCCATGTCCAGTCGGCGCCGGCCCACATCGCATGCACGCCCGGTAAGCCGCCGACATAACCGGAAATGATGCGGTTGGTGGCAAACAGGAACGAGGGCAGCGCGACAATGCCCCGTGCTTGGTCTTGGCGGCATAGTCGGGATCGCACCACAGCGGGTTGTCGTCGCCGATGCCATGCGCATAGTGGCGGATGTTGTCGCGCGTCGCCTCGTGGCACCACGGCTCCAGCGTGTTCTCGATGGGCACGCCGATCCGCTCACGCAGCTGGTCCAGGCCCTTGTCGGTGATCTTCGGGAACATTTCGCTCTTGGACAGCTCGCTCATTTGGTTTCGCCTCGTGCTCTGGCTTCGGCCTCGCGCAGTTTGGCGCGGGCAATCTTGCCGGTTGTCGATTTAGGAAGCTCGCCGACGAAGGCGATCTGGCGGGGATATTCGTGCGCTGAAAGGCGCTGCTTGGTGAACTGTTGCAACTCGTCGGCAAGCCCGTCGTCGCCGACACGATCACGCGTCACGATGAAGGCTTTGACCACCTGCCCGCGCTGGGCATCGGGAACGCCGATCGCCGCAGCCTCCGCCACCGCCGGGTGCGCCAGCAGCGTGTTCTCGATCTCGACCGCGCTCATGGTCCAGCCGGCCGAGATGATGACGTCGTCCGCCCGTCCGCGGTGATAGAAATAGCCGTCTTCATCGACGAGCCCCAGGTCCTTCGAGGAAACCAGCTATCGCGCCGCTGCAACATGATTTCGCCGACCTGCCCCGGCGGGCACGGTGCGCCTGATGCATCCAGCACGGCAACCGTTTGCCCTGGCACCGGCTTCCCCAGCGCGCCCAAACGCACCGCGTGATCGCCAGCGCCGGGATAGTCCGCGATGATCACACCAACCTCTGTCGAGCCGTAGATGCTGCAAGGCAAGCGCCCGAACGTTTCCTTCGCCCATAGCGCCGTCTCGTCGTCGATCGGCTCACCCGTGAACGCAAGCTTCCTGTAGATGATAGCGATAGTGTCCCGCAGCGCCCGAATTACGCATCATGCGATAGTGCGTCGCCGCCGCCGACAAGTTCGTGATCTCGAGGTCCGACAGTGCTTCGAGCAGGCGCTCTGGCCGGAAGCGTCCGGCATAGGAGGCGATCTCCACGCCAAGCCCCAGCGGCCCTAAGGTGCCATGCCACAGCCCATGGCCCCATGCCGGGGAGGACGGGCACATGAAGCGGTCACCGGGACGCACACCGGTGGCATAGAGCGCGGCGACGGCCACGGTCACGATTGCACGGTGGCGGTGCTTCACGGCTTCCGGCAGCTCCCGCGTCGTGCCGGACGTGTACTGGTACATGGCCATGTCGCCGGACGTGGTCGTGGCCTGGAAGGTGTCGCCCGCCCCGGCAATCGTCGCGAGGAAAGCCTTGTCGGCAACCACCACGCGCGGCGGCATCTTGCGGCCCCGGCTCGCCTCCACGGCGGTGGCGCTTTCAATTCCTCGGCCGTGAACAGCACGCCCGGCGTGCAGTCGTCGGCCGCAATGCCAATCCATCAGGCCCGAACAGCGTGAACAGCGGCACCGCAACCAGGCCCGCCTATGCTGCCAAGCAGCAGCGCGTAGAATGCGAGGCCCGGCTCCAGCATGATCGCGACGCGGTCGCCCTTCGCGAGTCCCGATGCCGCGAGGTGATTGGCGACGCGGTTCGACCAGCGCGCAAGTTCGCCGAACGTGATGTGCTCATAGCCACCATTGCTGAGCGCAACCGACACCGCCCGCCGCTCCGGCGCATGCCGGTCCACACACTCGTGCGCAATGTTGAGGCTGCGCGATCGCCATCGAACAGGTCCCACAGCGCCTCGTTCGAAAAGTGCGCCTGCGCGTCGGCGTAGGAGGTGTAGTCCGTCGGGCGTGTCATCCGTGATCTCTTTGGCACGATGCAGACGAGCGCCGCAGTTGGCATTGATCGCGAAGCCGACCATAGCGACCGCCGAGGTTTCGTTGTCAAATGCAATGCATTATTGTACAGAGACAATAAACGCTATCTGCGATCACCGTGTCTGGAACAAGCACATGGCTGGGAAGAAAACCGCCGGAAGGACGGCGCGAGCGACTAGGCCACGACCACGGCCGACCCTTCGCCAGGTGCCGGCCGTGACGCGTGCGGTCGCCATCCTGCGCCTGCTCGGCCGCTCGCCTGAGCCGATCGGCGTCAATCAGGTCGCGCGTGAGTTGGGCCTCGTGCCGAGCACCTGCCTGCACATCCTGCGCGTGCTTGTCGACGAAGGCCTGGTTGCCTTCGATAACGAAACCAGGCGCTACACCATCGATATCGGCATCATCGCCATCGCCCGCGACGCCATCCAGCGCAACACCTTCGCGAGCCTGATCGAGCCACGCCTAACCGAGCTCTCCAGGCAATTCGGCGGCACGGCGATCGCCACTCATCTGGTCGATTCCGATCACATGGTGGTCGTTGCCTTGTCGCGCGCCCGCCAGCCCTTCCGCCTCGAGGTCGATCTCGGAAGCCGCTTTCCGGCCCTGATCAGTGCCACCGGCCGCTGCCACGCAGCCTTCAACCTCGTCGCCCTGCCGAGTGCGCAACTGAAGGCCCGCTTTGCTCGCCTGAAATGGGACCATGCCCCCGACTATGCGGACTGGCGGCGCGACGTTGCCGACGCCCGCGCGAATGGCTTCGCCATCGACCGCGGGCTCTATATTTCCGGCGTCACCATCATTGCCGTGCCCTTCCTGGATGCCGCCGGCCACATGACGCATTCGCTCGTTTCGATCGACATATCCGAGCGCATCGACGCCATCGGCCGCGAAGCCATCATCGCCGCCATGCTCGAGATCAGGGACGAGGTCGCCGAACTCATGATCGACGGCATGCACGCCTGATCCGGCCTCGGCGTCCCGCGCTCCTTCACACCGCATGCGGCGGCAGCCCGCCACCATCGATGATGATCGCCTGCCCCGTGATGAACCCCGCTTCCTCCGAGGCCAGATGCGCCACCGTCGCAGCAATCTCGTGCGGCAGGCCGTGCCGCTGCATCGGCAGCGCCTTCGCCCGTTCCCTCAAGCCAGCTTCCACATCGTTCCATCCTGCCCGCAGCGTCGTCGAGATCGCCCGGTCCGTCCGGATCGAGCCGGGGCAAATGGCGTTGACCGTGATGCCGAGCGGCGCCAGATCGTAGGCGACCGACCGCGTCATGCCCACCACCGCCGCCTTCGAGGCACAGTAGACCGCGCGCTGCGGCAGGGCATACATGCCCGCCACCGAGGCCATGTTGATGATCCGCCCGCCGCCTTGCGCCTTCATGTGCGGAACGATGGCCCGCATCATCAGGAACGGCCCGAGCGCGTTGACGCCCATCACCTTGTGCCAGGCATCGACGGGAATGGTCTCGATCTCGCCGCGGTCCTGCCCGTGCGGCGCACCGGCGTTATTGACCAGAATGTCGATCCGCCCGTGCACCTCCAGTGCCCCGGCCACCAGCGCATTGGCGCCCTCTTCGCTCGCCACATCGCCGACCAGCGCGTGGGCCGTGCCGCCGTCTGCGGTGATCTCCGCAACCAGGCTCTCGAGGCCGCGCCAGCCCGTCTCGCCCTTCTGCGTCTTGTTGTCGTTGTCGACGCCCGCCGGCTGGGCATCGCTGACGATCACCGCAACACCGTCCCGATGCAGCCGCCGGGCAATCGCAACGCCAATGCCATTTTCCTTGCCGCAGCCGGTGATCAGCGCAACACGCTTGTCAGTTGCCATCGGGATCGTTCGCCTCGCGTTTTTGGGCCAAGCCGCGCCTGCGGCCTTGCAGTCCAGCGCATTCGTTGCCCAAAGAGTGCCAACCTTCCTCGGACGCGGCAACCATCAACCCGATTGCGGGCTGGCGAGCGCGGCTCTACGCTCGTCCATGGTTTCGAATGTGCCCTGGCCAGGAGAACGCAAACATGGGCGTCATCGTCGGCAGCGGAGACTACACCTATCGGGTCGAGGAAGGGTGGGGCAAGCTGCCCGACGGCTGGGCGTTCGGCGATGTGGCAGCGGTCGGCACCGACGCCCGGGATAACGTCTACGTCTTCAATCGTTCCGAGCATCCGATGGTGGTGTTCGACCGCGCCGGCAATTTCCTGCGCTCCTGGGGCGAGGGCATTTTCAAGCGCCCGCATGGCGTCCACATGGGCCCCGACGAGACCGTCTATCTGACCGATGACGGCGATCACACCGTCCGCAAATGCACGCTCGACGGCAAAGTGCTGCTTGAAATCGGCATTCCCGGCCGCCCGTCCGAAAAGTTCTCCGGCGAACCCTTCAATCGCTGCACCCACACCGCTCTGTCGCCCGACAACGACATCTACGTCTCCGATGGCTACGGCAACGCCCGCGTCCACAAATACGATCCCGCCGGCCGCCGCCTCTTTTCATGGGGTGAATCCGGCTCCGATCCCGGCCAGTTCAATATCGCCCACAACATCTGCTGCGATGCCGACGGCTGGGTCTACGTCGCCGACCGCGAAAACCATCGCGTCCAGGTGTTCGACGGCAAGGGCCGCTACGAAACCCAGTGGAACAACCTCCACCGCCCGAGCGGCCTCTTCATGACGCCCGGCAAATGCCCGGTTTGTTACATCGGCGAAATCGGCCCGCACCTGCCCGTCAATCGCGGTGCCCCCAACCTCGGGCCCCGGGTCTCGATCGTCGACCACAAGGGCCAGTTGCTCGCCCGTCTCGCCCGCGTGCCGTCGCTGGGCACCGGCCCCGGTCAGTTCATCTCGCCGCACGGCATCTGCGTCGACCGCCACGGCGATCTCTACGTCGGCGAGGTCGCCTGGACCTCGTGGCCGTCCTCCAATCCCGACAAGCCCCGCCCAGAGCCGCTCCGTGCCCTGCAGAAGTTCACCAAGGTGCCGGCTGGCACAACGGCCTGAAGCGCCCCACGTCAACGCCAGGCCGTCGTGGCAAGGGCTGAGATCACGTCCGCCGGCCATCTCCGCCGTAAACCATTTTGGCGCAATTCTTGCTCGTTGCTCCGGCGTGTCGAGCGTCCCGGATCCGCATGTACCAAACCAGCAGGTCGCCTGCGGGAGGGCAAGCCAGGGACGCGGAAATCCGGAGGATTGTCCCCATGCAGCGGCAACTTTTGAACCGGCGAGGTCTGCTCGGCGCCCTGCTGGCGGCCGGCGCCGCAATGCCGGCCGCCACCGCATCATCTCCGGCCCATGCGGCCCCGCGCCGGGGTAGCGGCAACCATCCCCCGGCCGTGCACCCGCAGCTTTCCGCAGGCCCTGCCGGCGACCACACAGCGAGCTTCCAGCGCGCCATCGATCAGGCGGCTTTGGCGGGCGCCACCCTCACGTTGCCAGCCGGACATTTCCGCGTATCCGCTTTGAAGCTTCGGCCCGGCACGCGAATCTCAGGCGCCGGCACGCGCACGGTCCTGGCCCTTGCCGGTACCGGCCCGCTGCTGGTGGGCGACGGTGCTCACGGTTTGGCGATGGAGCGGGTGGCGTTGGACGCGGCAGGACAGGACCAGTCCCGCGGTGACCATGCCGGCCTCGTCGAGATCGCAGACAGCCGCGACATCGCCCTGCAGCACGTCACCATCAATGCCGGTCTCAACAATGGTATCGTGCTGCAACGCTGCCAGGGCCGCATCGCCGCATGTGCCATCTCTGGCGCCGGTCTCGCCGCGCTCTTCTCGCGCGACGGCCGCGGCATTCAGATCGAGAACAACCGCATTTCCGATTGCGCCAACAACGGCATCCTCGTCTGGCGCACCACCCCCGGCGAAGACGCCACCCGCGTCAGCGGCAATCACATCGAACGCATCGCGGCACGAGCCGGCGGCAGCGGCCAGAACGGCAACGGCGTCAATGTGTTTCGTGCCGCAGGTGTCATGGTGGCCAACAATCGCATCACCGACTGCGCCTATTCCGCCGTCCGCGCCAACGCCGCCTCCAACGTCCAGATCATCGCCAACAGTGCCAGCCGCATCGGCGAGGTTGCCCTCTACGCCGAGTTCGCCTTTGAAGGCGCCGTGATCGCCCAGAACATCGTCGACGGTGCCGCGGCAGGCATCTCGGTCACCAACTTCAACGTCGGCGGTCGCCTTGCCGTCATCCAGGGCAATCTCATCCGCAACCTGGTTCGCCGCGAGCACGAGCCCGTCGACAAGCGCGGCGAAGGCATCGCCGTCGAGGCCGACGCCAGCGTCACCGGCAACACCATCGAAGGTGCCCCCACGGCCGGGATCGTGATCGGCTGGGGCCCGCACATGCGTGATGTGGCAGCGACAGGCAACGTCATTCGCAAGGCCGGCGTTGGCATCCTGGTCACGGCTGATCCCGGCGCAGGCGCTGCCTTGATCGCCAACAATCTGATCTCGGGTGCCTCCCGCGGCGGCGTCCGCCTAATGGCCCATGGCCAACCCATCGGTGACGAGCTCGCCGGCCTCGCCGTCAGCAAGGGACGGATCGCGGTCTCAGGTAACGTCAGCGTCGACACGCCGTCGTGATGCGGGCATGGTGAGCGCCTCAACCAGCAGAGCGGGCAGTCACGGTCCGCGGGGCCAGCCAGCACATCATGCGCCTGAAATCTGAACTGTGGGTCAAGGCCTATCTGCGCCGGGCAGCCGGAGCTGGCGTCAGCGGCGTCGTCGTGCACCGCGGTGATGCCGATGCCGGCATCATCCTGATCAAGATCGCGCGTCTCGACGGCACGGCCGATCTTTTCGGTCCGGCACCAGCTGGCATGCAGTCCGACGACGGCGAGCGGCGCTGGATGTGCCTCGCCGAAGCGGTGGTCGAAGCCGACGTCGACAAGCGGGTCGCCAGCGAGCTGCGTCTTGATTCTGACAGCTGGGTCGTCGAGCTCGAGGATCGCACCGGCCGCCATTTTCTCGAAGGCTGGTTGGCACCGCTTTCTGACCTGCCGTAAGGCGCCAGCCGAACCTTCCTCAATTGCCAATTTGTGTTGCCCGGCAGTCACGTTATGTGACGCAATTCCACCTTTTAAGCTTTCGTTAACCGGCTCAGCTGCCAAATCAATGTATCGAGCGTCCAAACGATGGCGGGGCAGACGAAATGCGTTCACTTCGCATCGATGGCGCCAAAGGGCAGGAGGGTCCCATGGCAACCATTTTGGAATTCCACCGTCATCACGACGAAGAACGTCGCAAGACTGCGCCGCGTTCGCCGAGCTCTGCCGAGATCATCATCTTTCCAGGCATCAGATACGAGCGCTGGGAAGAGGCACGTGCGGTGGGGGAGCGGGCGTCCTCAGGCATCAAACGCGACGTGCTGACCATCGTCGATTGAAGGTGATGCGGTCGGGCGCCCATTGCCACACGCCCGGCACTGGCGGCCTTATTCGCGGCTGATGCCGCACCGCGCGCGCCGCAGTGTTTGCTCGATCTCGCCTGCAAAAGCCCGTCCGCGCATTGGCGCGCGGATCACTGCAAAACCATGTGGCTCCGGCACTTCGATTTGTGAGATCGATTGAATTGCAGCCGGCCGGCCCAAGGTCAAAAGACTGAACGAGCGCTCACCCTTGGCGATCAGTGTCAGCTTGATCTCGGTGAGGCGCTGCGATTGCGACGGCAGCACATAGAAGTTGTCCCCGCGGTCGGTATAAAGTCCCAACGTCCATCCCTGATCCGGCAGCGTCAGAATGAGCGACAGCGGATTGGTGGCGATGTCGTAGCGGCAAATGGCCATGCGAACATCCGGCCCGAGATAGGGAATTGGCGAACCCTCGCTACCGGCAGCAGGCAGAACCTGCATGGTGTTGACGGGCAATGCAGCCGTCAGGCGCTGGAAGGCGTTGGCCTTGGCAAGGTGCGGCAACGCCAGCGTCGCCGAGATGTGGACGATGCCGCCGGTCACCAAAGCCAGCAAAAGCGTGTATAAGCTGGCACCCCTCAGCCATTTCGGCATCATCGACATGCCACCCTCTTGATCGTGGGCGGACGCCAGGTCCACGGCCATTTCGACCCCGGCTCCGCTTTCTCGAGTTCTTCCGCCGTCAGCATCAGCGAGAAGCGCCCCGCCCCCGCCGTCGGCAACCAGTTGCCCGGACGCGCCGAGCGCGCGATCGCAATTTGCAGGCGATTTCCCGGCGACCGCAGCAGCGTCGTGCTGTTGTAGGAATAGCGATCCGCAGAGTTCGGGATCAGCATGCCGTCCTCGTCGAACACCGAGATCGACCAGAACCGAGCCGGCGGCTCGCTCCCTTCGAGCCGGTATTCGCACGAGGAATGCAGCCGCTCGCCGCTATCGTCGGAGACCGCCTCGAACGTGATCGCGAGAGCCGACGACACCGGCATCATGCCCCGCCGCACGAAATGCGCGCGCGTGTATGGATCGGCATCCGATTGCCCGGCCGTCATCCAGGCCGTCCACGCTCCCGACGTGCGCGTCGTCATGCCATTGCCGCGCTCGATCATGTACCACGACGAGCCAAGACCGCCGACAATGGCAACCGTCACGAACATGATGACGTTGGCGATCATTCCGAATGCGTCCCCTTCCATTCACGCCTGAGGTGGCTGGCCGCCCCTGCGGCAAGTGCCACTTTCCTGCCCACGCCGTTAGTCGGCCTCAGTTGGACCGCGACCAAGCCTCCGATGCCCGGCTCGCTTCGACCGCTGCTTTGCGTTGCCCCGCTATCGTGCCGCTGGGCCTCACCGCATCCGGAAGATCGCCGGGGCGTCGTGAGTCCTGCGGGCCATTGGGCGGCAACAGCGCGCCGGATGCCCCCGGCACGGTCTTCTTCGGTCCCCGCGCTTGCGGTTCCGGCAGCCCGGCAGCCATCCGCATGCGCTTGGCGAGGTCCCGCAGTGCAATTTTCAGTTTGTCCGGCATGATCTTGTCGTCAAGACCTGCCGCCCGCCGTGCCAGCGCCAATGCCAGCTGCGGTTGTGTTCTCTTCAGTTCTTCGATTCGGGCGCGCTCGGCAACCTGCACGGGGTGCAGCGGCAGCCCGGGGATCTGTTTGATGTTCTTGTTGAAGTGGATCGCCGCCATGATGTTGTGCCAGGTGGTGGCCGGAATGCTGCCGCCCGTCACCCGGTCCATGGGCCGGTAGTCATCATTGCCAATCCACACGCCCGCCACGTAGTCGCCCGTAAAGCCCATGAACCACGCATCGCGATAGCTCGATGAGGTGCCCGTCTTGCCGACCGCGGTCGTGAAATCGAGCTGGGCCCGTTTGCCCGTACCGTCTTCGACCACCATCTGCATCATCTGGTTCATGTAGGCGGCGTGCTGCGGTTTGATCACCTGTGGCGCTGGCGGCTCGTCCTTCTCGCGCGAATAGATGACTTCCCCGCGCGAGTTCATCAACTCCAGCACGGCGTAGGGCCGCGCAAGCTTGCCGCCGTTGGCAAACGTCGCGTAGCCGCCGGTATGTTCCAGCACCGTCATGCCGCCATCGCCGAGCGCCATCGAGCAGGTCTTTCGCACACCTTCGATGCCCAGACGCTTGGTCAGGTTGATGACGTTCTGACGGTCGTATTTGAGCGACAACTCGACCGCGGTCGTGTTCAACGATTTTGCGAATGCATAGCCCATGGTGACGCTGCGTCCGCTGCCGCTGCCACCGCTGTAGTTCTTTGGCGACCAGTTGCCGCAACTGACCGCCTGGTCCCGCAGGTTGGACGTCGGGGTCAGCCCGTGCTCCACCGCGTTGGCATAGACATAAAGCTTGAACGACGATCCGGGCTGGCGTTTTGCTTTCGTGGCGCGATTGAATTGGCTCTCGCCGTAATCCAAACCGCCGACAACGGCACGCACGGCGCCGTCAGGGTCCATGACGACCACGGCGCCGGATTTGGCCGACTTCTGGGCGCCTTCCTGCCGCAGCGCGGAAATCAGCGCCTGGTCCGCGGCCTGTTGGATCCGCCGGTCAACCGCCACCCGCGCCGTCAGCACATAGTAGCCCCGCCCCTCGGCAATGCGCTGCACCTCGTCGAACGCCCAGTCGAGGTACCAGTCCGGACTATAGGCATGCCGGCTTTCGATCGGCTTTGCCGGATTGAGGCGTGCGGTGTGAACCTGGCCAGCCGTCATGAAGCCGGCCTCGACCATGTTCGAGAGCACCTCGTTGGCCCGCGCCCGCGCCGCCGGCAGGTCGATGTGCGGGCCGTATTTTGTTGGCGCCTTGAACAAGCCGGCCATCATCGCCGCTTCGGCCAAAGTCACGTCGCGCACCGACTTGCCGAAGTACAGTTGCGCGGCCGCCTCGACGCCGAAAGCGCCACCGCCCATGTAGGCCCGATCGAAATACAACTTCAGGATCTGACGCTTCGTCAGCTTCGACTCCAGCCAGAACGAGAGGAACAATTCCTTGATCTTACGCGTCAGCGAACGTTCCGAGGTGAGAAACAGGTTCTTTGCGAGCTGCTGCGTGATCGTGGAGCCGCCCTGCACCGTGGCGCCGGCACTGAAATTGGTGACCATGGCGCGCAGTGTGCCCAGCACGTCGACGCCGTAGTGATCGAAAAAGCGCCGGTCCTCCGTCGACAATGCCGCCTTGATCAGGTGGTCGGGGATTTCATCCAGTGGCACCGAGTCGTTATGCAGAATGCCCCGCTGGCCGATCTCGCGCCCCGCCGCATCGACAAACTTTACGCTGTAGCGCCCGGTCGCCCAGATCTTGGATTCGTCCATCTCCTGGAACGCTGGGATTGCCAGCACATACATGACCAGCAGCCCGGCGACCAACAGTGTCAGGCCTTCCGATACCGCCTCGTTGAGCAGCCGTTTCCATCCGGAGAGTCGGAAACGGGCAAAAAAGCTCGATCCGGCATTCCAGCGGTCCTGCGAGGATTGCCATAGGCCGGCCAGTGTCGAATCGAGCCAGGAATCGAAGATCCCCAACCGTCGCCACAAGCGCCCGCGCGCATTAGCCTTGAAGAACCAGTCGCTCAACGGTTAAGTCCCTCATCTGAATGCGCATCGTTGCGCTGCAGATGTGCACGCCGCATGTCGCTTGCCGAGGCAACGATTGCTTGCACATGGGGCGTGATCATGGCTTTTTAACCGCTTCGGTCCGTGAGCGCGAGAGGGCATATTGAGCAAGGCTCGAAATAGGGAAAAACCGTTCTGGGAGACCAAGTCTCTCGAAGATCTCGATGAGGCGGAGTGGAATCGCTTTGCGACGGCTGTGGGCGCTGTTGCCTGAACAAGCTCGAGGACGACGATACCGGCGAAATCCACCTGACGCGGCTGGCCTGCCGCATGCTGGATCTCGGCTCCTGCCGCTGCTCCGATTACGAAAATCGCAAGGAAAAGGTGCCCGAGTGCGTCAAGATCGACGCAGCGGCCGTCCGCAGTGTGCGCTGGTTGCCGCCCACCTGCGCCTATCGGCTCATCGCCGACGGCAAACCACTCGCCTGGTGGCACCCGCTTGTGTCTGGAACGCCACAGTCGGTGCACGACGCCGGCATCTCCGTGCGCGGCACCGTGCGCTCCGAGAAGGGCATCAAAATCGACGATTACTGGAAGTACATCATCGATGATTTTTGAGGCCTCGCGCCGGCGGTAAAGGGGCCACGCGGCCCGTCACCGGCGCGAGCAGCCACTTAGGCGAGGATCATTTCCTCGCTGAGCATCGAGAATGCCGACACGCCGTGCACACCGTCCAGCATGACGATGTCGACAAAGCCATGTCCCATGTTCACCGACACCATCGTGCCGTCTGCCGTCTCTGTAACTTTCAAGTTGTCGAGAGCCGTGCCGGGCTGGCCCTTCAGCAGGTCGTGCAGGTCCAGGTGATCGTCGCCTCGGAAGTCGGTGATGCGGTCCACACCAAGGCTCTTGTCGCCGCTGACCACGTCCTTCTTCAGCCACACGAACGTGTCCATGCCGTCGCCACCCGTCATCACGTCCGAGCCGCCAAGCCCACGGATCACATCGTCGCCTGCTCCGCCATCGATGACGTCGGCGCGGCTCGAGCCCTTGAACGTGTCGTCGAAGTTTGTGCCGATCACGTGCTCGAACGAATTGAACGCGTCTGTAACAGCACCAACGGCTTGGCCTTTGCTGATGTCGATATCGAGGCCGCGGTCCATGCCCGAGAAGTCGAGCGTGTCGAAGCCGCTATCGCCGAAATAGGAATTGGTACCGCTGCCGGCCATCACCAGGTCGTCACCTGAACCGCCATGCACGACGTCGTCGCCCTCGCCGCCCGCCAGCGTGTCGTTGCCGCTGCCGCCATTGAGCGTGTCATTGCCGGCGCCGCCATCGAGGTTGTCGTTGCCCGAGTCGCCGAAAAGTTGGTCGTGACCGTTGCCGCCTGCGAGGACATCGTCGTCGGTGCCGCCGCGGAGCACGTCGTCGCCCTCGCCGCCTGCCAGCGTGTCGGCGCCTGTGCCGCCATTGAGCGTATCGTTGCCGGCGCCGCCATCGACGTTGTCGTCACCCGAGTCGCCGAAGAGTTGGTCGTGGCCATCGCCGCCGGCCAAAACGTCGTTGTCGCGACCGCCCCTCAACAGGTCATCGCCGACGCCGCCGTCAAGAGTGTCGTTGCCCGTGCCGCCACTGAGCGTATCGTTGCCGGTGCCGCCATCGAGTTTGTCGGCGCCCGAGTTGCCTTTGAGGAGATCGTCTCCGGTGCCACCGAGCAGGACGTCGTCGCCTTTGCCACCGGCGAGATCGTCGTTGCCCGCATCGCCGATCAATCCGTCATTGCCGGTGCCGCCGCGGATTGTGTCGTTGCCGCCACCGCCGTAGGCCGTGTCGTTGCCGGAGTTGCCGTACAACTTGTCATTGCCGGCATCGCCCACGAGCAAATCATTACCTGCACCGCCGTAGCCGACGTCGTCACCCGCATCGCCCAGAATGCGATCATTGCCAATGCCGCCATAGAGCACGTCGTTGCCAAGGCCGCCCCGAAGCGTGTCGTTGCCAGCGCCGGCCAGCACGGTATCGTTGCCGTCCCCGCCATCCAGGCTGTCGTCACCGCCGTAACCGATGATCCGGTCATCAACCAACGACCCCGACAGAATATCCGCCGCGTCCGTGCCGCTCACCTTGGCGGGTGCACCTGTTACGCTCATTATCGACCCCAGCTCGATTTACATGCTGCCGGAAACATACACAGGCTCTGTTGCCGTACATTTCATTCGGGCCGTCGGATTTGCTTCAATTATCGTTCGAAATCTTCGCACCGCTTTAACTCCTTGGTAACCGCCACCGCCAGCAGAACCCGCCCGCTGGCAGGCGCCCCGGGCATGCGCCGTGATGGCGTGATCTTTCAAAGCGCAAGCACTGAGGTCCAACAGTCTGGATGTGTGGCCCTTGGCCGTCGCCAAAACCCGGTGCTATCGTTCTCGACCAATATTTTCGCACCAGGAGAGTACGCCATGGCCATGAGTGTCGAACTGGATTGCCTTGAAGGTGTGCGCGTCGTCGATTTCACGCAGTTCGAAGCCGGGCCCTCGTGCACCGAGGCGCTGGCCTGGCTTGGCGCCGAGGTGGTGAAAGTCGAGAATCCCAGAACGGGCGATCCCGGCCGTCGGCTTCAGCCCGGCAAGCCTGACAATGATCCCTGGTATTTTCATCAATACAACGCCAACAAGAAGTCGGTCGCCCTGAACCTCAAAACGCCCCGCGGCCTCGAAATCGTGCGCGAGCTCATTGCGAAGGCCGACGTCATGGTCGAGAACATGGCGCCCGGTACCATCGAGCGCCTGGGCCTCGGCTATGATGAGGTCAAGAAGATCAACCCCGGCATCATCTATTGCCAGATCAAGGGTTTCGGCGCCGGTAGCCCCTACGAGACGAGCCTCGCCTTCGACATGATCGCCCAGGCAGCCGGCGGCACCATCAGTGTCACCGGTGAAGGTGATCGCGCCCCGGTCAAGCCCGGCCCCTCGCTTGGCGACACCGGCACTGGCATGCTGATGGCCATCTCCATCCTTGGCGCGCTTTACAAGCGTCAGCGCACCGGCGAGGGCAGGCGCCTCCAGGTCGCCATGCAAGACGCCATGCTGCACTACATGCGCGTTCCCTTCTCGCGCACCCAGCTCACCGGCAAGCCCGTCGAACGCGACACCACCAGCCGCTCCACACCCGGTGGTCTGACCCCGAATGCCCTCTACCCCTGCAAACCCGGCGGCCCCAACGACTACGTCTACGTCTTCTGCAGCCGCGCCAACCCCGACCATTGGCAGCGCCTGCTCAAGGTGATGGGCCGCGAGGACTTGGCCGGCGACGAACGCTATGACACCCAGGATGCCCGCGCCAAGCGTTCCGCCGAGGTCGACGAAATCATCTCCGCCTGGACACGCCAGCACACCAAGCAGGAGGCGATGAAGCTGATCGGCGCGGCAAGCGTCCCCGCCGGCGCAGTTTTCGACACCTTGGAACTGATGCAGGACCCGTCCTTCGACGCCCGCGCCATCATGCAGACCGTCAAGCATCCCACGACCGGTGACGTCAAAATGCCGGCCTGGCCTGTTCGCTTCGACGGCGCGCCGCCAACGGTGAAACCCTCACCCATGCTTGGCCAGCACAACGACGATGTGCTCGCAGGCTGGCTCGGCATGAACGACAAGACGCGCGCGGCCTTGCGCGAAGAAGGCATCCTATAGTCCACGGGCCTCGGATGGCGTTCAGCGGCACATGGGCATTCGGGCGCACGTGCCATGCCTTGCATTGGGTGACGCTGGCCGGCCGACGTGCTTGAATTGGCCGAACCGGTCCAGCGAAGGAGAACACCCAATGGCCGCGAGCCCCCTCGTCGAACTCACCGCCGTCGAAGCGCGCGATCGCATGGCCCGCGGCGACATTACAGCCGAAGCCTATATCGACGCCTGCATCGCAGCCGTCGAAGCCCGCGACGCCGACGTCCAGGCCTGGGCCTATTTCGATCCCGATCATGCCCGTGCCCAGGCCCGCCAGCTCGACAAGCAACGTGCCTCCGGCCAGGGGCTCGGGGCGCTGCATGGTTTGCCTGTCGGCATCAAGGACATCATCGATACCGCCGACATGCCGACCGAGAACGGCTCGCCACTCTTCAAGGGCCGCCAGCCCGAGCGCGACGCCACCTGTGTCGCCGTGCTACGCGCTGCAGGCGCCGTCATCATGGGCAAGACCGTGACGACCGAGCTCGCCAATCGCTATCCCGGCAAGACCCGCAACCCCCACAATCTCGAGCATTCGCCCGGCGGCTCGTCGTCGGGCTCGGCGGCCGGACTCGCCGCCGGCATGTTCCCGCTGGCGCTCGGCACCCAGACCGGCGGTTCCGTGATACGCCCGGCCTCCTACTGCGGCATCCACGGCCTCAAGCCAACGCTCGGACTGATTTCGCGCTCAGGCGTCCTGTTGCAGTCCCACACCCTCGACACAGTTGGCGTCTACGGCCGCTCGCTGGCCGATCTCGCCCTCATCACCGATGTCCTCTCGCAATACGATCCCTCCGACGCCGTCAGCTACGAGCGCGCTCGCCCCGTCATCTCCGATGTCCTCGAGGCCGGCACCCAGAAGCGGCCCAAACTGGCCTTCTTCCGCTCACCCGCTTGGCTGGAAGCGCCTGCATCTGCCAGAAACGCCCTGGAAAACTTCGTCAAGCAACTCGGTGCCGATTGCGAGGAGGTCAAAATTCCGGCCCTCGACGACATCATGCACCATCACGCCAACGTTATGGATGGCGAGAATGCCGGCTACTACGGCCCTTGGTTCGAGCAGAACCCCGACGCCGTCAGCCCTCTGCTGGCCGAGCGCCTGCGTATGGGCGCCAAGTTGCCCGCCGGCGACTATGTCCGCTCGATCGTCGCCCGTGAGCCGCAGTACGCCGAGGTTGCCCGTGTGCTCGATCAATACGCCGCGCTGGTCACTCTGCCCTCGCCCGGCCCTGCGCCGAAAGGCTTGGCCTCGACCGGGGCTGCTGTCTTCAATGGCATGTGGACCTACCTCGGCGTCCCCTGTGTGACGCTGCCGCTCATGCAGGTCGACGGGCTGCCCTGTGGCGTCCAGCTCGTCGGCAAACGCCGCGACGAAGGCCGCCTGCTGGCAACGGCCCTTTGGCTCGAAGAGCAGGTGGCGGAAAAGGGCGTCATGCGCTGATCATAAAAAAACTGGTGGGTCTGGGAGGCTGCGCCTCCCAGCGGGAGGGCGCGGATGCCGTCTGGGCATCCGGAGCGCCAAGGCAACTGGCTGGCCCCGTTCGCTCCGCAAGGAGCGAGTAGCAAGTCTCAATCGTCGATCACGGCAACCGCCCGTGTCCAACCGGCCGAGCCCGCCTTCACCTTCACCGGAAAGCAGATCACCGTGAAACCCGAGGTCGGCAGCTTGTCGAGATTGGACAGCTTCTCGATCTGGCAATAGCCGATCTCGCGCCCGCTCTTGTGCCCCTCCCAGATGATCGAAGCGTCGCCCGAGGCCGCAAACTTCTTCGCCGTGTGCACGAACGGCGCATCCCACGACCACGCGTCCGTTCCAACAACCCGGATGCCGCGCGACGTCAGATAAAGCGTCGCCTCCCGGCCCATGCCGCACCCCGTCGGCACATAATCATCCTCGCCATACCGTGCGCCGGCAGCCGTGTTGACCACCACGATCTCCAGCGGCGTCAACGTGTGCCCGATCCGCTTCAGCTCGGCCTCGATGTCGGCCGCGCTCACCACGTAGCCATCCGGGAAATACCGAAAGTCCAACTTGACGCCTGGCTGGTGAAACCACTCGAGCGGGATTTCGTCGATTGTTGCCGCGCGCTTGCCCCCGTCCATCGTCGTTGCGTAATGCCAGGGCGCATCCACATGCGTGCCGTTGTGCGTCGAGATCTGGCACTGCTCTGTGGCCCAGCCCTCGTGGCCCGGCAGCATCTCTTTGGTCAGCCCCGGAAAGTGCCGGATGATGCGCGGGATCGATTCCTGGTGCGTCTCGTAGTGGATCTTGGGCTCGCCGCCGGCCGGGTCGGACTTGATGCCGGCTTGAAGCGCAACAGAGATGTCGATGTAGCGGCGAGCCATGGGCGGACCTCCAGTGTTGGCCATGTTCATTGCCCAGTATGGCCGCAGGACGCGGGCGCGTCCAAGTCCGCCAGCCGCCCGCCCCGCCCCGCCAATCAGATCCCGGCCAGGCTTATCCGGCCATCTCCTTCCGGTGGGCCGCCACCAGCTCGGCCATGCTGGTGAACGTGAAGTCGACGCTCGGCGTCTTGCCCGGGTCCATCGTCGCGCCAAAGCCTTGGTCGCCATGCCGGCGATAGATCCACGCCGAGGCGAGGCCCGCTGCGTTGGCAGGCCCGTGATCATGGAACAGGCTTTCCGCCGTGTGCAGGACATCGCCAGGCTTGACGCCCATCGTTGCCAGATTGGCGATCATGTAATCGAAATTGCGTGCATCAGGCTTGTACGAACCGATGTCTTCGGCCGTGTAGATCGCATCGAACGTCACCTGCAGCTTCTTGTTGCTGGCGGCAAAACTCGTGTTGTCGACGTTGGAGAGGATCACCAGCTTGTAGAAGCGCTTGAGATAGGCCAGCGCCTCCGCCGAATCCGCGAACGCCGGCCAGTCTTCCACCGATCGCCCATACGCCTGCGCCTCGTCCCACGACACCGCCACGCCCCATTCGTCCCCCAACCGCTTGTAGACCACCGCCAGCAGATCCCGGTAGATCTTGGTTGGCGTGACCCGCTGCTGCGCCGACTCGTGACGCGCATGCGCCTCCAGAATGTCGTTACGGCTGAGCGGTCGCTGCGCCCGGTCCGACAGCGGCTTCAGCGCTGCCACCATGCCGCTCTCCCAGTCGATCAGCGTGCCGTAGCAGTCGAAGGTGAGCACATTGAAGTCGGAAAGGCGCATGGCAAACCTCCTGTTGCGCGAAATTTGAGCCGCCGCATCCCCGCCGCTGCACGTCGGCTTTGAGTGTGGCGATCGGGCTTGTCGACTGGGATCGGCAGGCGCAGCTGGCGCCCCTCATCCCCGGCCTGCCCCGCATATACCCTAAACGGACCTGCGACCACACCTCGACGCGCCCCCTCATCGAAAGTCCCGCCAAAGTGGGTCTGTTCGCCGGCTTAAGCGCACCAGTTGCCAGCAGGGCGTTGGCAATGTGATGCTTGGTCGACTTGCGGCGCGGAACCGTCCGCGTCACGGCGGTCACAAGGCGGCGCTGCCGGCTGAAATCGAGGAGGAGGCGGGCCATGGCCGCAAGTTCCAAACAAGATCAACAACGCGACCCGGCTCAACTGCCCGGCGCCCTGGACGGCGTGCGCGTCATCGAGCTTGGCGATGAAACGGCTGAATACTGCGGCCTTTCCCTTGCCGGCCTTGGCGCCGAGGTCATCAAGATCGAACCGCCCGGCGGCAGCCCCTCCCGCAACATCGGTCCCTTCTACCAGGACCAGCCCGGCCCCGAGCGCTCGCTCTTCTTCTGGCAGTACAACCGCGGCAAGAAATCGGTCGTCCTCGATCTCGAGCGCGAAGCCGATCGCGAGCGCCTGCGCGCCCTTCTGGCTTCGGCAGACATCTTCCTGGACTCGACCCCCAAGGGCTATCTCGACGCCCTCGCGCTCTCCAGTGATGCCCTCAGCAAAGCCCATCCGCGCCTTATCCACGCCCGCATGACCCCGTTTGGCGACACCGGCCCCTGGAGCGACTTCAAGGCGTCCGACCTCATTCACCTGGCGCTGGGCGGCGTCATGATGAACTGCGGCTACGACCCCGATCCAAGTGGCGACTACGACCTGCCCCCGATCGCCCCGCAGATGTGGCACGCTTATCATGTCGCGGGCGAGCAGCTCTCCATGGCTGTCATCGCCGCCCTCGTCTTCCGGTATCGGACAGGCCTCGGCCAGCGCGTCGACTGCGCCATCCACGAGGCCGTCGCCAAATGCACCGAGGTCGATCTCATGACCTGGGTCATGCGCCGCGCGCCCGTCCTCCGCCAGACCTGTCGCCACGCCCGCGAGTCGATCTCACCGCACCCGACCATCGCCCACACCAAGGACGGCCGCTGGGTGATGGCGAGCCTCGGCAACCGCGCCGACGACGGCCAGCGCCTCGTCGAGCTGCTGGAGAAATACGGCATCGAACCCGGTCTCAATCTGGAGACTGATGCGGCGCCGAAAAGTGGCCGCTTCGTTCCCGGCACCGCTCCCGACAAATCCAAGCGCGATCCGGCCATGGAAGCCGTGCAGCGTTTCGTGCGCGCCTTCACCTACGAGAACGTCCCCTGGCGCGAGGCCCAGCAGGCCGGCATGCTCTGGGCAACCTTGCGCAAGCCGCACGAGAACGCCCTTGATCCCCACTGGCTGAAGCGCGGCAGCTTCACCGACGTCGAGCACCCCGAGCACGCCCGCGCCTTTCGTTATGCAACCAGCAAATGGATCGCCACCGCCACCCGCTGGCGCGCTGGCCGCCGCGCACCGCTGCTCGACGAGGATGGCGCCGCAATAGCTGCAGAGCCCCAGCGTCTGGTTCCGGTCATCGAGCCGAGCCCCGACCCCACCCGCACCGGCAAGCCCTCGGCCCGCGGCAAACCGTTTGCCCTCGATGGCATCCGTGTTCTCGATTTCACCTGGTTCCTGGCATCAGCCGGCGGCACCCGCTTTCTTTCCTCATTCGGCGCCGAGTGCTTGAAGGTCGAGCTGAAAAGCCATCCCGACACGCGTATGGCCGCCATGGCGCCTGTCGGCGGGCGCGAGGCACGCGAGAAGGCGACGGCCCCCTTGCGCGGCGTCACCGATCCCAACATGGGCGGCCAGTTCAACAACAAGAACCCCGGCAAGCGCGGCATTTCCTTGAATGTGCGCCATCCCAAAGGCCTCGAGATCGCCCGCCGCCTTGTCGCCATGTCCGACATCGTGGCCGAAGGTTTCTCCCCGGGCGTGCTCGACAGCTGGGGCCTCGGCTACGACAAGCTGCGCGAGATCAAGCCGGACATCATCTACGTCCAGCAGTCCGGCATGGGCGCACAAGGCACCTACGGCCGCTTCCGCACCGTCGGCCCCATCGCCAATTCATTCGCCGGCCTCTCCGAAATGTCCGGCCTGCCCGAGCCCGCCATGCCGGCCGGCTGGGGCTATTCCTACCTCGACTGGATGGGCGCCTACAGTTTCGCCCTGGCCATGCTGAGCGCGCTCTATCATCGTCAGCGCACCGGCGAAGGCCAGTGGGTCGACGCCTCCCAGACCGAAGTCGGCCTGTTCATCGCCGGCACCACCGTGCTCGACTGGTCGGCGCACGGCCGCCATTGGATGCGCACCGGCAATCGCTCGCCTTTGAAGCCTGCAGCCCCGCACGGCGCCTACCCTTGCGCGGGCACCGACCGCTGGCTCGCCATCGCCTGTTTCACCGATGCGGAATGGCACGCCCTCGCAACCGTCGCCGGCCATCCCGAATGGCTCACCGACGAGCGCTTTTCCGATCTCACCCGCCGCCTCGCCAACCAGGACCTGCTCGACGCCATGGTCTCCGAATGGACCCGGACCGCCGACGCCGGCAGCCTGATGCAGGCCTTGCAGAAAGCCGCCGTGCCGGCAGGCGTTTGCCAGACCGCCGAAGATCGCTGCGATCACGATCCCCAATTGCGCCACCTCGAATGGCTGACCGAAGTCACCGGCACCAAGATCGGCCGTTGGCCCGTGGCCGAGGTGCCCGTCAAGCTGTCGCAAAGCCCGGCCTATGCCGGCGGCCGGATCGATCGCGGCGCCCCCTGCTATGGCGAGGACAACGACTACGTCTATGGCGAGTTGCTGGGCATGACCTCCCAGCAGATCAAGGATCTGGCAGAAGAGGGCGTCTTCTGAAGGCGCAAGGATACAGATGACGCACGTTTTGTCCGGCTTGCGGATTGTCGAGGGGTCGGCCTTCGTTGCAGCCCCCCTCGGTGGCATGACGCTCGCCCAGCTCGGCGCCGATGTCATCCGTTTCGATGCCATCGGTGGTGGCCTCGACTCGGATCGCTGGCCCGTAACTGCCGAGGGCAACAGCATCTATTGGGCGAGCCTCAACAAGGGCAAGCGCTCCTTCGCTGTCGATCTGCGCTCCCCCAAAGGCCGCGAGTTGGTAACGGCGCTGATCACCGCGCCGGGGCGCGATGCCGGGATCTTCTCGACCAACCTTCCAGCGCGCGGTTGGCTCGCCTACGAAGAGTTGAAAGCCAGACGTGCCGACCTGATCGCGTTGAACATCACCGGTTCCCGCGATGGCTCGGCCCAGGTGGACTATACGGTCAACGCCGTGACGGGATTTCCCCTCATCACCGGACCCGCGGGCCACCAAGGGCCCGTCAACAACGTCTTGCCGGCCTGGGATATTGCCACCGGCTACGCGGCCGCTGTCGCCCTGCTGGCCGCCGAGCGCCTGCGTACGCGCACCGGCAAGGGTCAGTTGGTCAAGGTAGCGTTGCAGGATGTGGCACTCGCCGCCACGGCGGCGCTCGGCTATCTCGGCGAAGCGGAAATCAACAACGTCGACCGCGCCCGCTACGGCAATCACGTCTTCGGAACCTTCGCCCACGATTTTGCCACCCGCGACGGCCGCCACGTCATGATCTGCGTCTTTACCGACCGACAGCTCGACGCGCTGGTGAAGGCCGGTGAATTCGCCGACGCCTTCGCCGAAATCGAGCGACGCCAGGGACTCGACCTCAAGCGCGAAGCCGACCGCTGGCATGCCCGCGACGCGATTGTCGATCTCGTCCGCCCCTGGGCTGCAGCGCTGACCCTCGGCGAGATTTCCGAAAAGCTCACCACCGCCGGCGCCTTGTGGGGCCCCTACCTCACGCCCCGCGAGCTGGTCGCCGACAGTCCTCTTGTGGCCGAGAACCCCATGTTCTCTCGCGTCGATCAGCCGGATATCGGCACCCTGTGGTCGCCGGCCTCTCCGTTCACGTTTGCCTCGGCCGAGCGCGTTCCCGTTGCCCCGGCCCCCCGCCTCGGCCAGCATACCGACGAGATTCTGTCGGGCATTCTCGGCCTCTCCGACGGCGAGATCGGCAAGTTGCACGATGCCAACATCGTCAAGCAGGCAAGCAAGGCCTGAAGCAGAAGTGGAAGGAGCACGCTCATGCAGGTCGGCGTCATGGTGACCAGCTACAATCATCGCGACTGGGACCGCATGCTGGCTGGCGACTATGCAACGCCGCCTGCTACGGCCGACGTCGCCATCCACGAGGAGACCATGAAGCTCGGCGATATGGTCGAGCCCTTGGGCTTCAACGCCATCTGGTGCGCCGAGCACTATGGATCGCCCTATTCCATGCAGGGCAATCCGCTCCAGTGGCTGGCGTTCTGGGCTGGCCGCACGCGGCGCATCGACATGGGCACCGCTGTCATTGTCGCGCCCTGGTGGCAACCCATCAAGCTCGCCCATGAGATCGCCATGCTCGATCTTCTGCTGGGCGGCCGTCGGCTGCACATCGGCATCGGCCGTGGCATCTCCGCGCACGAATACGCAGGCTTCGGCGTCGAGCGCGGTGAAGCGCGCGAACGTTTTGCCGAAATGATCGAGATACTCCGCCGCTCAGAAGCCGATCGCTTCGAATTCTCCGGCAAACACTACCAGGTGCCGCCGACCACCGTGCGCCCGTCCGCCCGCCACCGCGGCGAACTCTTCCGCACCTTGAAGGGCGCCTTCAACACGCCATCCTCCATGCAGATCGCAGCCGACATGGGCCTTGGCCAGATGTTCGTCACCGCCGTCTCGCTGGAGACGATGGCCAAGGGCGTCGCCAAGTTCAACGCCATCCGCGCGCAAAAGGGCATGCCGCCCGACCAGCCGACCTGCATGATGTACCTTCATTGCTCACGCGACCGCGACGAGCTCGCGCGCGCCCGCCGTCACGCCGCTGAGCAGGGCTGGGCCGCCCGCAATCACTACGCCGTGTGGAATGCCCCTTCGTTTGCCGATGCGCCCGGCTACGAGGACTATGCCAAGGTCTTCCGCCAGGGCCGCGAACTGCGCGAGGACGAAAGCATCCTGTCCGAGGATTGCCACCTGATCGGCACGCCCGAGGAGATTCTCGCAAAAATCGCGCGCGTACAGGAGAGGATCAGTCTCGAATATCTGATCCTCCATCCCCAGCACGGCTCCAAGGACCCCGCCGAGGCGCGAAAGAGCCTTCAATTGTTCGCCGAGGAAGTTTTGCCCGCAGTCCACGCCATGCCGACGCCCCTGCACCCACATTCGATCGGCAGTGAGGAAAGCCTCGCCAACCCCGGCTTCATGGGCGGCGCTGTCGGCTGAACGCCACCGTAAACTTACACGTCGAACAACCCCGCCCGGGAGTGGCTGCCATGGAAAAATCCGTCACATTCAAAGCCGGCGACGTCACCCTCGAAGGCCTGTTGTCGCTGCCACAGCCGGCACCGGGCGTCGGCGTCGTCGTCTGCCACCCCCATCCCCTGCGCGGCGGCGAAATGCACAACAACGTCGTCACCACGTTGGTGCAGGCCTTTCAGGCAGCGGGTCACGCAACCTTGCGCTTCAACTTCCGCGGTGTCGGCGCCAGCACCGGCACACACGACGACGGCAACGCCGAACAGTCCGACGTCAAGGCCGCCGTCACCGAGCTGCTGTCGCACCATGCCTTCACGACCGTTGCAATCGCCGGCTACTCCTTCGGATCCCTCGTCGGCCTCAAGGCCGGCGCCGACGATCCCCGCGTCGCCAAGCTGATCGGCGTGGCCCTTCCCCTCGCCACGCGCGACGCCTCGTTCCTGCAAGCCGTCACCAAGCCAAAGCTGCTCATCAGTGGTGACCGCGACAACTTCTCGCCGGTCGACGCCCTGCACAGCCTGCTCGCCGCCGCCGCGCCGCCCAAGAAGCTCCACATCGTCCCGGGCGCCGATCATTTTTTTGGTGGCCATGAGGCCCAAGCCGCCAGCGCCGCCACAGCCTTTCTGGCGACCTGAAACCGCAGAGCGCGCGCCCGCACCCGCAGTCTCACCACCGCGGCGGAAACGGCATGTTCAGCGGATGGCGCTCGACCGAAACGCCGGTCTCACGGCACAGCCGCACAACGTTGACCGTCTGCGCCAGGTCCGGTGCGCCGGAGTAGTACGCACGCACTCGCCCATCGCCCACCAGCACCGGCCGGTCCCAATGGCCAAGCGCCACATAGTCCACCTCCAGCGCCCCAAGGTCGGCCTCGCTGATCCGCCACGACCGGTGCGACTGTTCCTCCCACTCCTCGGGCGGCACGAAGTGGCCATGTGCCATCAACACCTGCCAGCGCTTGCGGCGCATCGGGATCTCGGGCAGCGGATGCATGTCGTTATAGCTTTGATGCGGCCGGCCAAGAATTTCCAGATCCAGGTCATCGAAGATCAGATGCCCCGGGTGCGTATGGCCGATCACCATCGCCTGCTGCAGCCCGAGAATTCCGGAGCGATGAAAAATCCCCTCGGGCAGCGCCGGATCGTGATTTCCGGGCAGCATGACAACCGGCATCCGCGCTTCTGCCAGGATCTGGCCCGCCTGGCTCGCGATCTCGACGGGAACTTGACCATGGTCGAACGTGTCGCCGGCCAGCAGCAGCAGATCTGCACCGACCCCCTCCGCCGCCCGCAGCACATGGCGCAATCCTTCAAGCCCGTTATAGCGGCCCGGTTTGATGTCCTCGTCGATGTGAATGTCGGAGCTGTGCACCAGCACCACGGGGCGCTCGCCTGGCCCGCCTTCGCGCTCCCCCATTTCAATATGGCTCCTTGACGAAGATGAACGTGGTGCCCGTCACAATGGGCGCGCTGGCGCCGACGAACGACACGTTGACGTCTTTCACTTGTCGCGCACCGGCCCGCCCCGACGCCTGCAGCGCACCCTCGATGATGTGCCACAGCCCATGAATGCGCCCGGTGCCAAGGCTGCCGCCGAAGGTGTTGATCGGCAGCTCCCCGTCCAGTTCCATGCGCCCGTCCTGGATGAAGTCCAGCGCCTCGCCGGGCTTGCAGAAGCCATACGACTCCAGGCCATAGATCACCGAGGCTGAGAACCCGTCGTAGATCTGCGCCACGTCCACGTCTTTTGGCGTGAACCCCGATCGCTCCCACGTCAGCTTGGCCGAGCTGGCGCCACCTTCCATGTAGTCGGACAGGCTGCCGATCCGGCCAGCCACCTCGAAATGCAGGCGTTGCCCGTAGCCTGCCAGATAGGCTGGCGTCGGTTTCAAGTCGCGCGCCCGGTCCGCCCGAGTCATCACGATCGCCACCGCGCCCTGCACCGGCATGTCGCAGTCGTAGAGGCAGAACGGATGCGCCACCATGCGCGAGTTGAGATAGTCGTCGCGCGTCAGCGGCACGCCGCAGAAGATCGCATGCGGGTTGAGGTGCGTATGCCGGCGCTGCGTCAGCGCCAGTGTTGCCATCTTCGTCCGGTCCTGGTTGTGGCGCTCCAGCCAGCGCGTGTAGGCAACCGCCATGGCCTGTCCCGGCCCGCCGAAGCCATAGGGCCCCGTGAACTGCAGCGGCCCCGCCGCCTGTCCGCTCGGCAGGTTCTGGTAGGTTCCCTTTGGATTGTGCATCGCCCGCCAAACCACGGCGTAATTGCACACCCCCGCCAACAGCGCGTTGGCTGCCGTCTGCACGGCGCCGCCGATGTTGTTGTTGCCGACCTGCATGTGCCACGTCAGATGCGGCAGCTTCAGCATCGCCATCATGCAGTTGACCGATACGACCGAAATGCCGTCGACCTCCGCATGCCCTGTCGCCGGCAGCTCCGGATAGGTCGCGAGGCCGTCGATATCCTCCATCTTGAGGCCGGAATCAGCCACCGCCCCCTTCACCGCTTCGAGCGCATGTGCCGCCAGCGGGATCTCTGACGATCGAGTTGCTTTCGAGTAGCCGACCCCGCTGATCGCGATTTCGCACCTGTTCTCCCACTTCGCCATCTCATGTCCCTCTATGCAGCAGAAGCGGATTGCGCGAGCCGGAACTGCGGCAGCGTGATCTCGTCATTGAGCTTCTCGAAGATCACCTCGACCCGGCGGCCGACCTTGGCTTCGGTGTAGGGCGCACCGAGCAGATTGCCGGCCATCAGCGCCCCCGGAGCTGCATCCAGTTCAACGATGATGCTGGCGTAGGGCACGGCTGAAGCAAAGCGCTTGTCGCCGGTATGGTACATGATCGTATAGGCGTAGATCGTGCCGCCACCCTCCACCGGCTCGAACTTCAGGTCCGTGCTGATGCACTTGACGCATGTCGCATAAGGTGGGTGCTGGAAGTGTCCGCACGTCTGGCAGCGCTGCAACTCCAGCACGCCGCGCTTGGCAGCCTCCCAGAACGGCCGCGTCCATTCGTTCGGCACCGGCACCGGCCGTGTCACCTTGCTCCAGTCGCTCATGCGTCGCGTTCCATTTCTCGTTGTCTTTAAGCCAAGCCCTGCGCCAGTAGGCTTCAGGAGTTGGGCCCTCTCTCCATGGAAATCGGCTGCCACCGCTTGAGGCCCGAGCCCGGCAGCACCGTCGGATTGACGCACGATAGCGGCCATCGCCCCGACAGCACATTGGTGATCTCTTGGCCGACGCGCCGCCGCCGTGCCGGATCGAAGCGTGCCGACGCACTGGCGTTGTGCGGCGACAGGATCACGTTCTGCATCTTGAGCAGCGGATTGTCGGGCTTCGCGGGCTCCACCTCCAGCACATCGAGCCCCGCACCCGCGATCCAACCCTCCTGCAGCGCCTTGATCAGTCCGGCTTCTTCTACCGTCGGCCCGCGCCCGGTGTTGACGAAAATGCAGGTCGGTTTCATGCGACGGAAATGCTGCCCCTTGAGAAAGCCCTGCGCCTCCGGCGTTGCCGGCATATGCATCGAGATGAAGTCGGAGCGCGTCAGCACCTCGTCCAGCGACACGGGCTCCACGCCGTGCTCGGCAATCAGCTGCTCGTCGATGAACGGATCATGCGCAATCAGGTTGAGCCCGAATGCTTTCGCCCGCCGCGCCGTCGCCCGCGCCACCCGGCCGAAGGCGATGAAGCCCATCGTTTGCCCCATCAGCCGCGGGATCTTCAACAGCACCGGCCGTCCCTCGGTCCACCGCCCTTCGCGCACCATGCGGTCCTGCTCGATCGCCCGCCGGTGCGCCGCCAGCAGCAGCATCATGGCGTGATCGGCCACCTCGTCGATGAACGTATCGGGGCAGTTGGTAACCGGAATGCCCTTGGCCGTCGCAGCCGCCACCTCCACCGTGTCGACGCCAACCGATCCGAGCGAGATCACCTTGCACTTGGTCAGCGCGTTGAGCATCGTCGCCGTGAACCGCATGCCCTTGGCATAGACCGCGTCCGCCGTCGGCGCCAACGCGATGAAGGCTGCCTCTGTCGGCTCGCACTCGACGATTTCGACATCGAGCGGCTCCAGCGCCTCCATCTCGAAGTTATAGCCGCCAAGGCCGGTGGAAACGGTCGTGGCCTTGGTCGTTAGAATGCGGAAGCGGGGCATGATGGCCTCGTGGCTCGAATGTGGAAGGATTGCCTGAGAGCTTGATCAGCCGAGGCGGAAGCGGTCCTGCCGCAACCGACGACGTCAATCAATTGCTCAAACAAAAAGCTAGCGTGCGCTGGCACCCCGGACAGTGGTTCCGTCTGAAGCGTAGGCGCTCTAGCGAAGCCCATCGAGTGGGTTGAGCGCAAGTGGTATCGCGCCAGCAGGCGCCGCTGCAACCCGGCCGCGACGACGGGGGTGGGCTTGGGGGCTGGCCTAAGGGCTACCGGCAAAAAGCTTGACGATCCGGTCCGCAAACCAGCCCAGCATGAGACCGAGAACACCCGCCGCAGTCGCCTCGATCAGCCAGGTCACGAACCCCGAGACCGGCCCGAGTGCGGCGCCGACGGCCGCCGCCGCGCCATGAATGGTATGCGCCGGCCCGCCAAAGCCGAACTGTTCGAGCCCGTGCAGAATAATGCCGCCGCCGACCCACAGCATCGCCAGCATGCCGATCACCGACAAGATGTTCAGAAACGGCGGCATCGCCGTCACCAGCCAGCGCCCGAACGCCCGCGTCGGCGCTAGGCGGCCATTCTTGGCGAGCCACACGCCGATGTCGTCGGCCTTCACGATCAACGCCACAATGCCGTAGACTCCCAGTGTGACCAGCAGCCCAACCAGCGCCAGCACCACCGCTTTGGTGAGGAGGTCCGGAGCTGTGATAGTCGCGAGACTGATCGCCATGATCTCGGCAGACAGAATGAAATCGGTGCGGATCGCGCTCTGCACCTTCCGCTGTTCGCTTTCCGCGCTGGCTTCGACGACCTCCGCCGCGGCCGCCACCACCTGCAGCACCTGCCCGTCTGCCGTTTTGGCGGGCAGATGCAACATATGGTGAGCCTTCTCATAGCCTTCGAAGCACAGGTATATGCCGCCGGCCATCAGCAGCGGCGTGATCGCCCAAGGTGCAAAGTAGCTGAGCGCCAGCGCGCCCGGCAGCAGGTAAAGCAGCTTGTTCTTGAGCGAGCCCCACGCGATCTGCGCGATGATCGGCAATTCCCGCTTGGCCGCCAGCCCAACCACGTAGCGCGGCGTCACCGCGGCATCGTCGATCACGATGCCGGCCGCCTTCTTGCTGCCCTGGATGGTCTGCAGCGCCCTCGTCGAGCGAAGCGGCCGCCAGCCGCGCCAGCGCTGCGATGTCGTCGAGAAGTGCAAAAATTCCGGAAGCCATCGTGCTCGATCAGGGGCGTCATGGGAGGGGAGGGGCACAAAGCCCGTCCGGGCCTGCGCTGTCAAGAAATTGCCGGCAGCCGTGCCTAGCTTCCAGCATTTTCAATCAGCCAGCGCGCGCGCGCCGCGATCGAGGCGAGCACCAGCAGGGCGGAAAAAACACGCTGCGAAATACGGCTTCCGGCAAGCGCTTGCGGATCGATTGGCCCGCGATCATGCCGGCAACCGCCGGCACCAGCGCTGCGGTCGATAGCGTCGCGTGCTCGAGCGACAGCAGATTGTTGCCCTTGAGTGCCAGGCCAAGCGCCAGCGTCGAGATCGTGAACAACATCCCCATCGCTTGAACGAGGCTGTCGCGGGGCAAGCCGATCGCCTGCAGATACATGACACCCGGCACCACGAACGAGCCCGTCATGCCCGTCAGCACACCATTCATCGCGCCTATCAGCGGTCCAGCCCAAGCGTCGTGTCGCGGGGCAATGGCGAGCCGCACGCCGGCCAGGCTCAGGCTGCCATACGCGAAAATCAACATCCCCAGCAGCGCCGACAGCAGCCGCACATCGGCCCGCGTCAGCGCCAGCGCCCCGATCCACACACACCCGCCCGCCATGATCAGGAACGGCCATATGCGCCGTGCCACGCTCGCCGTCTGGGTGCCGGCCAGTGCCTGCCACACGTTGGTGACGAGCGATGGCACCAGCAACAACGCCATTGCCGTCGGCAGGTCCAACGCCGCCGTCAGCAGACCGAGACTGACGGTCGGCAGCCCGAGGCCAATCACGCCCTTCACTGTCCCCGCCAGCAGGAACGTTACGCCGATCACCGCCAGCATTGCCGCATCGGGCATCGTCATGGCGTTGTCGCCAGCGTCATACCTCCAGGCCGGCGGCCCTGACCTCGTCCTCCGTAAAGCCCAGCTCGCCGACGAGCACCTCGCGGTTGTGCGCGCCGAGCTTCGGTCCCGCGCTCACGATCTCGCCTGGCGTCTCGGAAAATTTGCCGACCACGTTCTGCATCCGCACCGGCCCGCCCAGCTCCGCGTCTTCCACCGTCGCAATGTTCTCCCGCGCGATGAACTGCGGGTCGGCGAAGATCTGCGCGATGTCGTTGACAGGTGCCACCGGCGCGTCGATGGCGAGGAACCGCTGCATCATGTCCTCGAAATCGAGTTTGCCGATGGCTGCCTGCAACTCGACGTCCAGCTCCTTGGCGTTGTCGAGTCTCACTCGGTTGTCGGAAAAGCGCGGGTCCTTGACGAGGTCGGGCACCTCGAGGGCTGCGCAGATGCGCTCGAACGTCGACTGTGCCGAGCCGGCCATCGACACCCACTTGCCGTCCTTGGTCTGGTAGGTGTTGCGCGGCGCCGTGAACGGCAGGCGGCTGCCCTGTCGATGCTGAATTTGCCCGAGCTGGTCGAAGTCGATCGCCTGCGGACCGAGCAGGGTGAACAGCGTCTCGTAGATGGCGAGGTCGATCACCTGTCCCTTGCCCGAGCGTCGCTTTTCGTGCAGCGCCGCCGACGCCAGGAACGCCGCCATCAGACCCGTGGTGGAATCGGCCAGTCCAAAGCCCGGCAGCAGCGGCGGCCGTTCCGGCTCGCCATTGATGTAGACGAACCCGGAGAATGCCTCGGCCAGCGTGCCGAAGCCCGGCCTGTTCTTGTAGGGCCCCGTCTGTCCGAAGCCCGTCACCCGCACGATGATCAGGCCGGGGTTGATCGCCTGCAGCACGTCCGGCCCGATCCCCCACTTCTCGAGCGTCCCCGTGCGGTAGTTCTCGATCAGGATGTCCGCATCCTTGACCAGTCGCTTGACCACTTCGACCCCGAACGGGGTCCGCATGTCGGCCGTGACCGAGCGCTTTCCCCGGCCCAGGATCTTGTAATAGAGTCCGACGCCGTTCTTGTTGCGGCCCCAGTAGCGCACCTCGTCGCCCGTTCCGGCCGCTCGACCTTGATGACATCGGCCCCGAAATCGGCCGGGAACATGGCGCTCATGGGAGCCGCCAGGAAATTCGAGATATCAATCACTTTGACCCCGGCAAAGGGCTTCTGGCGGCCTGCGTCGGTGTTGGGGGTATCCTTGGGCACGTTGAAGGCTCCTCGGGTTGATGTCGGCTTTGGAGGTGTTGTTCCACGGAAGGCCTGTCCGGACAAGACAGTGGCGCAGCGTCAGGCGACCCGTTAGGCTTCTGGGTAAATCGGGTGCGCGCGCCATCATGAAAAGGGGCGGGTTTGCGTGGGGCTCCCTGCCAAGCGGGCATGGGCGGCAGCCCGTTCACGCCGCAGGCGCGACCAAAGGCACGGCAGGAATAGGAAGGCATGACGGACAGGAACGAAATCAACATCGGCCGCGCCGATGACTTTCCCCTCGACGAGATCCGGATCGTCGAAGCCGGCACCCGTTCGATCGGCGTTGTCAGGCGCGGCGACGGCACCGTCAACGCGGTGCGCAACTGGTGCCCGCACAAGGGCGCGGCGGTCTGCAAGACCAAGCTCTCTGGGACCATGATCCCGGGCCCGCCCGGTACCCTCGAGTGGGGACACGACGGCGAGATCGTGCGTTGCCCATGGCACGGCTTCGAGTTTGACGTGCGTACCGGCAAGCGGCCCTATTCCGACAGCACAATGCGCCTGCGCGTCTATCCCGCCCGCATCGAGAACGGCGAAATCATGGTCGACATGAGCCCGCAACGGGCCTGAGGAGAGCACACAGGAACATCGCCACACCGGCGCCGCGCGGCGCGCACGAGCCCGACGCCGCCCTCCAGGTTATCGACTGTGACGTCCACCCGGCGCTGCCCGCGGGCCTCGCCTCGCTGTTTCCGATGATGCCGAAGGCCTGGGTCGAGCGCTTCAAGTTGAAGAGCGGCCACCTGGCCGTCGCAGCCCCATTGGGCTTCCGCTTCGAGCATCCCACCGGCTCGGCAGCCCGTCATGACGCGCGCACACCGGATGGCAAGCCGCCGGGTTCCGATCCCGATTACCTGCGTCGCGACCTGCTCGATGCCAACAACATCTCGATCGCGCTCCTCACCTCGCTGCAGGCCGGCCAGTTTGGCACCGTCACATCGGGCCCCGACGAGAGTGCGGTGATCGTCTCCGCCTTCAACGACTACTTTCTCGACGTCTGGCCGCTGAAGGAGGAAAAACGCCTGCGCCTCGCCATGACGGTTTCCGTGCAGGACCCGCGCCAGGCTGCCGCCGAGATCCGTCGCGTCGGCAAGCGACCCGAGGTCGCCGCCATCTACATGCCGCTGATCAACATTCTGATCGGCAATCGTTATTACGAACCGATCTACGAGGAAGCGGTCAATCACAACCTGCCGATCCTGCTGCACGTAACGGGCACCGACAGCGTGTTCTACGGCGCGCCCAATCAGGCTGGCGGCTTCCCCGAGAACTATCCCGAGCGCTATACCGCGTTGGCCCAGATCGGCGAGGCCAATCTGACCAGTCTGTGCTTCTCTGGCATCTGGGAGAAGTTCCCGACCCTCAAGTTCATGTTTATCGAATATTCGTTCGCCTGGGCGCTGCCGCTGATGTGGCGCATCAATCGCACCTGGGAGAGCCTGCGCTATGACGTGCCGTGGGTCCGCCGTCCGCCGGTCGAGTATGTGCGCGAGCGCGTGCGCTTTTCCACCCAGCCGCTGGACGAGCCGGCCAATCCCCAGCACTTGAAGCAGTTGATCGACATGCTCGGGCCGGAGCACCTGGTCTTCTCGACCGACTACCCCCACTGGGACAATGATATGCCCGGCCAGAGCCTGCTCATGCTGGACAAGGACGTCCGCCGCAAGATCCTCAGCGAAAACGCCAAAGGCATCCTCCGGCTGTCATAGAGGCCGGGAGTTCGCAATCCCTCCCGCGCCTCCAGTGTCCCCGCGCCTCCAATATCCCCGCGCCTCCCGGCCGGCTCCCCGCAGGGGAGTCGGGAGGCGCAAACTAACTTACATCCGGCTCCCGCAGGGGAGCCGGGAAACACCACTAGACAATCAATAATCTCTCCAGCTCCGCCACCGTCGCGCGCGCGCGGGCTTCCAGGCCCGCGTCACCGGCGCTCGAGATCGGATGCTCGATGGTGACGAACGGATAGTCCGCCATACCCAGCACCTTCGACATCAATTTGGCCGCGGACACGAAGCGGCTGGTCATCACCCCCGCTGCCGGTACGCCCTGTCTTTCGGCAATGATGCTGTCGTGCAAACTGCACGATGAACAACTGCCTCAATCGCCAATGCCGGTCACCACCGCGTGCCATTGGCGGATTTCGTCGACAATGTGCTTGTCGGCGGGCGCGGAGTAGTTCGACTTCGTCCGCATCTCGATTTTCGCAACGCCGTGCTCTTCGCGCAGGATGCGGCCCAGGTGCCCGAAGAATTCCTTCGTGCCCTCCTTGCCGTTGGAGATGAAGCCGATGGTCGTCCCTGCAGCGTACCGAGCCGCCGTGCAGGTTCACCCGCGGGCGGCGCCGCTTCGTTGGTTGGATCAAGAATCACGGATCGTCATGGTGTGAGCCTCTCCGGTGGCCATGCCGCGGCCGCAGGCAGCGCGGCATGGCCACTGATTCGTGGATGGTTACCCGACCTGCGCGCTTCAGCATCACGCCGATCAGGTGCGCGCGATAGTCGGCAGCCGCATGGATATCGCTCATCAGGTTGGACGGGTCCGCTTTCACCCCGGCGAGAGCACCTGCCGAGAAGTTGGCGGCCAGCGCCTGCTCGGCCGCCGTATGCCGAAACACGCCCGACTGCCCGGCGCCCGTCACTGCCACCCGCACGCCGCCCGACGTGCGCGCCACCGCCACGCCGACCAGCGCATAGCGCGAGGCCGGATTGGCGAACTTTTCGTACGCGAAGCTTTGCGGCACCGGAAAGTCGATGTGCGTGATGATCTCACCGTCTTCCAACACCGTGGCAAACAGACCATCGAAGAACTGGTCCGCCGCGATCGCCCGCTTGGTGGTGTGCACGGTGGCGCCAAGTGCCATCACCGCAGCCGGGTAGTCGGCGGCCGGATCGTTGTTGGCAACCGAGCCGCCGATGGTGCCGCGGTTGCGGACATGGGGATCGCCGATGCCGCCTGCCACGGCGGCGAGGCCTGGGATAGCCTTCGCCACCTCGGCGGACTCAGCAACCGCGGCGTGGGTCGTCATGCGCCGATCCGCAGCGCCCCGTCGGCGCTTGCGATGCCCTTGAGCCCGGCGATGGCGCCGAGGTCGATGACCGAGCCCGGTTGTGCCAGCCGCAGTTTCATGGCCGGAATCAAGGTTTGCCCGCCGGCCAGCAGCTTGGCGCCGGGAGCCGCTTTCAACGCCAGGTCCGCTTCGTTGACGGAGCCAGGGCGGCGATAGTCGAATGCGTACATTGGGTTTCCTCCCTTATTCGGCCGCCTTGGCCGGCATTTTCTGCATCGCGCGCCACATCGCCTGCGGTGTCGCCGGCATGGCGATGTCCTCATGGCCGAGCGCGTTGGTGATGGCGTTGATCATCGCGGCGGGCGCCGCAATGGCACCCGCTTCGCCACAACCTTTGACACCCAGCGGGTTCGACGGGCAGGGCGTGTTCGTCATCGCCACGTCGAACGAGGGCACGTCCGAAGCGCGCGGCATGCAATAGTCCATGAAGCTTGCCGTAACCAGCTGGCCGTTCTCGTCGTAGATGGTGCCTTCCAGCAGCGCCTGGCCGACGCCTTGCGCAATGCCGCCATGCACCTGGCCTTCCACGATCATCGGGTTGATCAGCACGCCGAAGTCGTCCACCGCCGTCCACCTGTCGACTTTGGTGACGCCGGTCTCCCGGTCGATCTCCACTTCCGCGATATGGACGCCCGACGGGAACGTGAAGTTCTTGGGATCGTAGAACGACGTCTCCTTGAGGCCCGGCTCGATCACCTCCGGATCGAACTTGTGCGCCACGTAGGCCTGTAGCGCCACTTCGCCGAACGTCATCTTTTTGTTGGTGCCGCGTGCAGAGAACTCGCCGTTGGCGAAGTCCACCTGATCCTCGGGCACCTCCATGCAGGCTGCCGCCACGCGGGTGGCCTTTGCGATCACCTTGTCGGCCGCCTTGACGATGGCCGAGCCGCCGACCGCGCCCGAGCGCGAGCCGTAGGTGCCCATGCCCATCTGCACCTTGTCGGTGTCGCCATGCACGATCGAGATCTGGTCGATGGGAATGCCGATCTTGGACGATACGATCTGCGCCATCGTCGTCTCGTGACCCTGGCCGTGGCTGTGGCTGCCGGTCAGCACCTCGATCGTGCCCACGGGATTGACCCGGATTTCAGCCGACTCCCACAAGCCCACGCCCGCGCCCAGCGAGCCCACAGCCCGCGACGGGGCAATGCCGCACGCCTCGATGTAGGCCGAGAAGCCGATGCCCCTGAGCTTGCCCTTGGCGGCGCTGTCCGCCTTGCGCTTGCCGAAGCCGGCGTAATCCGCCATCGACAATGCCTTGTCCAGGCATGCAGCGTAGTTGCCCGCGTCATAGGTCATGATGACCGGCGTTTCATAGGGGAATGATTGGATGAAGTTCTGCCGGCGGAACTCCGCTGGATCGCGTCCCGTCTCGCGCGCTGCCACCTCGACGAGCCGCTCGACCACGAACGTGGCTTCCGGCCGTCCAGCGCCGCGATAGGCATCCACCGGCGCCGTGTTGGTATAGACGCCGTCGACCTCGCAATAGATCGCCGGGATCTGGTACTGGCCCGAAAGCAGCGGGGCGTAGAGATAGGTCGGCACTGACGAGGCGAAGGTGGAGAGGTAGGCGCCGAGATTGGCCTTGGTGTTGGCCCTCAGCCCCAGGATCTTGCCGCCGGCATCGACCGCCAGCTCGGCCACTGTCACGTGGTCGCGTCCATGGGCGTCGGCCAGGAAGGCTTCCGATCGGTCCGCCGTCCACTTGACCGGCCGCCCAACCTTTTCGCGGCCCAAACGCACACCGTCTCCTCGGCATAGATGAAGATCTTGGAGCCGAAACCGCCCCCGACGTCGGGTGCGATCACCCTGAGCTTGTGCTCCGGCGCAATGCCGATGAAGGCCGACAGCACCAGGCGCGCAACGTGCGGGTTCTGGCTGGTGGTGTAGAGCGTGAAGGCTTCCGTGCCCGTATCGTAGTCGCCGATGGCAGCGCGTGGCTCCATCGCGTTGGGCACCAGCCGATTGTTGACGAAGCTGAGCTTGGTCACGTGCGCGGCCTTGGCGAAGGCGGCATCGGCCGCATCCTTGTCGCCCAGATGCCATTGATAGACGGTGTTGCCCGGCGCCTCGTCATGCACCTGCGGCTGGCCAGCGCTTTGCGTCTTGGCCGGATCGACGGCAGCCTTGAGCACCTCGTAGTCGACCACGACTTTTTCCGCCGCGTCTTTGGCCTGATCGACCGTCTCCGCGATCACCACCGCCACGTGGTCGCCCACGTAGCGCACCTTGCCTTGCGCCAGCGCCGGGTGCGGCCCGGCCTTCATCGGGCTGCCGTCCTTGGAGTGGATCATCCAGCCGCAGATCAGCCCGCCAACCTTGTCGGCTGCGAGATCGTCACCGGTAAACACCGCCACCACGCCGGGCGACGCCAGCGCAGCTGTCGCATCGATGCTCTTGATCTTGGCGTGAGCGTGCGGCGAGCGCACGAACACCGCATGTGTCTGCGCCGGCCGGTTGATGTCGTCGACATACTGCCCCTTGCCGGTGATGAAGCGGAGATCTTCCTTGCGCTTGACGGATGCGCCGATGCCCTGGTCTGTCATGAGTGGCTGTCCTCCGAAACGTCTTTTGTTGTGTGATTATCTGCTTATTCGGCTGCCTGCTTGGCGCCGGCCATGGCTTGCGCGCCCGCCGCGATGGCTTTGACGATGTTGTGGTAGCCCGTGCAGCGGCAGATGTTGCCTTCGAGTTCTTCCCGGATGGTGTGCTCCGAGACGTCCGTTCCCTTGCGATTGACGATGTCGATGCCGGCCATGATCATGCCGGGCGTGCAGAAGCCGCACTGCAGGGCATGGTGCTGACGGAACGCCTCCTGCATCGGGTGGAGGTTGCCGCCCTGCGCAAGACCCTCGATCGTGGTCACTTTGGCGCCTTCGCAGGAAGCAGCCAGCGTCGTGCAGGCCTTGATGGCGCGCCCATCGACGTGCACCGCACATGCCCCGCATTGGCTCGTATCGCAACCTACATGCGTGCCGGTCAGCCGCAGATGGGTGCGCAAGTAGTCAACCAGCAACGTCCTTGGATCGACGTCGGCGGTGACGGCTCGGCCATTGACGGTCATCGATACGGTCGCCATGTGCTTCCTCCCGGTCAGGCGTTTAATCGAACATGTGTTTAGGTTATCGGGGGACTATAGACGACCGCAAGGCGCCAGTGCGATCACCAACCGCCAACTTCTTTTACCAACGTCCCAAAAAAATACCGGCCCCTCGCGGGACCGGCGTTTTCGTGGTCGGCGTTGGGGGCGCTCAAACGCCCGCCGACAGTGTGGGAATTAGCTCCGTTCTGGAGGGTAGAGCGGTTTGACACGCCAGTTGATGAGGCGCCAGAGAAGCGATTTCAGACCATTGATCCCGTAAGGTGCGTGCTCGACCAACTGATGCACTGGCGGAACTCGATGATGACGGCGTGTCTGCATGGACCACTCCATCGTCGTTGAGACCTTGTCCCGGGCCCGCGCGCGGCGGCTCCGCATCACCACGCACTCGAGCGCCCAGAGCCGGCGACGCAGAGCGCCCCGACGTCGAGGCGTTCGCACATGCAGCATTGCGGCAGGGGCTGGCCGGATCAGGATGAGGTGCGGAAAGTCCGAATGCGAGGCTGTTGCGACTGACACGACCAAGGCGGCCCATCCATCCCGCCCGGCTGTCTCGACTGACCTTGAGGTCGATGATCGCCATTCCCTCGCCCGGTATCGCGCGAGCTGGTCGCTCGCGACTTGACGCGGACAACGCTCCAGAACCCATCGACGGCGCAACCGCAGACTGTGCAGCGCCCCATCGAATGACAAGGCGAAGATAAGCGATTCGAATGTCAACGCGTTGACGGTTCAACGAACAGCTTTTGCCCCAATTTCAGGCATCCAAGCGACCTCGAGCCCGCGCACCGCAGCCCCCTGCCAGCACCTGCGCCTTGACGCGTCGCGAGTTATTCGGCAGCACGGCGGCAGCGTCCCGTCCGCTGGTGTAGCGCGTTATGTGTGGTATGCGCGTGCGGCGGGCATCGCAACCATACGTCAGAACCGGAACACGAGCCGGGATGGGCATCCGCATCGAGGGTGTGCCACAGGGCAGGAGGGGAATCTGGTGTCGCCACAACCCACGCGTAGCCTCGAGCAACGGCTCGCCCACTGTGCCGTCCTGGTAGAAAAGCGCCTCGAGGCAGCTTTGGCCCAAACGGCGGCGGCGGGCACGCCCGAGCGGCTGGTGGCATCCATGCGCCATGGGCTGCTGGCGGGCGGCAAGCGCTTTCGCCCGTTCCTGGTGCTGGAGTTCGCCAAGCTCCTGGGTGCCGAGGAGCACGCCGCCCTCCAGGCCGGTGCCGCCCTGGAATGCGTTCACGCCTACAGCCTCGTGCACGACGACCTGCCGGCGATGGACAATGACGAGCTGCGCCGCGGCAAGCCCACGGTCTGGAAGGCCTTCGACGAGTGGACGGCGATATTGGCCGGCGATGGCTTGCTGACGCTGGCGTTCGAGATTCTGGCCCACGAGCCGACGCCATTCGCCAATGCTTCCGTGGCCCTGGCGCTCACGCGCGAGCTCGCCGTCGCGTCAGGCCCCGCCGGCATGGTCGGCGGTCAGATGATGGATCTGGAAGCCGACAAGCTTGGCCAGCCCCCCCAACCCGACGAGCCCCACGTCCGGCGCCTGCAGGGCTTGAAGACCGGCGCACTCATCACCTTTGCCTGCCGCGCCGGCGCCCATGTCGCAGCCGCCACGCCTGCCGAGCTTGGGCGCGCCACCGACTATGGCACCGCCCTTGGTCTGGCGTTTCAGATCGCCGACGATCTGCTGGACATTGCCGGTGACGCAGCCGTGGTTGGAAAGGCCGTCGGAAAGGATGCGGCGCTGGGCAAGGCAACCCTCGTGGCCGTGGCCGGCGAGACCGCAGCCCGGCGCGAGCTCGACCGGGCCGTTGCCGCCGCCTTGGCCGCACTTGAAGGGTTCGGCCCTGCAGCCGGCGCCCTTCGTGAAGCCGCCACCATCCAGCTCCATCGCCAAAGCTGACGCCGCTCGAGGTTCCTTTCCGATAATCGCCTTGCCATGCACCACGCTCTGCATCGCATGTCGGCAACCGAGGCAACGCCAGCAACGCAATGTTTCCTGTGCAGCTTTTGCATTTGACGTCCGATTGCGCATTTGGCCGCGCGTGATCACCACACATCAAATGCGCACAGCGCACCACAATCGATTCCCGCGCGTTGTTGCCAATAGGGCACCAGCAACGACACAGCCCTCGATATAGTTGTCACCGTAAAGCCAGGTGGTGAAACCCAGCCGGCAAATGTCTGCGGTGACGTTCCGATGGCAAGGAAGTGTGTCGTGCGTGTCAGGTGTGGTCTTCCGATATTGAAATTGTCTTTCACTGACGAGGGTTCGGCTGTGCCGTCTCGAACTTTGCCGCGCGGCGGTGGGCACTCCGGGGCACTGCTATCCGCACTGGTTGCCGGTATCGCGATGGCTGCCGCAGCTCCCGTCTTCGCTACCTCTGCTGTGGCCGAGACGGCGTCGGAGCGATCGGGCAGATCCCGCGCCTCGTCAGCACATGTGCCACGCCACAGCGAGCGTGCCATCAGACTGGCCCGAGGCTCGGCCCAGGCCGAGCGTTCGACCCGCGAGCGAAACCGTGCCATCCGTACGGACGATCAACCCGAGCCGTCCAAGCCCCTGTTGGCGATCGTATCGCTTGCAAGCCAGCATATCGTGGTGCACGGACCAAACGGTGTTTTGCATCGTTCGCGTGTGTCAACCGGCAAGTCGGGCAATGCCACGCCGACGGGCGTGTTCTCGGTCCTGCAGCGCCGCCGCTACCACGAATCCAATATCTACTCGAGCGCGCCGATGCCATACATGCAGCGCCTCACGTGGTCTGGCATCGCGCTCCATGAAGGCTACGTTCCTAACTACCCCGCATCACACGGCTGCATTCGCCTCCCCGGTGCGTTCGCCAGAAAGCTTTGGCAGTTGGGCGAGATCGGCATGCGCGTCGTGGTGTCGCCGAAAGACATTTCGCCCGTTTCCGTCCGCCATGCCAAGCTGCCCCAACCGCTTCGTCAGCCGGTCGAGCGCGTGGCGTCCGTCATTCAGGTCGCAAACGCGGCCGATGATACGCTGCCGCCCATAGAGCAGGCATCGTCGCTGTCGCCCTACGCGGCGGCCCACGCACGTCTTGCCAATGCCAAGGCTGCAAAACTGGTCGCCGACCGTGCCGTCAAACCGGCCTATGCGCTGGCCGCCGAGAAATCCGCTGAAGCCCGCCGTCTGGCAGAGGCTGTCAAGGCGTCGGCCGGCATCGTCGACGACACCGAGGAATACCGCGCCCTTGAGCAGTTCGGCCTCGCCACCGTGCAGACCGAGGAGGCAGAAGCCCCGATCCTCGTGCGCCTGCGACTGGCCGAGGCATCGGTCGCGGCAGCCCGCCAAGCGCATGTCAAGTTGCAGGCCGCGGAGGCAGAGGCGTCCAAGGCAGCTTTTGCTGCGGCCGCAACGGCGCGTGAAGCCCGAAAAGCAGCGGAAGCTGCCGCTGCCGAGCTGACGGCCGCGCGCCTTGGGGTCAAACCGTTGACGGTATTCGTCTCCCGGCGCACGGGGCTGGTCTACCTGCGCCAGGGTTCTCAGCCCTTGGCCCAGGAGCCCGTCGCCGTCGCCGATCCGGACCAGCCCATCGGAACCCACGTCTTCACTGCCATCGACGACAGCAGCGACGGCACTGAGGTCCGCTGGGCTGCCATCACCGTGCCGACATCCGGCGGCCTTACGCGCAAACAGCGCAACAGCGCCAGCTACAAGTCACCGTCGAAGGCCAGCGAAGCGCTGGACCGCATCACATTTCCGCCCGTCATCACGCAGCTGATGTCACAACGCGTGTGGCCCGGGGTGTCGATCATCGTCTCCGACTACGGATTAGGCGAGACCAACGACGGAACCGATTTCGTCATTCTCACCCATTGACCGACACCGGCCCCAGTCAATGCCCCCGCCAGGGATGTGCGCCAGCGCCCATCCTCACGGGACAATGATCTGGCGGACGGTGCCGCCGTCCGCAAGTCGGTCGAACCCTTCATTGATCTGCTCGAGTGACAGCCGCTCGCTCATCAACCGATCGACCGGCAGAAGGCCTTGCTGGTAGAGAGCAATAAAACGGGGAATATCCCGGGACGGCACACAGCTTCCCACATAGCTGCCTTTGATCGTGCGCTCCTCGGCCACCAGGTTGGTCGCCGGCAGTGCAAACGTATGTGTCGGATGCGGCAGGCTGCCCGTCACCGTCGTCCCGCCCCGCCGCGTGATCCGGTAGGCGAGATCGAGCGCCTTCACCGACGAGGCCATCTCGAAAGCGAAGTCGACCCCGCCACCTGTGAGATCGCGCACCGCCTCGGCACACTTGGGATCGCCTGCGTTGAGAGCATGTGTCGCGCCGAGCTGCCGCGCCAGTGCCAGCTTGTCTTCCAGCATGTCGATCGCGATGATCGTACGGCAGCCAGACAGACGGGCAGCAAGCATCGACATCAGGCCGACTCCGCCGAGCCCGACCACGGCCACCTGTGTCCCCGGCGAAACCTTGGCCGTATTGACCACCGCCCCGGCGCCCGTAATGACGGCGCAGCCAAACAGTGCCGCTTCCTCGAACGGCAGCGACTTGTCGATCTTCACCGCACTCTCGCGCGCCACGACGGCATAGTCGGCAAAGGCTGACACGCCGATGTGGTGATGCACCGGCTTGCCCCCTTTCGAAAGCCGCATGCCGCCGGAGAGCAATGTTCCCGCCCCGTTGGCTTTGGCGCCGGGCTCGCACAGCGCCGGCCGGCCCTCGGCACAGGGGCCGCAATGGCCGCAGCTCGGCACGAAGACCAGGATGACATGATCGCCGACCGCCAGATCCCTTACCCCAGCGCCGAGCTCGACGACTTCGCCGGCCGCTTCATGGCCGAGCGCCATCGGCATCTGCCGCGGCCGATCGCCATTGATCGTCGAAAGATCGGAGTGGCACAGGCCGGCCGCCTTGATCCGCACCAGTATTTCGCCTTCACCTGGCGGCGCCAGTTCGACGTCCTCGATCACCAGCGGACGCGAGGTCGCATACGGGCGGGGTTTTTCCATCTCATAGAGCACGGCGGCGCGGATTTTCACGTGTCTGTTTCCTGCTGAACGGTCGATGCTTTGCCAGCAGGAACGTTATCGCAGCCGGCGCGTTTGACAAAATCCCGCGTCCTCACCCGCACGATCTCCACACTGGCCCTGCAAAACCGAGCAAAATATGCCGACCAAGGTGGAATTAACTATCGAATGGTGCGACACCATCGCAATGATCTCGCGGGAGCCTGTCTTGGTGATAGATCCAGCTACATGGTTGTCGCGCTATCGCGAGTCTGATCCCTCAGCCACTACGACAGCAGGACTGCCGTGATCGCCCTTTCGCCGACGGCCATACTTGCCCTCATTCTTCTCGCCACCCTCCTGCTCTTCGTCTGGGGACGCTGGCGTCACGACCTCGTCGCCGGCGCCGCCCTTGCTGCAGCCGTGGTCACGGGCATTGTCGAATCCCGCCACGCCTTCGATGGTTTCTCCGATCCTGCCGTCATTACCGTGGCGCTGGTGTTGGTGCTCAGTGCCGCCATTCGGCAATCGGGCCTGCTCGATCGCCTCGTCGTGGCGGCCGAACCATTCATGAGCACGCCCAGCCTGCACGTCTTCACCTTGACCGCTATCACGGCTGTGCTGTCCGGCTTCATGAACAACGTCGGCGCCCTCGCTATCCTCATGCCCGCCGCCATAGTTTCCGCCGAAAAGGCGGGGCGCTCGCCGGCCATCGTTTTGATGCCAATCGCCTTCGGCTCCCTCATTGGCGGCTTGGTGACCCTGATCGGCACGCCACCAAACCTCCTCATTTCCGTTGTCCGGAAGGATGTTACGGGAGCGCCCTTCGGCATGTTCGATTTCGCGCCCGTGGGCATCGCCATCGCAACGGTCGGCGTCGCCTACCTGGCCTTCGCCTGGCGCCTCCTGCCAGCCGACCGCCGCGGCGCACCCTTGCCGGAGGCCCGCTTCAAGATCGAGGACTACGTCACCGAGGCCCGCGCGAAAAAGGGCTCCACGCTGATCGGCAAGACCGTTCGCGAGCTGGAGAACGATCATGACGTCGTGCTGCTGTCCGTCATTCGTGGCGACGTGCGCCGCATCGTACCGTGGAGCACGATGACCATCCAGCAGGGCGATGTCCTCGTCCTCGAGGCCAGTTCGGTGGCGCTGAAACGCGTCGTCGACAACTACAAGCTCGAGTTGGTCGGCACCAAGGACACCGACCCCAGTCTGCTCACCACCGACGGCTTCGGCATTGTCGAGAGCGTCGTGACACCGAGTTCGCCGTTGATCGGCCGCTCACCGCTTGACTTTGGTCTGCGACGCTACGGCGTCAATCTCTTGGCGATCAGCCGCAAGGGCCAGCGCACCACCAGCCGCTTGAAGCATGTCCGCTTCGAAGCCGGTGACGTTCTGGTTCTGCAAGGCAAGCTCGATGAAATGAGTGTGACCCAGGGCGAGCTTGGCGTCCTGCCGCTTGCCGAGCGCAAGATCGCGCTGGGCCGTCCCGTGCGTGCCACCCTGCCGGCCCTGGTGATGCTTGCGGCCGTCGGCCTCACCGCCGTCGGCGCCTTGCCGGTCACAATCGCCTTTCTGCTGGCGGTCATCGTGCTCGGTGCATTGCGCGTGATGCCGCTCAACGACATGTATGCGGCAGTGGACTGGCCGGTGATCGTTCTGTTGGCAGCCCTCATTCCGGTCACCGGCGCGCTCGAGCGAACCGGCGGCACTGAACTGATTGCGACAGCCATCGCCGATCTGGCGCAAAGCTGGGCGCCGTTTGCAGCACTGGCCATGTTCCTGATCGCCACGCTTGCGATCACGCCTGTGCTCAACAACGCCGCGACCGTTCTGCTGATGGGACCGATCGCTGCAGGCTATGCCCGCAAGTCCGGTCTCAATGTCGATCCTTTCCTGATGGCCGTCGCCATCGGCGCGAGTTGTGATTTCCTCACGCCCTTCGGCCACCAGTCCAATACCCTGGTCTACGGCCCAGGCGGCTACGAGTTTGGCGACTATGCGCGCCTGGGCTTTCCGTTGACGTTGATCGTCATCGTCGTGGCCTTGCCGATGATCATGCTTGTCTGGCCCATGTAGCCATCTGGCCCATGTAGCCGTCACGCAAATATAGCCGTCATGCCTAGCCATGCTGCATGTCGCCATGCCCATGCTGCCATGCGCAAGAAGGGGGATGGGCAGGTTCCCGAGGTCATCTCCCTCGACCGCACCTGCTCTCCCCGCCGCCCATCAGATGATGGTGAGCTCTTCCGTGATGTAGGTCTTGATCGCAGCCAGATAGAGGGCGCCATTGTCTGTCACGGTTTTCATCTCCGGGCTTGCCGCCGCCTTGCGCATCGCATCCATGTCGTCATACCAAAGCTCGGCGATCGCATCGACCTGCCGGCCGACCTCCAGGGTCGCAACGTCCGGCCGCGTCGGTTCGGTCAGCGGGAAGGACAGCGTATAGCGGCGCACACCCTTCACCGCATGCACCAGCGGCGCGTGCTCCGAGGTCCAAACCTTGCGAAAGGCCTCCGCTGACAGTTCAGGCTTGCGGGTCAGCAGGGATAGACTTTTGATCATTCGTGTCTCCTCTGGTCGAAGGTATCAGCGCATTGCTACAACTTTATCGCTTCTGGCGTCGCCGACGTGCGAGCCCTAGCCTCACTGTCCGTGCGCGGCTCAGCGTGTTCGCCCGTGGCCGAGCTGCGCTTCCACATTCGCGCCAGCCATGGCCGATCTCGAGCATCTGACACGTCCCGCCGGACCATCGTCACCATCGTTGCATGAAGGAACATGCTTTGAAACTTTATGTCACCTGGACCTCGCCTTACGCCCGCGTTGCGCGCATCGTTGTGCACGAAAAGGGCCTCACCGATCGTGTCGAGGTGGTCGAGGCCAAGACCCGCACGCCAGACTCGCCCTACTACGCGATCAATCCCGCTGGCCGCGTGCCCTTTCTCGTGCGCGACGATGGCGTCGGCATGGAGGACAGTGGTGTGATCTCCGCCTACCTCGATGCCATCGATGGCAATCCCACGCTCGCCTTGCCACCTTCGGCGCATGCCTGGGCCTACGGCCGCCTCGAAGCCTGGTCGCGCTCGATCACCGACGGGATTTCGGTTTGGGTACGCGAGATGCGCCGCCCCGCCAACGAGCGCTCGCCCACCATCATCGCGCATGAAGCGGCCCGTGCCGAACGCCTCGCCGATCTGTGGGTGCGCGAGCTTGCACACCCCGTGATGCAAGGCGCGCCCAATCTCGCCCAGTTCATGCTGTTGGCCGGGATCGAATCCGCCGCTTATGCGGGCGTCGCCGCTTTGGAGACGACGCGTCCGGAGCTTGCGGCTTGGGCAAACAGATTGCGCGAGCGGGCCTCAGTCAAGGCCACGGCGCCGCCCCCCAAGCGCTGAACGCTGGGCTGCACGCCGTCGTCGAGCTGCCAAGTGTGACTAGGCGGGACGGCAGGAGAGCCGAGGAAGCGCGACTGGGGAGCTTAGGCTTCTCCGAACACCCGCTTGAAAATCGTATCGACATGCCGGGTGTGATAGCCGAGGTCGAAAAGCGCTTCCAGCTCGCCAGCCGTCAAAGCTTTCGCCACGTCCTTGTCGGCCTTCAGCAGGGCCAGGAAATCGCCCTGGCCACGCCACACCGGCATCGCATTGCGTTGCACCCACGTGTAGCTGTCTTCGCGCGACACGCCCTTCTGAGTCAGCGCCAGAAGCACGCGCTGCGAATGAATGAGCCCGCCGAGGCGATCGAGATTGCGCTGCATGTTCTCGGGATAGATGATCAATTTTTCGATCACGCCCGCAAGTCTGTTCAGCGCAAAATCCAGCGTGACGGTGGCATCGGGCCCGATCATGCGTTCGACCGACGAGTGCGAAATATCCCGCTCGTGCCAAAGTGCCACGTTCTCCATCGCCGGCACGGCGTAGGCCCTGACCATGCGCGCAAGGCCCGTCAGGTTCTCCGTCAGCACCGGGTTGCGCTTGTGCGGCATCGCCGACGAGCCCTTCTGGCCTTCCGAGAAAAACTCCTCCGCCTCGAGGACTTCGGTCCGCTGCAGATGGCGGATCTCGATCGACAACCTCTCGATTGACGAGGCCACCACGCCGAGCGTGGCGAAGAACATGGCGTGCCGGTCGCGTGGAATGACTTGCGTCGAGACCGGCTCGGCCACCAACCCCAGTTTGGCCGCGACATATTCTTCGACCCGCGGATCGATATTCGCGAACGTGCCAACCGCTCCGGAGATGGCGCACGTCGCGACTTCTTTGCGCGCCCACAAGAGACGCTCCCGGCCCCGCGCGAATTCGGCATACGCCTGCGCGAGCTTGACCCCGAACGTGGTGGGCTCGGCATGAATGCCATGACTCCGGCCGATGGTCACCGTGGTCTTGTGTTCCTTGGCCCGCACCTTCAGCGCCGCGAGCAAGCGGTCGACATCGGCAATGAGAATGTCGCAGGCCCGCACCAGTTGCACATTGAGGCAGGTGTCGAGCACGTCTGACGACGTCATCCCCTGGTGCACGAAGCGCGCCTCGGGGCCGACATGCTCGGCCAGATGCGTCAGGAAAGCGATGACGTCGTGCTTGGTCACCCGCTCGATCTCATCGATCCGCGCGACGTCGAACGTTGCCGCCGATCCCTTGTCCCAAATGACCTGGGCCGCTTCTTTCGGAATCATCCCGATTTCGGCCATCGCGGCAGCCGCATGGGCTTCGATCTCGAACCAGATACGAAATCGCGTTTCCGGTTCCCAGATCTTGACCATCTCAGGACGTGCATAGCGCGGTATCATGGGGCAACGCCTCGCGTGTGGTGACGCGCTCAAGGGGGGCCCAAAAAGCGCTTGAGGTCTCGGCCTGATCGGCCAGCAGCGACGCCCGTCGCACTGAAACCCATGGGTCGAGAGACCAAATCAGTGGCCTGGGCGAAAGTCGGAGTGGCCGCCCTAAGGCCGCCCACGCTCTAGCAGAGGCCCGCCATGCCTTCAATGCGCAAGGGCGAGAAGCCCGCGAGGTTGGAAAGCCGAATTGGCCTATTGCGGCGTTAACACTTTGATCGCAGCCGATGTCGCCGCACCGCCGATGACGCACGGAACCGCAACCTCGGGGTGGCCGAGGGCGCCAGCCACCACACAGCCGAGCGCCAGCGCCGTCTGGCCTGCCTGGCTCCAGAAACTCATCTGGCGCCGCGATGCCGGTCCCTTCACGCGCAAGTCCTCGATTGCCGCCTGTGCCTGTTTGCGAATGCGCGCGGTCTCGAACGTCTCCGCCGCTTCGATCACGTCGGCAAGCTCGGTTCTCACGCCTCCGCTGCGGCGCGTCAGGTCGGCCTTCAGAAGGTCGATCAAATCCTTGTCTTGCATGGCATTATTGGCAAGCGTCCACTTGGCCATATTGCCAGCGGTCAACCGATCCAGATCATTGCCTTCCTTGACCCAGGCCAGCGCATCGATGATCCGCTTGACCGGGGCGGGGGATCCGGAGGCGAAATAATAGCCCCAGTTCGTGTCCAGAGCGGCGGGCGAGGACTGCAACTGCAGCCGCTCGAGTGTCGGCAGCTTGCCGTCCAGCAGCCGTCGGATGAGCACCTCGCGGACCGGCATGCGCTCGGAAAAGTCCCTTAGCAGGTCTTTCCAGTCGGGCAGCCCCGAATAGGCGATGGCGCGGATGATGATCACTTGGCTTTCCGGCGGCATAGGAAACATACCCGCAATCAGGTGCCGAGCCTTGTGCGGGTTGGTGCCCAGGACCCCCGCCGTAAACCCGATGTAGACACCAGCAGTCTCCAGATCCCTGAGCAGCCCCAGCTTGTGCAGAGCCTTGACGACTTCGGCCAGCCGCTCAGGCTCCGGTTTCGCCCGGTAGCTGTTGATCCATTGCAGCACGGCCTGCTGGCTTGCCGAGCTTTTCACCGGCTCCCCCGCCCAGGCAACAGACCATGACGCCATCAGAAGAAGGATGAGCGTTGTCGAGAGGAAGCGCGCTGGAGTCTTCAGTTGTTGCATGTCGTCCCTTTGCGCCCATTTTCAGCGCAAAGACCGTGGCAACAGTGCGGCCCTCGTGTGTCCAAACGGGGCATTCGTCGGCAAAGAATCCTCAAATTTGTTAATGGCCACATTGAGCAGTTCAACGAAAACGCAACCATTTCGTGATGTCATGAAGATTGAAAATGCGACACGACGACGGTGGAGCGGTGGTGTATGTCGTTGTTTTTGATCGATGACCTCGGGGAAGTTTGGAGAAGCGACTCTCGCGCCTTGCGGGAAGCGTTCGATTCTCCATATTCCGGAGGCGAGTTTATCGAATACGCCATCCGCAACCTTGGTTTCGTGGGCATTAATATATTCGGCCGGTCATGTCAGGTGCGCCTGCGCCCGGACTTCGTCAGCGAGCGAACCACCCTGGGCTTGCTGGATTGGTTGGGGCGCAGCAAAACCGAACGCGTCGTCCTCTCCCTGTTCGAAAGCGAATGGCGCGACGAGTTGCTGATCGGTAACCGCTCCCTCCAGCGTCTCGAAGCGGTGCTGGATCAAGGCAAACGGGCCAAGCCCGATGATTTCCTGTCCGCACCGTTGACGCCGGACGATATTCGCAGTCGATCGACCCTGCATGATGTTCTGTCGACCTGGCCGCATCTTGTCGGCTCCTACGACGCCAGAGCCTTGATCATGCTGCTGCGCAGTGTACTCGGCGACCGCATTGTCGTGCTCGGCAAATCGCCGGATCAGGACCGCATCCAGTTCCGCGAATTCGGCCGGAACATGTTCTCCGATCAGGACACGTGGCGCATGTGCGCAGTCGGTGCCCCGATCGAAGAAATGCCGGACCGTGAGTTCGGCCGTTGGGTTTCCAAGTCCTATTACGAAGTCCTGGAGACCGGCACGCCCTCCTTCGATTCGATCGACGCCATCGGCAACTTCTCAGGGACTGGGCGAACCCGTCGTCGCTACCGTCGCTTTATTTTGCCGTTGCCCGATGATTCAGCCAGCAAGCTTCTTGTCGGCGGGTCCATCGTAGATACCTCTGTCGATCTGCGCGTCGCGGCGCGTTGAGGTCCCTTCGAGCACGTCGGCGAAATGCGCCTCCATCAACTGCGGGTTGGTCCACATCAGACCGGCATTGATGGTTCCGTTGCGCAGCACGGGCGTATTCACCATCGTCACTTCCCAATCGACGTTCATGTAGCATTTCCACGCCACCCCGGCCTTGACGATCTCCGGCGCCATGAAGCTGAAGGTCAAGTCTGGATACCAGCGTGTGTAGGCAATGCCGCGCGTGATCGGAACGGTCGAAACCGTGAAGTTGGCACCGCGGTGTTCGGGATGCACCCACTGCGCACCCGTAAAGACCACGCGACCGTTGACCTTCGCGGCAATCGGCGCCGAGACGTCGATGTACTCTCCCTCCCACGCCTGGCTCTTGGGATCGGGGTAAAGGATCCTCAAACTCTCGATCTCGTCCTTGAGTGATTTGCCGCCGAGCTCGTAGAGGCGCGAGGCTGCCGCGTATGCAATCTTTCCGCTGCTGTCGCGCGCAAACACCACGAAGCTATTTCTATTGCTGGGTTCCCATCCTGCCGGGTCGAAAATCGGCAGCAATGGGCGCCAGTTATCGCTGTTGGCTTTGTTCAAGTCCATCAACTCATCGAACGTCCCAAAGGACACGAAATAGCCTTTCTCTCGCAATCGCGTGTCCGCCTGCAGAAACATGCGCCCCAGCGCATCCCTGTCACCGAAATCGATCGCGATGTCAGAAAGGAAACTTCTATGAGCTGCCGTATCAAGCGAGGTTTTCCGAACAATCGCCGGTGAGACCAAGCCTTCTTTGTCGTCTGTCTTCCGAATTGGATTTATGGCCATAGCACGATCCCTCTTGCGCGTTGAAAGAGCGCCAAACTCCGTCCCCAAATAGAACGATGAGATACTTTTAAGAACAAACAAGATGCGATATGCGATCAACACCCAGCCTGGGAATGCCATGGCCTGAACGCTCCCGCCGCGCTTCTCGACGCCTGGGTTGGTCTCACTCTGCGGATAAGGCAAATGCCGAAGGCGGCGTGACGATCAGCGGGCCTAGGGGTCTGTTCAGGTAAGAGATTGATAGCCCTGTAATAAATGTGGACGCGCCGAGCACCCGCAACCCGTGGAGGGAGCTTTCTGCCTTGGCCCACCGGGAACGCAGGACCCTCATCTACGCGGGCCCCCTTCGGCACACGTCTTGACCTTGGGCGTCCTCATGCCGACAACAAGCACATGGTGAATGACGAAAATAAGCACGCATCTGATGCCGAAACCGTCGAAGCCGGTCCGTCATCGGCCGCGACGGAAGCGACTGAGGTGATTGCGGCCCCGCCGGACGGGCGGGACGCCGATCCCGCGGTCGTGGACGAAAAGCATACTCCGTCGGCCTCGGCCCCATTGAGCGGACCAGCGGTCATCGCCGGGTATCTCAAAACGCTCACGTCCCAGCCCGGCGTCTATCGCATGTTGGATGCCGAAGGCACCGTCATCTATGTCGGCAAGGCGCGCAGCCTCAAGGCACGCGTCTCCAATTACGCGCGCATGGGCGGTCACACCAACCGCATCGCGCGCATGATCGCCGCCACTCATGCGATGGAGTTCGTCACCGTCCGCACCGAGGCCGAGGCGTTGCTCCTCGAGGCCAATCTCATCAAGCGCTTCAAGCCTCGCTTCAATGTCTTGATGCGCGACGACAAGTCCTTCCCCTTCATCCTCATTCGCCGCGATCACAAGGCAGCCCAGATCCTCAAGCACCGGGGAGCGCGCGCCCCGAAGGGCGACTACTTCGGCCCCTTTGCGTCCGCCGGCGCCGTCAATCGCGCCATCAACACCCTGCAGCGCGCCTTCCTGCTGCGTTCCTGCGCCGATAGCGTCTACGAGAGCCGCACCCGGCCCTGCCTGCTCTACCAGATCAAGCGCTGCTCGGCGCCCTGCACCGGCGAGATCGAGCCGGCGGAGTATGATCGGCTGGTCGAGGAAGCCTGCAAGTTCCTGCGTGGCGAAAGCCAGGAGGTGCGCACCCGCCTGCAGGCCATGATGATGGAGGCATCCGACAAGCTCGAATTCGAGCGTGCAGCAGCGTTCCGCAATCGCCTGCAGGCCCTGGCCCACGTCACCGCCGATCAGGCCATCAATCCCGATGGTGTCGAGGAAGCCGATATCTTTGCCGTGCATCAGGAAGGCGGGCAAACCTGCATTCAGGTGTTCTTCTTTCGCAGTGGGCAGAACTGGGGCAACCGCGCCTATTTCCCCAAGGCAGACCGTGCCCTCGCCGCCGAGGAGGTGTTGGAGAGCTTTATCGCTCAGTTCTACGACGACAAGCCCGTGCCGCGCCTGATCCTGTTGTCCCATCGCCCCCCCGCACACAAGCTTCTCGAAGAAGCCCTGGCTCTCAAGGCCGAAAGGCGCGTCGAGATCCGTGTTCCCCAGCGTGGCACCAAGACAGGGCTGGTCGAACATGCACTGGCCAATGCCCGGGAGGCGTTGGGTCAGCCTCGCGGAAAGTTCGTCCCAGCGCCGCCTGCTCGACGGCGTTGCCGAGCGCTTCGGACTGTCTTCCACCCCGCGCCGCATCGAAGTCTTCGACAATAGCCACATCATGGGCTCGAGTGCAGTCGGCGGCATGATCGTTGCGGGCGCCCGCGGTTTTGCCAAAGCGCATTACCGCAAGTTCAACATCAAGAACCCGGAAACCGCGCCGGGCGACGACTACGCCATGATGCGCGAAGTGCTGACCCGCCGCTTCAAGAGGTTGGCCGGTGAACGCACCGGCAATCCGCCAGGCGACGGCGATGATGGTGCCGTTGAAGCTCTTGGCCAGCACCAGCCGGGTGAGGGCGACACGGTTCGCGATGCGCCGGTCGGCGCGCAGCTCACGGCCACACGGATCGCAGGTCCATCGCCACCGCCGCGCGGCGAGCGCGGCGCGGATTCGATTGCCTTTGGCGTTCTCAAAGCAGATCCCGTGCCCGAAGCCAGTACCGAAATCGCGCCGGGCGAGACTGGCGATGATGTCGACGCAACGGCAGAGGACGACGCCGAGGACATCGCCTTCGATGCCGACGACATGCCCGACCGTCCCGATCTCGTGCTGATCGACGGCGGCCGGCCAATTGGCCGTGGCGCGCGAAGTGCTTGCCTCACTGGGCATCGACGATGTCGCCCTGGTCGGTGTTGCCAAGGGACCAGACCGGGATGCCGGGCGCGAGCATTTTCACGTGCCGGGCCGCCCGCTGCCGTTCATGTTGGAGCCGCGGGACCCGGTGCTCTATTTCGTCCAGCGGTTGCGTGACGAAGCGCACCGCTTTGCCATCGGCGCCCATCGGGCCAAACGGTCCAAAGCCCTGGGGGCCAATCCCCTGGACGAGATCTCGGGCATTGGGCCAGGCCGCAAACGGGCACTTCTGGCCCACTTCGGTTCGGCAAAGGCCATATCGCGCGCCAGTGTCGAGGACTTGGAGGCGGTCAGCGGCATTTCTGCCGAGATGGCGCAACGGATCTACGGCTTCTTCCATGAGCGCGCCTGAGCCGTCGGCGCCAGACGTGTGTCGCCTTACGGCCCCTGCAGCCACGGGCCAACGCTGACCCGGTTGCCAGCCAGGTTGCCAAACGTCTGCTCGCGGCTGGTGAGCACGATGACTTGATGCGACTGTGCCGCCCGTTCCAGAGCCCGGTGCATCGCCAGGATGCGCCAATCGTCGGAATGCACCAGCGCATCGTCGAGCACCAGCGGCCAACTCATGCCCTGGTCCGCCAGCAAGCGCGCAAATCCAAGCCGCACGATCACGGCGATCTGTTCCCGCGTCCCGGCGCTGAGGTCGTCCATGCGCTCCTTGAGATCGGCGCGCACCAGGCCAGACGTTTCGAATTTGTCATCGAGTGCCACCGAACCGCCGGGAAACAGCAATTCGAGATACGGCGCAAGGCGCTCCGCCACCGGAACCTGATAGGCTGAGCGCAACGCCGCGTCTTCACGCGCCAACTCGTCATCGAGCAGCTTCAGGGCGGCCACATCCTCGGCAATGTCGTCGTAGTCACGCTGCGCCTGCTCGACCTCGGCAATGAGTTCTTCGAGCTGTCCCGTACGGTCCTCACGGCGCGCTTGCTCGAGCCCGCCTTCGAGGCGCGAGCGCTGCGCCATCAGATCGGACAAGCGCTCTCGCGCAGCCTCGATCTCGCGCCGCGCCGTCGTGACCTCGTTTTCCATGCGTGCCAGGCCCGCAGCGTCAGGCGCCTCGGCTTTGAGGGCGGCATGAATCCGCAGGGCCTCGCTGTAGGCCAACGACGCCGCCTCCGCCTCGTCTTCGTGCTGAGACCGCATGCGGGCCGCATCGTCAGCTGGCGGCGCCTGAGAGCGCAATTGAGCCAAGCGTTCCTCATGCCCCTGCAACCGCGCGCCCGCCGCCGCCTGCTCGCGCGCCAGCTGGTCGAGTGTCGCAGCAGCGCCGTCTCGCGCTTGGCCCGCGCGTTCGCATTGCGCCCTCAGATCGACGACGGCGTCACCCATCTCCGCCAGCGTCCGGACCGGTTCCGTCGGTGAGCCAAGCTTTGCAAGGTGAGCCTCCGCCGCACGTACCCGGTCGAGCAATGCGGCCAGACCCTCCGGCGCCAGTGCCGTCATTGTCCCCTCCAGGCGTCCCCGTTCGGCTTCCAACACCCGCGCCGCCTCTCGCCGGGCCTCCAGGGTTGCGGCGTCAGCCACATTGGCCGTCGCCAGAAGGGCCTCCAGTGCGGCATGGTCGCAAGCCAGCGACCGGACCATGGCCGCATGGTCGCCCGAATGCGAAGGCATCACTGTGATGCGCCCGACGCCCGCGATGCTCAGCTCGAGTTTTCCTTGAGCGACCAGTTGCATGCCGTCGCCCACAGGCGACCCGTCGTGCGTGATGCGTGCGATCGCGTCGGGTTCATAGTCGACTGTGACAATGGGGGCTTGCGCCTCGACGCGGGCTTTACCGCCAGCGATGGCTGCGACCAGTTTGCGCGCATCGCCAAGCAGTTTGTCGTCTTGCGGCAAAGCGGCGAGGTCTCGAGCAATCTCATCCAGGCGCTTCGCCGCAGCCTGTGCCTGCTTGCCGGCCTGCGCCAGCTCACGCCAGGCCTGTGCCGCGCGCAATCTGGCCAGGTCGGCCTCAGCCACGGCGAATTCGGTTTGCCGCGCCCGCACCAGTTTTTCTGCGTCATCGAGCAGTTTTTGCGCCGTCGCCAGTTCAGCGCCGAGCCGAACCGCTTCGTGCGTGTAGGTTTCGGTTTCGCGGCTGACACGTTCGATCTGGTCAAGTGCGTCCGTCAGATGTCGCAGCGCACTCGCCGCCTGCTCATGTCGCCGCCGTGCATCAGCTTCCGCCACTGCGGCGGCGTCCCGCCGTGCGGCATTCGCACGCCCGGCCTGCAATTGCGCTTCGGCCGCAGCCAGCCGTCGCTGGCGCAGGTGCGCGGCTTCGGGCGCGCGCAGCGCCTGCGCTTCAGTCTCCACGCGAACCAGCTGCTCCACCAGCGCTTCGTCGTCCTCCGCGCGCCGCCGGGCAACAGCAAGCGCCTCCTTGGCTCCGGCAAGACGGCGTTCGGCCACAGCGAGGCCGCCGTTTTTTCTGAGACCGGTTTTCGTGACCTGAGCATCGAGCAGGGCGGCGATCTCCCGCCGCATCCGCCGAACCGCCGCGCCACCGGCAGCATTGGCAATTTCCGCCGTTACCGCCGCGTGCACGAGGTCACGGCCAGCTTCCGGAACCGCGGCAGGTGCCGTCACCAGGCTGCCTTGCTCGAGCCAGAGCAAAGACAGCCGGCTCGAAATCGACTCGGCGCCAAACAGTGTGTCGAGCGCTGTATCCACGTCTGCGCCACGCGCGATCCGGTTCGATCCGAGCGAGACCAGCTCGGCTGCTTTTTCTGCCAGGTATCGCTTGCGCAGGCGCCACCGCTCGCCACCGGCCTCGAATTCGACCTCGACCAGCGGTGCTCCGCCGCCATAGGGGCGCAACTCCCGGATCTCCGCCCTCGTGCTCGTATGCTTCTCCCGAAGTGCAAGCCGTGCCGCCTTAAGCAATGTCGATTTGCCCGCCTCGTTCGAGCCGACCAGCAGATCCAGCCCCCCGGACAAGCCTTCAACGGCCGCCGGCTCCATGAAGCGCCCGACTTCGGCAACACGAATGGCCCTCAGCTTCATGCCGAGGCCTCCCGTCCATCAGCACGTTGCGCCAGCGCCAGCAATCGCGTGAGCGCCCGCTCCGCAACCCGGCAGCCTGTCGCGGTCGCCCGTCTTCGATCTTGCCGCCAGCCGTTCCGCGACTGCCCGCAGACCTGCGCCAGCTTCACCGAGACTGGCGAGATCTTCCGGGCGAAACGAGGTTCTGAGCTGTGTGGCATCCACCTCGAGCGCCATCAGCCGCGCCTCCAGCGCCGCAAGCCGCTCGCCCATCTGCGCCATCTCTTCCGCGGTCATTCCGCCTTCGATTTTGAGGCGGAGCAATTGACGCGCCTGGGCCGGTCCGAGCTTGTCGACACCGCGTTCGATCGGCTCCAGGTCGGCGAGCCTCGCCACGACAACCCGTTGCGCCACCCAGCTGTAGGTCGCAACACGAACGACCTCGACCACCGGAAGAGATCCCGGACCGTCGATCCGAACCACCAAGGCGTTGCCTGGATCGTTGGCAACATACCGCTCCGGCTCAGGCGTACCGGAGTACCAAACACCCTCGGCAATCTCGCGCGTGCCGTGCCAGTCCCCGAGCGCCAGATAGTCGAGCCGCGCCGAGGCCCGCCGCGCCGGGTCGATCAGAACAGAAGCTTCCCCGAGGCTGCCGAAGCCCTGCACCGACCCATGCGCCAAGCCGATCCTGATCGTGCCCTCGGCCGAGGCCCACTGGTCCATCCAAAGTGTCGGATCGCCATCGCTGGACCGCGAACGAAGCGGCGCTGCCAGCAAGGTCACTCCCGCAGTCAGATCCACAGCTTCCGAGACCAGCCGCGGCCGCACGTTGGCTGCAATTCCCAGCCGCTGCAGGCGTTCCCAAACTCCGCCCGGCCGTGCCAGATCATGATTGCCGGCCAGCAGTTGCCACGTGAGGCCACCCCAAGCCGCCATTCGGCTCATCGCAGCCCGCAATAGGCTGTCGGCAACATGCTCGTTGTCGAACACGTCGCCTGCCACCAGCACATGCTGCACGTCCGAACGCATCGCCAGCTCGCCGATCCCGTCGATCGCATCGAGCCGTGCCGCCTCCAGCCGCCCAGCCTTGTCCGGCGCCATGCGCTTGAACGTTTTCCCGAGTTGCCAGTCGGCCGTATGTATGAATGCAAAGCTCATTTGGATCTCCGTGATGTGTTTATGTTCTTTTTTTGTTCCACGCAAGTCCAAAGCCGCATATACTGTTATTTGGCTCTATCGCGGCCTCCAATCGCAAGCTGTCCGGGCCTGTCCCACAGGCGGCGGCATGGCGGCAAAGCGATGGGCCGGGTGTTTGGGTGTCTGCCCGCACTGAGCCTTGCCATGCCGATGGCATCGAGGCACAAACCTTGAATGTCAAACACACGGCTTGCAACAACAGGAGTAGTCATCGTGGAGCCCCAACGGATCGGACTGGTTGGTGTCGGCAATATGGGTGCGCCGATGGCGCGTTGCCTGGTCAAGTCGGGTCACCCCGTCATGCTCTATGACACCCGCGCTGCCGTCGTGGAACCGCTGGTGGCTGAGACAGATCTGTTCTCTGCCGCCCCTGACCTGCCAACGCTCGGCCGTCAATGCAACGTCGTTGTGACGATGCTGCCCGACAGCAAAGTCGTCCGTCGCGCGGCAATGGGGGAAGATGGCAAAGGCGGCTTCGCCTCCACGCTGGCGCGGGGCTCGGTGGTGGTGGACATGAGTTCGTCCTATCCGCTGGACACCGTCAAGCTGGGCGAAGAACTGGCGGCCCGCGGCGTAGCCCTGGTCGATGCGCCGGTGTCTGGCGGTGTGCCGCGCGCCGTGACGGGAGAGCTGGCCATCATGGTCGGTGGCAACGCAGCCGAAATCGATCGCATCGCCCCGATGCTCGAAGCGATGGGCAAAGTTCATCGTACCGGCAAGCTCGGCTCCGGCCATGCCATGAAGGCACTCAACAACTACGTCTCCGCCGCTGGCCTCATTGCCACCTCGGAGGCGCTGGTGGTCGGGCGCAGTTTTGGCCTCGACCCGGAGCAGATGGTCGAGATCCTCAATGCCTCGTCCGGCCGCAACAACACCACCGAGAACAAGGCCAAACGCTACATGCTCTCACGCAAATTCGATTCAGGGTTTGCATTGGCGTTGATGGAGAAAGACGTCGGCATGGCCCGAAGGCTGGCGGACGAAATTTCTGTCCCCGCTGGTGAGCTGGCATTCGTGTCCGACTTGCTGGGGCGCGTGATGGGGGAGCTCGAAGCGGGCGCGGACCACACGGCTGTCTACCGCTGGGTTGAGCACAACGCACAATCGAAGGCCTGAGCAGCGCACACTATCCGGCGTCATCGCGCTCGACCTCCTGTGCAGCATGCTGCGCAGAAGCAGTGCATTTGACGCAGATCAATGACGCCGGATCATGCAACTAGGTTTCGTCGCCGCCCCACTGTTAATTGCTCGTTGAGGGGAGCTGTCCGATGTAGGCGATAGCGCATTGATCAAAATGGATAATTGCTTTTGTAGGCATCTGGTTTTGCTGTCGTGAGCGCACATTCGTCGCGACAGGTTTCGCGCGGTGCGACGATGTTGAGGCCGTGCGAACTTCAACAATTTGAGCACATTGACCGGCTGTTTGACGCGACGTGACGTGGCGGCAGCGGGCAAGCAAAATTCAGTTGTTCCGCTGAGAGATATTGCTAGCCCTACTGATCAATTCGTTTTCTTGTCGCGCGGACGCCTGGCTAGACTTGAGGAGAAGACATGGACATCGAAGCCGAAATACAAGAATTGAAGAGGCGGGTCGGTGATCTCGAAGGCGCAGTCAATGTCCTCACGGGACAAATGCGTCACGTCCATCCAGAACTTGTGGCCATTCGCGGAGAAACGACAAAGCACTTTTCAACCTCTGATGCGCTTATGCAACGCATCGTGCAGCGGCTCGATACCATGAACGCACAAGTGTGGGGCCTGCGCGATGACATGCCGGAACTTTTGTCGAAGGCGCTGTCAGCGTCCAAGGGCCATACGCGCGACTGAAAGTCGTCTGAGCACTGGATTGCGCTTGCAACAGGGTGGCTTTCGCCAGCGTTCGGCTTTGGGCGTCCAGCTGGACCCTTGAGAGGCCCCGAGGGCCGGTTTCGTGAGCAATATGCGGCCCGATGTGTGCCCATCGGTCGCCGTGTCGAGCGCTGCCGCCGCCCGATTGCGCCATCAGTCCTCGGTTCATAGTGTTGGGTTCGTCTTAATGGTATCGTTGCATAGTCGCGCCGTGCTCAGGAAATTTGACGAGGTTGGGCCAGCGATCCTGAAACGACACATACAACGGGGTGCTCGCCTCCACCCGTCCCGAAGCTCCCTGTTCGGTAGGCAAAGACATGCGTCGCGTTCTCGCAAAGACACCTCGAATGGTCCTGTTGTGGGCTTGCGCCGCGGCAACCTTGCCGCTCTGGGAGTGCGCCTACGCGCAAGCCGGCAAAGAACCACCAGCTGCGTCCCATTCCACTTCTGACTCTGCCGCGGTCAGCGACGCGAAGGGGATGGAGACGTTTCTCGACCACTTGATGCAGGCAGAATCGGGAGGGCGCGACACGGCGGCCAATCCACGGTCGACGGCCTTGGGCCCGTTTCAGTTCATCGAGAGCACATTCATCGAGGTGAGCCGGCGTCATTTTCCGGCAGATACCGAAAAGCTCGCCAATGGGGAGTTGCTGCGCCTTCGCACCACCGGGCATTCGCGAGGCGGGCAGCTGGAAGCCTATACGCGCGACGGCCATCTTCGCAGCAGCCGGCCAAGTTGCCGAACTTCGCCAATCTGCGTTTGGCATTTTTCTCGTATGCCCGGCAGGGGCGGTGCGCGTCTTGCAGGCCCCAGGCGATACCCTCTCGCCATCCGCGTCGTCGGTGCAGCCGTCGTGCAGGCAAATCCGTTTATGGCCGGCATGACGACGAGCGAACCTTATTCGCTGGTCCAAGAGCAACTTGCGGGCAGTGAGATTGCTGCCGCCGAGATCAAGGGCAATCCGGCCTGGAAAGTCCGCAAAGCCGAAGCGCTCCCGTCAACGTGGTGTGACAGGGGATTGGCCAGCTGCCGGCGCTGGATTGCTCTTGCCCGCCAGCGTGTTGCGCGCAAGGTTGCGAACGGCAGTCTGCCCCGCCGGCGCCGTTAAGGGCAGAGCTTCAGCCGCATGGCGTGGTTCAAGGCCCCGGCAGCCATTTGACGTCACGGCGGCGAGCCCCTACGTCATGGGCAACGCAATGGACATCACGCGCGCCGATGTAAGGAAGACCAACCATGGTTCGTTCGACGCCGCTGCGACTGCTTGCCCTTTTCTGCGCGCTGACGGCTCAGGTGGCGTTCGCTAAGGCTGAGGAATGCCAGCGCGCCGAAGCCCGCCGGTTGGTCGACGAAGCTACCGCCTGCGCGTGCTCACCGCTGAAACCCAGCCCAAGCTGGAGGCCCGCCTGCGCGAGCTCAAGGCAAAGCGTGGATGGTCTGGAGCCGACGCCGAAGACAAAGTGGCCGCGCTGGTGTCCGATGCCAAAACCCTCGAGCTCGACGGCAAGGCAGCAGGCCTGCTCAGCGTGGATCGACGAGCTGAGCGAGAGAGTGGCTCGGGAACGACCATCGACTCGCTCCATGATCAATGCCTTGCAGGATACGCAACGATCGAGCTGCAGGCCACCGTAAAGGCGAAGTCCAACCACCTGCTGCCCGCGTCGACCAGGAATTGGCGGGTGCTGCGTCGAACACGGCTTCCGCCACCGCGTCGCCAGCGCAAGCCCGAAGGGACCGCCACCGCGAACGCCGACGCTGGCGCGAAACCGCCGCGCGAGGCTCAGCCGCCAGAGGCCAAGGCCAAAAACCCCCGCCCGGCCCACGCAGCCAAGGCAGGCAGCCGCGCTGGACCAGTGTCCAGACCGGCGCAAAAGTCCTCCGCCATATCCGCGCCGGCCAAGCCGAAGACACCCACCCCGCCGCGCGCTGCCGCAGCCCTGCCCGCAAAACCGGCGTCGCCGAAAGCAGCACTGGCGTGGGCACCAGCCAAGGCACAAATCCAGCAGGACGCCATGCCAGCACCAGCACCGCCGTCCGCGCCGTTGCCCTCCAACCGCGACCCCGCCGAACGATGGGTTTTCCGCTGATGAAATTGCTGCCGCCTCGCGGGTTCTTCGGGACCATTTCGAGCGGCCTCGGCAACGTCATAGAGCACGCGCTCTTCTCCACTCCTTGGCCGGCCGAATGCCTACGTTCTCGGCAACGAGGGCGGCGGTGCGTTCATTGCCGGTCTGCGCTACGGCAAAGGACGCCTCTTCACCCGCAGCGGCAAGAGCCGCGAGGTCTACTGGCACGGCCCGTCGATCGGCTATGACGTCGGCGCCTCCGGGTCCAAGACCCTGTTCCTGGTCTACAACCTCAAGAATGATCTCGATATTTTCGCCGGCTATTCCGGCGTCGACGGCTCGGCCTACCTCGTCGGCGGCGTTGGCATGACCGTGTTGACCAACGGCAAAATGATTCTGGCGCCAATTCGCTCCGGTCTGGGCCTCCGCCTCGGCGCCAACATCGGCTATGTCCGCTTCACGGCCCGCCCCACTTGGAATCCATTCTGATCTCAGCGCCGGGCGCCATCAAAACTGGAAGCGCTTGCCCACCGCCAACGGCACCAGACGCTCGTCGCCAAACGCGTTCAGCATCGCGGCCATCGCGCGCCAGCCCGTGCAATGGCCCGCAGCAATGGTCGTCAGCTCGAATTGGGCGAGATCGCGCACGGTCTCGGGGATGATGCGCTCGTTCGTGCCTGAAAGATGCAGGCCCCCCATCGCCGCATACAGTGGCACGCCGGGGAATTCCTTACGGGCATGTGTCAGAACATTGATGATGCCCGCATGCGAGCAGGCCGAGAATACCACCAGCCCCTTGCCTTTGACGTGCACGGCCAGGAAGCGTTCGTCCTCGAGCACTTCGTCGGGCACCCAGCCTGTGCCATCGTCCGAGCGCCGGTGCTGGCCCGGCAAGCCCACCTCGTAGGGCGTCACCCGCTCGATCTCGCCGCTCACATAGAAAAACCCGTCGAGCGGATAGGCGGCCTCCTCGGTCGCAATCACTTCGGCGCCGTGAATGGCGAGCTCGCGCGGCTGTGGCACGTCCTCCATCAGCCGGAAACTGCCGTCCGCATTCTTCGACGCCCGCTGCCGGAACATGCCGGGATGCGCGTAGTAGGGAACGGATCTAGGCCCGCCCGCACCGCGAATGAGATCCAGCGCCTTCACCATGCCGCCGCCGTGGTCCCAGTGTCCGTGGCTCAGCATCACCGCGCCCACCGTGCCAAGGTCGGCACCGAGCCGCTGCACGTTGCGCGCAAACGTATCGGCTTCAGGCCCGGTGTCGAACAGCAACGTGCGCTGCTCTGCCCCGCGCCGCACCGTCACCAGGCATGAAAGCCCATGCGCCGCGCAGCACAGGCAATCGCCTGCCACCAGGCCAACGCCGCGCTTCTGCAATCGCGTCATTTCCGTTTCGACGAATTTCGGCGTCGACGACAAGTTGTCGGTGACGTTGTCGACCAGGATCAGAACCTCGACGCTATCGGCTTCGATCAGTTCGCTTGCCATGGCAGCTAGCCCTTTTTCCGCGTCAAAGCTCGGTAGGTCTCGATCACCTGGCTGTCGTCCTCGTGGCCGTGGCCCATGCCCGAGGCCGCAAGGAACAGCTGATGCGCCGAGGCGGCCAATGGCAGCGCCATTTTTGCAGCCCGCCCTGAATCCAGCACAAGCCCGAGGTCCTTGACAAAAATGTCGACAGCACTCGTCACGATCGTGTCGTAGTCGACCATTCGCGGCCCGCGCGCCTTCAGCATCCAGCTTTGTGCTGCCGACCCGGACAGCACCTCGAGCGCCACCTTGGGATCGATGCCGGCGCGCTCCGCGAAGGCCAACCCCTCGGCCGCCGCTGCAATATGCACGCCGCACAGCAACTGGTTGACCACCTTCATGGCCGCACCCTGTCCCGGCGTCTCGCCCATGTGGAACAGGCTCGAGCCCATCGCCATCAGCACCGGCTTGGCGTCCTCGAAGACTGCCTTCTTGGCAGCCGCCATGATGGTGAGCGTCCCCGTCGAGGCGCCGGCCACGCCGCCCGAAACGGGCGCATCGATGAAATGCCGGCCAGCCCGCTCCACCCGATGTGCGATCGACTCGACCCGGTCCGGCGCGCATGTCGAGCACAGCACCACGGTGGCGTCGGACGTAAGCGCCTCGAGCGCCAGCTTGTCGAACAGCACGTCCTCTGCCTGATCGGCGTTGACCACCATCAGCACCAGCATGCCCGCGCCCCGCGCGGCTTCCTCGACGCTGGCCGCTCCCCTGCCGCCATGTGAATCGAGCCGTGCCACGGCCTCCGGCCGGGGGTCATACCCCCTGACACGGTACTGCTTCTTGACCAGCGTCTCGGCCATCGCACCACCCATGGCACCGAGACCGATGAAGGCTATTTGGCGATCCATTTACGCCCCCTTTGTTTTGCCGCCAGCGTCGATCGCCAGAGCCTGCTGGATGAACTTGTGCGTTGGCGCCGCAACGCCATGCTTTTCCCCGATCCGCACCACGGCGCCGGAAAGAAAGTTGACCTCCAGCGGCTTTCCCGCCATCCGGTCGTGCGCCATTGACGATGTCATGGCCGCGGGATTGCCTTCCACCGTTTTCATCAACGACGCGAAGTCGTCCGGCTTGAAGGGCACGCCCGCGGCCGTTCCAACCGCGATGACTTCCTTCACTGCCGCTTCGATCAGTGCACGCGTGCCGGGAGTCTCGCGAAGGGGCCCCGCAGTGGCTCCCGTCAGCGCGGTCAGGCCCGAGAACGGCGCCAGCATTGCGAATTTCATCCACAAGCTCCGCTTGATGTCCGGGCTCAGCACGGCATCGATCCCGGCAGCTTTGCAGGCGGCGTGGAAAGCCTCGAGCTTCGGGCTGGGCTTGCCGTCCCACGCGCCGAACTCGATCCGCGCGAAGGGGCTGCGATGCTCGATCACGCCGGGCCGCGAGATGTGGCTGGCAATGCGCGCCACGCCCGCCACCACGTCGGCGCCAGGCAGCACGCGCTGGATGATCTCAGGCCCATCGACACCGTTCTGGAAGGTGATGATGACGGTGCCATCCTTCACCACAGGTTTGAGGCTTGCCGCCGCCGCTTCCGTGTCGCCGAGCTTGGTGGCAAACATCACCACGTCAGGCGCCTCGGCCTCACCGGCATCGGCAACGGCGCGTGCCGGCTTGATCACGGCATTGCCAATCTGGCTGTCGAGCGTCAGGCCATCCTTGCGCATGGCTTCCAGATGGGCGCCGCGCGCGACGAACGTCACGTCATGACCGGCCGCCGCCAGCCGACCGCCGAAGTATCCACCGACACCGCCGGAGCCCATCACCAAGATCTTCATAGAGTCCTCGTTTCGACAGGGTTTTCAAAGAGCACCGCCCTTTGTTCAGGAGCGTGGGGGTGGTGCCCCCACCTGCCGGCCACCAGGCCGGCGCAACGCGTGCATCAATCTTGCTCCGCCGCCAGCGCCTTGGCCAGCCGCGCCGGCCCGTCCGGATCCGCCCTGATGTACCAATCCGCGATCCCGCTCGACGTCACAAACACGGTATCGGCGCGTTGCTGCAGCATATCCAGCGCCTTTTCCATGTAGTAGGCACGATGCGGCACCGCGACGATGTGGGGATGCAGCCCGAACGTGAGGACGCGTGGGTTCGTTTCCGCCTCCCGCTCCAGCACGGCCAGCGTCGCTTCAAGCCGGCTCAGCAAGGCATCGCTGGCGTGTCCTTGCACCACCCAGGCCGGCACGTCGTTGAGCTCCCACGTGTAGGGCACACACAGCAGCGGACCGTCTGCCGTGGTCATCCAGCAGGGCAGGTCGTCCACCAGCCAGTCATGAATGAAGTCGAGCCCCGCGCGCTTCAGGTGCTCCGGCGTCTCATTGGTTTCGCCACCACCGGCGCCAAACCATCCGCGAACCCGCTTGCCGGACAGTTTCTGCAGGCGCTCGAGGCACTGCTTGATTTCAGCCGCCTCGTCCTCCGATTGCTTCAGTGAGCGCTGGAACCAGCCATGGCCAACCAACTCCCAGTCGGCATCGACCACGGCCTGCGCCAGCGACGGATACACATCCGCCACCTGCGCATTCATGAACGCCGAGGCTTTGATCCCGCGCCGGCCCAGCATGTCGAACAGCCGCGGCATGCCGCAGCGCATGCCGTATTCGACCCACGAATAGTTCGGCACATCCGGCGGCTGGATCTGCGCGCCATGCGGCGGCGGCAGGATGCCGCGCGGCATCTGCCGGTCGAACGGCCAGTATTCGATGTTGACGACGATGTTGACGATCAACGGCTTGCCCTCGAGCGGGGCGAGCTTCGGCCTCTCGGACGACATCTCGAAAGGAATACGCGGATTTGACCACATGTTGAGGCAATCTCCCTGGCTCTGTGCCGCCTAGCGCTTCACGGCTGCAGCCAGCCGCTCGAGGAAGCCGTTGACAGCGCCCTTCTCGATCCACCGCAACACGGCCACGATCTCCCGGTCCGGATCGACCCAGATCAGGTTGGTGCCGGCCCCCATGGCCGAGACACACTGCTCGCTCCATGCCTTGCGACGGCCGTCACCGCGGTTCAGCCACCACAAGAAGCCGTAGCCGGGATTGGTGGGGGAGGGGGCAAGCATTTGCGCGACGTAAGCGGCTGGCAGCAGCTGCTGCCCATTCCAGCGACCGCCCCGCGCGATCAACAGCCCCAGCCGCGCCTGATCGCGCGCCGAGATCAACATGCCGCCACCCCAGTGCGCCCCGCCCGACACCGACTGCACCCGCCGCCCGCCAACATCCACGAACGAGGTGCGGTAGCCGTGCCATTCCCAATCGCCGGAAGCACCGATCGGTTGCATGATGCGGTCGCGCAGAACGTCTGGCAGCGGCCGCTCGAAACGCATGAGCAGCGACAGCGCCAACAGGTTCACGCGCACGTCGTTGTACTCGTAGAATGTTCCCGGCGTCTGCCGCGGCCTCGGATCACCCTTCCTGGAGTTGTCGCCGCCAAGGCCCACCTGCCGGTAGTGGTCGACCTGGTCCGACTTCCCCCACAGCTCGCCCTCCCATTCGCTGCTTTGCTGCAGCAGATGCCGCCAGGTAATGCGGGCGTTGTGCGCGCTTTCGAACCACGGCCCTTTCACGCTGCGCCCGACCGGCTCGTCCAGATCGCCGATCAGCCCGTCACCGACGGCGACGCCGGCCAGCACGGCAAGGTAGCTCTTGGCCACCGAGAACGTCATGTCGGCGCGATGCGTGTCGCCCCATTCAGCCGCGATCCGCCCGCCGGCAAGCACCAGCCCTGCCGGTCCGCCGCGTGCCCGCACCACGCCCGCCACGTCGCTCCACGGACCCTTCTCGTTCCATTCGACAATGCCGACATAGCGCCCATCAGGATAATAGAAGCTCGCCGGCCACTGGCTTTCCGAGGCCTCCGCAAACGCAACGGCAAGCCCCAGCGCGTTGGCATCGAGGCCGGTGTCGGAAAAGGTTGCCCAGCCCTTGCCGTCAGTCGGTGGAGAATACACTTCGATTTTTGTGGTCATGGCTCGAGCCCTTTCGAGCTGGGATTATTTCGGCGGATGGCGGCGCACCGCGTCCTCGTTCACGTCGGCGCCCCATCCGGGAGCCGTCGGCATCACCAGGTGACCGTTCTCGATCACGGGCGGCCGGGTCACCAGATCGTCCTTCCAGGGCACATCGTCGATATCGATTTCCATGATGCGGAAGTTCGGGATCGCCGCGCAGAAGTGCGCGCTCATCAGGGTCGAAAGGTGCCCATAGAAATTGTGCGGCGCGCAGTTGACCTCGTAGGCCTCGGCCATCGCCGCGATCTTCATCGATTCAAGAATGCCGTTCCACGGCAGGTCGACAATGCCGACATCCATCGAGCCCTGCTCGAAATAGTCCTTGAACTGGCGCCGCGTGAACAGGCTCTCGCAACTGGCAAGCGGTGTCGCGATCGAGCGACGAATAAGCGCCAGCGCACGCGGGTCGAAACTGTCGATCTCCACCCACATCAAGCGGTGCTGCCTCTGCTCGAGTGATCGCACCAGCCGGATATAGCCTTCCGTCTTGAAGTTGAAATTGAGATCCAGCAGGAACTCCACGTCGTTGCCGGTGCCCTCGCGGAAGGCCGAGAGCTGCCGGTCGAGCGCCTCTTCGACTTTCAGTGACGGGTTGAGCTCCGGCCCGCCGGGCGTGCGCCCGAAGCCCGGCATGTACATTTCGGGTTTCGGTCCATCGAACAGGAAAATATTGGTCTTGAGCGCCGTGAAGCCGCGCTCGCGGACATGCGCGCCAAGCTCCCGCACATCGTCGAGCGTCTTGATCGGCTTCAGCCCCATGGTCTCCGCGTGGTTCAGCCGGTAGCTGCCGCAGTGCGACCAGTAGAGCCGGAGCTTGTCGCGCACCGGCCCGCCCAGCATCTCGGCGACGGGAATGCCGAGCGCTTTCGCCTTGACATCGACCAGAGCATTTTCGAGCGCAGCAATCGCCTGTTGAATGAGACCGCCGGGCTGCTTCGCCGCGTCATGGCGTAGAGGGTCGCTGTGATCTTCTCGACCGGCCGCGGGTCCTTGCCGATCAGCGTTTCGGCCAGCTTCTGAATGACGGCCGTCAGCCCCTTCGAACCGTAGCTTTCATTGTATTCCGAGTAACCGACGATCCCCGCGTCCGTTTCGATCTTCAGAAACGAGAACACCCGCCATCCGGCGTCGGCATGCAGGTCTTGGATGCGCGTGATCTTCATGGTCGTCGTCTCCTCAGGGCGTCAGCTGCCGGCGGTTCGCAGTTTCACCTGAGCATAACCGCAAATTCGCCCTGCCGGCCAAGTCGCGATGCGCAAGATCGGCGCGCATCGCCAGATCGCCTCTTCCCGATGGGATAGGCTTGTGTGTAGCCTGCCCACAATTCCTTTCCAGCCCACCTGACACGGGACCTGCCATGTCTGAAGAGACTTTCGATTTCATCGTCACGGGCGCCGGCTCGGCAGGTTGCGCCGTGGCTGCCCGCCTATCGGAGTCCGGCCGTTATCGCGTGCTGCTGCTCGAAGCCGGCAAGCGTGACGATTACCCCTGGATCCATATCCCCATCGGCTACCACAAGCTCTACACGCACGAGACCTACAACTGGAAGTTCGAGAGCGAGCCTGTCCCCGGCTTGAACGGACGCACGTCCTATCAGCCCCGCGGCAAGATGCTGGGCGGCACCAGCTCCTTGAACGGCATGGTCTACATGCGCGGCACGCCCGCCGACTACGACGGCTGGCGCCAGATGGGCTGCGAGGGCTGGGACTTTGCCTCCGTCCTCCCCTACTTCCGCAAGGCCGAGGATCAGGAGCGCGGCGAGAGCGAGCATCACGGCGTCGGCGGGCCGCTCAAGGTGCAGGATGGCCGCTTCCGCAGTCCCATCGTCGATGCCGTCATCCAGGCCGCCGTCGAGGCCGGCCACCCCCGCAACGACGACTTCAACGGCCCCCGCCAGGAAGGCGCCGGCTACTATCAGACCACCGTTGGCGGCGGCCGCCGCTGGAGTGCGGCCCGCGCCTACCTTGCGCCCGCCCGCAAGCGCAAGAACCTGGTCGTGGTACCCGAAGCGCACGCAACCCGCATCCTGCTGGAAGACGGTCGCGCCACCGGCGTCGAGTACCGCACGCCGCATGGCCTCGTGACCGCCCGCGCCCGCGGCGAGGTCGTCGTCTCCGGCGGCGTCTACGGTTCGCCCCAGTTGCTGCTCTTGTCCGGCATCGGCCCCGGCGCCCATCTGCAGGAGATGGGTATCGCCGTAAAGCGCGAACTGGCCCCCGTCGGCGCCAACCTCCACGACCACTTCAATTCCTACGTGGCCTGGCGCTCGAAACGTAAGGGCACCCTCAACGATCTCGCACTCTCCCCCATCGCCAAGGTGCGCGCGGGCATCGAGTACATGCTGACCCGCCGCGGCCCCCTCGCCGGTATCTCGACGGTCGGCGGCATCTTCGCCCGCTCCGATCCCCGCTTCGACCGGCCGGATCTGCAGATGAACATCTTCCTGTGGTCGATCGAAAGCCGCGACCGCACCGGCGTCTACGCCCACAAGTGGCCGGGCTTCTCGATCTCACCCGTCCATTTGCGCCCCGAGGGGCGCGGCCGGTTGAGCCTGAAATCGCCTGATCCCATTGCCGCCCCCAAGATCGAGTTCCGCTTCCTCGAAACCAGCTATGACGTCGACGCTATGCTCTATGGCCTCAGGCTGGCGCGTAAGATCGCCGAGCAGCCCGCGCTCCGCCCGTTCATTGCCGAGGAGGTGCAGCCCGGCCCCAAGATCTCGACCGACGAACAAATGATCGACGACCTGCGCAACCGCGGCGTGTCCAATCTCCACCCCGTCGGCACGTGCCGCATGGGCACCGGCTCCGACGCCGTCGTCGACCCGCGCCTCAAAGTGCACGGCATTCGCGGCCTGCGTCGCCGACGCCTCCGTCATGCCCCAGGTCGTCGGCGGCAACACCAACGCCCCTCCATCATGATCGGCGAAAAATGCGCTGCCATGGTGCTGGAGGAGGCGCAGAATGGGTGAGTGAGCGACGCCCCATAGGGCAAAAGCTTTCAAGCCACCACGACAGCCGCCCGTCATCCCGGAGGCGCGAGGCAGCGCTGAGCGCTATCCGGGATCCAGCGCGAAATGTGCGCGAAGCGCGCTCCTTTGCCTTGTGCTGAGCACCCTGCCTTTGCGGGTCCCCGGTTCTCGTTGGCACCAATGCGCGCCCTCGGCCGTTTCAGTCGGCAGCCGAATATATGCAATGCTCTTTAGGGTGAAACGTAAGTTCGCCGCGATCGTCCTCTCCCTCGGTATCGATCATCGCATTGCCGATCTTTGTCACCTTGGACATCGTGATCTTGCGCGTGAAACCAGTTTTCGTCGAGCTCGAAGCGTTGCGATGCGCATCTCGCTTTTTGCGCCAGCAGCTGCTTCACCCCGGCGTCGATCTTTTCATCGTCTGTAAGGCCGAGAGATTTCATCACCGAGTCAGCATTTTCTTCAGCTCGTCGTCCCCGAGAACCTGCACCACGTCGATGACGACAAGACCCTCCTTGCCGCGTGCATCTTGACGACGTCAGCGCGATTGCGCCGGTGAAGGGTTGGCGGTAGGCATTTTGAGCGAGACAGGCTCGTCAGGCGGGATCGAATGCCCGCCATTCGACCACAGAGCCAGGTTGTGGCTCATGTTGGCCGCTGCATCGGCGTCGCTCATGGATTTCATCTTGTCGATGAGCGAGCGGCATCATGCCCGTGAACTTTGGGTGACTTCCGGTTTGGCGTCCTTCAGGAGTTTCTGCAACTGAACGTCCGCCCGCCGAAGATCCGTCGACCAGCCTCTTCCATCCCTGATCCGGAGTGGTAGGCCCTTGCCGTCGAGAGCAGGTTGAACTCACGGTTCTCGAACGGAAGCGTCATCGCCTCCAGGAGGACTTTCGCCTGCTCCGGTTTCGCTTCGATTTTCGCGTCCTTGTTGGTAGCCTTTGCAATGAAGCCGCATTGGTGGCCGAAACCAGCTTATAAATCTCTTTGCCCGAGATCGTTGCTCCGGAACGACGTTGCCCTGCCGAATGTTTTCTTCTCGGCTTTGGTACGATGTAATCACCTGACCTTCAATTCGGGCTTTCTGAAGAGGCGTCCTGCGCCTGGCGTTGCTCGCCGCCATTAACAGGACGAAAGGCAGATTGTCAGATGAGTGCATCGAATAATCCTTTGCGCACGATTTCAGCCCGGAGCCTGAGGGCCCAGGCCTCAGGCTTGGTATAATGCTATCCGTCGACTGCGCATTTGAGCAAGCGCGTCCGCCAGGTCCGGAAAACGTAGTGCTGGCTCGAAGAGGCAATCGAGCGGAGCCGTCATCCCGGCTGTCGCGGGCCATTTTAGGTTGTGTGAACGGCGCGGCTGCGATGGGCGTTGCGGGCCAAGCATAGCGAGCAGACGGCCGGCAGTTGCCCTTGCGCTCTCGGGCCTTCGAAAGCTCTGTGCTCGCCGCACCATGGATCCTCGCGACGGGCGCGGGGCTGACAAGCGATACGCGGGCGGTCGTGCCTCCGATTAGCACCCGTGCGCGGGGGTGGCCGGCGGCGTCGGGCGAGCGGCTGCCCTGTCATCCGCCTCCTTGCCTACCAGGACTCCGCGCTCACCCCTTCCCGGGCGCATACTTGCCGCCCGTCTGCGGCGCCATCGGCGGCAGGCCACGCTCGGTACGCTGCAGGCGTGTCTCCTTCTCCCAGGTGCGCTTGAGGTCATCGCGCACATGAAACGACAAGCGCCCAAGCCCCTCCGTTTCGAGCTCGATTTTGTCGCCGTCCTGGAACGCGTGCAGGCCGCGATGGTTAGTGCCCGTCGCCAGAATGTCACCCGGCACCAGCGTGTGGATCGACGTCGCCCACTCGATGCAGCGCTTGATGTTGTGCGCCATGTCGCTGGTGTTGAAGTTCTGCCTGAGTTCGCCATTGTTCCACAGCTTGATCTGCAGGTTCTGCGGGTTTGGAACCTCGTCGGCGGTCACGATCCACGGGCCGATCGGCGCGAACGTGTCGCGTGATTTCATCTGGAAGAAGACGTTGCCCGGTGGCGGCAATCCGCGTGCCGAGCCGTCGATGAAGTTCGTGTAGCCGAACACGTAATCCATGGCGTCGGCCGCCTTGACGTTCGAGGCGCGCTTGCCGATCACGATCGCCATTTCCGCTTCGCCTTCGAACACGGCAGCCGGCACGTCCGGCAGCACCATGGTGTCGCCAGGCCCGATGATCGCCGACGGCGACTTGTGGAAGGCGTTGATCGGGGCCGGCTCCTTCAGCGTGCCGTCCTCCATGTAGTTGACGGCCCTGCAGTCGATGGTGGTCGGGCGCGGCAACGGCGGCCTGATCCGAACCGAGGCTATCGGCTTGGCCTGCCCGCTCTTGGCTGCCGCCTCGATCGCCGGCCGGAGCTTGGCGAAATCCGCGATCACCCCGTTGATGAGGTCGTGCGGACCGAGGTGCGGCACCGACTTCACGGCATCTGTCACGTCGACGATGCCGTCGCCTTGCACGACACCGAGCCGATAGTCGTCGAAGAATCCGAGTTTCATGGGCGGGGACCTGATCCGTTATCTGGGGCCGACATGTCTTCCTGGCGCAGGCCTTGCGGCCCGTGACATAGCCAACTATGGCGCGGTTTCTCGTCGTGCGCCAAGCCGCTTTCGCAAGTGCCCCGGCCCACGCCGCGGGGCGCGTTACGACGACTGCGGTGCCCCAGTTGCTGCCCTCGACCGGCCACCGATCCACAGCAACCCCAGAACGGCCATGGCCAGCAGGCCTCCCACGGCCATCAACCGCATCGCCGTTGGTGAAGAGTAGGTGCCGAACAATTGTCCCGCGAGATAATGCCCGAACATCGAAGAACCGATGAAGATCGACAACACCCCGGTCGCCCGCCCCCTCAGATGCGCCGGCGCGCTGACATGGACGAGGGCATATTGCGTCGCCGTGAACGAGGCCACCGCCGCCCCCATCAGCAACAGCGTCCCGATCGCCGTTGCCACCTCGAGGTGAAATGAAAGCCCGAGCATTAAAAGCATCATCGCCACCGGGCCAGCGTAATAGAAGCGAAAGAGCGTGCGTTCCGAGCCGAGCATACCCACCAGCACCGCGCCCACCGTGCCGCCAAAACCCTCCAGTGACGACATGAATCCGACGAGGTAAGGTTCCAGCATGAAGTCCTTCTGCGAGATCACCGGCACCATCGTCAGGAATGGGAACGAGCACACGTTGTGTACCAGCGTGATGCCCATAATGATCGCGAAGCGCCGGTTGAAAATGAGCTCGCGCGGAATGGCGAGCGCAGCGAGAATGCCTTTGGCAGGCCCCGCCGCTGAGGCTTCCCTGGGCTCCGGCGTCAAGCGGATCGCCATCTCCAGGCAGATCAGATAGGCCACCGCAATCAGCGTGTAGATGCCTTCCATGCCGAGAAACTGGTAGGTCGCCCCGCCGATCAGCGGCCCCAACGCCCGTGTCGCATACGTCGTGGCGTTATCGAGCCCCAATGCCGCAGCGATGTTGCCTTCGCCTGCCTTGTCGGCGACCAGCCGGCGCCGCACCGGCATGTCGATGGTCCAGAACAGACCCGAAATAAAGGTCGCAACGGCCACCATGGCGTAGGTGGCGAGGCCGGTCGCGGTCAGGATGGCCATGGCCAGCATGGTGAGCGCCAGCACCGACGTCGCCGTCATCAGCAGCGCGCGGCGATCGAAGCGGTCGGCCAGCGCCCCGATGAAAAAGCCCAGCACGGCATAGGGCGCCATCCGCACCACCGCCAGCAGCGCCACCAGCGGCGGCGAGCGTGTGAGCTCGTAGGCATAAATCCCGAGCGCTATGAACTCGAGCCAGCGCGTAATGCCGGTCAGCGCGCCCGCCACCCACAGCCGCCGGTAATCGCCGATGCGAAAAAGTTCACGCGCCGCCTGGAACGGATTGATGCTCACGAGTTATGCAACCTTTGCACTCAGCGCCCCCGGAACCGTGGCTTGCGCCGTTCCATGAAGGCTGAAATACCCTCCTTGCTGTCCTCGCTGGTGGTGGTGAGCGTGAACTGGTCGAGATCCATATGGCTCGCCAGGTCATCAAGCGCGCCAGCCAGCCGATTGACGGTGGTCTTTGTCATCTTGACGGGGATTGGTGGCATTGCCGCCATGCGCTCGGCCAAGTCCATGGCCACGTCCAGCGCCTTGCCGTCGTCGGCCAGATGCTCGACCAGTCCCCACGCCAGCGCGTCTGCAGCCTCGATCCGCTCGTTGGCCAAGATCACCGCCTGCTTGGTGCGCGCAGGACCCATCAGTTGCAGCATGCGCGGGATCGAGCCCCAGCTCATGTTCATGCCGAGCGCGATTTCGGGGATGCGGAAATGTGCGCCCCGCGCTAGCACGCGAAAGTCCGTGGAAACCGCCAGCGCCGCACCGCCGCCAATGGCAAAGCCTTCGATGGCCGATATGGTGACTTGCTCCATGTCGGCCCACGCCTTGCACATCGAAGGGCCGATCCGCAAAGACTTCCTTTGCTCGCCAAGGCCAAGACCGGCTTTCTCCCGCCGCTCGGTGTCCTTGAGATCGAACCCCGCCGAGAACGCTTTGCCATTGCCGGTCAACACAACCACGGACGTTTCGAGATCGTCCTCGAACGACCGCGCCGCAGCCCTGAGCTGCCGCATCGCCTCCGGGCTCAAGGGATTGACGCCTTTGCCCCGGTCGAACCGGACAAGCGCCACACGGCCCTCTGGCCCCAATCCCCGCTCGATTGTGACGTACTGCTCCGCCATGCCCGACGCGCCTCCTCGAGTTCGTTTTTTTGCAGATCGTTTTGCGCGCAAGGCTAGCTGCTTCACGCGCGCGCGGAAGGCGTCTGCTGGTGATATGCCAGGCGCCGGCGGCACGGCCCTGAAACAGGCTTAAGACTTTGCGCCGGCCCGCTCGATCTCGAGATCCTTCAGCGTCCGGCGCCGGATCTTGCCGGTGACCGTCTTCGGGATCTCTTCGATGAACTCGATGGCGCGGGGGTACTTGTAGGGCGCGGTGATAGCCTTGACGTGGCTCTGCAACTCCGTGGCCAGGGCGTCCGAGCCAGCCACACCTTCCCGCAGCACCACGAACGCCTTGACGATCTCGCCGCGCTCGGGGTCGGGGCTCGGCACGACCGCGCATTCCAGCACGGCCTCGTGTTCCAGCAGCGCGTTCTCCACCTCCAGCGGTCCGATCCGGTAGCCCGCCGAATTGATCAGGTCGTCGGCGCGCCCTTCATACCAGAAATAGCCGTCGCGATCTTTTCGGCCCCGGTCGCCGGAAAGATACCAGCGTCCGTCCGGTCCATTGATGAAGCACGCCTGCGTGCGCACCGGATCTTGCCAGTAGCCGAGCATCAGGTGTGGGCTCGGGCTCAGCAAGGCGATATGCCCTTCGACGCCGGCCGGCTGGCGCCGACCCTCATCGTCGACGATATCGATATCGAGCCCCGGTTGCGGCCGGCCCATCGAGCCATAACGCAATGGCTCCGAGGGATAGTTGAGCACCATCATCAAGGCTTCGGTTTGCCCGTAGGCCTCCGAGAGTTTGCACCCCGTTGCCTGTTCCCAGCGCTCTGCAGCAACCGGGTTGACCGCTTCGCCGGCCGACACGGTGCGCCTGAGGGCACGCAAATCGTATTGGCCGGTGGGCTCCGCTGCGAGCCGCAAGATCTCCGTACTCGAGGCGCAGAAAACGCTGATCCGGTGGTCGGCAAGCAGCCGCAACCGCTCCGACGGCACATAAGGCCCGTCATAGAAGAAGGCACACGCGCCTGCACTCCACGGCCCCCAGATGACACTGGTTCCGGCCTTGCTCCAGCCCGTGTCGGCCGTGCACCAGATGCGATCATCGGGCGTAAGGTCCAGCCACATGTAGGCCTGCATCCGCCACACATAGAGCGCGCGCGCCGCGTGCAGCACGCCCTTGGGATGTCCCGTAGAGCCGGAGGTGTAATACATCACCGCGGGATCTTCGATCGCCACTTCGGCGGCAATGATGTCCTCGCGGCCGCCTGCCATGGCGTCGGCCCAGGTGGTCCATCCGTCGGCCTCCCCGACCGCAATCCGCACGGCCGGCGGACTGGCCATGGCATCGATCTTCCCGACCTGTTCGGCCCGGCAAATGATGGCCACCGCACCCGAGTTTTCGACTCTGTAGGCAATGTCGCGGGCGGTCAGCATCTCGATGCAGGGAATGGCGACAGCGCCAATCTTGAGGCAGGCGATCATGGCAATCTGCCATTCCGGAATGCGTGGCAGCATCACCACCACGCGGTCGCCCTTGCCAACGCCGCGTGCCGCCAGCGCCGACGCCATCCTGTTGGAAAGCCGCGCGATATCGGAATAGCGAAACGCAGCCTGCTCGCCATCCGCGTTCTCCCACACCAGCGCCAACCCGTCGCGCTCGCGTGCCCACGCGTCCACCACGTCCGTGCCGAAGTTGAATGTATCGGGCAGAGACCATTCGAATTCGGCCTTGAGATCCTCATAGCGCTTGGTGCGCGCGATCCCCGCTAGCTGCTCGTCTCTCACGTCGTCTTGTCCTCGGCCGTCAACTCGGGGGCTATCGTAACGCTTCATGCACGGCTGTCGACAACGTGAGAGGCCCGCGCCTCAAGTTCAGTGGTTTCCCCCAGTCGTCGCCCACGGCTAACGGCGCCAGGCTGGCACTCTGGCGCCGCGACGAATCTGCTCTAGCCATGCCGGGCGTTAGCCGCCGCGGCCCACCTCCATCAGCAGCTTCTCGGTGCGGGCTTCCTCCAGCCGCGCGGCAAAACGCCGGGCCTCGTGCTCATCGCGCACGGTTTTGGCCAGTGTGAACGCCGAACCGACCAGAAACACGCTGGCCATCATCATGTAGCCTTTGACCAGGACATCGACGGGCAGGAACCAGATGCCAACCGCAGCCATGAAGGCGGCGGCGCCGAACTGCGCATAGGTAAAGGTCAACCATGCGCTGGTGTTGCTGACGGAAAGGCTCTGTGAGTTGGTGGACATCGCAATGCTCCTCGGGTTGCTTAAAGGGGTGTGGTCGTCGTCTGGCGACGGGATGGCGGTTGGGACGAAGCGGCGGACGCGCCGGGTCTCCATGGCAAACCTCACTGCGTATCCGGTGCTTTGCTGGCGCCACCGGCCGCCGCTTCGTTGCGCCGGCGCAAGCGCGCGAGCACGTCGGCGGGCTTCGTTTTCTGTTTCGGTCCAAAACCTGCTTCCGCAAGGCGCTGGTCCAGATCCTGTGCTGACCCCGCCGCCTCCAAGGCGTTGGCGGCCGCGGCCAGATCGTCGGCCCTCACATGCGCGTCCCGTATCCGATGCAGCGTCGCCTCGGCTTCGCGCAGGGCTCCCGAGCCCGTTGCCAGCGCGCGTCGGCCATTGGCGCCGGCCCGCTTCAGCGCATCCTGCGCCCGCGCCATCTCCAGCCCGCGCTTCAGGTCGTTGAGACGTCTGCGACCGTCGTCTGACAGTTGCCGCAGCCGCAGGATGTCGATGTCCAGCCGCTCAACGGCCGCTTGGCGCTCGGCCCGCTCGTCCTCGTTGGCCGCAATGACGGTGGCGGCCTCTTCGGCCAGGTCCCCGCGCTTGCCGGCAAGCGCGGCGGCGGCGCTGTTTTCCAATTCACGAATGCGGCCTTCGAGTGCTTCCACCGCCCGCGCCTCCGACGCCCTGTGCGCCATGACACAGGCAAGCTCCCTCTTGCTGTGTTCCAGCGCCACCGCTGCGTCTCTCAATTGCTGCTCGAGAATGCGGAGGGCGTTGGCATCGAACACGGCTTCCTCCGCCTCCGCGGCAGCCCCCCGCATCAGGGTGGTGATGACTTTGAACATGCATGTTTCTCCTTCAGTGGCGGTCGCATGACCCGTGCTGGCGCAAACCGGACCGGGCAACGCCCAAGCCGGTCGAGAACCCTTGCCCACGGCTCTTTGGTTGCCGTGAACAAAGTTCATATCGGCAATGTAGCCGTGCAATGAACAAAGTTCAAGACGGCAGTTGCGTCAACGCGGTGGTCGTGTTGAACTCGGTTAACAAGGGATTGACGCGCGCCCGCCAAGCTGTTGCTGACCAGGAGAAGCAAAATCGGCAGCGGCTGAGCGGACAGGCGTTCATGCGCCTGCGGCGTCGACCCGGACGATCACGCAGTTGCCGACTGCGGCCACAGGAGATGATCATTGGCGAAGGCGTCTATACCCGAACCGGCCTACCGCAATCGCCTCCGCGCGGACGTCATCGAAAAGGCGAGCCAAATTCTGGTGCAGGAGGGGCTCGAGGCCGTGCAGGCGCGGCGCATTGCGGCCGCAGCCGAATGCTCCGTTGGCACGCTCTACAACTTGTTCGGGGACATCGATGGCTTGATGCTGGCCGTCAATGCCGCCACGCTCGCTCGGCTGGGCGAGAGGGTCGTTGCCGCCAGTGGCGATATGCACGGCGTCCCCTTGGTCGAACGCCTGATGCGTTTGGCCCGGGCCTACATGCAGTTTGCCGTCGAGAACCATGCGCGGTGGGACGCAGTCTTCCGCCATCGCCTGCGCCCGGGCAAGGAGGTGCCCCAATCCTACGTGGATGATCAGCAGCGACTTTTGGGCGTGATCGCCAAGGCGCTTGCAGACACGCTGGATGATGAAACGCAACGCATGGCAACAGCTCGCACCTTGTTCGGCGCCGTTCACGGCATCGTCGTCCTCGCCTTGGACAACCGGCTTGGTGGCAGCCTGCGTCACGAGCTCGATCAGCAACTCGAACGCATCGTGCGCCTGGCAGCCGACGGCCTGGAGGCCGAGCGCCAGCGCAGCCAGCCGAACTGAAGGCGCCAAGAAAGTGCCCGGCCACAGAGCGGCTCCACACCGTGATACTTCAGCCGGAAACAGCCGTCGCGGGCCAATCGGCTAAAGCTTGAAGCGAAGGTTTGGATGCGTGCTGTGGCTCACTCGCCCTTTGGCTCGAAGGCTTTGATGAGTTGCGCCAGATCCGCCATGAACTGGGCCCTTTGGCGCGGCGGCAACGCCTCGAGGATGCGCTGCTCGATGCGTGCGACCACCGGCTGTGACTCGGCCAGAACAGTCTTGCCAGTCTCCGTCAGGCGAACGGCATAGGCCCGGGCATCCTCTTTGGTGCGCTGCCTGTGTAGCAAACCCTTGCTCAAGAGGCGGCGCACGACATCAGCCAGCGTCGACCTGTCGATACCCGTGTGTGCGACAAGGTCCGTTTGGCTCAGTCCTTCGTTCTGTGAGACTGTCAGCAGGACCGTATATTGCCTGGGTGTGAGATCGCTTTGCCCGATCTCCCCCATGAAGATGTCCCCCGCGCACTGTCCAGCGCGATGCAAAAGATGCAGGGGGGACCGGTCAAGTTGTCCAGGAGGTGGTTCTCGCTTCATTTATTCCAACGGTATGTTTGATTTCCAAGTCATCGCATCAATCAACGCAACAAGCGAGTCCATCCGGAATGCGGATGCGTCGGGCGTCGCACGACCCCCGAGTGATGTGTCCCGTGTGGTAAATTTAACCTCGAAAAACGCAAAACTCAAAGCTCAATTTATGCGCGAACCGGCGATTGAAAATGCGCCGTGTGCGCTTCAGTTCTCATGAATTTGAAGAATCATCAGCATCTTCCGACGCCGAAAGCTGATGGCGTTGAATAAGCGGCCATTGCGTCGCGAAGAACAACATCGTCAACGGTAGAATTCCAAACACTTTGAAGCTCGCCCAGGTCGTCTCGCTCAAATTTCGCCAGATCACTTCGTTCAGCACGGCCAGAAACACGAAGAACATGGCCCACCGGATCGTGAGCAGTCGCCAGCCTTGCTCGGTCAGTCGAAGGGCCTCGCCAAGCAGGTTCTTCAACAGCAATCTCTTCCATGCGAGCCCCCCGAGCAGCACGGCGGCAAAAATGAGGTTGATGATCGTGGGCTTCATTTTGATGAAGCGCGGGTCGTGCAGCCAAAGTGTCATGGCGCCAAAGCCGAGCACCAACGCTGTCGTCGCCAGCAGCATTGGCGAAACGTGGCGCAACACGATCCGCGACACCACCACGGCCACCGGCATGGCCACCATCAGAAGGCCTGTCGCCCAATAGATCCCGGCTGTCACATAGCCGGCAAAGAACAGCAGTAGCGGTCCAAGATCTATTGCCAGCTTGATCAGTTGTCGGCTGTCGGCCTTGCGTTCATCGCCTGACTTCAAGTGCTCCGTCATGACGTCTCCCGTGCGCGGCGCGCTAGGCCTACAGGCGATCTCAATGCATATGACGCGCGGCGTAAACTGGCAAACCTGCGCGCTCAGCCCTCAGTGCCGTTGCGCTGCTGCGGCCGGGCATTGCCCCCCGCGACAACGGCTCAGGCGCTATCGGGCAGCCGGTATTTCTGCAGCAACCGCACCTGCCACACGAAATACAGCGCGGTCAGCGGAACCACGATGAACAGCTTGAAGATCATCCAGATCGCCAACCCGTCGATCACCGACGCCCGGATCAGCCATGCCCATTGACTGGGGCAGGGGATATGCACGGACGCAAAGCCGAGCCTCACCGCCTCGTTCGCAATGGCCGTGATCAGGAAGAAGTAAGCGACGTTGCGTGTCAGCAACCGCCAGCCTTCCTCGGAGTAGCGGAAAGTTTTTCCAAAGATGAACTCGAAGAAATACTTCTTTTTCCAGATGCCGACGAACAGGATGGCCGCCACCAGGGCATTGAAAACGGTGACCTTGATCTGCACCCACTTCGCATCGCCCGTCTGCAGCGCCAGAATTCCAAATGCGATCGTCACGCCACCGGCTATGAACGGCATCACCGGCGGACGCCGGAGCACGATCACCGAAGCCCCAAGCGCCAACGCCGTCGTGATGATCAGCGACCACACGCCAGCCTTTATGCCCCAACCGAAATTGACGATGAACATCGTCAGGAGCGGTCCGATTTCGCTCCCGATGTTCAGCGTCTGAACGGCGTTGAACGGATACCAATGCTGTCGTCCGCTCATGTGTCCTCGTTCACTTATGCTACTGGAAAACATGATTGTTTCCGTAGTCTAGGCCAAATAGATTAATTCGCCGCGATGGCGCGCGCGAATTCCGCCGGATCGAAAGGTTGCAGATCGTCCACCCCTTCGCCGACCCCGATGGCATGAACCGGAAGTTCATGTTTCGCGGCAATCGCCACGAGAATGCCGCCCCGCGCCGTACCGTCCAGTTTGGTCATCACAAGGCCGGTCACCCCCGCCTTTCGCGGAAAACCTCGACCTGCGAAAGCGCATTCTGACCCGTTGTTGCATCCAAAACCAGAATGCAGTCGTGCGGTGCAGTCGGGTCGATTTTGCGCAACACGCGAATAACCTTCTCAAGCTCGTCCATCAACGCCTGTTTGTTCTGCAACCGGCCGGCGGTATCCAGGAGCAAAACGTCGCTGCCTTGCTCTTGCGCAGCCTTCAGCGCATCGAAAGCCAGCCCCGAGGCATCTGAGCCAACGGCCCGTGCCATCACGGGAGCTCCCGTGCGCTCTCCCCAGATCTTCAGCTGATCGATTGCCGCCGCGCGAAAGGTATCGCCAGCAGCCAGCATCACCTTCAGGCCATCGTGGCGAAACCGTTCCGCCAGTTTGCCGATGGTCGTCGTCTTGCCCGTGCCGTTGACGCCGACCACCAGCACGACATGCGGCTTGTGACTGCCATCAATGGTCAAGGGCTTCGCCACCGGCTTCAAAACCCGTTCCACCTCCGCCGCCAGGATCGCCTTGACGTCGTCAGCCGAGATGCCCTTTTCGAAGCGGCCTTTGGAGATGGCATCCGTGATCCGCATTGCGGTTTCGACGCCGAGGTCCGACTGGATCAGCAGATCTTCCAGGTCCTCCAGCGTCGCCCCGTCGAGGCGCCGCTTGGTGAACAGCGATGTAATGCCGTCCGAAAGCTTGCTCGATGTCTTGGCAAGACCGCCTTTGAGGCGCTGGAACCAGCTCTTTTTTTCGCCGTTGGACGCGTCTTGTGTTGCGGCTGGCGCAGCCTCGGGCGCAGGCGTCGCTGCAGCCGTCGCCACGGCCGAAGGCGCCGGCTCAGCCGCTAGGCCAGCCGCGTCCTCCGCCGCCGGCGCGACCGGCGTCTGCGCTGGCGGTGTTGACTTGCTTTCGGCTTCGCTTGGCTCACTGCGCCCGCCAAACAGCCGCCCGAACAAGCCGCGCTTCTTGTCTTGCGTCTCGTTCAAACCGCTACCTCTCCCCTCAGCCGTCGCCCATCATGATCGGTGAGCCGCACTTTGGTTAGCTCCTGGCTCCCCGCACCTTCGACGACGACCTCGGAGAAATCCGGCGCTCGTCCCACAGAATCGCGTTCCATCAGAACCTCGACAGTGCGCCCGACCTGGGCATCAAGATGGCGGGCAAGGCAAATAGCACCCATTTGCCGCAACCGCGCCGCCCTTTCTTTCACTTCGCGCCGGTCGACCTGCGGCATCCGCGCAGCCGGCGTTCCCGGTCGTGGTGAGAAGGGAAACACATGCAGATAGGCCAGCCCGCAATCATCGACCAGATCCAGCGAGCCCTGGAACATCACTTCTGTCTCGGTCGGGAAGCCGGCAATCAAATCGGCCCCAAGCGCAATATCCGGCCGCAGATTGCGGATATCCTTACAGAATTGAACGGAATCGGCCCTCAGGTGGCGCCGCCGCATGCGCTTCAGCGTCAGGTCGCTGCCGGCCTGCAATGACAGGTGGAGATGCGGCATCAACCGCTCCTCCTCCGCGAAGGCGCGCAAAAGCATGTCGTCGGCCTCGACCGAGTCGATCGAGGAGAGGCGCAGTCGCTTGAGCTCTGGCACCAGGGCCAGAATCTGGCGAACCAGCCGGCCGAGCGACGGCTTGCCCGGCAAGTCCGCCCCCCAGGCCGTCATATCGACACCCGTGAGCACGATTTCCGCATGTCCCGCGTCCACCAGATGCCGGATCTGGCGCACCACTTCGCCCGCACCGACCGATCGTGAGACTCCCCGCCCGAACGGGATGATGCAGAACGTACAGCGGTGATCGCACCCGTTCTGCACTTGCACGTAGGCCCGTCGCCGCGCACCGAAGCCATCGATCATGTGCCCGGCCGTCTCGCGAACCGACATGATGTCGTCGACGACCACGCGTTCGCCCAGCCCGTCAGCCAGGCCTTGCCAGTACGCCGCATCCGTCTTGCGGGCGTTGCCCACGACATGATCGACTTCCGCCATGGCGGCGAACCGCGCCGGCTCGATCTGGGCCGCACATCCCGTCACCACGATGCGGGCATCCGGGCTCTCCCGCCGCGCTCGCCGGATGGCTTGCGCGGATTGGCGCACGGCTTCCGTGGTGACGGCGCAGGTGTTGACGATGACGGCAGACTCGAGCCCGGCCTTGCCGGCGGCCTGTGCCATGACCTCCGCCTCAAAGGTGTTGAGGCGACAGCCCATACTTATGACGCGCACAGCCATTGTTGCTCCTCACCCGCCGATCGGGCCGGCAAGCGGGAGAGAGCCGCGATGCTCGATTTCGGCGGGCCCCGTCATGATCACATGATCATCGTCGCGCCAATGGATGCGCAGGGGGCCTCCAGGGACCACCACAGTGACCTGCCGCCCGGTCAGGTTCTTGCGCGCCGCCGCCACCGCCGCCGCACACGCCGCCGACCCGCAAGCCTTCGTCAATCCGGCCCCGCGTTCCCATGTCCTGAGCTTGATCTCCGCCTCCGACACGACTTGTGCCAGCGAGATGTTGGCGCGCTCGGGAAACAGAGGATGATATTCGAGCAGCGAGCCGTGACGAGCGAGATCGTGCGCATTGACGTCATCGACCCAGAAAATCACGTGCGGGTTGCCCATGTTGACCGCTGATGGCGAGTGCAGCACGGGGGCATCGCTCGGGCCGACCTGCAACTCGATCATGCGCGTATTATGAAAGGGCTCGGACAGCGGGATTTCATCCCAGCGAAACCGCGGCACGCCCATGTCGACCGAAATCAGCTGCGCGCTGGCGACGTGCACCTCCAACAGGCCCGCAGCCGTCTCATAGCGCTGTTCCGCCTTGCCGGTGGCCTTGGCAACGACCAGACCCACACACCGCATGCCGTTGCCGCAGGCGCCCGCTTCCGTGCCGTCGCTGTTGTAAATGCGCACGAAGGCTTCTGTGCCCGGCGTGTGCGCATCATGCAGCACCATCAATTGATCGAAGTGCCAGCCGGGCGCTGCCGATATCGTAATCACTTGATATGGCGTAAGAATCTGCTTTCGCCCACGCAGATCTGCGACGACGATCTCGTTGCCGAGTCCGTTCATCTTGACCAGTTCCAGCCCGTCGCCGGTTGGCGAGCATGATGTAGCAGTATCTGACATGCGCTCTTATATGGCCTGGCGTGGCCAGATGACAATTGTCCAACCGGACCCAAATATGCGTGATCGCAACTCATCCCCTGCTTTGCCGTCCCCCTGGGTGGTGCGCTTTGCATCGACCATGGGCCGCGGCGCCTCGGCCTTGGACGTGGCCTGCGGCGGCGGCCGCCACGCCAGATGGTTGCTCAGCCGAGGTTTTGCGGTCACCGCCGTCGACCGCGACTTTGGGCCGGTGCGCGACCTTGTCGGCGAAGCAGGCCTCACCTTGATCGAATCCGATCTGGAGCGTGGGGACCCGATGCCGTGGCGCCAGCAAACCTTCGATCTGGTCGTCGTCACCAACTATCTGTGGCGTCCCATTCTGCCGGCCATTGTCTCGGCCGTATCGCCCCACGGTATGCTGATTTATGAGACATTCGCAGCCGGCAACGCTGCCCTTGGCAGGCCGTCCAATCCGGCGTTCTTGCTGCAGCCGGGCGAATTGCTCGAAGCCGTCGCGGGCAGTCTGACGCCGGTCGCGTTCGAGCATGTCCGCCTGTCCTCCCCCGAGCGGGTCGTCCAGCGCGTTTGCGCGATCGCCAGCGCCCATCCCTGGATCGAGCAGGGCGCCCCGGTGTAGGAGGCCCCAGCCGCCACCGCCCCTCAATGTTGGCAAGGAGCCTCTGACTCGCTGTCCGCACGACGTCCCACGACGTCCCCGCCGCGCTGGCGCTAAAGCCGCGCAGGGCCCGCCGCCGGCGGGCAGCGATGGGCAGAGGCAGAGGGGCGTCCTGCACCACGACAAGGCCCTTGGTCTCGCCAGAGCGAGGCCGCCCAAGGCGCGCCGTTGGTCCGGCAAAGGCCGCCGGCCCGTTGTCTCAAGCCTGAAATCCAGGTGAACCAGCCCAGCACGAACGCCACCGCATCGTCAGCTGTTGCGTCCGCCCTCCGACCCCGCTAAGGATACGGCGCAAACGCCACCAGCCCACCGGCACTGTGTCTGCTCGTTTGCGGTTTGGCCTCTCGGCCAACCCGCCGCCAAACGAGCACCAGTTCGGCACCAACGGCAGCAGGTCAAGCGTTTGGGCGCGTAGCTCAGCGGTAGAGCACACCCTTCACACGGGTGGGGTCACAGGTTCAATCCCTGTCGCGCCCACCATCGGCTTTTCGAAAAATCATATGTTTTGTCGGGACCTTGCTGCGCGGGCGTCACCTCGCCGCGCCGCAAACGTGGCCGCCACGTTGGCAGCCCGTGGACCATTTGTAAGCCACCCAAACGTCAAACGATCCGTCCGGATACCCCGGTGCTGGCGGACCGGTACTTGCAGGCTGCGCCGCCCGGACGTGCGTCGCCGTCAGCCGCGTGGCATAACCAAACAAGATCAAGACCCGCCACGCCTGCCGTCGAAAGATGACCGTCGCGGTTGCGTCGAAGCAAAACAGACCTGAGGTGAACCCATGCAACAAAAAATCCCCGTGATCGGCTTCGTCGGGCTTGGCGTAATGGGTGGTCCGATGTGCGCCAACGTGGCCAAAAAACATGCGGCGCCCGTTCATGCTTTCGATTTGAGCCCATCGGCGCTGGCGTCCGTCAAGGCTGCCGGTGCAGTCGTGGCAGCTTCCGTGGCCGACGTCGCACAGGCCGCCGACATCGTCTTCCTGTCACTCCCCGGCGGCAAACAGGTGCAAGAAGTTTGCTTCGGCGCATCAGGCCTGGCGCGTGCTGGCAAGGCGGGCTTGCTGGTGGTCGACCTCAGCACCACGAGCGTCGCCGATGCGCGCCTCGTCGGTGAAAGGTTGGCCGAGAGCGGCATGCAGTTTGCCGATGCGCCCGTCGCACGAACCCGGCAGGCGGCCCAGGACGGAACGCTCAGCATCATGGTGGGGGCAAGCGATGCCACCTTCGCACGCATCGCGCCGCTGCTTGCCTACATGGGCAGCGATGTCACGCACTGCGGCGATATCGGTTGCGGGCAGGTGGTCAAGCTCATCAACAATACACTGGTGTTCGAGCACGTCGCCGCCCTGGCCGAAATGATGGTCGTGGCCGAGCGTGCCGGCGTGGCACCTGAAACACTGCTACAGGCCGTGTCCAAAGGCTCCGGCGACAGCTTCGTCCTGCGCAATCACGCCACGAAGGCCATGGTGCCGCGCACGTTCCCCGAGCGGGCGTTTCCATCGACCTATGTCCTCAAGGATCTCGGCTATGCGATCGAGCTGGCCGAAAGCATGGACGTCGAGCCCCGCCTGCCACGGCTCGTCGAAACCTACTATCGCTCGGCCGTCGATCAGGGGCTGGCAGAGAAATACTTCCCGGCCATCATCGAAGTGATCGACAAGGGCCAGCCCAAGGCGTGACCGCCGGCAGGAAGCGGTCAATCGTTGCCGTCTTCATGCAGCTTATAGATGACGGGAGCATAGAACCGCCCGTAACCCCGATCGACGGCTTCCTTCAGGCGCTTTTCGGTCAGCTTGGCGCTCTCGGCATTGACGCCGACCGTTTTCGCCAGTGACAGCGCATACCCCAGATCTTTGAGCGAGTAGGTGGTGGGGAATTGGTCATCCGGATAGTCGCCGGTGGTCATGTGACTGCCGTGCTTGCGCATGACGTAGCTGTCGGCCGAGCCCCGCGAGAGAATATCGAACACGCGCTGGCGATCGACCCCGGCGCGCGTGGCGATTGCCATTGCCTCCGCCAATGCGGTGACCGTCTGGAACACGAGCATGTTGTTCATGAGCTTCATGACTTGCCCGGTACCGATGCCCCCACAATGCGAAATCTCTGTTCCCATACAGGCAAGATAAGGCTTGATGCGCGCGAACACGCCGTCATCGGCGCCGACCGTGATCGCCAGCGTGCCATTTTCGGCAGCCGGTACGCCGCGCGCGACGGGAGCATCCGCGAAGTCCGCGCCCTTTTGCGCCAGCGCTGCAGCGACCTCCCGATTGACCTCGACCGTCGCGGTCGTCATGTCGACAATGGTTTGGCCAGGGCGCGACTTGGCAACGATGCCATCCGCGCCAAAGGCAATCTCGCGAACCTGCGGTTCACCGGGAACGCACATGAACACGATGTCCGCCTGTGTCACGACCTCGCCAACTGATGCGGCTGCCGTCACGCCAGACTTGGCGAGTGCACGAGCCTTCCCGGCATCGATATCGAAGGCGATGACCGGCAATTTCGATTTTTCGGCCAGATTGCGGCACATCCTGCCGCCCATGGTCCCCAGGCCGACAAATCCGAGCATCTTAGCTTCCATAGTTCCTGGACCCGTTTCTCTATCCTGTGCACTCGCCATCATGCCACGCCCGATCAAGGCAGCCGGACGCAATGCACGAGGTCATATCGCATACTGGGGCGCACTACAATCAGGCGGCGGGCTCAGCACGCGATGCCATATGCGCGCAATCTGTCGGCGGGCCGCGTCCCTTCCTGCCGCTGCTATCCAATTTCGGCAAGCCGCGGCAGAACCTCCTTGGAGAACATGGTCAGGTTGTCGACCGTGTCTTCGTGACTGATGTGGCCGCCCTGACCCATCATCAGCAGGTGTCCGAAGCCGCCGACGTGATCGTAGAATTCCTTCATCTGCGTATAGACGTCGTCGGGGGTGCCGGCAAAGCAGATCCCTGCGTTGATGAATTCATCGACCGACGCCGTGAAGACATCGGCAGGCTTGCCGTCGCGCAGCGACATGGTTCGCATCGCAACGCCCGTGCCATAGCCGGGTGAACGCAGCGCCTGGGCATGGGCAGCGGCCGACTGGTAGCCCGGCGGGAAGGCGAACTGATCGCCGACTTTGCGCGATGTACGGCTGTAGTCGAGGATGTGATTGGCGCGCTCGTAGCCTTGTTCGCGCGTGTGGCCGACACCGACCATCGCCATGTAGGCGAACCGGTCGAGCCCTGCCGTCCGGCCATTTTCCGCAGCCCCCTTGCGGTAGGCATCGAATATGCCGGGCGTGCGCTGGTAGCCGCTGTTGAGCACGCCGATGACGTATCCCTTCTGCCCGCCGACATAGGCCGAGTCGGGACTGTTGACCGTCAGCCACACCGGCGGGTGCGGCTGCTGGTAGGGCCGCGGCCAGACATTCACCTGCCGATACTGGTAGTATTTGCCTTCCCAGTTGAAGGGCCCGTCGTGAGTCGTCATGGCCTTGAGAATGAGGTCGTGCGCCTCCCAGAAGCGTTCAACGAGAGTTGCCGGATTCGAGTTGGCTGGCGTGACTTCGAACGGTGCGCCTTTGACAAAGCCCATCTCCACACGGCCGCGCGAGATGACGTCGATCATCGAGTATTCTTCCGCAACTCTCACAGCGTCCATGCGGTTGCCGATCGGCATGCCCAGACACAGCAGCCGCACCTTCTTGGTCTCGCGCGCCAGGATCGCCATCGGGATCGTCACGACGGAATCGATGCACGTCGCTGTCGTGTGATGCTCGTTCGTCATGATGTTGATGCCGAGATCGTCGCACAGCGCCCACTCGTCGAGATAGCGATGATAGAGATCGGCCGCGATCTTGGGATCACACACCCGGCTCGGGATCACGTTGCGCAGTTGCGAGCCCAACTCATCCCAGCCCGGGTGGTAGGCCATCTCGGAGAAATGCCACACTTTCATGGGGACGTTTCCTTCATCGGCGCATTTGCAGCGCGTGTCTGCGTGTCGAAACGGTGTCAGCGACCGGCGAATGCCGTGATCGCCGCGACGAGGTCCTCGGAGCGCTCAATGTGCGGATAGTGCCCGGCTCCCGCGATCGTCTTGAAGTCGGCTTTCGCCAGCAGACCGGCGAGCCGTCGCCCATAGTCGGGGGAAGCGAACGTGTCCTTGGCACCGCTCACCACCAGCGCCGGAATATCGACACGGTGCAGCCAGCGCTTGAGGCCGGGGTTGTGGAGGTACGGCCGCCAGGCATAGTGCGCCAAGGCTTGGCGTTCGCGAGCAAGTGTCTCGACGGCGGTAAGTTCCAGATCCCATAGCGTGGCGCAAAGCGTTCAGGATCGGCAAAGACGGCAGCAAATGCCGCGCCCTCGGCGAGATAGAAGAGATCGGCAAAATCTCGCTCCTCGCGCCCGGAAAGCTTCACGCCCACCGGGCCCGAAAGCACCAGCTTGCCCATGCGGCTGGTGTTGCGCACGGCCATCTCGAGCGCGATCCACGCGCCGAAAGATGCACCGACCACAACGGCGTCGCGCGCCTCCAGTTGCTCGAGAAGATCGAGATAGAGGTAGGCCAGATCGTCGACCGAGCGAAAGTCTTCAGGCAGCGGCCGCGGTCCAAATCCTGGGTGCCTCGGCGCAACCACCCGCCACTGCCGGGACAGAGCCTCGAGGTGCGGTAGGGTCTGATCGAACAGTTGCTCGGCGTGGAGAAAGAGCAGCAGCGGCCCCGAACCGGCCACATAGGCGTCGACGGCCGTGCCGCGCACATCGAGCGTTTCCATATCGCACATCCCGGCAAATTCTGTTTCGCGGTCAATCGTAGGCAGGCGCAGCGAGGAGGCGCAACCCGAAATCGAGGCAAGTCTTGCCCACCCGTTTCCGACCCTTCACGGTTCGCCATCGTGGGCGTAAGTTTCAGTCCCGCTCGAGCAACAGGAGATGGCCATGTCCGAGATCCGAAAGCTGACGCCAGACACCATCACCGAGGCCGTCTTCGAGCAGATGAGCGCAACGCCCGATCCGCGTCTGAAAGAGATCATGACGGCGGCGGTCAAGCATCTGCATGCCTTCGCCCGCGAGGTCCAGTTGACACCGGCCGAGTGGATCAAGGGCGTCGAGTTCATGACCGCCGTCGGCAAGGCCTGCACGCCTGAACGCCAGGAGTTCATCCTGCTGTCCGATACCATCGGCCTGTCGGCTCTCGTCAGCCTCATGCACGACCGCACGGCCATCGAGGAAGGCACCGACACCAGCCTGCTCGGCCCCTTCTATCGGGAGAACACGCCTCGGCTCGAGCGGGGGCCCAGATCGCCAAGGTCATCGATGGCCCGGAAGTCGCCCTGTGGGGCCGCGTCACCGACATCGCGGGTGCCCCCATCGCCAGCGCCTCCGTCTCCGTCTGGCAGACCAGCGGCAGCGGCCTCTATGACGTCCAGCTCGAAGGCGTGCCTACCGATTATCGTGGCGTGGTTGAAACCGACGCAGACGGCCACTATTGGCTGAAATCCGTGTTGCCCGTTGGATACTCAATTCCCATGGACGGCCCTGTCGGCGCATTGGCCAAGGCGCAGGCACGCCACGGCATGCGCCCCGCCCACATTCATTGCCTCGTCGGCGCCCCCGGCTACCGGGAACTGGTGACAGCGTTGTATTTGGAGGGCGACCCCCATCTGGCCGACGACACAGTCTTTGGTGTCTCCTCCGATCTCGTTGCCGAGGTCCGCCCCACCGATGCCGGTTGTCCGGTTCCAGGCCTCCCCTCAATTCGTTTCGACATGAAGCTTGCCCGCGAAAGCGCCGCTGACAAGGTGGCCGGCCGCGTCGGGGCAGATCCGTCGGCCATGGCCTGATGGCCGGAATGTAGCCGCATCTGGACCTCAGTAGGCGGATGTAGCTTTGCGCCTGGAATTGGCATATTCGTCTGTGTGCCAAGGGAACGGTCGAGGCGCAGGCAAGTCAGGCGCGATTGTCCTTTGGTGGTTGAGCCGATGCCGCTCTGCCCGTTGATGGGAAGGGCGCAGGTGGCGAGCGTCGGTTGCGTTGGGGCGTCGGCCCGGGAGAGCCTGCATGCTGCAAAAGGTGACACACGACCAACCGGTGCGCACACGCCCGTTCTGGCTGGTGATGCTGTGTGCCGGCACCATCGTCGCCGTTGCCATGGGCTTGCGACAGGTCATGGGGCTGTACCTCAAACCCATGACCACGGACCTCAACATTGGCCGTGAACCGTTTTCGCTGGCGATGGCGATCGCCAATCTCGTCTGGGGCCTGGCAGCCATCCCGTTTGGCGCCATCGCCGACCGCTACGGTGCTGGTCGTGTCCTGGCCTTGGGCGCGCTTTCGACCATGGCCGGCATCTACCTGATGTATGCCGCCAACTCCGAGCATGATCTGCTGGTGAGCGGCATTCTGATCGGCATCGGCGTCGGCGGCACAGGCATGACGGCGCTGGTGGGCGCCATCGGACGCGCAGCGCCGCCTGAAAAGCGCCCGCAGGCCATCGCCGGCATGGGCATGGCCGCCGGTATCGGTAGTTTTCTTGCGTTTCCCTACATTCACCTCTTCATCGAGACGATTGGCTGGAAGGGCAGCCTGCTGGTCACCATCGCGACCTTGGCGGTGATCCTGCCGCTCGCAATTCCGCTCGCCGGCAAGCCCAAGCAGATGGCCGACGTGCAGAAAAGCCAGAGCCTGACGGAGGCCTTTTCCGAAGCGCTGAAACATCCGAGCTTCTGGCTGCTCACCTTCGGCTTTTTCGTGTGCGGCTTCCACGTCGCCTTCTACAGCGTGCATCTGCCGGCCTTCGTGGCCGACAAAGGCATGCCCGGCGGCGTCGCCATCGCGGCGCTGACGGCTGTTGGCATCGCCAACATCATCGGCACGTTCCTCTCCGGGCAGTCGACGAAATTCATGCCTAAACGGTTCGGCCTGAGCTTCATCTACTCCATGCGCTGCTTCGCATTCCTGGGGCTGCTCTACCTGCCCATGTCGCCTGCCACCATTCTTGGCATCAGCATTCTGCTCGGCCTGTTCTGGCTCTCCACCGTGCCACTGACCAGCTCGATGGTTGCGACTTTCTTCGGCCCGCAGTGGATGTCCATGCTGTTCGGCTTCGTGTTCCTGTCGCATCAGCTTGGCTCTTTCACCGGCCTCTGGCTCGCCGGCACGCTTTACGATGCAACCAAATCCTATGACACGATGTGGTGGATCTGCATCGGGCTTGCGCTCTTTGCAGCCCTTGTGCATCTGCCCATCCGCGAGCAGCCCGTCGCGCGCCTGCTGGGTGGCGCCATGTCACGCATCAAGATCGAAATCACCCCCTATGTCATCGATCTCGGCCAGCAAGTGGTGCGATTGTCCAACATCACTAGCATTGGCTATGCGGCCTATCGCCCGCTTCGACCGCTTGGCGCCTTTCTTGTTGCTGGCGGTCTCGGCGTGCTCGCGGCCGACCAGCTGCGCGGCTGGTTGTCACCGCAATCCCTCGGCCTGCCGTCGACGGCAGTTTGGCTCGCTGGCGCGACGGCGGCACTCGGCCTGCTCATCAGTTTGATCTCGTCGCGCAGGGTCGTCATCCGTACCGCCGATGGTGGTACCGCCACGGTGCCGAGCCTGACCGCCGCTCGGCTGAAGCTCTCATCGGCCAGGTCCGCGAGGCCTTGGACGCGCCGTTTCTCAACGTTCGCGAACCACGCCCTGCCAACCGCCACCGCTGCCCCCGCAACCGTCCCCGTGGCCGAGAACTTCGGATCGCCTGTCCGCAATGTGCAGGTGGCCGCGCGGCACGCACGTGCCCGATGTCCGGGTTGCGCTCCCGATTGCGCCACAACTGGTGCTGTCGCAGATCATCGCAACCATTGAACGGGCAGACGTACAACATAAACGGACGCCGCTGGATCTGCTGCGTGTCGTTGACGACTTCTTCAGTGGCAAAGGTGCACGCGCTGACGCCGACAGCCATTGGAAAAGCTTTGCTGAATATGCCGGGCACTACCTGTCCGCGGTGCCCCATCTGCTTCAGCAGATCGACCGCTTCGAGACCGCGTTCTACGCGCACAGATCCCCGGACTCCAGGCGAATACGGCTTGAACATCTCTGCGTTGGGAGCGGAGCGGGCTGCCGCAAACGGCCCCGCCAAATCAAGGGCTCATACAAGCCATGGCGCAATCGTGCCGATCGACGCGATCATGATCGCAACTGGTACTGCCTCCCCGGTTCGAACGGGGGGCCTCTAGATCCAGATCTAGCGCTATGGCTTTTCACCGCCTCTCGCCTTGGCTCGACCACTTTGGAACCCTTTTTTGTGGAGCATGAGATGGAGCGGCGGACCAAGGCCTCGCGGATGTCCGTCTAGCCGATCACACCAAGGATGCGCAGCGAGCTCGAGGGCCTGGGCCACGATCGGCAAAGGCTTGCTGTTCCCGTCATATGGGGAGGAAGCGCAAGCGCCGGCAGCGGCTTCTCGAAAATGAAGGCGCGGCTCGACCGGCTGAGCGGTGTCAACGATTGGCGGCTCCACGGCATACGCCGCACTGTCGCGACCAACCCTCGGCGTCCTTGGCGTCGCCGACACCGCGATCGCGCATATCCTCGATCATCGCCTGTTCGGCGTGCCGGAGGTGACGGGGATCCACAACCGCTACCACTTCGTGGCCGAGATGCGGGAGGCGTTGGAGAGGGGGGGCGTAGGCTGAGGAGAGTGCGTCCAGACGGCACCAGAGCGGGCGCAACATCCGGTGTGATCAGTTGGCCGACATTGAGCTTCCTTCGCGACGGGCAAGCAACTGCCGTCCGGCGCCACGCATGATCGGACAGGATGTGCTTTCCATGCACTCCAAGTCGATGGTCGACGCCGCGAAATTCGCTGCAGCGCATCACACTCGTGATGAATTTCAGCGTCTGTCGACCGCTTTCGGTCCTGCCGTGTCGGTCTGCACTCGGCCGGCAAATCGGGAGTTTTGACCCCGAACGGCTGTCCGCCAATGCAGCATCCAAGCGCGCCGTCGCAAGCACGACAGAGGAACACTCGGCCGCAGGTGACGGTCCGCCTGAAAGTCTGCAATGGCGGCTTGTCGCGGTTAGCCGATCAGCGGACATCATGGCGAGCGCATCAAGATGCGGCCGGTTGAGCAAGTTGAGCCTCGAGGGCGCGCAGTTTCGGATCCACCGCGCACCGGCCGACACTTAGGGCTACTATTCGGAAGCCTGAAGTTCTCCGCACCACGGGAACAACTCGTCAGAGAATCCTAGAACAGCCAGACACGGCCACAGCTTCATGCTGGACCTGCCATGCGTGTCCTATTCAAGTCCGCATCAGGCCCGGTAGAAAGGTGATGATTGCCGGAAACGCCATGCACAAGGCGAGCCCCAGGATCATCAGCAGGACGAACGGCGTCGAAGATCTGTAGATGTCCATCATCGTGATGTCGGGTGGCACCACGGCCTTCATGTAGAAGAGGTTGAAACCGAAGGGTGGGGTCAGATACGCCAGCTCCATGTTGATGACGAACAGGATCGCGAACCACAGCGGATCGAAGCCGAGCGACGTGACGATCGGAAAGAAGATCGGGGCGGTCAGCAGAACTATTCCGGTCGGGTCGAAGAACATGCCGAGCACCAGCAGAATGACCTGCATGGTGATGATCACCATCCAGGGATCGCCCACCCCTTTGATGAGGGTGCTGACCAGCGAGGAAGCTCCTGTAACGGCATAAAGTGCAGTAAAGGCCGAGGCTGCGAACACGATCCAGATGACCATCGTGCTCAAGCGCATGGTTATGAACAGGGCCGAGGTGAAGCTTTCCCGACGTCAGGGAGCGTTTGATAGCCGCGCTGACAATGGCTCCGAGAGCGCCAATGGCCGAGGCCTCGCTCGGCGTCGCGAGACCGAAGAACATGGATCCCATCACTGCGAAAATCAGGCCGATGGGAAGCAGCAGCGCGCCCAACAGTTTAATCCTGTCGCCCAAAGGAAGCCGATCTTCTGGCGGCACGCTCGGCCCTAGATCCTTCTGCATGTAACAGCGGATCAGGATGTAGGCGACGAACATCGCGCTGAGCAGAAATCCCGGCAGAATGCCGGCAATGAACATCTGACCGACCGATAGTCTCGACGTGAGCGCCAGGATGATCATCAAGACGCTCGGTGGGATCAGAATGCCGAGTGAGCCGCCAGCCGAGATGCAGCCAATCGCGATGTCCTTCTTGTAGCCACGCTTGAGCATCGACGGCAGCGCAATCAGGCCCATCGACGTGGTCGCAGCCCCACTGATGCCGACCATGGCCGCAAACAGCGTGCAGATGAGCACCGTACCTGCCGCAAGCCCGCCGCGCAGGCCGCCCAGCCAATGGTACATCAACTCGTACATATCCTCTGCGATGCCGCATCGCTGCAACATGGCACCCATGAATATGAACATCGGCACGGCCACGAGCAGGAACATGTCCATGGCCATGTAGGTTCGGTTGGCGAGAACCGGCAGGGCGTGGGGACCCCACAAGAAAATGATGAAGAAAGTCGCGACGCCACCGATGGCGAAAACAAGCGGCAGTCCCGCAAGAAGGAGAATGACGAGACTGCCGAACAAGAGGATTGTCAGCCATTCCGGGCCAAGGGCAAGCATCAATATTTACTCCTGGGAGCGTCGTTGTCGACGTCGCGCATGGGCGGACGTGCTGAAGGTCGGCAAGGTGAGCAGCGTTCGGCGCCGGTCAGCGGATCGTCTCCTGCACCGGAAAGAGGTCCTCACCATTGATCACGATCGCCACGTCACGGATCAGCTTGGCGAGAACCTGCATCAGGAAGAGGAAACAACCCACCGGCAGCGTCGTGCGCAAGGGATAGTAGATAGGCTTCCAATGCGACATCGTGGTCTCGCCGATCTGCCACGAGTTGATCGTGATCTTCAGCGATACCCAGAACAGCACCCCCAGAAACAGAAACGCGAATCCGCTTGTGAGGATATCGAGACTAGCGCGCCCACGCGGGGAGAGCCGGCCCCATATGATGTCCACGTTGACGTGGCCCCCGGCCAGATGCGTGTAAGCGCCACCAAGAACGATGTAGCCGCCATAGAGGAACAGCGATATCTCGTAGGCCCAAAGCGAAGGCGCATTGAAGAAATACCTCAACACGATTTCCCAGATCATGATGAAGAGCATCGGTACGATCAGGAACGCAACGATCCACGCGAACTTGGCGTTGAGCCAGTCCGTGAACCGGAGATAGCCTTCGATCACTTTCAAGATTCACCCCCATCCTGGCCGATTGCACCGGCGTTTGAGAAAGCGCGCGACCGCGAAAGTTGGCAGTCTCGCCGCGCGATGGTCCAGTTCGTTTCGCGTCCGCGGGAACGATGAAAGACTTGGCTTTAGGCCTCTGAGCGGTCCAAGCGCTCGGAAGCCGAGCCGCCGCTGGCACACACCCCTGGCCAAGATCAGCACGACACGTCGGCTCCGACGCATCGTGCTGAATGCCGTGTCGCGGGCTATCGGACGAGTCTCCGGGAGCCCGGTTCTCGGGTCTTAGACCGGGAGTTGTTTCGGCCCGTAGTAGTCTTTGTGCAGTTGCCTGGCCTGGGTGTAGATGTCGACCACCTTGTCGATGTACTTGTCCTTGCCCTTCAAGCCCACGAACCTGTTCCAGCACCATTCCGCGGCCTGTTTCAGCTCGGCATCGGGCATCATTATCGTTTGCATGCCGCCCTCAGCGAGCTTCTTGCGACCGCGCGCGTCGGTCGCGATGGTCATCGCGGCAAGCTCCGTGTTCATTGTGCGCGAAGCGGTGATCATTATCTCCTGCAGGTCCGCCGGCATCTCGTTGAAGGTCTTCAGGTTCATGATGACCTCCACGATGTCGTAGGGGATCACCGAGGGGTTGATGTAGTACTTGCAGACCTCATGCATCTTCATGCCCGCCCAGGCATCCGGTGATCCGAAAGCCGCAGCGTCGAGGAGCTTGGTCTGGATGGCCGTGTACACCTCGCCGCCTGGGACGGTGACGATCGAGGCGCGTTGTGCACCAGCCAATCGGCCCAGATACCGAACGCGCGCACCTTCATGCCCTTGAAATCCGCGAACTTCTCGACCTGGCGCGTGGACACCATCGCACCCCATTCGTCGGAGATCATGTAGGTCAGGTGCGCGACGTTGTGCGGCTTGTAGGCCTCCTGCCACAGCTCCTTGATGCCCATGAAATGGTAGATCTGCTCGTAGAACTCGAGCGTCGTGACCGGGAAAAAGGGCACCGCCCACAGGTACTCGCCAACGGGCACGATGCCCCTGTGATAGATCGAGGATGTGACAGCGAGATCTGCCACGCCCGAGCCCACCCCGCGGAAGGTCTCGCCGATGCCGAGCAGCACCTCGGCGTTGAAATTCGTGACCTCGATACGACCGCCCGACATCTTATTGATACGATCGACGAACAGCTTGGCCGCACGATCCTGCGACTCGATGCCGATGCCGGTCCAGTTGCTCTGGAGCTTCAGCTTGTAGGTCTTATTTTGCGCCTTGGCGATCGAGGGCATGCCGATAGAGGCTGCGCCGGCACCCGCAACCACGGCCGCAGATTTGAGATAGTCGCGCCGGTTCAGTGCCGACTTCCGGGGGGGCTTCGCGGCAGTGGATGGCGTCCCCGCGGTGCCCACGCCGTCCGTGACGTGACCTGACCCGGTCAGCCCCTTCGTCGTTTTGTCCGCCATTGTCATCCTCCCAAAAGGTTGTTGCTCTATGAGGCCCGCTCGGCCAACGCAGCGATTGTGGCACAGGGGCGAATTCATGCAACAGGGAGAATGGCGATCGCCTGCCGCATATCGATCACGCGTCGCATCATCGGCGAAATGGAGGACAGAACGTTCTCGTTCTCCCGCTTTTTGCTGCGATCCTCCCCCTTGAAGTGGTCCGACCGCCAAAATGGCCACGGATTATGCCAATTGGTTCTCGAACGTGCCGTCGGCGAAGTGGCTATTGCCGAAGGGATGATTTTCTGGCCGAGCGTCACTCATGCGCGGCGTTTTGAAAGGAGTGGAGCGAAGACGATGACGAAGCCGAGAAAGCCCCCGGTCCAGGACAGCGCTGAAATCAGAAGGAGAGGCTCGCGCCAAAGGCCAAACGCCACCGCAATCCGCGCCACCGCGGCAAGGAGAACTGCCAGATAAATGGAGGTTATCTGCTTGGTCGCCACGAGCGGTTGGCCGGTGTGGCCGAGACTGGCGCGTGTCATGACCGCAAGGGTCATCAGGGCGATGGCACCCGCGGTCCATCCGTGCAGGGCGCCTGCCATCGAGATCGTTTGCGGCATGAGGCCTGCGAGCGCGACAAGTGCAAAGCCGACCGGGACGAACGCAAACGCCACATGCAGAATGAGGACCAACGGCTCGCGCGCCGCGCGCCAGCCCACCCATTGCCACAGCCGCCAGACATTGGCGGTCGCTGCAAAAACGGCCAGCAAAGCCGTCACTCGCGCCTGTGGTGCCGCGGTCCACGCTGCCAGCGACGTTGCAGTGATCACCAACACCGCCATGTCAAAGTGACTGAATTGCGCTGGCAATCGACCCGGTGCGTTCTTCGTAAGCCAATTGCGGGTGAAGCTTGGCACGATGCGTCCGCCAATCAAGGAAATCAGCATGATGGTTGCGGCGATACCAAGGCTTCGACCATATGAGCTGCTTGCCCCGGCGTAGGCCTCGACGTGCGACACGGCGTTAGCGACGAGGAGCGCTGCCAGGACCAAGAGCACCTTCAAGTTGCGGGTATTGCCGGCGGCAATGACCTCGCGGGCCGTGACCAGCAAGAGCGTACCAAGAAACATGAGATCAATTGCGCCAGCTTGTACCGGGCCAATCCAAAGCGAAACGGCCATGGCAACGCGCCCGGCGAGCCAGGCTAGGACGAGGAGCGCCAACGGCCGGCCGATGATGGGCAATCGGCCAGTCCAATTGGGAACGGCCGTCAACAGAAAGCCCGCGGCGATCGCGGGGGCGTAGCCGAAAACCATCTCGTGCGCGTGCCAAGCCACCGGTGATAGCGTCGATGGCAGTGCGAAGTATCCTTCGAGCTCAAGCAAAAAGACAGGCAGAGCGAGTGCCGCCCAGGCCGCACCAAGAAGGAAGAATGGCCGGAATCCATAACTCAGAAGAGCCGGCCCTTTGTAGCTTCGAATCTGGGCGGCGCTGGTTGCCATGCTCGATTTGCTCCACTCGAAACCGTCTGCCCGTCGACGGCTATCGTTATCCCGGGTGCTTGCCGGGGAGGGGAACTTCCGGCCACTGGCTGGCCGCATCTGTTCCTGGCGAAAAGCTGATTCCAAGCGCCAAGAGAAGCTCCCTGTCGTACTCGGGCTGCAGAGCTTCAACGGTCACTTCGTTTGCCAGTTCGCCAGCGAACAAACGCCAGCTTTCGATGTTGCGCCAGGGAACTGCGATCAAAACCGGAATGGCGCGCTCGATCGCATCTGCGATCAGCGGGCGGAAGCCGCCACCTTCGCCTTCGCTCTTGCCGAACTTGTTGACGATCAGCACATCGGGTTTGGCAAGGAGCGCGTTGCGCGCCTTGGAGAGCGCCCGCATCAGCTCTGCCATGTCAAGCCGGCATCCGCGCGCAAAACGCCCCCGGTTCTCGGATATCTTCACTCGCTCGCCGGTGGAGACACATTCGAGAACCATGTCGCAGCGTGAGCCGCCATCGACCGGGACGTCATCACGCTGCACGAAGCCCGCACAACTGGCGCCACCAGCGACGAGCTTCATCCAGAGCCGATGCAGCACCTGCGCTGCGCGTTCGCCATCTGTGTAGGTTATGGCGGATATCGGCCGCCCTGTTTCCAAGTGCAACATCAAACGGCATCCTTTCGCATCATTCTGCGGCATGCCCACCGCGCTCTCGTCGTCAGCTCAATCCCATTTGCGTCGATGGCCTTGGCGCACAAGGCCGCTCCCACGATCCTTGCGCGACAGCAGCCGCGTACGGAGGGCGGTGCATGGCATGGTCGTCCCTCGCGCCAATAGCGCTCCCGTTGCGAATTTTTGGCTGTTTGCGCAAGACATAGTCCATTTCAGTCTCCCGCGCCCGAGACAAAAGGACGATCAGATCCGTGCAACGGGCAGGCGAGGCCGTCCATAGCCTCGAGAGTCAGGTCACCGAACACTTCGATAGCTTGGCGCCGCATGCCACTCATCGGCTCGGCAGGATTGCTCACCCGCTCGTCGATGGAGGGCAGAGCGTCGCGCCCGTCGATCGATGAGATGTTCGAACCGAGATCTCTGAGTAGGCCGTCAGCAATGGCGTAGATCCAACCGTGGAGCTTGAGGTCTTGTCCACGCGCCCACGCATTCTCGACGATGGGCGTTGCTGCGATCCGGCGCACCTGCATCTCGACGTTAATCTCACACATGCGGTCAATGAGAGCCGGCTCGGGGGCCAATTGATCGAAGGTCGGCTTTTGTTTGCGCTGTAGCATGGTGATGGGCTGCAGCCAGTGATCCAGGATGGCACCGCGCTTTTCGCCAAGGGCGCGTCGCACGCCACTGCAACCATAGTGCCCGCAAACGATGATGTGGCGAACGGCGAGATGCTCGATGGCGAACTCGAGAACCGAGAGAATGTTGAGATCGCTCGTGTGTACGATATTGGCGATGTTGCGATGGACGAATACTTCACCTGGATCCAGGCCCAGAACGTCGTTGGCGCTGATCCTGCTGTCCGAGCAACCGATCCAGAGATAGCGCGGCGCCTGCTGTTCAGCCATCCGATGAAAAAAGCCAGGGTCATTCCGCCTCTTCTCAGACGCCCATACGACGTTCTGGTCCAGGAGATGCTCGATGCCGCCGGACTTCACCGCCCCATACCCCTTCTCGCTTTCATGGAGGCGCACATGGCCTTGAGATCTCGCGGCTTCAGGCGCTTTCGCGCTATCACGAGAACAATGCCGTTCTCCACTGCGAGGTGACGGTGAGTGCGTGCAGCGAAAGCGGCCATCAGTTCCCCGGTTCTTCGATCGATTTGCACCGCATCCGTTCTTGGCTCGGCTGACAATGCCCGAACGATGTTGGCGCACATCGCATCGGCTTTACTATGCTCCTCGGTCAGGCTCACAAGGATCGGCTCAAGGCCGTCTTCCGGCTGCATGCGGCGGCGAAGAAGCGGATGCAGATCCTCTTCCTCGTCGAGATGGTGGAGCGCCAGATCACCAGCCATGAATTTGGATAGGCCGTCCGAAAGGTCCCTTGGCGCCTTGCGCCGTTTGACAAGTATCCGAAGCGCATCGCACAGGCAGCGCTCGCGGAAATGATCGGCCAGGAGATGCTCGAGTGGCCTGTCGAGAAGGGCGAGAGGCGGCGGCGCCAGCAACCCGACCAGCTCCTTCATACGTCCTGGCGCATGCTCATCCGCATGTGCCATGGCCTGGTTCCGGGGTTTGGCCGGCGTGTTGGGTGGCGCAATCGCAACTTGCCGGTCCCACGTCTGCATCGTGATCGAGGGCCCACTCCAGGGCGTGGACAAGAAAGGTATGCCCAGGGTCGTGCGAGCGCTCCATCGCGGCCATGAGCGAAAGCCACTGCGCATCTTGCGCCGCACCTGCGAACCGGGTGACAGCGCCAGCCGTGTAGGCCGCCGGACCCTCGTCAAAGCGCGAGCCTGTCTGCAAAACGCGGGCGTAGAGGGCTATGTCAGCGAGCGCGGACAGCGCCTCGCCGGCGTCATTCTCCCGTTCGAGGCGGGCAATCAATGAGCCGAGTTGCATGCCGTTTCTCCTATGTCGCGGTGGGCGAGTTGGCACCTTCGAACGCAATGCCCGAAATGGACGCACGAGAAGCGAGCATCGCGATGTATTGGTGGATTGCAGTATGATGCGCCCGTTCTCGGAGCCATTCGGCTATACGATCGCGGACCAACTCGAATGGTAGAGGTTCGCCATCGCTGCGCGCATCGACCATGACAACGTGAAAGCCATAGCGGGTCTCGATGGGCGCGGTGGGCGGCTGGCCCACGGGCAGGTTGGCCAACGCTGCCTCGAATTCGGGAACCGTTTGACCCTTGCTGATCTGTCCAAGACTGCCGCCGATGGTACGTGATGGACATGCCGAATGCGCCTCGGCCAAAGCGGAAAACAGCGATGGGTTGGCCTCGAGTTGGGTGATGAGCGCCTCGGCGTGCCGGCGCGCTTCAGCCCTAGCGGCAACGTCGCGGGGAGGCGCGGCGAGGAGGATGTGGCGCACCCCGAAAAGGTCCGGCGATCTGAAACGCTGCCTGTTCTGGTGGAAGTAGCGCCGGCATGTCGCCTCGTCGGGCTCTGGACACACGACCTGCTGCTCCACGACCTGGCGAACCAGCGATTCATCGTCTGTCTCGCGACGGCCATCGTCGTCGACGAGCGGCTCGACAGCAATTTCGAGCCTGCGTGCTTCCTGGAGCAGAAGCTCTCGAACCACCAGCGCCTGCGCGGCGGCGAACCAGGCTTTCACGGGTTTCGAGGCCGGGTGATGCTGCACCTCGCGGGCAATGTCAGCCCGCGCAATGGTGACGCCGTTGACGGTCACCGGCTTGGGCCGGGGAGGCCGGTCGGCCGTACGGCGCAACCTTTTGAAGACTGCGTTTCAGGCAAAACATTCATGGCCTGTTACTCCGCCGGGTGCGTGTAGGAGTTGCGATTGCGGGCGTCGGCTCCAAGGGGACGGCGTGTTCGCACGATCTGGTAGCCCCGCCGGCCCACGTATTTCACCGGTGCCGACCAGATGTGGACCAGCCTGGAGAACGGGAACAACAGGAAGATCGTCATGCCAAGCACGAGGTGGATCAGGTAAGGCCACGCGAGTCCCTGCAAAGTCTGGGCATCGACGGGCTGCACCGTCACGATGCCCTGCGCCCAGTGCGCAAGCGTCAACATGACCGAGGCGTCCGTGTGCGCAAACGAGAACGGCAGCGTGACGAGGCCAAGCACGAGCTGCATCCACAGGATGATCAGGATTGCCAGATCCATATAGGTCGACGTCTGCCGAACGCGCGCATCGAACAAACGGCGATGCAGCAGCAGCGTTAGGCCGATGAAGCAGACCAGTCCGGCAATGCCGCCAGCTATGATCGCGAGAAACTGCTTTTGCTCCGGCGTGACGAAGAGCGTGTAGATCATCTTCGGCGTCAACAGTCCGACTGTGTGGCCGAAGAAAAGGAAAAGTATGCCGAAGTGGAAGAGGTTCGAGCCCCAGAACAACTGACGTTTACGCAGCAGTTGGCTGGAGCCCGCCTTCCAAGTGTACTGCTCGCGGTCGTAGCGTATCAGGCTGCCGAACACGAACGCTGAAATGCAAACGTAGGGGTACCAGACGAACAGGATGTGAAAGATCGCGTCGCGCATGGCGCATGCTCCTCAGGTGCGAGGCGAAGACGGTGTCGAGATGATGGTCGCGGGGCCGGTCCTGGCGGGCCGATCGATGCCGGGCGCGGGCCTTCGGGCCTGACGCAAGCGGGCGGCGAGGCCATCCACTCCGCAGTCGGACGCGGCACCGGGTCCGAAGACAACCTCCTCCTCCTTCCAGGCCGCATCGAGCGCTTCGAGGTCATCGGGCTCAGGGTCAGGCTCTGACCGCAATGCTGTAAGCTGTGCTGAATCCAGACGTACCTTCGCCAGCGCGACCAGCGCTGCGAGAACGGCCTCATAGGGCGTTCGCCGCTTGGCCAGTCGTTCGCGAAGTGCAGCAAGCACATGGCCGGGCTGACCAACCAGCTCAAGTGCTTCGGCTGGTGGCCGCGTCGAGGCAAACTCGAGAAACAACGGCAAGTAGTCAGGCAACTCTGTCGCCGTCGGTGAATAACCTGCGTCCTCGTAGACCTTGAGCAGGTCTACCATCGCCTGACCGCGGTCCCGGCTCTCGCCGTGTACGTGCTCGAAGAGATGGAGGGAGAGCGAGCGCGTGCGATCGAACAGCAGGACATATCGCTCCTCGGCATCGAGAATGTCCCGTGACGCAAGATCGTCGATGAACGCGACCACGCTTGCCAGATGCCGGCGCGGCAGAACCGCCTCGCTATGGAGCACGGCCTTCAGTTCGCCGGATGCCAGCTGCAAATCCCGCGTCGGATAGGACAGCAGCGCGGAGAGAACCTTCAGCGTTTTCATCAGTAGGCCCCCATCCGCGGTTTGTCGTTTTTGACTTTGATGCCGCCGAATAGGTTCACGCGATCGTCGCTTGGCAGACAACCGTCACCGAACGAGAAGCCGCATTCGCCGCGCAACTCGTAGGCATCCTGTGTCACCTCCCGGTGGCTCGTTGGGATGACGAAGCGATCCTCATAGTTGGCAATTGCCATGACATGGTACATGTCCTCGATCTGCTGGGCGGAGAGGCCAACGCGTTTGGCCACGGCTTCATCGATGACGCCATCGATGGTCTTAGCGCGCATGTAGGACCGCATCGCCAGCATGCGCTCAAGCGCAAGGGCGACGGGGCGTTCGTCTCCAGCCGTCAGCATATTGGCTAGGTATTTCAGCGGAATGCGGAGGGAGCGCACGTCGGGCATGCCGCCATCAATGCCCATCTTGCCGGCTTCGGCCGCTGCCGTGATGGGCGAAAGCGGTGGCACGTACCACACCATCGGCAACGTGCGGTATTCCGGATGCAGCGGGAAGGCCACTTTCCATTCCATCGCCATCTTCCAAACTGGCGACCGCTTGGCGGCTTCCAGCCAGGCATCCGGCACGCCGTCGGCGCGTGCACGCTCCATGACGAGGGGATTGTTCGGATCTAGGAAGACGGAGAGCTGCGCCTCGTAGAGGTCAGCCTCCTCCTTGACGCTGGCGGCCTCCTCTATCTTGTCGGCGTCATAGAGCACCACGCCAAGATAGCGAATGCGGCCGACACAGGTCTCCGAGCATACCGTCGGTTGACCGGCCTCGATGCGCGGATAGCACAGGATGCACTTCTCGCTCTTGCCGCTCGACCAGTTGAAATAGATCTTCTTGTAGGGGCAGCCGGAGACGCACATGCGCCAGCCGCGGCATTTGTCCTGGTCGATCAGAACAATGCCGTCCTCTTCGCGTTTGTAGATGGCGCCGGATGGGCAGGAGGCAACGCACGCAGGATTGAGGCAATGCTCGCACAGCCGCGGCAGATACATCATGAAGGTCGACTCGAACTGGCCGTAAATCTCCTTCTGGATGCCCTCGAAGTTGTAGTCCGCTGATCGCTTGGAAAATTCGCCACCTAGGATTTCCTCCCAGTTCGGGCCCCAATGGATTTTTTCCATACGCTCGCCAGTGATCAGTGAGCGGGGACGCGCCGTCGGGAACGTCTGGGTTTCTGGCGACTTCTGCAGGTGATCGTAATCAAACGTGAATGGTTCGTAGTAGTCGTCGATCTCCGGCATGTTCGGGTTGGCAAAAATGCTCGCCAGAATGCGCCATTTGCCGCCGATCTTCGGCTCAATCCTGCCGTTGGCCTTGCGCCGCCAACCGCCATTCCAGCGCTTCTGGTTCTCCCAGTCCTTTGGATAGCCAATGCCGGGCTTCGTTTCGACGTTGTTGAACCACGCGTATTCCATGCCTTCGCGATTGGTCCAGACGTTCTTGCAGGTCACCGAGCAGGTGTGGCAGCCGATGCACTTGTCGAGATTGAGAACCATCGCGATCTGAGCGCGAACTTTCATGTGATATCTCCCTGTCACTCAGCCGCTGTGGTCTTGGGGTGGTGGATGACGGGTTGCTTGGCGCCCGTATAGGGACCCTCCAGCCAATCCACCTTGGCAAGCTTGCGCACGACGACGAACTCGTCCCGATTGGTTCCGATCGTGCCGTAATAGTTGAAGCCATAGGCGAGTTGCGCATAGCCGCCGATCATGTGCGTGGGCTTGAGGACTGTGCGTGTTACGGAATTGTGGATGCCGCCGCGCTGTCCGGTCATTTCCGAACCCGGCACATTCACGATCTTTTCCTGAGCGTGGTACATGAAGAGCGTGCCGTCCTTCATGCGCTGCGAAACAACCGCCCGGGCAACAAGCGCACCGTTGGCGTTATAGGCCTCGACCCAGTCGTTATCGACGACGCCAGTCTTGCTGGCGTCGTTTTCCGACAGCCAGACAATCGGCCCGCCACGCGACAACGTCAGCATCAGGAGATTGTCGGTGTAGGTGGAGTGAATGCCCCACTTCTGATGCGGCGTGATGAAGTTGAGAACAACCTCCTTCTCGCCGTTTGGCTTGACCCCCTGGATGCCCTTGATGGTCTTGAGATCGACGGGGGGACGATAGACGCAGAACCCCTCGCCGAAAGCCCTCATCCACAAGTGATCCTGGTAGAGTTGCTGGCGACCGGTGAGCGTGCGCCAGGGAATGAACTCGTGCACGTTCGTGTAACCGGCGTTGTAGCAGACCTTCTCGCTCTCGAGGCCGGACCAGGTCGGCGCCGATATGATCTTGCGAGGTTGGGCGACGACGTCGCGGAAACGGATCTTTTCGTCTTCTTTGACCGCCGCCAGATGCACATGATCGCGCCCTGTGGTCTTTGACAGAGCAGCCCAGGACCTCACAGCCACTTCACCGTTGGTCTCGGGCGCCAGCATGAGGATAACTTCTGCAGCATCGATGTCAGTGTCGATGCGAGCCATGCCTTTTGTGGCGCCCTCGTCGGCAACCACGCCGTTGAGCGCCTTCAGGCTCTCGACCTCGTGTTCTGTCTTCCAGGCGATGCCTTTGATGCCATTGCCGACCTTCTCCATGAGCGGCCCGAGGGCCGTGAATCGCTTGTAGAGGTTCGGGTAGTCACGTTCGACGACCGTGACACCGGGCATGGTCTTTCCGGGAATCGGTTCGCACTCGCCCTTGCTCCAGTCCTTCGGCTCGAGGGCTTGCGCGATCTCCGCCGGAGCATCGTGCAAGATCGGCGTCAGGACGACGTCCTTTTCGACGCCGAGAACCTCTGGTGCAACTTCCGAGAATGCCTTGGCGATGGCCTTGTAGATTTCCCAGTCGGACTTGGCCTCCCACACGGGGTCGACCGCATTCGTGAGTGGATGGATGAAGGGATGCATGTCCGAGGTGTTGAGGTCGTTCTTCTCATACCACGTGGCCGTTGGGAGCACGATGTCGGAGTAGACGCACGTCGTTGACATGCGGAAATCCAAAGTCACGAGAAGGTCCAGCTTGCCCCGCGGTGCCTCTTCGTGCCAGCGAACCTCCTGTGGCCTCGCGCGACCTTCCTCGCCAAGATCCTTGCCGAGCACGCCGTGTGACGTTCCAAGGAGGTGTTTCAAGAAATACTCGTGGCCCTTCCCCGACGATCCCAGCAGGTTCGAACGCCACACGAACATGTTGCGCGGGAAGTTCTCGGGACTGTCGGGATCTTCCCAGGCGAATTTCAGCGCGCCGTCCTTGAGTGACTTGGCGACGTAGGCGGCCGGTTCCATGCCGGCAGCGGCTGCATCCTTGGCAATCGTCAGGGGATTTTGGGTCAGGGTCGGATAGGCCGGCAGCCAGCCCATGCGCAGCGAGCGAATGTTGTAGTCGACGATCGAGCCGTCCCACGGTCCAGGCGGAGCAGTGGGGGAAAGGATCTCCTTCACGTCTATAGTCTCATAACGCCACTGATTGGTGTGCGTGTAGAAGAACGATGTGGAATTCTGCTGGCGCGGCGGCCGGTTCCAGTCGAGAGCGAAGGCGAGCGGCGCCCAACCGGCTTGTGGCCTCAGTTTTTCCTGACCGACATAGTGCGACCAGCCACCGCCCGACTGGCCAACGCAACCACACATGGCGAGCATGTTGATCACGCCTCGATAGTTCATGTCGGCGTGATACCAGTGGTTCATGGCAGCGCCGATGATGACCATCGACCGGCCGTTGGTTTTCTCGGCATTGGTGGCGAACTCGCGCGCGACCTGAATGATCTTGTCTCGCGAAACGCCGGTGATTTTTTCAGCCCACGCCGGTGTGTAGGGGGTGTCGTCATCGAAGGATGTCGCGACATTTGTGCCGCCAAAGCCGCGGTCGACACCGTAGTTGGCAATGAAGAGGTCGTGCACCGTTGCAACGAGTGTCTCGCCGTCCGCGAGCTGCATCCGCTTTACCGGGACACGTCTCTCGAGGATGCTGGCGTGGTCGGTGTGGGTGAAGTGTTCGCTGGCGATATTGCCGAAATAGGGAAAGGCAACCTCGACGACGTCGTCCTTCACGTCGGCGAGGGACAGGTGGAGAGCCGTAGCGTTGCCGCCAGACTCTTTCTCCTCGATGTTCCACTTGCCCTGCTCCCCCCAGCGGAAGCCAATCGAGCCGTTCGGAACGACGATTTTGCCTGACGTCTCGTCGAGCCCCACCGTCTTCCATTCGGGGTTGTTCGCCTCGCCCAAGGCGGCATCGAAATCCGATGCGCGCAAGAAGCGGTCGGGCACCAGCTTGCCGTCTTGGCGCGTGAGCTTCACCAGCATGGGCATGTCGGTGTATTGGCGCACGTAGTCGCGGAAATACTTGGCCTCGCGTTTGACGTGGTACTCTGTGAGGATCACATGGCCCATCGCCATTGCGAGCGCGGAATCTGTGCCCTGCTTGACCGAAAGCCAGATGTCGCCAAATTTCGCCGCTTCCGAATAGTCAGGGCAGATCACCGCCGACTTCATGCCACGGTAGCGCGCTTCGGTGTAGAAGTGGGCGTCAGGCGTGCGCGTTTGCGGAACGTTCGAGCCCCACAGAATGATGAAACCCGCATTATACCAGTCGGCCGATTCAGGTACATCCGTCTGCTCGCCCCAGGTCTGGGGACTGGCGGGCGGCAGGTCGCAGTACCAGTCGTAGAACGACATGCACACACCGCCGAGCAACGACAGGTAGCGAGACCCCGCCGCGTACGAGATCATCGACATGGCGGGAATTGGCGAAAAACCGATGACGCGGTCTGGCCCGTAGGTTTTCGCGGTGTAGGCGTTGGCCGCGCCGATCAGTTCGGTGACCTCATCCCATTGGGCGCGCACAAAACCGCCGTGGCCGCGCACCTGGATGTAGTCGTTGCGTTTGGCCGGCTCCTCGACAATGGATTTCCATGCTGCAACCGGCGGCAGCGTCTTCCTTGCCTCGCGCCAGTGGCGTAGAAGGCGCGAGCGGATGAGCGGATACTTCACGCGGTTTCCCGAATAGAGGTACCAGCTGTAGCTGGCGCCGCGCGAGCAGCCACGTGGCTCGTGGTTCGGGAGATCGGGGCGTGTGCGTGGATAGTCCGTCTGCTGGGTCTCCCAGGTGACTATGCCGCCCTTGACATAGATCTTCCAAGAGCACGAGCCGGTGCAGTTGGCGCCATGCGTGGAACGCACGATCTTGTCGTGCTGCCAGCGTTGCCGGTAGCCATCTTCCCAGCGCCTGTCTTCGCCGGTGGTGATGCCATGACCGTTGGCAAACTGTTCCTTGGGTTTCCGGAAATAGGTCAGTCGATCGATGAAGTGGCTCATTGGGCATGCCTCGCCATTACCGGAGCCGTCCGCGGGGACAGGCTCCGGACCTAGGGGTTATTCAGCAGGACTGGTGGATGCGGTCGGCTCGGAAAGACCGCTGTGCTCGATGTCGTGGAGGAGGCCACCGCGTCGCGTGTAGTACCACCATGTCACCAGGACGCACGTGATGTAGAAGATCAGGAACCCCCAGAGCGCCGCTGCGGGGCCGCCCGTTATCGAGATCGACGTGCCGTAGGCCTTCGGGATGAAGAATGCGCCGTAGGCTGCGATCGCGGATGTAAAGGCGATGATCGCGGCACTCTCCATATCTGCCTGACGCGTACGCTGCTGCGGCGTCCTCTCGGGCATCAATCGATCAATCTCGGTGCGCATGATGACCGGGATCATCTGGAAGGTCGACGCGTTGCCCACGCCTGTCGCAAAGAACAGAACCATGAACATTGCGAAGAAGCCCCAAAACGCGCCGGGCTGGTCCTTGATGCCAAGGAAGTAGAGAACGCCGGCCACTGCGGCGATCATCACGATGAACGTCCAGAAGGTGACCCGTGCTCCGCCGAACTTATCCGAAATCCAACCGGTTGCGGCTCGCGAGAGCGCGCCGACGAGCGGCCCAAGGAAGACATACTGAAGGCTGTCGACCATGGGGAACTGGGTCTTGGCCAGGAGCGGAAAGCCTGCTGCATAGCCGATGAACGAGCCGAAGGTGCCCGTGTAGAGCCAGCACATGATCCAATTGTGCTTGCGCTGGAAGATGACGGCTTGGTCCGCGAATGTGGCACGCGCTGTCGCCAGGTCGTTCATGCCGAACCATGCGGCGGCTGCCGAGATCATGATGAATGGCACCCACACAAAACCGGCATTCTGGAGCCAAAGCTTGGCACCGTTGGTCAGGGTTTGCGGCTCACCGCCAATCGCGCCGAACACGCCGGCTGTAATCACGATGGGGACCAGGAACTGCATCACGCTGACACCGGCATTGCCGAGACCTGCGTTGAGTGCCAGCGCGTTGCCTTTCTCGGACTTCGGGAAGAAGAACGAGATGTTGGCCATCGATGAGGCAAAGTTGCCGCCACCAAAACCGCAGAGAAGCGCGAGCACCAGGAAGATCAGGTAGGGCGTCTCGGGGTTCTGCACGGCATAACCGATTCCGAATGCCGGGATCAGGAGCGACGCAGTCGAGACCGCCGTCCAGAGCCGACCGCCGAAAATCGGGACCATGAACGAGTAGAAAATCCTGAGTGTTGCGCCAGACAGACCCGGCAGCGCCGCCAACCAGAAGAGCTGATCCGTCGTGTACTTGAAACCGATGGCGGGCAGTTTTGCGACCACGACGGACCATACCAGCCAGACCGAGAAGGCGAGGAGAAGCGCTGGGATCGAGATCCAAAGATTACGCTTCGCGATGGCCCGCCCTTTTTGCTGCCAGAACTGTTGATCATCGGGCCGCCAATCCTCGATGGTGCCCGCCAGCGCCCCTTTGTGTTCGGCCGTGTGAATGGAGGCCATCTCCGGCAATTGAGGCATAACCTCGAGTTCCGGGCCTCTCGATTCTCGCTCCATCCTGACGATCGCAAAGTGCATCCAGATGAGCGAGACCATGACGATGCCGAACAGGAGCATGAACGAACTTGTCCATACGCCCGTGAGGTCGAGCAAGACGCCAAAGGTTATCGGCAGGATGAAGCCGCCGAGCCCCCCAACGAGGCCGACGATGCCGCCGACGGATCCGACATGGTCCGGGTAGTACACGGGGATGTGCTTGTAGACCGCGGCCTTGCCGAGGCTCATGAAGAAGCCGAGAACGAACACCATAACGACGAAGGGAATGAGATCGACGCGGGTGGAGAACGTGATCGGGCCGCGGATGCCATGAATGACGTAGTCGGTGTTCGGATAGGAGAGCATGAAGCAGACGAGCGCGGAGACGCCGAACGTCCAGTACATGACACTGCGGGCACCGATCCGGTCGGAGAGATGGCCGCCGTAGGCGCGGAAGACCGAAGCCGGCACCGAGTAGAAGGCGGCGAGGACGCCTGCGGTCTTGATGTCGAGATGATAGACGCCCACGAGATAGCGCGGCAGCCACAAGGCCAGAGCGACGAACGCACCGAACACAAAGAAATAGTAGAGAGAGAACCGCCAAACCTGGATATTCTTGAGCGGCTCCAGTTCCATCCATGTGCTGCGCAGCTTTTCCCCACGCAGACGCCGCTCAACGATGGCGGGATCGTCTTTTGTCGTGAGCCAAAAAATGATGGCCATCAGAAGGATCGCGGTCGCCCAGACTTGGGCCACGGTGGTCCAGCCGTAGGCAACCATGACGAATGGAGCGGCAAACGCGGTCACCGCTGAGCCCACATTGCCTGCGCCGAAAATGCCGAGTGCCGTGCCTTGGCGCTCCTTCGGGAACCAGCGCGAAACATAGGCGATTCCGACTGCGAACGATCCGCCGGCGAGGCCGACGCCAAGGGCCGCCAGAAGCATTAGTGCGTAGGTGTTTGCGAAGGACAAGAGATAGGTGGCGAGCGACGCGAGGATCATCGTCACCGTGAACGTGACGCGTCCGCCGTATTGATCCGTCCAGATACCGAGGAAGATGCGGCTCAGTGAACCCGTTAAAATCGGCGTCGCGACCAGCAGGCCGAACTGGGTATCTGTCAATCCCAGCTGCTGCTTGATGCGGACGCCGATGATCGAAAAGATCGTCCAAACTGCAAAGCAGACGGCAAAAGCTATGGTCGAGAGCCAGAGCGCCCGGCTCTGATCTGATGGTGTTGGCGTAGCCGCCGGCATGATCGCCCCCTTGAACGGTGATTGCACGAAGCACGCACAGAGGGTGAGGTGGGAGGCGGTGGCCTTTGCTTGATGCAGGTCAAGGCGAAGCCTAATTCCCCCATTTTCAAGTGTTGTAGCGAGGATGATCAGGCCGACGTGCGCTGATGGGCAAACGGCGTGTCGTCGAAGCGCAAGTCATAGGTTGACTTTAGTCAAATTCGAATTGCTAGCTACATTTGGCAGAAATGGCGTCACGGCATCCACATGCGAGCAGAAGAGATCGATCAGGTTCGGGACCTGCGCATCTTCAACGGCGTCGACGACAAACATGTCGACGACATGCTGCGGTTTGCCTTTTTGCAGCGCTTTCCGGCCGGCGTCGAACTGGTCCGGGAGGGCGATCCTGCCGATTTTCTGCATGTCGTCGTGGAGGGGCGGGTCGAGGTCTTCTCATCCTACCGTGATCGGGAGACGACGGTCGCGGTGCTCGGGCCCGGCTACTGCTTCATCATGGCAGCTGTCGTGCTGGACCGCATTTATCTGAAATCGGCGCGTTCGTTGACGCCCGCCCGCGTATTGCTGGTGCCGGCCGACAGCGTAAGGCGGGTCTTTGCGCAGGACGCTGCCTTTGCACGCTGCCTGGCGACCGATCTCGCCGAGTCCTATCGCATGGTGGTCAAGGAGCTGAAGAACCAGAAGCTCAGGTCCGGTCTTGAGCGGTTGGCCAACTGGCTGCTTGCCTATCGCAGCGAGCATGGTGGTGCCACGCGCTTCGAGCTCCCCTTCGAGAAGAAGGTTTTGGCGGCCCGCCTGGGAATGGCGCCTGAGGTCCTGTCGCGCTCATTCGCAGCCCTCTCGCCCTACAAAGTTAAAGTGAAAGGCGCGACGATTGAAATCAACGATGTCGAATCTTTGACAACACTAGCCAAACCAGCGGCAACGATCGACGACCCAGCCAGTTGAGCGGCATTCTTTGAGCCGGTTGCTGAGGGCAGTAATTGTGTGGCGGGCGCAAAATTCGACCACGGTATAGACTTGCCGCAACAGGCCCATGATGTCCGGGCCGCGGTTGACTGCGGCCGATGCGCCCAGAAGGCCGGCGAGCACGGATACCTCAGTCGCCGGCTCCCTACTTCGCCCCGCCAATGTCCATAGTGAGGGTGCTGCGGTCACGGCTCCGGCACTATGCCTGCGCTGGGTGTAATGGCGCGCGACTTCCACAATCGCTCTGTACGACGCCCGACGGCGTGTCACGCATGCTGCACCTGCTCAGGGCTGTAGTGGGCCGATTTTGTTGCGGAAGTCTCCGAGCCGAGCGTTTCTGGGCCTTGGCGCAGACTGTGCCTGCCGCTTCGCTCGGGGTGGAGCGGCGGTCCGGACGCACGTGGACTGACGCTTTTCACGCAACAGGACATCGCCAACGCTACGGACAGTACGCTGACGCCACACACGCGGTTGCCTCAGCCGGCGGGCCACGAGCCGCAAGCTTTGCGAGGCGTCGCAGGTTCTGGGCGATGGCGGCGAGCATGAACTCGAACTGCGCGCCGACTTCGGCCTGGCGAATGGCGCGCGACGCCTCGACATCCATGATGATGCCGAACTTCCATCGATGAGATAGTTGTCGGCATAGGCGAAGAACGCTGCGTTCCTGAGTGCGCCGGTCCACTGTGCCGCCGGATCGGCTGGCGCAACGAACTTCGGCACCATTGCTGCTGGCGGCGCCGAGTCTGGTTTGTCGAGATTGGCGAGATAGTCCTGGACGGCGCGTTCGACGGTCGCGGGATCAATGTCGCGGCTCCACGCGTTGCCGGGCGTCGATCCGCACTTGTTGGCGTCGGCTGCGATCAGGCTGGCGTCGACCGCAAAGCCTTTGCCGCCGACGAGGTCAGCCTTAATGCAGGCAGCAAGGACGCGTTCGAACACTTGGCGAAAGACATCGTGCTCGCGGAAGCGTTCGATGCGAGCGCACGCGAATGCCGAGTGATCGGGAATCCTGTCCTCGATGCCGAGGCCGCAAAACCAGAGGCAAGCGAGGTTCACCTGCACCTCGCGGCACAGGGCGCGCTCCGAGCGAATGGCGAACACGTAGCCCAGGATGAGCATCCGGATCATCAACTCCGGATCGATCGACGGCCTGCCGGTGTGGGAATAGTGAGGCGCCAGCTCGGTGCGCACCCACGCGAGGTCGAAAACCGCCGCGATCAGCCGGACCTGATGGTCGTCCGGGACCACCGCTTCCAGGTCGAACGCATAGAACAGTTGGCCCTGCTCACTCTTGCGCCGCCCCAACATCGAACCGCTCCGTCGATGGCTGCCGTTTCAGCAGACGGAATCACGGTTCGTACCGCCTCTCGAGCTACTATTGCAACAGAATCGGCCAGGACCGGACGACATTGGACGTGGTGATGACAATGTCCGCATATTCCAAGAGCGGTAAAAGCTCGACGACAAGCCTAATCCTGTTCGGCAGTTCCTCGTCAACTCGACGGCGCGCCAGCTACACCGTCAAAGGGTCGATCGAACGGTGCCGTCGAGCAGCACGAAGATGATGTCGATGCCCTGGACTTGTGCCACTTCCAAGCCGGCCTCGACGCCCATCACCATCAGAGCCGTTGCCCAGGCATCAGCAGTCATGCATCGCGGCGCCAGAACAGAGACCGATGCGACGTCATTTTCCAACGGCACACCGGTGCGAGGGTCCATCGTGTGCGAAACAGTCCTGCCGCCGACGTCTCTGAAATGGCGGTAGTTCCCAGACGTCGCAACGGCCATATCTTGCAGCTCGATCACACCCATGGCTTCACGCACATGTCGATCGGGACGTCTCGTGCGCGACGGTCCACATCGAGCCGTCAGGCTTCGTGCCCTTTGCACGCATCTCGCCATCGATGCCGACGAGCCATGACGTAATGTGGAACTCGTCCAAGACGCGCGCCATCTCATCGACGCCGAACCCTTCGCAATGCCAGAAAGGTCCAGGTCGGCTGTTCCGGATTTGCGCACACGTCCATTTTCAAGGTCCAGTTCGAGGCTTGCCGATGCTGGAGATCTCATTTGTTCGCCCTCGTGAGGCGCTTTGCCTGGGTTGGCTGCACCTTGAGACGGCCCGAAGCCCCACGCAGAGACAAGATCACCAACATTAATGTTGAAGGCTCCATACGAGATGCGCTCGACGTGCAACGAAGCTGAGCACGGTCAGCGAGTTCTGGCGGCACGTTCATCCAGGTGCCGACGGGCGCTGCATTCAGCTTGTTCAGGTCGGAATCGACGCGCCACGTCGACATCTGCCGATCGACGCGATCAAGCGCTGCGAAAAGCGCACACTTCAGCGCATCAACGTCTGTGCCCGGTGCCGCGTAAAAGACGGCCGAATAGCGCGTTCCCATCGTATTGCCGCTCAATGTCTGCCGTAGTAGCAGCAGGCGGCTGAGTGGATACGTGAAGGGTTTAATAGACATCTTCGACATAGCGCCCCTCGGCTTTTAACTTCGCAAGATCAAGTCCAATCGGCCTGACGATGCTATCGATGACAGATGCAACGCTGGTTGCCATCTCGCGACCGCCGCAGATCATGACCTGCGCGCCACTCTTGATCAGGTCGCGCATCACATTCGCCTCTATTGCAACGCGGTCCTGGACGTAGTGGCGCTGGACGAGGCGAGAGAACGCGGTTCTGCACCGCGTGAGCCGACCATCTGAAAGATAGAAGGACAAGTCGCCTTCATAGAGAAAGTCCGAACTCGGGTGCCGCCCGCCCCAGTAGAGGTGAACCGGCCGGCGCTTTGAGTTCTTGCGGATGATCCCAACCAGCGGGCCAATACCAGCCCCGGCGCCGATCAGAATGAGCGGAGCGCTCCCGCGCATCGGACGAAAGCCGGGATTGGACTTGATGAAGGCGTCACTTGTGCTGCCAGGCGCCAAGCCGTGCAGGAAACCCGAACACAAGCCTCCCGGCTGCTTGCGCACGCAGATTTCCAACACGCCATCCTCCCTCGATGACGCGAGCGAGTAGAAGCGCGGCACATTCGTCCCGGGCGGTAGAATGCCGACAAGGTCGCCGGCTGTGAATGATGGCAGCTTTGACGATCGCCTGAACAAGCGCCGCACGAAACCAGCGGTCTGTGATTGCGGCCGAACGACGAACCGGAACACCGTCGTCGGTGCCTGCACGTCGAGACCGTAGTCCTTGCGTTCAATCAACGAAAAGCGGATCGTCTTTGGACGTGCGACCTTGTGATCGAGAACGAGTGGTGTCCCAATCGCCGCTCCGAGGTCAGCACCCCAACGGGCGAAATCCTGCGTCGATTGCCGATCGATCCGATGGAGCGGCAACAGCGCCGGCCAACCTCTTGCCCGTAAGGCAGCGTCGATGTCTTCCGCGAAACGGCAGAATTTTGGAAAGGCTCGCTCGCCAAATCCGACAACGGCAACCGGGGCAGATACTCGGCTCCGAGCAAGGTTCGCTAGAAATCGATTTGCGGAGGCTGGAGCAGACCCATCGCCGTAGGTCGATGCAAGGAAGAGTATGCGTTCGGCATTGGCGTAATTCGCGGCCATTTTGTTCATCGGGGCCACATGCACGCTGTGGCCGGCCTTGTTCAATGCGGCGTGCAGCGTTGCAGAGAAGCCCCACGTAGCGCCGCCCTCACTGCCAACGAGAATGATCGTGTCTGCCGATTGGGCCGCGATATTTCCCTTGATGCGCGGTGTCGATTTGCGTCGGCGCCACCAAAGCATCACGCCGGTGGCCGATAGAACGGGTACCGTCGCAGCGCAGAGGCCGAGGAACAGTGCGAGCGGCCATAAGGCCTTGCCTGAGTGCAGCATGTAGACGGTCTCATAGACCTGCCGTGCGGTGCTGTGTGGTTCGTAAGCCAGCATTTCGCCTGTCCCAGCATCAATACGGCCGATGCCATGCGCCGTCGTCAGCCCATAAACATCCGTCGGATCCTTCGCGTAAGGAAAGGTCAATTCGCGGAGATCGTTGAGGTCAACGACCTGCAATGCTTGCAGTCTGGACACGGGAAGGCGTGGTCCGCCGTTGACTTTGTCCTGGGCCGGCGCTTCGACGGTCATGCCATCGGGGACAAGCTCGAACGTTGCCAGCGACAGATAGCTGCCCGTCAACCCCGACAGAAGCAATCCGGAGACCGCAAACCTCGCCAGTCCGGCGTGCCAACGCTGCGCCGCCGTTCCTTTGATGGGCTTCAGGATCTCTGACCACCCTCCAACACGCCGTGCCAGCATGATCGCGCCCGAGATCGCAAGGACGACCATCAGTAGGGCACCGACACCGGCCCCTGCCCGCCCTCTGTCGCCGAGCAGAAGCGAGCGATGAAGGTTGGTCACCGTCTGCATGAAACCGGAGGGTGTGTGAGGCGCAAAGGTCGCTCCCGTCTCGGGATTTATTCGATCGGCACGGGGGCGACCATTCTCAAAGTGATAGACGATGACCGAGCCGGATGCCGTGCGGACGATGCGCTCGACATCTCTTCGTGTTGCCGTGGCCTTTGCGGCGACAGACGCAACACTGATTTGTCCCGCCCCCGGTATGACTGCGCTTGCGCGGTCGTTCGGCGGTTCGAGAGACAGAATCGCGCCGGTCACCGCCAAAACGGTAATCATGAGGGCGGCAAGCAGCCCGGGCAGAGAATGCACGAAGCGAAGCATTGGCTATGATCCGGTTTGATCACATATCGAAGCGGAAGGACTTGACGTATCCCTTGCCGGCGATCCGTGCCGCCGCAGCCGCCTTGGTCAGCGGCGCGATGATCTCGGATGGATTGTCACGACCATCCTCGACCGCGCTGTCGATGCGGATCTGGTAGCCGGCGTCGATCAGCGCGTCCGCAATGTCCACACTGACTTTCAGCGTCTGGACCACTGCCGACGCTCGCACCGGTGACCCCGTCGATCGGGCGCCGCGCTGCTGGCAGAGCCGCGGACCAGTAGCGAAGATGCTTGTGGTATTTTGCCTTGGGCGCGGCGAGGCGCAGCGTCGAATGGACCCGGCCTCGCGCGTCGGCCAGATAGATCGCGAGGTACGCGCCATTGCCACCGTAGTTTTTCAATGTTGTCGTGAGCGTGATCGGCTTGGCATCCGCCGTCACCGGCAGGGCGAGACCGGCAAGTAGTGCGCAGGTCATCAGTGACTTGTTCATGAGGTTCAGCATCGATCATCCGATGCCGAAGGAGTGGGGCCTGAAGCTGAAGCCCAACTGAAGGCGGTCTCGAAACTCTTTCAGGTTCCGTTCAGGCGGAGATGCTCGATGAGCCGTCACCGGCGTGATCGACGAACCCATGGCAGAGACACGGGGCAACACGACGCGCCTCGAAGCCATCCGCTCCCCCGCCACCGGAGAGATGAGCTCCAATGATCCTCCGGCACCCCTGGCTATCGCATCAGCAATGGCCAGGCCCAGGCCGGAGCCCTTGCCCGCGTCGCTCCGCGCTCGAACGGGTGTCAATCGGCTCAGATCACTGGCAAGACGATCGGTCCGCGATTGAGACACTAAGGCTGCCGTCCTGCGTGAGCCTAACCGCGACGGGAAACCGCTCGTCGCCATGCTTCAGCGCATTCTCGACCAAATTGCGGGCCAGAATCGCGAAGGCGTCCGGATTCATAAATGCATACGACGCCGCCGGATGGCGGAATCTGAACCCTACGCTTGCCGATGCTCGCAGACCTACCGAGGTCCGCGCACACGAACTGCAGAACGGGCGCCAGATCTTGCGGCGCCTGGGGCAATCAAGCTGCCGCCTTCCGCCTTGGCAAGCTGCGAACAGCTTTCCGACAAACGTGCCAGGTCGCGCAGTGCCGTTTCAACCGACGCATGAGCGCGTGTTGCATCGTCCGGGCAGCTCGATGATCAAACGCTGGATTTGTGCAAGTGCTGCAGCAATCGGCGTCCGAAGCTCATGCGCACTGTTGCCGGTGAAGCTGCGTTCGGCTTCGAGCGCCTGCTCCAGTCTGGCGATGAGCCCATCCACAGCGGCGGCGATGGGTGTACCCCCGGTCGGGAGGTTGGTGGCATTGACCGGAGCGAGGTTGCCCCGTCCGCGAACTTCGATCTCACCCTGCCAATCAACCACGGCCTCAGCGACCACGCCACCAGCCACCATACTCCGAGAACACAGACGGGCAAAAGCACGATCAGCGGCACGGCCAGCATCACCATGGCCTTGAGCACGGCCTCCTGCCGATGGTGAAGAGGCTCGGCCGTCGTGACCAGCACCGTGCCTTGAACGGCCCTCTCCGTATAAAGCCGAAGGCTGGCACTGCTGTGAAAGCCCGCTCGAAGGTCGTTTGGGAACGCTTAGGATCAGCATCGTGCGATTGCATGAGGACCCGCCCTGTAGCGTCGCGCACGATGTAGGTAAGGGTTTCTCGCATGTGGATCAACAGCAGGGATTCGCTGCGATGCTGTCTCGCCTGCGTTGTCTCGATCGCGATTGAGCAGCTCGATATACGCAAGCGGCAGGACCCGCTGAGCCACTCCTGAAGCGCGCTATCGAACACTTTACCGGTTTCGCTGCGTACGATCGCACCCGCCGCCAGGACCGCAGCCAGCCGACAACACCGAGACCACAGCCGTCAAGCCGATCGTCAGCCGCCATTGCAGGCTTTGACGCGGCGGCAGCGGTATCCACCTCATGCGTCGCCCTCGCGCGCTGCCGGAGGTTCTCGGCGCAGGCGATAATCCACTCCGCGAGCGGTGACGATGACATCGTATGCTTCTTGCGCAGGCGTCCGATGTAGACCTCGATCGTATTGCTCTCGACCCGCATCGAACGAGTAGAGGCGCTCTTCGAGCTGAGCCTTCGAGTGCAGGACCTTCGGCGCTGCAGGAAGCAGCCTCGAAGATCGACCATTCACGTGCAGTCAACGTGACAGGCTTTCCGAGCGCAGGACGGTCCGCGCAGCAGTATCGATCGTCAAATCACCTAGTTTGGACATGGGGATTAGGGCTTCCGCCGTAACGGCCCTTGCGACCGCGCCAATGTGCAACAGAGCTCGGACAACCGAACGGCTTCACGAGATAGTCGTCAGCACCACTGTTCAGACCCAACCGCTCCGAAATCTGATCGAGGGCCGTGAGGATCACGACAGGGGTCGCATCGCCGGTCTGTCTGCGAGCCCGGAGAAACCTGATCCCCGACCGTCAGGCAACATCAGGTCCAGTGCATGAGCTCATAGGCGAGTGGTCCGCACGCAGTCAGCAGCATCGTTCAGCCGCTGACCCAATCGACGGTGTGGCCATCGGCGGCGACATGATCGCGCACGGCCATACCCAGGATCGTGTCATCTTCGACCAGAAGGATGCGCATGAGTTTTCTATTCTTTTCAGCTTCTGCTAGCAATGCACAGCCTACCGCCGCCGCTGACTGTAAGCTGAACCACGACGTGGAACCGGTTCAGCTGAGCGTCAGGTTCGAAGCGTTTGCTACCATCACCCACCATCACCCACCATCACCCACCATCACCCACCATCCCCACAGGAGTGAAGGGCCATGAAGCACCCCCATTCTATTGGCGACCATTCTGTTTGTCGCTGTCAGCAGCTCGGCGCTGGCTGACCAGCACTGCAATGTTCCACTCGCCGAATGGCAACCCCGTGAGGCCCTGCAGCAGAAGGTCGAAGTGGAAGGATGGAAGGTCACCCGCATCAAGACGGATGACGGTTGTTACAAGGTCAGCGCGGTCAATGAAAAAGGAGATCGGTACAAGGCAAAGATCGACCCAGGCTCCTTGAAGGTTCTCAAGTTCTCCATCGAATACAAAGAGCCGAAATGATGCCGGCTCAAAGGCAACGCTGCATCTCGATATCCCTCGGCTCACGCGGGCTGGGCGATTGCGGCGACCGCCGATTCCTTCGCGGGAAAAACGTGCGGCGTGGCTTGCTGAACTGAGACTTTATTTGCTGCAGGTGGGACTGACGGTGATGACATTGATCGGGCCCACTCTTGTCGCTTTCCTTTGCGCTCTTGCCGTCGCACTTGCGATCAACGCGGTGTTGCCATACGGCGCGACAAATACGCTGAGCATCGCCCTCGCCTCCGGCTCAGTGGTTGCCATGAGCCAGTGCCTCATACTGGCGGCACGACCGCGCCTGCTCGAGCCTTTGTTTGGCGGGCTCGACCGCATGTATCGCGTGCACAAGTGGTTGGGCATCAGTGCAATGGCCTTGATGATCGGACACCAGTTCGTCGAGCCGCACTTCAAACGTTGGACACCCGAAACGTCGATCGGAGAGCTTGCGGGCGAAGCGGGTGAGTTCGCGCTCTACGGCTTCATCGGTCTCATTCTGGTGAGCTGGTTCAAGAGACTTCCGCATCTCAACCTTGAAATTCCCTATCAGCTCTGGCGCCTCAGCCATCGCCTCACGGGCGTGCTTTTCGCTATCGTCGCCTTCCACCAACTGTTCACTGACAAGCCGATCGCAGCTGGCACCTCTCTCTCGCTCTACCTGAACGCGTTCTGCATCGTTGGCCTGTGCGCCTATGCTTATACCGAGTTCCTGTCGCGACGATGGCTCCGAAGAGAGTTCGAGGTTTCGGACATCGTCCGACGCGGCAGTGTGGCCGATGTTCTGTTGGCGTCGCGCTCAAAGCCCATGCGTTGGAAGCCTGGCCAGTTTGCAT
>JAWKWC010000012.1:0-162516 GCA_041397705.1 Hyphomicrobiaceae bacterium
GGCGGGGCTTGCTGGGCGGCAACGGCGGACGGGCAGCCAGCGTGGCGGTGCGCCGGTTGATTGTCATCCGACCGCGGTCTTCCCTCGGCGTAGAGCTACGCGTTCTCCTTGCCAAGCTACTCATGACTTGAAGGCCATCCCGAATGCCATCGTGGTCCGGTCATCCCGTGCGGTGATCGAGTTTGCGATTTGTGCGATGGCGATCGTGCCGCCAGCCGGACCAATGACACGTCGATTGAGGTGCGAATTATGACCGGAAATCGGCCTTTTTCGGCCATTCGGAGGAAAGCGAGCCAATTGCGCTTCGTCGCGGTGTTGCGCGCGCGTTGTCACGAGCTGGAGCTGCAACGATTGGGCGCGCCGCCTTAGGATTGTCACCATGGCAAGACATGCCGTTGTGCGTCTCACCCGTCACGACCCGTTCGAGATCGCACACGAGATGATCTTCAAGGACCCGACGCTGCACCTGATGTTTCTCGGTGCGCCATTGCTGGCGTTGATGGCTGGCTTTGCGCTCAGCCGCCGGCGTGTCGAGAGCCATAGCCGCGCGCTGCTGGCAGACTCGAAGGCGGACGGTCTGATGGAGCCGCCAACGCTGCATCCCCTGATCGATCCGGGACTGTGTGTCGACTGCGGCGCGTGCACCCAGGTTTGTCCGGAAGGCGAGGTGCTCGGCCTGATCGCCAACAAGGCTGTTCTGGTGCAGCCGGCGTCGTGTATCGGCCACGGGGCATGCAAAGCAGCTTGCCCGCATGATGCGATCGAGCTGGTGTTTGGCACACGGCGACGAGGGATCGATATTCCGGCGGTTTCGCCGTCATTCGAGAGCAATGTGCCCGGGTTGTTCATCGCGGGTGAGCTGGGCGGCATGGGGCTCATTGCGAATGCCATCGAGCAGGGGCAACAGGCAATCGAAGGGGTTGCGCGGCTGCCTGGGCTGAGGCGCTGGCAGGAGCGCTATGATGTGGTGATCATCGGGGCGGGGCCTGCCGGCATTGCTGCAAGTCTCAAGGCCAAGGCGCTGGGCCTAAGCGCGGTCACACTGGAACAGGATACGTTCGGGGGGACTGTTGCGCACTATCCGCGCGGCAAGCTTGTGATGACGCGGCCGGTGCAGTTGGCGCTGACCGGTGAGATGGCGCTTGGTGAGGTGCGCAAAGAGGCGTTGCTCGCGTACTGGCGCAAGGTGCTCGACCAGCACCCCGTTCGCATCCGCTATCGTGAAAAGGTCGAGCGCGTCGTGCCGTCGGGCGACGGGTTTACAGTCGTGGCGGCAGGTGGTGCCCAGTATCCAACGCGCGCGGTGGTGTTGGCGATTGGGCGGCGGGGCACGCCGCGCCAACTCGGTGTTCCCGGCGAAGACCTGTCCAAGGTGGTCTACCGGCTGGCCGATCCGATCCAATTCAAGGCAAGACGTGTTGGTCGTGGGCGGTGGCGACAGTGCGCTGGGAAGCGGCGGCGACGCTGGCCGAGGAGGGGGAATGCGAGTGTTTCGCTGTCCTATCGCGGCGAGCGTTTTTCACGCGCCAAACGCAGGAATCGTGACGTGTTGCGGCCGCTGTGGCGAGCGGCCGTCTGGTCCAGGAGCTGTCCAGGTTGATTGCCATTGGGCCCGGCGCAATCGATCTCGAAGCTGGCGGGCGGCGCCTAACTGTATGCCAACGCATGCCGTGATCATCTGTGCGGGCGGGGAAACCGTCGATGCCGCTGTTGCGCGAAATCGGTATCGCGATGGGAGACCGGGTATGGCGCGCCGTGAGCATGCGTCTGCTTGGCGGTGGGGGTGGGGAGTCGCCATCGCGGGAGTGGCGGGAGTTACCGGGTGGCTGGTGATGCCTGACAGGCCACCTCCGGCGCTGAGCATGAAACCGGCGCTGGTGGAGCGTGCTGCTGCCGCCAGCTGTGCGTGTTCCAGCGCGGCGGCCGTGTGTCTGGCGAAGCAGCAATCTCGCCGCCGGCCGGGACGGCGCGCATCTCCTGTCTGCTGCATGCGGCCGCTTTTGGATTGGGCGATGTCGCTGCCCGTTTCATTGGCGAAGGGGCTGACGCCGGTGCGACCTGACAGCGACGGCAACACGGCCTTGATGATGGCAGCGGCTGCCGGCCGTCTCGGGTGCGGGACGATGCTGCTGGCGGACGCCCGCGGGAAAGCACGGTCGAAGTGGTCAACGCGGTGGGTGAGACGGCTTTGAGCAGCGATGCTGCGGCGGCATCACGACGAGGTCGGCCTCGCTTCTCATTCGCCATGGCGCGCTGCGCGACTTGGGTGTTCGGCAGGGCAACGATGCTGCCGCTTCTGCGGTGCGCAGTTGCAATCCTGAGCTGTTGGTTGCCGTTCTTGCTGCGATGCGTGCACATCATCCATCCGCAAAAATCGGGCGAAAGGCCAAGTTTTGCATCGGCGGCGTGCAGTAAGCCGGTTCTCGCTGAACTTCGAAAGGCGCTTGCGGGCGATGATGCGCTGGGGCTGGTGATGGCGGCGCGAACGGGCAATCTGGCAGCCGTCGAAGTGTTGATCGAAAGCGGGGCTTGCAGCGGACGCGATGCCATCGAGGGGGCGATGAGCCCACTTGCCGAGGCCATTGCGCATGTGCACGACCCCGCCATCGTGATGGTGGCGGGAGCACGGGACGCCAGCGCATTGTCGCGCTGTTGATCCAGGCGGGGCGCGGACATCAATCGCGCGAGCGGGCCAACGGACGATCGGCAAAGTGAGGGGGATACGCCGCTGATGTTTGCCGCGTTCGCCAATAACATCACAGCACGCGATTGCTTCTGACCGAGATGCGCCAGCGCGGATCGATGCGCGCAATGCTCAGGGCACACGGCCTTGATGATTGCTGCGCATTCCGGACACATGGACATCGTCCGGCTGTTGCTGGCGCCGCCCGGCGGGCAGAAGCCGGCCGACAAGGCCTTGCGCAATCGTCGGCGGGAACGGCTGGCGATCTTGCGGAGGCGGCCGGACATCAGGCCATTGCCAGTTATTACGATGACGGGATGGATGGGACCCGGTTCGTGGTGAAGGCGGTTGATGGGCTTTGTCTTGGGCGCAGTATGGGGTTCAGTGCGCTGCGGGTCGGCACTGTGATGGTCCGCTCGCACGGGAGTGCTGCCACCATCGCTGTGGTGCCATAAGGACGGCCGAAGCTTCGAGAACCAGGATTGCCATGTACACGCTGCTCTCTGCGACCCCTTCGCCCTATGCCCGCAAGGTGCGCATTGCGTTGCTCGAAAAGGGCATTGCCTTCACCCTCAAGACAGAGGTGCCGTGGGACGCCAGCACCGAGACGCCGAAGTGGAACCCGCTCGAAAAGCTCCCCGTGCTCATCACGGAAACCGGGGAAGCCATCTACGAAAGCCGGTTCATTCTGGAATGGCTGGAGGCGCGCCACCCAACGCCGGCCCTCCTGCCTGAGACGACAGATGAACGGCTGGCCGCCCGGCAGATGGAAGTGTTGGCAGACGGGGTTTGCGATGCCTTCGTGCTGCATTTCTTCGAGCGCCACAGGGATAGCGACAAGCAGAGCGGAGCGTGGCTTGCGCGCCAAAAGCGCAAGATCGACGGTGGCCTCAAGGAGATTGCGCGACGGGTGGGCGAGCGGGAATTCGCGGTCGGAGATCGATTCGGACTTGCCGACATCGCGGCGGCGACGGTGGTGGGGTATCTGGCAGTTCGCTACCGGGAGCTCGATTGGGCCAGCGCTTATCCCGATCTTGCGGCTTATTCGGCGCGGATGGAGCGGCGCCCCTCGTTTGCCGCGACACAGCCCGTACCCCAGACGATCAGCGACAAGGTCGTTTGAGGGGAAAGGGGGCTGGAGGCTCGCCGACGTTTGGTCTGTTGTGGAGGGATCCGACCCGCTCTGGGGGCGGGGACGGGCCGGTGCTGTTTGCAGTTGCGTTGCGGCTCACTTCCGCAGCGCTTGGGGGTGTGCGATATCAGCATGGCTGGCCTGGAGCCAGTTCACAGATGAGATCAGACACAATGTCACCGATGAAAACACTGCTTGCGGTCGCTGCACTGGCGCTACCGATTACTGCGTTTCAGGCTGGCATGATCCAAGGGGCCGCCAAGGCGCAGACGGCACAGTCCGAGGCGGCACCTGCGAAGGCCAAGGCCAAGGCTGCAAAGAAAGCCAAGGCCGCCAAGAATACCAAGAAAGCCAAGAAAGCCAAGAAAGCCAAAGCTGTGAAGAAGGCCAAGGTGGCCAAAAAAGCGTCGGCAGGCGCCAAGGGCAAGTCGTCGTGCGGTGAGCACAAGTTCCTGAAGGGCGGCAAGTGCGTCGACGCCCGCGACAAGCCGGGAAAGTAATTCGCCCATCGACCGGCAGGTTGGCATTCGTCGCCATCCTGCCGGCCCGCCAAAGATCACAGCGTCTGCTTCCAGGGTTCTGGAACGAGGCGATAGCTGCCGGCATCGCGGGCGACGTGAGAAAAGCCCGGGAAATGCAGGTGCATGCCGGTGACAAGCAGGCGCTCGGAGGCAACGCGTTCGAAGGTGCGCTTGCGCGTTGCGGCGGCTGTATCGGGGTCGGTGTCGACGACCATCGACACCTCGGGCCTTGGCACCTGCACCTCCGGCATGTGTACGACGTCGCCCCAGATCAGCAGGTTCTCGCCGTTGGATGAGATCAGGTAACCGGTGTGGCCGGGTGTGTGGCCATGCAGGGGAATGGCGGTGATGCCGGGCAAAACCTCGCTCTCCCTGGCAAAGGTTCGAAGGCGACCGCGATAGGGTGCCACCTGCTCGCGCGCCTGCTGGAACATCAATTTCTTTTCGCGGTCAGTCCCGCGTGCCATGGCCGCGTCATCGTCGAGCCAATGGCGCGGCTCGTTCTCGTGACAAACGAGCTCGGCATTGGGATAGTTCGGCTGGCCGGTTGCCATATCCGTCAGGCCTGCGGAATGGTCGGGATGCATGTGGGTGAGCAGGATGGTGTCGATGGTAGCCGGTGCGACGCCCGCCTTGGCGAGATTGGCCAAGAGGTGGCCAGCTTCGTCACCGAGGTAATTGCCCGAGCCGGTCTCGACCAGCACTATACGGTCAGCTAGGTGGATCAGGAAAGCGTTGACCGAAAGAACGAACTCGGTCCGGAAGGCGCGATCGAGGTGGCCCTTGGCTTCGTCGGCAGGGACGCCGCGCATCATCTCATGGGTCCGCGTCAGGGTGCCGTCGCTGACAGCCGTGACGACGATTTCGCCAATCCGGCGACGATAGATGGGCGCGATCTGGCGGTCGGGTTGATGCGGCATCGTGGGGACCTCCGGTGGGGTGTCGTGGGAAGGTGCCAAATGGGCCTGGGGATGTCGAGAGCGTTGGGAGAATTGGCCGGGACATGGCGAGGGGCAGGGCAGAGCGCTTGACTTCGAGGGATGAAGTGTTTCGCATGACGGCTGCATCCTGCAGTCTTTGAAGAGCCAGTCATGACAGACCGTTACCCATCCGGAACCTTGCCGTTGGCAGATGTCAAAATCGTCGACTTCTCGCGGCTTCTGCCTGGGCCATGGGCCACAGAGATGCTGGCCGATCTCGGTGCAGATGTGATCAAGGTCGAGCAGGTCGGGCTCGGAGATCCCAGTCGATACAACCCACCGTCCTACCGTGATGAAAGCGTCTATTTCCACTCGGTCAACGCGGGCAAACGTGGCATCGCGCTGGACTTGTCGAAGGCCGACGGCGTCGAGGTGGCGCACAAGCTGCTGGCCTGGGCCGATGTCGCGGTGGAGTCCTTCAGGCCGCAGGTGGCGCGCAAGCTGCAGGTCGACTACGACACGGCCAAACGCATCAATCCCGGCATCATCTATTGCTCGATCTCAGGCTTCGGTCAGCAAGGCCCGCTTGCCGACGTGCCGGGCCACGATCTTGTCATCCAGGCGATGTCGGGCATTTTGAAGCCGCACCAGGACGGGACGGCTGCGCCGGGCATGCCGCCGTTCCAGGCCGGGGATCTTGCTGCTGCCAACATGGCAGCGATCGGCATACTCGCGGCCTTGCGTCGTCGCGACAAGACCGGCGAGGGCGCCAATCTTGATATCGCCTTGCTCGACTCCTTGATGGCGATGAGCAACATCTCGTTGCTGCCGGGGCTGTCGCGCCATGCAGGGGACGGGCGAACCGGATCTGGAGGCGTGGGGTGGTAATCCACGATATGCCATCTATCCGACCGCGGATGGCGGTTACTTGGCCGTGTGCCTGCTGGAAGCCAAGTTGTGGCACCAGTTCTGCCGGGTCATCGGGCGCGAGGACTTGATTGTCGAAGAGCGCCAGGAAGACCGACACAGCCGCCACGGCGGGCGGGCGGTGCTCTACCGGGAAGCGATCGCTCAATACTGCCTCAGCCGGCCGCGCGATGTGATCGCCAGCGAAATGGCCAAGCTTGCCATTCCCGTGATGCCGGTCCTCAGTCCCGATGAGGCGGTCGCACATGAGAATTCGGCAGCGCGCAAGCTGGCGGTCAAGCAGCCGCACAGCAGACAAGGGGCCATCACGGAACTTGCCAATCCGCTGGCTGCAGCCGGGTTGACGCGGGAGGGCGGGCGCAGCGAAGCGCCGGGGCTCGGCGAGCACGGGGCTCAAGTTCTGGCTATGCTTGGCTATGACAGCGGTGCCATTGCCCGCCTGCAAGAGCGCGGGATTGTGTGAGCGAGAGGCTGCCGGTGTGAGAGGCCTGCAAGGCAACATCGGCTGGCATAGCAGAACGGATCAATGCGGGTCATGGGAGACGAGCAATCAATGACAGGTGCCCTCGACGGTCTGGTGGTGTTGGACTTCACGCAAGTGCTTTCAGGGCCGTTCTGCACGATGATGATGGCCGACCAAGGCGCCCGGGTGATCAAGATCGAGCCGCCCGGTGGTGATCAGACCCGAAAATTCGGTCCCTTTCGCAAGGGGCAATTGACGATCGAGCAGGGTGGTTATGGCGGCTATTTCGCCTCGACCAACCGCAACAAGGAATCGATCGTGGTCGACTTGAAGTCGGCGGCGGGTCGCGATGTGATCAAGCGGCTGGCGGCAGGTGCGGACATTCTGGTCGAGAACTTCCGGGCCGGTGTGATGGACCGGCTGGGTCTCGGTTATGACGTGCTCAAAGAGATCAACCCGCGGCTGGTCTACGGCACGGTGCGTGGCTTTGGCGACCGCCGCTCGGGAGCCAGCCCTTATGTGGACTGGCCGGCCTACGATATCGTGGCGCAGGCCATGGGCGGCATCATTGGCATCACCAGCACCGAGATTGGCGGAACTCCCACCAAGATCGGGCCGGGTGTCGGCGATATCGTGCCCGCCATGCAGTTGGCGTTCGGGCTGGTTGCGGCCTATTCGCGGGCTTGCCGGACCGGCGAAGGCCAGCATGTGGACGTGGCGATGTTCGATGGCGTGCTGGCGATGTGCGAGCGCATTATTTTTCAGCACGGCACAGACGGGACGGTGCCCGGGCCGGAAGGCAACAGCCATCCAATCTTCTGCCCTTACGGCTTGTTTCGAGCCAGCGACGGGTGGGTGGCGATCGGGTGTCCGACCGACGATTTCTGGAAGCTGCTGGCACGCACCATTGGGCTCGAGGCGATGGCGGATGATCCGCGCTATGCGACGGCGCCGTCGCGGGTGGCCAACCGCGGCGATGTCGAGGGGGCGGTGACCGCCTGGACATCGGCCCGCACCAAGGCTGAAATCGCTGGGGTGATCGGCTCGAAAATTCCTTTCGGGCCGGTGCTCAGGGCCGACGAGATCATCGCCGATCCGCATGCGGAGGCCCGAGGGATGATTGCGCGTGTTGCGTTGCCCGGTTGTCCGGACCATCCACTGACGATCACCAATACCGCAATCAAGATGTCGGCGACTCAGGGGGGCGTGCGGACCCGTGCGCCGCTGACCGGTGAGCAAACCGACAGTATTCTGGAGAGCTTCGGCTTTGGGCACCAGGAGATTGCCGACTTGCGTGCGTCGAAGGCCGTTGCTTGAGGCGCGGTGATCAGGCCGCCAGCAAGCGGACGGCCGTTTCCAGGGGCACCGGTGCGTCGTCGAGCAGCAGGTCGGTCGCCTCGGTTTCCCAGGCCTCGTTGCGCGGGGCCAGTGGGTCGGCGGTCTCGAGGCGGTGCTCGACCACGAAGCGGGAGATGAGGGCGCGTCTGGCATCGAAGCCGGGGCGCGTGCCTTCCCAGGCCAGCAGGACGGCGGTCGAGATATTGTAGAGCGCGGTCGCGGCAAGGCGGGCGTGGTGCTCGTTGTCGCTGGCGCGGGCGGTGTCGCGTGCGAAAGCGATGGTGCGCTGGCGCAGGGTGTCGAGGCGGGCGCGGAAGGCTGCCGGGAGGGCGGTTGCTTCCTCGATCTTCTGGCGGAGCATGGCATCGAGGGCGTCGTCCGAGCCGGCCTTGCCGACGGCCCGGCGGACGACATCGATGGCGTTGATGTTGCTCGTTCCTTCCCACAGCACGCCGACGTGAGCGTCCCGTACGAGGCGGGCGTTGACCCACTCCTCGATGTAGCCGTTGCCGCCGCGGGCTTCCATCGCGCCAGTGGCGACCGGGATGTTGTCGCGGCAGGCGCGGAGCTTGGCGAGCGGCGTCAGGATGCGCATGAGGGCCGAAGCGGCGTTGTCGCCGGCGGTTTCGGCATCCATTGTCGCTGCGGTCAACATTGCCATCGAGAGGGCCTGCTCTGTCGGCACCAGAAGCTTCATGAGCTGGCGGCGCATCAAGGGATGCTCGATGGTCGGGCGGCCGAAGACGACGCGCGAGCGTGTGGCAGCTAGTGCTTCGTTGTAGCAGCGCCGCATCATGGCCGCAGCACGGACGCCGTGGCTCAAGCGGGACAGGTTGACCTGGTCCATCATCTGCTTGAGGCCCTTGGTCACGTCACCGACGAGATAGGCCTTGGCGCCTTCAAAGCGGATCTCGCCGGAGGCCATGGACTTGGTGCCGAGTTTGTCCTTCAGGCGGGTGATCCGGTAGCTGTTGCGTGTGCCGTCCTCGAGGTAGCGGGGGCATGCAAAGAGGGCCAGGCCGGCTGTGCCGTTGGGCGCGCCCTCGGGTCTTGCCAGCATCAATGCCACCTCGGCGTCGGTGTGGGAGCAGAACCATTTGTCACCGTAGAGGCGCCACGTGCCGCCTTCGTTGCGGGCGATGGTTTCGACCTGGCCAACGTCCGAGCCGCCGGCCTTCTCGGTCATGAACTGCGTGCCCTTCCACAAAGTCTTGAGATCGCCCGAGAGCATGCGGGGCAGGAGATAGGCCTTGAGCTCCTCAGAACCGTAGCGGCGGATCAGATGGATCGAGGTGTCGGAGACGCTCACCGGACACATGATGCCGAACTCGCCTTGCACGAACAGGTACTGGAAGGCGTACTTGGCGACGGCGGGCATCGGGCGGTCGAGGCCGAGGACGCCGGGGCGATGGACCATGGCGTGGAACTGGAAGTCGCCGAAGGCAATCTGCTCCATCTCGCGGTAGGCGGGGTGGTATTCGATCCAGTCCTCGTCGCGGCCATAGCGGTCGCGTGGGTGCAGGACGGGGCCGTGGCGGTCGGCAATGCGGGCGATTTCGTCGAGCCTGCCGCCGGCAAGCCGACCAAGTCGCTCGAAATGTGGCGTCAAATGCGCGCGTACGGCCGGATCGAGGTAAAGGCCTGTCAGGTCGCGCACGCCCCGATCAACGGCCCAGAAGTCCCATCCGTGGCAATCCGAGGCGAGCGGCGTTTTGGCTGGTTCAGAGATGCGACCGTTGGGCTGGGAGAGATGTGAGGCCATGTCGATATCGTTCATTGCGGTTCCTGCACGTGTCTGCCCGGCTCGATTGAAGCGCAATCTAATCACGCGCGGGCAATCGACGAAACCCCGCAGCCGAGATTGTGATGGAGCGCGGTCCAGTCCAAACCGGCGCTGGTGGGGACTGTTCCAGGTGCCAAGTGCGGGAAACTAACCTGTGATGTGGGGCCTTTGCGGCGGTTCGACCGGGAAAAAAGTGTGACCGGCAACTGCTGCTACCGGTCACACATCCCCGCTCGATGGGCGTTGCGGCCTACCCCCTCGAGTAACCCTCTGGCCGCCCCGTCCGTCGCCCCTGTCCGCGTCCCGCTGGCAGTGCTGAGCCTGCCGTGTGTCCCCCAACACACGTGACACGTAGCGCTGTCGGCCCTGCGCGTTGTGATCGCTGCAATGGGCCTCAGCGGTGCGGCGCAACATAGCCAGAGTTGGCTTGGGTGCAAGCCGACTCTGGCGTTCGGAACGTAAGGTGAAACGGCTTGAAATTGCTGCGTTCTGGCATACTCAGCGGAAGGACGGGAAAGGCCGTTTTGCCCTCAATCGACTTGATAGAGTTTCTGAGCTGGCGAGGTGGAAGTGCCTGTAAGCAGTTTGCTCTTTTGCGACCGCGGATCGGAGGGAGGTGGCGCCCGCGGCGCAGGACGTAAGTTATCCACAGATGAATGCCATGGCGCCGCTGCGCCTTCGCTCACTTGCCAATTGCGGCCTGGAGGAGCTCCCGAACACGGGGGGGCGGCGCCACCGATACGCGATCCTCAAGATCGAAGAAGACGTTCACGCATTCAGAGGTTGCGTGGCAGGTGTCGCCGATGAAGAGGCCATAGCCGGTTACGATCGAACGATTGCCAAGGCGGATGAACCGCGCGCCTACCTCGACGTCGCCGGGGTAGAAAAACTCCTTCTTGAAATCGATCGCGACGCGGGCCAACACGAAATCGATGCGGGCCTTTTTGCCCCGCTCAACGAGGCCGCCGTCCTGCATGAGCTTGTAGAAGAGTTCGCAGCGCGCTGCCTCGAAGTAGGCGGCAGTTGCGACATTGTTGATGTGGCCGAGCATGTCGGTGTCGGAAAAGCGGATGGTGACAGGGGTAAACATGTCGAACGTTGCGCGTTTCGTAAGATCGAAAGCCTTCTGGTCAGCCATCCTTTGCCTCGCCTATGGTGTTGGGACTGGCCCGCATGGTCGGGGGTGCCTGCGCCTGATGCAAGCCCCTTGACCCGACACGAGATTGGAGAAGACCCGGTATGTCCGACGATCTACCCCTGAAAGGGCTTACTGTGCTGGACATGAGCCAGGGCATTGCCGGGCCGTCGTGCGGGGGGCATTTCGCCGCCTATGGCGCGCGGGTGATCAAGCTGGAGCCTCCGGGCGGTGACTGGATCCGCAATCTCGGCGCCCGGATTGCCGGATCTTCCTCGGCGACGATCGCCTATAACCGGGGCAAGGAGAGCATTGCGATCGACCTCAAGGCACCGGAGGGGCGTGAAATAGCGCTGGAACTCGGCGCTCGGGCGGATGTCGTCATCGAGAGTGCGCGGCCGGGAGTTATGGAGCGTCTGGGGCTCGGGTTCGCCGCTTTCAGCGAGGTGAACCCATCGGTGGTTTATATTTCGATCTCGGGATACGGCCAGCGTGGCCCCAAGCGGGAAACCGCCATGGTGGACACGGTCGGGCAGGCGTTTTCTGGCCTCATGAGCGTGATCCGTAGCCGGGAAGGTGCGCCGGTCAAGATCGACGTGCCGTTGATCGATGCCATCACCGGGCTCTATGCGTTTCAGGCGGCGACGATGGAGTTGTGGGGAAAAAAGCCGGGAAAACCCGGCCGTCACATCGATATCTCACTCATGCAGTCGGCAGCGCATGTGCAGGCGTTGAATATTATCGAGCACGCCTTCGTCGGACATCCCCCGGCGCTGATCAATCCGCCCGCGGGCAACTACCCGACGGCGGACGGCTGGATCGCGATAACGCTGGTGACGGAAGCCCAATTCCAGGCGATCTGCCGGGCGATCGAGCGGCCCGATCTTGCCCTCGATCCGCGCTACAACACATTCCAGGTGCGCAGCCAGAACCTGAAAGCTTTGCGCGCGGAACTCGATAGCGCTCTCAAGACCAAGACGACGCAGGCGTGGGCCGAGGCATTCCAGCGCGAAGGGGCTCTTGGCGCACCGATCAACGACTATGGCGATTGGCTGGCCGATGCGCATGTGCAAGCCGTGCAGGCTGCGCCGCAGTACGAGCTTGCCACGGGAGAAACGGTGGCGGTGCCGCGACTGCCGGGCGGCGTGATGGCCGATGCGGCTGTGCCCGTCATCGGCGAGCACTCGCGTTCGGTGCTCGGCGAACTCGGATGGAGCCGTGATGATATCGACGAGCTGGTCGAGCGGGGCGTGTTGATCGATCTGGATGACGCGTGAGGCGGAATCCGACCCATCCGGCAGATGAGTTGACTTAGAAGGAGGCCCAATGTCGCCGCGCAAAGATGTTCGCAGTGCTCCATTCGGACCGCAGCGCTATTTCGAAGACTTTGAAATCGGTGAGACGTTCTACATTCCGTCGCGGACGGTGACCGAGGCACATTTTTCTGCGTTTCAGGCGGCATCGGGTGACAATCATCCGATCCACTACGACCGAGACTATTGCCGGATGCACGGGCATCGCGATCTGCTGGCACACGGCTATCAAGTGGCGATCCAGACGGCGGCAGGTGCCGGTATCTTTCCGTTCGTGGTGCAGGACAGCTTGAAGGCCTTCATCGAGCAGTCGACCAAATTTCTGGCACCGGTTTATGCCGGTGATACGCTGCACCCGATGCTGGAAGTGAGCGAGCTGAAGCCGCAGCGCACGACCGGTGTATTGACCATGCGGTCCACCATTCACAATCAGGACGATGTGCTGGTGCTGGAGGGTATGCAGCGGTATTTGCTGGCGAAGCGCCCCCTTTGAGCGGGGTCTGGCGTCAGGCTCTGATTACAACGCTCAGACGCAGCCTCCCTTTCGGGAAGCTGCGTTGGATGCGCGGATTGGCCGTTCGCGATTGCCTCAAGCTTCGCCGAAGTGGACGCGGCGATAGCTGCGAGAAGGAATGAGGTCGTCGGTGTGGATGTCCCACACCGTGGCGACGTTCGAGCCCTGGTGCTCCTGGAAGTGGCCAGCCATGGTGCCGAGGGCGTTGATGGAGGCGCCCTTGAGGCCGAAGCCACGAGCCATGGAGGCGATGTCGCCGCGGCCGTGGATGGCGCCCGAAGGATCGACACCATTGGCGCGGAACTTGTGGAACTCGGCGCCGTAGCCGCCATCGTTGATGATGGCCGTGAGCATGCGGATGCCGTGGCGGCGCATGGTGTCGAGTTCCTGGGCGTGCATGTAGAGCGAACCGTCACCCTCGATCAGCACGACCTTGCCGTCACCCTTGGCCTGGGCCACGCCCATGGCGGCGGGAAGGCCCGAACCGATGGCACCGAAGTCGTTGATGACGTGGTACTTCTCGGCGGGGCGCCCCTTCATGTGGGTCATGGCGATCGAGAAGTAGTGGCCGCCGCCGACGACGATGTCCCAATCCTTGGGAATGGTGCGGTCCAACTCTTCGATGGCGCGGCGAGGGTCGAGCAGGTTGGGTTGGGGCGTATATTCCTTGCGGTCGGGGTGGTCGTTGGCGATTGCCGCTGCCATCTCGGCCGTGCGGCTGCCGGTCTTCTTGATGCCGCGCTGGACGAGGCGGTTGAGGATGGCCTCGGCCGCGGCCTTGGCGTCGGCACGCACGTGCAGGTCGGCGGTCTTGAGGCCCTGCCACAGACCACGCGGACGGGTGTCGATCTGCACGACCTGGGCGCCGGGATAGAGATAGCCGCCCTCTGTCGTGTAGTGGCCGAGACCAACGCCGATGCCGATGACAAGATCGGCCTCGGCAAACTGCTCGCGTCCGAAATCGCTGGCGAAGGCGCCGGCAATGTCGAGGGCGTAGGGATTGCCGTCGAACAGGCCTTTGCCGAGCAGCGAAGTGGCAAGAAGGGCGCCAGATTGTTCGGCCATGGCCTCAATCTCTTTCCTGGCTCCGGACCAGGTGGCGCCGCGACCGGCAAGAATGATCGGACGCTCGGCTTTGGCGATCATGTCGCAAACGCGATCGACGATGACCGGATCGGGAATCGGGCGCTGCGGGGCAGGGACCAGCTCAGACGACGGGGTGTAGTCGGTGAGGTGCGGCCAGGGCTGCTTCTGCATGTCCATGGGGACGGAGAGAACAACCGGTTTGCGCTCGACTTGTGCGACCTGGAAGGCTTCGCGGACGTTGTCGAGGAGGCGGTCGATGTGGCGGATGGGCACGAAATGAGCACCCGTGGCAAGCGCCAGCGGGGCCATATCGAGTTGCTGGAGATACCAGGCGGCGGCAATGGGACTGTCCCCGGCGAATACGACCAAGGGAATATTGGCACGTGAAGCCATGGTGAGGGATGTCATGATCTGGGTGAAGCCGGGTCCGCAGGTGGTGGAGGCTACGCCGACCTTGCCGGTGGCGCGATGGTAGCCTTCGGCCATGGAGACGGCGCAGCTTTCGTGGCGGGCGTGGATGACGCGCATGCCCGGCTGTTCGGCCATGGCCGTGGACCAATACATGTTGGCGTCACCCATCAGGGTGAAGAGGGTGTCGACGCCTTCGGCCACGAAGGCCTTGGCGAGCATGTCTTGGGTCTTGAGCTTGCTCATGGGGTGTTCAGCTCCGTTTGGCGAAAAGACTGGATAACCAGGATTTGAAGGCTGCCCACATCAGTGCCGAGGCATTGAGCTCGGCGGCTTGACGGGGGCGGGCGGGCGCGGCCTCAGTCGGGGACGGCTTGGTCGAAGAGGCGGGGAAACTGCCAGGCAGACCATCCACCAGCAGCAAATTGCGCGTCATGGCCTTGTGCTTGTGGGCGAATGCGGGGCGGTAGTCGTCGGACGTGTACCAGGCCTCGGCCGCAGCGCGGGTGGGGAAGGCGATGACGATGATGCGCTCTGGCGACCAGTCGCCTTCGAGGGCGCGGATGACGCCGCCGCGTGCGAGATAGCGGCCGCCGTGCTTGGCGACGCTGGAAGATGCGATCTCGCGGTAGAGCGCAAATGATGCTTCGTCGACAACGCGGGTATCAGCGATGACATAGCAGGGGCCGCTGGATGTGGTAGCAGCGGTTGGTGCGTTTGGTGCGGTGGCGGAGGCAACTGTGGCAACCGGTTGGGCATTGGCGGTGGTTGTGGTGGCGCTGGCTGCGGCAGTCGCTGACGCGCTTGACGGGGGCGGCGGGGAGGCGTCGGTTGATGCGGTGGCGGCGGCTGTCTGACCGGAGCTACCGCTGCGGCGCTCTTCCACCAAAGCTCCCATATTCTTTGCGAACTCGGCCAGCAGGGCGCGGGCGACATGCACGCCGCCTGCGTTGGCGAAGGTCTCGAGCGGGCCGGTGACGGAATATTCGCCCTCGACCGATAACTCAGTCTCGGTCGTGCCGGACGCATTGACGACACCATTGGCGAGCGCGCGAGAGGCACCACGGCCGTCGATGCCGCGGCCTTCGATCGTGCAGCGCTTGTTCTCATGGTCGTAGGTGAGCGTCGCCTCGCCTTTGAAGATGGCGACCGTGGGGCCGAACTTCACACGGATCGAGCCCTTCCAAAGGTCGCCGTCCTGCTCGGGGCTCAAGGTTGCGCCGGGAATGCAGGAGGCGACGAGGGCTGGGTCGGAGAGCAGCGGCCAGACCTCGTCAGGCGGCGAGGCAATGGTGATCTTTTCGGCGAGGGTGGGCATCAGGCTCTTGCGTGGGTGTTGCGGGCGGCTTGGCCGGGTTTGGCGAAGGCGGGCAGAGATTAGTGGACAAGGCCGCGGGGTCAAACGAATTGCGCTGCAGTGCGGTAAATGCCCTTCTCCTGCCGGGCGGGGCATGCCAGCATGAGGGGATTGCTCAGTCATCGAGGAGTGTCTGCCATGTCTGCTGTTGCCAAGGCAGCTGCAAAGCCGCATGCCACGTATGATTTCGAGGCCGCCGACGTCACCTACCTCACCCACGGCGGAAAGGCCCTGCTGGCGCACGTCTACCGACCGAAGGGTGCTGGTCCGTTTCCGATCATGATCGATCTGCACGGCGGTGCTTGGGTGAACGGCGATCGGATGAACGACAAGGTGCTGTGCGAGGCCATGGCGCGTGCAGGGATCGTGGTGGTGGCCATTGATTTCCGGATGCCGCCGGATGGGGGCTATCCCGCGTCGGTTGCCGACATCAACTATGCCGTGCGGTGGGCGCGCAGCCAGGCCAAGGGTTGGAACGCGCGGGGCGACAAAATCGGCCTGATCGGCATTTCGTCAGGTGGGCACCAGGCGATGCTGGCGGCGATGCGCCCGGATGATGCTCGGTACGGGGCGGTGACCACGCCAGAGGTACCGGCGGCGAAGGCCGACGTGCAGTGCGTGGTGTTGTGCTGGCCAGTGATCGATCCGCTGGGGCGTTATCGCTACGGCAAGGAAGCGGTGGCGAGTGGCAAGCTCGAGAATTATCCCAAGCAGTTGCCGAACGTGCTCCCAAGCCACGACAAGTATTGGGGTACGGAAGCCGCGATGAGCGAGGCGAGCCCGCCCTTGATGCTGGAGCGCGGGGAAAAGGTGGCGATGCCGCCCGTGCTGTACGTCCAGGGGGATGCGGATCAAATGCATCCCCGGCCGCAGCTCGACAAGTTCGTGGACCTCTATCGCAAGGCCGGCGGCAAGGTCGACCTGCAGCTCTATCCTGGTGAGGTCGAGGGTTCGTGACGCGCGAGGCCAAATCGGAAGCCAACAAGAGGGCGGCAACCGAGAGCATCATCGGCTTCATCCACGCGACGCTTGGCTGAGCCGTCAGGCTGCGCTCAGGCGGCCGAATTGAGCCGCTTCACCATATGCGTGACCGAGCGGTCGGACATTTCTTCGATGCGCTCGGTTTCGTAGCCGTGCCGTTCATACCATTGCACGCGCTCGGTGAGCTTGCTGCCCGTGTAGAGGCGCATGGTGTCGCGGCCAATGGCGTTGGCCCGGGTTTCAGCAAAGTGGAGCAGGCTGCGGCCGATGCTGAGGCCTTGGCGATCCGGATCGGTGGCGACGGACCAGATCAACATGTCGTCGGCGCGGGAGTTGAGAATGAGGACGCCGTCGAGGTGGTCGCCGGCATCGCTGTCGGCGAGCCAGACTTCCATCGTGGCGAGGATTTGAGCGTAGTCGGCCTGCAGCGGCAGCGGCTCGACGCCGAGGCGCTCGCGGTTCCAGGCGTAGGCGGCATGCTGGAGGGCGACGATGGCGTCGAGATCGGCTGGCGTCGCGCGTCTCGGTATCATGAAGGCCTCCCGAGAGCATTGCGGGTGAGGTCGCCCAAGCGCTGCTTCTGGCGGCCGTCGGCGTCGAAATTGGTGGGAGAAAGCCAAGTTTCATAGGCGGCCTTGAGGGCCGGCCATTCCTCGTCGATCATGGCGAACCAAGTGGTGTCGCGCGTGCGGCCTTTGTTGATGACGGCGCGGCGGAAGAGACCTTCGTAAGTGAAACCGAAGCGTTCGGCCGCGCGACGCGAGGGGGCGTTGAGAGCATCGCATTTCCACTCGTAGCGCCGGTAGCCCAGGTCATCGAAGACATACTTGGCGAAGAGGTAGTTGGCCTCCGTCGTTACCGGCGTCTGGGAGATGGCAGGACCCCAGTAGATGTTGCCGATTTCGATGGTGCGATGGGCTGCGGTGATGCGCATCAAGGTCTGGCGGCCCTCGCAGCGGCCACTGCGCTTGTCGATGACAGCGAAGACGAGAGGGTCGTCCGATTTGACGGCTGCCGCCAGCCATTGGTCCATATCCGCTTTGCTCGTCACGACGGGATCGAACAGGTAGCGAAAGCGCCGGGCGGCGTCGGGCGGAGTGGAGGCTGCAAACAGGTCGTCGGCGTGGCGCGTAGGGTCAATCGGTTCGAGCCGGCAAAAGCGACCGTCGAGGACCGTGCGTTGCGGCAGCTTGGCTGGGCCGGGATTGGCGAGGCGCGGTCCGATCGGGAGGCCCGTTTCGGCATCGGTTTCGCGCGGGATTTGTTGATCGTGGAGGTAGATCGTCATAGCGCAAAGCCTCCGTCGACAAAGAAGGACTGGCCGGTGGTGAAGGCGCTCTCGTCGGAGGCGAGGTAGACAGCGATGTGTGCCACCTCCTCGGCGGTGCCGAGCCGGCCCATCGGCTGGCGCGCGATGAACATCTGCCGTGCCTTCTCGACGCCGCCGACTTCCTTGCCAAGCGCGGCAATGCGGTCGTCGAGGGAGGGCGATTGGATGGTGCCCGGGCAGATGCAATTGCAGCGCACGCCTTTGCCGACGAAGTCGAACGCGACGGCCTTGGTGAGGCCGACGACGGCAGCTTTGGTGGCCGTATAGACGTAGCGGTTGGCGACGGCCTTGGAGGGTCCGGCACCTGAGGCCATGTTGATGATTGTGCCCGTGCCCTTGTCGAGCATGCCGGGGAGGAAGGCCTGGATGCCGCGATGCATGGATTTGACATTGAGATCGAAGGAGAAGTCCCAATCCTTCTCAGAGCAGTGCAGCGCATCGCCGTGATGCACGAAGCCGCCGCAGTTGAAGAGGATGTCAACGGCGCCAACGCGCTTGGCCATGGCGTTGACGGCGGCAGTATCCAGCAGATCGAGTTTCAGGCATTCGGCGACGCCGGCGTCCTTGAGGCCGGACATGCGCTCTTCGTTCAAATCAGTGGCGATGACGCGGGCGCCTTCACGGGCAAAAGCAAGTGCTGTGGCGCGGCCGATGCCGGCGCCGGAGGCTGTGCAGAACGCGGTTTTCCCCTTGAGCCTGTCGGCCATTGCGTCGTCTCCCGATCATGAGGGTTCGTGTAGCGGATTGGATGATGTTCTGAATTTGAACCATACACACGCCAGACACAGTGCGCGATGGCGATGACTATTGCCGATGGGCAACGCTTGGTCTGCATTCCGCTGGCGGCGGGGCCATCCGGGGCGGATTGGCTCTGGCGCTTGGGGCTCAGTTCGGCAATCTGGAGTTGGGCGCGCGTCGCCGAGGCGATGGCGCTGCCGGGACATCTTCTGCAAGGAACACGCATATGGCCGTTCAAATGCGAAGCTTGGCTCTCGTTGCCGCCCTTGGTTTTTGCGTGGGGACTGCGGCAGGAACTGATCACAGTTGGGCCCAGGCCAAACGGAAGGCTCAGGGACAGTGTGTGAACAAGGCTGCAAGCGGCACCAATACGACCCAAAGTGGCGCCATGTTCCAGGCTTGGGAAGCCGTGCTGCAGGCGACCGACTGGGGCTCGTGGTCGGCATTCATGGCAAGCGGTGCCAAGGTCGGCACAGCACCGGGCTACAAGGTTTCAAACGTGAAATCGCGCTGCGGCAAAGGCGGCATCGGCTACAGCTGCAAGATGCAGGCGACGCTTTGCAAATGACGGCCAGGACCTGGCGAGCCGTCATGTCGCGCGAGCTATGCCACTTTTTCGGCGGTATTTGACCGGATGTGCGGTGCACGAGGCACGTTGTTGCTCGCAACAGTTTGAGCTGCCGTGGGCCTTCACCTTCTGATCTGCCACGCCGGATTTGTGTCACTACAGGCGCAAAACTATCCTGACCAGGAATCGCTCGATGCAAGATTCGGTGGTGGCGCCAGTGCAAGTCGCCACGGACGGGGGTGGTGCGCGTCATGACCTCGGCCTCGCTGTGGCGGGCCTGCTGGCGCTGCATGTGGTCACTTGGACCGTCTATGGCACCTGGGCGCTGGGTGTCGGACTCATTCACGACGACATGATCGAAGCCTGGAACTGGGGGCAAGCGCCGCAATTCGGCTATTACAAGCACCCGCCGCTGTTCGCCTGGATGACATGGGCCTGGTTTCGCGTCTTTCCAATCGCTGATTGGAGTTTTTATCTGTTCTCGGCCGTCAATTCTGCGGTGGGGCTTGCTGGCGTCGGCGCGCTTGCGCGGTATTTCGGATTGGCCCGCTATCGGGTTGCCGCCATCAGCCTGCTGATGCTGACGCCGCTCTATGGATTTCTGGCGCTCAAATACAATGCCAACGCCGTGTTGATCCCGATCTGGCCTTGGGCTGCCTATTTCCTCTTGAAATCGCTGGAAACGAGGACGGTCAGAGATGGTGCAATTCTGGGGCTGCTGGGCGGCCTGGCATTGCTTGGAAAATACTACAGCGTGTTGCTGGCGATTGCATTCCTGGCGGCAACGCTGGTCAGTCAGCAGCGGCGCGCCTACTACCGCTCGCCGGCGCCCTATGTGGCGATTGGCGTGGCGCTGATCGTGATTGCGCCGCATGTGGTCTGGACGGTTGCCAACGGTTTTCCAACCGTCGAGTACGCGTTGTCGAAGTTCAATTATCCCCTTCGCCAAATCGCCTATTGGGCCTTCATGACGGCGTTGGCACCGATCATCTTTCTGGGCTTGCCGTTCGTGGTTTGCGCGGTTGCCGGCGAGGGCTTCAAGGCCGCCTTAGCTAGCGTGCGCCAGTGGCTTTTGAGCCCGCGCAACCGCACGCTTGTTATCGTGGCCGCAGCGCCTTTTGCCATGACGCTGGGGTTCGGGTTCGTCGGTCACGCGAAGGTCTCGCTCAGCTACACGATACCGATCTTTTTCATGGGCTCGCTGGTCTTGTTGGCGGCGTGTTCCGAGCGAGCAATGGAGCGAACTGGAAAGTGGGCGCTGCGTCTTGCGGTCGCTTTTTGCCTCGGCGTGATGGTGCTGGCGCCCGTGATTGGATATGGCCGCATGCGAGCGCAACAGGATGCCGCGGTAGCGCCGATCAAGGAACTGGCTTCGGAAGCGCGCCGAATCTGGATGCAGCAGACAGGTCGGCCGCTGGCGGTTGTTGCCAGCACGGACCGGTTCATCGGAGCCGTCAGTTTCTACGGCACCGATCATCCGTTGTACTTCGTCAACTTCAATCAGCGGCAGGCGCCTTGGATGACGGATGCCCGTTTGTTGGCTGGCGGGTTTGTTGCGATCTGCCGCGCTGACGTGGTGCAATGCAGGACGGCCACAGCTGCAGCGGTGCCCCAAGGCAGCAAGCGAATTCCAGTCAATCTACAACACGTGTCGTTTGGGCGGACCGGGCCGAAAGTTGCCTACCTGTTGACGCTTGTGCCGCCGGGGCAATGGAAGCCTGTTCCCATGGGACCGCTTGTGGAACGCGCAGTTGGGCGTGGCCACAGAAGCCGGGCGGGGCAGCCGACTCAGTGACGGCGATGTTGCCTCTGCTTGCTTCGGCGTGAGCCGGATGTTCGGTGGAAGCATGGCTGCTTCCACCTCAGCCGCTCAGACTTCAGAGCTTCACCACCTTGCCCGCGATGTCGTCGACATCATCGTCCTCGTGTGGAGGATCGGTGCGGAGGGGGACCAGTGGCGGCAGCAGACGCTCGGCGAGGTTGACGGTCGCGTATTGGCCGATGCCCGCATGCGAGGCGGCAAGCCATCGGCCTGTTTCCTCGCGGCCAGCGTTGTGCAGATGCGTGATCAGGGCGCGCTCGGGGCGCATTTTCGAATCGGGCGGCAGGGCTTCAACGTGGCGACCAGCTTCGATCAGGTGATACCGGTGGCTGGCGATGCGCTGTGCCCGTGTTTGCGGTCGCCGCCGCAGCCAGCCCTGGGCGGGCTGATGATCTTTCTGCAGTGCGGCGATTTCCATGACGTCGCGCACGAGGGGCTGAGAAAAGGTGACGCGGCTCACTTCGCCAGCTATTTCGCGGGCTGAGCGTGGGCGGCCCGAATTTTCGATCGGATTGAGAAGCACCAGCAAGGTGTCGCCGACTGGGCTTTCGTCGGCCAGGGTGACGATATCGGGATTGGCCGAAAAGCCGCCGTCCCAATAGAGGCGACCTTCGATTTCGACGGCGTGATGGACTTGCGGGAGGCAGGCCGAGGCGAGAACGACTTCGACGGTCAACTCGGCGCGGCGGAACAGGCGCGGACGGGCAGTTGCGACGTCGGTGGCCGCGATCAGAAGCTCGGGGCCTTGGCTCTGGCGCAAGCGCTCGAAATCGATGTGGGCTTCGAGCAGCTTGCGCATGGGATCGAAGCCGAGCGGATTGAAGTCATAGGGCGATAGCAGCGTCGCCATCTGTCCGACCGTCTGCGAGCGGCTCATGCCATATAGAAACGGATTGAGGCGGAGCAGATCAGGCACGCCGGCTTCGATGACGGCTTCCCAGGTGCCGCGGAGTCGATCCCTTGCACCGGCACGGCCACCTTCGGCAAGCCCGGCAGCGAAGGCAACGGCATTGACCGCGCCGGCGCTGGTGCCCGACAGCCAACCGAATTCGATGTCGCCTTCGTCAAGGAGGCGGTCGAGGACCCCCCATGTGAAAGCACCGTGCGCGCCGCCGCCCTGCAGCGCCAAATTGAGACGTTTGGACTTTTGCGATGATTTGAACACCAGGGGCCCCCTTCCACCTAAGCGTTACATGGCTACTCGCATCAACCTTCGGGCGCCAGGGGGATGATGGCCGGTTGACCGGCAATGTTGCCAATCCCCATGCGTGCTGCGAAGGCCCGATCGAGATGTTCTGCTACCAGCACGGTTTCGGCAGGTCCCGATGCGATCAAGATGCCGTCCTTCAGCATCACCACATCGTGGCAGAACCGGGCCGCAAGCGATAAATCATGCAAGGCAATGATGATGGTGTGACCTGAGGCCGCGAGGCGGGAGAGGAGAGAAAACAAGGCGAGGGCATGGGCAGGGTCGAGACCTGCCGTCGGTTCGTCAGCCAGGATCACGGACGCTTCCTGGGCCAAAGCCCGGGCGACAAGGGCGCGAGCCAGCTCTCCACCTGACAACTCGGCGACCGAGCGGTTAGCAAACGCCGTCAGGTCCATGTCGCGGATGGCTTGCTCGACGATTGATGCGTGTCGCGTGCCATGCGCGGCGTGCATACCAGCCCCGTGCGGCAGGCGGCCGAGGGCAACGAGCGTCGCGACCGAAAGCGGCCAATGCACGCGCCGCTCCTGTGGCAGGTAGGCGATGTGGCGACCAAGCTCGGTGCGGTCGTAGGCCCCGACATCGCGACCGCCGAGGCGGACGTGACCCGCAGCCAGTGGAATGAGGCCGGCGAGGGCGCGCAGGAGGGTTGATTTGCCGGCGCCATTGGGGCCGATCAAGCCGGTGATACGCCCAGGTGCGGCCGTCAGCGTGACGGCGTTCAAGACACGGCGGCCGGCCAGTGAAACGGTGATGCCTTGCGCGTCGACTTTCATGGCGACAACTCCCGACGCGTGCGGATCACGAGCCAGAGGAAAAAGGGCGTGCCGAGGAGGGCGGTCACCACGCCAAGGCGCAACTCGCCGGCAGGTGCCAGCAGTCTCAGGCCGATGTCGGCTGCGAGCACCAAGGCTGCTCCACCCAGAAAGCTCGGCAGCAAGAGCTGTGATGGGCGATGGTCGGTGAGCGGGCGGAGCAGATGCGGCACGACCAGGCCGACGAAGCCGATTGAGCCCGCCACGGCGGTGGCGGCACCAACGGCCAAGGCGGCGCCCAAGACGATCGAGAGCCTGAGGCGGCGGGCGTCGATGCCGAGGTTGCTCGCCACGTCTTCGCCCAGGGACAGGGCATCGAGGGCGGTGGCCTGGCGGAGCAGGAGGCCTGTGCCGGCCGCTATAAACGGCGCTGCGAGCCAGACATGGGTAAGGCTGCGGTCGGCAAGCGAGCCCAATAGCCAGTAGACGATCTCGACGGCTGCGAAGGGATTGCGTGAGGCTGCGAGCACCCCAGAAATGAGCGCTGAAGCGAGGCTTGAAATGGCAACGCCTGCGAGGATCAAGGTGAGGGCACCGCCGCGCTCGCCGGCGAGCAGAAGGACTGCGAGTGTTGCCACGAGTGCGCCGAAGAGGCCGCCAAGGGGCAGGGCCAACGGCAGAGCGGCCGAGGCCCCGGTGTGGATCGCAAGCACGGCGCCAAGGCCGGCGCCGCCTGAGATGCCGATCAGGCCAGGCTCGGCAAGTGGGTTTCTGAGATAGCCTTGCAGCACGGCACCGGTCAGGCCCAAGGCGCCGCCGACGAGTGCACCGAGGAGCGTGCGCGGCAATCGGATTTCCAACAGGATCAGATCGGCGGCGTGTTGGGGCCAGCCAAGTCCATCACTTCCTGTGGCCATCGATAACGCCAGCAGCGCACCCACCAGCGTTGCGAGGCCCAGCATCACATGGCGCTGAAGAATGCCGGAGCGGCACGTTGCATGGGGCGGTTGCTTGGGCGGTGCTGGCGCGCTTTCGGTGATCATGGCTGCGCCTTTGGCGTGGTGAGGCGGGCGCGGGCGGCGGCCAGGCGTTCGACGGCGTCTGCGATGTGCGGCGTGCCGCACAGCCAGGTGCGCCACGGCACGGTGACGCCGGCATGCTGGGCGATGACGCGGCTGAGCGCGGGGTGGCGCAGGTTCTCGGCGACAGCGGTGCGATATTCGTCCTTTGGGCCGGTCAGAATGACGAGGTCCGGCGGATGAGCGACGAGCGTCTCCAGATCGACGCGGCCGGCGGGACCGAGACCGATGGTTGTTGCGCGATTGGTCAGGCCCGCAAGCTGGAGGAGAGTGTCTGCGAGGGTGCCTCTGCCAGCTGACAACCCATTGACTTGATAGACCAGGGCGGTGGGCCGCAGGGGCGAGGCGATTTTTGCGGGGTTGGCAGTGATGCGGCGGTCCATTGTTGCAAGCAGGGCTTCGCCGCGCTCGGGTTCACCGACGGCTTCGGCAACCGTTCGGGTGATGCGACGGATGGCGTCGAGATCGTTGGCAAGGCCAATGCGGACGACGCGGCGGCCAACCCGCTGGAGAATCGAGACGGTTGCCGGCGTCGAGAATGCGCCGGCAAGCACGAGGTCTGGATCAAATGCAAGGACGCTTTCGGCTTCCCCGCGCGTGGTGGGGATGCCTGCGGCTTTGGCATCGACGGCGGAAACGGTCGGGTCGGCTGCGAGGTGACTGACAGCAGCGATGCGCTGACGCGGGACGAGATCGACGAGCAGTTGATCGGTGCACAGGTTGAGGGACACGATGCGCTGTGGTTTGGCGGGCGGGCCTGCTGCGCGTGACGTCTGCACTGGCACCAGCAGCAGCACTGCCAGTGTCAGTGCGATTGCAATGCGCAGGTTTTCAAGTGCCTCCAAGGTTGCCTCGCGCTCCCGCAACATGACGCCTGACAGGGAGCATGAGACGCATGGGCTTTGCGACTGCAACACTACGGGCGCGCCCCAACGCCGTCGTTGCCGCCGAAAGTTACTTTCATGCCGGCGTAAGCAGCAATTCCGGCTGTCTCGAAGCCATAGATTTCCTGGTACCTGGCGTCGAAGGCGTTCTCGATGCGGCCGAAGACTTCAATGCCGGGGGAAATCTTGTAGCGGGCAGCGACGGTCGCCAGCCAATAGTCGTCGAGGATCACACGACGGGTTTCGAAGAACGGCAACTCGAAGGCGAGATCGGGCGTGCGTCCGTTGTAGGCGGCGGCCATGGTCAGCGTGCCGCGACCTTGCGCGAAGGCGAGCGTCGCATGGACGCGGCCCGATTCACGGGGGCGGCGGATTTCGCGCTGGCCTTGGTCGTCGAAAGCGTCGAGCCAAGTGTAGTTGGCGCCGAGATTGAGCCACGCAAAGGGCTGCCAACGCGCCGTGAGTTCGACACCGGAACGCGTGCTCTCGCCATCGAGATTGGCCACCGTTGTATTGAAGCCTTGAAAGCGCGTGACGATTTCGTTTGTGAGGTTGGCGCTGAAGTAGGTCGCGTCCAGAACCACTGTTCCTTTGCCGAGTGTAACCTCCAGGCCGGCGTCCCAACCTTGGCTTTCTTCTGCTTTGAGGTTTGGGTTCGGCGTGAAGTTTGCGAACTGGCCGAACTGCTCGATCATGGTCGGCAGCTTGACGCCGGTGCCGTAACTGGCGTGCGGCCGCAAGCCCCATTCGCGCATGTTGAGCGAGGCGGTGGTTCGCCAGGTCGTGTAATCGGCAAAGCTGTCGTTGTCGTCGCGGCGCACATTACCCGTGACAGTCAGGCGCTGGAAGATTTCAGCACGGTATTCGGCGGCGGTTGCCAGACGCTGGCGGTCGCGGGTCAGGTTGTCGCCGGTCACCTGATTGAAGAACTCGGCTTCGTGCTCGACCAGGCCCGTGATGGAGTGCTTCAGGATGCCGGCGAGCGCGGGCGTGTCGAGGTGCAGCGTTGTCAGATATGATGCGTTGCGCCGCGTGTTGTCGTTGCGAGCGTAGAATTCGCCGAAAATTCCGATGTCGGTGTCTTCGAGGCGGCTCTGGGCGTAATTGTAGGCGAAGCGGTGCTCGAGGCGTCCGTCGAAGGTGAGCAGCTTGGCCTGAATGGCGGCAAGCCAGACATTGGCTGCCAAATGGCTGAAGCCATCGACCTGGTGCGATAGTCCTGATCCGAACAGCAGATCGTTGTCGCGGTCGCCGCGCTTGTCGACATTGCGAAGGATGACGTCGAAGGAGAGATCCTTGGTCGGGGATATTCCGCCCTTGAACATGAAGTTGCGATGCTGGGAGGCATCGGTCTCGGAGCCTTCGCGCGAAATGTTGAAGCCGTTCGTGTTGCGCACGGAGTAGGACATCAGGGCGTGCGCCTGATCGTTGCCGCCTGAGACAGAAAGCCCGCTCTCGACCGTCTTATAGGAGCCAATCTCGGCCCAGACCGTTGCCTGAGGTGGTCCGTTGCCACGCTTGGTGATGATGTTGACGACGCCGCCGATGGCGCCGGAGCCGTAGAGGCCGCTTTGGGCACCGCGCACGACCTCGATACGTTCGATCTGATCGGCGGGCAGGTTGGAGAAATCGAATTCACCGGTGCCCGGCTGGTTGGCGACGATGCCGTCGATCAGGACCAGCGTGTGATTGGCCTCGGCGCCGCGAATGCGAAGCTGTGTTTGACCGGCTCCGCTACCGGCATGATTGACGGCGACGCCTGGCAGGCTTCGCAGCGCTTCGGCAGCATTGCGCACCTGGGTGTTGGCGAGATCTGCGGCGGTCACGACGGAGACGGCAGAGCCTACAGTTTCTGCGGGGTAGCCGTCGGCTTGTGGGACAGCGGCGTCGAGGGCGGCATTTGTTGGTGTCGAGCTGCCGTCGGGACCGGTCGCTGGTGTAGTCGCTGCATTATCGGCCAGGTCATCGTTCGTCGCGGGGCCTTCCTGATTGCCGTTGACGGCTGGTTTCTCGGCCGTCGACGGTTTTGACTTGGGTGGTGCTGGCGCGGGTTTCGAGAGGGTTGCGCCTTCGATGACGATGCCCGGCAACTGGATCTGTGCGCGGGCTGCGTCGGCGCACAAGACGGTTGATACAAGGAGCGCGCCGCTCATGGCGAAGACGCCGCTGGTGGCGGATAAGCGGGTCGTGGATAAACGTCGGTTCATGGCCTGTTCCTGCGCAATGGGCAGGGAGGAAGCCGACGCAGACCGATCCATGGCCGGTGTGCGCGCGACATCTCCCCACGCGTTCACAGTCGCCACGACGGTCGTGTCCGCTCCCGCGCGCGCCCCGCACGCTGGATGGGCGACCCGTGCTGGCAGGTCTCCTGGCTCGCGGCTCTGGCGCCTCGACCGGCCTTCCGACGACGCCCAAGGGCGCGATCAGTGGCACAAGTGGTCAAAGGCTCGCCGCTTACAGTTGCGGGGGCAGCCGCGGTATTGTGCGCCTTGGGAGCCAGATCGACCCTGCGCACTCACCGCGTTCCCTTTTCACCCGCTACCCCGAAAGATAGCAGGAACCGGCACGATGGGGATAAGTAGCGCGGCGGATCGTTGGGTTGTCAATCGTTGTTGTCGTTCGTGCGTGCGTATTGATCGCGCCAGTGCAGACTGCGGGTTACACCTGCTCGGTAATCTTCAGCGCCTGCTCGGCGAGGCTTGCGAGATACTCGGTCGCGGCTTCGATTGCGGCCGGATCCCATGTCCCCGGGCCATGATTGCCAGCTGCGACCTTTCCGATCTTGGCGACGATGTCGGCGCTCTGAACTGCCGGTCATGGTTTCGTAGACCTTGACCTTGTCGATCCAATCCTTGTTGCCGAGGTCGGCGTTCTTGTCCGCTGGCAACAGACACAGATTGCCGAGCCTGTTGGTTAAACGTTCGCGCTCGTCCTCGGTGAAGCGCTTTTGCCATTCACCGATTGCCGTCCGAGGCAGGACATGCTCGATGGTCGTGTCGTCGGTGCAACTTTTCGGCACCTCCTCGCCCCAATGCAGCGTCTCGATCCAGCGGACGATCGAACCACGCCGGTCATCTTCGATGAAGGGCTGGCGCAGGCTCTGGCGGGCCAATCGCCTGAACTTGGGCGAGAAATAGAGGCTGCCATAAACCTTGCCCTTTTGGCGGGCGCGGAAGGGGTCGAGGCCGTCCTCGAGCTGGCTGATGGCCTTGAGGAAAGCGCGCCGGCGCGTGCGCTCGGACCAGCCGAGGACTTCGAACATGAAACAGGCGCGCTGCAGTTTTGGAATGGCCTCGTCGAGACGGTCGGGGCGATCCTCGTGGGCCAACGCCAGCGCCAGGTAGAACGGTTGCCAATCCTTCCAGTGCAGAAACGACAGCTGGCGAAAGCTCAAATGCACGCCGCGGCTGGCAGACAAACCCAGGTGTGTGCGGCAGGGCTCGAAGGCGCGCGCCATACGCGAGAGCTCGTGGGTGACGAAAGTGCTGATCTCGGCCGGATCCGAGGTTTCGTCGAAGAGATCGAGAAGCAGCTCCCCCAGGGCGTGTTTCTGGTCGGGGCGAAACTTGAGGACTTCAACCGCGTTGAGGAAATCGTCGAAACCGCCGCGCAAGAGGCGTTGTGTTCTTGTCCATTCGGCCGCCGTTGTCTCGATCAGTGCGCGACTGCCGCCGTTCTGGCTGACCAACTCGACCAGCTGGCCTTTGGTGATGTCGCCAATTTCAAGATCGAGGCCTCGGGCATTAGCCGCAACGAAGATCTGGTAAGCCAGGGACGGATTTTCGACGTACACCACCGTGAGCAGAACGTTGCTGGTAAAGAAGGCGAGAAAAGCGCGGCGGCGGTCATCACTCCAGTCAGCGAACTGATCGGTGAACATGCTCGAGACTTCGCGCATGTTGCGGTCGCCGGCGCTCATCTCGCTCCAGCGCAGTTTTCGGGCGGCGATGGTGTCAGCGAGGGTGCGTGCGGGCGTTTGCACACGGACGCGGGTGGAGGCGGAGGCTTCGTAAAGATGCTCTGCCAGGAGCTGCATGTCGGTTTCGGTGGGGCGTGCCAGCTGTCGCGCAGGCGGGACAGAAGGAGCGTGATCGTGGTCAGGCGCTGCAGGCCGTCATAGATGTAGTGACGTGTGTCGCTGCGGCCTTTGAGCAGGATGAGGCTGCCCAGGTAATAAAGCTCCGGTGGCCGCGGGCCTCGGCGGACGGTTCGTGCCGGTAACGGCGACATCGGGAGTTCGTCGCAAGGCTTTGCGGCGGGCTCGCCGTCGTCATCTGATGGCGCTTCGTCGCGAGCATCGGCGGTGCTTTCGCCGGGGTCGAAGCCGGCCCGATCGAAGGCACCCAGGACATCGTCCAGCAGGCGGCGCGCGTGGCTCGGCTGCCATTGGTATTCCCGCTGCACGCTCGCCGGCAAGAAATGCCCAAGCCTGAGCGCAGCCGACAGCGTGAGGCAATGGGCGTCGATCATCACACAGGAATCCGGTCTGACTGATACGCACGTTGCTTTGGGCGTCAGACATCGAAGCGCGTGTGCGATAAGTCAAGCCGCGAGCCGGAATTGTGGCGCTTTGCTAGGTTTTGCTGCCTCTTGGCTGTGGAAAGTCGCGGAAAAAGGCCGCGAAGGTCGCCTCGTTACGGCCATTTCACCACTGGCGGCATCGACGAGAGAATCGAGGCGACATTGCCGCCGGTCTTCAGACCGAAGACGGTACCGCGATCGTATAGGAGATTGAATTCGACATAGCGGCCGCGGCGGATGAGCTGCTCCTCGCGGTCGGCCTCAGTCCAGGGCTTGGCGAAGTTGGCGCGGACAAGCTTTGGGTAGATGTCGGCGAAGGCGCGCCCGACAGACTGAGAGAAGCGGAAGGCCATGTCCCAGCCGCCTTCGGCCTCGGTCGGCTGGAGGTAGTCGTAGAAGATGCCGCCGATGCCGCGCATTTCCTTCCTGTGGGGAAGGTAGAAATATTCGTCGCACCAGTCCTTAAAGCGGGTAGTCGACGGGCTTGGCGAAGCCGTCGCAGGCGGCCTTCATGGCAGCATGAAAGGCGATCGAATCAGGATCGCCCTGGGTGCGGCGGGCGTCGAGGACCGGGGTGAGGTCGGCGCCGCCGCCAAACCAGCATTTGGTGGTCACGACCATGCGGGTGTTCATGTGCACGGCCGGGACATGCGGATTGTGCATGTGGGCGATGAGAGAAACGCCTGAGGCCCAAAACCGGGGATCGTCCTCGGCGCCGGGGATCTGCTTTCTGAACTCCGGTGCGAACTCGCCATGGACGGTGGAGGTGTGGACGCCGACTTTTTCGAAAACGCGGCCGGTCATCAGCGCCATGCGCCCGCCGCCGCCAGGTTTCCCGCTCGAGTCGGTGCGCTCCCAGGGGGTATAGACGAAGCGTCCCGGGGCCATGTCGGCGTTCGGGGCGCCGGGTGGCAGGTCGTCCTCGAGGCGCTCGAAGGCGGGGCAGATGATGGTGTCGCGCAGCTCTTCGAACCAGGCGCGCGCGGTGTCCTTGCGTTGGGCCAGTTGATGGTCGGTCATGGCGGTTAACCTTCTTGCTTGCCTTGCCGTGACGAGAGCTAACACTGTTGGAGGCAGAGGGTTTGATGCCGGTCATGCCTGCGGATTGGTGTGCGCGCAAGTCACAGTCTGCGCACCGCTTGACCTGATGGCGCGATGACGGCCACCCTTGTCGTCCGGCTGGCGAAGGTCTACGACTGCGCTCCGCCGATCAAGTCCGGACATTCAGCCCCAGCCGCGAGAGGCCAGGCGTAGCCTGGTCGGCCACCACACGGGAGTTGCCATGAGCGAGAACGACAGCATCGTCGCGGAGACTGCGGCGCGCATTTTCACCGATCTCGCAGACCCGCAGACGATCAATGCGGCAAAGGATGCGGCCTGGAAGGCGCCCTTATGGTCGGCGCTGGAAGAGTCGGGCCTGACGCTGGCATGGGTGCCCGACACGCTGGGTGGTGCTGGCGCGGGAGTTGGAGATGGGTTCGAAGTGATCCTGGTGGCCGGCAAATTTGCAGCGCCCGTTCCGATCGCCGAGACGTTGCTTGCGGGCTGGCTGCTGTCGCAGGCGGGCATTTCTTCGCCTGCAGGCATGATGACGCTGGCACCAATGCGTCGCGGCGATCGTATTGCGCTCAATGATGACGGCACACTTACCGGCCGGGCGCGGGGCGTGGCCTATGCCGGAGATGCAGCGCATGTCGCTGTTCTCGCGCATGGGGGAAAAGGGGCGGCGGTGGCTCTGGTCGAGACAAAAGCTGCCCGGATCGCCGAGCGGCGAGGGATTGCAGGCGACACCGTTTACGAGTTGACCTTCGAGAACACCAAACCCGTGCTCGTGGCCGATACTCCGGCTGGTCTGGACCAGCAAGCGGTGATGCTGATGGGAGCTGCAGTGCGGAGCCTGGCGACGGCTGGTGCGCTCTCCGAGATCCTCGATATTTCAGTCAAATATGCCGGTGAGCGTGTCGCCTTCGAGAAGACGATTTCCAAGTTCCAGGCCGTGCAGCACAACTTGGCGCGTCTGGCTGGGGAAAGTGCGGCGGCGAACGCGGCGGCGACGTCGGCTGCCGATGCCATCGCACAGGAAGAGGGACGTCCGGCGGCACTCACCAGCCCGGGCATTTACCTTGAGGTGGCCGCCGCGCGCATTCGCTCTGCCGAGGCCGCAACCGAAGGCTCGGGTATCGCCCATCAGGTGCACGGTGCGATCGGCTACACCAAGGAGCACATCTTGCACCGCTTCACGCGGGCGTTGCTGACGTGGCGCGACGACTTCGGCAATGAGAGCCAGTGGGCTGTCGAACTCGGGAGCAAGGTGGCGGCTGCGGGGGCCGACGATTTGTGGCCGCTGGTGGCTTCGCGCTGAGACCGTCGCGAGGCGGTGGGCATGGCCCGCCTGTCGCGCTTGAAAGTTCGCTGTTGCTGACACGACGAGAAACCGATGACGACAGCCCTGAATTTCGATCCGATCCGCCTGCCAAAAGAGTGTGAGGAGCTGCGCAAGGAGGTCCGCGCATTCATCAAGGCAGAGATTGCCGCCGGCACATGGGACCCGAACGCGGTCGGCCGGGACGATGCCTTCAACTACGAGTTTGCAAGGAAAGTTGGGGAGAAGGGCTGGATTGGCCTCACCTGGCCGAAGAAGTACGGCGGGCATGAGCGCACGTTTCTCGAGCGGTATGTGGTGACGGAGGAGTTTCGCGTCGCCAATGCTCCGACCCGGGTCTTCTTCACCGCCGATCGCCAATCCGGTCCGACGCTGATCAAGTACGCCAACGAGGATATCAAGATGGATATCCTGCCGCGCATCTGCCGTGGCGAGTGCTGCTTCGGGATCGGCATGAGCGAACCCAATTCGGGGTCGGACTTGTTCGCCGCTCGCACGAAAGCGACCAAGGTCGACGGCGGCTATCTGATCAACGGCTCGAAGATCTGGACCTCGAACGCGCACCGGGCCGACTATCTGATCGCGCTGTTCCGGACGTCGCAGCCGACCAAGGAGAACCGGCGGCATGGGCTGACGTCGTTCCTGGTGGACATGAAAAACACCAAGGGAATCACGTGCAATCCGATCATTCAGTTGTCGGGCATGCACGAGTTCAACGAGGTGGTGTTCGAGGACGCCTTCATGCCAGACTCGCACCTGCTGGGTGAGATCGACGGCGCCTGGAAGCAAGCGACAAGTGAACTTGCCTATGAGCGTTCGGGGCCGGAGCGGTTCCTCGAAACTTTCCAGGTGATGATCGAGCTGGTGCGGGTTCTGGGCGAGAAACCGGATGCGCGCGGTGCAGAAGGTCTCGGCCGTCTGGTTGCGCAGCTGCACACGCTGCGGCGCATGTCGGTATCCGTCAATGGCATGTTGCAGGCGGGCAAGGAGCCGGTTGTCGAAGGCTCGGTGGTGAAGGATCTGGGTACCATCTGGGAACAGAAATTGCCGCATAAGGTGCGCGAGATTGCTGCCTTCGTGGAGCCGGAGGATGTGGCCAACCGCGTCGCCTTCGAGGAGCAGCTGGCGTTTGCCACGACGATTGCGCCCAAGCTCACCATTCAGGGCGGTACGACGGAAGTTTTGCGCGGCATCATTGCTGCGGGTCTCGGCTTGAGAGGGCGGTAAACCATGACGAAGAAGCCTGACATTGGCGCGTTGCTCAATCCGAAATCCGTGGCCGTCATCGGCGCGGCACCCAAGGGACAGGGGCTCAGGGGACGCATTCTCGAATTCATGAAGCTGCATCCTTTCGCCGGGCCCATTTATCCGGTCAGCCGGTCGAACGACGATGTACAGGGGCTCAAGGCTTATCCGTCGATTGCTGCGTGTCCGGGGCCGGTGGATCTGGCGGTGATGATCATTCCGGCGAAGTTCGTGGCGCAGGAGCTCGAGGCGTGCGGCAAGGCCGGCGTCAAGGCCGCCGCCATCGTGTCGTCGGGTTTTGCGGAGGAGCCGGGCGAAGCTGGTGCACGCATGCAAGCGGAGCTCAAGCAAATCGCGCAGCGCTACAACATGGCGGTGACCGGGCCCAACTCCGAAGGCTTCGCGAGCATCGATGCGGCGTTGCTGCCGACATTTAGTCCGGTCGCGGGACCGTCGGACATTCCGCTGTTGCCGGCGAACCGCTCCAATGGCCGCGTGGCACTGGTGGCGCAGTCGGGCGGCATGGGATTTTCGTTCTTCGACCGGGGGCGGCCGAAGGAGATGGCGTTCGACTACATCGTGACGACGGGCAACGAGGCGGCGCTGGAAGGTCTCGACATTGTCGAGCACCTGATCGACCAAGGTAAGACTGATGCCTTTCTGATGATGCTGGAGGATGTGAAGTCGCCGGAAACGTTCTGCCGGGTCGCGGAGAAAGCGCTCAAGGCGGGCAAGCCTCTGATCGTATCGAAGCTCGGCAAGACCGATGCCGGTGCGCGGGCGGCGGCCTCCCACACGGCGGCGCTGGCCGGTTCCTACGCCTCGTTCCAGGCGCTGGCGCAGCGCTATGGCATCATCGAGGGCGGCCAAGTCGAGGAGATGGTCGACATCGCCAACGGCTTCCTGTGCTGGCGGGGGCGTCTGCCGCAGGGCAAACGGATCGGGATCTGTACGGGCTCGGGTGGTGGCGGCGTGTGGCTGTCGGACACCTGCATGCAAGCCGGCCTCGAGGTGCCGGCGCTGGATGCCGCGACGCGGGCGAAGCTGGACCCGTTGTTGCCGTGTTATGGCCCGTCGCAAAACCCGGTGGACGGAACGGCGCAGGCGATCCGTCAGATCGGTTATGCGGGGCTTGCCGGGCCATTGGCGGACTCGCCGGTGATTGACGGGGTGATCTGCATCATGAGTGCGCGTTCAGCGGAAGGGCTGACGCACGAAAAGGAAAAGCTCAAGGCGCTCAAGGCTGCGAGCAAAAAGCCGATCTTGATGTGGAGCTATACGATGCCCGCCGCGGCTTCCGTGGAGGTGCTTTCGGAAGCCGGTTTCCCGCTCTACACCAACATGCAGAACGTCGTGACGACGATGCGGCACATGGGCGAGTGGAACGCGCACCGCGAGCAGTTCTTGAAGATCGCGAATGTGCGCACCAGTGCGGCGACCGCGAAAGAGACGGTCGGAGCGGCGCTCGCCAAGGCGGGCCCGGTGTTGACCGAAGCGCAAGCGAAGCCATTGCTGGCGGCTTACGGTCTGGGCAGCGGTGCCAACGAGAAACTCGTTGGTTCACGTGAGGAGGCGATCGCGGCGGCAAAGGCGATCGGCGGACCGGTGGCGCTCAAGGTGCAATCGGCCGATATCCTGCACAAGACGGAAGCAGGTGCGGTTGCGCTCGGTGCTGTGAGTGACGCGGACGTGGGCGCTGCCTATGATCGCATCACGGCGTCGGCGAAGACCTACAACACGTCTGCCAAGGTGGACGGCGTTCTCGTGCAGGCTATGGCGAAGAAAGGCCGAGAGGTCATCGTCGGCATCAACCGAGATCCCCATTTCGGGCCGATGCTGATGCTGGGACTCGGCGGCATACATGTCGAGGTGCTGAAGGACGTGGCTTTTGCACCCGTGCAGGTGTCGGCGCCGGAAGCGGAAAAACTGATCGGGCGCTTGAAAGGTGCGGGCGTGCTTGGGCCGGTTCGCGGCCAACCGCCGGCCGATACCAAAGCGCTGGTGGATTTGATCGTGCGGCTGTCGGAGTTTGCTGGCGATCACAAGGATACGATTGCGGAGGTCGATCTCAATCCCGTCATCGTGCACAATGAGGGCGAGGGCGCGACCATCGCGGATGCGCTGATTGTGAAGGTGAAGCGCTAGACGATTGAACTTGCGGGCCGGCTGGGTCGCTGCGCGAGCGGGGCCAGCCCCGCCCCCGGTGGAGGGGGCTCCCTACAGGTCGGCCGCTTTTTGTAATGCAGGCGGCGGGGTGGGCGCCAGTCCGCGCAGACACTTGGTCCTCGGGACAAGCTCGGGGATGATCAACCAAAGGCAGGAGACACCCATGAGCCAGTTCACGGATATCGGCGTTTCGATCGACGGCCACGTTGGCATCATCGAGATCCAGCGGCCGCCGCACAATTTCTTCGACATGTCGTTGATCAAGCAGATCGCTGATGCGCTCGAAGCCTGGGACAAGGATATCAACGTGCGCGCGGCCGTGCTCTGCGCACAGGGAAAGTCGTTCTGCGCCGGTGCCAACTTCGGTGATGGTTCGAAGCTCGATGCGCAGGGCAACCGGCCCAACGAGAACCAGATGGGCGGGCATCTCTATCAAGAAGCCGTGCGGCTCTTCCGGACGCGCAAGCCAATTGTCGGTGCCATCCAGGGGCCGGCCATTGGTGGCGGGCTCGGCTTGGCGCTTGTGCCGGATTTCCGTGTGGCTGCGCCGGAAGCGCGGTTCGCCGCAAACTTCACGCGGCTCGGGTTTCACCCGGGATTCGGGCTCACCTACACGCTACCGGCGCTGATCGGCAAGCAGCAGGCGCACCTGATGATGTATACGGGGCGCCGGATCAAGGGCGATGAGGCCGTGAAGCTCGGCCTTGCTGACGAGCTGGCGCCGCTCGATCAGGTGCGCGCGCGTGCCATTGCGTTGGCCAAGGAGATTTCCGAAAGCGCGCCGCTGGCGGTGCAAGAGACGCGGGCGACGGTGCGCAAGGGGATGGCTGATGCAGTCAAAGCGGCGACCGACCACGAGCTGGTCGTGCAGAGCCAGTTGCGCAAGACGGAAGACTTCAAGGAAGGTGTGAAGGCGGTGGCTGAGCGGCGCGTCGCCAACTTCCAGGGGCGATGACGTCAGGGCGCCCAGGCACGCTGCCGGTGGCGTCAACTTGATTTTGCAATCCATCATGGCCGTTCGTGCGACAAGGCGCGGACGGCCATTGTCGTATCAGGCAACTGCGTTTCAGGTGACGCGCACGACGCCGGTCATGCCGCTTTCCTGGTGCTCGATGATGTGACAGTGCAGCAGCCAGTCGCCGGGGTTGTCGGCGACGAGGCCCACCTCGACGTGCTCGTCCGGCATGATCAGCGCGGTGTCGGTCCAGATGGGCGGCAGTGTGCGCCGGTCGGAGCGCAGCAGCTTGAAACTCATGCCGTGCAGATGGATCGGGTGGGGGTGCGGGGTGCGATTGAAGAGGCTGAGGCGATAGGTTTTGCCCTGCTTGAACTCAACCAAGGGCTTTGCCGGGTCTGGGCTCGATCCGGTCCACACTGTGCGATTGATGGCCCAGAAGGAATATCCAAGCTCGCCGCAGAATTTCGACTTGGGCACCTGCTCGGCGGTTGCCTGGAACTCGAGAGGGATGTGCGTTGCAGCGGTCAAATCGAGCTCGGGGTGGGGATTTGGCGGCAGCGGGGCGACGGCTGCGAGGTCGCGCTGGAGGGACGGGCCAACGGCGCGGATGGTTGCAAGCGTGCGCGTGGGGTGAGCCGAGTGGTCGAGCACGGAGATCGTTTGGCCTTCGCTTTTCGGCATTCGCACGACAACGTCCATGCGCTGGCCGGGGGCGACGGCGTAGGTAGTGAGCGGCATGGGGGTTGGCAGGGGATTGCCATCGAGCGCGATGATGACGGCGTCGGCGCCGGAGATGGCGAGCTTGTAGACACGGGTGACGTCGGTGACGATGAGGCGCAATCGCGCGAGGCCGCCTGCTGGCGCGTCATGAGCGGGTTGCTGGCGCCAGTTGGCCGTGCGCACCGTTCCGTGGGTGCCTGCGCGGGCCGATTGGCGGGGATTGAACAGCTTGATGAACTGGCCATCCGTTCCGAGCCGCCAGTCACGCAGATTGAAGGCGAGATCCGCATCGTAGCCAGGATTCGTGGCTTCCTCGACGATCAAGAGGCCGGTGAGGCCGTAGCTGAGTTGTGCCAGGGAATTGCAATGGGGGTGGTACCAGAAACTGCCGGCGTCCGGTGGACGGAAGGTGTAGGTGAAAGTCTCGTTCTCGTAGATGTAGGGTTGGGTGAGGAAGGGAACGCCGTCCATGGCGTTCGGCAAACGCATGCCGTGCCAGTGGACGGTGGTGGGCTCCTTCAACCGATTGCGCAGTACAGCTTGCAACTCCTCCCCCTGGCGCACGCGGATGACGGGGGCTGGTGCATTTTCGGCGTAAGAGAGGACGTTGCGGGTTGGCTGCCCATCCAGGAACTGAAATGTCGTGCTGCGCGGCTCGAGGGTCAGGCTTGTTGGTGTTCGAGCGCCCGCGCCCAAGGACATCAGCGCTCCGCCGACTGCAGCCGATGCCGCCGCTGTCGCGCCGCCAATGAACGTGCGTCGGTTGATGAGGGCGGGCCGCAACGTGAAATCTCCTTTTTCGGCTGCGCGGCGGACGGCACTTGGGCGCCATATCGCAGATTTTCTTTTTGCCTGATAAGTTGCTGACAGCGCCAGGGGATCAACTGACGCGGCTGCGCGACAGGTTCAAGGCGCATGGGATGAAAAATCTGACCGGGAAACACGGGACAATGGTGTTGGCCATCGCTGGCATGCTGGCGGTGGCTTGTTGTGCCACGTCCATCGCGGGCGATACCGCGCCGGTCTTGGATCGCATGGGCATGGATGTCGAGGGCGCTGCGGTCGATCGCGGGCGCTTCATGCAGCGTCGTGATGTGGACGCGGGCGTTGGCAGGCGTGCCGCGGTCTATGGACCTCAGCGCGGGGGGCGTTTGCACGTCAATTTGCCGGACGCAGTCGATGGTTTGGACGACGACAGCGCGTTTCGTTTTACGCTTGGCGGTCTGGTCTTCAATAAGACATGGGTTTCGGCGCCGTCGTCGACGACGTCGTCGAACGGGCTCGGGCCGCTCTTCAATGCGCGATCGTGCGGGCAGTGTCATCCGGGCGGGGGACAGGGGAGGCCGGATGATCCTGCAAGGCCGGGGCAGGCGGGGCCTGCGCTTGTGCTGCGGTTATCCGTTCCAGCGCGCAGCGGAAACGCGCGTGAGGTGCCGGCCAAGGGTTCGCTCTTGGCCGTCGGCGAGCCGCATTATGGACGTCAATTGCAACCGCAGGCGATTCAAGGGTTCGATGGCGAGGGTCGTCTGCAGCGCCGTCTCGAGCCGTTCGACGTCAAGCTTGGCGATGGCAGCGCTGTCGCGTTGCTTCGGCCTGGCTATCACGTCACGCAGCTTGCGTATGGCCGGCTGGCGCAGGATATCATGACATCGGCACGATTGGCTCCGGATGCTCCACGGGCTCGGGCTGTTGGCGGCCATCGCCGAGGGTGACATCCGTGCCGAGGCGCGGCGGCAACGCGCAGCACCAGGGCCTGTCAAAGGCATCGTCAATGTTGGCGGTGATGGTGGTGCTTCAGGTGCGCACACCTTGGGCCGCTTCGGTTGGAAAGCTGGTGTTGCAACCTTGCGCGAGCAGATCGGTGAAGCATTCGCCTACGACATGGGACTTTCCAATCCGGTCGTGGCGTTACCCGCAGGTGATTGCACAGCAAGCCAGAGGGCCTGCCTCGAGGCGCCACATGGCGGGCATGCCGGTCAAGGAGGCCTTGAAGTGGGACCGGACATTTTGTCTATGGTCGAGCATTTCGTAGGGCATATTGCTGCGCCGTCGTCGGCTTCTGTCTCAGCTGGGACCATCGCCGAGGGCGGAAAGATCTTCGACGCGACAGGCTGCGCCCAGTGCCACAGTTCGCGCCACAAGGCCTCGATATTGCCGGGTGGTCCTCCAGGCCCAGTGCAGGCTTATTCCGATCTGTTGCTGCACGACATGGGGGCAGGCCTTGGTGACGGCAGGCCTGAAGGCAGGGCTGGCGGACAGCACTGGCGCACTGCGCCGTTGTGGGGGCAAGCCCTGCGACGTCGTGGCGGCCGCCCGGTTTGGTATCTGCACGACGGACGTGCCAAAAGTCTGGTTGAAGCCATCCTGTGGCACGGTGGCGAAGCGCAAACGGCGCGAGATGCTTTTGCAACTCTGTCGCGCGATGGTCGCGAAGCGTTGTTGCGTTTTCTCGAAGCGCTCTGACGACTCTGGGAGGAACGAATGGCGTTTGCGGGACGGAGATGGGGTGGCCGCTTGTTGCGCAGGCGCAGTCGAGGCCTGGTGTTCGCGGGCGCTTGTGGCTGGTGGGCTGCGGCGCTGCCTTGGCCGAAGTGAAGAGCTGCAGCAGTGACCACGTCCTCGCGCGGCAGATGCTCGAGTGCCATATCCAGCCTGGCTACAATGCCGTGCAGGCAAAGGCTGCAATGCTGAAGTCGACGCTTGCACAAGCATGCGCGGCGCACGATGGGGCGGCGCTGGGGGCCGTCAGGTCAGCCTACCGGGATGCCTTGTTGGCTTGGTCGCACGTCGAGCATCTGCGCTTTGGCCCGGTGGTTGACGACAACATTTTCGAGCGCATCGTGTTTTGGCCGGACCGGCAGGGCATCGGTGTTCGGCAGGTGCGCAAGATCCTTGCCGCCAAGGATGCCTCAGCGACCGATGTGGCTTCCCTCCACAAAAAAAGCGTTGCGGTGCAAGGCTACACGGCGCTCGAGGTGCTGTTGTACGGCAAGGTTAGCGATCAACTGATGGCGGACAATCCGGCAGGGCGGCATGCGTGTGGTTATGCCACGGCGATTGCCAGTAACGTGTCGACAATGATCGATGATGTCGTTGCCGGTTGGTCGGCAGGTGGCAAGTTCGCGTCGTTGTGGCTGACGCCTGGCGAACATAATCCTGTCTACAAGACTGCGAGCGACACGACGTACGAAGCACTCAAGTCCTACCGCTTTGCAATCAACATCCCGCGTGAGCAGAAATTGTTGCCGGCTCTGGGACTGAAGCGACACGGCGCGAGTGGACCGTATCTGCCGAAAACGAAGCCGCCGTTCACGATCTCCGGCTTGGGTATGAGCACCATCATCGCAAACACGGAGGCCGCAATCGAGCTGGTCGAGCAAGGTGGCCTTGCCGAGCGGCTTGCCGTCAAAGAACCGGAGACGGCCGATCTGATCAAGAGTGAGTTGCAAAACGTCTTGAGGATCATGCGGGAGGTCGAGGGGCTCGGCAATGCAGCGTTCGAAGAGCCTGCGGCGAAGAAGCTTGCGCTTGCGCGCGAGCCCTTCATTTCGGCGCTGATCGCCGGCGGCGAGGCGCTGGCGACGGATTGCGGAATGGTCCTGGGGTTTTCCGATGAAGACGGGGATTGACGGCATAGACCGGCGCCGGCTGCTGACGGCGGGTGCCGGCATGGCGGCCGGGCTGGTGTTGCCGGCGCGCGCCTTGGGCGTTGGGCTGCAGGCGTCGCCGGAGCTCTTTGCTGCCGCGGCGAAAGATGCGCGCGGGCGGTTCGTTGCTGTCATTTTCGATGCTGCGACGGGTCGTGAGCATGGGCGTGTCGTGTTGCCCTCGCGGGGGCACGACCTAGTGCAGAGGCCACGTCATGCGACAGGCGCGCCCGCCGAGGTCGTAGCGTTCGCGCGCAGACCTGGCAATTATGCGGTGGTCTTCAAGGCCCGAGCGGGTGGTGAACCACTGTGGATGACGTCGCGTGCAGATCGTCATTTCTATGGGCATGGTGCTTTTTCGCCTGATGGACGGTTGCTGTTCACGACGGAGAATGATTTCGAAGCAGGTGTAGGCGTCATCGGCGTGCGCGATGCAACGGATGGTTATCGCCAGATTGGCGAGCTGCCATCGGGCGGGATTGGTCCGCACGATCTGGCGATGCTGTCGGACGGGCGCACATTGGTGGTTGCCAACGGTGGCATCAAAACGCATCCCGATACGCCACGGGTGGAACTCAATCTCGCGGAGATGCAGCCGACGCTTGCCTACGTCGACACGATGACCGGCGAGGTCGGTGAGGTGCACGCGTTGGCGAAAGATCTGCATCAGCTTTCAATCCGTCACCTTACGGTTGCAGCGGGAAATCGGGTGCTTTTCGGCTGTCAGTTTCGCGGCCCGCGCTGGCAGACGCAGGCGATCATCGGCTGGCACGAGCGAGGGCGGGATCTCGCATTGCTGACGCTGCCGGAGGACGTTCAGGGCGCGATGCGGAACTATGTGGCATCGCTGGATGGGGATGCGGCGGGGACAACGGTGGTTGTGACGGCGCCGCGTGGTGGACTTGCCGTCGTGCTGGATGCCGGGTCTGGGCGCTATCTCGGTCGGTATCGGTTGGACAAAGTGTTCGGCGTGGCGCGTGCCCGTCGCCAAGGCAGTTTCGTGCTGACGAGTGGCGAGGGCGTCCTGGCACGGGCGCGGGCGATCAAGGAAAGCAACGCTGTCGAGCTGCAGCGGCACAGTTTGGTCCGCGCCTGGGACAATCACCTGCTGGCGTTGACCTAGCGCCAGCGTGTTGGTGATGTGCGATCGCCGGCGGGGAGCGTGAGCGCATGCGTGATTGCCGCGGTATCAGCCAGATTTCCGCAAATTTGCGGCCCAATTCGCCTCTATGCCACCGGACACAATGTTGCGCGGGTGGTTGTCGCAAGACGGCACACTGCTCGCCGCTGCGTGCCATGGCTTTGGAGGTGCTTGACCGTGTCACTGTGCAAAACTGCCGCCTGGACACATTGTCTGGCCACGCTTGGTGTCATCGCGCTCTCAGCGGCACTCGCTTTGCCGGCGGCCGCACGCACCAGTGGCCCGAAGCGCACTGTCGTCAGCGAAATCATCGTGCACGCAACGGGTGGGCCATCGTGCCAGCGCGGAAGGGTGGTGTTTTCACCACCGGGCGATCTCGATCGGATGCAGAGGTTCTTTGCGCGCAACCGCGTCGTGTCGATTCACTACATCGTGGGGCGCGACGGACGGATTGCGGCAAGCGTTCCGGAAGATGAGGTGGCGCGGCATACGCGCGACAACAATGACCACTCGATCGGCATCGAACTCATCAATGCCGGGGATGGCCACGAGCCTTTTCCGCAAGCGCAAGTGGATGCGCTGATCCGACTTGTGGGCGAGGTACGCCGTCGCTGGCGGGTGCCGATTGCGCAGGTCAAAGGGCACGATGACGTCGACAACTCGACCTTTCGCTGCGGCGGGCGTGAGGTTCGGCGCAAGCAGGATCCGGGCCCGCGCTTTCCCTGGGCGTTGGTGCGCGCGCGCTTGAAGGCAGCGGACATGGGGCACCCGGCGGCTGTTGGCGCGGGAGCCACGGCTGCGCCGCTTGCGCGCGGCCCGCACCGCTGAGGTGCCGGTGGGGGCCATCGAGATCAGGGATAGAGGCGTTCTTTTGCCCAGGGCTCGCTTTGCTTGGTGCGGCGGAAGACGACACGGTCATGCAGGCGGAACGGGCGGTCGTGCCACAGTTCGATCTGCAGTGGCGTGATGCGAAAACCGGACCAGTGTGGCGGGCGGGGAATTTCGCCCAGGGGATAACGGGCGGTGAAACGGGCGACGGCTTTTTCGAGCGCGAAGCGGCTTTCCAGCGGGCGCGATTGTGCTGAGGCCCAGGCACCAAGCCGCGAGCCGCGGGCGCGGGTCGCGAAATAGGCGTCCGCCTCGCCATCCGATACGCTGGTCACGAGGCCACGGATGCGCACCTGGCGACGCAGCGATTTCCAATGGAAGCACAGTGCTGCCTTGCCTGCGGATGCCAATTCCTGGCCCTTGGCGCTTTCGAGATTGGTGTAGAAGACGAAGCCGCGTTCGGGGCCGAAGCCGGCGTGATCGAGGCCTTTCAACAAGACCATGCGCACATTGGGCAAGCCATCGGGGTCAACGGTTGCCAGCGCCATGGCGTTGGGATCGTTCGGCTCGGTGCGGGTGGCCTCGTCGAGCCAGCTCTCGAACAGAGCAAACGGGTCGTCGGCAAGGGTGAAATCGCCGGCCTGGGGCGAGGCGGAAGCGGATTGGGCGTTGTCGCTGCTCATCGTCGATCCCTTGTCCCTTTGCCGGCGCCGTCGTGCGGACGGGTTGATCGTAAACGCGTCATTAACCTGTTCCGGCCACACTCAATGGCTAAGGTCCCGTCTATGACCGCATAATCCCAGTGTAACCGTTGTGTCGAGTCTCGCATGCGTCATTGCTTCAGTCATCTGCGCTCCAGCGGTGCCCGCGCGGGCTTCTGCGCCGGCCTCGCGTTTGCGATGGGTCTTGGAATGGCCGTCGCGTCGGCTGAACCCGGCCAACGTCCTGCCGAAGCGGTGCGCGATCAGTCCGACGGACTGCGCACCGGGGCCGAGGTCACCAAGCCATCGACGCGCACGACGATCATCCGTCCCTGGTTCGATCGCAATGATGAAGCTGCGGCTCTGGAGGCCGTGCAAGTTGCGCTGACCGAGGTTGGCGACGGCTCCAGCTACGTTTGGTACCGGCAAGGCGGCCGGCTTTCCGGCATCGTGCAACCAACGCAGTCGTTCGAGGACATGCTTGGCCGCGTGTGCCGGCACATCAACGTGAAATTGTCGATCGGCGCCTATTCGCGCCATACCTCGGCCATTGCCTGCCGTACGGCGGACGGCTCCTGGGTGATCGACGGCTGAAGTTTACCGGGGCTTGCCCTTTGGCGAACGCATTCGTTCCAGTGGCGCTTCGCCGCTCCTCTGCGGGGAGCCGGCTACCAGGCGCGGAAGAACAGTCTCACGCGCGTCGGGCCTTCCGGATCATCGCCAAAGCGGCTGCGGGATCAATGCGGCCATCATAGAGCGCGCGGCCGGTTATGGCGCCTTCCAGGCGTGCGAATTCTGGCTTCAACAGAGCTGCCACGTCGTCAATCGAGGCCAAGCCACCCGAGGCGATCACGGGGATTGACGTTTCGGCTGCCAGAGCCGCTGTGGCGGGTAAATTCAAGCCCTTGAGGATGCCGTCACGCTCGATGTCGGTGTAGATGATTGCGGCCACGCCGGCGTCCTCGAAACGGCGGGCAAGGTCGGCAGCGGTCAGTTCCGAGGTTTCGGCCCAGCCTTCGACAGCAACGCGTCCGCCTTTGGCGTCGATGCCGACGGCAATTCGGCCTGGAAATGTCTTGGCGGCGTTTTTGACCAAGGCTGGATCGCGCACGGCGATGGTGCCGAGGATGACGCGCTTGATGCCTTTGCCGAGCCAGGCCTCGATGGTTGCCATGTCGCGAATGCCGCCGCCGAGTTGAACGGGCATTTTGACGGTTGCGAGGATGGCTTCGACGGCGGCCGCATTGACAGGCTTTCCAGCGAAAGCGCCGTTGAGATCGACGATGTGGAGGTATTCGAAGCCTTGGCGCTCGAAGTCGGCGGCCTGGGCGGCGGGATCGTCGTTGAAGACTGTTGCCGCGTCCATTTCGCCGAGCTTGAGGCGCACGCATTGGCCGTCCTTGAGGTCGATTGCCGGGAACAGGATCATGGCGTCATGCGTCCGTTGCGCTGGGCCAGACGCCGGCTCGCGAGTGCCAACCGTCAATCGGCCTTGAGATTGCTCGATTTTGTGGACATCTTTGGAACGAAAGCGGAATTGAGGTCAAGCGTTGCGATGATGGAGATTCTTGAGACTGGCGAGGAGGTGCGTCGGCCGTCGGGCGCCCTGACGGAGCGAGATGCCATCGAAATCTGGATTGCGCGGTGGTTGCGGGTTCGGCCCAAGCACCTGACACAGCGCTACAATTGCGATTCTCGCCGGCTCTATGAGATCTGGTGGGGGCAACGCTTTCCGGGCGCGCGGCGCAAGGCCGAGCAGCTCTTTCGTGAGCGCTATCCGGCGAACGTCGAGCGCACGGGCTTTGGATACAAGCGCATTCCGCGCGTTGCCAGCAGCGAAGAGCGCATGCAACTCAAGTTATTTGAGTGAGAACCTGCGACTCCAGGCGTGATCGACGAAGATTTTTTTGATGTCTCGCCCAAGGCTGGCGCGATCCCCTTGCAGCGGCTGCTGGCGGGGTTTAAGTGTGAGCGCCTGCCGGTTGGCAGTTGCGGGCGTAGTTCAGTGGTAGAACGTCAGCTTCCCAAGCTGAATGTCGTCGGTTCGATCCCGATCGCCCGCTCCATGCTCCGCATCTTGCATTCTCATGGATCGCTACTGCGAGGGCCCGCGAGCGGCTGCGGCTTTGCGACTTATGGTCAGCCGGGGCGCCCAGTCTATGATATGTCCGGACAATTGAGCGTGCCTGACTTGGGGCGTGGCAATTTCGTTCTGCGGACCTAAATTGTCATTGGTTCGGGGCATCAGACGAGAATGAGGATCAGCGCACCATGGTCACGCTAGCAGAGCGCCAGACTTCGGCCGCCAAGGCCAACGCCGTCGATTTCGATGCGGTTATCGTCGGCGCTGGCATTTCCGGCATGTACCAACTGCTGCGCTTGCGGGAGATGGGGCTCAAGGTGCGCGTGCTGGAAGCCGGTACAGGCGTCGGGGGCACCTGGTACTGGAACCGGTACCCCGGGGCGCGGTTCGATTCCGAGAGCTACTCGTATGCCTACTCGTTCTCCAAGGAGCTGCTCGAGGAGTGGAACTGGTCGGAGCACTTTGCGCCCCAGTATGAGACGTTGCGCTATTTGAACTTCGTCGCCGACAAATTCGACTTGCGCCGCGACATTCAGTTCAAGTCGCGGGTGACGTCGGCGCACTGGCAGGAGAAGGGCCGTTACTGGCAGATCAAGACCGAGGCCGGCGAGGTGCACACCAGCCGCTATCTGATCACGGCCATCGGCCCTCTGTCGGCACCGACCATGCCGCGGATTCCTGGCGTCGAAAGCTTCAAGGGCGAAGCGTGCCACACGGCGAACTGGCCGCATGAGCCCGTCAGTTTCGCTGGTAAGCGCGTGGCGGTGATCGGTACGGGTGCAACCGGCGTACAGACGATCTCGGAGGTTGCCAAGACCGTCGGCCATCTCACGGTCTTCCAGCGCACGCCCAACTGGTGCAAGCCGCTCAACAACGCCAAGATTGCGGATGAAGAGCAGGCGGCGCTGAAGGCGCGCTATGCCGAGATCTTCAAAAAGTGCCAGGATTCGTTCGCCTGCTTCCTGCACACGCCCGATCCCCGCAGCGCACTCGAAGTGACGCGGGAAGAGCGCGAAGCGTTTCTGGAGCAACAATACAATTCGCCGGGCTTCGGCATGTGGCAGGGCAATTTCCGGGACATGCTGACCAACCGAGAGGCCAACCGGCTGATTTCGGAATTCGTCGCCAACAAGATCCGCCAGCGGGTGAAGGACCCGGCCGTTGCCGAGAAGCTCATTCCGAAGAACCATGGCTTCGGCACGCGCCGTGTGCCCATGGAGACGAAGTATTATGAGGTCTACAACCAGCCGAATGTCGAGCTGATCGATATCAACGAGACGCCGATCGAACGGATCACGGAGACGGGAATCCGGACCAGTGACCGTGATTTCGACTTCGACATGATCATCTACGCGACGGGCTTCGATGCGGTCACCGGCAGCTTCGATCGCATCGATCTGCGGGGCGTCGATGGTTTGAGCCTGAAGACGAAGTGGAATGACGGTATCGAGACATTCCTTGGCGTGCTGGTCGAGGATTTCCCGAACATGGCGATGCTGGTCGGACCGCATACCGCGCTCGGCAACATTCCTCACTCCATCGAGTTCAACGTCGACTGGGTGACACGGGTGATCGGGCACATGCAGCGGCACGGCTTTACACGCATGGAGCCGCGCCATGAGGCCGTCGCGGAATGGACGGAGTTTGTGGCATCGAAGGCCGAAGGATTGCTTTCGAACGAGATCGATTCGTGGATGACCGGCGTCAACAGCAACATCGACGGGCGCCAGGTGCGCCGCTTGATGCGCTATTCGGGCAGTGCGCCCGATTATCGCAAATGGTGCAACCGTGTCGCTGAAACGGGCTTCAAGGAAATCGAGGCCTCGTAGGGCTGCGCGAGTGGTTGGTACAACACGCAACGCCATGATCTTCGAGAACGAGAAAGGCCCGGAACGCTGGTGCGTCCCGGGCCTAATGTTCACATGGAGTTTGGCGGACCGCTGTTGCGGTTCGCCCTCGATTCAAACGTCGGCGCCTTCCCGGGTCAACCAATCCTGGGTTTGGTCGAGGGCGCGGCCGAGGATGTCGAACATCTCGTTGATATCGTCGGGCTGCACCACCAGGGGCGGGCACAATGCGATGGTATCGCCGGCGACGGCACGGCAGATGAGACCGTTCTGCTGGGCAATGGTCATGGCCTTGGTGCCGACGCCCTTCTTGATATCGAACGGGGTGTGGCTGTGCTTGTCGCGTACCAGTTCAATGCCGCCAATAAGGCCGGCGCCGCGGGTTTCTCCGACCAGAGGATGGTCGCGCAAGGCGGCCATGCGGGCCTGGAAAATGGGGGCAACCTTCTGGACGTGACCAACGATGTCGAGGCGCTCGTAGATCTCGAGTGTCTTCACCGCGACGGCGGCCGCGACGGGATGACCGGAATAGGTGAAGCCGTGCGCGAACATGCCGATTTTCTTGCTTTCCTCGACAAGCGCCTCGTAGACGGGCTCGGACACGGTGATGGCGCCGAGTGGCATGTAGGCCGATGTAATGGCCTTTGCCATGGAGATGCTGTCGGGCTTGATGTCGAGCGTTTGCGAGCCCCACATGTTACCGGTGCGCCCGAAGCCGCAGATCACCTCGTCGGCGATCATGCGAATGTCGTAGCGAGAAAGCACGGCCTGCATCTTGGGGAAGTAGCCCTTCGGCGGGACGACGACGCCACCGGCTCCCATGATCGGTTCGGCGATGAAGGCAGCGATGGTGTCGGGGTCTTCCGCGAGGATCAGTTCTTCAAGATCGCGCACGAGGCGGTCGCAGAATTCGTCCTCGGTCTCGCCGGGTGCGCCATTGCGGTAGTAGTGCGGCGAAGACGTGTGCAACACGCGGGCCATCGGCAGGTCGAAGTCGCTATGGAACACGGGTAGCCCGGTGAGGCTTGCCGAAGCGATGGTGACGCCGTGGTAGGCGCGCTGGCGCGAAATGATCTTCTTCTTTTTTGGAAGACCGCGGGCGTTGTTGTAATACCACGACAGCTTGATCTGCGAGTCGTTGGCCTCGCTGCCGGAACTGGTCAGGAAAATCTTCGAAGTCGGCGACGGCACGATCTCTTTCAGCTTCTCGGCGAGTTGGATCGCCGGCTCGTGGCTGCGACCGCCAAAGAGATGCGTGAAGGATAGTTTTTCCATCTGCTCGCGGGCGGCCTCGATCAGCTCGGTGTTGCCATAGCCGAGTGAGGTGCACCACAGGCCCGCCAGGCCTTCGATGTAGCGCTTGCCGTCCGTGTCCCAGACATGCACGCCCTTGCCCTTATCGATGATCAGGGGGCCGGTGGTGCGGTGGGTTGCGAGATTGGTCGTGGGGTGCAGCAGCGCCTCGACGTCGCGCGCGGCGAAATTTGTCAGTGTAGCCATGGGGTACGACCTGTCATTTGCCAAGATCCGGGCTTAAGTGTAGTGGCCTTAAGGGGGCAGCACAACGCGATTAGGGCTGCATCGCCTTGTGCGAACGGGGAGCGGCGACCAGCATGACACTCGAGCGGACCGTGTTTCGTAGCCCTATGGCGAGCTGGTCGCGCAATGTGGCGGTGTTCAGTGTGCAGGTGCTCATCGTTGCGATGGTTTTGCACCGCTTTCTCTCACTTGGCACGCCGGTGGCGCTTAATTTGTTTCTGGCGGCATTGGCAGGAGGCGTCGTTGCCATTCTGCTGGGGCTTGCCGCCTTCGTTGCCATCTGGCGTGACGGCCGGCAGGGGGCCTGGCGCGCAGCGATCGGGATCGGGCTGGGACTTGCCATCATCGCGTGGCCGGTGGCGCTCATACCGCTCTACAAGAAGTCGCCGGCAATTCACGATATCACGACGGATACCGAGTCACCGCCGGCGTTTGCCGCCTTGGCTGCCGAGCGGCCGGCGGGTGCCAATGCCGTTGCCTATGCCGGGGCCAAAACGGCCAAGCTGCAGCTGGCGGCTTATCCGGATATCAAACCGCTGTTCGTGCAGAGGTCGGCGAGCGAGGCGTGGGAGATCATGGGGGAGACGCTGCGCGGATTGCGCTGGCGGGTGGTGGCGCTCAAGGAACCCCGAGGGACCGGTCGGCCCGGGATTTATGAGGCTGTCGACAGGACGTTGATTTTGGGTTTCTCCGATGACGTTGCCGTGCGTATCGACGGCAACGAGCGCAGCGCGCGCGTCGACGTGCGCTCCGCCTCGCGCTATGGGCAACATGATTTCGGCCGCAATGCCCAACGCGTGCGCAGGCTGCTCAAGGCGTTCGAAGCGCGGCTGGCGGCAACGGTAACCGCCACGGATCAACCGCGGCGGCGTCGTCACGGTGGTGAGCCTATCGCTAGGCAGGGGAAAGGCGCTCAGGGGAAAGCATCGGGCCGGTGACCTTGACCAATCCGTTCTCGGCCAGGCTCTCGATGTGGGCGGGAACAGACATGGAGGCTGCGCGCACCAGGCGGGGGTCGAGGCCCTTGTAGACGGCGGCGACGACGTCGGCGACGGTGGTAGCGCCACCCTTGATGCAATCGAGGATCGCCTGTTCGCGCATGCGGCGGTGGACAATGAAGGCCTTGACCACGCGCTGGGGCTGCTCGATACGGCCGCCGTGGCCCGGGAAAAAGACGCTGTCGGTGCGGCCCATCAGTTTGTCGAGCGACTTCATGTAGGCGACCATGTTGCCCTCTGGCGGGGCCACCACCGACGTGTTCCAGCCCATGACGTGATCGCCTGAAAGCAGTGCACCGGTGCCGTCAATGGCAAAACACAGGTGATCGGGGGCGTGGCCGGGAGTGTGGAGCGCGGTCAGCGCGAAGCCTTCGCCGTCGAAACGGGTGCCATCGGCCATGGCGTGGTCGGGCACAAAGCTTTCGTCGGTGAATTCGCCGCCGGCCGGGCTCTGCTTGCGCTCGCCGGGGTTGACGGCCTTGCGGCCATAGCCCCAGACCGGCGCACCGGTTTCCGCTTTCAGCCGAGGGAGGCCGTCGATGTGGTCGCGGTGGGTGTGGGTGATGATGATCGCGGCGATCCGCTGCCCCTTGGTGGCGTCCATGATGGCCTTGAGGTGGGCGTCGTCCTCGGGGCCCGGGTCGATCAGCGCCACGTCCTTGCCGTCGCCGACGAGGTAGGTGTTGGTGCCCTTGTAGGTGAAGGGGCCGGGGTTGTTGGCGACGATGCGGCGTAGGCCCGGCATCAACTGGCTCGGCACGCCGTATTCGAAGTTCATCTCCTTGCGGAACGGAATGTCGTCGGCCATAGGGCTGTGCTCCGGCGGTGGTGGGTGATGTGCTGGCATCTTTGATAGGCCATGCGAGGCGGAAGCGCGAGGGGGGAGAATTTATCCCTTTGCCATCATCCTTGCCGGCAGTGATTGACACCAGGCCGCGACACACCGCATATAGCGGCCCATGACACACACGATCATCAGGATTGGCCGACGTTGCCGTCGCGCGCGCATTGCGCGGCTGCGATGAGGGCTGCCTGAAGCAAGCCGTCTATCGCCGAGGCCGCGCCGATTGAAAGCGTGGCCTTTTTGTGTCTGCCGGGCCAAACTAGAGGCAACCTGACGGCCCTGAGCGCACAAGCTACATCCCCCCAAGCATCTGCCGGAGCAGACCATGTCCATCACCTCCTCGGCCTCCACCCTCGGCCACAACCGGACCAAGCCCGCCGTCTTCATCGACGGGAAGCCGGCACCACGGGACTCGAGATCCGCGAGCGGCTGGCCAAGCTGCCAGCTGTCGAGGTGCGCTCCATCGATCCGGCAAAGCGCAAGGATCCGATGGCGCGGCAGGCGCTGATGAAAGAGGTCGATCTGGTGGTGCTGTGCCTGCCGGATGATGCGGCCAAGGAGGCAACGGCGCTGGCGGACGATCTGGGCGCGGCGGGGCCGCGGATTGTCGACGCCTCGACGGCGCATCGGGTGGCTGAGGGGTGGGCCTATGGCTTTCCGGAGATGGACAGCAAACAGGCAGCCGTGATCAAGTCCTCGCGTCGGGTGGCCAACCCCGGCTGCTATCCGACTGGCGGCATCGGCCTTCTCCGGCCGTTGGTGGCGGCGGGGCTGATGCCAGCGGACTATCCGGTGACCGTCAACGCCGTCTCCGGCTACTCGGGCGGTGGCAAGTCCATGATCGAGGCCTACGACGCGGGCACAGCGCCGTTGTTCGAGCTTTATGGCCTGGGTCTCACGCACAAGCACGTGCCGGAGCTTCAGGTCTATTCAGGCCTGACCCGGCGGCCGATCTTCGTGCCCTCAGTCGGCAACTACTTCAAGGGCATGCTGGTGTCGGTGCCACTGCATCTGGACACGCTGCCGGGCAAGCCATCGGCGCGGGATCTGGAGGCCTGCCTCGAGGCGCACTATAAACGCTGCAAGCTCGTGAGTGTCGTCAAAGCCGACGATGCCAGCGCCAAGGGTGGCCGGCTGGATGCGCTGGCGCTCAACGATACGGACAAGCTGGAACTCAGGGTGTTTGCCAACCAAGAACACGGCCAGGTCGTGCTGGTGGCGCGTCTCGATAATCTCGGCAAAGGCGCGGCGGGTGCTGCGGTGCAGAACATCGGGCTGATGCTGGGCGTTGAAACCTGACGCCCTTGCGAAACCAGACCATACTGGCAGACGCATATTCGCTGATCTTCAATTTTTCCGAGAAAAAATTAAAACATAATCAAAGGTTGCATTTGCGTCATTGTTACGTCGTGCAAATTGCGCCCCTGGCAGGTGCTCTGATTTCTCGGGCGCCGGATTTTCTGAAAGTTTTTGTGCAGCGTGCGCTAGAAGGCTCGAGTCCTTATCGAGCTTTAATAGGCGGCTGTCGTTTGCTAATACTCTGAAGGGTGCATTGTCTGTCTGGTGTCGCCTTATCCGGCAAAGCGTGTTCATCGGGCCACAATGTGTCGGCTCAGCCGATGTTACAGCGTGTTTTTTGCTAACGCTGCCGCTAAGCGCCATGATTATTTGCAGCGTGACTGTTGGTAAGTTTAGCGAGTATCCTGCCCTGTCGGAGCAGTGCGTGTCGAGTTTGCGTCCACCTCTAAACTTCAATGTCGGTTTGTTTGACGTGTCGGCGGCTATTCGCGCGCTTTCCGAGTGGGGGTTGGGGCGGTCGATTTTCGAATTTCTCAATTCGAGTACAAGATCAAGTTTTCCTTTACCGGCCGGCAGGGCGATTGGCCAAATTTGCGGGCCAAGACGATCTGCACCGTTGTGGCCGGTTTGATGGTTGCTACGTCGTGCGCCGGCGGGGTGCAGGCGGAGTCGCTCAAGGATGCGGCTGCCTCGGCCTACAAATACAATCCACGCCTGGCTGCAGAGCGGGCGCGACAGCGAGCGACGGACGAAGAGGTCGCGCGTGCCAATTCCGGCTATCGACCGACCCTCTCGGCTTCCGGCGATATCGGTTTTCAGCGGTCTGAAACCAAGCCGCCGGCTGCTGGTAGCGACGGTGCGGTCAATCCGAAGGGATATTCGGTCACTGCACGCCAGCCGCTCTTCAGCGGTTTTCGGACGATCAACGGCGTGCGGGTGGCGGAGGCTGTGGTCCGGGCGGGGCGTGAGACGTTGCGAGCGGTCGAGCAGTCCGTGTTGCTTGAAGCGATCACCAGCTACATGGACGTGGTGCGTGACCGGGCGATCGTGAAGCTCAGGAGAACAACGTTCGCGTGCTGGCGAAAGAGTTGAAGGCCACGAATGCGCGTTTGGCGGTTGCGAGGTGACGCGAACCGACGTCGCTCAGGCCGAGGCGCGCCATGCGGCGGCGATATCTCAGCTCGATCTTGCGCGCGCAAATCTGAAAAGCAGCTTGGCCAACTTCGAGCGGACCATAGGCCGTCCACCGGATCGGCCGCATGATCAGCAGCCGTGCTTCAAATTGCTGCCGAAAACCCTGCCGGCTGCGATCGACATTGCGCAACGCGAAACGCCGGCCGTGATCGGGGCTCTCTATACGGAGCAGGCGGCCCGCCATAACGTCGACCTGATCTGGGGGGAGCTGCTTCCCAGCGTGCGGCTCGATGCCAACTACAGCCATCGCTACGATACCAATCCGGCTGTCGATGAGACGCAGAGCACGACGGTGCGCGGCGTTCTGGATGTGCCGCTGTATGAGGCTGGCGATGTGCGGGCCCGAATCCGGGCTGCCAAGCACACCCATGTCAGCCGCATCCAGCAGATCGAACAGGCGCGCACCGAGGCAAAGGCGGCAACCATCAGCAGCTGGTCCTCAGTGACGGCTGCAAAGGCGCAGTTGCAGTCGGATCATGCACAAGTTAAGGCAACCAAAATTGCGCTCGAGGGTGTGCGCTCGGAGGAACGGGTTGGGCAACGTACACTGCTCGACGTGCTCAATGCCGAGCAAGAGGCGCTCAATGCCCAGGTTACTCTGGCGACGACGAAGCGAAACCTGGTGGTGGCCAGCTATGCGCTGTTGGCGGCAATCGGGCGTCTTTCGATTACGGATCTCGATGCGGTCGAGCGCGCGTACGATCCGGAGGCAAATTACAATGAGGTGCGGCGCAATTGGTGGGGTGTCTCCATCACCTATCGAGATGGGCGCCGTGAACGCATGGACCTGTGGGAGAGCCATGGGGCACACCATGAGGCGAAGCACTGATACCAGCCTTTTGAGATGCGTGCGCAGCGGACCAGGCCTGCGCGACCCCGTCGGCCTGAGCAAAGGCCCTGGCGTCGCCTACATCGAGCGGGCTACATTCCCGGTGATGCTGCATTTGACAGTTGCCGGTCAAGGATGACGATTGCGATGGCTGGCGTTGACCTCTTTTGGCCTGCCGATGATGGGGTGGTGCCGAACAATCCATCGCTGCCGCTGGTGGTTTATCGCGGCGCGCTGGCGTGTGGGCCGGGAGCCGAGCATGCGATTTGCCAGCAATTCGAGGCCAATGGTTGGTCCAACGGCTGGGTCAACGGCATCTATTCCTTTCACCATTATCATGCCACCGCGCACGAGGTGCTTGGACTTGCGAGTGGGCGTGCACACGTGCAGTTTGGCGGTCCGGCAGGGCCGATCGTCGAGGTTGGTGCTGGCGATGGCGTGCTGATCCCGGCTGGTGTCGGTCATTGCCGCATTTCAGCTTCGGCCGATCTGGTGGTGGTCGGCGCCTATCCGGGGGGCTGTGAGTGGGACTTGGTGCGTGCGACGCCTGAGGCCTATGCGGCCTCACTGGCGCTGATTGCCGCCGTTCCGCCGCCAGCCAGAGATCCGGTGACGGGTGTGCGCCAACCGGTTTGGCACCGGCAGTAAGGGCGTTGGCAGTTGCCGTTGGTGCGATTCCTTGCTGACCGGGCAGTTGCCAGCGTGCGCCCGGCATGCTCCTTGCCAACGGCGGTTCGCCGTTCTGGCGACATCGAAGCGGGAGCATCACAAGTGCCAAGGGTTGAGACTTTGCGGGGCAGGTTTGCGGAAAGCGCTCAGCGATGAGCGAATTGCCAAACGAGACACTGGTGGGCGTGGTCCTGGCCGGCGGCTTGTCGCGGCGCATGGGCGGGGGCGACAAGGCACTGCTGGCGCTGGGTGGTGCGACCATGCTCGACCTGGTCTTGGCGCGCTTCAGCCCGCAAGTCACCCAGACCGTGATCAATGCCAATGGCGATGCCAGCCGCTTCGCGCGCTATGGGTTGGCGGTTGTGGGCGATACCGTCGATGGCTTCGTGGGGCCGCTTGCTGGTGTGCTGGCCGGCATGCGCTGGGCTGGTGCCAATGCACCCGCGGCCAGTCATATTCTGACCGTTTCGAGTGACGCCCCTTTCGTGCCACACGATCTCAGGCAGCGGCTGGTTGCGGGCCTCGCTGCAGGGCAGGGCCGGATCGCACTCGCGGCCTCCGGGGGGCATCGCCATCCTGTGATCGGCTTGTGGCCGGTGGCGCTGGCCGATGATCTCGAAGAGGCGCTCCACGACGGCTTGCGCAAGGTTCTGGCCTGGACCGACCGGCACGGAACGGTGCTGGTCGACTTTCCGTTCGTGAACATCGGCGGGGAGGCTGTAGACCCTTTCTTTAATGCCAATACGCCGGAGGAGATGGACGAAGCGCGCCGACTTCTGGCAAGACTGACGCCATGACCGCGCCCGCATCCCCCAAGCCACCGCCTGTTGTTGCCATTGTTGGTTGGAAAAAGTCCGGCAAGACGACGCTGACCGTTCGCCTCGTGGCAGAGTTGACGACGCGTGGGCATCAGGTCGCAACCGTCAAGCATGCCCATCACAAGTTCCAGATCGATGACGGTGAGGCCGACAGTGCCCGCCATCGCCGTGCGGGCGCGGGCCAGGTGGTGGTGGTCTCGCCCAAGCGGGTGGCGATGATCAAGGAGCTCAACGGCGCGCCGGAGCCTGATTTCTGGGACGTTATCGCCATGCTCGATCCTTGCGATCTGGTGGTGGTGGAAGGCTACAAGTCGGCACGGGTGCCAAAGATCGAGGCGCGCCGCCGGCAGTCATTCAATCGCGAACCGTTGGCTGACAACGACCCCGACGTGATTGCGATCGCGGCAGATCATCCGACGGAGGCAGCGGGGCGTCCACTGTTCGGCCTCGACGAGATTGGGGCGCTGGCGGATCTGATCGAGCGGGTTGTTATGGCGCATTTGGGCGGGGGGACACATGCCGGCGAAGCGTCCGAGGCCGAGCCGGGGTAGGCGCATGAAGCAGCCGATGCGCTGGCTCGCCCGTTGCCTTGCACTGCTTCCTTTTTGGTGGAGTGTCGATCTGGCGTGTGCTGGTGATGTCCGTGTTCCCGCAGGCCGTGATCCCGGTGGTATCGCCGTCGGTATCGTTGGTAGTGGTATCGATTACACCAAGCCTGAGCTTGCGGCGCGGCTGGCACGCGACGGTGAGGGCGAGGCGATCGGTTGGGATTTCGTGGACAACGACCGGCGCCCGTTGGCGCGTGGAGGCATCGACGATGCGGTGTCGCTGGTCATCATCGAAGAGGCGCGCGCGGTGCGGCTGGTGGTCGTGCGTGCGGTGCCTGACAATCCGCCGATGCTTGCTCCGGCTCTGCAATTCGTGGCGCAGACACCAGCGCGGATCACATTGTTCCTCGCTCAACTCAAGGCTCCCATTCCGCGTGCGCACATCGATGAGGCTGCCCGCCGGCTGCCGGGGCTTGTGCTGATCGTACCGCGTCGGCTGGTGGGGGATGACAGGCCTGCCGGCGCGGATGGCGCGCTCGTGGTCGGGGCCATGACGCCGGATGGTGCTGGAGGGGCGGGGGCGGATCTAATGGTTCGTATTGACGTTGCGGCGGCTTCCGGGAGAGCTGGTCCGCGGCCAGCCGGCCTCAACGGCGATGATCTTGCGGCCGCCCGGATTGCAGCCCTTGCCGCACGCCTGCAGGCGGCGGAGCCAGGACTTGATCGGGGCGGTCTCAAACGACGATTGCTGTCGTTTGCTCGCGCGCAGCCGCGTGGTGCGGTGATCGAGGACATCCGTGCGATTTTGCCTGCGCGTTGAGTTCAGGCTGTCTGAATTTTGGGCTTGAAGGACCGAGGCGGATCAGGATTAGCATCGGCCAGAAGGCATCAGCCTGCGAGAGGCGCCATGGGAGACAGGGTCGAATTCAGCCGCATGCTGCGCGGGCCGCGCGCACCGTGGCTGCGTGGCCAGCGCCCGCGCGAAATCAAGGTGTGGGGGCTGGTCGAGGCTCCTGCCGCCGGCATCGGCCACAACAACGGGCCACCGCTCGAGCAACCGGTGAATGACGCGTTCGTGCGCTATCGTTGGCGCAAAGCGCACGCCGAGGCCTGGAAGACGCCTTCGATGTCGATCCTGAAGTTCCGCATGGCGCGTGCCGAGGCGGCGGGTGTCAGCTATGAAGAGTATGTGGCGACCCTGTTGGATACCGGGCGGCACCTGCAAGCGGGAGACCGGCCGAAGTCGGATTGAGGCGGGGCTCGATCATCATCTGCGTCACTGCTGGTCAATTGGCTGAGGTCAATGCGGCCGCTCTCCACATCTGCGAACCTGCGGGGCGATGGCCAATCTGAGGGAGGCGCCCCATGTCGCGTATCGTCGTTATCGTCGGCCACTCGCGCCAAAACAGCTTTTGTGAAGCTTTGGGCCAAGCGTATTGCGCGGGCGCTCGACAGGCGGGACACGCGGTGGATCTGTTCGTGACGTCGCGGATGGCTTTCGATCCCATTCTAACCGGGGCCTACGTCGAGGTTCAGCCTCTCGAACCGGATCTGGCCGCAGCTCACGCTGCGATCATGGCGGCTGACCATCTGGTGATTATTTTCCCGTTATGGATGGGCGGGATGCCCGCCATCCTGAAGGGGTTTCTCGAGCGGGTCTTGCAGCCCGATCTCGTGGCAGCGCAGAAGGCCGGCCAGTTCGTGCAACTTCTCAAGGGCAAGTCCGCGCGTGTCATCCTGACCATGGGCATGCCCGGACTTGTCTATCGCTGGTGGTATGGGGCGCATGCCCTGCAGGCCCTCAAGCGTAACATCCTCGAGTTCATGGGGGTGAAGCCCGTCAAGTCGACCCTGTTCGGCATGATTGGAGATGTCGATGCTTCGCAACGACGCGCTTGGCTGGAAGAGGTGAAGGTCCTCGGTCGAGAGGCGGCGTGAGGTCTCGACGTTGCGAAGTCTGAAGAGGCGTCATGTGATGGCGCGCCTGCTGCCTCACGATCTGGTTCGAACGTCATTGAATTGTGAAACTCATGCGTTGCGCGACAGCGCACTGGGGCACGCAATGCGGCAGTGCACACCAAGCCCCTTGTGAGGGCTGGTCCAGCGTGCTCGACTATTCCTGCTGCAGGTCACTTATTCAGGTTCCTTTTTTGGAGTTGCTCCGCATGGCCAGCGCATTCGACGTTGAACGGTCGCTGATTTGCGAGACTGCCTTCGGCGCAAGACGTCGCCCCGACGTGACGTGCCTCTATTCGGCACGCCGGTCGATGGATCGACCGAGACCCACATCGAACTAATTCTGTCCCTGCGCCGCCAAGACGGCTGCGCTGCCCGATCACCGAGCGGTTTTGGAGCCGCGGGTGTGATCGGCATTTCATTCGCGTGGGCTCGCACGAAAACAAGGCTGGCGAGTGTGCGCAACCCGCGTCGCAACCAGGAAGGAAGGCGCTCGTCATGGCCAAAGTCAAATCGATCTCTCGACGTTCTGCATTGAAGGCAACGGCGGCGGCCGCAGGTGCTGCAGCATTACCGCTCGTCAATGTGCGCACGGCCAGTGGCGCTACGACGTTGACCCTTGGCATCTGGGACCACTGGGTCAAGACGGCCAATCCGGTGATGCACTCAATCATCGAAGAGTGGGGAAAGAAGAACAACGTCAATGTGAAGATCGATTTCATCACTTCGGTCGGTAACAAGATGATCCTGACGCAGGCGGCGGAAGCGCAGGCGGGTTCGGGGCACGATATCGTCTCGTTCGATCAATGGAATACGCAGCGCTACGCCGACAAGCTGGTGCCGGTCGACGATGTCGTTGAACCGTTGATCAAAAAGTACGGGCCACTCAGCAAGGCGATGGAGGTTCTGGGCAAGGCCAACGGCAAATGGATGGGCGTGCCGATGGCCTGGGGCACAGCGCCGTTGCCGACGTGCGCGCGGATATCGATGTTCAAGTCGGATGCCAACGAGGACGTCACGGCGTGGTATCCGGCCAAGCCCGAGAAGACGGCGGGGGCTGAAGCTTGGACCTACGAGAAGCAACTCAAGATCGCTGAAGCCTGCCACAAAGCCGGGCATACATTCGGCTTGGGGTGCGGTTCCAACAGTACCGACGCCAACCAGACCTGGGGTGCCACGTTCGGCGCATTCGGCGCGGATCTGGTCAATGCCAAGGGCGATATCATCGTCGACTCCGATCCGGTGCGCGAGGTGCTGGACTATGTGCAGCGCTTCGTGCCGTATTTGCCGAAGGAGACCATCAGCTATGACGATGCCGCCAACAACCGGGCCCTGATCTCGGGCTCTGCGGCGATGATCTGGAATCCGCCGAGCGCGTGGGCCGTTGCCAAGCGCGACAACCCGAAGCTTGCCAGCGATCTGTGGACGTTCCCCAATCCAAAGGGCAAGAAGGGGCGGCTGGTACCGCATCGTCCGTACCTTTGGGGCATTTGGAAGTTTGCCAAGAACCAGTCGGCTGCCAAGGACCTGATGACCCACTTGAGCCAGCGCGAGGTCGTCGAGAAGCTCTCGATTCCTGCGGCCGGCTACGATATCCCGCCGTTCCTGTCGATGTCGGATCTGCCGGTCTGGGCGGATACCGAACCGCCGAAAGGCACGCTCTACAACTATCCGGTGAAGCCACACCACGATGCCGAGTATTACATCGTCGGCACGGGGGCGCCGCCGGAGATCGCGCTGCAGATCTGGGGCCGCTATATCATTCCGTCGATGGTGGCGCGCACGGTCCAGGGCTGGGACGCCAAGCGCGTGATTGCTTGGGCGGCTAACGAACTGGAGGGTGCGCGGCGCTAGAGCGGTTTGAGGCGCCAGTTGAGGCTACGTGTCCATCCAACTGTTGGACCGGTCTTCGCCGATGGCGGCGTCGCCGGCGCGATGTCGACGACGGTGGCGTCTCGACAGGTGAAGGAGAGGGCGTCAAGGTAGGACGAAGGCCCGGCTCGTTGCATGGACTGTAGCGGGCCGGGTCGCCTCGTGCTGGAGCCTGCCATGACCGATGCCCGCCAACTGCACCAAGACGCCCTCGTGATCGACGGGCTCGTGTATCACTCCGATGGGGATGTGACCGACCTGCAAGCCGGGGGCATCGACGCGCTCAATATCACCACCTGTCACTTCGAGGCCGATTTTGCGGAGGCTTGCCAGGAGATTGCGCGCTGGCATGGGCGGCTAGCAGCCCCAAATTCGCCGTGGATGCAGATCGAGACGGCGGCTGACTTCGATCACGCGCGGTCGGCGGGCAAAGTCGGCATCGTCATGGGCTGGCAGAACTCGCGACCCATCGGCGACGAGCCAGACCGGCTCTATTTCTTCCGCCGATTGGGGCTTCGGATCATGCAGCTCACCTACAACTTCCGTAATGCGCTGGGCGATGGTTGCCTGGAGCCGGAGGAGGCGGGGTTGACGCTGCTGGGCCGGCAATGCGTCAGGATCATGAATGATCTGGGGATTGCGATCGATCTTTCGCATGTCGGGCAAAAGACGATGTGGGGTGCGATCGAGGCCTCGCGACAGCCGGTGCTGATAACCCACGCCAATGCGCGGGCGTTGACCAACCTCGAGCGCAATAAGACCGACGACATCATCAAGGCTGTGGCGCAAAAGGGCGGTGTGATCGGGGCCAGCATCTACGGGCCGATGTGCTGGGATCAGGATCCCAGTCACAAGCCATCGATCGACGATTATCTCAGACATGTCGAGTATCTGGTGAATCTTGTCGGGATCGAGCATGTCAGCTTCGGAACCGACCTGGCCGCAGGGGCGAATTACCCGCGGATGGCCTTCGAGCGGGGGCACTGGCGGCGGTGGGAGGGTATCAATCGCTTCAACCGGGTGTTCGGTGAGGAGATCCCGCAGCGCTATCTCACGGACTGCAACAAGCATTCCGAGCTGCCGAAGGTGACGGAAGCGTTGGTCAAGCGCGGCTGGACCGAAGCGCACGTTCGGGCCTATCTTGGAGGCAACCTGCGCCGGGTGCTGGATGGCATCTGGAGCAGCGGGTACGCCGTTTAGCCATAATTGTGCAGCACATCCCAGGGATTGTTCCACACCGGCCACGGTGTTGCGCGGCCGCGTGATGCGTGCTGGCGGCCGGGGTGGCAGTTGGAGCCGGCTTGGCGTGCTGGCGCAAAACTTGGGTTGCTTGGCGGGCGCGAGCCGGGCACATCTGCCATTCGGGTCAGCAGGGAGGGGCGCGGTTCTGCGCGAACCCAAGGGCTGGCCGTTTGTTCGAGAGAGAGAAATGGACCGCTGGTTCCGCTGGTTCGAGACCCGCATCGACGCGTTTCCCGTGGCGCCGCCCGAGCGGCCGCCGACGACGCTTGGCGCGTTCTATTCCTACTATGTCAAGCCGGTGTGGCCCGTGTTCCTGGTGTTGCTGTGCGTTGGCTGCGTCGGCTCGCTGATCGAAGTTGCGCTGTTCGCTTTTGTTGGCTCGCTGGTCGACTTGATGCGCGAGGCCAAGACGCCCGAGACCTTCTTTACGGACCACTGGGGCCTTCTGCTGTGGATGGGGTTCGTGGCGCTGGTGCTGCGGCCGGTGGTTTCTACCGCCCACGACCTCACCAAGAACCAGATGATCTCAGGGCCGTTCACCACGCGGATCCGCTGGTTGACGCACCGTTATGTGCTGCGCCAGTCGCTGGGCTTCTTCCAGAACGACTTTGCCGGTCGCGTTGCCAACAAGGTGATGCAGACGGGGCCAGCCTTGCGGGAATCGGTTGTGCAAGTGGTGGATGCGGTCTGGTACGTCGCTGTCTACTGGTCGGGCGCGCTGGTGTTGTTCTGGCAGGCCGATCACAGGTTGGTGCTGCCGCTGTTGGCTTGGCTGGTGGCCTATGGGTTCGCCATCGTACACTTTGTGCCGCGGATCAAGGCAGCGTCGACGGAAGCGTCGGAAGCGCGTTCGCAACTGATGGGGCGCGTCGTCGACAGCTACACCAATATTCTCACCGTGAAGCTGTTTGCGCACGCTGACCGGGAAGACGGTTATGCGCGCGAGGGTTTGGCTGAGCAGATGGCCAAATGGCAGGCCTCGCTCAGGCTGCTGACCACGCTCGAGCTTGTGCTCTATTCGATGAACGGCATGTTGCTGGTCTCGGTCAGCGCGCTGGCGCTGTGGCTGTGGTCGGGCGGGCTGCTCACGATCGGCGCCATCGCTCTGGCGACGGGGCTTGCCATCCGCATCGTCAACATGTCCGGCTGGGTGCTGTTCACGGTTGCGGGGATCTTCGAAAACCTCGGTGTCGTGCAGGAGGGCATGGAGACGATTTCGCGCGGCTATGATGTCGTCGACTGGCCTGATGCAAAGCCACTGGTGGTCTCCAAGGGTGAGATCCGCTTCGATCATGTGCACTTCAACTATGGGGCGGTTCCCGGCGGCAAGGCGCAGCAGGGCGGCGAGGATCTGGCGGACCGGCTGCGTCCGCGTGTCGTGCGCGATCTGTCGCTGACGGTGCGGTCCGGCGAAAAAGTGGGCCTGGTTGGGCGCTCGAGGAGGCGAGCGGTCGACGCTCGTCAGCCTGCTGTTGCGCTTCTACGATCTGGAAGCGGGGCGGATTCTGATCGATGGCCAGGACATCGCCGCTGTGACGCAGGACCTGCGCTGCACGCGCAGATCGGCATGGTGACGCAGGACACGTCCTTGCTGCATCGCTCGGTGCGCAACATCCTCTATGGCCGTCCGATGCCGGCCATGGCGTGCGGTGGCAGCGGCGCGCAAGCTGAGGCGCGATTTCATCGTCGGGCTTGCCGATATGAAGGGCCGTACCGGCTACGACGCGCATGTCGGCAGCGGGGCGTCAAACTTTCGGGAGGGCAGCGGCAGCGGTTGCCATTGCCCGGGTGTTGCTCAAGGACGCGCCGATCTGATCCTGGACGAGGCGACCAGCGCGCTCGACAGCGAGGCGGAAGGCGCGATCCGGGAACAGCTTTTCAACCTGATGGAAGGCAAGACGGTCATTGCCATCGCGCACCGCCTCTCGACCATTGCGGCCATGGATCGGCTGATCATCATGGACCAGGGCACCGTCGTGGAAGAGGGCAGTCATGCCGAATTGATCGCCCGCGGCGGGCTTTATGCCGACCTGTGGGCGCATCAATCGGGCGGGTTCCTGGCCAAGGAAGCGGCCGAGTAAGGCGGCTGTGGTCGCGGTTCGCGAACTCAGGCTTTTGTGGCGGGTGTGGTGCACCGCTATTGACGGGCTGCCTCCGCCAGCGCCGCAATGAGGCCCGTACCCTGGACGGCCCTGTCGTGCTTCTCAAGCCAGCGCTTGAGGAACGGCTTACGGTTGAGGGCGTCTTCGAGCATACGCAACTGCAATTGGGCGGTGTCTTGGGTGCCATGCTTGCGCTCGAGAGCGGCCCTCAAAGCAGCTTTTTCCAGGGTCTCTCGAAAGGCGCTTGCCGCCAACAGGAGCTGGCGGGCTTCCCGCGTTGCGCGGTGCTTTTCAAGTGCCATGAGGAAGGGAAAACCTGCTTGCGCATCAATCTTCACGGCGTCTGGGGCGCGGAATGTGAAGAAGACCTCGAGCGCCCGGCGACGTTGGGCTGGATCGGCATCGAGATCGTAGAGTTGCGTTTCCGTCGCTGTCGAAATCAAGGCTCCGCGCAGACGTTCAGGAAGCTGCAGAGCCCCAGGAAGCGCGACGTTGTAGTGGACGTAGGCAAGGGACAAGAGCGCACCGGCGATTGCGCCCAGGATGAATTTTGCCATGCCGCGCTCCTGTGGTCTGCGGCCCTGCGGCGGCCTGTCGGTGTCTGACCTATACTCATGTCTGGCCTATATTAACGTCATTTGGGCTCTCTCCAACGGGTGGGGTGGCGAATGGAGTCCTGCCGGGGGATGATGGAGGTCGGCACGCGCCAAAAAGGGCGGGTAAAATCCTTCGGTATGATCGATCGTTTGGCGTGGCTTCGCCTCGTGAAGAACTGCCGGTCGGGGCTTGCCACAATCTCGACTTGAAATGTTCCGGCGAGGTCGGCATTGTCATGGGTCTTGGGAAGTGTGTGACGCCGTGTTGCCGCTGGATCGGTAGGGCATGGCGGCGCGCACGTGTGTCCGTGACAATCGGGACAACCGATTGCCGGGAACCGTAGGCGCAGTGGCGCGGAAGGTTTGTCGCGTCTTGGGTCAGCGGTGGAGGAGGGAAGGTGATCTCTCGCATGTTGGTCGCTTGTGGGCTGGTGGATGTGCTGCCGGCCGGAGACATCGATATGGCCGTTGGTATGTGGGGCACCGCTGCCGTTGAGGGGCGGCCATCGCGTCGCGGAGTGCGATCATGCGGTTGATTTCGCTGTTCGTGTCGCTGCTAGTTTTCTGGCTGGCATTGTCGGGCCACTACACGTCGTTTCTCATTCCGGTCGGCGTGCTTGCTGCCGCGGCCTGCGTTTTCGTTGCCGTAAGAATGGGCGTGGCGGATGGTGAAGGCCATCCCGTGGATTTCATGCCCAACGGCATCACGTACTTTCCGTGGCTGGTCTGGGAAATCTGCAAATCGGCCTGGAGTGTCACCAAGATCGTTCTCGATCCGGAGTTGCCGATCTCGCCGACCATGACGCGAGTGGCGGCGACACAGAAGACAACCGTCGGAGTCAATGTCTACGCCAATTCGATCACGTTGACCCCCGGCACTATCACGACGGACGTCAATGGCAACGTGCTGACGGTGCATGCGCTGGTGGCGGATGGCGCTGACGACCTCGAAGGGGGCGGAATGGATGCGCGGGTGACACGGTTCGAGGGGATGCGCTGATGTTTATTGCCGCGACGTTTGGCCATCCTGGCTGCCCTGCTGCTCGCCGTCATCCGTGCGATTGCCGGGCCGACCGTGTTCGACCGCGTGCTCGCCGGCAATTCCATTGGCACCTTGGCAATCCTGTTGCTGGCGGCGCTGGGGTTTTTGACGGGGCGCCCGGAATGGCTCGACATCGCCATCACCTATGGCCTCCTCAACCTGATCTCGACACTCGCCATCCTGAAGTTCTTCCGCCATGGCGACCTCGCCTATGACGTGGACGAGGACAAATGACCATGCCGACTGTGACGTGGGCCTTGGCCCTGGACCTGCTCAGCTGGGCCTGCATCCTGAGTGGCGCGTTCTTCACGCTTGTCGGTGCGATCGGACTGGTGCGGATGCCGGAACTGTTCACGCGGATGCATGCCGCGAGCGTCACCGATACGCTGGGTGCGGGATTTCTATTGCTGGGCATGATGCTGCAGGCCGGGCTGACGCTGATCACGGCCAAGCTGATCTTCATCACGTTGCTGCTGTTTTTCACGGGACCGGTGATCACGCATGCGCTCGCGCAGGCAGCGATGCAAGCGGGCGTCCATCCAAAGCTCTTTCAGGATCGACGGAATCGCGAGGTGCCCGGCGCTGGGCCATCGCCCGAGCGCGTCAATGGCGAGGGGAGGGACGAATAAGCGATGGAGGTGTTCATCAACATGGCGCTGTTGACGCTGCTGGCCATCGTGACGGTTGCCATCGCGCGTCAGCGCAATCTGTTCGGGGCCATCATTCTTGCCGGCGTCTACAGTTTTCTGATGGCGAGTCTGCTGATCGCACTCGATGCGGTCGACGTTGCGATGACGGAGGCCTCGGTGGGGGCCGGCGTTTCGACAGTGTTTCTGCTGGCGGCGCTGCATTTGACGCAGAGCCTGGAGCAAAAGTCGCTGCATACGGCGGCATTACCGGCGGCTGTTGCCTGTGTCATCGGGGGGGCAGTGATCTGGGGGACGATCGGGCTCTCGCCGTTTGGTACGCCGGATGCGATCATCCACAAACACGTGGCGCCCAAGTACATCAATGACACCGTCAAGGAGACAGGCGTTCCCAATGTGGTGACGTCGGTGCTGGCCGATTACCGAGGCTACGACACGCTTGGGGAAACCACCGTGATCTTCACGGCGGGGATTGGCGTGATGCTGCTGTTGAGGGGATCGGGCCGGCGGCGGCGACAGCGCGAGGCGGTGGGCCAGGCTTCAAAGAGCGGGGAGGCGTCATGAGGCTCGACCTGATCCTGCGGATCGGCACCAAGCTGCTGCTGCCGTTCATGCTGCTGTTTGCCCTTTATGTGCAATTCCACGGCGACTATGGGCCGGGCGGCGGGTTCCAGGCCGGTGTCATTGCGGCGGGCATGATCATTCTCTATGCGCTCGTCTTCGGGATATCGAAGGCCAAGCTGATTGCACCACAGTGGCTGGTGGAGCGGTTGGTGCCCCTGGGGGTTCTGATCTACGCGGGCACTGGGGTTGTCGGCATTCTTACAGGGCAGAACTTTCTCGATTACTCGCATCTGGCGCACGACCCGGTACATGGGCACGAGTGGGGTATTTTCACCGTTGAACTTGGCGTTCTGATCACCGTGTCGTCGACCATGGTGGCGATCTTTTACGCCTTCGTGGAAAGGGGGCGGTGATGCAGCACGTGAAAGTTTTTGCCGAGCACTACAACTATGTGATCACCATCTTCCTGATGGTGGCGGGGCTCTACGTGGTGATCGCCCGCGGCAACATGATCAAGAAGCTGATCGGGCTGGGGCTGTTCCAGACTTCGGTGTATCTGCTCTATCTGACCCCTGCCAAGATCATTGGCGGAAGCGCGCCGATCATCGATCCGGCGGTCAAGGTCTACTCGAACCCGCTGCCGCACGTCTTGATCCTGACGGCGATCGTGGTCGGCGTGGCGACGCTGGCGCTCGGCTTGGCGCTGGTGGTGCGCATCGAGGAAAGCTACGGCACGATCGAGGAAGATGAGATTTTCGGCAAGGAGAACGACGAGTGAAGTCGCTCGAGGCTCATCTTCCCGCGCTCCAGGTCGTCGTACCGTTGCTGGGGGCCATTCTCTCTGCATTCTTGAGGCGCGGGCGCTCGGCCTGGGCACTGGCGCTGGTGGTCAGCTGGATCATGCCGGTGATCGCGGTGATGCTGACCCTCAAGGTGCTGGCCAACGGGCCGATCTCTTATCATCTGGGCGGGTGGGCACCGCCGTTCGGCATCGAGTATCGCATCGACTTGTTGTCGGCCTTCGTGCTGGTTCTCGTCTCCGGCGTCGGCGCGGCGATCATGCCGTTTGCGCGGGTCAGCGTGGCGCACGAGATCGAGGGCGACAAGCAGGTTTGGTACTACACCATGTACCTGCTGTGCCTGACGGGTTTGCTCGGCATCACGATCACGGGTGATGCCTTCAACATTTTCGTCTTTCTCGAGGTATCGGCACTCTCGACTTATGTGCTGATTGCGCTCGGCAAGGATCGCCGCGCGCTGCTGGCGGCTTATCAATATCTGATCGTCGGCACCATCGGCGCCACGTTCTATGTCATTGGTGTCGGGCTCATCTATCTCGTCACGGGCAGTCTCAACATTGTCGACATTGCAGCACGGCTGTCGGATCCGGCGATCTACCAGGCCCGTCCCGTGCTGGCGGCGCTGGCCTTCATCACGGTTGGCATCTCGCTGAAGCTGGCGCTGTTTCCGCTGCACGTCTGGTTGCCCGGTGCCTATACGCATGCACCGTCCATGGCGACCGCGTTTCTTGCGGGCACCGCGACCAAGGTGGCGATCTATGTGATGATCCGCTACTTCTTCTCGGTGTTCGGCGTGGCCATCAGTTTCAAGACGCTGCCGATCTCCGAAGTGCTGGTGGTGCTATCGGTTGCCGCGATGTTCATCGCCTCACTGATTGCCGTGTTCGAGAAGAACCTCAATCGGATGCTGGCCTACTCGTCGCTGGGGCAGGTCGGCTACATCACGCTCGGCATCGCGCTTGCCAATGTCGATGGGCTGACAGGGGCTATCGTGCACCTTCTCAACCATGCCGTCATGAAGACAGCGCTTTTCATGGTGATGGGCGCACTGGTCTACCGGTTGGCTGCCACGGATATCAGCAGTATCGGCGGTATCGGACGGCGGATGCCGTTGACCATGTTGGTGTTCGTGATCGGTGGAATGGCGTTGATCGGGGTGCCCGGCACTGCGGGCTTCGTTTCAAAGTGGTACCTGGCGGTTGGCGCGTACGAGCGGGGATGGTGGCCGTTGGTGTTCCTCATTCTCGCGTCGTCGTTGATTGCCGTGGTCTATGTCGGTCGGGTGGTCGAGGCGGCGTGGTTCAGAGAGCCAAGTGAAGCCGTCGCAAAGGCGCAGGATCCACCGTTGAGCATGCTGGTGCCGATGCTGGTGCTGGCGATTGCCACGATCTATCTCGGTATCGATACCGAGGCGTCCGCTGGTCTTGCGCGCAAGGCTGCAGAAGCACTCATCGGGGGGATGAAGTAATGCTGCTTTTCGCCCCGGAGGTTCAGGCCCTGCTCGCCATCATCGTGCCCTTCCTGGGTGTCGCGGGTATTATCGCCTGTCACAATTCGCCCAATCTGCGCGAGGCGGTCACGCTTGTGACGGCCGGGATTCTGGCGCTGCTGGTGTGGGGGCTTTGGGGGCCGGTGACATCGGGCGGGCGGCCTGAATGGGCGGTGCTCGATGTGCTGCCAGGGCTGACGCTTGCGTTCAAGGTCGAGCCGCTGGGACTGCTGTTTGCGCTTGTTGCAAGCTCGTTGTGGATCGTCAATTCGGTGTACTCGATCGGCTACATGCGGGCGCATGACGAGCCGCGGCAGACCGGATTTTATGTGTGTTTCGCCATAGCCATCGGCTCAGCCATGGGGCTCGCGTTCTCGCGGAACCTGTTCACGCTGTTCCTGTTCTACGAGATGCTGACGCTTTCGACCTATCCGCTGGTCACCCATAATTCCAACGCGGCGGCTATCCGGGGCGGGCGTATCTACCTGCTGCTGTTGATCGGTTCGTCGATGCTGCTGCTGCTGCCGGCGATCATTGCGACGACCGTGCTGTCCGGGACCATGGAGTTCAAGGCCGGAGGGATCCTGCCCAAAGGCATCGATCCCACCATGCTCGGCGTTCTGCTGGGGCTTTTTGCCTTCGGAATTGGCAAGGCCGCGCTGATGCCGCTGCACTTCTGGTTGCCGGCAGCGATGGTGGCGCCAACGCCTGTGTCGGCGCTGTTGCATGCGGTTGCCGTCGTGAAGGCGGGTGTTTTCACCGTGCTGAAAGTGGTGGTGTACGTTTTCGGCATCGATACCTTGGCTGCGACCGGTGCCAGCCAATGGCTGACGGTCTTTTCTTCCGCTGCGCTGGTTCTTGCCTCGCTGGTGGCGTTGACGCGCGACAATTTGAAAGCGCGGCTTGCGTATTCCACCGTCAGCCAGCTGGCCTATGTGGTACTGGCTGCGAGCCTTGCCGTGCCCGCAGGTATTGTTGCCGGTGCCATGCAGATCGCCATGCACGCGGTCGGCAAGATCACTTTGTTCTTCTGCGCTGGCGCCATTTATATCGCGACACACAAGACAGAGATTTCCGACATGACGGGGCTTGGCCGTGTCATGCCCTGGACGTTCTGCGCGTTCTTCGTGGGATCACTCAGTATTATCGGGCTGCCACCGTTCGGCGGCATGTGGACGAAGTGGTGGTTGATGCTGGGGGCGCTGGACGCGGGCAAGACCTTCGTGCTCGGCGTGCTGATCGCATCGTCGCTGCTGAATGTGCTCTACCTGTTGCCGATTTTTCTCAAGGCCATGTTCCTGCCGGCGCCGAAACTGGCGAGCGTAGGTGCCGCCGGTCATGACCATGTCGAAGAGGGGCTGGAGCGCAAATACTGGCTGGTGGTGGCGCCGCCGTGCTTCACAGCGTTCCTGTGCCTGGTGATGTTCTTCTTTTCCGACGCGATCGTGAACCTTATTACGCCGATCGTCACGGCCGCACCCTGAGGACCTGTCATGAGCGACCCGAAATCACATACACAGGGCTGGTTCGACAAGCCGGAGAACGTCAACAAGCTGTGGTGGGCGTTGCTGGCGATTGCCGCTGCGCTGACGATCTCCGAATTCCTCTACGAACATCATCCGCATTTCGACATCGAGCACATTCCCGAATTCTTCGAGCTCTTCGGCTTCATCGCCTTCATTTTCATCGTCTTCGCGGGAAAGTTCCTGCGCACCATCATTATGCGCGACGAGGACTACTATGACCGCGACTGACATCAATCCGGCGCTGCTGATGATACTGGCCGGCGCACTGTGCGCGGTGCTGCCCCGCGCGCCACGCCAGTTCGTGGCGCTTGCGACGCCGGCGGTGGGCATCGCCGCCTTGTTGGCGATGCCGATGGGCACGGTGTCGGTTGCCAAGCTGGGTGGTCTGACGCTGACGCTGATGCGGCTCGATGGGCTGGCGTTTCCGTTCACGCTGATCTTTCTGATCGCAGCGTTGCTGAATGCGATCTATGCCCTGCACCAGGACGACCGTCTGCAGGACTGCATGGCGATGATCTATGGCGGCGCGGCGATCAGGGCGGTGCTTGCCGGTGATCTCGTGACGCTGTTCGTCTACTGGGAGTTGACCGCGATCTCATCGGTCTTCCTGATCGTCGCGTCTCATACGGATCGGGCCTATCGCGCGGCGATGCGCTATCTCGTGTGGCAGATCGGCTCAGGTGTGCTGCTGGTGGCGGGCATTCTCTTGCACTACCGGGCCACGGGAGCGCTGGTATTCGGGCCGATGAAGCTCGAAGGTGCTGCCGCTTGGCTGATCTTCATCGCCTTTGGCATCAAGTGCGCGTTCCCGCTCTTGCACAACTGGCTGCAGGATGCCTACCCCGAAGCGACAGTCACGGGATCCGTGGTGCTGTCAGCATTTACGACCAAGCTTGCGGTTTATGCGTTTGCGCGGGTCTTTGCGGGGGATCTCTGCTCATTCCGATCGGCGCGGTGATGACGTGTTTTTCGGTCTTCTTCGCCGTCATCGAGAACGATTTGAGGCGGGTGTTGGCATTTTCGCTCAACAACCAGCTCGGTCATGCTGGTCGGCGTCGGTATCGGCACGGGAAGTGGCGCTCAATGGCGCCGTCAGCCACGCCTTTGCGCACATCATATACAAGGCGCTGCTGTTCATGAGTATGGGAGCGGTGCTCTATCGGGTTGGGACGGTGAAGGCGTCGCAGCTTGGCAGCCTCTACAAGTCCATGCCGTGGACCACAGTTTTCTGCATCATCGGTGCCATCTCGATCGCCGGATTCCCGCTCACCTCAGGCTTCGTGACGAAGAACCTGACGCTGTTTGCGGCGGAGGAGCAGGGCTATTTCTGGATCTGGCTGCTGTTGATTTTCGCTTCGGCGGGCGTGATGGAGCACTCGGGGATCAAGATCCCGTTCTTTGCCTTCTTCAGCCACGATTCAGGGGTCCGGGTTCCGGAGGCACCGGCCAACATGCTGGTGGCGATGGGGATTGCAGCTGCCGCTTGCATCTTCATTGGCGTCTATCCCAAGCCGCTATACGACATCCTCCCCTATCCCGTGAGCAAGGAGCCTTACAGTTGGGCGGGTGTCATCACCAAGACGCAGCTTTTGGTTTTTGCCATTGTCGCGTTTGGCCTCCTGGTGCGCACAGGGCTCTATCCGAAAGAGCTGCCCTCGACCAACCTCAATACGGACTGGTTCTATCGCAAGCTTGGCTATGGGGTGGTGACGTGGGGCGGCCGGCAAGTCATGCGGTTTTGCACTTGGGTCACCGCGGTTGTGGCGGCACTGGCGGTCGCCTTCAAGGATTGGATTGGCAGTTTCCACGGGCATCGACGGCATCTTCGGTCGCTCGTGGCCGACGGGTACGATGGCCTTTTGGACCACGGTTATGCTTGGCGCCTATTTGATCCTGTCATTCCTGTAATAGGGCAGCGTGGCTGGCCGCTGAGCTTGGCGGTATCGGCCGTTTGTCAGGCGCTTTTCAAGACGTCTTATCTTTGCGTCCCCCCAACATCAGCACAAGGGGAATGGCGACCATGGAGGCGGCCGTATACATCACGAAGGCGTTGATGTAGCCGAGCATGGCGGCCTGACGCGCGATCTCGCGCGCCAATCGTGCCACGCCGGCCGTGGTTTCCGTGGTCCATCCCCCCATCGCCTCGGGTAGTGAGAGGGTCTTGTTGTAGGGGGTGACGTTCTCGGTCAATCGGCTGTAGTTGGCGCTGGTGACGCGCAGAATCTCCGTCACGGAAACAGAAATGAAGAAGCTCGAGCCGATGGATCGCATGAGGTGCATGACGGCGATGCCTTCGGCGCGCAGGGTCGGCTCGAGCGTGCGGAAAGCCGTCGTGACGATCGGGGTCCAGATGAGGCCAACGGCGGTTCCCTGCAGCCAGGCATTGGCACACAGCGCGCTCAGCGTTGCATCGAGGCTCAGATGCATGAGCCAGAGGCCGGAGATGATCTGCAGGGAGAAGCCCGCCACCATGCCGACGCGCGGGTCGAGGCGCTGGGCAAAGATCGAGGTGAACGAACCGGTCATCACACCAGCACCGCGGAAGCTTACGACGAAGCCGATGAGACCGTCGGGAAAGCCCAGTTGGTTCTGCATCAAGGGGGGCAACAAGACCATCGGCGTGAAGTTGAGCATGCCGAAGATCACGATCAGGCAGATGCCGATGACGTAATTCTTGTCGAGCAGGAGGCGGGGGCTCAAGTAGGGCTGACGGGCCGTCGCGGAGTGTACGAGGAAGACGTAGAAGGCGATGGCTGCCAACGCGACCTCGATCACGATCTCCGTCGACTCGAACCAATCGAGGCGCTGGCCGCGGCTCAGGACGAACTGGGTTGCCGCAATGGCGATCGAAAGCGACAGGAAGCCGATCCAGTCGAGGGAGAGGTTGCGCTGGCGTACTTCTTCGGGGAGGGCGAAGCGGGCTGCGACCGTGGCGGCGATCGCAACCGGCAGGATCATGAAGAAGCCCCAGCGCCAACCGAGGCTTTCTGCGAGATAGCCGGCGAAGGTCGGGCCAACGACAGGACCGATGGTATTGGTGGTGCCGAAGATGGCGATCACCAAGCCATGCTGACGCCTGGGGAATACGTCCATTAGGACGGATTGGCCAAGCGGCATCAGGGGGGCACCGAAGGCGCCCTGGACCAGACGCCAAAATACAAGGGTGTTGAGGTTCTGGGACAGGCCGCACAAGAACGTTGCGCAGGTGAAGCCGGCCATGCACCAGAACTGGACATTCGCCCTGCCGAAGCGGCCTACGAGCCAGCCGCTCATGGGCAGGCACACAGCGGTCGCCAGAATGTAGAAGGTGACGGCCCAGGAGATCTCGTCCTGGGTGGCGGAAAGGGCGCCTTGGACCTGCGGCAGCACGGCCGCCACCGAGAACGTCGCAGCATTGAATGATCCGGATGCCGCAACCACCGTAATGAGCACGAACATGCGTCGTGCTACCGGAAGTTTCAGCACCGGCTGATCCAGATCTGGCGTCAAACCGGTCTCGCTTCGCTGGGGAACGCGTGAAGATGACGTCTGCCTGGGCCGGACTCGAAACACGCGGCCGAGGGCAAACGGTGCGCGAGGATATCCGCTACATACAACGCCCTCAAGCCCGCTTTTGCTCGGCTGCAGGCAGCTACGCGAATTTTGCAGGGCTTGGCCGATGCTTGCTGGATGAGCAGCGGTGTTCAGGTGTCTGAGCAACCTCCAGATTGCGTAGTCTATGGTGCCCGATCCGGCCGGGCGCCGCAGCTTTTGATCCCGTGGCTGGTATCGACGTCTGCGGATTTTCGGCACGGCTTGCTAGTTGTTTATTAGAGGTTCTCACTTAGGGTTGCGCCTTGGTGGTAGGGTTTCGGGTATCGTGGGGCGTGTGACATGGCTGTCAATCCGAGCGTGGAGGCGGAAAGGCGCAACGTAAAGCGTAGCCGCCTGTTGAAGGGTGGTATCATTGCCTTCAGTGCGCGGCATGCCACAATTCCTTGCGTTCTCAGAGATATGTCAGATACGGGGGCGCGCCTGCAGGTGGCGCAAGGCTCCGGCGTGCCCGATACGTTCGAGCTGATCGTCGAACTGGATGGGCTCGAAGTTCCTTGCCAGGTGGTGTGGCGCAAGATCACGGAAATCGGCGTTACCTTCCTCGCAGAGCCAAAGCGGGTGAACCCGAAGCGCGCCCAGATCATCGGCAACTCCGGACCAGCGGCGCGCTCGACGCTGCGGCGGTCGCCAACCCGCGCCCCTGCCAGCCGAAAGCATCTGAGACACCACCCGTCCAGCCCAGTTTCTCCCGCGGCGCCCGAGCATGCGGACTTGACTGGCGTTCCAGTGGCGGCGGTTGCCGTAGATGTCCCCGCCGGAGAGCGACGGCGCGTGCTTCTTGGCCAGCCCAGCCCGCGATATCCCGGTTCTGATCGCCGAGGATGATCCCGATGACACTGCTGATGCGCTATGCATTCGAAGGCGAATTTTCACTATCCAATTGATTTCGTGGAGAATGGCGAGGAATTGCTTCGCTATGTCCGCGGCGAAGGGTCTAAGCGCCGGTTGCCGAGGATCATTCTGCTCGACCTCAACATGCCGAAGATGGATAGCCGCACGGCACTGATGCACTTGAAGACCGACAGCAACTTCAAGCGGATCCCGGTGATCATCCTGACGACTTCGCAGGCGGAAGATGATATCCGGCGCACCTACGACCTGGGCGTGACTGCCTACATCACCAAGCCGAACAGCCAGGATGGCCTGAAAGAGCTGGTGGCGGCTCTGCGCGATTTCTGGATGCGGTTCGTGATGCTGCCAGCGGCGTGAGCCAACCGGTAGCGGCGCGCTTGCGCCCTCACACTTGCGCTTCGAGGCTCTCGATCACGAGGCTGGTGTTGGTGTAGACGCAGATTTCGGCTGCGATCGCCATGGCTTTGCGGGCAATATCCTCGGCACTCATGTCGGTGTCGGCCAACGCGCGGGCGGCTGCCAACGCATAATTGCCGCCCGATCCGATACCCATCAGGCCGCGCTCGGGTTCCAGCACGTCGCCATTGCCGGTCAGCACCAACGTGTGTGTCTTGTCTGCCACCAGCATCATGGCCTCAAGGCGGTGCAGGGGCTTAGTCCGTGCGCCAGTCCTTTGCCAATTCCACGGCGGCGCGGACCAGCTGGCCAGGGTATTGCTCGAGTTTGCCTTCGAGGCGTTCGAAGAGGGTGAACGCATCCGCAGTTGCGCCTGCAAAGCCGCCGATGACGTCGCCTTTGCCCAGCGTGCGCACCTTGCGGGCATTGGACTTGATGACTGTCGATCCCAAAGACACCTGATCGCCGGCCACGACGACGCGGCCGCCAACGCGCACGGTCAAAATGGTCGTGCCATGCCAAGCCTCGTTCATGGTGTTCCTGCCGTATCGTTGGGGGTGGGCGCTGGCCCTGCCAGGACCAGATTCGCGGGCACGCTCAGGCCAGCCTTCCAGTTCACGCCGCTGGCGAGGCCACCGACCGCTCGAGGTCATCGTAAACCGGATGGCGGACGTGCAGTGGATTTCACCGTCGAAGCGTGATAGACGCTGATATGGACGGGTGCAAGCAGGGAGAAACCAACACTTGCAACGCACAGCAAAAGTCGAGCGGAAGACCAAGGAGACGGCGATTGCAGCAGCCGTCAATCTGCGTGGCTCTGGCGCCTACGATATTGCAACGGGCGTCGGTTTTCTCGATCACATGCTGGAGCAGGTCGCACGGCACGGCCTGATCGATATCGACCTCAAGGCCAAGGGCGATCTGCACATCGATTTCCACCACACGGTAGAGGATAGCGGCATCGTGCTGGGGCAGGCCGTGGCCAAGGCGCTGGGCGATAAAGCCGGCATCACCCGCTATGCAAGCGTCGATCTGCCGATGGATGAATGCCTGACGCGCGTCGCCATCGATGTCTCAGGGCGACCGTTCCTGGTGTGGAACGTCAGCTTTACGGCACCGAAGCTCGGTGAGATGGACTACAGAGCTTTTCCGTGAGTGGTTTCAAGCCTTTGCGCAGAATGCGGGGATCCTTGCATGTCCAGAATGTGTATGGTGTCAGCAATCGCACCACATTGCAGAGACATGCTATAAGGGTCATCGTCGTTGCAGGCGGCCATTGCCCTCGATCCGCGTCAGGCGGGGCGGGTGCCATCGACCAAAGGCAACCTTGGCGGGTAGGTTGTGTTTGTTTACTATGGTGCATCTCAGCATGAGCGCTAGCCAATTCAGGAACACGCGATGAAAACCTTCACTGTTCACGAGCCGCCTGAACGCCGCATGAGTGATCGCCTGGAACGTGCAGAAGCTCTAGTGTTCGTGCCGGAAGGCTTTTCGTGAGGCGCTGCGCTCTGACGCCCTTCTGGCTTCTTGGCCACGGCCTTTGGCTGGCTTTGCTGGCCTACGTCGGCGCCCTGGTGGTGCTGCAGCTTGTTGTGTCCTTGCTCGGTGTGCCGCCGCAATTGGGCGGCTGGATGTTGGTCGGCCTGCATCTGTTGATCGGCTATGAAGCCGACGCACTGCACCGCTGGTCTTTGGATCGGCAGGGGTTTCACACCATTGCGACCGTGAACGGCCAGTCGGTGGAAGAGTGCGAGCGGCGCTTCTTCGATGCCTGGCTGGATGGCCAGCCGTATGTGGTGCCGACGCTGGCAACGGGCCAATCACGCTCCGGGGCTGGGCGACTGACGACGCTGTCGTTGTGGGGGCGAAACGGATAAGGCCCATGCAACGCGTTGCCATTATCGACTATGGCTCGGGTAATCTGCATTCGGCCGGCAAGGCCTTCGAGCGCGCTGCCAGCGAGGGCGGCCATGAGGCCCGCATCGAGGTCACGTCGGACCCAGCTGTGGTTCGTGCGGCCGACCGCGTCGTGTTGCCCGGAGTTGGCGCATTCGCCGATTGCAAACGTGGACTTGATTGCGTTCGTGGTATGCGGGAAGCGCTGGAAGAAACCGTTCGCGTCAAGCAACGGCCGTTTCTCGGCATCTGTGTGGGCCAGCAATTGCTTGCGAGCCGCGGCTTGGAGCATGTCGTCACCGAAGGGCTGGGCTGGATCGCTGGCGAGGTCCGGATCATCGAGCCAGCCGATCCGGCTTTGAAGATTCCGCATATGGGCTGGAATACGCTGGAGGTCTTGCGGCCGCATCCGCTGTTGGCCGGTCTGGCAACGGGCAACGACGGCTTGCACGCCTATTTCGTGCACAGCTACCATCTGGTCCCGGAAGATCCCGGCGTGATCGTGGCGCAGACCCAATACGGCGGGCCGGTTACAGCGATGGTTGGCGTTGACAACATCGCCGGCACTCAATTCCATCCGGAAAAGAGCCAGCGGCTCGGGCTTGGGCTGATCGCCAATTTCCTGAGTTGGCGGCCTTAAGCGTTCGCTGCGCCACACGTGATACGCTGCCTCTTGTCTCTCTTGTGGCAGGCGTCGGGCTCGTTCGTTGTATTTTCAGGGCGTAATGACAATCGTTCAATTGTAGGTGAACGGCGCTTAATTGCAGCGTTCATTCATGTTGCGTGCTATAAGACTTGTGGTGTTTAGCGATGGTATTGGCTGGCCCTGCCATCAAGAATTGCCCGCGACGATATTTCGAGGCTGACAGGATGCACCGCCGTTTTTCACGTTATCTAACCGCTGCCGTTCTGGCGTTTGTTGTTTTGGTATTTGGGCTTGGCCGTGCTTTTGCCCAGGGTTCAGCGCCGACAGCTCCAAGCGGTCAAGGGCTGACCGGCTGCCCCGATCGTCAATCAGGGCAGCGTGTGGTGACTGGATTTGCGGGCACGCTTCCTCCTGGGCCAGATCTTCCCATCGACGTGCATCCGCTCGACCGGACCATGATCGATCTCGATGGCGTCACCGTTCGCGTTTTCGATTTGACGCGGCTTGGCGGCGGTCCCCAGGGTCAACTGTCGGATGCGCCAGTCAAATTCGTGCTGAAAGCGCGCGACGTCGGCCATGTGTTCGGGGTGGCTTTCGACAGCGACGACGCGGCGACGCCTGCCAACATCTACCTGACGGCGACATCTGTCTTCGGGCTGCATCTGGTGGCGCCAGGGACTGGCGGGCGGATGGAGCGTGTCATCACGGGGCGGCCTGGCGCGGTCTGGATGCCGGGGTTGTTCGGGGCCGACAAGGGCGGTGGCCCGGGAAGCATCTGGAAAGTCGATGGGCGCACCGGCGTCGTCAGCCTGTTTGCCGATATCAAGACAGGGGATCTCGAGAACTCGGGAGCTGGGCTCGGCTCCATCGCTTTCGATCCGCGCTCGCGCAACCTCTATGTGTCTGATTTGGAGACGGGGTTGGTTTGGCGTCTCGATCTGCAGGGCAAACTTATCGACGTCTATGATCATGGCACGCAAGGTCGGGCTGCCGCCGGCCTGCCATTTGCCGCTTACGATCCGCAGGATCGCACGGACAAAACAGCCGAGACGTTCAATACGGAGATTCCTGAGACTTGGGGCTTTGCGCCGACGGAGCGGCGGGTATGGGCATTGGCCATTGAGAACAATCGCCTCTACTACAGCGTTGCCGATGGTCCATCTGTCTGGTCCGTCGGCCTCAATCCAGATGGCAGTTTTGCCGGTGATCCGCGCCGCGAAATCGACGTCAAGAACACGCCGCAGGGCAATCAGATCACGTCGATCCTGTTCGATGGGCCACAAACGATCTATCTCGCCCAACGTGGCAGTCAGCTCGGGAGCTACGACTACCAGAGCTTCATGCGCCCGCAAGAATCCATGGCGATGCGCTACAAGTGGAACGAGGCCGAGCGTCGTTGGGCTGAGGCTTATGAAGAATATGCCGTCGGCTTGCCGGCGGAGTATCACGGTGCCGTCGGCGGGTTGGCGCTCAACTACGGTTATGACCGCTTCGGTGAGATCGATTATGGACGCTGCCGGCAAACGCTTTGGCTGACTGGCGAGCATTTGCGGGCCGGCAGCGATATCGTGCGGGTGGCGCGCGGTGGGCCCGAACAGGTCAACGGTCTGCAGGGCATCTACAAGAGCCGCGTCAGGCCCGACAACGAGCCACCGTTTGAAAGCTGGTATATCGATTATGATGCGACGTTCGCGGACGAGGAGACGTTCGGGCACGTCGGCAACGTGGCGATCTACAGCCCCTGCGCGGCTGGTGTTACCTACTCCGCAGAGCAGGTCGAAGTGCCGGTGTGGACGAAGGGCCCAGACCTGGTTGTCGAGAAGCAGTGCTACCCGGGGCTTGTCGGTGGCCGCATCCGCTGCACGATTTCAGTGCGCAACAAGGGTGATGGTCCGGCGACAGGCATCATTGAGCTGCTGGACGAAACGCGCACACTCTGGGGTGAAGCCGCTCAATCTCTCATTCCAATTGCGGCTTCGGAAGCCGATGGCCCGGGGTGGACGTGCTCGGCAGTGGCATCGGGTGCGTTTGCCTGTTCGCTCGATCCGGGGACGCTTGCTGCAGGTGCCGTGCGTAATCTTTCGGTTTGGGTCGACACGCACGATCTCGTTGCCAAGGGCAACCTTGGTTTTCGCAACTGTGTCACGCTCAATCACCCGAACGGCAAGGGCAAGGCCTGCGCGGAGGGTGGTACTGATATCGTCGTTGAAAAGACCGGACCCAGCCGCTGCACGCCTGGAGAAGATTGCACTTTCACGCTGAAGCTCACCAACAAGAGCCTCATGGCATTCGACGGCGACGTTCTGCTGGCCGATCACATGCTGCTCGGTGGCAAGGTGGTGAAGGCGCCGATCTCGGAAATCGAACCGCCGCTCGGTTGCACGGATGAACCGAAGACGCTGCCGTTCTCGTGTGTTGCGCGGGTGAAACTCGGTGCGGGCGAAAGCCGTGAGCACAAGATCATCATCGAGATGCCGGACAAGTCGCCGGTGTGGGCCGCGAACTGTTTCGCTGCAACAGAACCATGGCTCGCCAAGGAGCCCGATCTGCTCGGTGCTCTGCTGGAGCCGCTCAAGATCAAGGTGAAGACGAAGGATCTCCCGGGCGGTCATCCGTCGTGCGTCTGGTTCAAAATTGACGACAAGAAGGTGGTGTCGCCGGCCAAGAAAATCGAGCCAGCCTTTATCGCACAGTCCTATGCGCCGACCCTTGGGGTCCTGCCGCCGCTCGCCGTTTGTGCCGATGGGCGCAGGCCGCTGGCAAATGGCCGCTGCCCGTGTCCGCTGAGTGCGCCTTGGGATCCCGATACGGGAAATTGCCGGGCGCCGCCGGTGTGCTGGAGCAAGGCGCGGTTGCGGCCGGACGGTTATTGTTGCCCGCGCGGCACCGTCTGGTGGCCGCAGACGGAGAGCTGCCGCCCGCGGCCGGTGGTTGGGTGTCACGACATCTGGAGGCGCAAGCCGGATGGCGGCTGCTGTCCGCAAGGCCTGCGTTGGCGCGATGGTGCGTGCCGGCCGAAGATCGTCGATCCCGGGCCCTGCCGCCCCGGCGAAATCAGGTTGCGCTCCGGACGGTGCATCACGCTGCCAGTGATTCCGCCGGTGGTGACCTTGCCGACATGTCCGGATGGCAAGCCGCGTCTGCGCAACGGCCATTGCCCGCCCAAGGTTTGTCCGCTCAATGCGCCATTCAGCCGTAAGACAGGCCGTTGTGAGCCGCTTGGGGTTGGTGGCGGGGCCTGCCAGGCTGGTTTCGTACGCCTTCCTGGCAGCCGTCGCTGCACGCCCATTGGCAGTTGCCCGGGGCGTCTGGTGCGCAATGGTGCCGGTCGGTGTGTGCCACCGGGTCTGGTGGATGGTGGCAAGCCGCTGCAAACCGGGCCAGCGTCTGGTCGCGGGGCGCTGCCTCACCATTGGCCGACCGCTGCCTCTACCTCCGACCAGGGTCGGTCCGCCGGTCGTCCGTCCATGCCCGGCTGGTTTTGTGAGGATTGACGGTGGCAGGTGCGTGCCCCGTGGCTTCAAGGGTGGTGACAAAGGTGAAATTCGCCCGTGCCCGCGAGGCCTCAGCCGGGATGCGAGCGGCAAGTGCTCTGTTGGTCGGCCTGGCGGGAGGAACAACCGGGTATCAAGCCTCCCCAGGTTAAGCCGCCCGAGGTCAAGCCACCACAGGATCAAAGCCGCCGCGGGTCAAGCCGCCGCGGGATCCAGCCGCCGCGGGTCAAGCCACCACGGGTTCAGCCGCCGCGGGTCAAGCCACCACGGGTTCAGCCGCCACGGGTCAAGCCACCGCGCGAGAAGCCACCGCGGGTCAGGCCACAACGGGTGAACCCGCCGCGTGCACAACCCCGGCGGTCACAGCCACCACGGGCAAAGCCGCGGACAACGCGCAAGCCGAAATCCGCGCGCGGCGCACGCCGCAGCGGAATTCGAAGCCGCGGTCCAGGGTTGCACCGCGGCGGCCAGCGCCAAGGCCGCGGGCCGTCCGCAAGCCCACGCGACGCCAGAACGGTGGGGCAAGGGCCGGGCCGCGGACGCCGCTGGATTGGGTGCATCACAGCGCTTGAGTTGGGGGCGCGGCTCTGGGGTCACTCCAAACGGGTTGTCGGCGGGCGGGCTGGCATTTGTTATCCCGTCAAGGCCGGATCGACAGATTGTTGCGGCCGAACACTGGATCGAGCCCTATTCCCTCCATGGGTGGTCGATTTTCTTGTTTGAGGGGAATAATTGGTTTACGGAGTGAGTCAGCTGATCTGCCAGCGGGTGGCGCTGGTGGTGACCAGATTGCGGGAGCAGAGCCGATGTACGTGCGGGCGTATGCGGGACGCATTTTTGAATTCATTTTCGGGACGCTTTTATTCATTGCGTCTTTGGTGTTGGCCGGATTGAGCCCACGGCGCAGAGCGCGCGTGATGCTTGGGAGCATGGCGCTTTTGGAATGCGGCCATGCGACGGCTGCGATCAAGATCGACGTATGAACTCGGGATACCTTGCGGTGCTTCAGTTGGTTTGTCATGAGGCGCGGCGGGAGGCACAGCGTTTGCGCTTCACTTGGAATAGGCGCGCGCTCGGCTTGTGTTTAGCAGACTGATTGTCGTCTTCGGTGGAATCAAACTGCTTTCCCATAGCCGACCCGTCGGTCTTGTTACACAGCCGCTGTTGCCTGCTGGAGCCAGGCCTTGTCCTCGCCGACGAGATGCGGACTGATCTGGCGCCAGACGCGCGCGTGATAGTCGTTGAGCCAGGCGAGTTGTGGCGCTGACAACAGGCGGGGATCCACAAGTCTTCGGTCAATCGGCGCGAGCGTCAGGGTCTCGAAGGCCATCATTGGCCGTTCGCCGCCCGGCACGGTTGGCGCTTGCGTTACGAGAACCAGATTCTCAATGCGGATGCCGTACTGACCGGTCTTGTAGTAGCCGGGCTCGTTGGAAATGATCATGCCTGGTTCGAGCGCCACGTGCCCGCGCTTGGAAATGGATTGCGGGCCTTCGTGTACCGACAGGTAACTGCCGACGCCGTGGCCTGTGCCGTGGTCGAAATCGAGGCCGAACTCCCAGAGCGCGCGGCGCGCGAAGGCATCGATATGGGCGCCGGTCGTGCCGCTGGGAAAGCGAAGCATGGCGAGATCGATGTGCCCCTTCAGCACCAGCGTGAAACGCTCGCGCATTTCTGCGGTCGGTTTGCCGATGGCGATCGTGCGGGTGATGTCAGTGGTGCCCTCCTGGTACTGGGCGCCCGAATCGACCAGGTAGAGTTCGCCCCTGCCCAGCTTTCGGCTCGTGGCTTCGGTCACCCGATAGTGGACGATGGCGCCGTTGGGGCCGGCGCCGGATATGGTGTCGAACGAAATCTCCTTCAGCGCCTGGGTATCGGCGCGCATGGCCTCCAACATCTTGACGGCGGCGATCTCGTCAATGCGGCCACTGGGGGCTTCCCGATCAAGCCAGGCGAGATAGCGGGCCATGGCCACGCCGTCCCGCTCGTGGGCGATGCGCGTTCCCTTGATTTCGGCGGCGTTCTTGATGGCCTTGGGCTTGATGCAGGGATCGTTGGCGTTGGTCACGAGCTTGCTGCGCTCGCCGAGGGCCCGACGGAGGGCGTGGGCTGCCGTTGTCTCGTCGAGGGCGACCTTGCGCTTGTTCGTCTTGAGGTCCTTGAGTCGTGTCGAGAGGTCGGCGGGCGGCCTTATGCGCACCAAAGCAGAGAGATGCTGTTTGGCTTCGGGACCGAGCTTGTCCTTGTCGATGAACAGCTCCGGTTTTGCGCTGGCGTGGACGATGGCGAAGGCCAGCGCCGTGGGGTTGTGCTTTACGTCGGAGCCGCGGATGTTCAGCAGCCACGCGATCGAATCCGGCAACGTGAGGATGGTTGCGTCCTGGTCCTCGGCATTGAGAGCCTTTTGCAAGGTTGCAATCTTGTCCTCGGCCTTCTCGCCGGCCCATTTCAGGGGTTGCACTGTGACCGCCCCCACGGGCGGTTTCGGTCGGTCTTTGCCCCATAGAGCGTCGACCGGATTTGACGTGACAGCCTTCAGCGTCAGGCGGTAACGCGCGAGGGGGGCTTCAAGAGCGGTGACCCAGGCCGTCGTGTGCAGCCAGGGATCGTAACCCACAACGCCGCCGGCCTGGAGGGCACTCGAGAGCCAATTGGCGAGCTTTGCCACGGGGATTTCGAGGATCTCAAACAGTCTTGTGTCGACCTGTTGGGCTGCCTGCAAGGTGTAGCGGCCATCGACGAAAAGAGCCCGCCTTACGCTGGGTGATGACGGCAAAGCCAGCCGAGCCGGTGAAGCCCGTCAGCCATTTCAATCTTTCCGCCGAGGGCGGGACATACTCGCCCATAGCTCGTCGGCGCGCGGCACGACGAAGGCGTCGAGGTTGCGGCGCTTGAGTTCGGACATAAGGGCGCGCGTGTGGCGTGCGCTCTCTGCGGGGTCTGCTGAGGCCGTAAAATCCTGGAACATGACGCTGGTTCTATCGGCTGCCCGGGAGTTCGACAATATGGCGATTTGTTGTGCATCGCAGCAATTGAAATAAATTTGTAACACTCAGAATCAATTTATAAATCGCCATGCGTTACGTGCAATGCTGCGATGCCGCATAAAAATCTGGTGCGGCCTGCCCGGCTGTATTATCTATTGTTCAACGGCGGACGCCCGGCAAAAGAGGCGCTGGCGTTTCCGCACCACAACGATGGGGCGGGACGAAATCCTCACACAAACAGAGTTGAGGGCAATTATGAGCACAACTGCAGCGACTTTTGATCATCATATCGCAGCTCCCGACACGGCAGCTCCCACTCGTGCACCACGCCGGGGCTTCTTCCAGTGGCTGATCGAGGCCCGTCAGCGCCAGGGTTTGGCACGGGTGCGGTCGACGTTTCGCAACATGTCGGATATGCAACTGAAAGACATCGGCCTGACGGCGGATCACATTCGCTTCGTGCGTGCCCAGGGCACGCTTCCGACCGATTTCTGGGCCTGACGAACGCGTCATCTGTGACCGCGCCGCTTGGTGCGTGCGACAGAGGATGTAGATTCTGACACATGCTAGGCGGGTGGTGACGATGGGTCATCGCCCGCCTTCGTCGTTTCAGGTGCGGATGATGGCCGGCTTGGTGTCGCGTTGCAGCAGCAGTGTGGTCCATCCAGAAATGGTGCGCCGCAGACGGCAGCGAAATCCAGCCGAACGGTAGGTTGCCAGGACCTCGCGGGCCTGAGGCGTCAGGATGCCTGAGAGTATAACGACACCGCCCGGCCTGGTGCTGGCGGAGATAGATGGCGCCATGCGGATCAATGGACCGGCAAGGATATTGGCGACAATCAGATCGTACGGGGCTTGACGTCTTAACACCGCGTGATCGAGGCCGATTGCCGTGACCATCCGAATGCGATCCGCCGCGCGATTGAGTGCTGCGTTGGCGCGGGCAACGTCGATGGCGACCGGGTCGATATCGCTTGCACACACGGTGGCGTGGGGCCACAGGCGCGTTGCCGCGATTGCCAGGACGCCTGAACCGCAGCCGAGGTCCAGGATGCGGCTTGGCTGAGAGATCCGGGCGAGCCGGTCGAGGGTTTCGAGGCAGCCTTCGGTGGTGGCGTGATGGGCGGTTCCAAAGGCCTCGCCGGCATCGATCTGTAGGGCCCATTGACGACGCCCGACCTTAACGCGGTCATGGCTGCCGTGGATGAGGAAGCGACCGGCTGAGACAGGTGGCAGGGCGGCTTGACTGACGGCCACCCAGTTCTCGTCGGGGACCGGTTCCAGGACCGGGCCGGAGCGGATGTCGTGGCCTGCGACGGCGGCCATCAACACGGTGGCTGCCAACGGTTCGGCATAATAGGCATCGATCCGCCATTGCCGCCCGCCATCCTCCTCAAAGAGGCTGGTTGCCAAGGCCGGCTGGCTGTCGTCGTCGGTCAGGTGCTCTGCAATGTGGCGTGCCGTTGTCGAATTACCGACGACAAGAGAGAGACGCATCAATTGACCGGGGGCAGGGGATTGGTCGTGGTGCGGGTTGGTCACGTGACGGCTCCGACCGCAGAAAAATCACCGTCGAATTCGTAACCTTCGACGGCTGCGATATCTGGGAGATCGTCGAGATAGCGATCCCACAGCTCGTCGATCCGGGCCATGGCGTCTGCCGGTGGCAGTGTCCGCAAGACGCCGTCGGATGACATGGTCACGATTCCATCGCGCTGCAGGCGCTTGAGGGCGTCCAAGACATCGAAATTCACGTCGATGCCGAAGGTCTGGCCGAGGAAACGCTCGATCGCCTCATCGGCCTCCTTGATCTGGTCGATGCGCACGGCTTCCTTGGCCAACAAGGCGTAAAGCAACACTTCCTCCTTGAAGTCCTCCTCGGCGGCGCGCTCGGCGAGGAGCGACAGCACGCCATGATTATCGGCGAGCGCATGCGAATAGAGGTTCTGGGCCATCGTGACCATGTACTTGTTGCGCTGATTGGTGAAGCTGATGATCTGCCGAATGGCGATGCCGCCGAGACCGGCGACCGCGCCTGCCAGCGCAATGGGATTTGTGGCGACCGCCAATTTCGAGACCGTGCCGGCAACACCCATGCCGAGACCGCCTCCGGCCGAGACGCCAAGGCGGATCTTGTCCAGAAGGCGGAACTTGATGCGCGTGTTGGGGAAGCACATTTCGAGGTCGGCGCGCGGAATGTTCTTGAACAGCTTGATGTAGACGTTTTCGGTCTTGATCAGATCGGAGACCAGTCCCCGCATCTTTCTCACCTTGCGCTCGGCCTTGCGCCAGTCGAGCCCTTCCTTCTGCATCAGCTCTTTGATCCGTCGTTCTTCGGACTTGAGCTTGAAGACGATGGCGAGGCGGCGAAAAATTGGAACGTCGAATTCCTCCTTCTTGAGGTAGAGCTTTTTCAGGGATCTTCTCTGGTGCAGGCTGGAACTGATGCCGCGATACCAAATTTCGAGCTCGTCGAAGGCATCGAGGTCGACGTGGAGATCCAGGCCGTAGGCGCTGTCCTTGGTGAGGATCAGCTCGACCATGCTCGGATCGATGCGGGTGAAGTTGGCCTGCTGCAGCAATTCGCAGATACCCTCGACCAGCCCGCGTTCCAATTGAGCGCGCTCGCCGGAAGAGAAACGCCGGGTGACCAGAAGGTCGCTGTCGGGGCTGAAGGGTTCGTAAAGGCGGCTCAACTCGAGCAGCTTGGCCCCATAGCTCTGCTGGCGCCACTGATTGAGATAGCTGAAGAAGCGGCGGGCATCGGCGGCGACGCCGGGGGGCCAGGCGCCGGTTTGCGTCAGCCGGTCGGTCAGGGCCTCGCGCGTTACGGGAATGAATTTTTCGCGCTGGTCGGCTGCGGAAAAGAATTCCTCGAGGGCTGCTATTCTTTCCTCGTCACTCAGCGGTGCGACGGCGTCATGCGTGGCCGCGGGCCTGGCCGGCGCCGGGTCATGTCCCGCACCATTCAGTTTGCCGGTGCCGTTTGTCATCGACATCGCGTACTCCCCACGCAAAGCCGGTCCCACTGTGCCGTTTTCCAAAGGATACCCTCTACAGGCGGCGGGCCGAATGCCCGGGAGGCAATCACCCGGCAGCGTTCCAAACGGCTCGAAACCAATACCCACCCCGGAGCCTTAAGTCTTGGCGGCTTTATCACAATTTGTCGAGTATAACGGGGGCGTGCGTCCGCTTTGCGGCAGGAACTGGGGCGCAGGAACAAAAACAGCATCCGGTGAAAGTGCCGCAATTGACTGTTCGAGCGGCCTCGCATACCAGCAGCGGCGGGACACCTCCCCCAACGGGAGGCTTCTATCTGGAAGGATAGGTACATGACCGCCGTTACCAAGCCCGCGCGCCGGCCTCAGTGCGCGCATTTTTCGTCAGGCCCCTGCGCAAAGCGCCCGGGCTGGACTCCCCAGGCCCTCGCCAACGCCTTCACCGGCCGCTCGCACCGGGCCAAGGAGGGCAAGGCTCGCCTCAAAGCTGCCATCGACAAAACAAAGGCGATGCTGGGTCTTCCGGCCGGCTATCTTTGTGCGATCGTGCCAGCCTCCGATACCGGCGCTTTCGAGATGGCGATGTGGTCCATGCTCGGCGCGCGCGGTGTGGAAACGCTGGCTTGGGAGAGCTTCGGCAAAGGCTGGGTGACGGATATCGTCAAGCACCTCAAGCTGAAGGACGTGCGCGTCACGGACGTGCCCTATGGGGAACTGCCAGACCTCGCGAAGGTGGACTTTGCCAACGATGTGATCTTCACGGCCAATGGCACGACGTCGGGTGTACGGGTTCCGGACTACAACTGGATTGCTGCCAATCGGCAGGGGCTGACCTTCGTCGACGCCACCTCGGCAGTTTTTGCGCAAGTCATCGATTGGACCAAGGTCGATGTGCTCACCTTCTCCTGGCAGAAGGTGCTCGGTGGTGAAGCCGCGCATGGCATGCTTATCCTGTCGCCGCGCGCGGTCGAACGGCTCGAGAGTTATGTGCCGGCCTGGCCGCTGCCGAAAGTGTTTCGGCTCACCAGCGGCGGCAAGCTCAACAAGGGTGTGTTCGAAGGCGAGACCATCAACACACCGTCGATGCTGTGCGTGGAGGACTATCTCGACGCACTGGCCTGGGCCGAAAGTGTCGGCGGGCATGCGGGCCTCGTTGCGCGCGCTGATGCCAACGCGAAAGTTCTGCACGAGTGGGCCGCCAAGACGCCGTGGATCACCAACCTGGCGAGCAATCCGGCGGCTGCTTCGAATACCAGTGTCTGTTTGAAGCTGGTCGACCCGGTGGTGGCCCGTCTCGACGACGGGGCGCAGAAAGACTTCGTCAAGGCGATCGCATCCGTGCTCGAGAAGGAAGGCGTGGCCAATGACATCGCCAATCATCGCGATGCGCCGGCTTCGTTCCGCATCTGGACGGGTGCAACGATCGAGCGTGGCGATCTCGAAGCCCTGACTCCCTGGCTCGATTGGGCCTTTGCCAACGAAAAAGCCAAGCTCGCGGCCACCGCCTGAGATGGAGCAGTGTCTTGCTGGCCGCTTGCTATGCGGCTGGCTGACACCGGCACTCCTATCGGCTGTTGCGCCTGGGGCGTCCATGCTCGGGCGCAGCCGCCTGGTGTTTCTCATCCCCTTACCTGTTCGCGCTCCCCGATAAGGAGGCCCACGATCATGTCTGCACCCAAAGTTCTCATCTCCGACGAACTCTCCGATGCCGCCGTTGCCATCTTCAAGGACAACGGTATCGACGTCACCTTCGAGCCAAAGCTCGGCAAGGACAAAGAGCGCCTCGAGAAGCTGCTCCCGGAATTCGATGGCCTTGCCATTCGCTCCGCCACCAAAGTCACCAGCAAGTTGTTGGAGGCTGCGACCAATCTGAAGGTCGTGGGGCGGGCGGGTATCGGCGTCGACAACGTCGACATTCGCGCCGCCACCGCCAAGGGCGTGATCGTGATGAATACGCCGTTTGGCAACTCGATCACCACGGCCGAACACGCCATTGCCATGATGATGGCACTGGCGCGCCAGATCCCGGAGGCGGACCGGTCCACGCAGGCGGGTAAGTGGGAAAAATCGCGTTTCATGGGCGTGGAGCTGTTCGGCAAGACGCTGGGCGTGATCGGTTGTGGCAACATCGGTTCGATCGTTGCGGATCGTGGCGTCGGCCTGAAGATGAAGGTGATCGCCTATGATCCGTTCCTGACGGACGAGCGCGCCATGGAGATCGGCGTGCAAAAGGTCGAGCTGCACGACTTGCTGTCTCGGGCCGACTTCATCACGTTGCACACGCCGTTGACGGATCGCACTCGCGGGATCATCGGTGCAGCAGCGTTTGCGCGGATGAAAAAAGGCGTGCGGGTCATCAATTGCGCGCGTGGCGGGCTTGTCGATGAGGCGGCATTGCTCGCCGCATTGAAGTCGGGGCAGGTTGGCGGGGCGGCGCTTGACGTGTTCGAGGAGGAGCCGGCGACCAATTCTCCGCTGTTTGGAGCGCCCAATCTGATCTGCACGCCGCATCTCGGGGCTGCGACCAGCGAGGCTCAGGAAAACGTGGCCTTGCAGGTTGCCGAACAGATGTCGGCCTATCTGTTGAAGGGGGCGATCTCCAACGCCATCAACTTCCCATCCATCACGGCTGAGGAAGCGCCGCGGCTCAAGCCTTACGTCAAGCTTGCCGAGCAACTCGGCTCATTTGCGGGCCAGCTGACGCAGACCTCGATCAAGGGAATTCGGATCGAGTATTCCGGTGCGGTTGCCGAACTCAACGTCAAGCCGATTACGGCAGCGGCGGTGGCGAGCGTTTTGCGCTGGCATTTGGGCGACGGCATCAACATGGTCTCGGCGGTGTCTTTGGCCGAGCAACGGGGCATGCAGATCCAAACGACAACGCGCGGGCAGGATGGCATCTACGAAAGCTACATGAAGCTGACCGTCGAGACCGATGAGTACGACCGCTCGGTTGCCGGTACGGTCTTCTCCGATGGCCGCCCACGCTTCATCCAGGTGCGCGACATCGATATGGAGTTCGAGGTGACGCCTCACATGCTGTTCGTGCGCAATGCGGACAAGCCTGGTTTCATTGGGCGCTTCGGCATGGCGATGGGTGAGGCGGGCGTCAATATTGCCACGTTCAACCTTGGCCGCGACAAGCCGGGTGGGGATGCAATCTGTCTCGTATCGTTCGACGAACCGATTTCGGACAGCGTGCTGGCGACGGTGAGGGATATGCCGCAAGTGATCCGCGCCAACCGCCTGCAGTTCTGAATGTCCTTGGCCCCGATCGCTCCTGGCGGGAGATCGGGGCCGGCAGATTGTTCGGTGCTTGCGATCCCCTCTAGGCTTGTTTGCCCGATCGAAGGCGCAGCCTATGGGAACCACCAGTCTTGGGAGCGAATTGCGGGTCGCGAGAATGAGGTGCACTATTCCTTACGGTCGTTGAGATGAGGAAGGAGCACGTCATGGGCAAGCTTGATGGTCGCGTTGCCATTGTCACCGGCGCCAGTCGCGGGATTGGCGAGGAAATCGCGAAATTGTTCGCCTCCGAGGGAGCCAAGGTGGTGTGTGCCGCGCGCACGCTGAACGAGGGCGATCACCGGATGCTGTCGGGATCGCTTGCGGGTACGGTTGCGCAGATCAAGGCGGCTGGCGGTGAGGCCATTGCTGTAGCCGTCGATGTCTCGAAGCACGAGGACTGCGTTCGGCTGGTGAAAGCGGCAGAAGATGCGTTCGGCACGCCCGACGTGCTCGTCAACAATGCGGCACTCACCTACTACCGCAACATCGTCGATTACAACCCGAAGCACTGGGCGACGGCCTTCGCGGTCAATGTGCACGGGCCGTTCATGCTGTCACAGGCGGTGTTGCCGGGCATGATCAAGCTGAGGCGTGGGGCGATCGTCAACATTTCCTCAGGCTCGGCGATCGGGCCGGGGCGGGCGCCGTTCAAGGATGCACGTCCGGTCAATGGTGGCACCATGTATGGCGCCACGAAAGCGGCCCTGGAGCGCTTTACGCAGGGGTTGGCGCAGGAGGTGGCGGAGCACGGCATTGCTGTGAGTGCGGTGTCGCCGTCACAGGTCGTGGCGACGCCGGGCACGGTCTACCACAAGATCGCCTCCGGCAAGGACGACCCGCGGGCCGAGCCTGTCGACTATATGGCTCGCTCGGCGTTGCTGCTCGCGAGCGAGCCGGCTGACAAGGTCAATGGCCGCGTCACCTACTCCCAGCAGATTCTCGGCGAGTATGGCATCGTCAAATCACCCACTGGTCGTGGCGTCACCACCAAGGGGTCGGGCTATTCGCAGATCTGATGCCGTCGTGCAGGAGGTGACGTCATGCCTCGGCTGCATGATGCGCTTAGCGAGGTGAGCATGCCACGACTGCAATTTGTTGCCGCTGCCTTGGCCGTTTGCGCGTGTCTCGGCGGCGGCGCGCTGGCGCAGCACCCTGGGCCCCGCCATCACGGCGATCCGGGGGCTGCATCTGCGGACACGCGCATTGCCGTAGCGATTCCGCCTGAAATGGCTGAACACATGCTTGCCAACATGCGCGGCCATCTGCGTGTGCTCGAAGAGATCACGTCGGCGTTGGCTGGCGGGGATACGTCCAAGGCTGCCAAGGTTGCCGAGGACGGGCTCGGCATGAGTTCACTCAGTCTGCACGGTGCACATGAGCTTTCCAAGTTCATGCCGCAGGGGATGCAGGAGGCTGGCACCGCCATGCATCGGGCGGCGAGCCGGTTTGCCATTGAGGCTGAGAACGCCGGCGTCACCGGCGATGTGAAGGCCGCACTCGTTGCGCTCAGTGCGGTGGTGCAGGCGTGCAATGGTTGCCACGCGGGCTATCGGCTGAAGTAGGCCGCGCGGGGGCAGGGAGCGCTCACGTGACGTAGACGGTGCCGTCCATGATGCGCCGTGCGGTGCGTGCGATGGCGGCGCGGGTGACGTTGTAGGTGTTGCCGGCCATCTCGACTGCGCTTTCCATCTCGATGATGCCGGCAGGGTGGCCGAAGCGGACCTGCACACGGTCCTGTGCTTCGGGCCGACAGACTTCGTGGACCATTGTGCCAGCGATCCGGGCGGCGACGCCCGTGCAGACCGTGGCCGTGCCGGCGTAGGTCTTATGCATCTGCTGCATGAACATCAGCCGGGACAGGAAATCGCAATTGGCGCCCGCGACGGTGCCGCCGACGAGACCGTTTTCGTAATCCTGCGGCGGGGCCACCATGGCGATCATGGGGAGGCCCGGACTGGTCCGGGTTGCCGAGTCGCGATCCTTGGCCAATCCCAGTATGACGGCGGCTTCACTGCGGATGCGCTCGAGCTTCTCGCACAATGCCTTGTCGGCATCGATGGCAGCTGCCGTTTCCGTGCCTTTGAGACCCATGTCAGCGGCACGTATGAAAACGAGGGGATTGCCGGCATCGACAAGCGACGCCTCGATCTTGCCGACCTTGGGGACGTCAAGGATGTCGCGGGTGTTGCCGGTCGGCAGGAGCATGCCCGTCTTGGCGCCGACCGTATCGGAGAAATCGATGGGCATCTTGGAGCCGGTGCCGGGGACGCCGGGAATGGCGTAGTTGCCGGTCTCGACGGGGCGGCCGTCCTTGACCTCGACATCGGCGATCAGGAGGCGGGCGGTGTTGGTGTTGAAGATGCGGACCTGCGTCACCGGCTCCGTCACCTCGACCATGTTGTCCCAGATAGCGAACGCTGCAACGGCGGAGGAGAGGTTGCCGCAGATGCCGTGGCGGTCGACGTGGGGCTCGTTGATCTCGACTTGGGCAAACGTGAAGGAAAGGTGCGCATCGGTTACGCGGGGATGGTTACGGGGCGGCGGACCGATGATGCAGCATTTGCTGGTGAGCGGGTCGGCGCCGCCGAGGCCGTCGATCTGACGTTTGTCGGGCGAACCGAAAATCTTGAGGATGGTGCGGTCGCGTGCTGCCGGGTCGGCGGGCAGATCACATTCCCTGAGGAAGATCCCCTTGCTGGTGCCGCCTCGCATGATGGTGCACCGGATGGGCGTGGGCATTGGGTGGTATCCTCCCCGCGCGGTAGTTGCCGTCGAAAACCTAGCACATGGGCGGGGCTGGTCAGCGCAATGAGAAGCCGGCAACTCCCACCGCCAAGTTCACGCCCGTCTGCCCTTGGACACTGAGAGGTTGCAGGGTCACCGAATTCTTGTTGCCTCCAACCAGGAGGTTGGCCGCGCCGCCGACGCCGACGGATGCGCCAGCCGACGCTCCGGCGTAGTTTCCGGCCAGGAATCTGGGGCCCGGATTGGTCGTGCTCGACAGGACGCTCCAGATCATCGTCGATTTTCCGGTCACGCCAACGTCAAGGCCGACCTTGGTGATCGTGCCAGCGTAACTTTCGGTGCGACCCTTGGACGGTTTGTAGGTGCAGTTGAGTCTCTGCTTTGAACCGAAGATCAAGCCGACTGTTCCTTGGCCGTCACATGTCAGCGTGCCGACCTTTGCCTTCGCGTCTTGGGCCTGGGCAGCTCCGGCGGCGAGGCACACAGCACCGGCGGCAAGGACAAAGGTTCGAATTGAGATCATAGCCAACCTCCACTCACGGATGCCAACGATACAGAGACCTTGGTAGGAGTTTAGTCGACGCTCCGCCGATGTACCAGTCGAGCGGATGCGCTGGGTGGTATCGGCTGGCGAGCTGCATTCGCTCAGGATGCTCTCCGCAATTGTGCATCGGTCACGATTTCGCATCGGACGGCCGTTGCCATCGGTGCGTTCTTTGTTGCTTTCAGGTTCGCGAAGGCGGCGGGCGCAGGCCATGACGGATCTGACAGGACGATGCTGGAAAACTGTTGGAGACTGCGACGACCTAACGTGCCGGCTTGGCGCACTCAGCCAGATCGGTCGAAATAGCAGCGGGCGATTTGTACCGCTCTGCGCCACGCCGGATCGCGGCTCTGAGTTCTGTTCTAACAGTTCTTCCGACTTGCGCAGCCTCTTGCCTCGCGGATGGCTGTTCGGAGGTGCGCTTCAGCAAAGAATTGGGTTCGCGCCGTCAAATCCTTGCTGCCGCCCATTTCCATCAACGCAGCAATGAGCGTCATTTTCGACGCGCACGCCAATGCCTGCTGTAGCTGCTGGCCCGGGCCTGTTGTGGCAAGCCTGTCTGGAAGGGGATCAGCGCGAGACAGGCGAGCAAAACATGCAGATCGTCGCATTTGCGCTCAAGCCGTTTCGTTGAACAGTTCGCGGCCGATGAGCATGCGGCGAATTTCGCTGGTGCCTGCGCCGATCTCGTAGAGCTTGGCGTCGCGGAGCAGGCGGCCCGTCGGGTACTCGTTGATGTAGCCGTTGCCGCCGAGGATCTGGATGGCGTCGAGGGCGAGCTTGGTTGCCTTTTCGGCGGCAAACAGGATGGCGCCGGCTGAATCCTTGCGCGTGGTCTCGCCGCGGTCGCACGATTGGGCGACGGCGTAGACGTAGGCACGTGCGGCGTTCATCTCCGTATACATGTCAGCGACCTTGCCCTGGATCAGCTGGAAGGTGCCGATCGGCTGGCCGAACTGTTTTCGCTCGTGGATGTAGGGGATGACGATATCCATGGCCGCCTGCATGATGCCGAGGGGCCCGGCTGCCAGTACGGCGCGCTCATAGTCGAGGCCGGACATCAGGACGTTGACGCCGCGGCCGACGTCGCCGAGCACGTTCTCCGCTGGGATTTCGCAGTCTTCGAAAACCAGTTCGCCGGTTGACGAACCGCGCATGCCGAGCTTGTCCAGTTTCTGGGCGACCTTGAATCCCTTGGTGGAGGTATCCACGATGAAGGCGGTGATGCCGCGCGCGCCGGCGTTGGGATCGGTTTTGGCGTAGACCACGATCACCTGGGCGTCGGGGCTGTTGGTGATCCACATCTTGGTGCCGTTGAGCACGTAGCGGTCGCCCTTCTTCTCGGCCTTGAGCTTCATGGAGACGACGTCGGAACCGGCTCCAGCCTCGCTCATGGCGAGCGAGCCCACATGCTCGCCCGAGATCAGTTTTGGCAGGAAACGGCGCTTTTGTTCGTCGTTGCCATTACGGCGGATCTGGTTGACGCACAGGTTGGAATGCGCGCCGTAGGAGAGGCCGACGGCGGCGGATGCGCGCGACATCTCTTCCACGGCAAGGCAGTGCTCGAGGTAGCCGAGGCCTGAGCCGCCGTACTCTTCCTCGACGGTAATGCCGTGCAGGCCCAGATCGCCCATCTTGGGCCAGAGCTCGCGGGGGAAGCGGTCGGTCTTGTCGATCTCGGCGGCGATGGGGGCCACCTCGTTGGCCGAGAATGAGCGCACCATCTGGCGGATCTGGTCGGCGGTTTCGCCCAGGCCAAAGTTGAGGGTCGGGTATTCGTTGGGGATGGTCATGGGCCGCTCGCGCGCTGAGGAGTGGTGCAATAGGGTCGTTTGCCACCATATTGTTTTCCACGGCGCCTGCAAATCGGCGCGGCAACACAGGCAATGCGTGCGTTATGCGTGAACCGACCACCGACCGGCCAAGTCCGTTCCCCTGGCCGCCCGTTCTGCTGGCGGGGGCAATCGCTGCCGCCTTGGTGTTGCACCACTATGTGCTGGCGTTGCCGGTCCCCTTCGCGGAGCTCGGGAGCGTGCACTATATCGGTATGCTGGTTCTGCTGGCGGGTATCGGCCTCGTTTTGTGGGCCATGCTGCAGTTTCCCCGCCATCGCACGTCGATCCGGCCGGACCGCGGGGCCGATGCGCTGGTACTGGCGGGACCGTTCGCGTTTTCGCGCAATCCCATCTACCTCGGGGAAGCTCTGGCGCTCGTGGGGGCTGGGGTCGCGTACAACATGGCTTGGCTGGTGCTGGTGGTCCCCGTTTTCGTCGGCTTGGTCACGCATTTGGCGATTGTGCGGGAAGAGGCCTATCTCGAGCGCCGGTTCGCAAACCACCTACCTGGATTACAAGGCACATGTGCGCTGTTGGTTGTGAGTATTGTTCAAAAAGGCCTGCCGGAGGGGTTGTTGATCATTGATTTGCCTGAATTTGCGACCATGTCAGACGTCAGAGTGGAGGAGTGACGATGACATCTGGTTCGCGCGTGGCAACTTGGCTTGCCCTGGTGTCCTCTGCAACCTTTTTGCTGATCGGGCCGGCTGCCGCAGAGGTCCGGCCAGGTGATGGCATCACCGAGTTTCTGAAAGGCCGCGATAGTCGCTATGCGCAATCGGCGCCAGAGCCGCCGCGGCGCCCGGCGACGCAAGCTGTTCCACCTCCCCAATCGCCACGCTTCGAGCCGCTGCCGGAACCGGCCAAGCCTGCCGATCCGCGGGACGGTGATCTCGCGCATGAGCAAGCGCAGCGCTTGATGCGCGCCATCGACGACATTCTGCAGGACACGGCCCGCAATCGATCGGAAGCGCGGAAACTGCCGTCGAAATCCGACTTTCTGGTGCCGCCGCTGTGGACGGAAACGCGGGAGGACCGCGAAGCCAAGATCAAGGCGCTGCTGGATGCGACGCTCGGCATCGTTACCGACGTGCCGGTGGTCGAGGTGCAGAAGCGTATCGATACGCTGAAGCGCAACATTCGCGATCTCGACGATCGGGTCATCAAGTTGCGTGAGAAGCAACTGACGGCGCCCAAGGACGGCTTCATGCCGGGCTATGTGACGGACACCGTCGATAGCCTCAAGAGCGATATCGAGGATGCCAAGCGGCGGATTGTCGAAAACCGAGATGAGATCACGAAGGCCAAGACCGAGGTCCACGAGGGCCTGCTGAAGAGTGGCGTGAAGCTCACGCAGCAGCAGGTGGATCTGCTGCTCGATGGCGTGTTGTCGGGTGATCTCGTGCGGCTGGTCGCGGTGTTCGAGGCCGCCAAGGCCATCGATGCGCAGCTTGCGAAGTTGATGGCGGAATCGGGTGAAAATGTCGGTGCTGCGCGGCGTTACTTTGCCATGCATGCGGCACTTTTTGCGATGATCGTCCACGCACAGGACAGCGTCGTCGGCAAGATCGACAAACAGTATCTTCCCAAGCTCGACGCGATTGCCAAGGACGTGGCTGCGGCGCGCCAGCGCACGGCGGACCTGTTGCGGGCCAACAACCGTCCCGACCAGCGGCGCACTCTGGAAGCGAACCGGGAGAGCCAGAAACTGGCCGACGAGGCAACCAAGGGCTACCGGCGCTATCTGCTGCAGCAGCGCGAGCAGGTTGCGCGCGCGCGGCGCAAAGCAGCACATGATCTCAGGATTGCCGACAACACCTACGAGACGGTGGAGGCGAGTTTCCAGTTGCGCGCCTTGATGAAAGATAGCGCCAACTCGTTCGAGGCGATCCAAAAGCTGGAAGCGCCGACCTTCGAGCAGATCTTCCGCAACGAAGAATTGCGCAAGGAATTCGAGAACCTCACGCGCAAGCTCGACCAGCCGTCCAGCTGACCGTGGACTTGGCCCGGCGGGACGCCTAAGCCCCGGCGCGTCTGGTCAGCAATTGGTGCGTGGCGGCGGTGACATCGCTCTGGCGCATCAGGCTTTCGCCCACAAGGAAGGCGCGCACGCCGACTTTGGCGAGGCGTTCGAGATCGTCGTGAGTGGCAATACCGCTCTCGCCGATGACGATGCGATTGTCGGGGACCATCGGAGCCAGGCGCTCGGTGGTGGCAAGGCTGGTCTCGAAAGTGCGAAGATTACGGTTGTTGATGCCGATCAGCCGGCAGGGTAGCTTCAGCGCGCGCTCCAGCTCAGCCTCATCGTGGACCTCGACAATGGCATCCATATCCCAGGCGCGCGCCGTCTGAGCCAGCGCCAGAGCGGTCGCGTCGTCGATCTGTGCCATGATGATGAGGATGCAGTCGGCGCCCCAAGCCCGTGCTTCGGCCACTTGGTAGGTGTCGAGCATGAAATCCTTGCGCAGGGCGGGCAGGCGGGTGGCGGCGCGGGCAGCGGTCAGGAATTCGGGCGCACCCTGGAAAGACGGTTGATCGGTCAGGACCGAGAGGCAGGCAGCGCCACCGGCTTCATAGGCGGTGGCCAGGCTTGGGGGATCGAAATCCGGGCGAATGAGGCCCTTTGACGGGCTTGCTTTCTTGATTTCAGCGATCAGGGCGTAACCGTTGGCGGCGCGCGTCTCCAGCGCCTGGGCGAACGGGCGAACCGGAGGGGCGCGACGGGCCGCCTCTTCGATGGCCTCGCGCGGGCGCTCAGCCTTGGCGCGGGCGATTTCCTCAAGCTTGTAGCGGGTGATCCGCTGCAGGATGTCGGGTGTGTCGGTCATGGCCCATCTGGAGTTTGTTGCAAGCGCTATATACGCCCTCCTGTCTCGCATGGCCACGGTCTGATGAGACCGGCGTTGTGTCGGGCGCTCGACAGGGGGCGGGCGGGCGGCCACACTGCGGGCAGCGGATCAACTGGCGTTTGACCGGCCCACAAAGGAGGCGATGATGGAGGCAGTGAAGCTCGAACGGCGCGGTGGTGTGGCCATTTTGAGACTGGACGATCCCGCTGTCATGAATGCGCTGTCGCCGGCCGTGAAGCAGGGCATGGCCGACAACGTGCCGAAGGTGCTCGATGACCCGAGTGTCCGCGCAATCGTCATCACGGGGACGGGCAAGGCCTTCTGTGCGGGCGGGGATATCCGGGCCATGCAGGATGCCGAGCAGCGCAAGGCGCCGGCGGTACGCAAGCGCATGCAATCCGTGCACACCTGGGCCCGGGCTCTGCTCGATGCGGACAAGCCTGTCGTTGCCGCGGTCAACGGCGCGGCGGTGGGTGGCGGGCTGGCACTGACGCTTCTGGCCGACATAGTCGTTGCCAGCTCCAATGCCTACTTCATGAGCGGCTATTCAAAGCTTGGTGCGCTGCCTGATGTCGGCGTGCTGCAGACGTTGCCGTGGGCGATCGGCAGTCTCAGGGCCAAGGAGATGATTTTCCTGAACCGGCGGTACTCGGCGGAGGAAGCGGTGGGCATTGGTCTCGCCAACCGCTGCGTGGCGCCGGAGCGGCTGATGGAGGAAACCTTTGCCATCGCCGACGAACTGGCCTCGGGGCCGGCTGCGATGCTCTCCATGTCGAAGGTGATGATGAAGCGGGCCTACGAGGTGAGCGTCGAGGAATTCTTCGAGCGGGAGGCCATTGCGCAGGGGGTGGCGTTCGGCAGCGCAGAATTTGCTGAGGGCGTTGAAGCGTTCCTGGCGAAGCGCAAGCCCAAGTTCGTTTGACGAAGGGGCGATCTCACGCAGACTTCTGGATGAGGAAACGGTAGACGCCCTGTTGCTCGCTGCTCTCCAGGAGTGTGTGGCGGCCGCGCTGGCACAGGGCTTCGAAGTCGGGCACGGCACCTGGATCGGTTGCCAGGACCTCGAGCGTGCCGCCGGGGCTGAGTTCCTTGATGGCTTTGATGGCTTTGAGGACTGGCAAAGGACACGTCAGGCCGCGGGCATCGAGCTTCTTGTCGGCCATGCTTCGGCTCCCTGGAAAGTGTTGGCGGCTGTCGCAACGCGCGCTCAATACGCAGGATCGGGCGCGGCGTCCAGCCGCCAGGTCATAGCGGCACTGCTTGAATGCAAAGGGCGCGGCAGCCCTGCTGGCCCGCGCCCTCCACCACCGTCAGGTCTTACCGATTGTGAGGCCTACATGCCGTACTTGTTGGGATCGAGCTTGCTGTAGATCTCTTTGTACATGAGGTCGGCGAGCTTGGCCTCGTCGCGGCCGAGCGGTTTCACCATTTTCTCGTACTTGTCGTAGAGTTGGCGGAACGTCTTGACGAACTCGGCGGCGTCGGCGAGGTGCAGCTTCTCGTTGGCATTCTTGATGGTGAAGTCGAGATCCTTTTCGACGAAGTCGTTGCGCGCCTTGAGCAGTGCCGGATCTGGCTGCACGACCGGGATCTTCTTCTCCTTGGCCACCTTGAGGCCGTCCTCGTCAGCCTTGATGAAGGCCATCGTTCCGCGCACGTTGGCCCGCGCCCCAACCTTGATGAGGGTCTGGCGCTGCTCCGGCGTGAGCGATTTCCACGTGGTCTTGCTCATGGAGATGACCGAGCCCGCGCGGAATGATCCCGTGTTGAGCAGGATGACCTGCTTGGCGATGTCACCGAGGCCGTGGGTCTTGAGGCCGCCGATGGAGTACAGCGCACCGTCGAGCGTGCCGCGCGACATGGCCTCGTACATGCCGGCCGTCGGCATGTTGACGGCGACGGCGCCGACCGAGCGGCAAAAGCGATCCCAGAGCGAGCCCGCCGCGCGCAGTTTCTTGAGCTTGATCTTCTCGAGCGAGTTGAAATCATCGTTGGCGATGATGACGTAGGCCGGGATCGAGATTGCAGTGAGCGGCAGCTGGCCCTGCTTGTCGAACTCGGCGAGACAGCCCGGGCACTTGAGCAGGAGCTGCTCGGTGACGGCGAAGAGGGCTGCCACGTCATCGGTGCCGACCATGGAGAGGTCGTTGGTCAGCACGCCGTGGGGGTAGTAGGCCGGCGTATAGGTGCTCACGACGTGGCCGAAGTCGGCGACCTGGTCGCGCAGGCCGTCGGAGATGGCCTTGGCGCCGAGCAGGGATTCGCCCGGGAACATGCGGACCGTCAGTGCGCCCTTGGTCTCGTTCTTCACCTCCTTGGCGAAGAACTCATAGGTCTGTCCAACCGGATGTTTCGGCGAAACGAAGTAGGCGGCTTTGAGTTGGCGGGCTTCAGCCGGCACGGCGAACGTTGCCACGGCAGCAGCCAACACTCCGAGGGCTTTCAGAGTTGACTTCATATTTTGAATTCTCCCAGTACGGTCGTTTCGAATTTTCACTGCGGGACGCGTCGAGCGTCCCGCAGTGTCAGCTTTGGTGGGCACACGAGTGAGCCCGCCGGGCCAAGCCATCGTTGGGTCTACTGCAGGCCAAACTTGTTGGGGTCGAGCTTGGCGAAGATTTCTGCGTACATCATGTCAGCAAGCTTGGTCTCGTCACCGGCGATCGGCTTCACGAGCTTTTCGTACTTGTCGTAGAGCTTGCGATAGTTGGCGACGAACTCGGCGGCGTCGGAGATGTGCAATTTTTCTTTCGCGTTCTTGATGGTGAACTCGAGGTCGTGCTCAACGAAGTCGTTGCGTGCCTTGAGGAGGCCAGCCTCAGGCTGCACGATGGGAATGTTTTTCTGTTTGGCAACCGCGCGGCCCTCGTCCTCGCCCTTGATGTAGGCCATGGAGGCCCTGACGGCAGCCCTTGGGGTGGCTTTCAGGAAAATGCTGCGCTCGTCCGGCGTCAGGCTTTTCCAGGTGGCGACATTCATGGTGTAGAGGGCGCCGGCGCGGAACGAGCCGCTGTTCAACATGATGACCTGTTTCGCGATATCGCCGAGGCCATGGGTCTTCAAACCACCGACGGCATAAATGACACCGTCGAGCGTGCCGCGTGACATAGCTTCATACATGCCGGCGGTCGGCATGTTGACGGCGACGGCGCCGATCGATTGGCAGAAGCGGTCCCAGAGCGATCCGGCAGCGCGCAGCTTCTTCAGCCGGATCTTCTCGAGCGAGTTAAAGTCACCACTGGCGATGACGACATAAGGTGGCGTGGAAATGCCGGTCATCGGGATCTGGTTCTGCTTGGCCATCTCGGCGAGGCAGCTCGGGCAATGATGTAGATAGAGTTCGGTGATAGCCATCATGGCGGCGGTGTCATTCTCGCCAACCAGCGCCAGATCGTTGATCAGGATGCCGTGCGGGAAGTAGGCGGGCGTGTAGGTGTAGACCACCTGGCCCATGTCGGCGACCTGGTCGCGCACGCCATCGGAGATGGCCTTGGCGCCAAGCAGGGATTCACCACCGAAGAGGCGGATGGTCAGTTTGCCCTTGCTTTGCTTTTTCACCTCGTCGGCAAGCTTCTGGTAGCCAACGCCGATTGGATGCTTGGGGGGGACGTAGAAGGCCGCCTTGAGTTGCTTGGCGTGAGCTACTGCTGCACCGCCGAGGGTGATCAGAACAGCCACCGCCATGGAGCCGATAATGCGCTTCATGAGTTTCACCTTTGTCGTGTTCCGGAAGGGACGAAACGCGCGTGCCGGCTCCGGCAGGCCGGCGGCGTTCTACTGCAGGAGTCGCGGCAGGTAGAGGGTGATTTCCGGGAAGGCGATCAACAGCACGACGCAGAAGATGTCAGCGACCAGGAACCACAAGATCCCCTTGAAGATGGTCTCTGTCGTCATGATGTTGCCGACGATGCCCTTGATGACAAACACGTTGAGGCCGACCGGCGGGGTGATGAGGCCGATTTCCAGCAACTTGGTCATGAGCACGCCGTACCAGATGAGGTTGACGCCGAGCTTGTCCATGGCGGGCAGGAACACCGGAAGCGTCAGCAACATGATGCCAATCGGGTCGAGGAAGCAGCCAAGGAAGAAGAGCACGCACATGGTGCCCATGATGAGGGTCAATTGGCTGGTCTGGCGTTCGACGACGATGTCCGAGATGAACTCGGTGAAGCCCGACAGCGCCAGGAACTTCGTCAGCAAGATAGCACCAATGGCGATGACGAAGATGGATGCTGTGGTGGTGAGTGTCTCGAGGACGGCGAGGCGGATCTTGTCGTACGTCAAAGTGCGCTGGGCGAAGCCGATGAGGAAAGACATCAGGGCGCCCGTGGCGCCGGCCTCGGTCGGTGTGAACACGCCGGTAAATAGACCACCGAAAACACCGATGATCAGGGTCACGACCGGAAGGCCGCTGCCGAACGCCTCGAAGCGGTCACGCCACGTGACGGCAACCTTGTCGGCGGGTGCGAGCGACGGATTGATGATGACGCGGACAATGATCATCAGCGAATAGAGGACGGCGGTGAGCAGGCCTGGCAGCAGGCCGGCTATGAAAAGCTGACTGATCGGCAGTTCGGCGTAGATGCCATAGAGCAGCAACAGGATCGACGGCGGGATCATCGAGCCAATGGTGCCGGCGGCGGCAACGGTACCGGCAGCCAGGCCCTTGTCGTAATCCGATTTCAGCATTTCCGGCACGGCGATGCGGCCCATGGCGGCGGCGCAGGCGACCGATGATCCCGTGACGGCGGAGAAGCCGGCGGCAGCACCGACGGAAGCGACGGCAACGCCGCCCGGCATCCACGACAGCCAGGCCCGGGCAATCTTGAACAATCCGTCAGTCAGCTGGGAGTGGAAGCAGATGTAGCCCATCAGCAGGAACATGGGCACGGAGCTTAGGTTCCAAGACGCCACGAAATCATAGGGAACGGCGGCGAGGATACCCCAGGCCGACTTGGAGCCGACGATCTCCCAGATGCCGATCAAGGACACGCCGCCGAGCGCCACGCCGACGGGAACGCGCAGAAGAAGAAGGCCGACGAGGGCTGCGAGCGCGATGGCGCTCAAAGTAAGATCGTCCATGGACTGCCTGTGATCAGAGTCGCGGGAGCTGATTGAGAGGAGGTGTGTGCAAGTTGGTGCGTTTGCGCCAGATGATCGGCTGCCCCCTACTCGGAAAGTTTGCGATGCTCGGCCTCTTCCAGGACCGAGCCGTCACCGGCAAAAAGCCGCCAGGACTTATACAGCAGTACCAGCACGAGAAGCCCGCAGCCGATCGGCAAGTAGAAGCGGGTTGGCCAGACGGTGATTTGAGAGTTGCCGAGCGCGATTTCGCCGACTGCATATTTCTGCATCGCGTCTTCGAACGAGCGGATCGCGAAAGCGGCGAAGTAGGTTGCCGAAACCAAGCCGACAATGGCGATGAGAATTTCGGCCGCCCGTTTCGGCAAATGCTGAGTGAGGATTTCGACGACGATGTGGGCATTGAGCATCTCGACCATCGCCAGAGGCAGGAATACGATCGCCACGATGTAGTAGGTGGAGACGATCTCGATGGTGTTGGCAAAGGGCGCGGAGAAGATGTAGCGCATGGCCACATCCAAGTTGATGTGCAGCATCATCAGGATCAACGCCGCGCCGGCGATCCATCCGAGCAGATTGGTTATGGTGCTCAGTATTCCCTTCACCATGCGCGCCTCCCCGCACATCACGACGCGCGCCTAGCAAGCCTTCAAGATATCGAATGCTCGACGGCGGGTCGCTGATTGATCAGTCGTTTTTTAGGAGCAAGTTTGCAGGAAGACTGTCACCGGGTCTGCTGGCTGTCAATAATTCTTGCCGCGTTCAATTTTGGCTCGGGATCTCGGATACTCATGCGGCGCGGTAAAACGCCATGACTGATTTGGCTCATTGCTTGGCATTTCGTCGTCCTGCCGCCTGCCGGACCCGCCAATTGTATTTGTCGGCACGGTGAATTCTCCGCGTAAAAATGCCGGAAATATTCTGGGTCCGCGTGGTCTGGAGGAGGGGCTGCTTGCGGCGCTATGCTGGCATGGCCAGTTGATGGCGATGGGGCTATCTGACGGTGATGGGCACGCGGTGGATGGCATTGTTGCCGAAGCCGGTGAGATCGAACTGCGGCTCCAACGGCTGGACGTTGCCATTGTTGTCGGTGGCACGGCATTGGAGTTCGTGGTCGCCAGGCGTGGCTTGCCATTCACATTGCCAACCGCGCCAAGCATACCGGCCGGTTTCGGGCGCGAGAGCTGCCTGCTGCCAGGCACCGTCGATGCCGACTTCGACCTTGGCGATGCCGACGCCGGCACCCGACCACGCCCGTCCGCTGAGTGTCACAGGGCCGCCGATCGAGCGCCTGCGCCGTAGACGTCGGGGATGCCGGGCGGGATCATCAAAGATTTTACGCGGATCGAAGTAATGGGCGTTCCGGGATCGTCCTTGCTGGCGCGATAGACATAGGTTCCCACCTGCTGGTAGCCGTCGAAGGCCCGATCGATGACATCGATCCGGTCCAGCCATTTCACACTGGCCATGCCGTACCATCCGGGCACGACGAGGCGCAGGGGGAAGCCGTGCTGCGGCAGGAGAGGTGCGCCATTCATGGCCCAGGCGACCAGTACGTCGTCGCCAAGCGCCATCTCAGGTGAGAGGCTGCGGCCGTAATCATGTTCGATGCCACCGGCGTAACCGCGATCCCTGCCGTAAAAGACGATTTCGTGCGTCTTTGCTGAAAGACCGGCCTGTTCGAGGAGACCTTTCAGTGGCGTACCTGTCCACTCGGCAGTACCGACGCCCTCATGATGCCACGGCTGACTTTGTACACGCGGTGTGATGCCGGCGCGGCCATTACCCGCGCACTCGAGGGTGACACGCAAGGTTCGCTCGGGCTGGCGCTTGAGATCAGCAAGCGAGAGCTTCATCGGCCTTTCGACCAGGCCGCCAACACTGAGTGTCCAGTCTTCGGGCGATGGGACGAACGGGACATCGAAGTGAATGAGCAGGTAGTGCAGACCCGTAGGTGTCAGATCGTAGCGTAGGGATTCGAGCAAAGTGCCGGGATTGCGGTTGGCGAGCCGGATCTCTTCGCGGGAGAAGTCACCCTCGGTGAGTGCGCGCTTTTCTGGATTGAAGAACGGATTGAAGAGATTTGACACGAGTTTCCGGCCCTGCTGCTGATTTCCGGCTGCGCTCCTGCGGCGACAGCATCACGACATCAAACGACGAACTAGGCGGTCAGTGCAAGCCGTCGGGAACCAACGGTTCATAAGACCGCGGCAGCCGGATGAGAACGGTGGGGTGTGGCGACCGGCACCGGGACGGCCGCGGGGGCGGGGCTAAAGGGTCGTTCAGTCACTTCTCTTCGATCGTCAAGCCTGGAGGTGTTGGGCGACCTGGTTGGCGACATGCTCGCCGGTCGGCAGATAGTCGAACCGGCCCTGACGACCGACGGTCTGGACGCCGAGCTGCTTGAGGGCCGCGATTGCTGCGGCTGCCTTGGCACTGGCTCCCAGCGTGTTTGCGGGATAGGCGTTTTGCACGAGCGAATGGCCTTCCAATCTGAGATCGCCCTGAAACAGGCCGTAGTCGCGAACTGCTTCGGCGAAGTCGGAAAACATGGCTTCCGCGCTCTCTGGTGCCTTACGAAAAAGTGGGATCTCGACATTGGCATAAGCGCGACCAGCGCGTTTGCCGTAATAATCCGAATGCATGGTGAGCCGCTTCCAACGGCCGCGCCGGCTCCAGTTGTAAAGAATGTTTGCGTCGAACCCTCGATCGCCTTCGAAGCTCACGAATAACGTGAAAAGGTCGACGCACTCGAGCTCGTTGCCGGCAGGTATCTCGAAGTGTGCGCACATCTGTTTGACTGGCATTGTCGCAATCAGGCGCTTGGTTCTGAAGAGTTCGCCGCCGGTGCGGACTTCGAACGCTTCACCCTGCTTTTTGATACCTAGGATCTGTTCCCCAAAGCGATGTCGATATCTTGGTGACGGAGCGAGGTGACGGCCTTGCCGTACATGTGGGCCATGCCGCGTTCTGGCCGCACCAAGAGGTGTTCGGACGGGGAGGGCCGCACGGCGTGCTTGATGCTCCGCATCGCCTTATCGACCCAATATGAGATCTTGCCGATGCGAGACACCGGCTGCATGCGGGCGATGGCAAATTGTGCCTCGATCTGGTCTGCCGGCAGGTCGAAGAACCTCGTGATGTAATCAGCCATGCCGAGGTCGGCATACAGGCAACGGCCCATCCAGTAGACAGCGTAGTCTTCAGCGGTTGCGAAGGAGCGCTTGTTCAAGCGGGCGCGGCCCAACGATGAGATTGCCTTCAGCCAGTACCATGGGCCACGGGCGATGAATTCTGGACCAACTGAGAAGGGATAAGAGTGGACCGCACCCAACGGACTGATGCGCTCGATCGAAATGTCGACACGGGGGCACGGGGCAGCCATGGCGGGGAACATTTGGAACAGCGGCATCGATGGCCAGTAATAGAAGGCTCCGATATCGAAAGTATAGCCGTTGATGTCGTGTGACATCTGGTTGCCGCCGGGGGCGGAATACTGATCGATGATGAGAATGCTGCGGGAACCTTGTTTGCGCAGCATTTGCGCCGCGCACAAACCGGCAACGCCGCATCCCAGGATGAGATAATCGTAATTGGGCATCTAATATGTCTTTCCGACCGTAGTCGTACGCCGGCAGTTGTTGGAATTTCATCGCGACCCAATTGTCAGAGCGGGAGGGGGTGCGATTCATGATTAATCGGCTTTGAGCGTAACGACTGGCTGGAGATTGCACCAAGGCCCGCGTCAGGCTTAAGGAGCTACCTCTTGAGAGGTAGGCGCGCGAATTTGGGGGATTGGCGAGCGTTAGGCATCCGACAATGCCATCCCTTAGCGGTACGCGTTGCGGAGCATGTGGGACTTCGATGGGACACGAGCACCTCGATGTTTCTCGTCTCGCTTTTGAATTTGGGATTGACCGTCGAACCGGGCCGTGTGGCGGAGCCAAGCGCCAATTGCGCTCTACGAGTAGGCGGTAATAGCGGACGCGAGGCTGGTGCTTTTGGGCGGCTGGTGTTCTATGGGCGTTTGCTCAAGTGGCAAGGATGGCGCTTGGACCGCGTTCGGCTCGGCGATGCGCGACGGCTTATCTCGGCGCCACGATATGTGAGATGGCGATGAGGGCCGTCACTGCAACGCAGAACATGACGCCGGGGTCGGCGTTATCGCCAACCGTTGCGTTTGTGATGAGACCTGCCAAGGCGGCCACAATCGAGCTGGATGCGCGGGTGCTGCCGATTCCGACTCCGAACCGCCAGGTCTCCACGAGCGCCTGCAATGCCTGAATGTTTCTCGCTCCGCGCTCGGCTGAGGATGAGGACGACGCTCTTGCTATCAACATCATGTCGATGATGCGCGTGAAAGGTGCGAACAACGCATCATCATCATAGAGGTAGAGGCCAAAAAGTAACGTCAGTCCGCAGACACCCCGAGCGATGATTGCGAGGTCGGCCGTCTCGCGCCTTGCGAGGAGCAACCGCCACAAACTGCTCACCGCCAATCAGGCGGTGCAGATGATCAAGGTGAGATAGGGCTGTCGTGGACGTAGTCAGCACGATCGGCACGAGCAGCAGCAAACCCAGCACGAGGTGAAGCGGGTGCTTCGCGATGCGTTTGATCGTAGTCGTCCCTACTGGCGGCAAACAACGGCGTAAGGCGCCGTGTCTTTATACTCCTACGGGAAGGGCTCTGCCTCTTTCGTGTGGGAGTGGGGGATCGTTCTACCGTGATCGTCATCTGTCCAATTAGGCTGGGAATTGTCGCGCGGATTTCAACGCGGCTGCATGTTCAGGCCAACTTGCGGGCTCGCTCCGAGCGCTTGGCAAAGGCTTGACTGACGGTTCCGCGACCCTGCCAATGGCGTGGCGTCAGTTGTCCACGCCGCTGGGTTGCCGGATCGTCATGTGGGCGGATAATGCAGCGATACAGTATCAGTCCGCCCCCATGACGTCGTGCTTACCGATGACGACTGCCGCATCGGTGATTGTGGTCGCCCGTCAGGCAAAAAACTCGATCTTGGTGACGCAGTAGATTGTGTTTGCAGCCGTCGACCATCCCGACGGCTTGTCGGCCTGTGCGTAGAAGCTGCCACCGTTGAAGGCCCAATTGCTCGTACCGAGGCTCGTCGATTGGAGATGCCCGAACGGCCCGGCCGAGGCTTCGCCAGCGCTGATCATGAGATCGCCGATCTTGTCCCAGGTGAACGGAATTTCGTCGGACACCGTTTCGCCGGTCGTGCCGGCGACTTGAGCCGAGCCGCCGAAGGTAATCGGCGTCAGCGAAGCCGCATCGTAGGCATCGCCACTGGCGGCCTGTGGTCCGATCGCCAGGCCCCCGACGTTGCCCTTGATGGTCACGCGGATCTTCTGGATCGTGCCGGATGGCAGCGACAAGGAGGCCGCGAACAGGCGCGATACGATGCCAATGTTGGGGTAGCTGTTGTTCATCGTCATGGTGACGCTGAGCGCGGTCGACCAGGCGCCACTTGACGAGATCGTGTAAGCCGCCGTGGCGATGGCGCTGTCATTGGAGCCGGCCTTGACGGCGAGCGCCTTGAGGGTCTGGCTCGCTGCCACGTTGATCGGCGCAGAGTAGACCGGCGAGCTCGTGGTCGGATCGTTGCCATCGGTCGTGTAGTGGATCGTCGCGCCGGCTGTCGCACACGAGATCGTCACCGACTGGGCGCTGCCATAGGTGCCGGCAGCCGGCGCGAATGTCGGCGTCGCCACGGTGTTGGCGATCGTATAGGCGTCCGAAGTCACGGGCGACAGATCGAAGCCCGACTTGACGGCGATGGCCTTCAAGGTCGCGTCTTGCGCAATGTTGACGTTGCCGATCACGACTGGCGAGGCGACCGTTGGCGGCGAGCCGTCGACGGTGTAGCGCAGGCCGGCGCCAGGCGTGGCGCTCGAGATGGCAACCGACTGCGCCGAGGCATAGGCGCCACCGGCCGGCGCGAACGCTGGCGCCTGAGCCACCAGGCCACCATAGGGCGCAATCGCCTCGATCTTGCCGGCGAGATACTGCGCCTGAGCGTTGCCGCCTGCCGTGTTGAGGTGCAGGCCATCCGACAGATAGGTGGCAGCCGTCGTGTGATTGACGGGCGACTCGGCCTCGCAATCGACGAGGTAGGCGCCGACCACGGCGGCAACGTCGCGGATGGCCTGATTGAACTGCTGCTGCGTGTTGCCGTTGCCGTTGGGCGTCTGCCAGTTGGGACCGGCAAGCGTGATTTCATAGTGCGTCATCATCACGAGGATGCGGTGCGGGTTGGCGGCCAGCACAGCGTTGGCGGCCGACAGCAAGGCGCCGTAGAAGGTGGTGGTGACAGTATCACCCAGGACCCCCAGCGGCGCATTGTGGCTGAAATCGTTGATGAAGCCATCGAAGGTGACGAGATCGGCGTTGGCCGGAATTTGCGCGATGCGGTCATAGATGCCGCTGGCGCCGAGTCCCGTCGTCAGGTCATGGCCGGAGTAGCCGAGGTTGGTCAGGGCCGTTCCGAGCAGCGTATTGAGCGGCCCCGTGTAGAAACCCTGCGACGTGATCGATGAGCCGATCGCCGCCCAGTTCAGCCCCGCATAGGGGTCGCTGCCGCTGAAACCACCGTTGAAGGCGACCAGCCTCAGCTTGAGCGTGCCGCCAATGGCGATGGCCTCGAACGTCAGCATGTCCGCCGTGCCTGGGTCCGCCGACAGCGTGGGCGGACCTTGGTTGCCGAAATCGAACGAGCCCGATCCAGTCCCCGTCCAGTTGACGGTGCGATTGCCCGTCGCGTCCTGAATGACCCAAAGCACATAGGCCGCGCCCTCGATCGCGTTGCTCACCGCACCCATGGTGCGGTTGCCGCCGAGCGTGACCTTGGCCTTGGCGCCGAGGTTGCAATCCCAGGCGACAGTTGCCGCATCGGCCAGCGCCTGCAGGGGAATGACGGCCTGGCCATCGACGATCGACCGGCTGGTGCGCGTTTGCTTCGGAAAACTGAATGTTGCCGGTCGTGACGATCGACAATCAGGGCTTCGTTCCAAACGCGCCATCCGGCGACACCTTGACGTGCCAATCGTCGTCACCGGCGAGGCCGGAACTTCCCGGCGCGGCCGGAAAAGTTGGTCTGAAAAAACAACGCTGGCCGTATCGCCGGCCGTTGCCTTGTTGATCTTCTGCTGGTGGCCACCGCCCTGGTGCGTGATTGAACAGGGACGCCGGCGACGACACGGCCAGGCGGTTTGTCGTGTCAGCCGTCGCATTGACGCCAACGAGGGGCGCTGGATTGATGCTGGCGGCGCCCGAGGAGACGGCGATCCAAGCGCCGCTGTTCCAGGCCAGAAGTTGCGATTCGTCGGAGATCCAGGCGAGCCAACCGGGTCTGCGGGGCATGGAATCATCCAGGCGCCGTCCGGCAGGCGACGTCTCCGGTTGCACCGGCCCAAGCGCCTGTCGGGGCGGGGCCGACGATGTAGCGGTCGCCGTCGGACGGCGTGGCCGGCGGGGTATTGCTCGATCGGCTCAGCATCACGCCCAATTGCACGACAGCGTCGAGTGCCCGGATGGCCCTGTTGGGCGTCACGTGCTTTTGCGCCCGTGAGGCGAAAATATAGGGCAAGTTCAAATTTGGCGTTTGGTCCATCCCAGCTCCTGCAACGGTCGTCGGATTGCCGCGAGGGGAAGGATAAGCGGGGTTGTGGGGGCGGGATAAGTCAGGCGATCGCCGCGTTCCGGGGGCTGTTGAGCGGTGTTGCGCGAGGTGACGGCTGGTGATGGTTGGCGGATCCGGGCTGACAGTGGGTAGTTTTTCTCGGCGTGAGCATGGCGCCACAACAGGCATCAGCATTTGTGTGTTCGAAACAGGTCGGGAGAGGGTGGCTTGCAAGATCATTTGAACCGTGGTCAAGACGCGCGATGATTGGCGGCCGGAGTCGAGGCGGTTCGATCGCAGGGGAAAAAAGCGATCGGGGCGGGCTTGTCCGAACCGAGGACACTTTCGCAGATCTCTTCGACGGGCTAAGGGCGCAGGCGGACCCGGCGCGGCGAATAGTCTGGTGCAACAGGCGGGGAGTGGCGCTATGGCTGCTTGCGAGCGGACGGACCCTGAACAGAGGAACGCCTGTAAGATATGACCCTTCCTTCTCATCTGCGGGCCCTCGAGGCCGAGGCGATCCACATCTTTCGGGAGTTGGTGGCGGAATGCGAGCGGCCGGTGCTGATGTATTCCATCGGCAAGGACAGCTCGGTGCTGCTGCATCTGGCACTGAAGGCATTCTATCCGGGCAAGCCGCCCTTCCCGTTGCTGCACATCGATACGACGTGGAAGTTTCGCGAGATGATTGCTTTCCGCGATGCGACTGCCAAGCGGCTGGGGCTCGATCTCAAGGTGCACATCAACGAGGAAGCGCTGGCCCGCGGTATTTCACCGATCACGCACGGGTCGAGTGTGCACACGGACCAGATGAAGACGATGGGACTGCGGCAGGCGCTCGATGCCGGGCGCTACGATTGCGCGATCGGCGGCGCGCGCCGGGACGAAGAACGCTCGCGGGCGAAGGAGCGGGTGTTTTCGCTTCGTGGCGCCGGGCATCGCTGGGATCCGAAAGCGCAGCGGCCGGAGCTTTGGCATCTCTACAATGGGCGTCGGCAGCCGGGCGAGAGCATGCGGGTGTTTCCATTGTCGAACTGGACCGAGCTGGATGTGTGGGAATACATCGCGGCGGAAGGCATCGAGGTGGTCCCGCTCTACTTCTCGGCCGAGCGGCCGGTGGTGGAGCGTGATGGCATGATGATCATGCGCGACGACGAACGGCTGCCATTGCATCCGGGCGAAGTCCCGCAGATGCGCCGGATCCGTTTTCGCACGCTCGGATGCTATCCGCTGACCGGCGCGGTGATGTCGGAGGCCGCCAGTGTCGATGATATCGTCGCGGAGATTGCGGCGGCACGGGCGTCGGAACGGCAGGGCAGGGCGATCGATCACGACAGCTCCGGTTCGATGGAGAAGAAGAAGCAGGAAGGCTATTTCTGATGCATGGCACACAGATGCATGGCGAAAAGAGCCTTTTGCGATTTCTCACGTGCGGCAGCGTCGATGACGGCAAGAGCACGCTGATCGGCCGGCTGCTCTATGACTCGGGTCTGGTGCTGGACGATCAGCTGGCAACGCTGGCGGCCGATAGCAAGCGACATGGAACGACCGGTGAGGAGCTGGATCTAGCGCTGCTGGTCGATGGTCTGCAGGCCGAACGTGAGCAGGGCATCACGATCGACGTTGCGTACCGCTATTTTTCGACGCCTGGGCGCAAGTTCATCGTGGCCGACACGCCGGGCCACGAGCAGTACACGCGTAACATGGCGACTGGGGCCAGCGTTTCGGATCTGGCGGTGATCCTTGTCGACGGGAGCAAGGGGATCCTGGTGCAGACGCGGCGTCACATCGCGATTGCGGGGCTGCTCGGCCTCAAGCACGCGGTGCTGTGCGTCAACAAGATGGATCTTGCCGGTTTCAACGAGGCGCAATTCCGATCGATCGAGGCGGAGTTCCAGGCCCTGGCGATGGCACATGGACTGACCCACACGGTGGCGATTCCGGTGGTGGCGCGCGCGGGCGACAATATCGTTGCCCGGTCGGCGCGCATGGACTGGTACAGCGGCCCGACGCTGCTGCAGCACCTCGAGACGGTCGAGATCGAGCCGGTCAGGCCCTCAACGATGCGGCTGCCGGTTCAATGGGTGAACCGGCCCGACCAGACATTTCGGGGATTTTCCGGCACACTTGCGGGCGGGGAAGCGGCCGTCGGTATGCCGGTCAAGGTCTTGCCATCGGGCCTGGGCTCGGTGGTGCGCCGGGTGCTGGCGGGTGATGTGGAGGTGGAGCGGGCTACGGCCGGTGATGCCGTGACGCTGGTGCTCGAGAACGAAATCGATGTCAGCAGGGGCGATGTGCTGGTGGCGCCGGATGCCAATCTCCAGGTCGCCGACCAGTTTGCCGCCCATGTCATCTGGCTCGCTGCAGAGACTATGCTGCCGGGGCGTCCTTATCTGCTGAAATGCGGGACGCAGACGGTCAGCGCGACGATCACGACGATCAAGCATACGCTCGGTATTGAAACGGGCGAGGAAATTGCGAGCCGCACGCTCGAGCTGAACGATATCGGCTTTTGCAACATCTCGACTGCGCGACCGCTGGTTTTCGAGCCGTTCGAGGCCTGCCAGACGCTGGGTTCTTTCATTCTGATCGACAAGCTGACGTCGGCGACGGTCGGGGCGGGGATGATCCGCTTCGAGTTGCGGCGGGCAACCAACATTCATTGGCAGGCGCTGGACGTGACGCGGGCGACGCGCGCCGCGTTGAAGACGCAAAAGCCATGCTGCCTGTGGTTCACGGGGCTTTCGGGGGCCGGAAAATCAACCATTGCCAACCTGCTGGATAAGCGCCTGGTGGCGATGGGACGGCACACTTATGTGCTGGACGGCGACAACGTGCGTCACGGCCTCAATCGCGATCTGGGTTTCACGGATGCGGACCGGGTGGAGAACATCCGTCGTGTCGGGGAAGTCGCACGCTTGATGGTCGATGCGGGGCTGATCGTGCTGGTTTCTTTCATTTCGCCTTTCAGATCCGAGCGTGCGATGGCGCGGGAGCTGTTCGATGAGGGTGAGTTCATCGAGGTGTTTGTCGATGCGCCACTCAACGTGTGCGAGGGGCGCGATCCCAAGGGGCTCTATCGCAAGGCCCGGCAAGGACAGATCCGGAATTTCACCGGTATCGATTCGGCCTACGAGCCGCCGCTGCAACCTGAGTTGCGCCTCGATGCCGGCGGTACGGCGCCGGAGCCGCTGGTCGAGGAGCTGGTGCAATTGATGCGGGCGCGGCAGATTCTCTAGGTTGACGTGTGGGTCTGGTGCGTCAATGGGCTTTGGGCGCTTGAGCCTGGGGCGGCGGCCGGCGCATGAAGAAAGCGAACACCAGCAAGCTTGCGAACAGGGCTGTCAGAACAAGGAAGACGTCTGCGAAGGCCATGACGAGTGCCTGGCGATGGACCAGTCCACTCAATTGTTTCAGGCCGGCGAGAGCGGGATCCGGCAAGCGGGACAAGGCCTGGGTGAGGCCGTTGAGGGTTTCTTCGGCAACGGGGCGGCCCCATCGCACGCTCTCCTGTAGGCGCTGGACGTGGAGATCCGTGCGATCGAAGAGGATGGTGTTGATGACGGCGAGGCCGACGGCGCCGCCGAGGTTGCGGGTCAAATTATAGAGCCCGGCGGCGTTCCTCACCTGATCGAGCGGCAGGGTGCCGAGCGAGAGGTTGTTGATCGGGACCATGCAGAGCATGAGTGAACCGCCGCGCAGCATTTGCGGCAGGAGCAGCTCCCAGAAATCCCACTGGGTGGTGATGCCGGAGGCGAGCCACGTGCCCGCGGCAAAGCCTGCAAAACCGATGACCATCATGACCCGCAGGTCGAGGACTTGCGACAGGCGGCCGGCCACCGGTGCCATGGCGAACATGGTGAGGCCGGTGACAAACATCGTCTCGCCGATCATCAGGGAATCGTAGCCGCGGATGCGTGCGAGGTAGACGGGATAGAGATAGGTGAGGCCGTAGAGGCCAATGCCCATGATGAAGCTGAAGGCCGAGCCGAAGGCGAAGTTGCGGTTGGTGAATGCGCGGATGTTGACGATGGGCTCGGGGGCGGTCAGTGCCCGCCAGAAAAATATCGCAGCACCGATCACCATCGTGGCGGTGAGGGTGGCGATGGTTGGATCATCCAACCAATCGTAGCGCGGACCTTCCTCGAGGACGTATTCGAGGGAGCCCAGGAATACGGCCATGGCAGCGAGGCCGGTCCAGTCGAAGCGGTCGAAAAGCTTGAGGTCGGGCTTGTCGAAGTCGACGAGGTTCCACACGGCAGTGGAGACGATGATGCCGGGCACGATGTTGATCAGGAACAGCCAGTGCCATGAAAAGGCGTGGCTCAGGTAGCCACCCACGGTCGGGCCGATGGTCGGAGCAAGTGTGGCGACGAGGCCGATCAGGGGAGAAACGACGGCGCGTTTCGACGGGGGGAAAACGGTGAAGGCAGCGGCGAAGACACTCGGGATCATGCCGCCGCCGATGAAGCCTTGCAGCGCGCGGTAGATGATCATCTGGTCGATGGAAGTTGCCGTGGCGCACAAGGCACTCGACGCGGTGAAGCCTGCCGCACATACGGTGAACAGCACCCTGGTCGAAACCAGGCGAGACAAGAAGCCCGAGAGGGGGATCATCACCACTTCGGCGATCAGGTAGGCTGTTTGCACCCAACTGATTTCGTCGGCACTGGCGGACAGGCCGGCCTGGATCTCCGACAGCGATGCGGAGACCACCTGAATGTCGAGAATGGCCATGAACATGCCCAGCACCATGGCGAGAAACGCAAACAGCTTGCGGGCGGGGACGCCCAGGAGCTGGCGCTCACCAACTGGTCCTGCATCGGTGCCCAATTGGCCCGGGATGCTGCCGGCGGGGTTCATGGCATGCTCTCTTTATTGGCTTTGTGCCGTGTGACCGGATGGTGCCTGGGCGATGGGCGCTTCCGGCTTCGCAGCCGGGAGAGGCGGGCGTTCGCCGGTGCGGGTATCAATGGTCACGACCACGGACAGGCCGGGGCGCAGGGCGCCTGATTCGACGGCTTGGCGCGGCACGGCGATGCGAACCGGTACGCGCTGCACGATTTTGGTGAAATTGCCCGTAGCATTCTCTGGGGGGAGCAGCGAAAACTGCGAGCCGGTTGCCGGTGCGATGCTGATCACCTTGCCCTCTATGGTCTTGGCGTCAGCGGCGTCGACGGAAATGGTGGCCTTGGCGTTCTGGTGGATGCCGGCGAGCTGGGTTTCCTGGAACTTCGCGTCGATATAGACGTGGTCGAGCGGCACGATGGCGGCCAGCCGTTTGCCGGGCGTCACGTAGTCCCCGACCTGAACGCTTTTGTTGCCGACCACGCCGTCGATCGGGGCGCGAATACTGGTGGCTTCAAGATCGCGTTTGGCCTTGGCGACGGCGACGGCGAGTTCGTCGGCCATGCGCTGGGCCTCGGTTTTCTGCGCCTCGAGGACGGCGACGTTGGCTAGCGAAGCCTTGAGAGCGGCGCGGGCTGCATCTTCGGCGGCGCGGGCCTTATCGCGGGCAGCGCGGGCCTGATCGAAAGCCGCGCGGGAACTGTATTGGTTGGCGGCGAGAGACTGGACGCGCACGAAGTCGGCTTCTGCGCGAGCCGTTTCGGCCTCGGCGGCGACCACCTGGGCGCGCGCCTGTGCGACGGCGGCCTCACCGGCAAGGATTTGCTGGGTCATGCGGGCAACGCCAGCCTGCTGGGTGGCGAGGCGCGCGTTCGCCTGATCGACGCCGAGCTTGAAGTCGGCATCATCGAGGCGGATCAGCTCATCACCCGTTTTGACGTGCTGGTTGGCATCGGCCGTGACACTGACGACGCGGGCTGCGACGCGGGCTGAAAGCAGGGAAATGTCGGCGCCGATATAGGCATCGTCGGTCGAGACCAGGAAGCGGCCGACCGTCCACCAGCGAACGCCAAAGCCGACGGCTGCCACCAGCGCGAGGGCGCCGATCAACCCCAGAATGATTCGCCGGCGCGGCTTGCCCGGTTTGTCTGCGACTGCGTTCTGGGCAGGCCTGGTGTCGTCGCCGACCCGCGCGGCGGGTGCTGCCTTGCCGGCCGGCTCGCCGCCCGGTTTCTCGGTGATAGCCGGAAATGGGACCGGATTGGACCGCAGGGGCACGGCATCGCCATCTTGCGCGCTGGGGCTAGCCTCAGGCGATGGGGGGACTGGCTGACCTAGGGTTGGAGCGGTGGCTCGGCTCATCTCGAGCTCCATTTCAAACGGTACGGTTCAGTTTCTTTTGAGGTTGACTTAGCAGGCCTGTTAGTGGAAAACAACGTCAAACTGAACTGTTTGGTTCAATTTTCGCCGCAAGGCTCCTATGCATAATCTGCATTGCGCGTTTGGGCGGTTCGAGAGGAGACGATGAGCAATAGCGAAGGCATCGAGGCGGGCAATCCGGCACGGGCGCGGCGTGGCGGTCGGCTGGCTGCCGGCACAGATCCCCGGAAGCGGCAGCAGATCCTGGATGGCGCCGCAGCCGTCTTTCAACGGATGGGTTTTGACCCTGCCTCAATGTCGGATGTGGCGAGCGAGGCCGGAGTCTCGAAGGCGACGCTTTACGTCTATTACCCGAGCAAAGAGGAATTGTTCGCCGCCGTCATCGGGCGCGAGCGGGACCGCAATATTGCGCAGATCATAGCGTTGCTCGATGAAAGCCGTCCGGTGAAAGCGGTGCTGACGTTGTTCGGGTGCCGACTGGCGACAATTCTGGCGCAACCTTACGTGATCCAGGCGCACAGGATCGTTATCGGTGTGTCGGCGCGGATGCCAGAAATCGGCCGGCAGATGTACGAGGGCGGGCCGCGCCGGGTGCGCGATGCTCTGAGTGCTTATCTGGCGGGTCGGATTGCGGCGGGCGAGCTCAAGCTCGAAGATCCGAAGTTGGCGGCAACCCAGTTCCTTGAGTTGTGTCAGGCTGGGATTGTGCGGCCACGGCTCTATGCCGTGATCGAAGACCCCGTGGGTGAGGCTGAAGCTGCGCGCGTGGTTGGAGCTGCGGTGGAGATGTTCCTGGCAGCATACGGCGCGTGAGTGGTTCGGCCCTCTGTTGCTCATCAGGGGCGATCAATCGGTCATGACAGGGCGCGCAGGCTTTTCCTCAGTCGCTCGGGATCGGTGCGCGCGGGAAGCAGGCCATCGATCTCGTCGTGGGTTTCCCGCCAAATTGGCAATGCTGCGGCCAGGATCTTGCGGCCGAGGTCGGTGATTTCCAATCGGCGAATGCGTTTGTCTTGCGGATCGGGTTCCACCTTGAGCAGTCCGCGCCGCTCCAGTGGCTTCAAGTTTGCGGTCAACGTCGTGCGGTCCATGGCGAGCAGGTTGGCAACATCGCCGATGCGCGGTGCTTGCGGCCGATTCAAGGACATCAATAGTGAGAATTGTCCGCTCGTGATGGCGAATGGTCGCAAGGCTTCGTCGAAACGGCGGGCGATGGCGCGCGCCGCCCGCTGAAGGTGCAGGCACAAACAGCGGTCGCGGACTTCATGGGTTGCGGCCAGCGGCAGATCGTTGCGTTTGGTCATACTGTCAAATAAGTTGACATCAACGTAAATGTCAATCTAGATCGAAGCCGCATGTCGAAATGCTAAGCCGCAATTTGATGTGGCTAATCGTGATGTGCGGGTTTTCGGCGTTCGGCTGGAACCAAGGTTGCGAGATGCAGGCCGCGCAGCGCTAAACCGCCCAAAGCGGGCGTGTTGTCCTTGCAAACAGGAGTGTTCGCTATGTCGAAGCAGGAAGGAAGGTTTCTTTGGTACGACCTGATGACGACGGACACCGAAGCCGCTCTGTCGTTCTATGGCAGCGTGTTTGGCTGGGATGGCGTGGATTCCGGCGTACCGGGGCAGTGCTACACGGTGCTCTCCAAGGCTGGCGTGAAGCTTGGTGGGCTGATGCCGATACCGCAAGACGCTGCCAAAGCCGGCATTCCGCCATCGTGGATGGGTTATGTCGGGGTTGGGGACGTCGATGATTTCGTCAAGCGGATCGAAGCGGCGGGCGGACATCTGCACAAGGGACCCATGGATGTGCCGGGCGTGTTGCGTTTTGCTGTTGTTTCCGACCCGTCTGGCGCAGGCTTCATCATCTTCAGCGGCTTTTCGCGTGAGCCTACGCAAACAATGCCGCCGGGTACGCCCGGTCATGTGGATTGGCGCGAACTGCATTCCGGCGAGGTCGATAGCACGTTTGCGTTCTATTCCGGCTTGTTTGGTTGGCAGAAGGGCGACCTCTATGGTCCCTATCAATTGTTCACATATGGCGGTGAAGCGGTCGGCGGGATGATGAAGAAGGGGGCCGATGTGCCCGCGAGCGGTTGGCTCTTCTATTTCAATGTCGAGGCGTTGGACGCGGGAATTGACAGGGTCAAGGCCGGCGGCGGGCAGATCGTGCATGGCCCGATGGAGGTGCCTGGCGGCGCCTGGATCGCACAGTGTCTCGACCCGCAAGGCGCGATGTTTGCGATCGTCAGTGCGCAACGGTGAGGAGAGGGATGTCATGACCGCCAAGGTTCGCACCTGCTTGTGGTTCGACGGGAACGGTGAGGAGGCCGCGCGGTTCTACGTTTCGCTGCTGGCTGGGTCACGTATCGATGACGTGTTTCGCCCAGAACCCGAAGGCGTGGCGCTGATGGTGAATTTCACGCTCGCAGGCGTGCCCTATCAGGCGCTGAACGGTGGGCCGCACTACACGCTCAACGAGGCTGCATCGATTTCGGTGACGACTGCGGATCAAGCCGAAACCGACCGCTTGTGGGATGCACTCACATCTGATGGCGGGAAAGCGAGCCGTTGCGGGTGGTTGAAAGATCGCTTCGGTTTGTCGTGGCAGATCGTGCCAGCGGCGCTTCCGGCATTGCTCGGGGGCCCTGAAAGAAAGGGCGCGGGGCGGGCCATGGCTGCGATGATGCAGATGGGAAAAATCGACATTGCGGTTCTCGAGGCGGCCTATCGGGGATCATGACGGGCGTCATATCTCAAAGTGTCATCGCGGTGGCCCCTGCGGCCAGCCGGGATGCGTTCCACGCGGCGGGTGCGGGCGTGGATGGCATGCCGCCGCCGGCAGCAGCAAGTGGGCGTTATGGTTTCGCCAGCGTCTTGAGCTTCTTGAGGGCGGCGGCAAAACCGCTGTCGCGGTTGCGATGTACCGCCGTTTCTGAGAAGTCGTGGTCGCGGCCGACCTTGTCGTCGTCTTCGACGTCGCGAACGATGCGGACGATTTCCGGTGGTGCAATATCGCCCATCAGCTCGATGAAGCGGGGGCGCTGACGCATGATCTCGGCGCGTGCCGGATCCAACTCTTCCAACAGCTCATCGACAAGGCGCCCATATTCGAGCGCTATATTGCGTCCGAACGCATCGCGTTTGACGCGCTCGGAATAGATGATCTCGTCACGACGCGCCGCAACTTCGATCAGGTTCTTGGGCAGATCGCGGGCGGCGGGGTAGAGATCGACGATGAAGACGCGCTTGCCGGATGCGCCGCAGCGCTCGGTGACGAGGTCGAGGGGCGAATTGCTGACGATGCCGCCATCCCAATAGTGCTTTCCATTGATCGTGGTCCACGGGAAGCTCGGTGGCAGGCTCCCGCTTGCGAGGATATGGTCGGCTGTCAGATCGTCGACGTAGCTGTCAAAAACCTCGAGTTCAGCGGTTTCCACGTTGACTGCCGAGACCAGCAAGCGAATGGGGCCATTCTTCAATTTCGGAAAATCCACGTAGCGTGAGATCAACTCTTTCATGGGCGAGGTGTCGTAGAGGCTCGTCCATTGGTAGGGGAGTTGCTCCTGGCTCCACACCGGCTGCATCCAGCGGGGGACGAAGAAATTCGGCGAGCCCATCGCGATCGTCTGCCAGGAATTCAAGGCGTCATCGATGGGCGAACCGCCCAAAGATGCCGAGTGCACGATCAGCTCCTGCCAGAACGCTGCGAGGGCCTGTGTGGCACAACCTGGATTGGAGGCGATGATCGCCCCATTGAAGGCACCGATGGACACGCCTGCGATGATGTCGGGCACGATGCCGTTCTGTTCGAGCGCTTTCGCCACGCCGAACTCGAAGGCGCCCATCGCACCGCCGCCCTGCAGGATCAGCACGGTCTGATGTGGGATCGTTGCCAGGTGGAAATCAGGCTCGGCAAGGCGTGCGGCGTCGCCCTTGAGATTGACGCGATAGCGGATCAGCGATTGGACTGCGCGCGTCTCGGAGGCCGGTCGGCCCGTCGAAAAGAGGCCGCGGATGATCTGGTCCTGCAGATAGAAGATCGCATATGAGCCCTGCGCGAGATCGCCGCGGACAACCTGTCGGGTGCCGGTCACGCTTGGTTCCAGAACCTCGAAGCTCAGGTCGAAGAGATCGAAGTAGAAATAGGACAACTCGTCGTAGAGCCGGCGTTGGCCCAGCATGTTGCGGGCAGCGATGCGACCTTGTTTGACGGCGCTATCCCAATGCTCGACGCGATTGTGCCGGCCAAGCAGTGGGTCGCATACGCTGGCCACATCTCCGGCAGCGAAGATATCGGGATGGGAGCTTTGCAGCTGGCGGTCAACGCGTACACCGTCGTCGCATGCGATACCGCTGCCCTCGAGGAACTCGACGTTCGGGGCCACGCCAACGGCAAGTACGACGAGATCGCATGGCAGTCGCGCGCCCGCGCTGGTGACGACGCAGTCAACGTGTTGCTCTCCCTCGAAAGCGTGCACCATTTCCGAAAGCCGGACGGTGACGTTGCGCTTCACGAACATGTCGAGCAGGAACTGAGAGACCTTCTCCGTCCTCAGTTTTGGGAACAGGGCGCGCTCCTGATCGATGATCGTGACATTCAAGCCCATCTCGGAGAGTGCAGCTGCCACTTCCATGCCAAGAAAGCTGCCGCCGACGATGACCACCTGCCGCGCCTTTGCTGCCGCCGACTTCAAAGCGTCGGCATCCGCCAGTGTTCGCAAGCGATAGATTCCTGGCAGGTTTGCGCCCGGCACGGACAGCGATCTTGCTCGTCCGCCCGTCGCGATCAGCAGCTTGCGGTAGCTGATATGTTCTCCCCGATCGGTTGCCACAGTGTGGTTGAGGGGATCGATCGACGTCACCGTCGTCTCGAGCTGCAGGTCGATTGCGAGCTGGCGGCAGCGGTCGTGCGACAAGACTTCCAGCATCTGCGGGGTGGCCTTGCCGAGAAGGTATCTTTTGGAGAGCGGCGGCCTCTCATAAGGCGGCGACGGCTCGCTCGATACGATGAGGATCGGCTCGGTGGCGCCCTGTTCGCGCAACGTTTCTGCGGCCGTTGCACTCGCGAGGCCCCCACCTATGAGCAGGTAATCAGCGTTGTGCATTGCAGTCCATCGAGTGGTGTCCTTTGGGCGTTCGGAAATACAATGTTGCTGGGGTAGCGCAGGCCTGCCCTGAGACGCACTGCAAATAACCGTGAAAGGGCCGGGCTTATCGCTTGGAGCGAAGCCTAACACGCCACCAGTGAGGTCTCGAGGGCACCGTCTGTCACGTGGCAGATCGGGGGGGGGGGCCAGTGTGGCCGGCTTAAGTGGCTTCGAGCGATCGCGTTGGGATTGCGCCACCGCCATGTTGCAATCGTCTCTGGCTGGGGGCGCGAAGGCCAGTCGGCGCGTGCATTCAATATTCCAATTACAAATGCATGCGGCGGTCTCGCACAAATAAATACCTTTGACTGGTTTTTGGGCGAAACGGTCAGCCTTTGGCTAAAAATCTAAACTTTAAGATGTAAATATCAAAAAAACAATCTTAAGTGTATGTAATCATTCTGCAACGGCGTTTGGGTCCATTTGCCTCCAAAAGAGTTAATGCGGAATAAATCTCGCGTGAATCAGTTACGAGAAATTTAGGCGTCATCAGACGATTCGAGTGGCGATGGTTTCTAGGCAAATCGACGTCGCGTGAGTTTTTTCAGTGAGAACCCGGCGCGTACCGACGTTTGGTCTCGAGGGCCAAGCGCGTGGAATTTTGTCTCAATTGAGGCTTGCCGGTCCGTGGGCGGAATTAGGAGGAGCGCATGAATTTCCAGGCAAGCAAGAGCCGCAGTTACGTGGCCTCGCTCATGGCATCGCTGCTTCTTGTATTCGCGAGCGCGCTTGGGGCTTCCGCAGCCATTGACGTCAATAAGAGCTTCTCACCGGCAACGGTCTATCCGAACCAGATCAGCCGGCTTGAGATCAGGCTGTTGAACTCTGCTTTGACGCCGGCGGTGAATACCGCCTTTACCGATGTTTTTCCTGATGACGTCTTCGTCTCGGCAACGCCCAACATCGTGTCCACGTGCGGGGGCACATCGACTGGAACCAACACGTCGACGCGGGGCGAGCTTACGGTTGCGGGCGGCGTGATTCCTGCTGGCGATGGCACCAATCCCGGTGTGTGCACTATCACGCTCGATGTGTATGCTGCCAAGAAGGGCACATATATCAACACCATTCCGGTTGGTGACGTCACTGCGACCAGTGGCGGTTCCCCCGACTCCAACACACAGGCTGCGCAGGGCACGCTAGCCGTGATTTTGCAGGATCTTGTGCCTGCCCTTGATATGGGGCTGTCCAGCTTCGTGCAGGGCTACGAATCGACCACCTACACGATCACCCTGACCAATCCCAATCCGGTGCCGCTGACTGGCGCCGCATTCTCCTATGATCTCTGGCAGGCGGGCTATAACGTCCGAGCTGTGAATGCGGGCAGCACGACGTGCGGCTCCGGTACGGTTGCCATTACGCCGCGACCGGCACGAACAACTGCGTATGGACCGACGTCGCAGATCGATTTTTCTGGGGGAACAATTCCCGCCAGTGGCTCATGCGTGATCACCTTCGATGTCGAGCCGTCACGCGACCCGCAATTGCCATTGTCCTCTAGTGGCCTCACGCATCGCTTGCCCGTCAATGCTGTGACGACCAATGAAGGGGCCACAAACTCGGCCGAGGCAACTCGCAACGTCTATGCCTACACCGGAATCCGGATTCTCAAATATTTCAACAACGCGACTGCTGCGACGACGAACCTTAACGACACGACGACGGCGGAGCTGCGTCTCTATTTCCAGAACTACAACACGCAAGACGTCTCCAACTTCAATTTGACGGATGTGCTGCCGACCAGCCCGGCGCAGATGTCGATTGTTTCGGTCACCTCCAACACCTGCGGAGGCACGATCGGGAGCAGCACAACATCGCTTGCTATGTCTGGTGCGACGCTGCCTGGGGCGCAATCGCAACAAGCCGGCGGCCAAATCGGTTTTTGCGAAATCAAAGCGAACGTCAGCTACTCGACCGCTGGAACCTACGTCAATACGGTTCCTGCCGGAGATTTGGCGAGCCACCAGTACACGGCCACGCAGGCGACTTTGACGGTGTCTGGACGAATACTGGAGGTGACCAAATCCTTCAGCACGTCATCGATCTATCAGGGCGACAGCGTCAACGTCACGTTCGCGATGACAAATTACTCGTCGTCGACGCCGATCACGAATATCGATCTGACCGACGATTTGAATTCGATGTGCGTCGGTACAGCCTGCCCCAATTCGGGAATTCGGGTGGCGGCCGGTGGCGTCGTCAGCAATACCTGCGGCGGTACACCGGTTGCGGTTCCCAATGCGACATCGTTCCAACTCAACGATATGGTGCTTGCCGCAGGGGCGTCGTGCTCCGTCACGGTGGCGTTGAAGGCCGCCGCGGACGCGTTTCCGGTCAGCCAGTGGAGATACAATACGATTCCCGTGGGCGGTATCACGTTCGATACGCCGACCAACCCTGGGCAGACCTATCCGATCCAGTTGCAGGGACAGGTTGTCGTTTACCCCGCGCTGCGCGTCTACAAGTATTGGGACCCGACAGAAGTCGGCCCCCTGGGTGTCGCCCGACTGCGGATCCGCGTCCTTCGCTACAGCAACGATCATTTTGCGACCAGTGGCCTTGCGCTGACTGACAATTTGCCAGCCGGCTTTGCGATTGCGTCATCGCCCAACGTCTCGAACGGCTGCGGTGGTACTCTGAACGCGCCGCCGGCGGGGACGTCGATCACGTTGAGTGGAGGCTCGATACCCGCGCCCACGGGAACGACGCAGGAATGCAGCATCTACGTCGATATCAGGGCCGCGGCCCTCACGCCGCCTGCGACGGTCCAGAACTTCACAAATAACATTCCAGGCGATGCCCACGGCTCACCGGTCAACGTATCGGCTATCGATGATGGTCAAGCCGCGCCGTACAATACGCTCGAGAACTACTATGCCGCCAGCGCCGCCATCCAGGTGCGCGCGACGAGTGTGAGCGCCAATAAAGAGTTTACGCCGGTCGCCGTTAACGGCGGCGCGCCATCGCGTGTGACAATTACACTTTCCAACGTCGAGCCGACGGCGATCAATCTGACGGGCGTGTCGTTGACCGACAGCTTTGCCGGCACCGATATGCGGCTCTACTCGAATGTCGATGCCAAGTTCACTGACGTTGCCGGCAATCCCAACGCCAATGGCTGCCGAGGTGGTGTCTTCACGGGCGCACCAGGGGCACAATCGATCAGTCTCACGGCAGCTGAGGTCGACAAAGGCAAGATCTGCAAATTCAGCTTCAACATAACGGCCTTCAAGGGCGGCAATCACATCAATACGCTTGCCGCAGGTGACCTGGTCACCAACGAAGGGGTGACAAACAACGCAAATGTCGCGGCGACGCTAACGGTCGGACGCCAAGTCAACGTCGGCAAGGGGTTCGCGCCAAATTTCATCGCTGCGGGCGAGCAATCGACCCTCACCATCGACTTCTACAACACAAACGTCGCTCCCAATAACGAAACGGGCGCCAGCCCCGCACTGATCGATACGCTGCCGGCGGGGCTCTCGATCGTTGGCGTGCCGACAACCAATTGCTCCGGCGGAACGGTGACTACCGGCACGTCCGCTGGCGCGGCGTTTATCCGTCTTGATGGTGGAACATTCGTGGCTGAATCCGCCTGCCAGATTTATGCCCAGGTGACGGCGAGTTCGGCGGGGGTCTACACAAACACCATCCCGCGTGGCGATCTGACGACGCTGTCTGGCGCTCAGAATCCGGATGAAGCGCGGGCGGATTTGCGGGTGATCTCACCCCCAACTATCACCAAGCAGTTCCTGCAATCGGTGATCGCCAGCGGTGCAACGAGCCGCATCCGCTTCACCATCTCAAATCCCAACAATGCCACGCTTGCGCCGGCCGGGCTGACCAGCGTCTCGTTCACCGACAATCTGGTCAATATGAGCATCGCGGCGCCGCTCTATGTCGGCGGCAACTGCACCGGACTCACCCACAATGCTGCACTTGGTGGCAGCAGTTTCACGGCCACCAACATCGCGCTCGCGCCCTCGGCGAATTGTTACATCGATCTCGATGTGACCAGTACGACGATTGGGCTGCATGACAATCAGACCTCGGGTGTGTCCAGCAACCAAACGGTTGGACCGGGTGCACCATCAAATGTCGCTCAGCTGCGTGTGATCGAGCCGGTGACACTGACGAAGTCGTTTGCCGCGGCGAGTGTTGCGGCGGATGAGCCGGTCAGGATGACCTTTACCCTGACCAATCCAAACCCGGTGGGTGTCCCGGTCAGTGCGCCTGGGTTCACCGACACCTTTCCGTTCGCACCGGGCCAGATGTCCGTTGCGCCTGTACCAAATGTCGCCGCGACATGTGGCATCGTGGTTCGCAATCCGGCGAATACAGCAGCGCCAAGTGCTGGCGATTTGGGCATCTACGTGCGCAATGGCAGCGTGCCCGCAAACGGTAGCTGCACAGTTGCCTTGAATGTGGTCGCGAACGCGGCCGGGAATTACACAAATACAACCTCCCCGCTGACAACTGCGGGTGGGATTGCGCCTGCTGCGTCGGCACCGCTTACCGTTGTGCCCCGGGTGTCGTCCATCGAAACCACGAAAACGGCGGCTGTAACAGTCGCCAACGGGGCCAACAATGGCATCGTCGACGCTGGTGACGTGGTCACGTACACGGTGACCATCCGCAACACCGGAAATACCACGCTGGGTTCGGTTGGAATCGCGTCGGATACGCTCACGCGCCTCGGCGGCGGTGCGTTGACGCTGAGCTCGGGACCATCGTTCGTCTCGAATTCCGGCGGCTCTGCTGCTGGCACGCTTGTGCCCGGTGAGATTGCGACGTTCACGGCGAGCTATACGCTTGTGCAAGCGGACGTCGACGCCGGCGGCGTCTCCAATACAGCCACGGGGACTGGAACGCCGGCAGGTGGCCCTGCGGTGACGGACGTGTCCGACGACGGAATCGATACGGACGGCAACACCACCGACGATCCTACCGAGACAATCATTCCGCGGACACCGGGGCTCGAGACGACCAAGACTGCGACCGTCACGGTGGCGAATGGTTTGAGTGCGACAGCCACGGATGCCGGCGATGTCGTCACCTATACGATTGCGCTGCGCAACACAGGCAATACGACGCTGACGGCGGTCGGGATCGCATCGGATACACTCACTCGCCTCAATGGTGGCGCTGTGTTGGCGTTGACCTCGGGACCGACGTTTACTTCGAACTCCGGCCCGTCAGCGCCAGGGACATTGATCCCGGGTGAGACGGCGACGTTTACGGCAAGCTACACGTTGGTGCAGGCGGATGTGGACCACGGTGGCGTGTCCAACACGGCAACCGGCACCGGCACGCCGCCGACGGGGCCGGCTGTGACGGATGTATCCGATAACGGCATCGACACAGATGGCAATACGACCGACGATCCAACAGTAACACTGATCCCGGCAGCACCGTCGATTGAAGCAACGAAGACGGCGGTCGTGACGGTCGCCAATGGCAGTGATCCTACCAAAATCGACGCCGGCGACGTCATCACCTACACGATCACGGCACAGAACACCGGCAATGTGACGTTGGTCGGCGTAAAAGTTAACGACCAGCTCACCCGCATCGGCGGGCCGACGTTAACGCTCACCTCCGGACCGACATTCGTGTCGAACTCCGGCAGTTCGGCGCCAACCAATTTGGTGCCAGGGGAAACAGCGACATTCACCGCGAGCTATACGCTCGTGCAGGCCGATGTCGATGCTGGTGGCGTGTCGAATATCGCCGCCGCGCTTGGTACGCCTCCGATCGGAAACCAAGTCGTAGATGTCTCGGACAATGGCATCGACACGGATGGCAATACGACGAACGATCCGACGGTGACCTCGATCCCCCGAACGCCATCGATTGAGACCACCAAGACAGCGACTGTGACCGTCGCCAGCGGCTCCAGCCCGACGACCACCGATGCGGGTGATGTCGTCACCTACACGATTACGGTGCGCAATACAGGCAACGTGAGCCTGACGGCCGTTGGCATCGCCTCCGACAACCTGACAAGGCTTGGCGGTGGCGCGCTGGCGCTTACCTCGGGGCCAACGTTCGTGTCGAACTCGGGTAGCTCGCCTGTGGGTGCGCTGGCGCCTGGTGAAATGGCGACGTTCACGGCGACTTACACACTGGTGCAAGCCGATGTCGATGCCGGAGGTGTGTCGAACACGGCGACCGGCACGGGTACACCGCCAACCGGGCCTGCGTGGTCACCGACGTCTCGGACAATGGCATCGACACCGATGGCAACACGACCGACGGATCCGACAGCGTCGTCACGATCAACCGCACGCCAGGCATCGAGACGACCAAAACGGCGACTGGTCTCGGTGGCGAACGGCTTGAGCCTGACTGCCACGGACGCGGGCGATGTTGTCACCTACACGATTAGCCTGAAAACACTGGCAACGTGAGCCTCACCTCCCGTTGCGGTTGCGTCCGATACGCTCACGCGTCTGGGCGGCGGCGCGCTGGCATTGATATCCGGGCCGTCATTCGTGGCGAATTCCGAATCTCGCCCCAGGGGACACTTGCGCCCAATGAGACGGCGACGTTTACGGCGACCTACACGTTGGTCCAAGCGGACGTCGACGCCGGAGGTGTGTCCAACACAGCGACGGGTTCCGGTACGCCGCCGACTGGTCCGGCTGTGACCGACGTCTCGGACAACGGCATCGACACCGAGAGCACACCGCACGGACGATCCCACGGTCACGACGATCAATCACGCCAGGCATCGAGACGATCTGCAAAAACGGCGACGGTCTCTGTTGCGAACGGCTTCAATCCAGCAGTGACTGACGCGGGTGATGTCGTCACCTACACCATCGCCTTGCGCAATACGGGAAACACGTCACTGACGTCGGTTGCCATTGCTTCGACACGCTCACGCGGCTCGGTGGCGGCGCACTGGCGCTGTCATCCGGTCCGACCTTGTAGGCGAATTCCGGCAGCTCTGCACTCCCGGGTACGCTGAACCCAGACTGGGCACCTTCACGGCAACCTATGCGCTGGTTCAGGCCGACGTCGATGCCGGAGGTGTATCCAACACGGCAACCGGCACTGGCACCCCGCCAACGGGTCCCGCCGCACCGATGCGGTCGATAATGGCATCGATACCGATAACAATGACCGACGATCCAACGGTGACCACGATCAATCGTACGGCGATCGAGACGACAAAAACCGCGACCGTATCAGTGGCGAATGGCACCAACCCGGCCACCACCGATGCCGGTGATGTCGACCTATACGATTGCGCTGCGCAATACGGCACAACACGTCCTTGACGCCGTTGCAATCGCCTCCGATACGCTTTCGCGCATTGGCGGCGGCGACAATTCGACTTCAGGTCCCGTGTTCGTGTCGAATTCCGCAGCTCTGCTCCGGGTTCCTTGATCCCAGGCAGAGACCGCGACCTTCACACCCATGCGCTGGTGCAGGCTGATGTCGATGCCGGAGGTGTGTCCAACACGGCGACGGGTACTGGCACCCCGCCGACCATCGGTCCTGTCACGGATGTGTCGGACAATGGCATCGACACCGACGTAACACGACCGACGATCCGACGGTGACCGCGATTGCGACCTCGCCGGGTCTTCAAAGTCACGAAGACGGCAACTGCCTCTGTCGCCAACGGGACCAGCAACTCGATTGTGGATGCCGGTGATGTCGTCTCCTACGTCATCACTTTGCGCAACACGGGCAATACGACGTTGACCCTGTACACGCCGGACACGCTGACCCGCGTCGGCGGCGGTACGCTGGCTATGACATCAGGCCGACCTTCGTGTCGAATTCTGCGTGTCCCCACCAGGAACGCTGCTCCCAGGTGAAGCCGCAACGTTTACTGCAAGCTACACGTTGGTTCAGGCCGATATCGATGCCGGTGGATTGAACACCGCGACGGGTACCGGCACGCCGCCGACCGGCCCGGCCGGGACCGACGGTCTCGACAATGGCATCGACACCGACGGCAATACGACCGACGATCTGATCGGTGACCACGATCTCTCGCACGCCGGTGATCGAGACGACCAAGACGGCGACGGTGACGGTGGCCAATGGTTTGAACACGACGGCGACGGACGCCGGCGATGTCATCACCTACACGATCGCGTTGCGCAACACGGCAACACCACCCTGTCATCGGTTGCCGTTGCTTCCGACACTCTCACGCGGCTTGGTGGCGGTGCGCTCGCGCTTTCGTCTGGGCCGGCGTTCGTGTCGAATTCGGGACCTTCGGCGCCCGGCACGTTGATCCCGGGCGAGACGGCGACGTTCACAGCGACCTACACGCTGGTGCAGGCCGATGTTGACGCCGGAGGTGTGTCCACTACGGCGACCGAACCCACACCGCCGACCGGCCCGGCCGTGACCGACGTCTCGGATAACGGCATCGACACGGATGGCAACACCACCGACGATCCGACGGTGACCACGATCAATCGCCTGCCGGCGATCGAGACGACCAAGACGGCGGCGGTGACGGTGGCCAATGGTTTGAACACGACGGCGACAGACGCCGGCGATGTCATCACCTACACCATCGCGTTGCGCAACACGGGCAACACCACCTTGACGTCGGTCGCGATTGCGTCCGACACGCTCACGCGGCTTGGTGGCGGTGCGCTCGCGTCCGTCCGGGCCGGCGTTCGTGTCGAATTCCGGGTGCGTCGTGGCTGCCTGGCACTTTGATCCCGGGCGACGGCGACGTTCACGGCGACCCGCACGCTGGTGCAGGCTGATGTCGACGCGGGCGGCGTGTCGAACACCGCGACCGTACCGGCACACCGCCGATCGGCCCGGCCGTGACCGACGTCTCGGACAACGGTCGACACGGATGGCAACACCACCGACGATCCAACCGTGACCACGATCAATCGCGTGCCGTCGATCGAGACGACCAAGACGGCGGCGGTGACGGTGGCCAATGGGTTGAGCGCGACGGCCACGGATGCCGGCGATGTTGTGACCTACACCATCACCATCCGCAACACCGGCAACACCACGCTCACGGCCGTTGGGTTGGCTCTTCGACAATCTCACCAGGATTGGTGGCGGCGCTCTGGCGTTAACCTCCGGGCCGACGTTCGTGTCGAATTCCGGTAGCTCTGCGCCGGGCTCGCTTGTTCCCAATGAGACGGCGACGTTCACGGCGACCTACACGCTGGTGCAGGCCGATGTCAGACGCGGGCGGTGTGTCGAACACGGCGACCGGCACCGGCACGCCTGACCGGTCTGGCCGTGACCGACGTCTCCGACGACGGCATCGATACGATGGCAACACCACCGACGATCCGACGGAGACGCTGATCAACCGGACGCCGTCGATCAAGACGACGAAGACGGCGGCTGTACCTGTGGCCAATGGGTTGAGCGCGACGGCCACGGATGCCGGCGATGTCGTGACCTACACGATCACGGTTCGCAATACCGGCAACAATTCACCTGACGGCGGTCGGCATTGCTTCGATACGTTGAGCCGGCTCGGTGGTGGTGCACTGACGCTGTCGTCCTGATATCGACGAACTGGCAGCTCGCATCGCACTGGCTGCTGAAGTCGCGTGACCTTTATCGCGTCCTACACGCTGGTGCAGGCCGATGTCGACGCGGGCGGTGTGTCGAATACGGCGACTGGCACCGGCATCGCCTCCGACCTTCGGCCGTGACCGACGTCTCCGATGATGGCATCGATACGGATGGCAACACCACCGATGACCCGACGGAGACGCTGATCAACCGCACGGCGTCGATCAAGACGACGAAGACGGCAACCGTCACGGTTGCGAACGGGCAAAACACGGCAGCGACGGACGCTGGCGATGTGGTGACCTACACGATCACGGTGCGCAACACCGGCAACACCACGTTGACTGCAGTCGGTATTGCTTCGGATACGTTGAGCCGGCTCGGTGGCGGCGCGTTGGCATTGACCTCCGGCCCGGACTTTCGTGTCGAATTCCGGAAGCTCGGGGCAGGGGCACGCTCGTTCCCAATGAGACGGCGACGTTCACGGCGACGTACACGCTGGCGTGCAGGCCGATGTCGACGCGGGCGGTGTGTCCAACACGGCGACTGGCACCGGCACGCCGCCGACCGGCCCTGCCGTCACCGACGTTTCCGACGATGGCATCGACACGGACGGGAACACCACCGACGATCCAACCGAGACCATCATCCCGCGTCAGCCTACGTTGAAGCTGACCAAATCGCTTGACAGGAAGCAGGTCTTCCCGTTCGTCTACGACATCACGTACACGGTTAGCGTTCGCAATACCGGCAACGTGACCACCACCAACATCGGCATTCGCGATGATCTCGCGGCCGCGTTGGACGCCTGCGGTCGATGGGCCAGCCCACAGTTGCGCTTACGGGTTTTGGTGGCACGCCATTGGCGAATGCGAGCTACGACGGCGTAGCAAATGTGGAGGTCCTTGCCGGAAGCGCCGCGCTGGTGCCAGGTCAGACCGGCCAGGCCAAGATTGTCGTGCGCGCTAATTTCAGCGCCGGATCTCCGCCCCAAGGTCAAGGCAATACGGTGCCTATGGGCGGGCGACGGAAACTACGACGCCCGTACCATCCGGATGATCCGGAGGTGACGCCGGCGGTGACCACGGACGTCAACCCCACACCAGAGCCCAATCCGATACAGACCGTGACGGTTCTCCGGACGGCAAGGAAGACGACACCAAGGATCGCGACAAGGACGGCATTGCCGATAGCCGCGACTACGATCCGACCGGCTATTTCTATTGCGAGGAAACCGCGCCATCCTTCTGACCGGCGGCCGCATCACAGTCACCGGACCTGTAGGAGCACAGGCGGGCGTCGGGACATCTGCCAACATCACCGTCGTTCGCGACGGTAGCGATGGCCGCTTCCAGTTCCATGTCGTAGCGGCCGGGCCGGTATGTGTTGAGCTACGCGTTGCCACCGACTGGCGTCGCCAGCACCTCACGCCTACCCGCTGGCAATCTCGACGTGACGTCGTTGCTGCCTGCAAATCCAGCTGTTCTGGGTGGTGGCGAGGCTGGCTCGACCGGGCGATTGTCCGACCTCTCGGCTGCTGGAAACCGCTTCTACACCGTGTTCGACATCGATGCGGGAGATCCAACGGTCTTCAACAACAACATCCCGCTGATGCATTGCGGCGTGCCGGCCGTGACCGCGAAGAAGCAGGTGATCGGAACGCCTGTGATCCTGGCGAACGGATCGAGCCGGGGTGACATATCGGGTCGGAAATGACCAGCACCGGCAGCACAGTCGTCCGCAACGCTATGCTCGCGGATGATCTCGGACGCGGTGTTCGGCGCGGGCAATCACAAAGTCGTCAGTGTTTCATTGGTCAGTGCACCAAGCGGCTTCACGGCGGTCCACAACGCCAGTTTCAATGGATCGACCGATCAACGCTTGTTGACTTTGGGCGGGAGTTTGCTGCCAACCGAAGAGGTGATCGTCGATTTCGTCGTGGACATCAAAGTCGCCACGACAGGACAGTTCGCCAACACGGTCGTCGCTACCGGTGCGTCACCGCTCGACGGCAGCCCCATCCCGCAAGCGACGGCAACGGCAGACATCAATCTGGATGCGCCGGGCGACCTGAAAAAGCTGATTGTCGAAAAATCGACCAGCCGGCCAACCGCGCGGATCGGTGATGTCATCCCGTACAAGATCACGGTCAAGAACGTGGACAATCTCGACCGGATCGATGTCGACATCGTCGACTTCATTCCTCCGGGGTTCACCTATCGTCCGCAGAGCGCGAGCATTGATGGTGTCAGCGTCGAGCCGGTGCTGAGCGGGCGTCGCCTCGTGTGGACCAACCGCACCATTCCGGCAAGCTCGACTGTCACGGTCAGGTTCACGCTGGGTGTGGGCGCGGCCGCAGCAGGCAACGAGTTCGTCAATCTGGGTTGGGCCGAGGACCCGCTGACCCGTGGCCGGATCTCCAACGTCGGCAAGGCCGTGGTCAAGCGCGAAGTCGAGCACGTGTTCGACTGCGGCGAGATTGTCGGCAAGGTGTTCGATGACAAGAACCGCAATGGCTATCAGGACGACGGCGAGCCCGGTCTTCCCGGGGTGCGCGTGGTCACTGCACGCGGCCGACTGATCACAACGGACAAGTACGGTCGCTATAACGTGCCGTGTGCCGATATCCCTGATCAACGCATAGGTTCGAACTTTGTCGTCAAGCTCGATACGCGAACACTTCCCACGGGCTATCGGGTGACGACGGAGAACCCCAGGGTCGTGCGGCTGACGCGAGGCAAGCTCACGAAGCTGAATTTCGGTGCATCGATCTCGAGCGTGATCCGCATCGATCTCAACGCCAAGGCGTTTGTCGGCTCTAGCGACAAGCCATCTGGCACCCTCGTGCAGGGCATCGATCAGCTGGTTCGCAAGCTTGCCGGTCGCCCGCCATCAGTTCTCAGGCTCAGTTACCATGCCGGACGTGACCGGGAACAAGCCCGCAAACGCCTCCAAGTCGTCTCGCGTCTCGTCAGCGATCGCTGGCGTGAGGTTGGTGGTCGGTATCGCCTGGATATCGAAACGACAATCGTAGCGGGACAGTGAGGCAGCCGACATGAAATCCATTCGATCAAGCACGATGTTCATGACCGGCAGCACCATTGGATGTCTGCTTGGCACGACAGCGCTGGTGACATTGTCACTGCTCGGTGGAGCGGGACTGGTTCTGCCTGTACGCGCCGAGCCCGGCTCCAGCACGCCAACAGCTGTTGCTCACCGAGCCGGCGAGAGCAGCCAAATCCGCCCCGGCGAAAATACCGAGAAGGGAGGCGCGGCCGAAGATCCCGGCACGATGGGCTTTTCGATCAGCGTCGATGGCGAGCGCGTCGCCGGCGACCAGCGACCCGTCGATGACACCCGCCGCACGGATATTGCGCTGAACAAGGTGGATATTCAGGTCAAGTTCGATGGGCTCGACGTCAAGCCGATCCTGAACGTGGCGACCAAAGACCTGCGCCACAGCTATCAGAGTGGCGATGACATCACGTTCAACGCAACGACGAACTATCCCGCGTGGATCAAGCGGGCTGAGCTGCGGATCCACGATGCCGAAACCGGCCTCAACGCACGGCCTCTGGAAGTGCTGCCGGTGAACGGGATCGGCGAGACCGTCCATTGGAAGATGCCGGCCACTGGTCCGGCGAAATACCTCTACGTGTTGCGGGTCTATGACGCTCAGGGGCGTTACGATGAAACCGTGCCGCTGGCGTTGCGGCGCACAGACCGCGATTTCAAGACACATGCCACCGAGCCGCGTCATGAGCCAGTTTCGGCGGGCCGTGGCGAGGATCGTACGGCGGTCAGAAATATCCAGGTCTACGGCGGGGCCGTTACCGTCTTTGGACGCGATGTTCCCGACGGTTTCGCCGTGCGCGCCATCGGCGAGACCATTCCGGTCGACAACAATGGCGCCTTTGTCGTCCAACGCATCCTGCCGCCAGGTGAGCACACGATCGCAATTGATGTTAAGGGCAAGCGCGACGGCAGTGTGAACTTCGAGCGAGACGTTATCATTCCCGAGAACGAATGGTTCTATGTGGGGCTTGCGGATTTGACGGTCGGACGCCGGTTCGGCAGCCGCGACCTTGTTGAAGCGGCGCCTGGCGAATACGACAGTGTCTATTCCAAGGGACGCCTCGCCTTTTACCTGAAGGGCAAGATCCAAGGCCGCTACCTGCTGACAGCCTCTGCGGATACGGGTGAGGATAAAGTCCAGAACCTGTTTCGCGATTACAACGGCAAAGGCCCGCAGGAGCTATTGAACAGGATCGATCCGGATCGCTACTATCCCGTCTATGGCGACAGCTCGACGGCGATCGAGGACGCCCCGACCGATGGGAAATTCTACGTACGCCTGGAGCGTGGCAACTCGCATGTCATGTGGGGCCGCTACAAGACGACCATCCACGGCGGTGAATTCGCGCGGAATCAGCGCAAACTCTATGGCGGTCATAGCCGTTACAGCTCGGAAGCGACCACGGCATACGGCGAGGCGCGTTACGAGGCGGAAGCCTACGCCGCGCGTCCCGGTACGCTTCCCCAGCGCGATGTGATGCTCGGGACTGGTGGTTCGGTCTATTTCCTCTCGCGCCAGGATCTCAATCGGGGCTCGGAGACGCTCTCTATCGAGGTGCGCGATCCAGCCAGCGATTTCGTCATCACCCGTCACCAATTGCGCTATGGCGAGGACTACGAGATCAACTATGTGCAGGGTGTCGTTATCCTCAAGAAGCCGCTTGGCTCGGTTGCGCCGCGCGAAGACATCATCTCCGACGGAACGCATGGCGGGAATGCCCAATACCTCGTCGTCAACTATGAATACTCACCCGCACTCGAAAAGGTTCGAGGCTACTCGACTGGCGGGCGTGCTCAAGCCTGGGTTACGGATCATGTGCGACTGGGCCTGGCGGGCCTGAGCGAGGAGACGGGTGGCGACAAGCAGAAGGTGATCGCCGGCGACGTTCATGTCCGCTTGAGCAAGAACTCGTTTGTCGAGGCCGAGAAAGCGGAAAGCGACGGTCCGGGTTTCCGCAGTTCGCGATCCATCAATGGCGGTCTCACGATCAACGACACCGGCACGACCGGGACGATCAACCGTCAGGCCGCAGCCGAGCGGGTCAAGGCGCAGATTGATCTGAGTGATTTCGGCTTGGCCAAGAAGGGGGCCATCGGCGCGTATTACGAGCATCGAGAGGCGGGGTTCTCCTCCTTCGGCTATGACACCGACAAGGAACAGCGGACCTATGGAGCCCTTGCTGATCTGGCCCTGCGCGACGACCTTCGCCTGAAGCTCAAATACAAGGATTATTGGACGTCAGCCGGCCAGACCGACCGCCAGGGTGGCGGCGAGATCGAGTATGACTGGCGCCCGCAATGGACTGTTGGCTTCGGTGTCAAACACAGGGATGTGGTCTTACCAGGCACGGTCGTTTACGGACCAGGATTGATTGACGGCGCGCGCACCGATACCGGCGTCAAGGTCACCTATAAGCCCGACAAGGATCACGCCTACTACGTGTTTGGCCAAGGTACCGTTTCGCGCAGCGGCAACATCAGCCGCAATGATCGCGTGGGTGTGGGCACTGAGTTCCGCGTCACGGAGAAAGTGGGTCTTGGCGGCGAAGTGTCCTACGGTTCGCTCGGCTGGGGCAGGTCTTGCTTCGGTCAGCTATGATCAACGCCCGACAACCGCAGCTATTTCGGCTACCGCCTCGATCCCGAACGTGCGTTCACAGTTGGCCAGCCACTGTTCTAAACATCGACTACGGCAAGTTCGTTGTCGGCACAACTGAAATTTTCGAATTCGGTCTCCGCATACGCCAGCTCTTCTGACATGTTCCGGCATGCGCCAGACGCTCACGACAACCTACGGCGTGGTTTGTCACGCCGCTGGCATATGGACGGTCACCGGTGGCGTCAGGTACGGCAACATCGATGATCGTCACGCCAACCTGGCAAGCATCGACACGTGTCCCGCTCCCTCTGTCGCCATAAATCGTCTACAAGGACGCGGAGCGTTTGACATGGCGACGAGGCAGACGCCTTCGATAGGTTAAGCCGACCCCCGGCAGGATCGCAATACCTATCTGGCCGCAGCGGGGCTTGCGTTCTCATTCGATCAAGTTGGAGATTTCTCCTCTTCCGGGCTCAATGCCGCCCTCTCTGACTCCGACCAGTCCAGCGTTTCTGGACGGCGACTACGTCAAGGGCAGCGTCGGCTATGCCTTCCGGCCAGTCGCCTACGATTGGGTCAACGCACTCTTCAAATTCATCGTGCTCTATGATCTGCCGAGGTCCCGATCAGATCCACGATTTCCGGCAACAGGCTGGGCCCGGCGCAACGCAGCTTCATCTTGTCCGCTGATGCCAACTTCGACGTGAACCGTTATCTCACCATCGGTGGCAAGTACGGCTTCCGCATCGGACAAGTTTCAGCTTCGCGCAGCAAGTTCGATTTCATCGACTCATCGGCGCATCTCGGTGTGATCCGTGCCGATTTTCACGTCGTCAAGAACTGGGATGTTATGCTGGAGTTCCGGGCCTTGCACCACGGAAATCTGACACGACCAGCTACAGTGCCGTCACAGGTGTCTATCGTCACGTCGGCGAACGCCAGAAAATTAGCGTCGGCTATAACCTGGCCGGTTTTCCGATGATGTTGCCGACTTGACCCGACGACCGCGGTGTGTTCGTCAATATGGTGGGAAATTCTAGCCCTCTCCGGAATGGCGTTCGTTTGCAAGATTCGAGCAGCAGCTGCTCACAGTGGCCTGGTTTTGGGCCAATCCAGCAGCCGGAATTTAGGACGTATGCTGGATTTACAGGACCCGACGATGTGGACACTGCTCGGGGATCTTTTCGAAATTGATATTCGGTTGCACGTGTCGTTGGTCCGAACAGGGGAGGAGGCTGGTCCGTGGACATGGCGTTGTCCGCCTGTGCAGTCAGTGGGACAGCCGCCATCGGGAAAATCCTTGGTCTTCATTGCCCGGTGCTGGGTTAACTCTCCAGAAAAGCGGGCTGCAATAGTTCGTCATCCCTCCGATCTGGTGCGGAGAGATGACGATGAAACACGCGGTTGATAACACTCCGCCCATTTTATATCGTCTGCTTGTTGGCAAGTCGGTTCGGGCGATAGTTGGCGTAACTTTGTTTGTGACCCTTCAGTGAAACAGGTACGGGGCGAGGTCAGGCTTGATGGCCGTCCTCGGTGGTGACGCAGATCCAGATCCGAGAGTGTCACCTGCATCTGCGATGTCGATCGTGCGTGCAACGGTGATCGCGCTCAAGGCGATCCGAGGGTAGGCGGAAGGTACTGGCGCAATCGGCGGGCAGCCCGCCCGCGTCGAGACGTGTCCGCCAGGTCCGATGCTGTCCGACGGCAATGTGAGGTCGCCACGGTTGGTCGCGATGGAGAGTTCGCCGCGATTGTCTTCGTCGCACCATAAGTCGAAGCCCATATAGTTGCCGGTCGTGATCGTGTCCCATACGATCATGTTGAGACCCAACTGCTCGAAGAGCCTTTCGGGGTTCCACAAATTGGCTGGTCTCGAAGCGCGTGATGGAGGCCTGCGATAAACTTCGCGCGCCCTCGCCTTTGATGTTGCGGCCTCGACCGCGATATTCGGCGCCACTCCACAGCACGCGTATGCGGTTGCCGAGGTCGGCTTGGCCATAGGGACGAACGGTTTCGAGCACGTGTGCCGCATCGAATTTCGATCCGCTCGATGCCTGCGTGCGCCTTGACCGTGAACTTGAGCTCGGCGGTTCGGCTTGCGGTCTGAACGATGTCGCCCATCATTGCGTTGCGAACCGTGTGGCGCGGCGTGTCGGGCTTTGCGGCCGGGTTGCGCTCGAACAGGGTGCTGTCGGACGGCGGCGCTACCGCCAGGTCGATATGCATGCGACAGCCGGTGGTGCCGTAGTGATGCCGGCGGCGCATGGCCTCGAAAATCGCGTCTCGATCGAGCGGTCGGTGAGGAAGCTTGGTAAGGCCGCCATAGGAGCCGAAAGTGGATGAGCCGGGATAGCTTGCGCCCGGCCGCCCTTTATGGCCGTCGCTGTTGCAAACGACGCCGACGCGGCGTCCAGTTGAAAGCCATCCGTCACGGATCCTCAAACATTCCCCAAGGCCGAATGCATCTCGACGGCCGTCTCGATATTGGGGTCGTGATCATAGAAGATGTTGGCGTAGCGCCCGCCGACGTGGGCGTACATCACGCAATCCTCGCCACGCAGGCGGCCATAGAGGTCGGTCAACGTGTGACAATCGGTATCGAGGTCAGAGCGATCTTCCAGCAGCGCGTGGGAACAGCGATGGATCTGGCGTCATTCGTGGCGGAAGAAGACGTTATTGGTCGCCGCCGACCGCGGTGTTGCCTGACCATTCGTAGCCCGGAAAGACGACAAAGCGACCGGGTTCGTCGAGTTTCGCGGTCAAGGTGTTGAGATGCTTCCAGAAGGGAATGTTGATCTGGAAGTCGTTGCCTTGGTGGCTGGTCACATCGAGAAACGACTTATTGCGGGCGAAGTCGAAATGGCTCTCGATGGTGCCGATGCCGACCGTCTCTCCCGACTGTCCATGCAGTCGCCCCGTAGCCCGACACTTTGCCGTTGGAAATGACGAGCGGCCCTGCCTCCGCGACCTGGCTGCCATCGACGAGGACCTTGATCCGGTGTGCCTTCTTGCGCCGTCTTCAAGCCTCGACCGTCATGGCCCGATCTTCGGGCGCATGAAATCGAACTCCGTCGGCAGGCCATCGACGGGCATCGAGGGTTCGAGGCGCACCTTGCCGCGCGCTTGCGCTGTCGGATTACCCCAGATGTCCTCAGCCTTGAGCCCGAGCTGGAACGTTTCACCCGGGCGGCGAAGCGTTGGCAGGACGGCCTTCCATCGATGCGGCGGACCGGCGATTACGGGGACGGAGAATTGCTGCCCGAGTGGCAGAAAATTGCCGGTTGCTTGTACGTCGGTCGCGACGCCGGAATTCGTATCCTCCTTCGACGAAGGTCTCATCTGCATGCCCGGCGAGCCTTGCCGGGTGTCGCCGAAGATTATTTCGATCTGCTCGCCCTCTTTGAGATAGCCGCCGCTTTGGTGGGCGGTGACGAGAAGCTTCCACGGCCTGAACCCGTCGCTGCGTACGGAGAGGCTGATGCGGCCTTCGCCATTGCTGGAGGCCGTCACGTAGTTTGGAGCTGCGGGATTTGTTGTTTGCGCCTTGCCGGCATCGCCGATGAAGCGGAAGGACAATTGAATGCCACCTGTGTCGTCGATGCCAAGCTTGCCGACGGTGTAGGTCAACTTGAACGTCTGAAAACTGCGGGTCTCGACGGGGGTGAGCGGAGTGAGCGTCGCGGAGCCGTAGAGAGCGGGATCGTCACCGGAGCGAACCGACGGGGCGTTCTCGCCGACCAGTTGGCGGCCTACCGGGCCGAACTTGAGCTTGTCTTTCATTGCGGATCGTTCCCTCGCGCGCATGCGTCAGTTGTTCTGCTATCGACAAGGATATGAAAACTGCATAGTTTAGCAAGCGACATATCGCGGGCGCGCCCGCCAAAAGGGAGCATCCCATGAAATACCAAACCAAATTGGCTGTTGTGGCCCTCGCTGCGACGCTGGTGGGGGTCAATCTCACCGCCCAGGCGAGAGCCGCGGACTTCCCGACCAAACCGGTGACGATGATCGTTCCCTTCAAAGCGGGAGGCAGCACGGAAACGATGGCGCGGCTGCTCGCCAAGGCCATGGGGCAGGCCTTGGGCCAGAACGTGATCGTGCAGACGCGGCCGGGCGGCGGCGGAGCAGTGGGCGCTACGTACGTCTCTCAGGCGTCGCCCGATGGCTACACGATCATGTTCACCACCATCAGCTCGCTTACCTTTGATCCGATGGTGAACAAGGAGATCAAGTTCAAGACGGACAGCTTCAAGTACGTGGCCGGCGTCAGCGAATACCAAATGGCGTTCGTTGCGCTGCCGGGCAAACCCTACAAGACGCTGAAGGAGCTTGTGGCGTACTCCAAGACGCATCCTGGCCTCAACGTTGCCGACCAGGGGGGCATGTCGCGCGCCTTCATCAACTACATCGCAAAGCAGGAAGGCGTGAAGTGGACGGCAATCCCGACACGTGGGGGCGGCGAGATGGTGCCATTCCTGCTCGGCGGGAAAATCGATTTTGCCTGGTCGGGCGGCGTTCACCAGAAGTACGGTGACAAAATGGTTGTGCTGGCGTCGATGCTGTCGCATCGCCTGGCGGCAGCGCCGAATGCCCCCTCCGTACAGGAGCTGTTCGGCATCTCTATGCCTGGAGCAGCGGTGATTGCAGTGCCGGCAGCAACGCCTGATGCGATTGTTGCCAAACTGGAAGGTGCCATCAAGAAATCGATGGATGATCCCGATTTCACGAACGTTCTGGGAAGCTGAAGTTCCCGAAGAAGTTCGTCGGAACGGCATCCACACAACATGAGGAAGGACGTGGCGAGACCGTTAAGGGTCTCGCCAAGGTCGTAACTGCGACACAGAAGTAGGCGCGCGCTGTCCTCTGCCGTGATTTCCGCTGGAGTGATGGCTGCGACTTGATCGAGGGCGGGAGAACGGCGTGATACAGAACGGATCTCTTCTGGGGCTCGCAATGGCGGCGTTCTCCGTGCTTCTTCTGGTGTGGCTCATTCCGGCAAATACCTCGCCGCCACAAAGCGAGCAATCTGTCGCCAACCTTTCTGCCGTCTGTCGCGGCGACGACGATGTTGGTCTTGTCACTTCTGCTGATCGTTTCGAACCTGTTAAAGGGGCAACCGGAGGCGAAAAATTGCACGAGGAGTTCGGTGCCGAGGCCAAAGGCATCGGATGGCAAGAGGTGCGCGACATTGCAGTTTGGTGCGCCTTCAGCGTGGCCATGATGGTGGGGTTCTACACTTCCTGTCGGTTTCGTGGTCACGGCGATGGCGGCTGCTGGCGATGTTGCTCTGCGTGGGTCAGCGCAACATCTATGCTGGCTGCGATTGCGATCGCGACGCCAGTCGTGATTCAGCGAATCGCGTGGCACGCCTTCAGTGTGCAAATGCCATGATGCAAGCGACCGAGCTAGCAATGCGGGCACTGGGGGGCTATGATGCTGCAAAACCTGATCGCCGGGTTCAGCGATGCCATGACGCTCAAGAACATCATGTTCATCTCATCCGGCATCACCATCGGTATCATCTTCGGTGTTTTGCCCGGCCTCGGCAGCGTAACGGCAATTGCGCTCCTGGTGCCTCTCACATTCTACATGTCGCCGCTGGCTGCCATCGCCTTTCTCGTCGGCATCAACAAGGGGGGAACGTCGGGCGGTGCCGTTCCGGCCATTCTGCTCAACGCCCCTGGAACGCCGGAAGCTGCGGCCACGGCGCGCGATGGCTATCCGCTGGCGCAACAGGGCAAGCCCGAGAAGGCCATGAAAATGGCGCTCTTCTCATCGGTATTCGGCGACACGTTCTCCGACATCATGCTGATCCTCCTGGCAGCGCCATTCGCTTCGATCGCGCTGAAGTTCGGGCCGCCGGAGTTCACTGCCATCGTCATCTTTTCGTTCACGTTGATCGCGGCGCTGGCGTCCCAGTCCCTGACCAAGGGCATCATCGCGGCTGCATTTGGCGTGTTTCTGGCCACCATCGGCCTGGATCCCGTGGATTCGACGACACGCATGACCTTCAGTCACTCGGAACTCTTCGACGGCATTTCCCTCAACTCCATGGCAATCGGTACGCTGGCGTTGAGTTCGGTTCTCGTGCAGATGTTCGAGATCAAGGAGAGCGATGCGACGCCCGTTGTGCAGTCTCGGGGCGCTGCCTATGCCCAAGCGAACGCGTTGGGGGCCAGCGAATATTGGGCCAACTGGCGGACGCTCATCCGATCAGCGTTGATTGGCACGGGTGTTGGTATGTTGCCGGGCCTGGGCGTGTCGCTGGCAGCATTTCTCGGCTATGGCGCTGCGAAGCGGGCCTCCAAGACGCCGGAAAAATTCGGCACCGGCACGCTGGAGGGCATTGCGGGATGTGAGGCGGCCAACAGCGCCGTCGTCGGCGCAAACTTGATCCCGACGATTGCGCTCGGCATTCCCGGTAATGTTGCTGCGGCCCTGCTCATTGGCGCGTTCATGATCCATGGTGTGGTGCCGGGGCCGATGATGATGATCGAGCACGGCGAACTCGTGTATTCGATTTTCGCAGCAATGCTGATGGCCAATGGCCTGCATCTTCTCATCGGCCGTATTGGTATCCGCTTCTGGGGCGAGATCCTCAGGGTGCCCAAGACAGTGGTGCTGCCCATTGTCGTTGTTTTGTGCGTGGCCGGTGTCTACATCCCGACCAATTCGATGTTCGACGTCGGTATCATGCTGGCTTTCGGGGCGCTTGGGGTGGCGATGCGCCGCGCGGGGTTCTCGCTCGTCTGCCTTGTCATCGGCTTTCTACTCGGGCCGATGTTCGAGCTTTCGTTGCGTCAGACTCTGCTGATGTATAAGTCAAATCTCTCAATCATGCTGACGAGCCCGATCGCGTTGGCGTTCTTGGTGTTGACATTGTATTTCGTGTGGCGCTTCGGGCCAGCGCAGTGGCTAAAGGCGCGGCGGTCGAAGTGACTTGCGCGATTGACATGGATCCGTCCCAGCGGGCGTCCGATACGCGCTGCCGGTGTGGATAACCCAGAGTTTTCGAACGCATGGTGGAGCAGACAAACATTGCGGCGCGGCGCCGGCGTCTGGCCGGTCGGCAGCAGAATGCGGATGGCGATGAGGCGGCGGCGGGTCTCGAGGCTTTCCTTGCCGCACACATGCGCCTGCACGCATCTACACCGGGTCGCACGAAGCGATCGGCCGCGCGGTTGGCTCTGGTCGCAGCCATTCGGGATGGTCAACTCCAGCCGGGTGGCATGTTGCCTCCTGAGAAGGCACTGACCGGCATTCTCGGTGTCAGCCTCGGAACGGTGCAAGCGGCATTACGGCAGCTTCAGCAGGCAGGGACCATCGTGCGACGGCGGGGCGATGGCAGCCGTGTTGCCTCGGTCGAGCCGTTGGCTGACGCGATCTGGCATTTCCGGTTCAACGCGAAGGCGACCGGCCAGCCGATGCGTTTCGTCCGGCAGGCCATCGCCGTCGATACCGTGACGGTGCAGGGCCCATGGGCCGACTTCCTCGGTCGAGCAGAGGCTTTCGTGCGCATCCGCCGGCGTATGGCAATGAGCGCCGGAGCGCGCATCTTTGCAGAAATGTATCTCGATGCGGCCCTGGCGCCGGGGCTGGCCGATATCGATCCGCGAGAGCTGGAGATGGTGAACATTCGTCCGTTCCTCGAGGAAAACTACGGTCTCTTCACGGCAGGTGCGCGACACACCATCAGCACCACCGTCGTTGGGCAAAAGGCGGCGACGCAAATGGGGCTGGAGCGAGGACAGCGCTCTTTCGAGATCCATGCCAAGGCCTTCACGGCTGAGCGAAGCCCGGTCTATTTCCAGCGCATCTTCGCGCGCTGCTCGGATTGCGTGCTGGATTTCTAGACCGCTCGCCTGAGCGCTGCCGGCGTCAAACACACTTCCGGCATGCCGGCATCATTTGGGTTTGCGCTAGGGTTTCTCTGCATCGGCTTGGTTCGGGGAATATTTAACTGGTCGGGCGGATGGAGGGGCGCCAAAAGGGTGGAACGTCCTGCCACAGCAGGTGCCGGTTGATCTGAGATCTTTTAGTCATTCACTCACTAGGAGAGTCCTAGGTTGAAGTCTTGCCCTTGGCGGGTGTGTGTCGCGAACTGCACCGCAACATTTTTGGACCCAGAGTGGACCGTCTGGCATGGCCTGAAGTGGACAGCACGTCACACCGTCTTGGCTTGATGTATTCCGGAATTTGCCTGTCGCGTTGGACCCTGAAGGTCGGTCTCGAGCTATCGCGTCACCCGTGTGCAGAATGCTCTGTCTGCTGGTCTCAATGCCTAATGTCGATGATTTCCGTTTATCGAGGAATCACGTCGGCGCGTCGATGCCAATCTTTTGTCTGAGCATCACACGTCCCCGAGGTCGGCTTCCTCTGCGGCACATCTCGTGAAGCCGATGACACCAACAGATAAAACCCCTATTGATCTTCGGCTCCGTCACCCAGAGGAAGAATTTTCTCCTATAGGATTTGCCTTCTGGACGCGTACGTGACCTCGTGTCATCGTAAGGGTTCTGTTGTCGCGTGAACGGCATGCTGCCGTGGCGACTGGCATTCTTGCAGCGGAACGACTGCTGAAAACATGACGACGACCTCGGGCTGCCGTGCGCAGCCCACCGTGTGGCGCAAGCGCTTCCAACGAAGCACGCTTGGGTGGTTTTTAGCCCTCGCCTTCGCGTGTCTTGCCGCCGGACCGGGAACAGGTCGTACTGAGCCTCTCGGCCGCTGGGACGGTCCGGTTCCACCATTATCGCTGGCTACGTTGGATGGCGGGCGCGTGGCTCTTGGAGAGCCGCACGACGGTATGGTGATCGTGCATTTTTTCGCGACATGGTGCGAGACGTGCGGCCCGGAGCTGCAAGCTCTCAATCGCCTGCAGGCGGATTTAGCCTCTCGCGTATCCGTTATAGCTGTCGATGTTGGCGAGCCGACGGTACGTATTCGCCGCTACTTCCAGAAACTCCCCGTCGCCTTTCGCATTGGCCTCGATGAAGACCGGGTAGTCGCGCGCGCCTGGGGCGTATACGCGCTCCCATCGACTTTCATTCTCGATCGCTCTCTCTCGCCCCTATGGCGAGCCACGGGAGACGTCGCCTGGGACGAGCCTGCCATACGCCGGGTCTTGTCAAATGGCACGAGCGATCACCCGCCCAGGACAAAACCGTAGCTGATCTTTGAAGCTGAGCATCACGTGAAAGGAAATGTCATGATGTTGGACCGTCGCCATCTGCTGCTCGGAGGTACGGCACTTACCATTGCACCTCTGCTTTCGACAGGGAGCCTAGCCCAGGCGATTTTTGCGCCAGCTCCGGGCAAGTGGCGCAAATTCGAGATCACGACCACGATTTCTCTTTCTGATACACCGAATGGTGCACAAGCCTGGGTTCCGATCCCGTCCTTCCGGGCCGATGACTGGATGCGCCCTGGCCAGTCGACTTGGAAGCTGAAAGCCGGCGAGGCTGCAATTGCGCGCGATCCGGTATCCGGCGCTGAGATGCTCCATGCGCGGTGGACCGGCGGGCAGCCGGCAGAGATTGTGGTCCTGAGTACGTTCTCGGCGCGCGACAGAGCTGTCAGCCAAAGCAAAGCTAGTGTGGCACAACTCACCGCCGAGGAGCGCCAGCGCTATACGGCGCCGACCGAGCTATTGCGCCTCGACGGCATAACGAAGGAGACCGCCCAGCGTATCGTGAGCGGTGCCGGAAGCGACGTCGACAAGGCGCGGCGCATCTACGACTGGATCGTCGACAACACCTTCCGCGATCCAAAGACCCGCGGTTGCGGCACCGGCGATATCGAGGCGATGTTGAAGAGCGGCAATCTCGGCGGCAAGTGTGCCGACCTCAACGCGCTCTACGTCGGCCTTGCACGCGCGGCGGGCCTTCCGGCGCGTGATCTCTACGGGATTCGGGTGGCTGCATCGGCATTCGGCTACATGAGCCTCGGCGCCAATTCGCCCCTGATCACGAAGGCACAACATTGCCGGGCCGAGGTCTATCTCGAGGATATCGGATGGTTCCCGGTCGATCCGGCCGACGTGCGCAAGGTCGTTCTGGAGGAGCCGCCCGGAAAGCTTTCCACAACCGATCCCAAGGTGCTGGCGGCGCGAAAAGCGCTGTTCGGCGCCTGGGAAACGAATTGGCTTGCCTACAACGACGCCCATGATGTGGGGCTGCCCGGCTCGAGTGGTCCGAGCGTGCCCTTCCTGATGTATCCGCAGGCGGAGACACCGGCCGGTCGCCTCGACTGGCTTGATCCCGATGCTTTCAGATACACGATCTCGGCCCGGGAAATTTCGGCTTGAGGCAGCGTACGAGTCGGTTGTGGCGAAAGCCGTCCGTCATTGACGCCCGTCTGTCGTTGGCCGCCTCGAGCGCTTCGGCGCCGAGGTCATCGCGCGCGAAAGTGGGTGATTGGGGCAGTGTTTGCGGGCCCGAAACTCAGTTGCTGAGGATGGGACCTACATGAATTGTAACTCTTTGATTTTCTTGGTGGGTGTACAAGGACTCGAACCTTGGACCCGCTGATTAAGAGTCAGCTGCTCTACCAACTGAGCTATACACCCGTGCGCTGCGCGGCAGCGACACCCAAGGTCGGTGTGTCTAACTCACTTGCGAGGCCAAGTCTATAACTTGCGGTGGCTTGGGTGTGTTTTTCCCCGGATGGTCTGTTTGGCCGGCGCTTTTTGGGCCTGACGGGGCACCTGTGCTGGTCTCCCGATGCAGGCGCGATGGCATGCACGGGGACTTGGGGGCGACTTGGGGGCGGGCTAGCTGGCGGGCTACATCAGCGTGGCCAGTGCCGTTCGGGTGGCTGCGGCCGGTGCGATGGCGCCGCGATGCTGGATGACCGTTGCCGCGAGACGGTGGCCGGCCAGGGCCGCTGCCGGCGGTTTGCGCCCTCGCATGCGGGCTGCAAGGTAGGCTGCGTTGAAGCTGTCGCCTGCCGCGGTGGTGTCGATGGCGTGGACTTGTTCCGGTACGGGGACGTTGTGGGTGCCTGCCCCCTCGCAGGCCAGGATGGCGCCCTCGGCGCCACGCTTGAGGGCGATCTCATCGACGCCGTACCCTGACAGCCGCTCGATCGTCGCTGCGGGTGTGGGGTCGCCCCATAGGGCCGCCTCGTCATCGAAGGTTGGCAGTGCGATGTCGGCGAGACGCCAGAAACGGGCCATCACGTGCTGGGCCTTGGCGGTGTCGCTTGCCCAGCCGCGGGGGCGAAAATTGCCGTCGATCGCGACGCGCGTTCCTGCTGACCGGGCATGGGCCAGGAGGTCTGCGAGGCGGTCCCGTGCGGGGTCTGAATAAAGCGACAAGGTGATGCCGGATAGATGGAGCAGCGGTGCATTTGTCATCGCGGCGGCAAGCTCTGGGGAGGGATCCCGGTCGAAGACCTCGCGGGCCGGTGAGCGGTCGCGCCAGTAGTAGAACGTGCGCTCGCCGTTGTCGGCCGTTTCGATCATGTAGAGGCCGGGCATGCGGCCAGGACACAGGGTGATGGCGTCGGTTGCTATGCCTTCCTCGTGGGCGCGTGCCATGATGGCCAGGCTGTAGGGATCATCGCCAAGGGCCGTGACGTAGCCGACGGGGATGCCAGCGCGGGCCAGGTAGACTGCGGTATTGAAGGTATCGCCGCCGAAGGCGAGGCCATAGTGGCCCTGGGGCGTGCGGGCGAGCTCGACCATGCACTCGCCTATGGCCAAGCACTGGCCCGATTGTTGAAACGGTTTCATGGTGCCTCCGCACTGTCACACCCCTGTCGATGGTGCGATCGGCTGCAGTTTTAGCGCGAAACCGGTGTGGAGTGGTTGCGGTATCGCCCGGTTGTGGCAAATCTGGCGTTTCAGGCAGGTGGGCAGAGATGGCAATTGGGCAGACTGCGGCGCTTGGCGTCAAAAATTGGCGTGAAGCCGGGCGGCAGGTGATGGCTGGCGGCGTCACCTCGGTCGTGGCGGTGGCGTACTGTCTGTCCTTCAGTGCCCTCATTTTTGCCGGCGAACTCAGAGTAGGGCTGCCGGCGGCCTTGTGGGGTTTTCTGGTTGCGACGGCGGCCGTCACATTGCTGGCCGGTCGTGTCACAAGCCTGCCGCCGATGCTGGCAGGACCGCGCAATCCCGCTGTTGCGGTCATGAGTGTGCTGGCGGTGACCATCGCCAACGAAGCGGCATCGCATGGGCTTTCTGGCGCGGAGGTGGCGCGCCACGTGTTGGTTGCGCTGGCCATTGCCACGGTCTTGACGGGTACGGCAACCTGGGCGATCGGGCATTTTCGTTTGGGCCAGATTGTCAGGTTCGTGCCGTATCCGGTTGTGGCCGGCTTTCTTGCGGCGTCCGGGTGGCTGCTCATCGTGGGCGGATTGCGCGTTGCGCGGGGCCAACCGATCACCATCACGGACTTTGCGGGCTTGCTCGAGGCTGGGGAAGCTCTGCGGCTCGGCTTGGCCGTCATGTTGGCCGGTGGCCTGCTGGCGCTGCGCCGCTCACGTCTGGGGGCGGGCTCGCTGCCAGTCGGCATCATCGTCGCCTCGGTCCTGTTGGACGTGGGGCTTTGGCAGAGCGGTCAGCCGGGGGGCTGGTTCCTGCCGACGAATGGAGGTGCTGCGGCGTGGTCGCCGTGGACGTCGTTGGGCGGGATCGATTGGCGGCTGATCGCCTCGGCTGGAGTCGAGATCCTATCGATCGTCGCGGTCTCCCTGGTGGGGCTGCTGCTCGATATCACGACGATTGAAGTGCAGCGCCGGGGGGCGGCGGACATGGACGAGGAGTTCCGGGCTATTGGTGCGGCCAATCTGGCGGTGGCTTCGGTCGGCGGACTATCGGTCGGTTATTCGATCGGGCCCAGCCGGTTGATCGATGCGCTTGGCGGCGGCAGCCGATTGTCGGGGCTGGCCGCCGGGCTCGGCGTGGCGGTGGCGATCGCTTCGGGGCTGGATCTGGCGCAATTGGTGCCGCGGCCCGTGCTCGGCGGTTTGCTGATCTTTCTCGGAGCCGGATTGCTGATGGAGGCATTGAAGGCGCCTGGGCGAAGGTCCTGGCTGGAGCTTGGCCTGTCGGTCATCATCCTGGCGGCGATCGTCACGCTTGGCTATCCGACGGGCATTGTGCTCGGCATGGTCGGGGCGTGCTTGATGTTTGCTGCGAGCTACAGCCGCATTGGTGTGCTGCGCCGGCATGTGACGCGGCAAGCCTATGCAGCGCCTGTGGAGCGTTCCCCTGAGGAGCTGCAGCGGCTCTCCGAGGATGGCTGGCGCGTGCACGTGTTGTGGCTCGCGGGGTTCGTCTTCTTCGGTTCTTCGAACGCGCTTTACGAAGAAATCCGGCGCGTTGTGGGGGGCGATACGAGCGGACGGGTGCGTTGGGTCGTGCTGGATTGCGGCCGGGTCATCGGTATCGATGCGTCAGCCATTCTGTCGCTGCAAAAGCTGGTGAACTGGGCGCAGGCGGAACGCATCGTGCTTGTGTTTGCGTCGGCCTCCGAGGCACTGCTTGCCGAGCTGGCAGCGGCCGGTGTGGCTGGGGAAAGGCAAATGGCGCGCGTCTTTGTCACCCGAAACGATGCTTTGGAGTGGTGCGAGAACGAGCTGCTGCGGGATGTTGGCGCCGTCTCCTCGATGGCCGACAAGGATAGGGCGTTCGACGAATGGCTCGGGCTGGAACTTGGACCCGAGGCTGGAAAACGACTGATTGCGGGCTATCTCGAGCGTCACCTGCTCGATACCGGTGAGGTGGTGTGTGCGCTTGGGGCGCCAGCCGATACCATCGAGTTGGTGGCGCATGGCTCCGTTTCGGTCATGGTGCCGGGACTCGGTTCGCAGCCCATCCGGGTGCGGCGTATGACCGGCCTGACGGTGGTGGGCGAGATGGGTTTTTTCCGGGAATTGCCGCGGGCCGCCTCCGTGATGGCGGAAGAGAAGGCGGTGGTCTACCGGATGACGCGCGCTGCCTATCGCCGTCTGCTTGAGGAGGACAGCGCGCTCGCTGCGCGGTTTCTCGAGCTGATCGTGCGGTCGCTTGCCAACCGCGTCGATGTTGCAAACCGGGAAATCACCGCGCTGGTCTGAGGCAGGCCTCATCGAACCGAGCGCGGCTTGTGCACTTTGCCGCAGGCTAGATCGCCCGGGACTGTCGAGAGTTCGGGCGCAGGCGCTGCAAGCTTATCGCAATCTGGTGCACGAGTTCATCGGCATCTGCTTCGACAGTGCGATGGTTGACGATGGCTGCGCGGATGGCGGGGCGGCCATTGATGGTGGTGAGCGACGGTACGGCAACGCCGCGCTCGTGCAGATCCATCACGATCTCCGGCACCAGGGCGTCAGTGTCAGGGTCTGTCAGTCCGAAGCAGACGATGTTGAGGCCGATGGGCGCGCGGAGTTCAAGATCGGGGGAAGCTTCCACCAGACGTCCCAGCCGCCTTGCCACATGGCAGCAGCGTTCGATCGCCGCGCCGATGCGTTCGGTGCCGTGCACACTCAGCGTCAGCCACGTCTTGAGTGCGCGGAACGAGCGCGAGAGGTCGGGGCCGAGGTCGCAGGGCCAGATTTCACCCGCCGCCAAGCCGCGCGACAATCGCGACAGGTAGGCAGCGGGGCTTGCGAAGGTGGCACAGTGGGCGGCAGCGTCGCGCACCAGAAGGAAACCCGCGTCATAGGGGACCTGGCCCCATTTATGGAAGTCGAATGCAACCGATTGGGCGTTTTCGATGCCGTCAAGCAGGTGCTTCAAGCTCGGCGCCAAGGCCGCCAAAGCACCAAAGGCGCCGTCGACATGGAACCAAAGCTGATGGCGGGCGGCGACGTCAGCAAGGCGGGCGAGCGGGTCGACGGCACCAGTATTGACGGTGCCGGCGGTGCCGACGAGCAGGAACGGCGTCAGCCCTGCGCGTCGATCGGCCTCGATGGCGGCCTCGAGGTGGTTGATGTGCATGCGACCCAGGGGGTCGGCCGCGATCAGGCGCAGATTGTTCGAGCCGATGCCGGCGAGCTGCATGGCCTGGGTGATGCAACTGTGGGCTTCGCCAGACGTGTAGGCGACGAGTTGGGTGTCGGTTGCCTTGAGGCCGGTCTTGCGGACGTCGTGGCCGAGCGCATGGTCGCGGGCGATCAGGACTGCGAGGAAGTTGGCCATCGACGTGCCGGTGACGAGGATGCCGGACGCGCTCGCGGGAAAGCCGAGCATCTGGGCTGCCCAGAGTGTGACTTGACGCTCGAGCTCGAGGCCGACGTGGTCGCGGCCGCCACAGTTGGCGTTGAGACCAGCGGCCAGCATCTCAGCCAGCATGCCCACAGGAGTGCCGCCGCCGTGCACCCAGCCCATGAACATCGGATGGGTGTTGCCGGTCGCATAGGGCTTGATGGCACGGTCGAAGTCTTCGAGGGCTTGCTCGAGCGAGCGCGGAGCTGTCGGCAGGGACGTTCGGAACTCTGCCCGAAGCTTGTCCGGCATCGGTTGCCATACGGGCTGTTCGCGCAAGGTTGCGAGGTGGTCGATCATGCCATCGAGGGCGCGTCGGCTGGTTGTGCGAAGGCCTCCCAATCCTCGGGGTCGAGGCTGGTGGTAGGGCCGGTGGCGATGGCTGAACTTGCGCTTTGGTCCCGGGTCTGACTGGTGTGCTGTAAGACCCTCCACTTGGCGAAGAGTGTGTCGAGGTCCTCCGCGAGCGGCTGGAGAGCTTCCTCGAGCGATGCCGTGCCACCGATGTGGTCGGCGATATCGGAGATCAGCGGTGCGCTGACGCATACGCGTAGAACGCTGCGATGGCCGAGTTTGACGGGCTGGCCGACATGACAGACGCGTGCGAGCGCGAGCGCATCGGGGGATCTGCCTTCGACGTCGTGGGCTGTTCGCAAGGCGTCGTGCAACGCGGCGGCTTGGTCCATCGCATTCGGGCCTTCGGCCACGGTAATGCAGACAATACTTGGGACGCCGTTGTCGTCGGCTGGGAGGAGCGCGCCCGGTCCTAGAACGGCTGCTGCACGCTGGCGGACGGCGCGGGCAAAGGCCTCGATAATGGCTTCTCGAAGTCCTGGATCGATCCGACGGAAGCGCTCGATTTCCGCCAGAGCGGCCACCCAACGCATGACAAGGCCGACGTTGCAATCGACAGAGAGGGCGGGTTCGCACCAGGCCCTGAGGGGGGCCGGCCAATCAGCGCGGGCGCTCAGGGATGCAAGGCCAGCCGGCGGCTGCATGGCCGTTTCCGCAAGCCGGTTAGCCAGGGCGGGGGGCAGGAGAAGGGCGCCGCTGAAGGCAGGGCCGGCTGCGAACTTGGAGCCGGTGACGGCGATCAGAAAGCCATTGTGGATGTCGCGCTTGAGCTGGGCTTCGGGGGCACGTAGCTGGCAGGCATCGACCACGACCATGACCCGTCCCGGCGCCGCCTTCTTGAGCGCCAGAGCTGTGTCACGGCTGACACCGGAGAGACCGGTTTTCGAGCAGTCGAGGACATGGAGCACGACGTTGCGGCCGGCCAGAAGCGCCTGTTCCACGGCGATGGCTGCGGCTGCGTTCACCTGGCTCTCGGGCAATGGTGATCCCGATGCATCTCGGATCTCGATGGCCGTGGTGGAGATGTCGGCGTCTTCGAGGCCTGCGATAGGGTGGTCCTTGTGGACTGCGCCGGCGAGGCTGCTGGTCGGGAGGAAGTGGCGGCCCGATGCCGCGGTCAGGACACCACGGCCGGTTTCGTCGGGGGCGACAACGATATTGGTGATCGGCCCGCCCATGGTGGCCAGTGCGATGACCAGGGCGATGATCTCTGCTTCCGTGCCGGAGCCGGCCAAAATGGTTGCCGCATCGGGGGCTGCGAGAAGGCGTGCGATACGGCCGCGCACCTCGTCTGCCAGGTCGAAGCCAGCGGGTTTGCCGACGCTGGTCTGGGTCATCAGAGCGGTAGCTGCTGCCAGCGCCGCCTCGTGACCGAGCGGTGTGATGGTGGTGGCGGTCGAGGAGGAGAACCAGATATCGCCTGGCCTTGGCGTCAGGCTGGTGCCGTAGCGATTGCGTCCGGTGCGGGCATCGACTGCGATGCGCTCGTCGCCCCCGAGTGCGAGGAGCTGTGCAACGAGCGGGGCCAGCGTTCGGTCGTCATCGCTCGTGAATTCGGATGACGCAGCGCCGACCGGGCCGGTCGCGCGGCGGTTTGCGATAGTTTCGCCCGAGCTCTCGTTTTCGAGCGTGGCGCGGCGCGATGCAGGGAGTTCGTTCATATGCACATGGCCCCGAAGCAGGCAGGCTGGCTTTGCTCGGAGTGCATCACACGCGGGTTAACTATTCATGGAGTTCTGTTGCAGGCGGTTGGGGCTGCAACCATGGAGGCAGGTAACTCAGGCAGCGACGAACCGGTAGGCGCCCTGGTGGGCCTCGACGTGGCCGATCCCGGGCCAGGGAAGATGATAGCCAAGGAGACGAGCCTTGGATGACGCGAGCTGATCCAGCAATTTTGCACGGGTCTTGGTTGCCAGTTGCCAATCGCTGTCGGAGCCCCATTGCCAGCCGGGATTGGCAAAAGAGATGGTGGCGTGGGTCAATGCGTCGCCGCCGATGATCATTTCCTCGCTGCCCGAGCGCACCTTTATAGAAGCGTGGCCGGGTGTGTGGCCGGGCGTTGCCATGAAAGCCATGCCGGAAGCGATTTCCTCACCATCCTTGACCGTCGAGATGGTGTCGCCCAGGCTTTTCAACCGCCGTTGGATGCCGATCGCCATGCCCTTCATGTGGTCGGGAACCTGGGTCTCGATGCCGGCTTTGAGCCAATGGTCGCGTTCGATGCCCATCATGACATGCCGGGCCTTGGGCCAGCGGGAGCCGTCGCCGAAGGGGTCCATCACGCCCCACAGATGGTCGGCGTGGGCATGCGTGAAGATGACGTGGGTGATCGCATCGGCTGCAATGGACATGGCATCGAGCGCGTCAGCCAGACGGCCGAGGGTCGGCATGAAATCTGCGCCGGCGCCGGTGTCGATCAGGGCCAATGTTTTCCCGGATCGTATGAGCACGACGTTGGTCTGCACGACGAGGGCAGCAACTGTGCTGGGTGGGGTCAACAGGGGCTCGAGGCTTGCTTGGCTTTGACCGGGCAGCATGATCGATGTGGGCAGGGAGAAGATGCCGTCCGAGAGCACGGTGAGCTCCATGCTGCCGATCTTGGTGGTGTGCGACTTGGTTTGGGCGACGAGGCAGGTGGTGGCGTCGGCCGCCAGGACGGCGGAGGCACCGAGAGCGCCTTTCATCAAAGCGCGGCGTGTCAGGAGAGAGCCAAGGCCGGGACGGTCGAGGGGCTGCATCGGTTCACCTTTGTAAGTCTGCCGCCGCTGGTGGCGGGCCTGCCCGGTGTTGGATCCGGGCAGGCCGTATCTGCTGTGTCAGGGGCCGGAGGCCTGGCAGGGCCGAGGACCAGCCTCAACCGAAGATGTCGGTCGTGATGCCTTGGTACCAGCCGATGTTCTCGGTCTGCTGAGCTTTGCGCTCGGCCGGTGTCTCGCTCGTTTTTGACACGAAGGTCGACGTTGCAGCGATTTGACCGTCCTTGGCTTCGTAGGCGCCGCCGACTTTGACCGTGTCGTCGGTCTCGATCAGCGACCAGCAGGTGTTGAAGTATTTCGCCGGGAACGTCTTCGATTTTGCCAGCTCACCGCGCACCATCATGGCGGCAACCTTGGCCTGGCTGTTGGCGGCAAAACCGGATTTCGGCATGGCACCGGCAATGGTCGCATCACCGAGAACGTAGATGTTCGGGTCGTTGGCGGAACGCATGCTGGCGGCGTCGATCGGACAGTAGCCGGTCGCATTGGCGAGTCCTGCATCGCGTGCGATGGCGCCCGCCATTTGTGCGGGGATGACGTTGACCAATGCGGCGTTCTTGTAGGTTTCGAAACCGGTGACGACGGTGTTGGTCTTGGGGTCGACCGACTTGATGCCGGAATGAATATCCGGGCCGAGCCACTCGACCATGCCCTTGTAGTGGCGCTCCCAGCCCTGCTGGAAGAGGCCCTGCTTGGAGAACTTGGGCTTGGGGTCGAGGACGATGATTTTCGATTTGGTCTTGCCGGCCTTCTTGAGGGCATGGGCCATCATCGACACGCGCTCGTAGGGACCGGGCGGGCAGCGATAGGGATTTGGTGGCGCCAGCATGACGATGACGCCGCCGTCGGCGACGGCATCGAGTTTGGCTTTCAGAAGTTTGGTTTGCGGCCCTGCCTTCCAGGCGTGCGGCATCGCCTCTTCGTGGGCTTTGCCCCAGCCCGGCACGCTGTCGTATTTGAGGTCGATGCCCGGCGATACGACGAGGCGGTCATAAGGGAGTGTGGCGCCATCGGCGAGCTTTACGAGCTTTTTGTCGCGATCGATGGCTGCGGCCATCTGATGGACGAGCTTGACGCCGTAGGCGCTCGCGAGCTTGTCGTAACCGTGGGTGATTTCTTCAAAGGTCTTGAAACCGCCGAGATAGAGGTTGGAGTGGAAGCAGGTGGTGAACTGCTTGGCTGGCTCGACGAGGGTCACCTCGATGGCGCCCTTGGAATCGCGAGCAATGTATTTTGCCGCTGTGGCGCCGCCCGGGCCGCCGCCGATGACGACGACCTTGGGTTTGCCCTGGCCAAGGACAGAGGGTGCGCCGAGTGTGCCAGCACCAGCCGCTGCTGCGGCGCCGATCGCAAACTGCCGTCGGTTGATTGCCATGGTCGTTCCTCCTATGCGTTTTGTGGTCGGTTCGATGGCAAGCAGGCGCGGTCATTGGCGTTGCGGGTGCGTCCTACTTGGGCTTGATACTGGCGTAGTAGGCAGCAAGGGCTGCCATCTCATCTTCACTCAGACGTTCGGTGATGGCCTGCATGACCTGATTGTCGCGATGCTTGTCTTTGTAGGATTTGAGAACGGCGACGAACTGGTCGGTGGGCCAGCCGATGATCGAGGGAATGCCTTTGTCGGCGCCGTCCAAGCGGTGGCATGAGATGCAGGCCGACGACAGATATTCCCCGTAGGCGGGGTCGCCGGCCGGTTCAGCAGCCGAGGCGATCTCCACAATGCCAGAGAGGGCAAACGCCGTTACCCTGACAGCCATTTTGTGGGTTGCGCGAACCGATTTGGGCGGCTCAGCCATCAGTCGACTTTCGGTGCGCTTTTGCTATCTGGCGTGACGTCGAGCACGCGGGCGCGATTGAGGACTTTGACGTCTGTTTTGCAATCCTTCATGCACACCGATTTTTTCCAGAAGGATTTCTCGGTGGTTTTGCGGTCGTCATCATAGAACGCGTTCGCGTTTGGCATCTTGATGGACGCGAGATTGGATTGATTGAGCTCGAAATTGGTGTCCTTGATGATGTCGCTCATCTGCAGGATGAAGGCGGTCAGGGCGTAGACCTGATCGTCGGTGAGCGACTGTGCGTTGCCGAAGGGCATGGCGCGTTTGATGTAGTCGAACACGGTCGAGGCGTCGGGCCAATAGGAGGCGATGGTTTTTTCCGGGCGGTCGTCTTTAAGCGTGCCGGCTCCGCCAACCAGGACGGGATAGCGACCCTTGCCTTCGCCGAATTCGCCATGACAGGAGGCGCACTGCTGCAGGAAAATGCGCTCACCCTGCTTGGCGTTGCCCTTGCCCGGGGGGAGGCCCTGGCCATCAGGTCGCACGTCGATGTCCCAGCCCTTGATGACATCGGGGCTGGCCTCCTGGCCGATGCCGAGCTTGCCGGCGCTGGCGGAGGCGAAGGGGGCGAAGGCCAGTGCGGCGGCCAGCAGCCAGCCGTTAAGAGATCTCGACATTCTCGGTCTCCCCGTTCGCCCGGACGAGCCAGGTCTGGATGCCATTGTTGTGATAGATCGAATTGACGCCGCGGATGGCGCGCAGTTCGTTCTTGGTGGGCTGGACGTAACCGGTGGAGTCGTGTGCGCGCGACTGCACCATCAGCTCCTGGCCCTGCCAGTCGAAATCAACGTAGAAGCGCGTCAGGGAGCGATCGAGGACGAGACCGTCGATGCGGGCTTCCTGCCAGTTCTTGCCGCCGTCGAGGGTGACGTCGACGCGGGTGATCTTGCCGCGTCCGGACCAGGCCACACCGGTGATGACGTTGCGGCCTTTGACTTTGAATGGCGCCTGGGGCGAGGGATTGGTGACGACCGATTTGGCGTCCATGACGAAGGTGAAGCGGCGAGCCCGGCCGTCCTCCAGCAAGTCGGTGTACTTGGAGGTTTCCTCACGGGCCTGCCATGGCTGGTCGCCGACTTTGATGCGCCGCAGCCATTTGATCCAGAGATTGCCTTCCCAGCCGGGGACGACGAGGCGCAACGGGTAGCCTTGTTCGGTCCTGAGCGCTTCGCCATTCATCTTGAAGGCGAGCAGGCAATCGTCGAGGGCTTTCTCGAGTGGCAAGGAGCGGTTCATGCCGGCGGCGTCGGCGCCTTCAACGAGCAGCCACTTGGCGTTGGGCTTGAGGCCGGCTTCCTGCAGCACATCCTTTAGGCGCACGCCGGTGTACATGACGTTGTGCACCATGCCGTGGGTGAACTGGCAGCCGTTGAGCTGGGCGCCGCGCCATTCCATCCCTGAGTTGGCCGCGCACTCGAGGAAGTGGATGCGATTGACGCGGGGAAAGCGCTTGAGGTCTTCCATCGAGAACATCAACGGCTTGTCGACGAGGCCGTGGACGATCAGACGATGGTCGAAGGGCGAGATCTCGGCGGCGCCGCCGTGGTGGCGCTCGAAGCACAGACCGTTCGGGGTAATGATGCCGTCGAGCTCGTGGAGCGGTGTGAAGTTGACCGAACTCTGGCGCGAGGCGGTGAGCCATTCGACGTCGCGGCGGACGACGTGGGCTTCGTATTTGGAGGGCTTGCCGTAGGGGTGATCGGCAACGCCATCGCCAAGGAGCTTCGACCAATCGGGGACGTTGGGCGGCTGGTTTGCGGGATCGGGGCCGAGGGGTTTACGCCGGCGCTGGGCGAGCGCGTCTCCAGCGCCACCGGCAACAGCGATGCCGCCTGCAACGGTGCCGGTGAGGAAGCGGCGCCGGCTCGTGACGACGTCGGGCTTTCTGCCATCCTCGCTTGATTTCGTCATGTTGCACTCCCGTTGATGGCTTCGCCCATCACAAATGCAGGTGGTCGAAAGGGGCTCAGGCGCCGACGATCTTGACGGCGTCGTTTTCTTTGGGGCGGACGACTTTCTCGGACTCGATGTGCTTGGCCACGACGTCCCAGATGGGCGGGCCTTCGGTCGCCTGATTGATGCTGGCCCAACCTGCGATCACGTAGTCCTTGGCCGCGTCGATGGTCTCGCCCGACTTGATCAGGGTCATGCCGGAGATCCGCTGGCCGATGGGTTTGGTGACGTCGATGGTGTAGCCAAGGCCGCCGGTGCGCACCATGTCGCCGCCCTGCTGGTAGAAGGGGTCGGGATTGAAAAGGTTGTCGGCGACGTCTTCGAGAACCTCTTTGAGGCGCTTGCCGTTCATGGTCGTGCGGTAACAGGCGGGATAGGTCATCGCGGTGGCGTTGGTAATGTCTTCGAAGGTGATGTCCTGGCCGGGGAGAAGGCTGGTGCCCCAGCGAATGCCGGGCGACAGGGCGATCTGGGCGTCACGTTCCTGCAAAATGGCGTCGCAGATGACGTTGTCGAGCGTGCCATCGAAATTGCCGCGCCGGTAGAGCAGCGTCTCGGTTTTGCCGAGTACGCGGGAGAGGTCCTTGGCGTAGGGCGCGCGGTGCTTCTCGATGATGGCGGCGGTTTCTGCGTCGCCCTGGATGGCGTCCGAGAAAACGGGGATCAAGCGGTATGCAAAATCCTTGATCTCGCCGCCCTGAACATCGAGGTCGAGGCGGGAGACGAACTTGCCGTTCGAGCCGGTTGCGATGATCAAGGTCTTGCCGACCTTGGTCGGGGCAGGGATCGCATCGTGGGTGTGGCCGGAGAGGATGACGTCGATCCCCGGCACCAGCTTTGCCACCTTCTTGTCGACGTCGAAGCCGTTGTGGGACAGGAGCACGACGAGGCCTGCACCCGCCTTGCGCGCGGCTGCCACCTCTTCGGCAATGTCGGCCTCACGAATGCCGAAGGACCATTTCGGGATCATCCAGCGGGGATTGGCGATCGGGGTGAAGGGGAAGGCTTGGCCGATGACGGCGACCTTGACCCCGCCGCGCTCGAACATCTTCTGGGCTGGGAAGACGCGGTCCTCGAATTCGGTGTCGCGGACGTTCTGGGCGAGGAAGGGGAAGGCGAGCTTGTCGGCCAACTCCTTGACGCGAGCATCGCCGAGGGTGAACTCCCAGTGGCCAGTCATGGCGTCGGGCTTGAGGCCGGCCATGACGTCGACCATGTCCTGGCCCTTGGTCTGGAGCGAGGTCCAGCTGTTGGTCCAGGTGTCACCGCCATCGAGCAGAAGGGTGCGTCCGTCCCGTTCGGCGCGGATGGCCTTGATGACGGTGGCGATGCGATCAAGGCCACCCATGCGTCCGTAGTTGGCTGCGAGCTTGGCGAAATCTTGATAGGTGAGCGCGTGGGCTTCGGCCGTGCCAGCCTCGATCTTGAAGTGGTCGAGGAAGGCCTGCCCCGTGATGTGGGGGACGACGCCCTTGGCCTCGCCGACACCAATGTTGATCGAGGGCTCGCGAAACAGCAGCGGGACGAGTTGGGCGTGAATGTCGGTCAAGTGGATCAATGTGACGTTGCCGACAGGCTTGAAGGCCAGCAGGTCCTTCTGAGCCAGCTTCTGTTGGGCGGCGGCCTTGCCGAGGCGGCCGAAGCCACCGGCCGTCAGGATCGAAGCTGCAATGGCGGCGGTTGCAAAATCCCTGCGCGAGATCATCGCAGACGTTCCTTTTATCAAGGCACGTCGTCGAGGCGTGCCGATCCAGTCAGAGATCCCGGCGGAAGGTGACGCCGGGCAATCGTCGCCGGCTGCGGCAAGCCCAGGCTTTGCCGACAGTGGTCGCATGGTGTTGGCCGTGCCGCAGGGCTGGGTTGCCGGAGGTCCCGGCTCGCAGGTTCAGTTGACGGTGACTTTCTTCTCGGCCTTGTAGATGGAGCCGTCATCGTCGATCCACTGGAAGACGAATGTGCCGGTCTCGGGCACCTTCAAGAAGAATGATTGATAGGGATTGGCGGAAATAGCGGGATGCCAATCGACGCGGAAAACTTCCTTGCCGTTGAAGGTGGCAACGAATTGCTTGATGATTTTGCGCGGAATCGGCTTGCCGGCGGAGTCCTTGCGCTGGCCGCTCTCCATGGGATGGGAGATGAGGGTCTTGACCTCGATAACCTCTCCGGCCTTGGCGGTGGAGGGCATGCGGATGCGGGGTGTTGGTGTGGCCATGGTTTGAACCTTCCGGTCGCACAGATGCTGGTTTGATCAGGTGAGCTGAGGCGGGGCGGGACGCAGGCGCTTTGCGGCGCGTCCTTCCGACGACAAGGACGGATCAGCCGCCGCAGCCGCCGATCGTCACCTTCACCTCTTTCACAGCGCGCCAGATCTCGCCGTTCGACAACTCGGCAACCGCCACAACGTTCTGCGTCTTGGCGAGGCGGATGCGGATCGAGGCTGCGGCCTTGGGCGACAATGGCGTGAAAGTGAACGCGGCCACCAGGGGATTGGGGTTGCCTTCGGCGAAGAAGTGCACCGACTTGACGTAATCCGTCGGCGTCATCGGGCTCTCGACCTCGAAGGAGAGGGGCACGACGAGGCCGTTCTCGGCAATGGAGGGCAGGTCGAGCTTGATCTTGCCGTCCTTGACGGGCTTGTCGCCGAACAGCTTCTTGACTTCATCGCCCACCATTTTGGCGTCAGCGAGCGCGATCGAGGGGCCGAAAGCGATCAGTGCGAGGCCGCCAGCCGCGGTGGCGAGCAGGGCACGGCGCGTGGCGCCGGTCGATAGGTCTGTCACGTTTTTCCTCCTAGGGTGGCAGGCGAGGTTCGAGCCTTACCCGACGCTCTTGCCGGCGCCTTTGTCAATACATAGTCGAATTAGCATATGTTGATATTATCTTGCAATGGTCCTGTCTAGCCCGATAAAAAGTGTCGTGACCAACCAACGTGATCGTTCTTCCGGTGCGACGGGAAGCGGCGCGGGGAGGAGGGAGGAAAGCTAAACAAATGAATAAGTTGCTAAGATATGGTGTGGTGGCGTGTGCGCTGCTGGTGGCTGGACCGGCCATGGCGCAGGATGCCTCCGAGAAGGAAATCGAGCGCTATCGCGCGATGATTTCCGATCCGTTTTCCAATCCTGGCTATCTCAACGTCGATCGCGGAGAGGCGCTTTGGAAGCAGGCGCGGGGCACGAAGAACGTGTCGCTCGAGACCTGCGATCTCGGTGAGGGACCTGGCAAGGTCGAAGGCGCTTTTGCGAAG
>JAWKWC010000013.1:0-141706 GCA_041397705.1 Hyphomicrobiaceae bacterium
GCTTTGAACGGCGCAGGCCAGCACCACCGGCCCATAGACGATCTCCATCATCACACGCGCTCCCTGAGTTGTAGAGACGGAGCACAAGCGGCCCCAAGCCGATGTGCTGCCGTTGATTGAACTGCGATCAGTATCAATCATCTCGGCGCACATATCAATACGGATCGTTCCGATAAATATTCACAATGGTGTGAACAACGGCCAGCAAAAGGATCACACGTATCGAAAGCGCGGCGCGCACCACGCACAAAAGGTAGCCCGACGTCAAGAGACGCCGATTCTGGTGCGAAATGGGGAGCAGGACCAGACTTGGCCAAGCGGGGAAATCCGCTGACCCGGATCAACGAGAGCAATCGACGTGATCAGGCGCCTTTGCCCTCGAAGAATTCGCGCATACGCGAGAAAAAGCCCGATGAGGCAGGGCTCGTCTCCTTGTGGCTTTCCTGCTCGAACTCGGCGAGCAACTCGCGCTGGCGCTTGGTCAGGTTCTTGGGCGTTTCAACCTCGACCTGGATGTACATATCGCCCTTCGCGTTGGAGCGCAGGACCGGCATACCCTTGCCTTTGATGCGGAATTGCTTGCCGGTCTCGGACCCGGCCGGAATCGAAACGGCAACCCGGCTTTGATCCAAGAGCGGCACGTCAATGGAGCCGCCAAGTGCCGCCGTCGTCATCGCAATCGGCACGCGGCAGAAGACGTCAGCGCCATCGCGCTGGAAGAATTCATGTGGCTTGATCGAAAGGAAAATGTAGAGGTCGCCGGTCGGCCCACCGCGCAGGCCAGCCTCTCCTTCCCCCGCCAGCCTGATCCGCGTGCCATCCTCGACACCAGCCGGAATGGAAACCTGTAGCGTCCGCTCCTTGGTGACGCGCCCGGCGCCCTGGCATCCCGTGCACGGATCCTCGATGAATTCACCGCGGCCATGGCAGCTCGGACAGACTCGCTCGATGGTGAAGAAGCCCTGGCTAGCTCTGACTTTGCCTTGCCCTTGGCAGGTCGGGCACTGCGACGGCCGCGTGCCGGGCTTTGCCCCCGTGCCGGAGCATGTGTCGCAACCAACTGTCGTTGGAACCTTGATCGTCGCCTGCTTGCCGGCGTAGGCCTCAGCCAGCGAGATCTCCATGTTGTAGCGAATATCGGCGCCCCGCTCGCGCCCATTGCGCCCGCGTCCACCGCCGCCTCGCCGACCACCCATGAATTCGCCGAAAAGGTCGTCGAAGATATCCGACATCGACGAGGCGAAATCCGGACCGAATCCGCCGGCGCCGCCCGGCCCCCGGCCGCCCTCGAACGCCGCATGCCCGAATTGATCGTAGGCCGCGCGCTTGTTCGGGTCCTTCAGGGCCTCATAGGCCTCGTTGAGTTCCTTGAAATTCTGCTCGGCCTTCGCATCGCCGGGATTCCGGTCTGGATGAAGCTCCTTGGCAAGTTTCCGGAAGGCGCTTTTGAGCTCCTGGTCCGAAGCCCCGCGCGCGACACCCAAAACCTCATAATAGTCTCGTTTGGCCATTGCCCGCGATCCTCAACCCTAGCCAGTCGGCACCAACTCCGGCCCACCCCGGCTGGCGAGTGCTGAACATGCAATCCCCGCACAGCTTCTAACATGCGGTCCTAGCCCGCGAGCCTGGACTGCAAATTTATGCTGTACGGGGTTGCTATTGCGCGACACCCGGCCGTGCAGCGATCGAAAACTCCCCGATCAGACGGCACGGCCGGAAAAACCAACCTCGCGCGAGGCATCCGCGCACGCTTACGCGGACTTCTTCTTGTCGTCCTTGACTTCCTCGAAGTCGGCATCAACGACGTTGTCGTCCTTCGGGCCACCAGCGCCCGGACCTGCTGCACCCTCGGGGCCTCCACCTTCACCGGCGGCGGCCTTGTCGGCGCCATAGATCGCCTCTCCAAGCTTCATCGTGGCCTGCATCAAGCCGTTGGTTGCCTCCTTGATGCGCTCGGCGTCGTCACCGCCCGTTGCATCCTTGAGGCCGGCCAATGCCGTCTCGATGGCCGTTTTGTCTTCGGCCGAGACTTTGTCGCCATGCTCCTTCAGATCCTTCTCCACCTGGGAGATGAAGTGATCGGCATGGTTGCGCGCCTCGACCAGGTCACGGCGCTTCTTGTCTTCTTCCTTATGCGCCTCGGCATCCTGCTGCATCTTCTCGATCTCGGCATCGGAAAGACCACCCGAAGCCTGGATACGGATCGACTGCTCTTTGCCGGTCTTCTTGTCCTTGGCCGAGACGTGCACGATGCCGTTGGCGTCGATGTCGAAGGTGACCTCGATCTGCGGCACACCCCGCGGCGCGGGCGGAATGCCGTCCAGATCGAACCTGCCGAGATGCTTGTTGTCCTGCGCCATCTCGCGCTCGCCTTGGAACACGTTGATCGTCACCGCGCGCTGACCATCCTCCGCCGTCGAGAACACTTGGCTCTTTTTCGTCGGGATCGTTGTATTGCGCTCGATCAGACGCGTGAACACGCCGCCCAGCGTCTCGATGCCCAGAGACAACGGCGTCACGTCGAGCAGCAGCACGTCCTTGACGTCGCCCTTCAGCACGCCGCCCTGAATGGCAGCACCTATGGCCACGACCTCGTCCGGGTTGACGCCCTTGTGCGGTTCCTTGCCAAACAGCTTCTTCACTTCGGCCTGCACACGCGGCATACGCGTCATGCCACCGACCAGAACCACCTCGTCGATCTCGGCAGCCTTGAGACCGGCATCCTTCATGGCCTGCTGGCACGGACCGAGCGTCTTGAGGATCAGATCCTCGACCAGACTCTCGAGCTTGGCGCGCGTCAGCTTCATCGTCAGATGCAGCGGCGACTGCGTCTGCGGGCTCATCGAAATGAACGGCAGGTTGATCTCGGTCTGCTGGGCACTCGACAGTTCGATCTTGGCCTTTTCCGCAGCCTCCTTGAGCCGCTGCAGGGCGAGCTTGTCAGCCTTCAGATCGATCTGGTTCTCTTTCTTGAATTCAGCCGCGAGATACTCGACCAGCCGCATATCGAAGTCTTCGCCGCCAAGGAACGTATCGCCGTTGGTCGATTTCACTTCGAAGACGCCATCGCCAATCTCGAGCACGGAGATGTCGAATGTACCGCCGCCGAGGTCATAGACCGCGATCGTCTTGGAAGCCTGCTTCTTGTCGAGACCATAGGCCAGCGCCGCAGCCGTCGGCTCGTTGATGATGCGCAGAACCTCGAGCCCCGCGATCTTCCCGGCGTCCTTGGTCGCCTGCCGCTGAGCGTCATTGAAATAGGCCGGCACCGTGATCACGGCCTGCGTGACTTCCGCACCGAGATAGGCCTCGGCCGTCTGCTTCATCTTGATCAGGATGTCGGCGGAAACCTGCTGCGGCGAATACTGCTTGCCCTGGGCTTCCACCCAAGCATCACCACTCTTGCCTTCGACGATCTTGTAGGGAACCAGCGCCTTGTCCTTGTCGACGACCTTGTCGTCGTAACGCCGCCCGATCAGCCGCTTGATGGCAAACAGCGTGTTGGTGGGATTGGTAACCGCCTGACGCTTGGCAGGCAGGCCAACGAGCCGCTCGCCGTCGTCGGTAAAGGCAACGATGGATGGCGTCGTATTGGCGCCTTCCGCATTGGGAATGACCTTGGGCTGCCCGCCTTCCATTACGGCAACGCAGGAGTTCGTGGTACCGAGATCAATGCCGATGACTTTAGACATGTCGTAACTGTCCTCTTGTTGCGGCGAACCGTATGGACCCTATCGCCGAAGGCTGACACCGAGCGTGTCGGCCCCGGCAGGCATCCTCGTGCTCCCGCTCATCGCGAGTGGAGCCGTCGTACGGTCCCCTGGAGCTGTCAAATGACGACACTGCGCTATATAGGTGTGGCCGATAGGCCCCGCAACGCCCCAGAGGGGTTTGCCCTCTAGAAATTCGAGCCAATACGTCACTTCCGCCACAACGCAGGGGGATTCATCATCACATGGCAATTGCAGATGGATTCCGCCATCTCCCAGGCCATTTCGACGCAGCAGCACAGAAGGCATTATTGATCGACGTTCAAGATATTATCCATGATGCGCCGCTGTATGTGCCGGAGATGCCGCGGACAGGTAAGCCCCTGAGCGTCCGCATGACCAATTGTGGCTCCCTCGGCTGGATCACCGACAAGACGCACGGCTATCGCTATCAAGCGACCCACCCGCTAACGCTGCAGCCGTGGCCAGCAATTCCCCCCGCCCTCCTCGCCCTCTGGCACGCCGTCGCGAATTACCCTGCCCCGCCCGAAGCTTGCCTCGTCAACGTCTACGACCATCGCGCCCGCCTGGGCAGCCACCGCGACGCGGATGAAGCAGACACCACAGCCCCGGTCATCTCGGTATCACTCGGCTGCGACGCCACCTTCCACGTCGGTGGCCTGCGCCGCAGCGATCCAAAAACAAAGATTCTCCTGCGCTCAGGCGATGTGGTCGTCCTGGGCGGGGCCTCCCGCCTCGCCTATCACGGCATCAATCGCATCCATCCGGGCACCAGCGACCTTGTACCCGGCGGCGGCCGCATCAACCTGACGCTCCGCCGTGTCACCCTGCCCCGTTCAACCGCGTGCAAATGAGGCCGCGAGACGCAAGTCCCGCGGCCAGCCCCGCACGGCAGCCGCATCGTCAATCTTTGTCCCTGAAAGTAGTAGGCGCGTTCTGCGCCATCGAACCGACCACCTGTCAGGCAGCACCGCTTGAAACCGGCGGCCAGAGCCGCACGGGCATAGGTCATTGCGGCCGAGCTTCTCGACAAGCTCGATATCACCCCGGACGAACTGGCGTCCGCGCTTTACGCGGGTCTCGGATGGGAATGATTTGCGACGCTTGGCCGAGACTTCAAAAGCTCGGCGCTTCGTCGAGGTGGCGGAATTTGCGAGTCATGACGCACCTCCAATAACAATTTAGGCCAACACCACCAACCCGGCGCTCTTGCGCGAATTCGCAAAGGCCGGCCCGGCACGAAGCCGCACGCCCCGTCAGCGAAGTCTGCTACGGGAACACTTTGGCAACATTAAGAAATTGCTTGCTGGCAGGGCCTATTGAGCCCGTCGCCGTCAGCCCGCCCGGTCATTGCTGGCAGAAGGATCGGTGCCGCCATGCCCGCTGGCCGCAGACGGCTCGGTGCTGTCTCCGTCAGCACCCACATCGAGAGGGCTGGCCTCGGCTGCCGGCGCCTGAGGTTTCATCCCCCCCTTCGCCACCACCACCATGGCGGGCCTCAAAACCCGCTCCTCGATTGTGTAACCGGCCTGAAACACCTGCGTGACCGTTCCCGAGGGCACATCGGCCACCGGCATCTCCATCACCGCCTGATGGAAGTGCGGATTGAACGGCTCGCCCTTTGGGTCGATCCGCTTGATGCCATGCCGTTCGAGCACGTTGACGAACTCGCGCTCGATCATGGTCACGCCCTCGAGGAAGCTCTTCAGCGCCGGATCGTGCTCGGCCGCACCCTGCGGCACCGCATCGATGGCCCGCTGCACGTTGTCGCCGATGCCAACCACATCCTTGGCAAACTTTGAGATTGCAAACTTCGCGATCTCGGACTTCTCACGCTCCAGCCGTTTGCGCACGTTCTCCATCTCGGCATGCGTGCGCAGCAGACGATCCTTGAGTTCAGAAGCTTCTTCGCGCAGCCGGTCCAGTTCGTTCGGCCCCTGCGCCTCTGCGCTGGCCGGCCCCTTGGCCTCGCCTGCAGCCTGCGGGCCCGCGCCGGCAGCGTCGGCTTCGTGGGCAGGCTGAGATGTCCCAACCGGTTCCGGGGTTTCCCCTTGGTTGTTTTCGTTGCTCATCGCGTCTGTGCTTCCCGCTTGCTCCTGCCTTGTGCCCAATCCGCGCACACACGTCGCCGCGCGCTCACCAGGCACCGAAACCAGGGTTTGGTTTAAGGATCTCTGTTGCGGATATCGACCCGCTGCACACAAAAATCAAGCCAGCGCCTTGCCGACCAGCCGTGCCGTATAGTCCACCATCGGAATAATTCGCGCATAATTGAGGCGCGTCGGCCCGATAACCCCCAACACGCCCACAACCTTCGACGTAGCGTCACGGAACGGTGCCACCACCAGCGAAGACCCCGACAACGAGAACAACTTGTTCTCCGAACCGATAAAGATGTGCACGCCCTCACCCTTTTCGGCGAGCCCCAGCAGATCCACCAGCTCCCGCTTGGTCTCGAGATCGTTGAACAGTTGCCGGATTCGCTCCAGGTCCTCGACCGCCGCCAGATCTTTCAGCAGATTACCCTGGCCGCGGACCAGCAAGCTGCGCTTTTCATCCTGCGAGCCCGACCAAGTCGCAAGCCCGGCCGCGATCACCTTGCGTGTCAGCTGGTCGAGTTCGGCTTTGGCCGTCGCCAGATCGGATTCGATCCGCCGCGTTGCCTCGCCGATCGTCAGTCCCCTAACGTGATGGTTGATGTAGTTCGAGGCCTCGACCAGAGCGGAAGGCGGCAGCCCGCGCGGCACCTGGATCACACGGTTCTCCACCGTTTGATCCTCACCCACCAGCACCACCAGGGCCTTGCCGGGCTCGAGTGACACGAACTCGATATGCTTCAGCCGCACGTCCTGCTTTTCGGAAACGACCAGCCCCGCACAGTGGGACAGGCCGGAAATCATGTTGCCGGCATCCGACAGCAACTGCTCCACCGGCTTGTGCTGCCGGGAAGCCAATTGGCCCTCGATTTTGCGCCGCTCCTCCTCGCTGAGATTGCCAACCTCGAGGAAGCCGTCCACGAACAGCCGCAACCCCGTTTGGGTTGGCAGGCGACCTGCCGACGTATGCGGCGCGTAGATGAGGCCCAGTTCCTCGAGATCGGACATGACATTGCGCACGGAGGCTGGCGACAATGCCATAGGCAGTGTCCGCGAAAGGTTGCGCGAACCCACCGGCTCTCCTGTCGCAAGATAGCTCTCGACGATCTGCCGGAAGATCTCGCGTGATCGATCGTTGAGGCGCTGAATACCTGAAATCGACTCCATGTCTTGCCCACCATCGAACGGCGTGTCGCCCTGAGGACGATCCAACCGGAAGCTAGGTGCGCACCAGCCCTACGTCAATGTTGCTCCGCAGTGCGCAACCCATCGAAGGTCACGGATTTATCGCATCGGATCAGGCATTAGCGCCAAAAATGGCGTCAATGACGGCCGCCGTGACATCGACCGTGCGCGCCTGGCCACCGAGATCAGGCGTATGGAAGCGGGAATCTGCCGTCACACGCTCGATGGCCTGCATGAGCCGGCTGGCGGCGGCAGTTTCCCCCAGATGCTCCAGCAACATGGTCGATGACCAGAACGTCCCGATCGGATTGGCGATGCCTTTGCCCATGATGTCGAAGGCCGACCCATGGATCGGCTCGAACATCGACGGGAACGTCCGTTCCGGATTGAGGTTTGCCGTCGGTGCAATACCGAGCGAGCCAGCCAGTGCTGCCGCCAGATCAGATAGCACGTCGGCGTGAAGGTTTGTTGCCACCACCGTGTCGATCGATTGCGGCTTCATCACCATCCGCATCGTCATGGCATCGACCAGCATCTTGTCCCAGGTGACGTCGGGAAATTCGCGTGCCACCTCCACCGCGATCTCGTCCCACATCACCATCGCATGCCGTTGGGCGTTCGATTTCGTGACCACGGTCAACAGTTTGCGTGGCCGCGACTGCGCCAGCTTGAAGGCAAAACGCATGATCCGCTCGACCCCCGCCCGCGTGAACATCGCCACATCCGTGGCGGCCTCCAGTGGCGATCCCTGGTGCACGCGCCCGCCGACGCCCGCATATTCGCCCTCCGAGTTCTCGCGCACGATCACCCAGTCGAGCTCCTTGCCGTTCACGTGCCGCAGCGGCGACGTGATGCCCGGCAGCACACGCGTTGGCCTGACATTAGCGTATTGATCGAACGGCTGGCAGATCGCCAGCCGCAAGCCCCACAGCGTAATGTGATCGGGAATGTCGGGATGACCGGCCGAGCCAAACAGAATGGCGTCATGTTTCGCAATCTGCTCCCGGCCATTCTCGGGCATCATGCGGCCATGTGTCTTGTAGTACTCGCCACCCCAGTCGAAATCGTCGACAGCGAATTGGAAGGTGCCATCGCGTTTGGCCAGCGCGTGCAACACCTCAACGCCCGCCGAGATAACCTCCGTACCGATGCCGTCGCCGGGGATCGCAGCAATCTTGTAGGTCTTCATCACGTCATCTCCTAGCTCGTGGCACCGCACATCGGCGGTCGAAATCGATTGCTCCTCTGCTGGCGCGCATTGGCTCGTGCCCGAACCACACTGCCGGCGAGCCCAATCCGTCATCAGCAGACGATGTAGCGATTGAGCAGCCCTTATACGAAGGGTGAAGAGCGCCGCCTAGTGTGGTGCGTTCCAAGTCCTCTTCAGCCTTTCGGCGGCCCTGACAAGTCGACGCCCAATCAAGACGACAGATTAAATTATTGTTTTTCATGAAATATTTCCATTCCACAGACCAAACGGAGCATGCCGCGGAATGGACCGAAGCCTTCGATTCCGGCTGAAGCGCCAAGCATCGCGGCCACTGCGATCACCAACGGTGCCAAGACTGATTTTGGCAGAGGTCGCTGCCCAGCACGACTTTCGCTTGACCCCCGCTTCCGCGCTCTGGCAGCCTTCGGGGAAGGGAGCGAACACAAATGCCAATCGACAAGCGCGTCACTGCAGCCGCAGACGCCCTCAAAGATGTCCGCGATGGCGCCGTCGTGCTCATTTCGGGCTTCGGCGGCGCCGGCTTTCCCAACACTCTGATTCTGGCGCTCCGGGAGTTGGGAACGAAGGATCTGACCCTCGTTGTCAATTCAGCCACCCACCGTTACGCCTTTACCGGCGACCTCATCGAGCGTGGCATGGTCCGCAAAGTCGTGTGCAGTGCAGCACGCGGCCACGCCCCGGGCCTCTCGGCCTTCGAAGAGATGTGGTCGCAAGGCAAGATCGAGCTGGAATGCCTGCCTCAAGGCACGTTCGCCGAGGCCATCCGCGCTGGCGGAGCCGGCATTCCGGCCTTTTACACGCCCGTTGGCGTCGGTACCGACCTGACCAAGGGCAAGGAGGTGCGCGTCTTCGACGGCCGCGAGCATGTCCTCGAAAAGGCGATCAAGGGCGACTTGGCACTCCTGCGCGCAGATACCGCCGATCGCTATGGCAACCTCGCCTTTCGCTACTCCCAGGCCAATTTCGGCCCGGCTATGGCAACGGCTGCCGCCCTGTCCGTGGCGGAGGTGAACACCTTGTCCGACGAGCCCATGTCGCACCTCGACATCGACCTACCAGGCGTCTTCATCGACCGGGTGCTCCAGTGCCCGATGCTCTGGCCATGAGGACCTCAGCCATGAAACCATTGAACAGACGGCAGATGGCGTGGCGCGCGGCGCAGGACGTGGAGGACGGCCAGCTCGTCAATCTGGGCCTGGGCATGCCGTTGGCCGTTGCCGACTACCTCCGCCCTGGCCTCGATATCTTCATTCAATCGGAAAACGGGGTCATCGGCGCCGGCCCCCTCGCAGCCCCCGACGATATCGACACCGACCGCGTCGACGCCGGTGGGCGACGCATCACCCTGCGCTCGGGCGCCTCTGTCGTCGATTCGGCTGCGTCATTCGCCATGATCCGCGGCGGCCACATAGACATAACCGTCCTCGGCGCTTTCGAGGTCGCCGCCAACGGCGACTTGGCCAATTGGGACATGCGGGTGCCCAACAAGGGGCCCCTCGTCGGTGGTGCCATGGACCTCGCCGCCAGTGCCCGCGCCGTCTGGGTGATTATGGAGCACAACACCCGCAAGGGCGCCCCGCGCATCATCGAAAAATGCACCTTGCCGTTGACCGCCCAGCGCTGCGTCAAGCGGGTCTATACCGACCTGGCCGTCTTGGACATCACGCCGGACGGCGTTGTCGTGCGCGACATGATCCCGGGGCTGGGGCGCGATGAACTCCAGGCCCGTACCGCAGCTCCTCTGAAATACGCGCCCGATTGTGGCACGATCGACGCGCCAGACATCGCCGACGAGAAATAACGGGTTGAAGCCCCGGCATAGCCGCCGGCCGACACCCAGCAACGAGACCCGGAAGGATCGTCCCATGCAACGCTTTGAAGGCAAGATCGCCGTCGTCACCGGTGGCGCATCGGGAATTGGTGAGGCAACAGTCCGCCGTCTCGTCAAGGAAGGCGCCAAGGTCGCCTTTGCCGACCGCGATGGCGACCGCGGCCGCAAGGTCGCTGCCGACATCGAGGCCGGTGGCGGCAAAGCACTGTTCCTCGAAGTCGACGTCTCGACCGAGGCGGCCGCCATGAGGAAGTCGTCGAAGAAGGCCGTCGCAGCAGGGCCTCTCGACATCCTCGTCAACAATGCCGGCATCCGCATGTACCAGACGGTCGTCGAGGCCAGCGCAGAGAGCTGGGATCAGTTGCTGGCCATCAATCTGAAGAGCTACATTTATACGGCTTCCAAGGCAGCCGTGCCGGTCATGCTCGCCAAGGGCGGCAGCCGTCGTCATGTCGCATCCGTGCGCTCGGTCACGGCCGGCGAGCGCACCATCAATATGATACCGCCAAAGCCGCCATCGCTGGCCTAACCCGCGGCCTCGCCATGGATCATTCCCCGGAAGGCATTCGCGTCAACGCCGTCTGCCCCGGACCGATCTTCACCCCGTTTCATGCCCGCCGCATCGCCGACGCCGGCAAGACTATCGACCAATATAACGCCGACGCCGCCAGCCGCACCATGATGAAGCGTCCCGGAACTGCCGAGGAAGTGGCAGCCTGCATCCTGTTCCTGGCCTCCGAGGACGCGTCCTACATGACAGGCTCGCTGCTGTTCGTGGACGGCGGCCTGACAGCGATCTGAGCTGCCGCTGCGAGCCCCGCCGCCGGCCATAAAGCCAACCATCCGAGGATGCGCATCATGATCACCGACGCCCAGGCTAACGCCCTCTCCGGTGCCACCGAGCCGGCCGCCCGCCACCTCGATGCTGGCGTGCGCGCCTTTGCCATGTCTTACGGCGACGTGATGGGTGCCCTCGACCAGGCGCGCACGGCGGCACCGGCCATGACCATGGCGCATCTCGCCAAGGCCTGGGTACTGGTGCTGTCCAATGACGCCATTCTCGCAGCCAAAGCCCCGCCATTGATGGCCGAAGCTGCTGCACTGACCATGAACGAGCGCGAGCGCGCCCACGCCGCGGCCCTCGCCCATGCGGCGCAAGGCCACCGCGCCGCCGCCATTGCCGTGCTGGACCGCCACCTCATGAGCCATCCTCATGACGTATTGGCCCACATGTGCTGCCATTATATCGATGCGTTCCATGGCCGCTTTCACAGGTCTCGCGATCGTTCCGCTCGCGCCTTGCCACGCTGGTCCCCGGACATGCCGGGCTACGGCCTGCTGCTGGCCTTCTACGGCTTCGGTCTCGAGGAAGCCGGCGACTATGCGCGTGCCGAGGACGTCTCACGCCAGGCCGCTGAACTCGAGCCCTTGAATTACTGGCCACACCATGGCGTCAGCCACGTCATGGAGATGTCGGGCCGTCCGGCTGACGGGCTGCGCTGGATGGCCGACCGCGAACCTCTGTGGAGCGGCGAGCAGAATACCTCCCGCACTCACATCTGGTGGCACAAGGCGCTGTTCCATATGGAGCTTGGCCAATACCCCGAGATGCTCGCCATTTATGACGGCCCGATTGTCGAGACCCAGCGCCCCCTCGGCATCAGCCTCACCAACGCCACCGCCCTGCTTTGGCGCCTCGAGATGCTCGGCGTCGCAACGGGCGATCGCTGGCAGGCCCTGGCCGACCTGTGGCAAAGCCACACCGACGGTCGATTGTGCGTCTTTGCCGACATTCACGCAGCCATGACCGCCTTGCGCGCCGATCGCGGCGCCGAGGTCGATCGCATCGTCACCGCCATGCGCGCGACGGCCGCAGGCGGCACCGAGGCCGCCCCCGTGTTCAGCCTGGCAGGTCTGCCCCTTGTAGAAGGCCTCGCAGCCTACAATCGCGGCGCCTATGCCGACGCCCTCGAACACCTGTTCAAAGCCCGTGACCATCTCTGGATGATCGGTGGCAGCCACGCCCAGCGCGATCTGCTCGAATGGACACTTGCCGAAGCGGCTGTCCGGGCAGGCCAGCGCGACGTGGCCATTGCATTGGCGAACGAGCGCCTGGGCCTCAGACCCGACAGCGCGCCAAACAAGCGGCTCTTGGAAACCGCCCAGGCCATCGCGGCCTGAAATTGCGGACCCGCAACCTCTATGGTGGCGGGTCCCAATGAAATTTCGAGCGACGCTTAGGCCTTCGCCCGGACGTAGCTGCCTGGCGCATCCTCGATCACGCCGAGTTTCGCGCCGGGAATGCGCGCCGGCACCTTGCTGCCCGAGCGCTCGGCCAGCCATTTGCCCCAGTGCGGCCACCACGACCCAGGCGTCTCCTTGGCATGCGCCAGCCACTCTTCTAGTGTGTCGCCACCCCGGGAGTTGGTCCAATACTGGTACTTCGGACGCTTGCCATCGGCCGGCGGCGGATTGATCACGCCGGCAATGTGGCCCGAACCCGACAGCACGTACTCCACGGGGCCCCCGAACAGCTTCGATCCGATGAACACCGACTTCGCCGGCGCGATGTGATCTTCCCGCGCCGCCAGCTCGTAGATCGGGATAGTCACCTTTTTCAGGTCCAGCCGAATTCCGCCGATCGACAGCAATCCCTTGGCGAGCTTGTTCTCATGATAGAACTCGCGCAGGTAATAGTTGTGGTTTGCAGCCGGCATCCGCGTCGAATCCTGGTTCCAGTAGAGCAGGTCGAACGGAAAGGGTTTCTTGCCGAGCATGTAGTTGTTGACGATGTAAGGCCAGATGAGATCCCGCGGCCTGAGCATGTTGAACACCGTCGCCATGCGCGAACCGTCGAGATAGCCTTTCTCTGCCATCATCTCTTCGAGCGCTTTGAGCTGCGCATCATCGATGAACAACAGCAGGTCGCCGGCCTTCGTGAAATCCTTCTGCGCTGCAAAGAAAGTCGCCGAGGCAAACGGGTCATGGCCCTTGGCGGCGTTATGCGCAAGCGTGGTTGCCAACAGTGTGCCACCCACACAGTAGCCGATGACGTTCATCTGCCGCTGCCCGGTCTCGCGCTGCACAGCATCAGCCGCCGTCAGCACGCCCTCCTTCATATAGTCTTCGAACGTCTTGTGTTTGAGCCGCTCGTCCGGATTGACCCATGACACGACGAAAACGGTAAAACCCTGGTCCACGGCCCACTTGATGAAGGATTTCGGCTGCGTCAGATCCAGGATGTAGAACTTGTTGATCCACGGCGGAATGATGAGCAGCGGCGTCGCATAAACCTTATCGGTCGTCGGCGTATACTGGATCAGCTGCAGAAGATCGTTCTGGTAGACGACCTTGCCGGGCGTCACCGCCAGGTTCTCGCCAACCTTGAACGCTGTCGTGTCCGTCTGGCTGATCTTCAGCAAGTCATCGGACTTGGCCATATCGGCCAGCAGGTTCTCCATGCCCTTGACGAGATTGGCGCCGTTGGTCTTCAGCGTCTCGCGCAGCACTTCAGGATTGGTGGCCGGAAAATTGCTCGGACTCAACGCACTGGCCATCTGCCTCAGATAGTATTCCGCCCGTTGCTTGGTCCGCTCGTCGAGACCGCTGGTCTCTGACAGTGCTTTCTCCGCCCACTGCGTTGTCACGAGATAGCTCTGCTTCCAGAACTCGAAATAAGGGTTCGCCGACCAATCCGGATCGCGGAACCGTCCGTCGCCCGACTCAGGCTCAGCCACCGGCTCGGCATGTTGACCGGACATGCGCTGAAGAGCCGATGTCCAAACGTCCATGTAACCCTTGACCAGCTCACCTTGCGCTTCCATCGCCTTGGTGGGGTCCGACATCCATTGCTGAGCCACCTCGCTCATGATGCGCGTGGCCTCCGTCATTTCAGTGGCCGCGCTATACGAGCCGCCCTTTGAATCGGCGCGCTCCATGAGGCCGGCCATTGCCCGCCCGCCTTCCGACCACAGCAGCAGCATGTTCCGGACCAGCTCGTCCGGATTCTGAACAGTGTATTCCGACCAGTCGGGCTGTTGAGGGGGATTGGGCTTTTGCATCTGGCGTCCCGTTAGCGAGTTCGAGGTCGGCGGAAAAATCAGCGTTGAGCAACGCTACACGATATAGGCCTGCCGTGTGCTTAAGCTGAGCCGAGGCAAGGAAACAATTGGCCCCCAGCTCACCGCTCAGAGTGGCGCTGGCGGCGCACGGCAGTCGAAGTCCGGCTTAAGGTGTGTGTCTTAAGCACCGGCGGCTACAAAATTACAACTAAACAAGCCATGTGACAATCTGACCAAAGTTTTTTGGTCTAAGACGCGCAGCGCCAGCACAGGAAATGACAAACCGCATAAATGCGCGCCCCTTCACGACAAACTCCGAGACGTCACCGCAACAGCCGCCGTCCCACGCACCGAGGCGCCCACAAGGCCCCACACACTGGCTGCCACCGAGACCTGTTCGAGCCTTTGACGGAACCCGCAACGCGGCTTAAGACCAATAATCGGCGATCGAACCGCCTGCTCAATTGAAGAGATGCCGCTGTGATCGACCATTTCCACCGCATCAAACGTTTGCCGCCCTACGTCTTCGCCGAGGTCAATCGCCTCAAGGCAGAAGCGCGGGCCAATGGCGCCGACATCATCGATCTCGGCATGGGCAATCCTGATCTGGCCGTGCCCAAGCACATTCGCGACAAACTGACGGAAACCGTCGGCAAACCGCGGACCGACCGCTATTCCGCGTCTAAGGGCATTCCTGGCCTCCTTAGGGCACAGGCGGCGTATTACGGCCGACGCTTTGGCGTGAAGCTGAAACCCGAGACACAGGTGGTTGCCACTTTGGGTTCCAAGGAAGGCTTCGCCAACATGGCTCAGGCGATCACGGCACCGGGAGATGTGGTGCTGGTGCCGAACCCCAGCTATCCCATTCATGCCTTTGGCTTCCTCATGGCCGGCGGTGTGATCCGCTCTGTTCCCTCCGAGCCAACGCCCGAATTCTTCACGGCGCTGGAGCGGGCCGTGATTCACTCCATCCCGAAACCGATCGCCGTTGTCGTATGCTACCCGGCCAACCCGACAGCCTTCACGGCATCGATCGATTTCTATCGCGACCTCGTCCAGTTCGCGAAGAAGCACGACATCATCATCCTCTCCGACCTCGCCTATGCCGAGGTCTATTTCGATGACAACGCCCCCCCGCCCTCAGTGTTGCAGGTGCCGGGAGCCATGGACGTGACGGTCGAGTTCACGTCGATGTCGAAAACGTTCTCCATGGCTGGTTGGCGGATGGGCTTCGCTGTCGGCAATGAACGCCTGCTGGCGGCCCTCGCCCGCGTCAAAAGCTACCTCGACTACGGCGCCTTCACGCCGATTCAGGTTGCAGCCACCGCGGCCCTCAACGGCCCTGACGATTGCATCAAGGAAATGCGCGCCACCTACAAGCGGCGTCGCGATGTTCTGGTCGAAAGCTTCGCCAACGCCGGCTGGGCTTTCCCTCCGCCCCAAGCCTCCATGTTCGCATGGGTCCCGGTCCCCGATCCCTTCAAGGACGTAGGAGCTCTTGAGTTCTCCAAGCTCCTGATCGAGAAGGCGAGCGTTGCCGTGGCGCCGGGCATCGGCTTCGGCGAGCATGGCGAGGGCTATGTTCGCATCGCCATGGTGGAAAATGAGCAGCGCATCCGCCAAGCTGCCCGGTCGATCAAGCGGTTCCTCGCTCAAGGCCCTGACACCATGCACAACGTCATCCCCATCACCGCCAAGGCCTGAGGCGTCACCACTTTCACCCATATCCATCTGGCTATGGCTTCATGATCGCGAGCGCCCGAACCGCCACCGCAGGCGAGACCGGCGTTGCCCTCACGCCCGTTTGGGCTACGCTGTCGACGGCTGAGCGCGACGCCCAGGTATACCCCCGCCCGCTGACATGGTAGCTAGTCGCCGCCAATTGGGCCGACGGACCGGAAAGATTGTAGGACGATGAGCAAGACGCTGAGACTGGGCATTGCAGGGCTTGGAACTGTTGGCACCGGCCTCGTCAAACTGCTGACAGCACACGGCGAGCGACTGGGCAACACACTGCCGACACGGCCTGAAATTGTCGCCGTATCGGCACGTGACCGCGGCAAGGACAGAGGCATCGACATAGAGGGCCTCAAGTGGTTCGACGATGCGCGCGAGCTGGCCGTTGCCCCGGAAATCGACGTCTTTGTGGAATTGATCGGCGGCGACGAAGGCATCGCCCGCGAAGCGGTCGCAGCCGCGCTAAAGGCTGGCAAGCATGTGGTAACCGCCAACAAGGCGCTCTTGGCCAAGCATGGTGTGGAGCTGGCCGAACTGGCGGAGACCAACGGCGTCGAGCTGAATTTCGAAGCAGCCGTGGCCGGCGGCATCCCCGTCATCAAGACCCTGCGTGAATCGCTCGCCGGCAATCGCGTCAGCCGCGTTTATGGCATCCTCAATGGCACCTGCAATTACATCCTCACCACCATGCAGGAGGAAGGCCGCCCATTTGCCGAGGTCCTCAAGGAAGCCCAGGAGAAGGGCTATGCCGAGGCCGATCCCACGTTCGATATTGGCGGCTTCGACACCGCTCACAAGCTGACCCTGCTCACCAGCCTCGCCTTCGGCACCGGCGTTGCCTTCGGCGAAATCGACATCGAGGGCATCGAATCCATCACCGATGCTGATATCGCAGCAGCCGACGACCTTGGCTATCGCATCAAGCTGTTGGGCGTAGCAGCCGAAACCGAGACCGGCATCGAGCAGCGCGTGCACCCGGCCATGGTGCCCAAGGACTCGGCCATCGCCGAAGTCTCAGGCGTCACCAATTGCGTCGCCATCGACGCTGATTTCGTCGGCACGTTGCTGATGGTCGGCCCCGGCGCCGGCGCCAACGCAACGGCATCATCGGTCGCCTCCGACATCGTTGATATCGCCATCGGCGGCGTGATGCGCCCTTTCCGCGTGCCTGCAGCCAAGCTTCAACCCTACAAGCGCGCCACCCTGAGCCAGCACCAGGGTGCCTATTACATCCGCCTCCTCGTCGAGGATAAGCCCGGCGTCATGGCATTCGTCTCGAAAGAGTTGGCAGACCGCGGCATCTCGCTCGAGAGCGTCGTCCAGCGACGCCCCCGGAAGGATCATCAGCCCGCCGAACCGCGTCAAGCCACCCCCGATGCAGCCCAGGTTGTCATCACAACCCACGAAACGACCGAAGCCGCCATCCGCGACGCTCTCAAAGCCATTGCAGCCGGTAACCGCCTTAAGGCAAAGCCGCAAATGATCCGCATCGAGAGGTTGTAGACAACGCTCGGGTGAGCGAAGAATACGTCGAACCGCAACAACGAAAAACCGGCAACGCCGGTCAACAGGGCCAAGGAGACGGGTCGGATGTCGGGCGAAAAGAACGGGCTGGACAGGGTGCTGGTGCTGGAGGTTGCGCGCGTCACGGAAGCCGCGGCCATTGCCGCCGCCCGATTGCGTGGCCAGGGCAACAACAAGGGCGCCGACAAGGCCGCCGTTGATGCCATGCGCAAGGAGCTTGGTCGCGTCGCCATCCGCGGCAAGGTCGTCATCGGCGAAGGCGAGATGGACGAAGCCCCGATGCTCTACATCGGCGAAGAGGTCGGCATTGGCGAAGGCCCCCGGGTCGACATCGCCGTCGACCCCCTCGAAGGCACGACGATCTGCGCCAAGGACATGCCGAACGCCTTGGCCGTGATCGCCATCTCCGAGGAAGGCGGCCTGCTCAACGCCCCCGATATGTACATGGACAAGATCGCCATTGGCCCAGGCTATCCCGACGGCATCATCGATTTGGACCGCCCGGTAATCGATGTGCTTAAGGATCTCGCCAAGCACAAGAATGTGCCGATGCAGGAAATCACGGCCTGCATCCTCGATCGCCCCCGCCACCAGGAACTGATCGAGTCTGTCCGCAAGGCCGGCGCCGGCATCCGCCTCATCCCGGATGGCGACATCGCCGGCGTCATCTGGACCACCGATCCCGAGCAGACCGGCATCGACATCTACCTCGGCTCCGGCGGTGCACCGGAAGGCGTGCTGGCAGCCGCAGCTCTGCGGTGCATCGGCGGCCAGATGCAGGGCCGGCTCTCCCCCGAGCGTCACTCTGAAAAAGAGCGCCCGGAACTCATTGCCCGATCCGCCAAGATGGGCATCAAGGACATCAGCCGCAAATACTCCATGGCCGAAATGGCCTCCGGCGACGTGATCTTTTCAGCAACCGGCGTGACATCGGGCTCGCTTCTCGAGGGCGTTCGCTTCCGCGGCGACTTCGCCGAAACCGAGACGGTCGTCATGCGTTCGAAAACCGGCACAGTCCGCCGCATCAAGACGACGCTGCGCAACATCGTGCCGAAGTAAGGCAGGCAAATCAGGCAGGTCCGCTAACGGCAAACTGCCGGCCACGTGTTCGATGAGGAGGCCGCAATCAATGCCCGGGCCTGTGCCCGCGGCTGAGGTTGCGCCGCAAGCCGGCATTGACTATCCCAGGTAGCCACCGGCCAATGCCGTGATCATCTCGCCCCGCCCGGATTGCCAGCCCGTGAAAAAAATCGAAGCCCTGTCATCACCGTCCCGCACAGGGCGCCAGGCCAGACTCCCGAGAGCTGTGCGGTCCAACCCATGACAGACGAACGTCGCGTCCTGATCTGGATGTGCGTGCTGGTCGGCATCAACCAGCTTGGTTTCGGTGCCATGATCCCTTCGTTGCCGCTCTATGCCCAATCGTTTGGCGTATCGGCATCGGCCATCGGCATGGCCATTGGCGTCTATGGCCTAGCGCGCTTTTTTGTTGCCGTACCGGCCGGCTACATTTCCGATTCCATTGGCCGCCGCCCCATGCTCGCAATCGGTGGCCTCGTTTCCGCAATCGGCAATCTGTGGTGCGCTTGGGCGACCTCCTATCCTGAGTTTATCGCAGCGCGTTTCATCGCTGGAGCCGGCGCCGGCCTGATCGTCACCACCGGCCAGATCGTCCTCGCCGACATCACGGTGCCCGCAAACCGCGGCCGCACACTCGCCATCTACCAGGGCACGTTTCTCTTTGCCGTCGGCATCGGGCCGTTCCCAGGCGGCCTGATCGCCGAACACTTCGGCCTGAGAGCACCATTCTTGAGCTACGGCGTGGCGGCCCTGCTCGCCTCCCTCGTGGCCTGGTTTGCGGTCAAGGAGACGCGCAAGTTCACCGACCACGCCACCGGCACGATCGACCCTTCAGCCAAGCGCCCGGGCATTTTGCAGCAGCTGCGCCTGTTTGCCGGCGGCATCGGCTTTTCCCTCGTCTGCCTGATCGCCTTCATGAACGCCGTCGTGCGTACCGGCGGCCTGTTCTCCATCATCCCCGTGCTCGCCCGTGAGCGACTTGGCGTCTCAGTCACGGCAATCGGCTTCGGCTTGATGCTCGGCTCCGTCGCTGGCCTGATTGCCAGCTATCCCGGCGGCTGGGTTGCCGACAGATACGGCCGCAAGGCCGTCATCGTACCGGTCACGGTCGCAACCGGCGCCTCGATGCTCCTGTTCACTTACGCGCCGAATTACCACTGGTTCATCCTGGCGTGCCTGATCTGGGGCATCTCAGCTTCAGTGGATGGCTCGGCGCCTGCCGCCTACGCAGCCGATGTCGCCCCGCCCGGCATGCAAGGTGTCGGCCTTGGCTTCTTTCGCATGATGGGAGACGCCGGATACGTCATCGGCCCTCTCTCGCTGGGCGTCATCGTCGATGTCTACGGCGCCAATACCGCCCTCATACTGTCCGCCATACTCCTGGTAGGCGTCGGACTTGCATTCTGGATTGGCGCACCGGAAAGTCATCGCAGTAGAACCAAGACCTGACGCCTCGCCCGCATATGGCCAGATGGTTCCCTCGGATCGTCAATCGCTCCGCAAAGGACGCCTGATGTCAAAATCGACACCGCTCGACCCCATCACCATGGAAATCGTCTGGACGCGCCTGATCTCGGCTGTCGACGAAGCCGCCAAGGTCATCGTGCGCACGTCTTTCTCGACATTGTCGAACGAGGCCAACGATTTCGCCTGCGTTCTCACCGACGCGAACGGACACTCCCTGGCGCAGAACTCGGGCTCGATTCCCTCCTTCATCGGCACCTTGCCGGCGACCGTCCGCCATTTCCTGGACCGCATGGGCCGCGATGCCATGAAACCCGGCGACGTCCTCATCACCAACAACCCCTGGGATGCGACCGGCCACCTCAACGACGTCTCCCTGGTCAAGCCGATCTTCAAGGGTGACACCTTGGTCGCCTTCGCAGCGTCCACCAGCCACGTGCCCGACATCGGCGGACGCGTCCGCTCCGTCGAGCCACGCGAAGTCTACGAGGAAGGCTTCCACATCCCCCTCATGCACTTTATTCGCGAGGGTACGCCCGACGAGACGCTGATCCGGCTCCTGCGCACCAACGTCCGCACCCCCGACCAGACACTGGGTGACGTTTGGGCCCAGGTGAGCGCCCTCGCCGTGATTGAAGCCCGCCTGCTGGCAACCATGCAGGACTACGGCCTCGCCGATCTCGAAACTTTCGCAAATGATCTCTTCGATCGCTCGGAGGCAGCCATGCGGACAGCCATCCGCTCCGTGCCGCCGGGGACCTACCGCTACGCCATGCGCACCGATGGCCTCGATCAACCCTTCGAGTTCCACCTCGCCGCCACCATCGCCGGTGACAAGGCTGTTTTCGACTACACCGGCACATCTCCGCAGCAGCCCCGCGCCATCAATTGCGTGCTCGCCTACACCTTCGCCATGACCGCCTACGCGCTCAAATGTGCGCTGCTGCCCAACCTGCCGAACAACGAGGGCATCCTGCGCGCGATCGAAGTGATTGCCCCCGAGGGCTGCCTGCTGAACCCCAAGTTCCCGGTCTCTGTCGGCGGTCGTTCCGCCACCGGCCACTATGTCCCGGCCGTTATCTTCGGCGCCCTGCACCAGGCAATCCCCGAAAAGGTCATGGCCGCCCCCGGCTCACCGCTCTGGATTTTCACCCTCGCGGGCCTCGGCGCAGACGACAAACCCTTCGCCACTGTACTGTTCTACAACGGTGGCCTTGGCGGTCGCGCCGCCGGCGACGGCGTCAGCGTGCTCTCCTGGCCCTCGAACATTTCATCGACCCCGGTCGAAGTGGCCGAGCACACGGGCCGCTTGTTCTTCCGCGAAAAACGATTGACCCCAAACTCGGGTGGCAACGGCCGCCACCGCGGCGGACTTGGCCAATCCATCGAGATCGAAAGCCTGTCGGATCGTGAAATGTCCGCGTGGTTCGTGACCGAGCGCACGCGCTTTGGCGCGCCGGGAATCGGCGGGGGCGCTGATGGCGCCATTGGACGTGTCGCCATCAACGGCCAGGACGTCGACACGCGTCGCATGCATCTGTTGAAGAAGGGCGACACCGTCACCATCCAGACACCGGGCGGCGGCGGCTATGGCAGCCCCGCAGATCGCCCGGCCGCCCTCACCGAGCGCGACAAGCGCATGGGCTACGTCGCGTGATGGGCTATCCGCACACCCGTTGACAACCACCATCACCGACGCGATGCCAACGCACAGCCCCGCCAGGCGATAGCTTCAGCCCCTGAGCTTCTTGCGCTGGAACAGGTGCCAGGGATCAGGAAATTTCCCGACCGGCACTTCGATCAACGCGGGTTCGTTGGCCTTCAACGCGGCCTTCATCTGGCTTGTCAGTTTGCTTGGACTGTCGGCGCGCGTCGACCTGATGCCAAAACTCTTGCCCAGCTTGACGAAATCCGGGTTTTTCAGATCGCTGGCCACCACCCGGCCGTCGTAGTTGAGTTCCTGCATGCGCCGCACGTTGCCATAGGCATTGTCGTTGAAAACGATCCCGACCAGCGGAATGTTGTGGCGCGTGGCGGTTGCAATCTCCTGCATGCCGAACATGAAACCGCCGTCGCCCGACACCGACACCACGGGCGTCTCCCCAACCGCAGCCTTGACGCCGAGCGCCGTCGAATAGCCCCACCCGAGCGTCCCCTGATAGCCAGACGCGATGTATGTGCGCGGCTTATAGACGGGAAACATCACCCGGCTGACGTAGCTGACCTGTGTCAGCTCCTCGACCACGATGCCCTCATCTGGCAATCCCTTGCGAATGGCATCGATCCACGCCTTTTGCGGTGCCAAGGCCTCCAGCTCTTTTTCGACCTCGGCCTTCACCGACCGCATCTCATCACGCCGGCTGGCACGCTTGCCGAGATGGCGGCCGATCCGCTCGAGGATGGCGGCAAGCCCCTCCTTGGCATCCGCGATCATCGTCACATCAGGCTTGCGAATGCGCCCCGGCCGCGTCGGATCGATGTCCAGGTGAATGACCTTCATATTGTCATCCGTGCCCCAGTCCTGCTGGTTGTGCAGGCGCGTGCCGATCCCGAACAGCACGTCCATGTCTTTCCAGAGCCGATAGGCACCCGTCGTCCGTTGCGCCAGCACATGGCGCGTGTCGAGAATGCCGGCCCCGCTCCGAAACGACACAACCGGCGCCTGCAGCATTTCAGCCAGTTGGCGAACGTCCTCCGCAGCCTCGATCGCGCCACCGCCAACCCAGATCACTGGGCGCTTGGAGCCTGCCAGCAGCTTGGCCGCCGCCTCCGCCGCATCCTCGTCGACAGCCGGTGTCTCACGGCGAACCGGCTCGTCGTCGACTGCAACATCCGCCGCCTTCTTCCACATATCCCAGCCGCATTCGATGCCGGCAGGTGCGGGTGCCCCCGACAGCATCTGCCGAAAAGCCTCGCGTGCCTTGACCGGCGCATCTTCCGGACCGTTGATATGCTCTGCCCATTTCGTCAGCGTCTTCATGATCCCGAGCTGGTTCGGGATCTCATGCAGGTAGCCGAGCCCCTTGCCGATTTTGTCCTCGAAGATCTGACCCGAGATCGCCAGCACCGGTTGACACAACGATTGCGCCGTCGCCAGCGCCGTCGTGGTGTTGAGGAAGCCAGGCCCCGGAACCACGCAGTAAGCCTGCGGCTTGCCAGTGGCCATTGCCGCGCCGAGCGCCATATAGCCAGAAGCCTGCTCGTGGCGCGCATGGATCGGTTGGATGGCCGGTCCCGTCCGCACCAGCGCATCGAAGAAATCGTCGTTCTGCACGCCCGGCAGGCAATAGAGCTTGTCGATGCCGTTCGCGATCAGGATCTTGATGACACTCTCGGCGCAGTTGAGCCGGGCGAGATTAGTGGCGGGCATGGGGGTCTCCGCGCTGCGTTTGTTGCTACTGCTTGCTAACGGTTGCACGCTACGGTCTACATGACCAGACCGAGAACGCCGGCATACGCGGACCTGCCCTCTTCGTCCCTCTCAAGTCCTCGTTCGCTTGGAACTCTGCATGCTCAAGCCCGGCCTCGCACTTCGCCTCTCACTGCTGATCGCAACCTATGCGGCACTGTTTTGGTTCGGACACGTGGCCGGCAAGTGGTTGGTGGTGGCTCTCGGCTTCGATCACCTGGCGCCTGGCCGGCACGAGTTCGATCTCATCCTTGCAGCGCTGGCGATCTATGTTGTCCTCTTGGCCATCCCGTTTGTGCCAGGCATGGAAATCTCCGTGGCGATATTTGGCGCGCTGGGAAGTGCAGCCGCCATGCCGATCTATTTCGCCACTGTTCTTGCATTGAGTATCGCGTTCCTCGCCGGCCGGTTGATCCCACCACGCCTGATCACCCGCACCTTCCGAGCCCTCGGCCTCACGCGCGCCGCCGAGCTTGTAGAGGGGATGGAGCCTCTGAACGCTCAACAGCGGCTCGATCTCGTGATGGAAAATGCCCCGACGCGAATTGTCCCGCTTATTGTTCGCCACCGCTACATCGCGCTGATCGTCGCGCTCAACACACCCGGTAACGCCATTCTGGGCGGCGGCGGCGGCATTGCCCTCGCAGCAGGCCTCAGCGGGATTTTCTCGCTACCAGGATTTCTCGGCGCGATTATCTTGGCCGTGCTCCCGGTCCCGCTCGCCATCATGCTCGGCAAGGCATTCTTCTGATCTCGCCGAGGCTATGCAGCACCACCCGCCGCTCAACCCTGTCAACCGCTCATCGTCAGGCCACCGGAGACCGAAATCACCTGTCCTGTGATGTAGGCCGCATCCTCGCTGGCCAGAAACGCCACCATGCCGGCGAGATCGTCGGGTTCGCCCAACCGCTTCAACGGGATCGACCGCTTGAGCCCTTCATAGGCCCGCGCCCCCTGCTCGCCCTCGCCCAGGAACGCCTTCAAGAGCGGCGTGTCCGTTGGTCCCGGACAGACGCAATTGACCGTCACGTTCGAGCGCGCCATCTCCCGCGCAATCGTCTTCGTGAACGCGATGATGCCGCCCTTGCACGCCGAATAAACGGCTTCCATCGATGAGCCGACCCGGCCAGCATCGGAGGCAATGTTGACCACTCGCCCGCTCCGCCGCTGCTGCATACCCTTGAGCACGCCATGGTGCAGATTGATCGGCCCCATCAGATTGATGGCAATGATCTTTTGCCAGTCCTCCGGCGTCGTATCGAGAAAATACGCAAACTTGTCCCAACCTGCGTTGTTGACCAGCACATCTGTCGGTCCACACTTGGCTTCGAACGCGGCGACCGCCGCAGCAACCGCTTTGAGATCCGTAATGTCACAAGCATGCCCGCTGGCGCCCTGGCCGATGTCGGCTGCAACTGCCGCGGCGGCATCGCCCCTGAGATCGAACACCCCGACTTTCGCGCCTTCTGCCGCCAAGCGTCGGCAAATCGCCGAACCGATGCCGCCCGCACCTCCGGTTACGATCACGGCTTTGTCTTTGAGCCCGCGCATGTCGTCTCTCCCTGCGTTAGGTGTTCAGCAAAGCAGAAGTGGTCCGGTGTGCCAACGCCTTCCCGCGTGACGATGAAGCCGCACGCAAAAACCGCCGCCTCGCAGGGTGTGAACCTCGGATGAACACGCCATTCAGTTCGAGTTCAAGGCGTCCCGCCTATGGTGGGTTCACCCTGCTGAAAACCTTCCCCGGCGTGATCCACGGGGCTCCGCGCGCAGGGTCGCGGAGCCCCGACTTTTTTGATCGCACGAAACGTTTGATCCCGCCGCGACAAGCAATCTGGCAACACCGCGCTTGGGGCCACGCACTATTCGGCCGGTTGCCTCATGCAAGCACGTCAAGGCCGCCACCTCACAAAGGGTTCGCCAAGCGTCGCCAACAATCCCGCCCTTGAGTGCACCCAGAGAGCAAAACGCGACGCCGGATGCTTGTGAGGACCCGAAGGCACAACTAATGTGCCCCCATGAGCAACGAACCCAAAAATTCCAGCGCCGCCGTCATCACACTGCCGGCTGGCGAGCCCGTTCCCGTTGGAAAAGGCAGCCACGTCTACTTGATCGATGGCTCCGGCTACATTTTTCGCGCTTTTCATGCGCTCCCACCCCTCACACGCCCGTCGGACGGCCTTCCGGTCGGCGCCGTGCACGGCTTTTGCGCCATGCTTTGGAAACTGATGGCAGACGCCAAGGCAGGCCGCGGGCCAACCCATATCGCAGTCATTTTCGATGCCTCCCGCGAGAACTATCGCAACGAAATCTACAAGGACTACAAGGCCAACCGACCACCGGCGCCGGAAGAACTCATTCCCCAGTTTCCGCTGATCCGCGACGCCGTGAAGGCCTTCAACGTCGCCTGCATCGAGCAGGAAGGCTACGAAGCCGACGACCTCATTGCGACCTACGCAAAGGACGCGATTGCCGCCGGCGGCGACGTCACCATCGTGTCGTCCGACAAGGACTTGATGCAGCTGGTCAAGCCCGGCGTCACCATGCTCGACACCATGAAGAACAAGACGATCAACCGCGAAGAGGTGATCGAGAAATTCGGCGTCGAGCCAGACAAGGTGGTCGACGTCCAGTCGCTCGCAGGCGACTCCGTCGACAATGTGCCGGGCGTCCCCGGCATTGGCATCAAGACAGCCGCCGAGCTGATCAAGGAATACGGCGATCTCGACACGCTGCTCGCACGCGCAGATGAAATCAAGCAGCCCAAGCGCCGCGAACGCCTGATCGAATTTGCCGATCAGGCCCGCATTTCGCGCGAGCTGGTGCGCCTGAAGGAGGATGTGCCGATCGAGGTGCAGGTCGACCGCCTTGGAGTGCAGGACGTCGATCCCGAACCGCTGCTGGCGTTTATGCGCGACATGGAGTTCAACACCCTGACAAAACGCGTCGCCGAGGCAATGGGCGTTGCCGTCCCCCCGCCACTCGAACGCTCAGTCGGCGCCAGCCTCAAATCCGGCGATGACGGCAGCAAATCAAAATCATCCGGCTCCAGCGCATCGGAAAGTGCCGCCAAGGCCGCCGCAGGCGAAACCACACCCGCCGAGGTCGTCGCCTTCGCCCGCTCCGCCGCTCGCGAACCGAAGATCGATTTGGCCGCTTACGAAACCGTCCGCACCAAGGACCGGCTCGACGCCTGGATTGCCGAGGCCCGTGAGATCGGCCGCGTCTCCTTCGACACCGAAACCACCAGCCTCGACGCCATGCAGGCCGACCTCGTCGGCTTTTCGCTCGCCATCGCGCCAGGTCGCGCCTGCTACGTCCCCGTCGGCCACAAGGAAGCCGGCGGCGACCTGTTCGGCGGCGGCGGCTTGTTGGCCGACCAGATCCCACTCCGCGACGCAATCGAAGCCCTCAAACCCCTGCTCGAGGACCCCGCCACCCTCAAGATCGGCCAGAATCTCAAGTACGACGCACTTGTTCTCAAGCGCCATGGCATCCGCCTCGCGCCGATCGACGACACCATGCTGATGTCCTATGCGCTGGATGGCGGCCGCGGCAGCCATGGCATGGACGCACTCGCCGAGCGTCATCTGGGCCACGTCTGCATCTCCTTCGACCAGGTCATCGCCCATGCTCCGGGCGCCAAGAAGTCCGAGAAAACCTTCGCCGGCGTGCCGATCGACAAAGCCACCGCGTACGCCGCCGAGGATGCCGACGTCACCTTGCGCTTGTGGATGGCGCTGAAACCCGCCTCGTCGCCGAGCGCATGACCACCGTCTACGAAACCCTGGAGCGCCCACTGCTACCCGTCATCGTCGACATGGAAGCAGCCGGCATCAAGGTCGACCGCGCCATTCTTGCTCGCCTGTCGTCGACATTCGCCCAATCCATCGCCCGCCTCGAGGAGGAGGTCTACGAGCTCGCCGGCCAGAAGTTCAATCTCGGCAGCCCCAAGCAGTTGGGCGAGCTTTTGTTCGACACGCTCAAGCTGCCCGGCGGCAAGCGCACCAAGAGCGGCCAGTGGGAAGCCCGAGCCACCATGCTCGACGATCTCGCGGCCAACGAAGAGTTACCCGACGACGCCCGCCGCCTCGTCAACACCATGCTGGAGTGGCGCCAGCTCAACAAGCTGCGCTCCACCTACACCGATGCCTTGCCCGGCCACATCAACGAAGAGACGGGCGGCCGTATCCACACCAGCTACGCGCTGGCCGCCACCACGACCGGCCGCCTCGCCTCGACCGACCCGAACCTGCAGAACATTCCCGTGCGCACCAAGGAAGGCCGCGAGATCCGCACGGCCTTCGTCGCCGACAAGGGCGCCAAGCTCATTTCGGCAGACTACAGCCAGATCGAGTTGCGCGTGCTGGCCCATATCGCCGACATTCCCCAGCTCAAGAAGGCCTTCGCCGACGGTCTCGACATTCACGCCATGACCGCGTCCGAGATGTTCGGCGTGCCCGTCAAGGACATGCCCTCCGAGACGCGCCGCCGTGCCAAGGCCATCAACTTCGGCATCATCTACGGCATCTCGGCGTTCGGCCTCGCAGCCCAGCTCGGCATCTCCCGCCAGGAGGCCGGCGAGTACATCCAGACCTACTTCAAGCGCTTTCCGGGCATCCGCGACTACATGGAGCGCACCGAGCCTTCGCCCACGAGCACGGCTATGTCGAAACCGTCTTCGGCCGCCGTATCCACTACCCCGAGATCAACACCAGACCCCTCGATGCGCGGCTTTCTCGAGCGCGCCTCGATCAACGCCCCAATCCAGGGCTCGGCCGCCGACATCATCCGCCGCGCCATGGTCCGCATGCCCGCAGCCCTAAGCCAAGCCAAGCTCGACGCCACCACCATGCTGCTGCAGGTCCATGACGAATTGATCTTCGAATCCAAGCTGGCCGAGGTCGAAAAGGCGCTGTCGGTCGTCCAGAAGGTGATGGAGCAGGCCGCCGAACCCGCCGTCAAACTCTCCGTCCCAATCCACGTCGACGCCAAGGCGGCTGACAATTGGGAGGCGGCGCATTGAGCACGGCGGCACAGTTTGCCGATCCCGCCCTCCCACTGTCGCTTAAATCCTCCGATCGCGCCTGGAACCGGCTCAGACGCTCAGCTTCTGCTCGGCAAAAAAAGGCAGCAACAGAGGCTGGATAATCAACCCATCACCCAGTTCGGACTGGGCCTCATTTACCCGCAGCTTTCTCGATTTTCCCGCCTTTAACAATAAGAGCATCACTGTCCTTCGCATTGAATTTCGCATCCGAGCCTGCGAGACGAACGACGCAGCCCTTGACGCAAGCTTCCTCGAGTAGCTCACCCGCTGCAAGCGATCTCTCGGCTGTTCTGTTACCTTTAGAAAACTGGACGGTGTGCCTTGCACTGTCACGATTATTGATCGTGAGAGCCAGCGCCGGACTTACTGCCAGCGTCGCCGCCGCCAGTCCGAGAGCGATTTGCTTCATGGGTTTCATTTGAGTTTCTCCTTTGAAACGACCAATGCTTCATACGTTGTCGCCAGCGATGGTTTGGCTCATTGGTGGCCGATCCAGTTTCAGTGCTGGACCGAAGCAAGCGCTTACGTATTGCGCACCCAGTTTTTTTGGGAGGAGGCGTTGAAGTCAACCCAGGCTTCGCAACATTGGGGATTTGTATAAAAACAGAAACCATCCCGTCATACTTCAGGCCTTTGAGAAAATTTCAGGGCGCACCTTATTTGGGCATGAAGCGCATCAGGCTTCCACTCGGAGAAATGACGTCTGCGACAGAGACTTTGTCTGCGCACGCCGAATACCTAACACGCGCTAACATCCACCCAGGTTTGGTCAGCCGGCCGAGATCCAGGCGGGGAGGCACAAATCCTGTTCCAGCGTAACCCGACACCCAAAGCCTTCAGCCACGTCGAGATTCGTGCGAGCGACAAGCCTACAACTCTTGCAGGCACCGCAGACCGCGCCAACCCAACTTCCAAGTGAACCCTTGTCCGCTCCGGCGCGAACGAAATTTCGTAAATTGCCCAGCCCCGAACTTTTCTTGCTAGGCTGGCCGGGCCCAGCAATTTCTAGACGCGATCCGAACTGATGTCCGACACCCAAACCTCCCCCTTCACCGCCGCTGCCCAGCTCTATCACGCCTACTTCACCGGCCTGATCCTGACCTTAGTATCGCGACGCTCGGCGGCCGACGCGGCGGAGTGGGTGTTCCGCGTCTTCCGCCACCAGCACCACGAAAAATTTCTCTCGAGTTTCGAGAAACTGGGCCTCCGCGAGATGCCAGATGCGGTGGCGTGCGCCGCATATCACTACCTCTCCAACTCGGTCGGCGGCGTCCGCGTCGAGTTCATGCGCGAAAGCGATCGGAAGGCCTGGGTCCATTTCGTCCCGCCACGCTGGATCTACCCCGGCGCCGCAATTTGCGGTGTGCCGAGCGAGGTCTCCCGCGCGTTCCTGCGGGGCTGGTACGCCCAGAACGGCGTCTCACTCAACAACCCGCGCCTGGGCTTCGTGTGCACGGCGCAAACGACCGACGGCCAGCATGGCCTCGCCGGCTACTTCTGGGAGCGCGACCACGACATCGCGCCCGAGGAACGCCTGGTCTTCCGCCCCGGCGAAATCTGCCCGCCCTTCGATCCGGCAGCCGCGCCCAAGCTCCCCGCCGCCGAATGGCCGCCAGAACGCCTCGCCAAGGCTGAGCGGAACTATTGCATGGAGTACATCCGCTCCGGCCTGCCGCGCCTTGTCGAGATGCTGGGCCCGGCCGGGGCCAGCCACATCGGCAGGGTCACAGGCCATCTGATCGGCGCCCAGCTCTATCAGGACACCGCCGCCACGCTTGGCATCCAAGGCGACAGCCCTGAAGCCTTCGCCGAGCTGATGGTGCGCCTCGCCGAAGGTGAAGGTGACACCGCCGAGATCGTCACTGCCGGTGGCGCGTCTCTCGTCCGCCGGCCAGCTTGGCGGCTGATGCGAAACCTCTCGCCTGTACCATCCGCGATCTTCGAAGCCTGGAACGGACTGCATGAAGGCCTGCTCGCCGTCCACAATCGCTTCCTGGTGCTGGAAACAATGGAACGCCTCGACCATGGCGACCGGGCCTTCACCTGGCGCATCAGACGCCGGCCGGCTCACGCCTGAACGGCGCCGGCCCTAAGCTTTCGCTCGCGGTGAAACGCATAGAGGCCCGCCGTCACCAGGATCGCCATGCCCGCCAGCGACCACGCGTCCGGCACCTCGCGGAACAGCACCAGCCCGATCAGGATCGCCCACACCACACTGGAGTAGCGGAACGGCGCAACCGCTGAAATCTCCCCGATTCTGAGCGAGATGATCATCCCGAGATGGCCGAGCAGCGTCATCACACCCGCGAACACGACGAGCGCCCCATCGCGCGGCAAAGGCCAGACCCAGCCCTGGAACAGCGCCAGCCCAAACCCCGCCAGTGCTACGGCAGACTGCGAGATCAACAGAATGATCACTGTCGGAATGGCATTGTCGAGCTTGCGGGTCGCAATATCCCGGAGCGTGCCACACAACACCGCCGCCACCGCCAGCACCGCCCAGATTGTGAAAGCGCTCGTCCCCGGCTTGATCACCAACAGCGCACCAGCGAGCCCCGCACCAACCGCCGCCCAGCGCCGCCAGCCAACCTGCGCACCGAGGAACAGTGCAGAGGCCGCCGTCAGCGTCAGAGGCGTCAATTGCAGCACCCCCATGATGTCGGCAAAGCCCATGCGCGCCAGCGCCGCCTGAAACAGAAGAGAGTTGCCGGCGTCGCCCGCACAGCGCCACCCCATCCAACCCACGAACGCCCGGCGAAGCTGCGAAAGCAAACCCATCGCATGCGCAACCGCGACAGCCAGCAGCACAGACGTGAGACTGCGAAAGAAAATCGATTGCCCCGTCGGCAGCGCGCCAGCGGCAAGGCGCATCGCCGCATCACCCAAGACAAAAGCCACGGTGGCCAGCACCATGGCTCCAATCGCCGCCAGATTGCCGGGCGCCGGCGCGAGGGGCGCTAGGCGTGAAGGCGCAGCCTCACCGCTCGGATCGACCACCACAGCGCTCCCGGCAACGCGCTTGATCCGGCATATCGCTGCGGACCCGCCCCACCGCTACAGGCACCCGGCACACGCATCCGGCGGCAGTTCAATCGCCGCCAGTGCGCGCCGGGCAACATCACATCTGGCTCTTGAGATCGTAGATCTTGCGCAACTGCCAGCGGCGCAGCTTTTCGCCACCATGCCCGAAGACGGCGTACCAATGCGCGGCAAGCCCGGCGCCCCAGCCGACCAGCGGCCACTGCACCCACCACTCCGGATCCGTGAAATTGAGCGCGAACAACAGGGGCATCACGACCGCAAAAGCGGCGGTGTGGATGTAGAGCGCGGTGATCTCGCGAACTCTGCGTTCGGCATGAGCAATCTTCTGCGCCTCGGTCATAACCTTACTCCTCCTACTGGCGCACCCCCTGCCAACGGATGATCGTGGCCATCTGAGGCGGCCACATCAAGGCAGTGCGCTTGTAGACACAATTTACCCCGTCCACGATCTTCGCGCCAGCTGGATCATGCATCATTCTGCACGTCCCTCAGACAACGACTTGACAGCTACCGTCGCCACAACGGTCCCGATGGCGGGCCGTTGTGCAGCGCACTGCCGATCAGGCAGGCATGCGGATGACCGGCGCGGCAATGCTCTCGATTTGGATATTGACGCAAGCCGGCTTGCCGCTCGCCAGCGCCCGCTCGACCGCCGGCACCAGATCCTCGATCCTCTCGACGAGCTCACCATGTCCGCCCAGCGCCGCCACCACCTGGTCGTAACGGGCCGGCAACAGCGCGCAACCGTGCATCCGGTCGGCGCCATAGTCGCGCTTTTGGATCTGGCTCTCCGCGTTCCAGCAGGCGTCATTGCCGAGAATGGCCACAAACGGCGTCCCATGCCGCACCGCCGTCTCGAATTCCGACATATGGAAACCAAACGTCCCGTCGCCCATGACGGCAATGATCGGCGCTTTACGGTCGTGAACGCGTGCTGCAATGGCAAACGGCAGCGACGCACCGATGGAGCCGGCGACGCTGTTGATGATGCGCTTGTTGACTGGCAGCAGACTTTGCCCCCATTGCGCAAATTCACCACCATCACAGATCAACACGGTCTCGGGGTCGCGCTCGACGAGCGGCCGCAAGGCACGGAACACTTCGGCCGCGTGCAAACGGCCAGCCGTCGACCCCTTCAGAGTGGCCCACGCCGCAGGGCGCGTGTCCATCATCTGCCGGGCTTCATTCAGCCAGCCGCCTCCGGCCTTGAAGTCTCGCGCGCCCGCCCGCCTCACGATAGCCTCGCCGGCGAGATACACATCCGCCACGCAACCGAAGACCAGGTCCGAGCCCTTCTCCTTGGCCGCCCGACCGACCAGCACGGCATCCGGATCGATCGAGATCAATTTCACGCCCGGGGCGAAAGTGGGCCCCTTGGCCCAGCGCACCGTGAAATCCAGCGCCTTGCCAAGCAACACGATAAGGTCGGCCGTCTTGATCACGTCCCCGAAGGCCCCGATCGTGGCATCGTTGGCCCCACGTGGGCTTTCGATCACCGCTGCGGGCGCGCCTGTGACGTGTTCGAGCGACTTCAAGAGCTGCCGGCCCTTGCGCGACGAAAGATGCGGCCCGGCAAGGATAACAGGCCGAGCCGCCGCCCCGATCGCCGCCAGCACGGCGTCTGCAGCGGCATCCTGCAAGCCGATCCGATCGGGCTCGCCGACCTTCTTCTCGTCCGGCCAGCGGATCGCATTGTGCTCGACCACCTCGTCCAGAAGATCCGATGGCAAAGACAGATGCACCGGCCCCGGCCTGCCGGATTTAGCGATTCTCAATGCTTCGCCGAGCTCTTCGCCAAGCGAGGCTGCAGAGCTGGCCGTCCATGACGCCTTCGAAACTGGCGCCGCCATGTCGGCCTGCTTGATCTCCTGAAATCCGCCGCGTCCAAGCTCCCAGGTCGCCGCATGCCCCGACAGCAGCACCATCGGGCTTTCAGCCGACAAAGCCGTGAACAAAGCCCCCACCGCATTCGCGTGCCCTGGCCCCCCGGTAACCATGGCAATGCCAGGCTCACCGGTCAGCCGGCCCCACGCATCGGCCATATGCACCGCCGCCGCCTCATGGCGCGTATGGATCAAATTCAGCTTTGATTCGATCGCTGCATCGAAAATCGACATGATGTGGTTGCCCGACAGTGTGAACACTGTCCGGTGGCCCAGCCTTTCGAGGCTGCGGGCGATGATGTCGGCGCCTCTGAGCTTGCCAGCCATCCCTCTCTCCATCCTTCTATCGCGTGAATGTTTGCCGACGCGGGAGAATGGAGACGTTGGCTGCCCTGGTCCAGCACGTTTTGCGAAAAGCTGCTAACGGGCCGGACCGGAACGCGCTCTCATGCCTGCAAATTCAACCGTCCGACGTGCAGCCGGTCCTCGATGCCTTTAACGCCCGGCGTCTCCTCGACCAGCACAATCAGCGCTTTCTTCTGTTCCGCCGTCGGCACCATGCCGGTGAGCTCAGCGATGCCGTCCATCACCAGCACGCTGACATAGGCGTCGTGCAGCCACTTCACCTCGCCGATCCGCTGCGTCACGGCACGCGATATTGTGCCATCATCACCGGCTGCGGCCTTGGGCTTGGCGTCGGCATTGGCAAGCACTTTGACAAGATCGCCCCGGGTAATGATCCCGGCCAGCTTGCCATCCACGATCACCGGCACGCGTTTGAGCTTCTTGGCATCGAGAAGTTCGGCAATATCCGCAAGTGTGCTGGTCCCGTTCACCGTCGTCACGTTTGCGGTCATGATTTCGCCGGCCGTCAAGCCATGTGACTTGGTGAATTCCTGAGCCATTTTGCTCGTATCCTGGAACATGCCGAGCCACCACTTCCGCCGCCGCTCGGTGCCGGTCTCCATGCGATGCAGCAGATCGCTTTCGCTCAAGATACCGACCAACCGCCCGCCGTCATCGACCACAGGCACACCACTGATGCGGTGCTTCGACATGGTCTCGGCCACTTCGCGTACGGGGGTTTGGGGACCGACGGTGACAACGTTCCGGGTCATGATCTCAGATGCATTCATAACGAAGCGCTCCTCAACCTGTGGGGACATCGCTCCAGAAGACACCTGGTCGCAGCCTTGGTCCTTGACACCCATCAAAACGAGGACGCCTGCCATTGTCGTTTGGCTCTTTCGCGTCCACATGCCATCCTGCACTCAGACCTCAAGTGAAACGACAACGGGGCGCAATGACCCTTCCACTATCGATCCTCGACCAGTCCCCGATCATCGGAACGGCGACGCCATCCGAAGCCATCCAGCGCACGATCGAGCTGGCTCGGATGGCCGACCGGCTGGGCTACCACCGCTACTGGTGTGCCGAGCATCACAGCCTCACCGGCCTGGCCGACGCCTCGCCCGAAATTCTGCTGGCCCGCCTCGGCGCCGAAACCAAGCATATCCGCCTCGGCACCGGCGGCATCATGCTGCCCTACTACGCCCCCTTCAAGATTGCCGAGCAATTCAAGATGCTCGAGGCGCTCTACCCTGGGCGCATGGATCTGGGCCTTGGTCGCGCCCCGGGCGGCCACCCCCGCACCGCCCGCGTACTTTTTGACGGCCGACCGATCGACACCGACGAAGGGTTCGCCAACCAACTCGCCGAACTCTCGGCAATCTTTCGCGGCATCGTGCCTCCTGGCCACCCCCTGGAGGGCCAGATCGCAAGCCCTGCCGTTCCAACAAGCCCGGAGATGTGGGTCCTCGGATCAAGTTCCGGTGGCGCCTCGTTCGCAGCCAGCCTCGGCATGCGCTTCGCCTTTGCCCACTTCATCAATGCCTACTCGGGCGCCGACGTCGCCAAGGCCTATCGCCAGCATTTCCGCGGCTGGCACGAGGAGCAGCCGAGGATCGCCCTTGCGATACTTGCGATCTGCTCCGACGACGAGGCCGAGCAGAAAGCCATCGAAAAGGCCGTGCTCATGCGTTGGGCGCTCACCGCAACAGGCCACAATCGCCCCGTACCGACCATTGAGGAAGCGCGCGATTTCGAATTCGGCCCTCGCGAGTTGCAGATCGCCAATCACGACCGCCCACGCCTGACCCTGGGAACACCGGCGTTCGTCGCCGACCGCATTCGCGAAACGGCAGAGGCGTTCGGTGCAGACGAGGTCATTCTGGTGGCCGTTGCACCGAGTTACGAAATCCGCGTCCGCACATTCGAGGCCTTGGCCAAAGAATTCAAACTCAAGCCGCCCGCGGCGTAGGTGGCAGCACGCGATAACCCCCGCGAGGCAGCCCATCCCATCCACTCGCTGTCTTACCCGACAGGGCGAGGGCGAGATCGCTCGCGCGAAGCCGAAGATGCCTTCTGCCAAACCAAACTGCAGAAACACAAATATTGCTGAGCATTCAAACGGGTAAGGCAACCGATCATACGCCGCAATGGCGTTCACACTTCCACCACGTCCTTGCGTAAGCTTGGTCGGGCGTGTACCCCCGAGCACCAAACCAACAAAAATCAGCGGCCATGCTGGACACAGTCGTCAACTTCTTCCTCGTCAACGCAACAATTGTGCTGCCCGCGCTCGTCGTGCTTGCATTGATTGTGTCGTCGACCGCCCGCCGTGCCCTCAAGGCCGTGTTGCGCATGCTGGCCTGGCCACTCTTGATCGCGGCAGTGATCGCTCTGGTTTATGACGGCACCAAAACGATGGCTGCAGGCTCCGGCATTGTCATGACCACCGTCGAGCAACATTGGGCCCATTTTGCACCCAAGACCCTTGCCACGAGCAAGGCATTGGTCGTCACCAAGCTGGCCCCCGTAGTGTGGACTGGCGGCATCGAACGGCTGCTGAAGCTTCCCGCCTGGCTGGTCCTGGGATTATTGGGGCTGCTCCTCACCTGGTTCGGCAAGCGGCGCCGCAAGGTGGCCATCTTTACCAACTGATCCCGCCATCAGAGGATCGTGAACGTCGCCATCTCTCCCAAGTGGCGCGAGATGAGCTATATATACTCTGTACCATCCCCGAATTGTTTTTGCGCGAGGTCCGCCGATGATGCTGTTTCGCAAGAAGTCCGAGCTGCCGACGGCAGAAACTGCACTCAAGGGGCGCGCTGATGCCATTCCGACGGCACGCTCGCATTTCGTCAACGGTCGCGACTTGAAGGGCCCATTCCCGGACGGCATGCAAATGGCCATGTTTGGCCTCGGTTGCTTCTGGGGCGCTGAACGCAAGTTCTGGGAGCTTGAAGACGGTATTTGGACAACAGCCGTAGGCTATGCGGCTGGCATCACGCCCAACCCGACCTACGAGGAGGTGTGCTCCGGCCTCACCGGGCACAACGAGGTCGTGCTGGTTGTTTTCGATCCCAAGGTGATGCCTTACGAGCAGCTTTTGAAGACCTTCTGGGAGTCCCATGATCCGACCCAGGGCATGCGACAGGGCAACGACATAGGCACCCAGTATCGGTCCGGAATCTACGTGTTTTCACCCGAGCAACGCCAAGCGGCAGAAGCGAGCAGAGCAAGCTATGAGGCTGCCCTGAAAGCCAAAGGCTGGGGCGCGATCACCACTGAGATCCTGGACGCCCCGGAATTCTATTACGCCGAGGATTACCACCAGCAGTACCTGGCCAAGGTGCCGCACGGCTATTGCGGCCTCGGTGGCACCGGCGTCGCGTGCCAAATCGGCACCGGCGTGAAGCAAGGCGCTTGAGAGCTGTAGGCGACGCCCAACCCAAACGCTCATTCGCCACGCACGAGCGCCATCACATTCCACCGTCAGCCCGGTCTCTCGGCCGCTGCGCTGTCGGCGGGGGCGGTTGCTCATCTGTGGCGGGACTGCCCGTCGCCTGCGGCGTTGCCTCAGCAGTCGAAACCTGACCGCGGCGCAGAGCCTTGGCAACCACCGGACCAACGACCGCCTTCACCCGCTCCCGCAAGCGCCCAGATGTCGGCTGAACGTCAAGCTCAGCCACCGTCTGCAGGGCCGCAAGCAAGGCATCGGTTGGGTCCGGTGTCTCGAACACAGCGCCAGCGGCCAACAATCGCCTCGGTTCCGGAACTTGCGAAGCCGTAAGAATCGTGGCCAACAACCCCAGATAGCGCGCCAGCAATCGCGTCGTGACCATCGAAGGAAGCGTGATCCCGCCCGGAATGAACGCCGGCCTGAGCTGTTCGAGCGCCTCGCGGATCACCTGCCCCGGGATTGGTATTGGCGCGACCCCATGGAACAGGCCCGTGAGATCGGAACGCGCCAAGAGCCCAGACAACATCGCCGTGGCATCTCCTGGCGTAATGGCACCAATCTGTGCCCCGTCGAGCTTTGGCACCAATCCCATGCGGGCAAGCGCCACCAGCGCCACCAATGCCTCACTCGGCTGCGTCAGCAATCCGAGCCGCACGACCGCGACACTGAGCGAGTCGCTATGAGCGGCAAGCGCAACCTCTTCCCAGGGCAGCGGAGCCCCACCTTGCCCGAGGTCATCCATCCCATCGAAAGCGTGCGCCGCCACGGCGCCAGCCGGCACCTCACGGGGCACGATCGCCGGCGACACCACCAGCAGGCGCACGCCGCACCCCGCCAGCGCATCGATCATGCGGCGCGTTGCAACCAAGCGTGACGATGTGGCCAGCGCATCCCGGCCTCGAATTGGCCCGTCCGCAAAGGGCGCCCCCATCAGATGCAGCACGCCACGCACGCCATCGAGCGCGGCCGCCGGCACATTTTCGGAGAATGGATGCCACTCATGGATTTCGACGCTACCACCGAAGAGATCCTGCGCCAGCAGCGGGCGCCGGCTCAGCACGCGCACCGCCGCGCCCTCGGCCAGCAGGCGCTGCACCATCGCATGACCAATCCTACCCGTGGCACCTGTCACAATGACGGCCATTCGGCTGAACCTCTCCCCAACGCACCGGCGCAAGGCGCCACCCCGCCTCGCCTCCAATGCCATCCGACGCCAGCCCCGCAACGTCGTCGCCCGATGCACCAATGCCATCGCCCGACAGCCTGCGACTTACAGTAGTGTGCTACTCCTCGAATGACAAAACCGCACAGTCCACCGGCGAACCCAACGTCTGCCGCCATCGAAAACGGGGATGACTGCGACCATGATGTTGCGGCGCAAGGCGTGACCAACCATGGTGAGGCGGGATAGTGTTCGCCTGCCCCCTCCATTGCCTCAGGCGATCAAGGAGCAGCGCAACCCGGCGACAGCGCCGCCCCGCGAAGCCAGTGAGCCAAGCGAATTTGGCGTGCGCGAATGCACGCCGTGAGCGAAACGCCGAGCCCAGGAGATGCCATGTCCAGTCCCCGCATCAAGCTGCATAAGGGCGATCTGCCACCCGGCGTGACGTTCGGATCCAGCGTCGCCATCGACACCGAGACGCTCGGCCTCGAGCCGCATCGCGATCGCCTGTGTCTGGTTCAGTTGTCGGCCGGCAACAATGAAGCCCATCTGGTGCAGCTGGACGGCGAGGATTGGTCCGCACCCCACCTGAAGGCCCTTTTGGCCGACCCCAAGATCTTGAAAATATTTCATTTCGGCCGCTTCGACATCGCAGTGCTCCATCACTGGCTTGGCGTAGAGACCACACCCGTCTGGTGCACCAAGATCGCCTCCAAGCTTGTTCGAACCTATACCGATCGCCACGGCCTCAAGGATCTGTGCTCCGAGATCTTGGGCGTCGATCTCTCCAAGCAACAGCAGTCGTCGGATTGGGCCCAAACCAATCTCACGCAACAGCAACTGGCGTACGCGGCATCTGACGTCTTGCACCTTCACACCCTCAAGGAACGCCTGGAGTCGATGTTGGTGAGACAAGGTCGCACCGACCTGGCCGAGGCCGCCTTCAACTTCCTGCCGACCCGCGCCCGCCTGGATTTGGCAGGATTTGAGGATATGGACGTATTTTCGCACTGAGTGTGCCCACTGAGTTCCGTTCAAGAAGTCTCAGCGTCCCAATATCTCCCCAATTCCAGGGAACTGGAGTAAGGCAGTGGCGAGTCGCGGGACGGCACCAATGCGGTCTCCCCGCGCTCGTGGTAAAATCTGCAAACCACGAGGAGCCCGCGCGCCACCTGGGAGAGCCATGTTTAGCGCCACACGCAATGACGTCTCAGGGCACATAGACGAGCCCGCCGACCGCGTGGCCATCGCCGCCGAGCGTCAGCGCGTACGTGCGTTTCGCCAAGCCCGGCGTCATACTTGGTTGGTACGCTCGCTCAAGCTGGTCCTGCCCCTGTTCGCGGTCAGCGCGCTCGGCGTCTACGGTGCTTCGCTTTATGCAACAGCCAGTCTCAAGCGCGCCAACATCTCCGTTTCCTCGACCCGCATCGACCCCGTCAACTTGACCATGGTCGATCCCCGTTACGACGGTTTTGCGAAAGATGGCTCTTCCTATCGTGTGCACGCCAAGTCGGCGGTGACCGATTTCCGCATGGAAAAGCCCGTCCGCTTGAACACCATCGACGCGCAACTGCTGCAGACCAATGGCGTCGTCACCAAGCTCGACGCGAAATGGGGCACCTACGACCAGAAGAAGGATATTCTTGAACTCTACGATCGCATCGACATCGCCGGCACCGATGGCATGCGGGCCAAGCTGACCCGCGCCACCGTTTGGACGAAAGAGAACCGCATTGTCAGCGACAAGCCAGTTTGGGCCGAAATGAAAACCGGGACCATCAAGGCGCGAACCATGCAGGTCGAAGGCAAGACGCGAAAAGCGCGCTTCGCCAACGGCGTCGAAGTGACCTTGAAGCAGGACCCGTCCAAGCCCCCGACGCAGGGAGGAAGACCGCACCGCAGCCGAGTGCCATCCTCGGTGTCGACATTGCTTCGGGCACCCCCGTGACGATCCAATCAAAAACTTTGGACGTCGATGATAACGCCCATAAAGCCCTCTTCCGCGGCTCCGTCATCGCCAGCCAAGGCGAGGCCAACTTGCAGCACCCGAGCTGGACGTCATGTATGAGCCGGCAGACGCGGCCAAAACCGGCGGTGACACGGCCAAACAACAATCAGCCGACGTTGCCAGCCAATCGCGCCTGAGCAAGATCTTGGCCCGCGGCGGTGTCATCGTGACCTCGCGCGACAGTCGCGCCGAAGGCCTGACGCTGAGTTATGACGCCAAGACCGAGCAGGCAAACCTTCAGGGCAACGTCGTCCTGACCCAGGCCCCCGACCGCAGGGCCACGGCTCAATCCGCCCACATTGACCAGAAGTCCGACAAGATTCTCCTCGCAGGCCAGGTTGTCGTCACGCAGGCCGAGAATATCATGCGCGCCGAGCGCTTGGACATCGACCGCAAGCTCGGCACCGCCCGCTTCGCAAGCCCCCCGGAAAATGGCCGAGGCGCCGGTCGGATCTCAACGCTGCTGCATCAAAAGAACGACAAGCAAAAGCGTCCCGCAAAAGCCGCCAAGCCCCAAGCCGAGCCACAAAACGACTTGGCCTCGACGTTCGTCGGCAGCGGCTTCCGAAGCTCGCCCGACGCTCCAATCGAGATCGAGGCGGCAACGCTGGATATCTACGATCGACACCACAAAGCCATCTATACTGGCCGCGTCATAGCCAAACAGGGCAACTTCATCGTCAACACGGAGTTGATGACGGCCCATTACACTGGCGAAACCGGCCTCGCCAGTTCCGGCAAGAGCGGACGGGATGCAACCCCATCGTCGTCGAAAACACCCGGACCGAACCTGAAGCGGATCGAGGCGCGGAAAGGCGTGATCGTCACCGGCAACGAGGGCCAGCGCGCAGCGAGTGAGTGGGCCAATTTCGACGTCAAGGCCAACACCATCGTCATGGGCGGCAAGGTTGAGATTACGCAAGTCGCGCAGGCGCTACACCCGATAAACAGCAGTCGTTACGACTGCCGGAGGCGCATGCGGTTCGTCATCAATCTGACCACGGGCCGCTATTTCACCGAGGTTGAACCCGGCAGGCAGAGCACCACGGGGCCCCAGGTCAGTGGCGCATTTTCCAGCTCGTCCAGCAAACCTGCGAGCACAGCCGCAGCGCCGGGCGCCATACCGTTTTGCCCCAAAGGGGCCATTTGCAAGAGCAACCGTCCACAACTGCTGATTTACCCGAACCAGCTCGAGAAATCGAAAGCGGGCAAGGCAGCTGGCGCAGAAGCCGCGCGCACGATCAAATCGCGCCGCCAGCAAACCAACGCCCCCGCTCCGGAAGCCTCCTCATGGAGCGCAACCACTTCGACCGGGCAGCAGCGATGACTGTTCCCCTGCAAATCGCAATCCACAGCGCTGTGAGGCGTTGGCCGACAGACGTGCAAGACCAGCGAAAAGGCGTATACATCGACCTGAATCGATGCCCGCGCAGCACTCATGCGCCCGAGAACCGCTGATGGCTTTCACGCTCTTCCCAAAGGCCCGCAAGAAGGCGCCGCCCGCCCAGCAGCGGTCGGGTGATGTCGCCCCGCGCGCAGGTGCACGACAGCTGAGCCCCCAAACCGGGTCACTCGCCAATGTTGGCGGCCCCGGCTGGCTGACCTGCGAAGGTGTCGAGAAGAGCTACGGCAAACGCAAAGTCGTAAAAGGCGTCACCGTCGATGTCGCGCGTGGAGAGATCGTTGGCCTGCTCGGCCCCAATGGCGCCGGCAAGACGACCGTCTTTTATATGATCACCGGCCTGGTCCCCGCCGACGCAGGCCGCATCACCATCGACGGCCGCGACGTGACCCGATTGCCGATGTACCGCCGCGCCCGCTTGGGGATCGGCTATCTGCCCCAAGAAGCCTCCATCTTCAGAGGCTTGACGGTCGAAAAGAACATCTTGGCGATCCTCGAGATCGTCGAGAGCAGCCGGAAGATGCGCCTCAAGCAGCTCGACAGCTTGCTTGAGGAATTCAACATCTCCCACCTCCGCAAGAGCCCATCGATGGCCCTGTCAGGCGGCGAGCGCCGCCGCTGCGAAATTGCCCGCGCGTTGGCCTCTCGCCCCTCGTACATGTTGCTCGATGAACCATTCGCCGGTATCGACCCCATCAACGTCGGCGACATTCAGGAGTTGGTCAGACACCTCAAGCAGCGGGGATTGGGCGTTTTGATCACTGATCATAACGTTCGGGAAACCTTGTCCCTCGTTGATAGGGCCTACGTCATTGCGGAGGGTCAGGTTCTAACACAAGGTAGTCCTTCGGAAATCATCGCGAATGAGGATGTGCGCCGTGTCTACCTCGGTGACGTGTTCGGTTAAGACGGCACGCGTATGACTATGGGCGTGCAAGTATCGGTCCGCAGGAACTGAGTGGGGAGTGGTGATGGCGTTATCGGCGAAGCTTGAGCTCAGACAGAGCCAGCAGCTCGTCATGACGCCACAGCTGCAGCAAGCCATCCGCCTGCTGCAGTTGTCGAACATGGAGCTGAGCCAGTTCGTCGAAACCGAGCTTGAGCGAAATCCCCTCCTCGAACGCGCCGCCGAACAGGCCGTAGCGGGCGAGCGCGCCGATCCGGAAACGGCCCCGGTTGCAGATCCCGTCGACGGCTCCCTGGACTTCACCGCCGCCGGCGACAAGACCACCCGCGAGCTCGACAGCGAAACGACGGACGCTTTTCCCGAGGCCGAGCCGAGTGACCTCGGCCCCTCGCACGCCACCTCGCCTTGGAGCAACACGTCCACGAGATCCAGCCAGGGATCGGGCGAGGACGCCAATCTCGAAGAATATGTCGCTGATCGCGTCTCACTGAGAGATCATCTCGAACAGCAACTCGGCCAGGTCCTCCGCACGCCAGCCGAGCAGCTGATCGGCCGCCATCTCATAGATCTGGTTGATGAATCAGGCTACTTGCGCGCCGACTTGAGCGAGATCGCAGATCGCCTTGGCGCCGAAACCAGCGAGATCGATACCGTCCTCCAGAAGTTGCAGACGCTTGAGCCTGCCGGCGTTCTGGCGCGTGACTTGCGGGAATGCCTGGCGCTTCAGCTCAAGGAGAAGGGCCGGCTCGACCCCATGATGGCAGCCTTCCTGGACAACCTGCCATTGTTGGCGAGCCGCAATTTGCCGGCCCTGAAACGCGCCGTCGGCGCGGATGCGGAAGATCTGGCCGACATGATCGCCGAGATTCGCGCTCTCGATCCCAAACCAGGCCTGAGCTTCGGAACCGTCGAGGTTCAGACGGTCGTGCCTGATGTGTTGGTGCGGCTGGGCACGGACGGCAGCTGGACGGTGGAACTCAACACCGACACGTTGCCCCGCGTGCTCGTCAACCGCACATATTTCACCCGCGTCAGCCGCAATGCGCACAGCGAGAAGGACAAGGAGTTCCTTCAGGACTGCCTGCAGAACGCCAACTGGCTCGTCAAAAGCCTCGACCAGCGCGCCCGCACCATCTTGCGCGTCGCCGAGGAAATCGTACGTCAGCAGGACCGCTTTCTCGCCTATGGCGTGCAACACTTGAGGCCACTCAACCTTAAAACGGTCGCTGATGCGATCAAGATGCACGAATCGACTGTCAGCCGGGTAACGTCCAACAAATACATGGCCACCCCGCGCGGCATCTTCGAGTTGAAGTATTTCTTCACGTCAGCCATCGCATCAGCAGGAGAAGGTGAAGCCCACTCCTCCGAATCGGTCCGTCACCGCATTAAGACATTGATCGACGCCGAAAAACCCTCGTCAATCCTGTCCGACGACAAGCTTGTCGAGATTCTTGGCCGTGAAGGCATCGACATCGCGCGGCGCACGGTCGCCAAATACCGCGAGGCCATGAGAATCCCATCCTCCGTCCAGCGCCGGCGGGAGAAAAAGATGGGCTTCGAAGCGGTTGCGTGAGCATGCCCTCACCTCTGGTAACCGGCCCCCTAATCGTGGTTTGACACCTGCCCCCATGCTATCTAGGTTCCGGCCAACGGGGCGAGTTTAACCCCTGGGCAACCCGCTTGAGAATGCGGGAAAACATATTGATGCCTCAATATGTTACATGGTGGGGAAGAGCCAAAATTGACGTGCCGGCAAGCCCGGTGGTGCCAATGCCCCGAATCGGGCGACAATGAAGCGGATGCAAGAGAGGCCAACCGAAATGGATCTCGGCGATCTGTTGACGCAAAATGGTGTATTTGCCGCTCTGCGCGTGAAGGACAAGAAGCAGGCCCTACTCATGCTCGCCCAGCGCGCCGCGCAGGTGACGGGCCACGAGGAGCGCGTGATTTTCGACCTTCTGCTACAGCGCGAAAGGCTGGGATCAACGGGTGTCGGGCGCGGCATCGCGATTCCCCATGCGCGCGTCGCCGGCCTCAGCCATATCGCCACCGTCTTCGCGCAGTTGGCCGAGCCGATCGATTTCGATGCCCCAGACGGCGAACCTGTGGACCTCGTATTCGTATTGCTCGCGCCTGAGCACGCCGGTGCGGACCATTTGAAGGCTCTGGCCCGCATTTCGCGCGTTTTGCGCGATACCGTGACGCTGGAGAAGTTGCGCAGTGGCCGCGACCGCGCGGCGTTGCATGCCGTATTGACCGAACCGCTGGCCTCCCACGCAGCCTGAGGGCCGCGCTCTCAATCCAACACTGAAATCGATCGGCGCGCAGAGGGCAGCCCCTTCTGTTCGCGCAGAAGCGTGTTGCACGCACCGCATCCTTGCCGGATATGCCCAGCCTTTCGAGTTGTGCCGGCACTTTTTAACGCCCTCCCCCCTTTCCGGCTCGATCACAAATGCTATGCAGCGTTTGGCGCACACACATGGGGGCGCGCCAATGCCAGCGACGCCGGGGGGAAACGTGAAACTCAACGCATTCGTATCGGACCGGGAGATGCAGCGCGCCGTCGAACGCGCGATCCAGCTCATGAATGCAGGCCGCCCTGGTCCCGCTTGGCGTCTCATGCGCGACGTCGACGTCCGCCGTCCCAACAACTTCGACATCCTTCACGTTTGGGGCTCGGCTCTGGTTCTCGATGAACGCTTCGAGGACGGCATCCGCGTTCTCAACAAGGCGGCTGCACTCAAGCCTGACGCACCGGCGGTCTGGATGAACATCGCAGGCGCCTGCAAACGGGCCGGCAAGCCCGCCGCCGCACTTGAAGCGTTGGCCAACGCGCTGCGCGCAAACCCGAACCTGATCGACGCCAGCCACGACAAGACCCTGCTCCTGCTCGACCTGGGCCGCCTTGAAGAGGCCGCAGCACAGGCTGAAAATTTCGTAACTCGCTTCCCGACCGATGCAATCGCCCAGCTGTCATTGGGGGTTGTGCGCACGCACCAAGGCCGCACCGACGACGCCATCCAGGCGTTCAGCCACGCAGCCGAAATCGCCCCGACCAACATGCTCGCAAAAGCGAACCTGGGCTTCGCATTCGCAGCAGGGCGGCGCTACGCGGAGGCCGCCGGCGCGCTCAAACAGGTCGTGGCCAGCCAACCAAACAACGCTGCGGCCCTTGAAAAGCTGATCTTCATCCGGCGTGCACTGTGCGACTGGGAAGGACTCGAGGCGCAGCAGCAGGCACTGATCACCATGTCGGAGCAGGCCAGTATCGATCCATGGACGCTGTTCTCGATCAGTGATGACCCAGCCTTGCTGAAGAAGGTGGCAGCCCGCCGCATTGCCGTAACGTCCGCACAGTTACCGCCACCACTCTTCGCAAAAACTCGGGCGGCGGGCGCACGACTGCGCATCGCTTATTTGTCGGCCGATCTGCGGCATGAACCTGCGACGCTGGCCCTGGCCAACCTGATCGCCGGGCACGACAGGAACCACGTCGAAGCGACAGGCATCTCATTTGGCCCCGAGCCCGCTGCCCCGCTTCTCCGGCAGCTCACAGACGCCTGCCATCAGATGCTCGATGTCAGCGCACGCCCCCCCGCCGACATTGCCAAGACCATTGCCGATCTAGGCATCGACATCGCCATCGACGTTTCCGGTCCCGGCAGTCGCGTCATCGCAGAAACGCTGGCAATGCGCCCCGCACCCGTGCAGGTGAGCTATCTCGGCTACCCCGGCACGACCGCAGCGCCCTGGATCGACTACATCATCGCCGACCACGTCACGATTCCCCCAGGCGATGAGCGGAACTTTACCGAAAGCGTCGTGCGGCTCGCCGGCAGCGTCTTCCCAGCCGCCCGCAAGCCGGTGCCAGCGGGCACAGCCACACGCAAAGAGCACGGCCTGCCGGAAAAGGGCACCGTGTTTGCCGCCTTCAGCGCCAGTTGGAAGATCTCGCCTGCCGTGTTCGATACCTGGATGGACATCGTGCGCGCGTGCGAGCAAAGCGTTCTGTGGCTGCGCTCGGACGACGAGATGACAGGCCGCAATCTCAAGCGTGAAGCTGAAAAGCGCGGCGTCGAACCGGGCCGCATCGTCCTGGCCCCGCGTCTCGAGAGCGCCGACCAGCACCTCGCGCGCCTTGCATTGGCTGATCTGGTTCTCGACACCACACCCTTCACGGCACGCGCCAGCGTCACCGATGCAATATCTGCCGGTGTTCCCCTCCTGACGTTGCCCGGCCGTAGCTTTGCAAGCCGGATGGCTGCCAGCCTGCTGTCGGCTGCAGGCCTCGAAGAACTGTTGGCCCGCGATATGGAGAGTTACGCGACTTACGCCAAAAACGTCGGCAACGACCCGGCCCTTCTGGCATCAATAAGGGCGCGTGTCGCCGCTGCCCGTGACGCCGGCCCGCTCCTGGATCTGCAGCACTATGTCCGGAGCCTTGAACGCGCCCTAACGATCATGCACGAACGGTCCCGTAAGGGCCAACCTGCCGACGCCATTACCATTTCAGCCGCGCTACACTGAACGCGATCCGGCGGCATCGCACCGCCGGATCAGCCCAATCCGGGAATAACCATCCACAGCGTGAAGCCGTTGAGCATCAAGAGCGTGTCGAGAATGCCGAGAACGGCGCTCACCCACAAAAGCGCATTCGTCCCCGCAATCAGCGCCACCGATGCCAGCACGATCGCAATTTGCAACAACGCCTGGGCGAAATCGAAATACGGATCCTTTCTGAGCGCGATATCGCGCTCCTGCTCCAGCGCTTTGGCCCGCTGAAAAAGCTCGTCAAGCCCTTCGTTGCGCGTCTTGTCGCTCGTGAAGGCTGCAACAGTGCCTCGATACGACTTGATCTTGTCTTCGATGGCCGCACGCGCCGCAGGTGCAACCCCAGGATTGCTCTTCAGCATGAGATCAAGATCGTCGGCCGCCAGAGAAAATGCGGTTCGCCGAATATTCTTGGCTTGAAAGAACGCCCACATGTTCGAGACTTCGATGTTGGCCCGCGTCGCGTCCTTGGAGGCATTGCCGCCCCCCATGCCGCAAATCGCCAACAGCGTCGCCAGCACACCGACATAGACACCGATCCACTTCGACCGGCCGTCGGCTGCAGTCTGCAAATCACCAAGGTCGCTCATCGCCATACCGCGATCCTTCTACCCGTTCGCCATGCGCCGGCCATGGATACGTCCAGACCTTCAGCCGCTGAGCAGCAGGCAAGTTGACGCAGCCATTCGCGCCCGTCCGGCCCCACCCGTCCGCGCGCACCTTTTGCCAATCGCAGCCCGCTTCGCTAAACCCGGCCAAAGACGCTATCCCCGCCGTCGCCAGCGCGCATCACAAACCTGGCCCAGGATGTGAGACTGATCATGCGAACCGATTACGATTTCAACCGCACCGATCTTGAGGCGGCAGCAGCCCGCGTCGCCGAGCAGGTCCAGGAAACGCCAACCCGAAACTGGCCCCTGCTGTCTGCCCGCGCCGGCACCGAAGTCCTTGTCAAACACGAGAATCACACCCCGATTGGCGCCTTCAAGGTGCGCGGCGGCATCATCTACCTGGATGAACTGCTGAACGCACCGCAAGCCGAAAGACCTGCCGGCGTGATTACGGCAACACGCGGCAATCACGGCCAGTCCATCGCGCGTGCAGCCACCGCAGCCGGTATCGCATCGACGATTGTCGTCCCGCACGGCAATTCGGTGGAAAAGAACCGGGCCATGACGGCATTTGGCGCCCGCCTGATCGAGTACGGCAAGGACTTCGACGAGGCCAAGGACGAAGCCGCCCGCCTTGCCGCAGCCGACGGTTTGCACATGGTCCCTTCGTTCCATCCCGCCCTCGTCAAGGGCGTGGCCACCTATGCCCTCGAACTCTTCCGCGCCGCCGGCCCTATCGATGCCGTTTATGTCCCGATCGGCATGGGCTCGGGCATTTCAGGACTCATGGCTGCACGCGATGCCCTTGGCCTCTCGACCGAGATAATCGGAGTCGTGGCGGAAGGCGCCCCCGCTGTTGCCCTGTCATTCGCGGCCGGACGGCCAGTCCCCACCAATTCTGCAATAACATTTGCTGACGGCATGGCATGCCGTGACCCAAACCCCGAATCATTGGCGCTGATCTTGCGCGGCGCTGCTGACGTGATCCGGGTGAGCGAAGACGAAATTGCTGAAGCCATCCGAAATATCTACGAAGATACCCACAACATCGCCGAGGGCGCAGGTGCTGCAGCCTTTGCCGCACTGATGAAAGATCACCGCCGCAAAAAAGGCCAAAGGCTCGCCATCATCCTCTCTGGCGGCAACATCGATCGGCCGGTATGCGCTGAAGTCTTGGCTGGGAGAACACCGAAACCCTGATGTGCTGCCGGCTGAAGCAGCAACGCCTGCGTCACCATCAAAAGGTTCATCGTGAGACAATGTCTTTCGGCAGACGGACCTAGGGAAGGCGGTCAGGCATCACAATCTTCACAGCTAGACCACACATACGCGATGTTGTTGATGGTCAACCCCCTCGCATTTGCTATACCCTGACCCCATGACTCGGTCGAAACTATCGCCAACTGCAGCGAGCTTCGGGACTTAAATGATCAAGCAAGCCATTGCGATCGCGCGGACAGCCGGCGGCGCCGCCGCACTGGCGCTTGTGCTGGCCGCCCCCGCACCCCAATCAGCGGCAGCGCGAACCGGAGAAGAGCGCCCAACCGAGACGCATTCCCTGCTGGGAAGTTATCTCGCCGGCCGAATGGCGCGTGGCCATCACGACGCTTCAGCGGCCGCCGGCTACTTTCAGGCCGCGCTCGATCGCGACCCCGACAATGTGGCTCTGATCGAGCAGACGCTGCTCATGGCGGCGACCGAAGGCAATTTCGATAGCGCGATCAGCCTTGCAGGCCGCCTGCGCGATCAGGTCAACGACCACCGCATGGCGCACCTCGTGCTCGGCCTCCAGGCAGCCAAACAAAAACAGTACAAGGACGCCGAGAAGCTGTTCGATGTCGCCGGCAACGGCGTCATGGAGCAGTTGACCCTGGCTCTCGCCAGAGCCTGGATGAAAGTCGGCCAAGGTGACATCGACGGCGCCATCAAGGAATCCGACACCATCAACCAGGCCGAGTGGGCGCGATTCTACGTCGGCTACCACAAGGCCCTGATGTATGATGTCGCCGGTCAAACGGCCAAGGCTCGCGATGCCTACGAAAAGATTTTCCGGTCCGACAAACGCTCTTTCCGGGTGGCGCTCGCCTTCGCCCACCACGCTTCGGCCGCAGGCGACAACAAGCGCGCGCTGGCAATCCTGAACGAGCACACCAAGAAGACGGGAACAGCCGCGCATCCTGTCGCCCAGGATTTGAGCAAACGCCTGACAGCCGGCAAGAATGTCGGCCTTCTGGTGGCCACACCCAACGCGGGCCTTGCAGAAATCTTCTACGGCTTGGGCGAGGCGCTCGCCAGCGAAGGTGGCATCAGCGTCGGCGCCGTTTATCTCCAGATGGCGCTCTACTTGCAGCCCGAGTCGCCATTCGCCCACGCCGCGCTGGCCAACGTCTACGAGACCACCAAGAACTATGCGGCGGCCATCAACGCCTACAACAAGATCCCTCCCGGCTCCCCGCTCGAGGAAGCCATCGACATTCGCAAGGCCCAGAACCTCAACCTGCTCGATCGCGTCGATGAGGCGAAAGGCATTCTCGATGGCATGGTGGCCAAGGACCCCAAAGATATCCGCGCCTTGGAGGCACTCGGCTCCATGATGCGGGGACGCAAGCGCTACAACGAGGCGATCGACTATTACACCCAGGTGATCAAGCTCATCGGCAAGCCCCAGCGCAAGAACTGGACGCAGTTCTACGCGCGCGGAACCAGCTACGAGCGAGTCAAGAAGTGGCCGCAAGCCGAGGCCGATCTGAAAACCGCCATGCAGCTTTCGCCCGACCAGCCCCTGGTTCTGAATTACCTCGGATATTCTTGGGTCGATCAGGGCGTCAACCTGCAGCAGGGTTTGCGGCTGATCGAGAAGGCTGTCCAGCTCAAGCCCGACGACGGCTATATCGTCGATAGCCTTGGATGGGCCCACTTCCGCCTCCGCAACTACAAACTTGCTGTCCGCTATCTGGAGCGCGCGGTCGAGATCCGCCCCGAAGACCCCACGCTGAATGACCACCTGGGCGACGCCTTCTGGCGCACCGGGCGCAAGCGCGAGGCGCGGTTCCAGTGGAGCCAGGCCCTGACCCTGAAGCCAGAGGCAGAAGACGAGGCTGCCATCCGCAAGAAGCTCGAAGTGGGCCTGCCCGATTTGCCGAAAGCAAAGGTACAGCGCGGCAAGAAGGCGCGTGCCGTGCGCAAACACCAGCGCAAGAAGAGTGCGGAAACACAAGTCTTCCCGCAACCACAGAACTACCAGTAGGCGGCCCGGGCCCCTTGCCGGCACGATGACGTGGCATTCGACAAATTCGGTCACAGAACCGGGCGTGCCATGACTTCCCGTGGCGCGGCCAGTCGCGGCATGATCAATTCAGGCCACCGCGCTTCATAGCGATTTTGACCTTCGCAGCCGCCGCAAAGCCTGCCATCGCCTGAAGCAAAGCGCCGCCCAAGGACCGCCCGCCATGAGCCGGATCTCGCCACCACAGTCCTGCGTAGAACTCGCACCGGCCAAGTTGAACTTGTCCCTGAGAGTTCTCGGCAAGCGCCCGGACGGATATCACGAGCTCTCAAGCCTCGTCGCCTTCGCAGCGGTCGGTGACAAACTGAGCTTGCAGCCAAATACGCCGCTGGCCTTGCAAACCACCGGACCGTTCGGTCATGCCATCACCGAGAGTGACGCTGACAATCTCGTCATCAGGGCAGCCCACGCGGCATCAGTCGCCCACCCGTCACTGCAGCTCGGAGCATTTAGGCTGGAAAAAGTGCTGCCCGTCGCTGCTGGAATTGGGGGCGGCTCTGCCGACGCCGCAGCCGCATTACGCCTCATCCGCTCTCGCAATCCGGATTCTGCCTCCAAAATTGACTGGATGACCCTTGCCGCCGGGCTTGGAGCGGACGTTCCCGTCTGCCTCACGGGCCGACCGGCCTTCATGCAAGGCATTGGCGATCGCATCACCCCGCTGCATGGCTTGCCGCCGTGCTGGATCGTGCTCGCAAATCCGCGTGTGCCACTGTCCACCCGTGACGTCTTCACCGCCATGGCGGCCGGCCCCGTTCAGCAGGTTGAAGCGCCTGCGTCCCAAACAGCCTTTGCCACCCGGGCAGAACTGCTGGCCTACCTCGAGACCCAGCCCAACGATCTGACCGACGCAGCCATCCGCCTGTGCCCGGCAGTCGGCGATGTCTTGCGTCGCCTGCAGAACCTCGAAGGCGCCGAATTCTCGCGCATGTCTGGAAGCGGACCAACGTGCTTCGCATGCTTTGCCTCAGCCCAAACCGCGGACGCCGCTGCCGCTGCGCTGGCAGGGCAACGGCCCGATTGGTGGGTTATCTCGACGCCTCTGCTCGACTGAGGGCGGCCAGCCGCTATCACGACCAGCGCAACCTCGCGTCTGAGCCGGTGCGAAAACGCAGTGGCGATGGCATCACACGAGACAGCGAGCGCCGAAGCGGCTCAAGACGACGCTTCGACGAAGGTGAAATGCCCGTCCTTGCCCCGTGAGATCCGCCCACTCGACGGTGACGGAAAGTGCCCCGTGCACACCAGCGTCGAAGTATCGCAGAAGCGGGAAAACAGACGATTCCGTGTCTCACCCGCAATCTTCGAGTCCCAGTCCGACATCATGCCAATCTCGGGATAGCGGACCTGGATCGGCGAGTGCACCATATCTCCTGTGATCAGCGCATCGGCGCCGCCCTTGCCGGCCAGAACGCAATACTGATCGATCGTATGACCTGGCGCCGGAACGAGTTGGACGTGGTCGTTGAAGGCATAATCGCTTTTCACGATATCCACTTTGCCGGCTGCAACCACCGGCAGGACGCTGTCGGTCATCCAAGCCGCAGCGTCCGGATTTTGCCGATGCCGCTCAGTCCAGAACTCGAGTTCGCGATCGGCGAAGATGTAGCGCGCATTGGGGAAAGTCGGCACCCAGCGTCCGTTCTCGAGCCTCGTGTTCCAGCCCACATGATCGACGTGCAGATGCGTGCACATCACGAAATCGATATCGCCAACCCCAAGCCCGGCTTCCGCCAGGCTCTTCTCGTACCGGTCCGATGCCATCATATCCCAGAATGGCCGGTGCGGCCGCGGCTTGTGGTTTCCAACACAGGTGTCGACCAGGATCTTGTGGTGCCGCGTCTCGACGACATAGCTTTGGATGCACAGCACCAGCTTGCCGTCTTTGTCGACAAACCGGGGCTGCAGCCAATCGCTGTTGGCAGCCAGCATCTCCGGTGTGAAATTCGGGAAGAAATCATGCACCGGAAAGAATGGCGCCTCCTGCTCCACGATCCGACGGATTTTGATATCGCCGATCTCGAGTGCCACGCTCATGCTGGTTGCCTCCTCTGGCTGCCGATCACTTTGTCGCCAACGATGAGGCCCTGAACGAACTCTGTCCAGCCCGGCGTCACCGCCAGGCATCGCCTACCTTCAAGCGACTTCCGACACCGCAGTCTTGAGCGCTTCGATCAACACGTCCATGCAGGCTTTGATGCGTGGCATGTCCGCACGCCGTCTCGTGCACGATCAGATACATCGTGCGTTGCATGGCGACATCGTCATCTGAGATCTGGACCAGCTCCGGCCAGATCTCGGCCATGACACGTGGCAGCAAACTGATACCGATCCCTGACCGCGTCGCCGTGATCCGACTCCCGAGGTGGTTTGTCCTCAGCGCAAAGCGCCGGCCCTGGGCTGCCGCGGCAATCGCCTTGTGTTCGAGCCAGTCCTCGTGCGTGGTTGGGTAGCCGATGTACTGAAAGTCTTCAGCTTTCCGGCTCTCCATATAGTCACGACTGGCATAGAGATGGTAGTCGAGTGCCGCGACGCGAAAAGCAACCAAGCCCGTGTCTGGCTCCGGCTCGGCAAGACGGAGCGCGATATCGGCATCGGAGCGGGCCAGATTGAGATTTGCTTGCGTAACGTTGAGCATGATGTCGAGGTCGGGATAGCGCGCGCGAATTTTCGCGAGTCCCGGAACCAGGATGTGTAGCCACAGCCTCTGTCGCCGTTATCCGCACCGGCCCAACGAGTTTTGCCCCGAAATTCGTGACAGCGCGACTGACCGCATCGGCGCCGGAAGCCATCGGTTCGGCTGAGCGCAGGATGCGCTCGCCGGCATCAGTGAGGACATAACGCCCCTTGTCGCGGACAAAAGCGGCAGGCCTAGATCGTCTTCAAGCTTGCTGATACGACGCCCAACAGTGGCGTGCGTGATGCCCATTTCCCTGGCAGTGGCGGTCAAACTGCCGTTGCGCGCAAGCTCGATGAGGACCCGAAGATCCTCCCAATCGAACCGAACTGAACGATTTTGCACAGGCATTGATTGATTTTTCGGAATGGCTGCTATGCATGATCCAATGCTAAGGAACTGTCATCCGGTTTACAACAGACACTCTGACGACAGAACCTCAAGGCTTCGATAGCACAAATTGCTTATCTCAAAACAGATGATTACGAGCGAGTAAACACATCGATTGTTGTCGGTGCCATTGTTAGACCGGAAGTTGGTGGAAGTATTCAGTTGACGGGATATGTCCCGCTGATTGAGAGAAGAGTGGGGATGGCCGTGACGGGACCGCTGAACATTTCTCTACAAATCGAATCGCTGACGCACTTGTTGCACCGCGCTTGCCAAGTTGCAGATAGTGTCTTCAACGATGAAGCGGGAAGAACTGGACTGACCACGCGCCAGTTCGCAGTTCTACTTGCGGTGTCGAACAATACTGACATCAGCCAGACCGGTCTGGTGCAAGTGACGGGCATCGATCGGTCGACGGTGGCAGAGATCGTCAAGCGCCTGCTCAAGCGCAGCCTGATCAAGCGCCGGCGGACGAAAAACGACGCGCGCACCTATGCCGTCCGCTTGACGGATGAGGGGCGCGCCTTGCTCGATTCGGTTCAACCCGCAGCCTCGCGCGCCGAAGCTCGCCTGACCGAAGCGTTGAGCGGCATCAATCAGGTCGAACTGAGCCGAGCCCTCAACCATCTCGTCAGCGCCTTCCCACACGCCAGATAACGGTTTGCTGCCGCGCAGGATGAACATGGTTTCCATCGCGGGGTTGGAGATCATGGACTGCGTGGCGGCATCTTTCAGTCATGTCATTCAATGACGAGACATTACCCTGACCGTCAGGGAATTGCAGCTTCCCCAAAAATTGACCGAACCAGCCCCGGTTCTGAGCCCCTTCCCCGGCAGACAGGTCTGAACCTGCTTGGGCCAGGCACTTCGCCGCTCCGTCTCGTCCAAGCCACGCGCCGCAACTGGTGTCATCACGCCAACGCCTGAGCCGGAGCGAGCCTTGTGAACAGGGTGCCAGCGCAGTTCGACATTAAGCGCATCTGCGATAGGATTTGCCTGCTTGTTGCGCGCACTGGTCAGCCCTATTGCCGGTCGCATGCCCTTTAACCCAGGAGCTTCCCCGGCTGTGCCCCGCCAATTCCCGGCCTCGACCGCCCAAATCTGCATTCCGGCCTGGCGCCACTGTGGGTCCGATCGCCTATCCGAACACGACAGCGCCACCAACGTGCCACCCGGTCTCCAAAAATGCTGACCGGCCAGCAACGCGCCGAGAAGCGAATTGTCCTCGTTGGCGGCGGCCACGCCCATGTCGGCGTCATCAAGGCATTCGGCATGATGCCAGAACCCGGCGTCGAACTCGTCTTGATCGCCAAGGAGTTGGACGCGCCCTATTCGGGGATGTTGCCGGGCTACGTGGCCGGCCATTACGACCTGGACGAATGTCACATAGACTTGGTTCGCCTCACCGCTTTTGCCGGCGTCAGACTGGTGCACGGCGAGGCCATCGGGATCGACCGCCAGGCCAAGCGGGTCCTCCTCGCAGACCGTCCGCCGCTGGTTTATGACCTTCTCTCCATCGACACCGGCATCACGCCCATGCTGGCCGATATTGAGGGCGCCGAAGAGCACGCGATTGCCGTAAAGCCGGTCTCAACCTTTGCGCCACGCTGGCAGACGCTGGAAACGGCAGCACTGAAAAGCGATGGCCCCCGTCATATCGCGGTTATCGGTACAGGAGCGGCAGGATTCGAGCTGATCCTGGCCATGCGCCATCGCCTGCGCGCCATGGCAAAGTCATGCGGCATCGCGCCCGACGCCTTCACCTTCACGCTGATCGGAAGCGGTGACGTGCTACCGACACACAATGCGCACGCCCGCAAGCTCGCACGCCAAGCGCTTGCTGATGCTGGCATCAAAGTATTGACCGGCAAGGCTGCAACAGCCGCAGGACCGGGCTTCGTCCGCCTCGCCAACGGCGATCGGATCAGTGCCGATGCCGTCTTGATGACCACCAAGGCACAACCCCCCGCCTGGTTCGCTGAGACAGGACTCGACACCGACAAGGCAGGCTTCCTTGCCGTTCGCCCAACGCTGCAGTCGACCAACGATGATCACGTCTTCGCCGTCGGCGACTGCGCCACTGTCAAAGCCTATCCGCGCGAGAAGGCCGGTGTATTTGCCGTGCGCCAGGGCCCGCCACTGACCCAGAACCTGCGCAGAATGATCCGCGGTGAACCGCCCAAGCCGTTCAAGCCCCAGAGCCAATTTCTGACATTGCTCTCCTGCGGTGATCATACGGCAATTGCAGCCCGCGGCCGTTTCGCTGCCGCCGGAGCGTGGGCATGGCGCCTGAAGGACCACATCGACCGCACCTTCATGGCAAAGTTTCAGATTCTGCCCCGCCCGGCCGGCGCTACGGAAGCAATCGAGGAAATGGTCTGCGCAGGCTGTGCTGCCAAGCTCGGTCCTCTTCCGCTCAATCGCGCCCTCGATCGCCTCGGCCAGCCACCACAGACGATGACGGTCCGCGATCTTTCCAATCGCGATGACGCAGCTCTCCTCGACCTTGGTGCCCCGGACCTTCGCCTTGAAAGCCTCGATTACTTCCCGGCGATTTGGCCCGAGCCTTACGTCCTGGGTGAAATCGCGGCAGCCCACGCCTTGAGCGACATCGTGGCAAAAGGTGGCACAGCAGATCATGCCCTAGCCATCGCAGCAGTCGCCCGAAAAGCGCCCCACCTCGCAGAAGACGACCTGTTCCAACTGCTGGCAGGCGCCCGCAAGATCTTCGATGCCGAGGGTGTAGCCCTTGTCGGCGGCCACACCACCAGCGCGGAAGAGCTTGGCGCGGGCTTCTTCGTGTCGGGCTCCGTCGCCCGGGGACACGCACTGCAAAAGAGTGGCCTCAGGCCTGACAGCACACTCATTCTGACCAAACCGCTTGGGACCGGCATTGTCTTCCAGGCCTGGATGCGTGGCCTCGCCCGCGCCCGCGAGGTCGCATCGGCCTTGGCCGAAATGCGTCGCACCAACACCCCCGCATCACGCATCTTGGCGGCTTGTGGCGCCACCGCCATCACCGACGTCACGGGTTTTGGCCTCGCCGGTCACTTGCTCGAAGCACTGGAAGCCTCAGCAATGTCAGCCGAGATCGCGCTTCCTGACGTGCCGCGATTGCCAGGTGTCGACCGCTTCCTGGAAGCAGGCGTCCGCTCGAGCCTATTCCCGGATAACTTGGCGCGCATCGCAGCGCTGGGTCTGGATCTCGACATCCCCGCGCAGGCCCTGGCCCTACTGCTGGACCCGCAGACATCGGGCGGACTGCTAGCGGGCGTCCCCGATAGCAATGCACGAGACTGCCTCGATCAACTTGCCGCTGCCGGAATCACAGCCGCCATCATCGGACGGACAACCGAAGCAGCCGCCACCGCTGGCGCCCCAAAGTTGCGCATACGGCTGAAAACCGGCGCCCATTGAGCACCACGGGCACGCCCAAGTGTCGTGATGGTTGGCAATGACAGGTTGATCACGCCGCAATAAATTCAACGTGAGTACCCAAGCGGCCGCGCATCGTGTTAGGCCCATAACTGGATCACTGTTCGGACGACGGCTGAAGAACCGTCGCAAGAAAACCAGTCAGGGAAGACAATCATCGTGAACGATGCATCCATCTCTTTCGAATCTGCCAACACCGGCAAATTCGGAGATCCGAAAACGACGGCCTCTGGCGAGCCACGCGCGGGCGTGGCCCTCGAAAAGCTGCAGACCGTGTGGTTCAACACCGGCACGCTGTGCAATATCGCCTGCCTCAACTGCTATATCGAATCCAGCCCCAGCAATGATCGACTAGCCTACCTGACAGCAACCGAGGTCGGCACTTTTCTCGACGAAATTGTCGCCGAGCGATTGGGCACGCAGGAAATTGGCTTCACCGGCGGTGAGCCCTTCATGAACCCCGATTTCATGGAGATGCTGGAGGATTCACTCCAGCGGGGCTTCGAGGTCCTGGTGCTGACCAACGCCATGCAGCCCATGCAGCGCCCGGGCATAAAGGCCCGCCTGCAGGAGCTGAAAGAGAAATTCGGCGCCAAACTGCGCCTCCGCGTCAGCTTGGATCACTTCACCGCCGAGCTGCACGAGGCCGAGCGCGGTGCCAATACCTTCGACCGCACTATCGCCGGGATGGATTGGCTCAATGCCAACGGCTTCAATCTCGCGATCGCCGGCCGCACGTGCTGGAACGAAACCGAGCAGGAAGCCCGCCAGGGCTACGCAGACCTCATTCAACGGCGCGGTTGGCGGATCGATCCCTCCAACATCAAGCAGTTGATGTTGCTGCCGGAGATGGATGGCAGTCACGAGGTGCCTGAGATCACCACCCAATGCTGGTCCATTCTCGGCAAGAAGCCACAGGATATGATGTGCGCCTCCAGCCGGATGATCGTGAAACGCAAAGGCGCCAGCAAGCCAACGGTCGTGCCATGCACGCTGCTCCCCTACGACGAAGCCTTCGAGATGGGGCCAACCTTTGCCGAGGCAGCCGAACGCGATAGCGGCATGTTCGTGCAGGGCCGCGTACAGCTATGCCACCCAAATTGCGCCAAATTCTGCGTCCTGGGGGGCGGTAGCTGTTCCTGACCGGCGCAGAGCCAGAGAGCCGCGCAACAGCACTAAGGCGGACAACAAAAAAGCGCGGCCGGCAATCCCAGATGCAATGGCACCTAAGACAACCGGCCGCGCCTGCAGTGACGTCGTACCTCTTGCTCGCGACCAACGCGTCGCGAATTTCCTTGAGGTAAACCTCGCTCTGCGGCGGCGGCGGCGGCGGCGCCTCGGCAGCCTGCTTTTCAAACCGCTTCTTCGCCATGTTGATCGCCTTGATCACCATGAAGAGCACGAAGGCGATGATCAGGAAGTCGATCACTGTTTGTACGAAAGCGCCATACTTGAGCTCCACCGGCGCACCCGTCGGCGTCGGCATCTTGATCGCAAGATCGGCGAAATTGACGCCGCCGAGAACATAGCCGATCGGCGGCATCAGCACGTTCTTGACCAGGGATTCGACAATTTTTCCGAACGCAGCACCAATAATGACGCCGACCGCGAGGTCGACGACGTTGCCCTTGAGGGCAAACTCCTTGAATTCGGACAGCATTGACATGGCAGACCCTCGGTTGTGTTCAGGAAATTAGAAGTCCGGCGGCGTGACACTGTGTATCTCGGACCAACGCCATCTTCATTCAGACATGACAAGCTAGGCAGCCGTTACCCGGCCACCTCGATGACGTGAACGGACATTAAGCGTCAAAATACTCAGACGACAAGAATATTGATGGCCGTGTTGCAGATTTGCACACAGAACACTGCCACCAACGGTTCGCCCCTCCAACACGTGATCAACGCCCGCGCCCCGTCGCCAAGGCAAGCTCACGATACGCACAAGCCGTGCATAAGCGAGGCGCATCGGCGGACAAACTCTGGCCAGACGGCTGTGCGAAGCGATACATCAGATTAAGCGGCGTTGCTGGGCTATGCCGCGCGCGTCGGCAGCGATCGCATCATGCAGAGATTGCCCGAGTCGCGTTGGCAGGGCCTGCCTGCAAGGAGACTGTGCTCACCATGATGGAACGCAAGGAACGCAAGCCGTACTGGCGCCACACCAAGTGGCAGGTCCTGACAAGCCTGCTGCCGTTCCTGCTCACGCTCATCATCCTGCCGCTTTATGCTGACGAGCTGAACGCGCGCAGGTTCATGGGCTTTCCGTTGGGCTATTTCCTGGCCTGCCACGGCTTGGTGCTGATCGCGATCATCACAGTGTTTTCCTACAACAACCGCCAGGATGCGATCGACCACTGGCACGGTGCCCAGGAGGACCTCTAGCGCCATGCCGGACCGCCAGAGCGCGACCCTCGTCAATCCCATGGTGGGGATCTACTTCGGTATTTTCGCCGCCAGCCTCGCCGCAATTGTCGTGTTGCTGTTGATCTTCGAGAAATTGGGCTTTGCAGAACGCTCGCTCAAAACGACCATGGCGCTCGGTGCCATGACACTGTTCGCATCCGTCGGCATCGGCGCCTACACCAACCGCTTTCGTGAATACGCCAATGCCGGCAGACGCATCCCGGCGTTCTACAACGGGCTGACATTGACCGTCACGATCCTGGGCGGCGCGGGTTTGACCGGCCTCTCGGGCGCCCTGTTTCTGGCTGGCTTCGACATGCTCTTCATGGGGCTGGGCCTTCTGGCCGGCCTCACGGCCATGCTGATGCTGGTCGCCCCCTTCGTTCGCAAATTCGGCGTGCCGACCATTCCGGGCTATCTCGGCAAAAGGTTTGAAAGCACGCCCGTTCGTCTCGCCTCAGCATCCCTCGCCGTCATTCCCCTGTTCATCTTTCTGATCGCCGAATTCAAGATCGCCCTGCTGGCGCTCTCCTGGCTGGTGCCGATGGCGCCCGCATTCGCCGCTGCCTTGCTTGCTTTTGTCCTGGTCGCCACCCTGGCCCCAGGCGGTGTCCGATCGCTGTCATGGTCGAGTGCCGCGCAAGCCTTGGCCGTGCTTGTCGCAGTCCTGCTCCCGACAGCCATTGCGGCCGTGCTGCAAACGAACCTCCCCTTTGGCCAATTCAGCCATGGCCCGACACTGCGCGCCGTCGCCCGCGACGAGGCAACGCTCGGCCTCCAGATCCCCATCGCCACCTTGTTGACCTTCGAGGTTCCGGGACAAGGGTTGCAGGCTTTCGCCGGTCGCTACACCTCAGCCTTCGGCAATGTCGGACCGTTGGCCTTCGTCCTGGGTATCCTATCGATCATGGCTGGCGTCGCGGGTTCACCGGCCTTGCTCGCGCGCGCCGTCACCATGCCGACGGTCTACGACACCCGCAAATCCATCGGTTGGGCAGTGATCCTTGTCGGCCTGATGTTGACCACTTTTTCGGCCGTCGCCGTTTTCGAGCGCCATGTCCTAGCTGAGGATCTTCTGCGTCAGTCGAGCGGCGGCGCCGCACCCGGCATTGCCGCCCTGGTCGAGCATGGTTTTGCCACCATCGCCACGGGAGAAGCCCGCTTGAAGCCCGGCTCCGTGATGATCGAACGCGACGCAACATTGGTCGCCCTGCCGGCTCTGTTTGCCTTGCCGCGCGTCGTCGTCAGCCTTGTCGCAGCCGGCATCCTGGCCGCAGCATTGGCAGGCGCGGCAGCAAGCCTGACGCAACTGGCGTTGATACTTGGCGAAGACGTCATTCACGCGCCACAAAGCTGGCTCTATTCCGATAACCAACGCCTGACGGTCTGCCGCATCGCCATGGCAATATTGGCCGCCGCAGGTGCCACCGCGGCAATCAGTGTTCCCGGTGACCCATTGATGCTGTATTTGAACGCTCTGGCATTTTCCGGGGCCACGTTGTTCCCCGTACTGCTGCTGTCGGTTTGGTGGAAACGCCTCAATGCGCTGGGAACGTTGGCAGCCCTCGCGTCATCCTTTGTGGTCATCCTGATCGCCATCGGAACGACCGAGCTGTCCGGATTGAGCCTGCCGCTGGCCCTCGCGCCGGCCCTTGCCGCGCCAATCGCCATCGTCGTCGGCATGATCGTTAGCCAATTGACGCCACCGCCCGGCCGCCACATTCTGGAAAGCGTTCGGGATCTCCGGGTTCCAGGCGGTGAAACCGTCTATGACCGGGAACTCAGGCGCGCCCGTCAGCGCAGCTCGACGAACACCTGACAGCAATCCGCCATTCCCAAGGTGGAAAAACATGACACGGCGCGGGAGCCACGATAGCCAACATGCCTGCGAGCGACCGCTTCGGCCTCTATCCCCCCATTGAACCCTATAGGCGTGGCCATCTTTCGGTCGACAACGGGCACGAGATCTATTTCGAGGAATGCGGCAACCGCGCCGGCCAGCCCGTACTCATTGTCCACGGCGGCCCCGGTGGCGGCTCCAACCCCACCATGCGCCGCCTGCACGACCCCTCGCGCTATCGCATTATCTTGACCGATCAGCGCGGCTGCGGGCGTTCGACGCCGAATGCCTCCCTCGACGCCAACACCACCTGGCATCTGGTCGCCGATATGGAGCGTCTGCGCCAGCACATAGGCGTTTCACGCTGGCAACTCGTCGGCGGTTCGTGGGGATCGACCTTGTCGCTCGCCTATGCCATCACGCACCCTGATCGCGTTGCCGCCATGCTGTTGCGCGGCATTTTTCTTTTGCGTCAGGCCGAACTCGACTGGTTTTACCAGGATGGCGCGAATTGGCTTTTTCCCGACGCCTTCGAAGCCTTCCAGGCGCCAATTCCTCCCGCCGAACGCGGTGAAATGGTCAAGGCCTATCATCGGCGGCTGACCAGCGACGATCCCAATGTGCAGCTCACAGCCGCGCGCAGCTGGAGTGTGTGGGAAGGCTCAACCCTGGCCCTGCTGCAGGACCCAGAACGCATCCAGCACTTCAGCGCCGACCTCTACGCCCTCGCCTTCGCCCGCATCGAATGCCACTATTTTGCGAATGCTGGCTTCTTGCCGCACGATGGCTGGTTGCTGTCCAACGCTTATCGGCTGGCCGGCATCCCCGGCATCATCGTTCATGGCCGCTACGACGTCGTGACCCCCATCAAATCGGCGTTCGACCTGAAGGCAGCCTGGCCCGGCGCCGAGTTGCAGGTTGTGCCCGATGCTGGTCACGCCATCACCGAGCCGGGCATCATCCACCAGATCATCGCAGCGACCCGCAGGCTGTCGGATCTGGCCTGACACCACATCTTCGGCCAAACCTGAGCGAGCTGCCATATGCCGACACATGCCAACCAAGCGACGGGGATCCTCTCGATCTGGAACGACTACCCCGAGTCCGACGCCGCCCATTACGAGCGCTGGTACATGACCGAGCACTTTCCCGAACGCCTCGGCGTTCCGGGCTTCCTGCGCGGTCGCCGCTACCGCGCCATTGACGCCGATCGGACCTATTTCACGTTCTATGAGCTGGAATCGCCCAACGTCCTCTTCTCAGACGCCTACATCGCGCGTCTCAACGATCCCACCGCCTGGACGACGCGGTCGATGCAAAACTGGGGCTCGATGTTTCGCACCGTTTGCCACCGCACCGCCCGGGCCGGCAATGCGGTCGGTGGCTATGCGGCCGTTGCGCGCTTTGAAGGGCCGGCAGCGATATCGCGCGGTCAGGCGGCCTTGATCAAGGAGCAACTGACCGATCCCCGTGTTGTGGCGGTCGACCTTTGGCACGCCACGGCCACGCAGAACGCCACCACCAAGGAGGCCAGCCAACGCCGCGAAGCCGACCTCAACATCAGTGCGGCCGTCATCGTGGAAACCACATGCGAGGCGAGTGCCCGGGCAACGCGAGACAAGCTACCAACATTGCTCGGCGCAGACGCCATTCCATCCTCCATAGGGCTCTACCAGATGATCGCATTGCAAGACGCACGGCCGGCCTGATCGGGTCCTGGCGATTTGGCCGAACGGACAGACGCGCCGCCAACACCTAGTCTAAATATTGTTCAAAACGCTCCGGCCTGACCTGCCAGCCCAGGTGCGGGAGGTGCTGCGACAACACGCCCACAAACAAATCCGCCAAAACCCAACACTTTCAGGCCTGAAGGGCGTGCAATCCCGTGTAGCATATGCCAAGCACTACAGTGTGGAGCCGAACTGATCGATTCCACACCGTGCAGTGGCGTTGGCGTCCCACGTCGACACATTGGACTGGTCCCGCCAGTCGTTCCGCGACCCTTGATCGACGTGTCCGATTTCGGGTGATGATGCGAAGGCCCCGTCAGCCATCGCGTCAGTGACGGTAATCCAGAGTAGCCAAGACCCGTAGATGTGGAAGATCCATGCCCGTCTCAACCAAGAGGCGGACCAAGAAACGCAACTTTTCGACGATGGACCTGCCCTTTGAGCAACGTTGAAGCACCCGCCAAGTTCGCCACCGCACGTGACTGGCGCCAGGCCCTCACCATCTATCATGATCCGATCCACCGGCAGAGCTTGTTTGAAATTGCCGTCACACTCGTCCCATTCATCGTGCTTTGGGTCGCGATGTGGTGGACGATGCAGTGGAGCTACCTTCTCAGCATACCGATCTGCGTGCTCGCAGCTGGATTCCTTGTGCGTCTTTTCATGATCCAGCACGATTGTGGTCACGGCGCATTTTTCCGCCAGCGCCAGACCAATGACTGGACAGGACGCGCCATCGGCATCCTCACGCTGACACCCTACGACGACTGGCGGCGCAGCCACGCCACCCACCATGCCACATCCGGCAATCTTGATCGGCGGGGTATTGGCGACATCACCACGCTGACCGTGAACGAATACCTTGCGCTGCCGCTGCTTGGCCGCATCCGCTATCGCCTCTATCGCAATCCGATCGTGATGTTCTTGATCGGCCCGGCCTACCTTTTCCTCATTCAGCACCGCTTTCCAGCCACGACGACCATGACCGACTGGCGGGCGTGGATCAGCCCCATGCTGACCAATGCGGCCATTGTCCTGCTGGCTTTGCCGATCATTTGGCTGGTCGGTCTCTCGTCATTTCTGATGGTTCAAATCCCGATCATAGTCGTGGCATCCTCGATCGGCGTCTGGTTGTTCTACGTTCAACATCAGTTCGAGACGACGACGTGGGCCAAGAATGACGAATGGTCGGTGCACGAGGCCGCGCTGCATGGCAGCTCCCACTACGACTTGCCACCGCTGGTTCGCTGGCTCACAGCTAACATCGGCGTGCATCATGTCCACCACTTGAGCAGCCGCATTCCCTACTATCGCTTGAGCCAGGTGCTGGAAGACCACCCCGAATTAAAGAGCCTGGGCCGCGTCACATTTCTGGAAAGCTTGGCCTGCGTGCGCCTGACCCTGTGGGATGAGGCCCGCCATAAACTGATCTCGTTCCGCCAACTGCGTGCAATGAGTGAGGCGTCAGCCGCCTGATCTACTGCCCGCCAAGCTGCAATTTGAATACGCTTGCATATCGGCCGCTGCCAGCACCTGGCAGCGGCCTCAATTTTTCTGAGGCCAGTCGCAGGTCTTGACGTCGCCACGCGCACCGCCGACCATTGCCGCCGATCGCAAACGTCTTGCGCACCTGAAAGCTCCATCCGCGTCTTGTGGGTCTGGCTGGCCGAAAGAGCCAGGGCGCGCACGCACGGCACGTAAAACTCCGGGAGGAAACCGCCAATGTCAGACAAGTCCGAAACATTCCGCGTCGTCACCAGACGCAAGATCCTCAAAGGTGGCGTCGCCGCGGCGACGGTTTTGGCCTCCCCGGCCTATCTCCGCAAGACCGTCGATGCCCAGACCGGCCCGATCAAAATCGGCCTGCCAACCGTAGTAACCGGCGGCTATGCCGAGCTTGGCAGCCACGTCATCCGCACGGCCAAGTTGATCAAGGACATGGTCAACAAGCAGGGCGGCCTCCTGGGGCGACCCATCGAATTCGAGATCGAGGACACCCAGGGCGATCCCGCAGCCTGCGTCCGCAAGACCCAGGAGCTGGTCGAGCGCAAGGGTTGCCATCTCATCTCCGGCGTCATCGTCTCCTCGGAGGCTCGCGCTATCATGCCGAAGCTCAAGCAATGGAACGCGCTGTTCATCAGCCACGGCAACGGCGACGGCCGCTTGACGACGCCGGAACTTCTGGTGCCGAATTTCTTTCGCGTCAATGTCTCGGCCCCGATGGGCGCCCGCGCCCTCGCCCTCTACCTGAAGGACGACCCATCCAAGGACTACATCGCTCTTGGTTCAGACTATGCCTGGGGCCAGTCGAGCGTGAAGGCCTTCGACGAGCAGATCTCCAAGCTCGGCAAAAAGCTGGTCGACAAGATCATGACGCCCGTCGGCAACAAGGACTACGCAACCTTCATCACGAAGATCATGCAATCCGGCGCCAAGGGCTGCTATGTGGCGCTGCAGGGCGACGAGGCCCGCGCCTTCTATACGCAGGCAGCCCAATACGGCCTGTCGAAGCGCATGCCGCTCTACACCGAGATCGTCGCCCAATCCAACATCACCGCGCTCGGCAAGTCAGCGGTCGGCCTCGTCGGCGGCTCGCGCTACGCCTACACCCAGGACACGCCCGAAAATAAAGCCTTTGTCGCCGCATGGACCAAAGCCAATCCCGGCAAACTGCCGGACTGGACCGATGGCGAATTCTACCAAGCGCTCGACATCCTCTTTGCCGGCATCAAAAAGGCAAAGTCAGCTGACCCCGACAAGTTGGTGCCCGCGCTCGAGGATATCGAGGTCACCAGCATCAAGGGGCCGGTCAAGGTGCGCAAGTGCGACCATCAGGGCATGAACCCCGGCATCGTCGTCAAAGTGGTCGACACCCCGAACGGCGCTGCACCGGAAATCGTCAAAATCTACTCACGCGAGATGTCGACACCCGATTGCGGCAAGACCACCTTCAGCACCTGATCGATCACGTTACGCAATCTCGGCTGGACGCAGCAGCGGCTGACGGGCTTCAAGCCCGCCGGCCGCCTGCCAGCCCGATGCTGTGGTCCTCACGTTGCCAGCCTGATGCCTTTGAAACGCGCCTGATGCCCCTGAAGACTGCATGCGCTCTTCTGTCGACGCCCGACGGATGCGATGACGACAAGACCCGCCCCCCATCACCCGGTCGGCCACGCCGCCTGGATCACCGGTTGCAAGGATCCCATGAACTTCGCCGGCTTTCTGCTCACCCAAAGCCTGAACGCGCTGTCCCAGGCGTCGCTGCTGTTTTTCATCGCCTGTGGCCTCACGCTGATCTTCGGCATCATGCGCATCATCAATTTCGCGCACGGCGCCATCTACATGCTGGGCGCCTACATCGGCTACTCGATTGCCGCACTAACCGGTCAATTCTGGCTGGCCATCGTCTTGGCGCCCTCGCCGTCGGCATCATCGGCGGCCTTTTCGAGCACTTTTTGCTGAGCCGGCTTTATGGACGCCGCGACGGTGGCGCCTACTTGATGATCACCTTTGGCCTGGCGCTGATCCTGTCCGAAGCGGTCCGCTTGATCTGGGGCGCACAACCCGGCGGCATCGAAATTCCCGAGATCTTGACCGGCGTCGTCTTCCTGCTGGATTTCCCATTTCCGATCTACCGCTTGTTCCTGATCGGCCTCGGCCTCGCCGCCGCCATTGCCCTTTGGCAGTTCCTCGAGCGCACCCGGGCCGGCTTGCTGATCCGGGCCGTCTCCCAGAACGCTGAAATGGTGCATGCACTTGGCACCGACGTCCGTCTGGTCCGCACCGGCGTTTTCGCCCTGGGTTGCGCCCTGGCAGCCCTCGGCGGTGTTCTGGCCACGCCCCTTATCGGCGCTTACCTCGCCATGGGAACCAACGTCGTCGTCGACGCCTTCGTCATCGTCATCATCGGCGGCATGGGCAGCTTCGTCGGCTCCGCCATCGGCTCCATACTGGTCGGCTTCGTGCAGGTCTTCGGTGCCTACTACCTCCCGAGCCTGGCCCTGTCGCTGCTCTACTTGATCATGCTGATCGTCTTGATCGTCCGTCCCGGCGGCCTCATGGGCAAGGAGGAATGATGCAGCCCCGCGAGCTCATCGGCCTCCTCATTGCCTTGGGTGTCGGCGCCGCGCTGCCGCTGGTGCTGCCCGTCTACATGATCGGCATCGTCACCGAGGCACTGATCTTCGGCCTGTTCGCCATGAGCCTCGATCTCATGGTCGGCTACACCCGGCTCGAGAGCTTCGGCCACGCCGCAGCCTATGGCCTCGGCGCCTACGCAGCCGCCCTGATCCTGCTCAACCTCGATGTCCCCATGCTGGCCGCGATCCCGGCAGCCATGCTGATAACCGGACTGATCGCAATTCCCATCGCCTGGGTCTGTACGCGCTCGTCGGGCGTCTCTTTCGCCATGCTGACCCTGGCGTTTGCGCAGCTGCTCTACGCCTCCGTCTACCAGTTCAAGGATTTTTCCGGCGGCTCGGACGGCATCGCCGGCATCCAGCGCCGCGCCGGACCCTTTGGCATCGACTTCTTCCAGACCCGCAATGGCTACCTCTATTTGGTCCTGATCGTCCTCGCATTGGCTTACGTCTTCTGCCGCCACCTCGTCACCTCGCCGTTCGGACAGGTGCTGGCCGGCATCCGCGAGAACGAAGTCAAGACCCGGGCGCTCGGCTACAACACGCGCTCTTACCGCATGGCCATCGTCGTCATCGCCTATGCCCTGGGCGGATTGGCCGGCGCGCTCTACGCTCCGCTCGCAGGTTTCGCCAGCCCCGAGCTGTTCTTCTGGCGCCTCTCAGGCATGGTGCTGATCATGGTCATCGTCGGCGGACGTGGCACGCTCGCCGGACCAATTCTCGGTGGCGCTTTCTTCCTGTTCCTCGAGCATGAGCTTTCCGCCCTGCCCTACGTGCGGGAGCTTTGGCCGATCATCTTCGGTTCCATCTTCATCGCCGTCATCCTGTTTGCGCCTCAGGGCCTTGCCGGCATCATTTCGGGCTGGCGCCATCGCAACAGCCAGCCCGCCGCCGCCGACGACACCAGCAGCGCGGAGACCCCACATGGCGCTGCTTGAATGTCGCAACCTGACCAAACGCTTTGGCGCCCTTGTCGCCGTCGATGACGTCACCCTCGACATCCAGGAGGGCGAGATCCACGCCGTGATCGGCCCTAACGGCGCTGGCAAATCCACCTTCTTCAATCTGGTCACCGGCATGTTGTCGCCGACAGCCGGCACCGTCCGCTTCGCCGGTGAGGACATCACCGGCCTTCCAGCCCAGGTCATCGCCCAGAGGGGGATTGCCCGGACGTTTCAGCTCACTCACCTGATGCCGGGCCTGACCGCCCGCGAGAATGTCCGCCTCGCAGCCCAGGCGCGCGATCCCGCCCGTTGGCACATCCTGGGAGGCAGCCAGGTCCTCGCCCGCGCCAGCGAAGCTGCCGACCGAGCGCTCGAGCGCCTGCACATCTCACAACATGCCGAAAGTCTTGCCAGCGCCCTCTCACACGGCGACCAGCGGCTTCTGGAAATCGCCATGGCACTCGCCCAGGACGCGCGCCTCTTGATGCTCGACGAGCCGACCCAGGGCTGGTCGATTGAAGAGACCGATCGCGCCGTCGAAATCCTGCGCGGCGTCTTGGCGGGTGGTGGCGTCACCGTCATGCTGGTCGAGCACGACATGGAGGTGGTCTTCAAGCTCGCCGACAAGATTGCCGTCCTGCATCAAGGCCGCATCATCGCCGACGACAAACCGGAAGTCGTGCGCGCCGACAAGGTCGTACAGGACGCCTATCTCGGAGGATTCGACTGATGCTGCGAATCGCAGGCCTCCATACGTATTACGGCACCGGCCACATCCTCCAGGGCGTCGACTTTGAGCTGGAGACGGGCAAGATCGCAGCCATCCTTGGTCGCAATGGCGTCGGCAAGACCACCACTGTTCGCTCCATCATGGGCCTCGTTCCGCCACGGCGCGGCGAGGTATGGATTGGCGACCAGCAGATCGCCGGCTGGCCACCCCACCTCATTGCCCGCGCCGGCGTCGCCTACGTGCCGGAAGGCCGGATGATTTTCCCTGATCTCACCGTCATCGAGAACATCAAGATCGCCGAACGCCGCCCCGCCAAGGTCTGGACCGTCGAACGCCTCCTCGATTTGTTCCCCTCACTCGCCAATCGCCGCACCAACAAGGGCTCGCAGCTCTCCGGCGGTGAGCAGCAGATGTTGGCCGTCGCCCGCGCCCTGGTCACCGATCCCCAGTTGATGCTGCTCGACGAACCCAGCCAGGGCCTTGCCCCTTTGGTCGTGCGCGAGCTTGCCACAGTCATCTCGAAACTGCGTGATGAAGGCGTCAGCGTACTGCTGGTCGAACAGAACTTGAAGCTTGCCGAAGCCGTCGCCGACGTCGTGCACATCATGGTCAAGGGCCGCATGGTCTATCACGCGCCGCTGGCCGAATTCCAGGCCGAGCGCGATGCGGTGAAGGCGAAATACCTCGCGCTGGAAGTGCCGCGCTGCACCAAGCGGCAGCCGGGGCCTCAAACCGGCCCATCGCCGCATCGCGGCATGGCACGTCCCCCATCGGCCAGCACCAAAATGACGGCGATCTCGTCCGCCCGCGGCGCATCACCGACCATGACGCTGATCGTATCGAAATGATCGAACGACCAGACATTATCCTTGTGCCCGATCGGAACGTCGATACTGCACCCCATGCCGCCAACCTTCACATTGGACGGAATAACGGCCTTCCCGCCACCGATAGCAGCCCGCATGGGCTTGCCGAGCATCGGGTGGATCGCCGCCCCGCCATGTTCCTTTTCGCCACTCGTCCCCACAATCGCAGCCTTCCCGTAGGCAACGGCTGGCCCGCCAAGCAGCCCCGCCAGCTCACCAGCAAGGAGATCACCCACGTCGCACCCAGCTTGGAAAAGCACACCGAGATCCTCGGCGAACCGGCCCGCGAAGGGATTTGCGATCACCGCATATCCGACCGCCCGCACGATCGGCTTGGCAAGTTTCTGCCCCATCTCGCTGACGAGGACGTCGCGCGTCACGACAATGCGACTGATATCAGTCATGCAGCTCTCCCGGCTTTGGGTTGCAGTTGCGCAAAACGCAAAAGAGACGGCAACGTGCCGCCTCTTCTGTTCTCTTGATCGCCGCAATGATGACGCGACGAAAGCCTACTCGGCCGCTTCCATCAGCCCTGCAGCCAACGTCCCGCGCCGCTTCAGGTTGGCGCGATACTCCTCCGGAAAGTTCTCCGGCAAAGCCGAGGTCACGCGCTCATCGCTGATCAATGTCTCAGCCCACGCCTTCACCAGCGGATAGGCCTCCAGCAGTCCGGTCTTGAGCACCTTCTCACAGATCATGAACCGCTGCAGGAACGGCGCGTAGGCACAATCCACCAGGCTCAGCTTATCGCCGTTGAAGTAGGGGCCTTGGCCCTTCCGCTCGGTCTTGAGCGCCATTTCAAGACGCGCGAGCGGAGCGGCCATCTTCTCGACGCCGTCCTTCAGTGCCGCCTCGTCCTTGGCATATGTGATCCCGCCCATGGCCGCCGAGAACGTCGGCACGAAGTCGGTCCACGCCCGGTTGCGCGCCCGCTTGATGGGATCTTCAGGATGCAGCCGAGGCTGAACGACTTCGTCGAGGAACTCGGCAATAGCATTCGATTCGAACAGAATCTCATCGCCGACCTTGAGCACCGGCACCTTGCCGTGCGGCGAGATTTCCAGGAACCATGCGGGCTTATCGCGCAGGTTCACATACGTAACGTCGAAGTCCACCTTTTTGGCGCGCATTGCAATCACGGCGCGCTGAACCCACGGTCACGTAAACGAGCTGATCAGGTGATATTTGACGGTCATAAGTGTCCCATTCGTCATCTCGAGGGTCTAACCTTCGAAACGTACCGCGAATCGCCCCTCCAGGGCAAACGCGCCTCGCCGCCCAGACCGGCGCGCAGCCTATACCACCTGCGGCCCGTCGCAAGCGGCGCCCCTTGCGGTGAGCGCAGCGCTGACCCCTTGGCAGCGCGGGTGCGCGTCGTGAGCGAAAAGAACTAAACCAACCGCAGCAGAAAGGCGGCAGCGACCAGCACGGCCGCGACGACAGCCGCCATCGCCAACTGCTTCTGTCCGGTTTGCCAAGGCAGGTTCTCGATCACCAGCACACGCAGCCCACCGAGCAGGTGCACCGCCAACAGCCCCACCAGAATGGCCTCCGCCGCCTTGAACAGCGGTAGATCGGTCCAGCGCAGAAACCGGTCAAAGCTGGTTTCACCATCGAGCGTCAACGCCAGCGCCAGAAAATGCAGTGGCAAAAAGCAGGCAAGCGCCAGGCCCGATAGCCTGTGGATCATCGCCGCCCGCCACAGGGGTTCGCGCCGATAACCGGTCGTCTTGGGGCGCAGTGTTTGGCTCATCCGATCACCACTGCCCATACGGCCCTCAGACCAAGTCCCGCCAGCACCAGCCCGGCACCCCACATCAACAGATCGAGATTTCGGCCCACCATCCGCCCCCACTCGCGGGCCACGGAACGCACGCCGATGGCGCCATGCACCGCCGCTGCCAGCACGAAGAGCGCATAATAGCTGCCCCACAGAAAGCTGCCGCGCGTCCGCGCCAGCACGTCACCGGCGGTCAGGCCCTTGCGGGTTGCATAGAAGATCACGATCAAATGCCCGATGATCAAAGGCACCATGATCAGCGCTGAGAGCCGCTGCAGGGTATAAAGGCGAACGTTCACTTCAGCTCTCCGCGAATGTAGGCCTGCATCGTCCGCCGCTTCAGCCCGGCGATCGACGCTGTCGGATTGAGGCCCACAGGGCAATGCTGCTCGCAGGATTGATGCGTATGGCAGGCATGACAGCCCCCGCCCTGCGACACCGCGAACAGGCGATCGGCGTTGCCGCCATCGCGCGTATCGTTGACGAGCGTCCACGCCCGGTTGAGCGCAGCCGGCCCCATGTAGTCGCTATTCCAGCGCACCGTATCGCACGCGGAAAAACACACACCGCAATTGATGCACTCGATGGCTGCGTCGATGATCCGCCGCTGCGGCGTTTGGGGCGAGATATCGCTCACCGGCTCGGCGCGCGTCACGGTCGGCTTGAACGTGCCCTTTGCCTCCTGCCACTTCTCGAAGAACGGCGCCATATCCGTGGCGAGATCCTTGATGACAGGCAAATTGGCGAGCGGGGCTATTTCCAGCCGCCCATTCTCGACCACTTTCGACACATGCGTGCGGCAGGTCCACCGCGGCCGGCCGTTCACCGTCATGGCGCATGAGCCGCACACGCCAACGCGGCAAGCGAACCTGTACGACAAGGTCGGGTCCAGATGCCGCTGCACATGCGTCACCACGTCGAGCACTGTCTGGCTTGCCCGCATCGGCACGCGAAACGTCTCATAGTGCCCTTCGTCGCCACCCCGCCAGATCGCAACCTCGATCGTCTCGGCGGCGTTCACCTTGCCGGTCGGCCCCGATGCAGGCGTGGTCCCCCGCACGTGGGAGCTAGTGTTTGCCGGCGCTTCGGCCGTGCCGCCAACTGCCTCACTCATGCTGTTCCCGTCTCACGTCCAGATAGGCGCCACGCCTGTCGAGCCAGATTACTCCGCCGCGTCTTTTTTCCCGGCGGCCTCTTGCGCCGCAAGCTTGGTGTAGCCGTCACGCGTCTGCGGCAGCTTCTTGTCGAGAATCCGCGTCGCCACCACCGTTCGAAGGATCTGCGCCGTACCACCGCCGATCGAGAACATGCGCGCGTCCCGCACCATGCGCTCGAGCGGTCGACGCCGCGAGTATCCGGTGGCACCGAAAATCTGCAACGCGTCATTCGTGACTTTGATCGCCATATCGGCGGCGACCACTTTCGCCTTGGCCGCCTCCGTCGCATCCGGGAACCCGTCACCCGCGTTGGCGGCGGCCCGGTACAGCATCAGCTGCGCGCAATCGATCTGGATCGCCATATCGGCCAGCATCCATTGCAGACCCTGGAATTCGTAGATCGGTCGCCCGAATTGATGCCGCTCCTTCGCATAGGCGAGCGCATGCTGATAGGCGCCCTGCGCAATGCCGAGCGCCATTGTCCCGGCGCCGACCCGCTGCGAGTTGTAGGCATCCATCAGATCGGCAAAACCTTTTTTCAGGCCCCGCGGCGGCATCACCAGCGCATCTGCGCCAACCACCATGTCCTGCATGATGACTTCGGCCTCGGGGATACCGCGAAGCCCCATGGTCGGCTCGCGATTGCCGATGCTCAGTCCTTCCGTGACTTCCCGCTCGGCAAGGAAGCCGCCGATGCCCTGCTCCTCGCCCTGCTCGTCGAACACCCGCGCAGATCAGATGCAGCCGCGACGCGCCGGCACCCGTGATCCAATGCTTCTTGCCGTTGAGGACATATCCGTTGCCCTTCTTGTCGGCGCGCGTCGTCATCTCGGTGGCTGCACTTCCGGCCTCGGGCTCGGTGATGCAGATGGCCGGCTTGTCCCCATCGAGCACGAAGCCCGCAGCCATCTTCCGCTGCTCCTCCGTGCCGTATTTCATGATCGTCGAGATCGCGCCCATGTTGCTCTCGACGGCAATGCGCCCGGTGACGCCGCACACTTGCGCCATCTGCTCGATCACCAACGTCGCATCCAGAAACGTACGGCCCTGACCGCCGTACTGCTTCGGGATCGTCATTCCCATGAAGCCGGCTTCCTTCAGCTCCTTGACGTTCTGCCAGGGATACTGCTCGCTGCGATCGATCTCGGCCGCACGCGCCTCGAAGCTGCCGCGCGCAAGCTCGCGTGCGCGCCCCTGCAGGTTTTTCTGGTCGGCCGAAAGCTGAAAGTCCATGTCAATCGTCCTTGTTGGGCATTCGGGCGGACTATGGAGCCGGGCTCGAAAGCAGACAACCCCATGTACCGCGACATCTGTCGGTTATGGCTACTCGGCCGCCTGCCGGCTGTCCGGCGTGTCCCATTCGACGGTCGAGCGCCGGAATAATCGGTAAACCACGCGGGATCCGTCCGGAACTCGGCCCGCCCATCAGTGTAGATGCGGGCCACCGCGCGCCGCGACGACAGGCAGAACATGTGCACACTCATCGGCATGCCACCGGTGTGGCAATAGCCGACCTCGATGTACGCCGCCACAACCATCGACGAGCCCATAAAGCCCATGGCGCCCATGCCGATCGAGTTGCCAAGCTCCTTCAGCTCGTCTTCCAGGGCCGCGATTTTCGGGTCCGGATTGCGCGAGCCGACCACGCGCAGGCACGCCGCCTGCTTGCCAAGCACCGAACAGATGTCTTTCGACCCGCCAAGCCCGATGCCGACGATGGCCGGCTGACAGGCAAGACCGCGCTTGCCGAACGCAATGGCCGTGTCCAGGAAGAAACGCTTGATGCCCTCGATCCCGTCACCCGGGAACAGCATGCGATAGTCGGTGCCGAACAAGCCGCCCTTGTGCACGGTAATGAGGTCGATCCAATCGCCTTCGGGATGGAAGGCATATTCGATTTCCGGCGCACCGATACCGCAGTTGTTGTTGTGGTCCGTGCGCCAGAGCGGATGCACCCGGTTGGGCCTCAGCGGCACATCGTTGGTCGCCCGTGCCGTCGCCCGTCGCAACGCCGCCTCGACCGCCACGGGTCCGCCCTCGACGCGCGCCTCGTTGCCGTACTTGACATACCAGCGCGGCACGCCGGTATCGCCACACATAGCCCGCCGGTCTTCTTTCGCCGCCTCGTAGTTCTCCAGCATCGCCTGGATCACGAACGACGACAGGTCCCCCTTCTCGGTGTTGGCGCAGGCCCTCAGCCCCCCGAGATAGTCATCAGGGATCTCGATGGCGGCTTTTGCCATCAGCGTCTCGGCGGTCGATTGAATGGCGGCGATAGGGATCATAGGGGTCTCTCGGACAAACGTCGGCAGATTGCAGCCTAAGTTGCCCGCTACGAGGCCCAGCCGCAACCGCTGAGCACGCCTTTGGCTCAAGCAACCGGCGTTTTTCGCGCCGCTCCGCCACTCCGCGAGGCAATCAGCGCAATCCCGGCGATCGCGATCACAGCCGCCTGCATGCCAAGCGCCTCCCAGGTCGGGTTGAGCCCCAGCCTCTGCAAGAGATCGGACGCCGGCGACATGTCATAGGGAACCAGCGCCTGCTCCTGGAATTCCTGCAGGCCTTCACCGATGAATTTGAGCGCCATCAGGAACAGAAAGCCCGAGGTCACCAGGAACACGGCCCTGAGCGGCAAGCGCCGGGTCCCGCCAACCACCACCCAGAAGAAAACGCCCAAGGCCACGCCAGCAGCCACGATGCCGCCGACCAGGGGCAAACTCCAGCCGCCGTTGGTCTTTGCCACGGTATGCAGGAACAGGATGGTCTCCCCACCCTCGCGCACGACCGCGAAGAAGGCCAGTGCCGCAACCGCAAGCCCGGTACTGGCGGCAACGGCCTTGTCGGTCTCCTTGCGCAGATAAGCCTGCCATGCGCGCGGGTCCTGCTTGAGGAACAGCCAACCGCTGACATAGAGCATCAAAGCCGCGGCCACGAAGATCAGAACGCCCTCCAGCATGTCATTGTGGGCGCCGTTGAAGAACGTCTCGAACATCCACGCCATGACGATACTCACGACAATGGCGAGCCCGGCCCCGCTCCACAGCGCCGTCAACCTGTTCTCGGCACCGATGCGCGACAGGTAGGCAGCAAGTGCGACGAGGACGAGAATGGCTTCCAGCCCCTCGCGCAGGATGATGGAGGCGGATTCGATGAAGACCGTGCTCATGAGCGTGTGACCATTGCTGAAGCGGCACCGGCCACGGACATACGCTCGCAGCAAAAAATACGCAATAACTCTTTGATTTAATTGTTTTTATAATAATTCCAATGTGCCGGAAGCGATGTGATTACTCCGCCGCCTGCGGCTCGTCCTTGATCAGCGTCTCGCCGGGCTTCACATGCGTGAATTGCACCGGCTCGGTGGTTACGTTCAAGGCGCCGTCGGCCTTGCGCACTACTGTGAAGCGCGAGGTTGCCATGTCGCCCGGATCCTTGAAATCCTCACGATAGTGCGACCCGCGCGAGTTCTCTCGCGCCATCGCCGCATGCGCGACCACCTTGGACATGGCGATCTGCGAACGCAGGTTCAGCCAGTCGTGCCAGGATAGGTTGAAGGCCCGGTTGCCGTCCGGCACGCCGGCTGCATCAAGCGCCTCCGTCAGCGCATCGAGTTTGCCTAGCGCCCGTTCCATGCCGGCCTTGTCGCGGATGATGCCGACGTCGTCCCACATCAAATCCAGCAACTGATCGCGAATGGCGTTGACATCGCCCTTGCCCGCCCGGAATGGCGCTTGCGCAGCGTCCATAGCGGCACCGGCCGCATCCATGTCCGGTTCACGCGCCCCGAGACCAGCCTTGAGGTGGGCCGCCATCGTCTCACCCGAAATGCCGCCGTAGACGGTGGAGTTGGCGACACCATTGCCCCCGAGCCGGTTGGCGCCATGCACGCCGCCGGCGTCCTCGCCCGCGCAGTAGAAGAGCCCGCTCACATCTGTCGACGTGTCGACCTTTACCACAACACCGCCCATCCAGGTAGTGCGCCGTCGGCAGCACCTCGACCAAGCCACCGGCCAGATCCAGACCCGCGGTCGGCTGCGCAGCGCTCCACCATGCCCTTGAACATCTTGGCGACTTGTCGGGTCCCACAGATGCCCCATCGATATGTAGAGGCCGCCGTTCGGCGTCGTCCGCCCAGCCAGCATCTCCCGGTACATCGATTGCGAGACGAGGTCACGCGTCGCCCGCTCGCCGCAGGCATCGTAGTTGAACATGAAGCGCTGCTGCCTGGCCCGTCGAGCAGATAGCCACCAGCGCCCCGCAGGCCCTCGATGATGGTACCGGTCATGCGCGTCGTCACCGGACCCAGCCAGAACGCCGGTCAGGGTGGAATTTTATCTCCATGTCGCGCAGCACCAGCCCCGTAATCGACGCCATCGCAAGCCCGTCCATCGACTTGTCGCCCGATGGCGTATGATGTACATCGTCGGTCCGCCACCGGTGGCGAGCGAACGGCCTTCGCCGTCACCAGCCGAATTGCCCGGTCCTGACGTCGATGAACAGCACGCCCGCAGGTCGCGGCCACCTTTTTCCGGCACCAGCGCAATCGCCCGATGTTCCTCCAGCCGCCGTCGGCCGCGCCCACACCTGCTCCATCAGCCGGTTGATGATCTCGATGCCGGTAAGGTCGCCCTTGTGCGGTGCGGTCGAAGGTCTGCCCCACCAGCGCCTTGCCGTGCAGCGAGCCGTCCGTATTGCGGTCGAAGAAGCAACCGACCTCGTTCTCGAGCTCCCGCACTCTCGATCGCCTTCACCACCAGCGTCCAGGCGAGTTCCTGGTTTCGGCAGCCATTTGCCGCCGTCGATGGTGTCCGTAGTGGCGCTCGATGGGATCGCCCTTGTGCAGTGCCGTTGCGGCCTGCACCATGCGCGTGCAGCCGGATTTACAAAGAAAACCCTTCGAGGCCACGGTGATGTCGAGATTTGGGTTCACCTGGTGGGCATGCAGCGCCGCGAACAGCCCCGCCCCTCCCGAACCCAGGATCAGAATATCGGTCTGATGACGCTCGATCATGCTGTTGAAGTCCTGCCGTGTGAGCCTCCGCAGGCGGCCGCCGACCAGAGGTTCGCCCGAGATTTTGTTTTGCCGACCAAAGCTATCAACGGCCCGGCATCAACGCAAAGCATAGCCGATCGCCAGTCCCGATTGCCATGCTGTTTTACACGGACGCCCAAACTCTGATCGCAACAGCCGGGTTGCCAGCATTGGCCGCACGTGGAACCATGAGTCAAAGCCCAAAAAGCCCTGTTTGGGGTGAACCGAGGAGGCCCGCATGGACGTCGGAATGATGATGGTGTTCGCCAGCTACGGCTGGGACAACTGCCCGGACAAACAGGTGTGGGACGAGGAGATCAAGCTGGCCCGCATGGCAGCGGACCTGGGCTTCGATTGCCTGTGGTCGGCCGAGCACCATTTCAACGACTACTCGTTCGTGCCCGACAACATCCAGCTCATGACCTATCTGACGGCAAAGTGCCCGAACATCGATGTCGGCACCGCCGCCGTAATCCTGCCCTGGCACGATCCCCTCCGCGTTGCCGAGAACGCAGCCGTGCTCGACATGCTCTCCGGCGGCCGTCTCCGCTTCGGCATGGGTCGTGGCCTCGCCCGCCGCGAGTTCGAAGCCTTCCGCCTGGATATGTCGGAATCCCGTGAGCGCTTCGACGAGGCCGCTCCGATGATCATCAATGCCCTCAAGACGGGCTTCATGGAAGGCAACGGCAAGCACTACAAGCAGCCGCGTATCGAGATCCGCCCCCGCCCGCAGAATTCCTTCGACGGCCGCATCTATGCAGTCGCCTCCAGCGAGGATTCGATTGAATCAGCCGCCAAGCTCGGCGCCCACATGGTCATGTTCGCCGACCGCCCCTGGAAATAGAGAAAACCGATGATCGACAGGCCGCGAGCTGCACCGCAAGTACCGGCACCAAGCCGCCGGTGCCGTGCTGACCGAGTTCGCCGTCGCGAGCTGAATCTCGCATCCTGCGAGGACGAGGCCCGCCAATATCAAGGCAAGTTCGTTGAATCGAACTTCTATCACTACGAGTTTCTGGGCGAGCACTTCGCCAAGGTGAAGGGAGCTACGACAGCTACCAGCAGAAGGCCGAGATCGCCCGCAAGGGTGGTGGCCTGCCGGCCGCCGTCGAAGGCTTCATGAAGGCCGCAAGCTGGGGGCAACCCGGACAAGGTGCTGCGTGGGCTCGAAAGAGCGCCGCAAACTTCTCGGCGATTTCGAAATGAACGTCGCCTTCCCTTCAGCAGCACGCCGCTCGAAGTCTCCGAGCGCAGCCTCAAGCTGTTGCCAAGGAAGTGCTGCCCGTCGTGAAGAAGTGGGCACCAATCCCGACCAGGCACAGGCCGCCGATAAACCGGCCAGAGCGCTGTCATGCGCAATGAGCGCAACAGCGCCCGAGGAGACGGTGCAGCGGTGACAGCCAGAATATCGCAACGGCTCGAGGCAACGTTGTGGTCGGCCATTGCGGCGGCACCTGCTGCCGTCCTGGCCGCCACCGTTTTCGCGCGCAGACCGGATATTCTGCCGCTGGCAGCGGGCGCCACCTTCAGCACCGCCTTCACGACGTATGTCGTATGGCCACCCTTGCTTCCCCAGCGCCAATGCGGGGCCCAAGCGGGCATTCTGGGTCGGCCCGCTGATCGTCGCCATTGCCACCTGGGGCATGTTTGTCTTGTTCGCCCTCGTCCATGCCGAGGTTGCAAGCGCCACACTTCCAGGCCTTCTGGACCATGCCCAAAAAGTGCTTCTCGTCAGCACGATCCACCGGCGGTTTTGGCTATCTGTATGCTGGAATTGTGCTCATTCCCATTCTGGCCACTTACCTCATCCGGTCACGGCAATTGAGAAGAATCGGCACCCCATCCGCCGACTCCGCTGTCGGCGATGGTAACGCAGCCTGCTGATTAGGCTTGTCCCCAGGCACACAGCGCCATAAGCGGAGACGAATTCATCGCGAGAGGCCCATTCGTGACAAAGCTATTCAGCCTCAATATCGAGCGATCCATCTCGATCGCTTCATTCCGCATCAGCGCCGTTTCACCCGACATTGTCTGTCTGCAGGAGGTCATGGCCGGCGATCTCGAGCGCATCAAGCAGGGAAACGGGCCTCAACCATGCCCACTACGCCGACATGGCCATGTCCATCCCATCAGCAATGCCCCGTTCGGCGTCGCCATTCTCAACGCCGATCAATCACGCATCCGGTCGACGTCTATGCCAGCGGCGGCGGCAGGCCACCAGCTGTTCGGTGCACCACCGAAGACAGCAAAATCGCCACCTGTCGCTACATCGCGCTGGGCTCACGTGCGGCAGTCCAGGTCTTCTGTGTCGCCACGACACTTTCCCTGGACGCCAGATGGCGCGCCACGCCCATTCAGACCGCGGCCGTGAAGAAGCTGATCGAAGCGCTCGGCACCGACCCCATGATCCTGACGGGCGACTTCAATGCCCCGCTGACGGTCCGATCTTCGCGGCCCTGGCGGCCCGTTGGCGCGACAATATCCCCGCCGACGCCAAGACCAGCCTCGACCCCAGGCTGCATCGCGCCGGCCCCCTCGATCTCATGGTCGACGGCCTGTTCACTTCCCCGACTATCTGGCGAGGCAACGTCCGCCTGGTCTCAGGTCTCAGCGACCATCAGGCATCGGCGAGCTTGCGCCAGACGGCTTGAGGGACGGCTTAAGCGCGGTCTCAACTCACTGCAGCGGAAATTCGTTTTCCACGACATAGGGTCCCCCACCCACGCGCGGCCGCGAGGAGAACAGCACGAAACGGCTGACCTCGAATGGCTCGATCTTCAGATGAGCCCGCGACTCGAGAAAGCGCGCCACGATGTCGGGGCTTGTCCCCTTGAGCCGCGCCAGCGTCACGTGCGGTCGGAAAGTCCGGGTCTCCGGTGGCAGCCCGGCAGAACGACACGCGCGCTCGGTCGCCCGCTGCAGCTGCTCGAGAACCGGGCCGCCGTCGACGCCGGCGTAGATGATCCGCGGCTCCCGCCCGCCGAAAGCACCGATTTCGCGAACAACCAGCGAAAAAGCGGGCACCTCGATGTCATCGAGAAAACCGACCAGCTCATCGGCAACGCGATTGTCCACGTCCCCCGCGAACCGCAACGAGACGTGCATGTTGTCAGGCTCGATCCAGCGCGCGCCCGGCATGGGCCCGCTTACCAGTGACAACCTGAAGCGCACCGACTCCGGCAGCTCCAATCCTATGAACAGTCTCGGCATGACAATCCTTGTCGCGGAAAGACGAGCCGCCAAGCTCAAGCCACGCACACCCAATCGAGCCCAATCGTCAATTGGGCGAAGCCGCCCCCACATTCGCCCGAGCCCTGGCCTGACGCAACAAAGCCTCCACCGCCGGCAACATGCGATCCGCAATCACCTTTACGCCCTCGGCGTTCGGGTGCAAGCCATCGCCCTGGTTGAGTTTCGCATCGAGCGCCACGCCATCCAGAAAGAAGGGATAGAGAATGACATCGTGTGCCTTCGCAAGATCTGGATAGATGGCATCGAAGGCGTTGGCATAGGTATCGCCCAGGTTGCGGCTTGCACGCATGCCCGCGAGCAAAACAGGAATACCCCGCGCCTTCAGCCGCTTGATCATGGTGTCGAGATTGGCCCGCGCCCGCTCTGGCGATTGGCCCCTGAGCATATCGTTGGCGCCAAGTTCTAGGATGACGCCGTCCGTATCGTCCGGAACCGCCCAATCGAGCCGCTGCAAGCCACCCGACGTTGTATCGCCGGAAACGCCTGCATTGATGACTTGGACCTTGTGGCCTTTGGCTTTCAACAAGCGCTCCAAGACAGCGGGGAAAGCGTCGTTAGCTTCAACCCCGTATCCGGCTGTCAAACTGTCGCCAAAGGCCACGATTTTGAGCACCCGTTCCGCCGTTTCAGCCCGAGCCACAGCCAGCGGCATGACGACCAGGGTGTTGATCACGGCAAGGACAGCCACCATTTGGCCGAGGAGACGGACTAACATGCTGTTCGGTTCCTGATCTACCAACGACGCCAGTGCCATGCCCTCGCACCGCCAGCACCGACACGCTGATGCTGGCCCGGGAAAACGGCGACATGAGGATATGCGCTTGCCCATCGATCAATGGCCTGACATCGACCTGGCGCGCAACGTGGCCTGGAAGCCAGACAGGACAAGCTGCAGCAGCCTGAACACGGAGCAAAGGTTTGCCTGATAACGTCATAGAGGTCGAAGCGGCTGGATTGACGCTGAAAAGCCGCGCCGGCGACGTCGAAATCCTCAAGGAGATCGACTTCACGGTCGCAGCCGGCGAAACCGTTGCCATTGTCGGCCCATCGGGGTCCGGCAAGACCTCGCTCCTCATGCTGATTGGTGGCCTGGAAAAGGCAACGCGCGGCCATGTTCGCATCGCAGGCGTCGATCTCGGACCGCTCGACGAGGACCAGTTGGCGTCAGTCCGCAGTCAATCGATTGGCATCGTCTTCCAATCGTTTCATCTGGTCGCCACCATGACGGCCGTTGAGAACGTCGCCTTGCCGCTTGAATTTCGCGGCGATCCGCAGGCGCGCGTGAAGGCTGCCGCAGCTTTGGGGGAGGTCGGCTTGGCCAGCCGGCTCGAACATTACCCGGCACAGTTGTCGGGCGGCGAACAACAGCGTGTCGCCCTCGCACGGGCGCTCGTCACTGAGCCCCGCCTCCTGCTCGCCGACGAACCGACTGGCAATCTCGATGGCCGCACCGGCCGCCAGGTCATCGATCAGATCATGAGCCTGGGGAAGCGCCACGGCACCACCCTTGTTCTCGTCACCCATGATGAGAGCCTGGCAAAACGCTGCGCTCGCACGGTCCGCATCGCCGACGGCCGCATTGTCGCCGATGAGCGCACCGAGGCTGCCCCGCCAACCGTTGCAAATCCGGAAACAGGTGCGCCCGTTCCAGTCGCCAGTGGCTCCGAGGCCGCTTCATGACGATCGGTGTCGAGGCTTCCAGCATCGCGGTCAGCGGCCCGCCATCGCGATCCAGTACAGGCCGCATCGCACGTTTGGCACTGGCCGAATTGGCGCGCAGCATGCGCGGCTTCTGGATCCTGATCGCCTGCATTGCATTGGGCGTAGCCGTCATCGCCGGCATCGGCGCGCTCTCCGACGGTGTCCGCGCGGGCCTCGAACGTCAGGGCGTCGAGCTGCTCGGTGGCGACGTGACATTGTCCCGCCCGCACCGGCGCGCGACATCCGCGGAGCGCTCATGGCTCGACCGCCAGGGGCGCGTTTCCGAGACCGCCACCCTGCGCTCGATGGGACGTCGAACGGATGGCTCTGACCAGACCCTTGTCGAGATCAAGGCCGTTGACGACGCCTACCCTTTGACAGGCGCTATGCGCTTGAAGCCCGGCAGCCCGGCGATCAAATCTGTCGCAGCCCAATCCGGCGCCATCGTCGACCCGATCCTGCTCGAGCGCCTCGGCCTCAAAATTGGCGACGACATCGCGCTCGGCAACCAGAAGGTCAAGATCACCGCCGCCCTGGCTGAACGCGGCGAGCCGGACAAGATCGCCGACCGCTTCACCGTCGGGCCGCGCGTATTCGTGTCACTGGCAACACTGGAAAAAACCGGTCTCGCCGGTCCGGGAAGCCTTGTTCGCTGGCGCTACGCGATCGATTTGCCGGGAACCCCGGACGCAGAGGCACTGACCGCCTTTCGGGATCGTGTCAAAGCCGACCTGCCCGACGCTGGTTTCGGCGTCCGCGACCGCACCAACCCATCCCCGAACCTCACCCGCACCCTCGATCGCCTGCGCCAGTTCCTCACCTTGATCGGTTTGGCGTCCTTGATGATTGGTGGCGTCGGCGTCGCCAATGCCGTTGCCGCCTACGTCGACAAGCGCCGCAAGACCATCGCCACCATGCGCAGCCTGGGCGCCTCGAGCCGCCAGATCTTTACCCTGCATCTCATTCAGGTGCTCGCACTCGCAGGCCTTGGCGTCATCGTTGGCCTTGCGGTCGGTGTTCTCCTGCCGATCGCTTTCAATCGCACAATCGCCACGGTGTTGCCGATCGAAATTTCGCTGACGGCAAAGCCGACAACCATCCTGCTCTCAGCCGCCTATGGCTTTCTGGTCGCGCTACTGTTCTCGCTGTGGCCGTTGGGCCGGGCGGCACGGGTTCGCGCTGCGACCCTCTTCCGCGACCAGATCGCGGACCACACCGTACGTCCGGCCTGGCCCGTGATGGCAGCCACGGTAGCCATCGGCGTCACCCTTGCTGCGCTGGCTATTCTGGGCTCGGAGTCGCGTGCCCTTGCTGCATATTTCTGTGCCGGCCTGGGCGCAGTCTTCATGATCTTCCCCGCCCTCGGCACCGCACTGGCATGGCTGGCGCGCCGCTTGCCCCGGCCAAGACGCCCGGAGCTGGCCTTGGCCCTCGGCGCCATCGGTGCACCCGGCGGGCTGACGCGGTCCGTGGTCCTATCGCTGGGTGCCGGACTGTCGCTGCTCACCACCGTCGCCCTGATCGATGCCGGCATCGTCCGGGAGCTGCAATCGCGATTGCCTGCCAACGCCCCCGACTACTTCCTGGTCGATATCCCGCCCGCCGAACGCGCCGCCCTCGAAAACTTCATCACCCGCCGGGTGCCCGATGCGGTCACACGAATGGCCCCCATGTTGCGCGGCAGATTGGTGATGTTGAATGGCCGTCCCGTCGAGCAGATCAAGGCCCCGCCCGAAGCCCAGTGGGTGTTGCGCGGCGATCGCGGGCTGACCTACGCACCGACCATCCCCGAGGGCTCCCGCGTTGTGGCGGGGTCGTGGTGGGCCCCCGATTACCAAGGCGACCCCCTCGTCTCCTTTGATGCCGAGCTGGCTCGCCACCTGGGGCTAGCTCTCGGAGACACGGTCACCGTCAATGTCCTTGGCCGCAACGTGAAGGCAAGGATCGCAAATCTGCGCGAGGTTGATTGGGAGAGCCTCGGCATCAACTTCGTCATGGTTTTCTCGCCGAACGTACTGCAGGGAGCCCCACACAACTTCCTGGCAACAGTCGCCCTGCCCAAAAGCATCGACCTCAAGCAGGAAGCCGAGCTGTCACGCGCAATGGGCCGCGCGCATCCGGCCATCACAATCATTCGCGTCAAGGACGCCATCGCCGCCTTCAACGACGTCTTCAGCAAGATCATGACCGCAGTTCGCATTGCCGGCAGCGTCACCCTGCTGGCCGGCGCCCTGGTGCTGGCGGGTGCGTTGGCAACGGCTCAGCAACGCCGGATCAAGCTGGCGGTGATCATGAAGACGCTTGGCGGCACCCGCCGGCAGATCCTGACGATGCACCTCGTTGAGTACATCACACTTGCACTGGCGACGGCAGCGGTGGCGGTCGCCATCGGCTCACTGGCCGCATGGTCGGTCCTCACGCTGCTGATGAAGTTGCCATTTGAGTTTTCGCTGGCTGCGGTTGCACAGGCCCTCGCCTTGTCGATCGGCCTCGTCGTAGCCCTCGGCCTCCTGGGCACCCGAAACGTGCTCAGAGCCCCTTCTGTTCCTCACCTAAGGGCCGAATAATCGAGGTTTGATCGGATTCCGGACGGCATTCCCTCAATCCTGATCGACAGTATCGGAATTTGCGGCCGCCTCCTTGAAAACGGTATATCGCCTAATCATATTGCGGTGAGTTGCGGAATCTTACCTCTGCAACACCGGGGCAACGCTCCCCCGTTTGGAATAAGAGAGGCTCGAAGGGAACCCATGGCTCAGATCGATAACAGGTATGTGCACGGCAGGCCGGCCGCGGGCGCTGGCACAGCTGTCAGCGTAGATGAGGGTCTGCGCGCGCATATGCTGCGCGTTTACAACTACCTCGCAGGTGGCATCGGCTTGGCAGCGGTCCTGGCCTACGCCGTCTATTCCATGTCCGTTGCAACCGATCCCGCACTTGCCACCGCAACCTTGCGCAACGGCGTCAAACTGACGGCGTTCGGTCAGGCGTTGTTCGGCTCGCCGTTGATCATGGTGCTGAAGTTTGCACCGCTGGTCCTCCTGCTGGGGATTGCCTTCCTCGGCCAGAACATGAGCGCAGGCGCCACGAAGCTGTCCTACTGGGCGCTCGTTGCGTTGATTGGCGCAGGTGGCGCGAGCTGGTTCATCCAGTTCAAGCTTGGCTCCATCGGTCAGGTGTTTGCGATCACGGCCCTGTCGTTCGCAGCGCTGAGCCTGTGGGCCTACACCACGAAGAAGGATCTGTCCGGCTGGGGTTCGTTCCTCTTCATGGGCTTGATCGGCATCATCCTGGCGGGTCTGGCCAACATCTTCTTCCAGTCCTCGGCCCTGCAGTTCGCCATCTCCGTCATCGGCGTGCTGGTCTTCGCCGGCCTCACGGCCTACGACACCCAGCGCATCAAGGACGAGTACTACGAAGTGGTGGGCGATGCGGCTGCCATGAGCAAGGCCGCAGCCTGGGGCGCGCTGTCCCTCTTCCTGGACTTCGTGAACCTCTTCCAGATGCTGCTGTCTCTTCTCGGCCAGCGTGAATAAGCAGTCTTCAGGAATATGAGTGGATTTGGGAGGGGCCTCGCCGTAAATGGCGGGGCCCTTCTCTTTTCACCAGCGCCTGCACCTGGAGAGTCCCATGGCCGAGGTGACCATCCGCCCTGCCACGCCCGCCGACATCCCCGCCATCACCGCCATCTACAAGCCTGCTGTCGAAACCGGACTTGCGAGCTGGGAATACGATCCACCTGACGAAGGCGAAATGCGCCGCCGCTTCGATGCAGTGCTTGCCGCAGGCTTCCCCTACTTCGTCGCCGAGCGCGACGGCGAGGTCATCGGCTACACCTACGCCAGTTCCTATCGCACCCGCCCAGGTTATCGCTGGACGGTGGAGAACACCGTCTACGTAGCCCCAAAGGCGCATCGCACAGGAACCGCGCGCCGCCTGCTGACCGCGCTTATGACAGCCTGCGCCGACGCCGGTTATCGTCAGATGATTGCTGTGATCGGCGATTCCGCCAATACCGCCTCGATCGGCTTCCACCGCGCCCTCGGCTTCACCTTCTGCGGCACCATTCATTCCATCGGCTGGAAGCAGGGCCGGTGGCTCGATTGCATCATCATGCAACACGAATTGGGACCGGGCGACCGGCAAGGCGTCGACCGCCCACCAGGGTTGACCGATCGGCACAGCTCATGACTGCGATTGCGACCGAACAGTTCGAGATTTTCCTCGCAACAGCACCAGGCCTTGAAGACGAACTGCGCAAGGAAGCCAAGGACAAGAGCTTCAAAGGCGCCCAGGCCATCAAGGGCGGCGTCAGCTTCGTCGGTGGCTGGACAGACGTCTGGCGCGCCAATCTCGAGCTTCGCGGCGCCGGTCGCGTCATGGCCCGCATCGCCGAGTTCCGCGCGCTCCATCTGGCACAACTCGACAAGCGGGCGCGCCGCGTGGCGTGGGCAACGTTTCTGAGACCGGATCAACCCTTCCGGGTCGAGGCGACATGCCGCGCCTCCCGCATCTATCACTCGGGCGCTGCCGCCCAGCGCGTCGAACGCGCGATCCACGAGACCCTCGGTGCCAAACCATCATCGACAGCCGCCGTATGCATCCGCGTCCGCCTTGACGATGATCTGTGCACTCTGGCCATCGACACCTCCGGCGAACTGCTGCACAGGCGCGGCTTCAAGGAGGCCGTCGCCAAGGCCCCCATGCGCGAGACGTTGGCCGCCCTGTTCCTGCGCCAATGTGGCTATCGTGGCACCGAGCCCGTCGTCGATCCTATGTGCGGTTCGGGAACATTCGTCATCGAGGCCGCGGAGATCGCGGCCGGCCTTTGCCCCGGTCGTGCCCGCGCGTTCGCATTCGAGCACCTGGCAACCTTCGACGCCGCCGCGTGGCAACACATGCGCGACGTCGCAGCCAGACGCCAGACCGCGACCGATCTCCGCTTCTACGGCCGCGACCGCGACGCGGGCGCCATCACCATGGCGCGCGCCAACGCCGAACGCGCCGGGATCGCCAGCCTGATCGATTTCTGCCAACGCGACGTCGCCGAGTTGACTGCACCGGAAGGACCGCCTGGACTTGTCATGGTCAACCCGCCCTACGGTGACCGCATCGGTGATGGCAAGCAGCTCACAGGCCTCTACCGAAGCCTTGGCGAAAGGCTCCTGAGAAACTTCCCCGGCTGGCGGGTCGGCCTGGTCACCACGGATGCAACACTTGCGGCCGCAACGGCATTGCCCTTCACGGCACCCCGCAGCCCGGTTGCGCACGGTGGCTTGCGCATCACTCTTTACACGACCCCGCCACTCGCTTGAGGCAGGCCCACGTCGACCCAATGCATTTCGCATCCGCTCAATGCCGACTAATGTCACACGAGCGTCCGCAGCATCCAGTCCAGCCTCCGAAGGGGAGATCACCATGCCCACGCCCCGCGTCGCCATCGTCGGAGTCTGGCTCGAAAGCAACCGCTTCGCGCCGGTCGCCTACGAGGCAGACTTCAAAAAGCTTTTATCAGCTCGAAGGCGACCCATTCTGGAAGCTGCCCGCGCCCAGAACCCTTTCATTCTCGGTGAAGCCGCAGCCTTCGTGAAAACCATGGACGCAACCGGACCCTGGCAGCCGGTTCCGATCCTGCTCGCCGCCTGCCATCCCCATGGCTGCATCGACGGCCGCCTGATGGACGCCTATCTGGATAAAATGCGCGCCGGCCTGGAAGCAGCCGGCCCGCTCGATGCAGTCTACATCGCCAATCACGGCGCCATGATCGCCACCGATCGCGACGACCCCGACGGCGAAATGGCCGAGCTGGCTCGCAACATTGCAGGCCCCAAAGCCCGTATCGTCATGACGCTCGACCTACATGGCAACATCTCCGAGCACATGGTCGAGAAAACCGACCTGATCGTCGGCTACCGCACCAACCCCCACGTCGACTACATCGAGCGCGGCGAGGAAGCAGCACTGGCCCTGCGCCTGATGCTGGCAGGCCACGCCGATCCCAAGACAGCATTCATCCGCCTTCCCCTGACACCAGCCTCGGTCAATCTTCTTACCGCCAGCGGTCCCTATGGCGAGATGATCGACTTCGGCACCCGCCGCCGCGCCGAATTGGCAGGCGACATCCTCAATGTCTCGATCTTCGGTGGCTTCGTCTTTTCCGATAGCGAGAAGAACGGCATCGCCATTGTCGTCGCAGCGCGCAACGATCTGGCCCGCGCGCAAATGCTCGCCAAAGAAATCGCCAGCCTCGGCTGGAGCACACGCGAGCGCTTCCGCAAGAAACTGACACCGTTGTCGGACGCCATCGCCTTGGCCTGCAACCGCGACCGCGCCCCGGTGATTTTCTCCGACTCCGGCGACAACCCGGGCGGCGGCGGCACCGGACGCACGACGGAACTTTTGTCGGCCCTCGTCTGGTCCGGCGCCGAAGACGTGCTGATCGGCTCCTTCTTTGATCCCCCATTGGCAGCCGACGCCCACAAGGTCGGCGTTGGCGGGCGCTTCCGCGCCGACTTCAATCGCCACGCCGGACTGCCCTGCGATGCACCCTTCGAGGTCGAAGCCGAGGTCGTCGCCCTGCATCACGGCACGTTCGTTGGCCGCCTCGGCTATGCGCAAGGCCGCACGTTGAAGCTCGGGCCGTCAGCCGCCCTGAGGATCGGTGGCGTCACCGCGATCGTCATTTCCGACCGCACGCAAACCGCAGACCCCATGTTCTTCGAGATCTTCGGCCTCGATATCGCCAAGGCCCACACCGTTGCCGTCAAGTCGCGCGGCCATTTCCGGTCGGGCTTCCTGCCGTGGTTCCCGCCCGAGCGAGTCTACGAGGTCGACACCCAGGGCCTCACGTCACCGGTTCTTGAGCGCATCCAATTCTCACGCCTGCCGCGCCCGTCATACCCTCTGGATGAACAAACCGAGTGGCAACCACCATCCTGGTGACATCCAGCCTGACAGCCATCAGGTGTTGATTGGCGCTGCTGGCAGCACCACCCGCGCCAACGATCCGCCGCGCGACGACTGCAGCTCGAGCGTGCCGCCGGCGGCCTCCGCCAGCATCCGGGTCACGTTGAGGCCAAGCCCCGACGCCCGCGCCATGCCGCCCGCATCCAGGCGCCCCGATGCTGCAGGCCTCCCGGTCTTCACGTTGGCAATCACATCGGCGGGAATGCCCGCCCCCGTATCCGTGACATCGATCTGCACGACACCCGCCGAGCCCGGCGCAGCGCGGACCTTGACGAGTCCATCGGCTCCTCCGTGCGTCACCGCATTCGCCACGAGATTGAGCAACATCTGTTTCAAAGCCGTCGGACTGACAAGCGCCAGAACTGGACCGGCCGCTGTGTCCCGCACGATCTGCGCGCCCGACCGCCCAGCAAGCTCGGCCATGCTGTCGATCACGGCATCGATGATCTCACCCACATCGGTGATGGCCGCGCCCGTGCTGTCGCCGCCGCTGGCTTTTGACACCGCAAGCTTTTGGCGAGTCACCAGCATATCCTCGACCACATCCAAGGTGTGACGCGCGGTATCCCTTATCGATTCGAGGTAGTCGACCTGCTTGGCATTGCCGATGGCGCCGAGATAGCCGCCATGCAATGCCTCGGCCAACGACGCGATGGCGGCCAGCGGCGTCCGCAGTTCATGCGCCAGATGGCGAAGCTCGCCCGCCCGCTCTTCCTCGGACAAGGACTTTGCGACCAACGCCATGGCAGTGTCTTTGTGCCCACCCGCAGCAGGGGGCCGGCTTTGGTCAGCCGCATCAACTCTGGAAACGATCCGCACCACGACAGTGCCGTCACCGGCCTGCCGATCAACGCGACAGGAAAAACGCACGGACCCGGAAGGCGTCCAGAACACAAGCGACACCAGACGGGGCCAATCACAGCCATCTTCACGCTGAAGCTGCCGCAACGTGACAAGCGCCGGCATCGCTGCATCCAGCAACCATGGCAACGCCGGCACGGCATTGTTGGCGCCGTGCGACCACAATGCGCGGCCGGCCTCGTTGACCGACACCACCAGCCCCCGCGCCAAGTCGACGACCAGCTCCCCCGGCTGGCCGGCGGTAGGCGAAGACGGCGCAATGCCCGATTGCAAGTTTTTCAAATCACAGCTCTCATTGTCTGCCCGGGCCCGATCCGTCCCGCAGCGCGAAGCGATATCACATCTGCCGACAGCCGCCACCGCCGCCCATCCCGGCCACAGGCACGAACCGATGGCGCCAACGATGAATGGCAAAATGCATCGCGTTTGCAGGCACACGCCACCTTCTCGAAAGAATATGTGTTAGACTGCAGCCATATGCACGCAGCACGGAGAACTGCCGATGTCGGATAAGCCTCCTTTCGAAATTCCCGAACCCATGCGCGAGTTGGCCGAGAAGAACGTCGAACAGGCGCGGCAAGCCTATTCCCAGTTCATCGAGATGGCCCGTAAAGCCCAGGAAATGATGGTGCAATCGCAAGGAGCGATGGCCGCCAGCGCCCAGGAAGTACAGGGCAAGGCCATGCGCTATGCGCAGGACAATCTCGACGCCAATTTCGCATTCGCCAGCGAGCTGGCGCGCGCCCGCGATCTGAAAGAGGCTATGGAGATCCAGCAGCGCTACGCCCAGCGCCAGATGCGCAGCTATGCCGATCAGGCCCAGGATCTGGGGCGATTGATGGCAGATGCCGCCCAGAAGATGCAGCCCAGATCCTGAACCCGCTGGGTGCGGCACACACTCGCGAGCCAACGAGCAGCGTTTCGCCACCTTTGGCGTCACGCGGTACTCAAATGAATTGCATCGAGCCAATCGGGTTGGGCGCCGCCCCAGCCTGTCACGACCAATCTGCGACGAGCCGCCTGCCACCATCCATTGCAGCCGAACCCATCTAATTTCGATTGAATTATTCGCGCCGCCCACCATATCTAAGGCAATCAGCTCCGGTGCCACAATTGGGCCGGGCGGTCGGCGAGGCCAGTGCCCTACGATCGCAGAAGGCTGCCGAAAGGTTGCTTGTAAAAGGACTTTTGCCGACCATGGGCCGCATGACGTTAATGTCCAGCCCCCTGCTGCTTGGCTTCGAGGAAATCGAGCGGCTGATCGAGCGCGCCAGCAAAGGCGGCGCCGAGGGGGGGTATCCTCCCTACAACATCGAACGTCTCGCCAGTGGCGAACAAGGCCGCGAGACATTGCGCATTACGCTGGCCGTTGCTGGCTTCCGCCGCGAACAGCTTGAAGTTCTCGTCGAGGACAACCAGCTCGTTGTCCGCGGGCGACAGGAAGACGATAAGGCGCGGGAGTATCTACATCGCGGCATTGCCGCCCGCCAGTTCCAGCGCACCTTCGTGCTGGCCGACGGGATCGAGGTACATGCGGCTGATCTCGATCACGGCCTCCTCATTATCGACTTGGTGCGACACGAGCCCGAGAAGTTAGTGAGAAAAATCGATATCGGGCGACAGAAACCGCGCGAGTGAGCCGTTTCTGTCATAGCGATATTAAACGAATCGTCCGATCATGGTCGAGGGACGTGGGGCTTTGTCGTCTGTCAAGACGCCACAAAGTCCTGCACCAAGTGCTTGGGTACCCAGGCAAAAGGAGTGGCGTCATGAGCAAGAGCACGAAACCAGCCACCACGAGGCGGACAACAAAGCGCCGTTCAGCACCGTCCCGGCGCGCCATCGCCCAAAATCATCTGATTTCTGAGATCGAGCTGGCTCGTCTCGGTGATGGACAGGTCGCCTACATCAAAACCTTGAGCAATGCCGAAGCAAGGCGGATGTTCCCCGCCATCAAGGGATTGCCGCGCGGCATCGATTTGTATGCCCTGCATGCCGCCGACGGCACACCAATTGCGCTGACCGACAGTCATCAGGCAGCCGTTGGCCATGCCATCGAAGGCGAGCTGGAGCTCGCCAGCGTGCACTGAAGTCAGGCTCTATGCGGGTGGACGTCCGAAGCGGCGTCCACCTCGATTGGCCATGGCAACGGCGCCGCCACGGCTGCGCGTTTTGACGCACCCAACCTCATTTCCAATGCTTTGCAAATACAGTTTTCGTTGATGCACTCAGTGTTTTCGCGATCGCGACCCAAGATTTGCGCACGCCGAAACTGATGTTTGACTGATCGGCCCCCGCCTCGAATTAACCATCACCGTAAACCATAACCCGATCTGGCTGTGCCATTTCGAGCCATTGGCCATTACCACCCGGCTCTTGGCGGGGATTTGTCACGCGGACCCCAAAGTTTTGGACCCGTCCTCAATCAAGACCGCGCGACGCCAGTACGGGGAGCAGTAACATGCAGTTGATCTCCATCTTCCCTCAGGGGAAGGCGACCCACTTTGCCTGCGCAACCACCATTGCCGTGACCCTGGGAATGGGTCTTGTCTCCTCCGCCAAGGCGGACATGCCCGAATACTGGGAGAGAGAGACCTACCATACCGAACGCCCGACAACAGCCAGCTTCTTCGCAGGCCAGTCGCGGCACAATCGCGGAGAAGACTCCGATTCCGACTCTGAAGACCAACCGGTCCGCCGCAAACTGGCCTCCGCTAATCGGCTTGGCGGGCCCTCCGATGACGATGATGAGGCAAATAACGATCAGCCTCGCAGGCGCAAGCGGGCTGAAACAAGGTCGGTCGAAACCGAGCAGGACGCCCCGCAGCCAAAACGCAAGCACGTCCGCGTCGCCAGCCTTGGCAACAGCTACGTCCCCTCGCCATCCAAGCCCAGCAAGAGCCTGTCAGGCGGCGGCGGCATCAAGTGGCTCGCCAGTGCCGGCTGCCTTGATGGCGGCATTCGCAGCATCCTGTCGCAAGTTGCCTCGCGCTTCGGTTCGGTAACGGTCAATTCGACCTGCCGCAGCCGCCAGCACAACCGCAGCGTTGGTGGCGCCAGCCGCTCCAAACATCTGACGGGCGATGCCGCAGACTTCCGCGTGCACGGCAACATCAGCGCGGTCGCAGCGTTCCTGCGTTCACAGGGCGGCGGCTACAAGCACTACGGCGGTGGGCTCTTCCACATCGACAACGGTCCAACCCGCACCTGGTAAGGCTGAGGAGGCAGTATAGTCGGCCATGTGACATGAAATCCTTGAGCGGACGCCCACTTGTCTGGACGGCTGCTCAAGGCAACTGCCCATGAAGCAGCCGCGGCACGTCACCGACATGGCCCGCAGCTTCCGATACCAGCAGCGCCTTCAAGCCGTCCAAGCGGTCGACAAGGCCGAGGCCAGCATCACGAACAGAACGCAATAGGCTGGAATCACTGGAAAATAAGCCATTCAGCGTGCCGAATGCAGCCGATGACTGCACATTGTCGAACCGCCGCCAGCTTTGGTAGAGCGCCAGGAGCGTGGCATCGCCGGCATCGAGGCCGAGGCGCAGCCCATCCGCGATAGCCTCGGCCAGAGCGGCGACATCCCGCAATCCGAGATTGAGCCCCTGTCCGGCTATGGGGTGGACGCTGCGCGCCGCATCACCAATCAAAGCCACACGTCCGCGCACGATCTCACGCGCCAGCATGCCTTCAAGTGGCCACGACCGGCGCGGCCCGACGAGTTGCATCTCACCCCAGTGCCAACCCGCACGCTGCTGAACCTCTTCAAGGAAGAGATCATCCGGCAACGCCAGGATCTCGCGAGCCCGAGCGCTGTCCTCGCTCCAGGTGATGCAGCACCGGTCGCCCTTGAGCGGCAACATTGCAAACGGACCCGCCGGCAGAAAATGTTGCACGGCCCTGCCTTCATGCGGTTTTTCATGCGCAACAGTCGTAACGATGCCGGTTTGCTGGAACGCAAGCCGTGTCACGCCGATGCCACTGAGGTTTCTGAGTTTCGACCCGGCCCCGTCCGCAGCCACCACAAGGCGCGCAGACAACGTCCCAAAGCCGTCCACTTCGAGCCGCGCGAAACTCGCCGTCGCATCCATGCTGCGCAACTCGCCCGGTGCAATCCACCCCACACCAGGGCAAGCCCGCGCGGACGCCAGCAATGCTGCCTCCAGTCGACCGGCATCGACGATGTGGGACTGCGCAACCCCCTCGACGCAATTGTCGTAGCTGAGCAGAACCGGGCGCGACACCGCCTCGAGACTCGAATCCGTGATGTCGATACCCGTAACCGGCTGGGCATCCGCCGCAACGCGCCACCACACCCCAAGCGCCTCGAGCAGCAAGCGCGAGCCCTCTGCAACAGCAAACGCCCTTGGATCCGGCGCTGAGGGCGCAGCCCGGTCGACGTCCCGCCGCTCCACAATGGCAACCTTCACGTCACTGCCAAAGCACCGGTCCAGGGCAATCGCCAGGGCCAAGCCTGCGAAACTGCCACCAACGATCGCCACATCGAGCTTGAGCCCGCTATCCGGCATCCAGACCTGCCCCTTGCAAACCGGCGAGCCGCCGCAACCGCGACGACACTTGACAATCGACTATAGCAATCATTGTGTGCAGCGCACAAAGCAGCGATAGGAATCGTCAGCCCGATAGGCGCTCACCATGCCGGAAAGCACGTCCCAAGGCGCACTCGCCAATTTGATTGCTCTTCTCGATCTGGAGCGCCTCGAGGAAAACCTTTACCGCGGCACCAGCCCCAGCGTCGGATGGCAGCGCGTTTATGGCGGCCAAGTTTTGGGCCAGGCACTCGTCGCCGCCGTCCGGACCGTACCAGCTGATCGCATCGGCCATTCGGCACACGCCTATTTCCTCCTCGCGGGCGATCCAAAAGTGCCGATCATCTACGAGGTCGAGCGCATCCGCGATGGGGCATCGTTCACAACGAGACGGGTGAAGGCCATCCAGCATGGCCGCGCCATTTTCGCCATGAGCGTCTCCTTCCAGAAAGCCGAAACAAGCTACGATCACGCATCCCCAATGCCGGACGTGCCGGCGCCGGAAGCGTTGCCGACCGAGAAGGAATTGCTGCAGAAGCTGTTGCCGCATCTGCCGCCAAATATTCGCAGCTACTGGGAACGCGAACGGCCCATCGAGTTGCGCCTCGTCGACCCCTCCCGCTATTTCGATCGCGAGAAGCGCACGCCCATCCAATCGGTCTGGATGCGCGCTAACGGCCGCCTTCCCGACAACGCAGCCCTGCACCAATGCGTGCTCGCCTACGCCAGCGATTTCACGCTGCTCGACACCGCGCTCATCGCGCACGGCAAGCTCATGTTCGATCCCGATATCCAGCTCGCCAGTCTCGACCATGCCATGTGGTTTCACCGCCCCATCCGCGCCGACGAATGGCTCCTCATGTCCAGGATAGCCCCAGCGCCTATGGCGCACGCGGCCTGTGCCGCGGCAGTATTTTCTCCCGCGACGGCAAGCTGGTCGCCTCCGTCGCCCAGGAAGGCCTCGTGCGCCAGCGCGAAACGTCTTTCAAGTTGAGCTGACGCCAGCTTGGCAAGAAAATTGGGACAGGTTGCCGGCACATAACCCGATCCCTCCCCTTGGCCCCATCCCCTGACCCGACTACGCTTGGCGCCAATCCAATGCAGAATGGGAAGGCGGCCTGATATGACTCGAAAACAATTGCGCGCCGGTGGGCAGGAACTGCGCCAGAAACTCGGGCTGGAACGGCGGGCTGCACCAGAAGCCCTGCCAGGGCTTGACGATCTCATGGCCGAGGTCGCCTACGGCTCCATCTGGGACCGCCCCGGTCTCTCACATGCCGATCGCATGATCTGCACCATCGCCGTGCTTGGTCCCCTCGAGCGCCACGCCGAACTGGAGCGCCATGTCGCCAGCGCCCTGGACCTTGGCCTCAAACCCGAGGCCATTCTCGAAGTCTTGCTGCAGGCCGGCCTGTATGGCGGCTTCATCACGGCCGAGAGCGGTAGCCAGGTCGCAGCCAAGGTGTTTGCCGCCCGCGGCTTGAAGGTGAATCCGGGCCCACCACGCGATGCCAGTAGCGAAGACCTCGACAAGCGCGGTGCCGAACTGATGGGCGAGCTTCACGGCGCCCGTGGCACCCAGGGCTACGCCGCACCTGGCAATCCCATCACCGGCCAGCTCTACCCAGCCGCCATTCGCTACGGATATGGTGAGCTTTGGTTCCGTCCGGGTCTGGAGCGCCGCCAGAGACTGCTGATCGCCGTTGCCGCGTTCACTGGGCTCGGTCTCGAAAGCCAGCTCACCAAGTTCTCTCAGTCTGCCCTCAATGCGGGCCTGACGCGCGAGGAAATTGTCGAAGCCGTCATCCAGACCGGCCCGTACAGCGGCTTTCCGCGAGCCCTCAATGGTCTCGCCATCCTCTCCCAGGTGCTCTGAGGTCGCGACCGATCAATCCGCCAACCTGCCGGCCGCACGCAAAGGTACAGGACACATGACAATCGGAATGATCGACGAACACACCACACCTTGATCCGGCGGAGCCCCATGCGCGTCCTCTTCATTCATCAAAATTTTCCGGGCCAGTTCCGCTCGGTCGCCGGCGCGCTGATGGCAGACGGAACGGACGTCGCCGTCATCACCGACGCCCAAAACAAGCGCCCGCTTAAGGGCCCGGTCGTGGCGCGCTATCAGTTCACACCCAAAGGCCCGGAAGGGTTGACGGCCGCCGCAGCAACCGTCCTGCAGCGCTTCCAGCGCGGCGAATCGGCGGCAAAGGCCATGCTGGCTCTGCGCCAACGTGGCTTTGTCCCCGACGTCATCATCGGCCATCCCGGCTGGGGGGAAATGCTGCTCGCCAATGCCGTCTATCCCAAGAGCCGCATCATTGCCCATGCCGAATTCTACTATTCCGCTGAAGGCGCTGACGTCGGCTTCGATCCCGAGTTCCTCGACGTCACCGACGAATTGCGGATGCGCCTTGCCGCCAAGAACATGCCCCTGTTGTCAGCACTGGCCGACTGCAGCCAGGCAGTCTCGCCGACCCATTGGCAGGCAAGCCGCTGCCCGCCGGAATTCGCGGGCAAGATCCGCATCATCCACGAAGGCATCCGGACCGACACGGTTCGCCCCGACCCCAAGGCGTCTTTCGAGGTCCCCGGCGGCAACCACACCTTCCGTGCAGGCGACGAGCTGATCACATTCGTCAACCGCAACCTCGAGCCGATGCGTGGCTTTCATGTCTTCCTCCGCACCCTCCCTGAAATCCTCAAAGCACGGCCCAACGCACACGTCGTCATCGTTGGTGCCGACGGCGTCTCCTACGGCAGTGCTCCGCCCCCCGGCCGGACCTGGAAAGGCATCTATCTTGCCGAGGTTGGCGACAAGCTGCCGCGCAACCGGGTCCACTTCGTCGGCCAGATCCCCTACGCACAATTCATCGCGTTGATGCAGGTAAGCCGGCTCCACATCTACGCCACATATCCCTTCGTCCTGTCCTGGTCGATGCTCGAGGCCATGAGCGCTGAGGCTCTGGTGCTGGGATCGGCGACTCCGCCGGTGGCCGAAATCATCGAACATGGCGTCAATGGCCTGCTCTACGACTTTTTCGACACCAAGACATTGGCCGAGCAAGCCATCGCAGCCCTTGCCGAACCCCAGAAATATGAGCACCTGCGCAAGGCCGCGCGCCAGACCATCGTCGAACGATACGATATGGCCAAAGTCTGCCTGCCCGCATGGCTCCAAGTCATTCGCGATGTGGAGGCGATGCCCCCGCCATCTGCGCGGTGAGGTCTGGTCCGCTGGTGACGGCAGGCGGCGAAAGCCAACGCACGCAGCGAAAACCGCCGGCGCACACCAGCCGGTGTTCACGAGGCGCGGAGTTTCGCTCGTGCCCGTCCCGCGCCCTCCGTCAGCGCAAATCGCCCGATCACGGTCAGAATCTTGATGCCCGCCAGAATGGTACCCTTGACCGTGCCCGACACTTTCGATTGGCCGATCCGACGCCGATAGCTGACCGGCACTTCTGCAAAGGCAAGCCCCGCTCGCGCTGCCCGGATCTGCATCTCGACGGTCCAGCCGTAATTGCGGTCGCGCATACCGAGATCCGCCAGCGCACTGGCACGGATCGCCCGATAGGGTCCAAGATCGGTGAACCGCGCGCCCCAGATCACACGCATCAGCGTTGTCGCAAGCCAGTTGCCGAATTGCTGTTGCGGTGTCAGCGATCCAGCCTCCCGTTCGCCAAGGACGCGGCTGCCAAGCACCATGTCGGCCGCTCCCAGCACGATCGGATCGACCAGGCTCGCCATCTCGCTGCCGTGGTCGGAGTAATCACCATCCATGAAAACGATGATGTCGGCTGCAGCCGCGTTGGCAATTCCCATGAGACAGGCAGCGCCATATCCCCGCTCCGGCTCGCTCACCACCAAAGCCCCGCCCGCGCGGGCGACCGCCACCGTTTGATCCGTCGACCCGTTATCGACCACGATGACCTGATCCACGAAATCAGGAATATCTTCGAGCACACGCCCGATGGCGCGCTCCTCGTTGAGCGCCGGGATGATCACGAAGACTTTGGCACCTCGATGCATGAGACCTGCCTTGCGGGTGCCCGAGCCGCGCAAACGGCTGTGAAGGGATGACGAGTTTGGGTTCTAGCAAGAACCAAGGAGCGCGCGATGCCGGCTCTCCAACGCTCTTGCCGCAATATTCACCTTGAAGCGCGCTAGCGGCGACGTGTGTTTTGTGAACCAGAGCACACCAGCAGACCAAGTCTTGAGGGAAGCCTCATAGTCGAAAGTCCGCCCGATGACCAAGCAGCAAGACTGGGACGACTTTCAAGCCCAAAAAATACCATGGACCAGCCGTACGCGGAACAGCCAAAGGCGGAGTAAGCCTGTCGAAACAGTTTCTGCTGGCGCGAGACACCGCTCCGGCCCTTGCCAGTTCCAGCGGGTAGCCTTCCAGACGGCACACCCCGCCAAGCCCACAACCACAGTGTTTGGCCTCAATACCCCTCGACGCCACGGCAGACCCAGCCTATGTATCACCCATGAGTTCGGCTCGAACCTGAGCCTGACTTTCACCACCACCCGCGTGCACGGACCGACAGCCGGGCCTTACTGGGTTGACTGGGAGTTTGTTCCGCCGTGCAGTCAGAATTCTCGCTCGGCTGGGAAGAATGGATCGCCCTGCCTGAGTTGGATCTACCGGCCATCAAGGCCAAGATCGACACCGGCGCCCGCACGTCTGCTTTGCACGCGCTGGCGATCGAGGAAATCGGCACTCCCGAGCGCAGACGCGTCCGGTTCGAGATCCAGCCGGTCCCCGGCCGCACCGACCTGATCGTTTCATGCATCGCAGATGTCGTCGCCATGCGTGACGTCACCAGCTCGAATGGCGAAACCGAATCCCGCTACGTCATCCGCACCCCGATCCGCATCGCCGACCGTCAATGGTCGATCGAGATCACGCTGACCAATCGCGAGAACATGGCCTACCGCATGCTGCTGGGCCGCCAGGCCATCGGTGACGATGTCCGTGTCGACCCGCAGGCCTCGTTCCTCCAGCCCCAGTTGAGCTACCGTGCCTATGCAGGAAACGGCGTGCCGAAAGAAGCGAACTCCCGCCCACTCTCCATCGCAATTCTTTCCCGTCGCCCCGAAAACGCAGGCAACCGCCGCCTTGTTCGCCAGGGCGAGCTTCGCGGCCACACGGTCTCGATCATCGACCGCCGCCGGGTGTCCTTGTTCATCGCTCACAAGGACCCAGCCATCCTGTTGAACGGCCTCCCCCTGCCGCATATCGACGTCATCATTTTCCGCGCCGGCCGCGCGCCCTCGACGCTCTCGCTCGCGATCTCCCGCCAGATGGAGGCAATGGGTGCCTTGGCCCTCAATCCGGCCAGTGCCCTATCCATTGTTGCCGACAGCCTGGTGCTCCGCCAGACTTTGGCAGCCGCCGGAGTCCCCGTCCCCGAGATCGCGGTCAATCCCAACGATCTCACGCGCAAGGAAGCAGCGAGCGAGCACCGCCTGGCAGATAGCACCGGCGTGCTGCGCATGGGCGCCATCTATCGCTTCGCCGTCATTGGCAACCGCGCCCTTGCCGTCATCCGGCGCGACCCCTCGACACCGCTGGAGCAAACAGCGGAATGGCAGGCGGCAAATCTGCGGGACCCAGCCCTCAGTGAAGCGAAAGCCGCGGCAGAGGCAGCGGCGCGGGCCGTTGGCTTGGGCTTGGTCGCCGTCGATCTCGTCACCACCAAGATCGGGCCGCTGGTCGTCGGCATGACGGCAAACGTGTCGATCGCCACATTTGATCGCCTTGCCGGCGCCGCGCTGGCGGAAGCCATTATCATCCACATCGAGAATGTTATGGCCCGCACCAACCGCATGGACAAAGCCTGAGCGCGCAAGCAGGTGTAACGAGTGGGAACCCACCACCGCGGCCAAACTGACACTTGGCCGACCTAGGCAGGCCCATAGAGGCCCTGCCTCAGCGCCCCATCCGCTTCGCTACTTCCTCCAGCATCACTTCTGTGGCGCCGCCTCCAATGGCATGTGCACGAGCATCACGCGCCATCCGCTCGATGGGGCTGCCCGTCATGTAGCCGGCCCCGCCGAAGAGTTGCAGACACCCGTGCGTCACTTCCAGCACCAGCTCACCAGCCAGCGCCTTCAGCATCGAGACTTCGCGGACGCAATCCTGTCCCGACGCGACGCGCCAGGCGGTTTCGTAGACGAACGCCCGCGCTGCAGCCACCTTGGTCGCCATCAGCGCCAGCTTGTGACGGACCACTTGCTTGTCCCAAAGCGTTCCTCCGAACGCCTCGCGCTCTTGCACATAGGCAAGCGCCAGCTCGATTGCGACTTGCGACTCGCCGATCGCTTGCCCCGCTAGCACCAACCGCTCGTTCTGGAAATTGCGCATCAGGGCATAGAACCCGCGCCCTTCCTCGCCAATGATGTTCTCCTCCGGCACCCGCACATCCTCGAACACCAGCTCCGCCATGTCCGATGATCGCCAACCATGCTTGTCGAACGTCTTCGCCACCCGAAACCCCGGCGTACCCTTCTCGACCAGCATCATGGAAACGCTGCGGCTCCCCGTTTCGCCACCGGTCTTGACCGCCACGCAATAGACGTTCGCGTGCACGCCGTTGGTGATGAAATGCTTGGTTCCGTTGATCACCCAGTCCGAGCCGTCTTTTCGGGCCGCCGTGCGGATGCCTTTCACGTCGGACCCCGCGGCTGGTTCCGTTATCGCCACCGCAGACATCACCGATCCGTCGACGATGCCGGGCATCCACCGCGCCTGCTGCGCCGCGCTGCCGCCGTTGGCAATATGAACCGCCGCCATGTCCGTATGGTCGAGCACCGTGATCGCAAACCCGCCAAAGGTTGACCGGCCAAGCTCCTCCGCCAGCACCACGCTGGCGCGCTCATCGAGTTCCGAGCCACCCCAGCGACTTGAAAACCGGATTCCGAGAAAGCCGAGCGCGCCCATCTTCCTCAGCACGGCCCGCGGCACCATGCCCTCGGTTTCCCAGGCCTCCGCGTAGGGCTTCACCTCCTCGTCGACAAACCGCCGGATCTGCTCTCGCAGCATCTCATGCTCTGCGTCGAGGTAGGGTGAAGCGGCAGTCGATTTCGCTGGCACGGCCATAACTGTCTACTCCTCGAGGTCGCGTCATCTTGGACAGCTCTTCCCAGCGCCAAGAGATCCGTGCTGCATAATTGGGTCTCAGTCGGTCGACTGCAAATAACAAGTCGCTCGATTGGACGCTCCAAAATCCGATCGCCCCATTGCGGAGCCACAACGTGTGGGGCCCCCGTCATCGTTCTCTATTCAGTCCATATTGCTCCCAAGTCCCGACCTCAAGCATACGCGAGGCTTTGGCTGTCATCAAAAACGGTAAACGCAACTTTGATGCCGCCGTGGTTCCCAGTGGAGGCCCGCCCTGAGACATCACGCCCGCGCTGCTTGATTGACATTGCGGCCTTGCTGTGGCGGGTTTGCAGGTGAACGCGCGTGCGCGCCAGCCCCCGTCCCAATGACAGGCCAATATGCCCCCGCCATCGAACGATTCACATGCGCCGAGCGCAGACTCTGGCATCGCCTCCCTTGAACCGGACCGCAGCAACGAGCGCAGCGTCACGCTCCTGACATTGTGCCTGCTCGCATTGGCCGTCGGCATCATGACTGGCATAGGAGCCGTCGCGCTGCGCGGCCTGATTGGCTTGGTCCACAATGCCTTCTACAACGGCCAATTCAGCTACATTTACGACGCCAATGTCAGCGAGGGTCCAAGTGTCTTCGGAAACTGGGTGTTCTTCTCACCCATCATCGGCGGTTTGATCGTCATCTACCTTGTGCAGCGCTTCGCGCCGGAGGCCAAGGGCCACGGCGTCCCGGAAGTCATGGACGCAGTTTTCTACAAGCACGGCAACATTCGTTGGCAGGTCGTCGTCGTGAAGTCCCTGGCCTCCGCACTTTCGATCGGGTCAGGGGCGGCTGTCGGCCGCGAAGGGCCGATCATCCAGATCGGTTCGGCACTGGGCTCGGCATTCTCACAGGCCATTCGCCTGTCGACGTGGCAGAAGATCACCCTGTTGGCGGCCGGAGCCGGCGCCGGCATCGCCGCAACCTTCAATACGCCCTTGGGCGGCGTGCTGTTCGCATTGGAAATTCTGCTGCCCGAAGTTTCCAACCGGACCTTCCTCCCCGTGGTGATCGCAACCGGCGCCGCAACCGCGCTCGGCCGCATCCTGATCGGCCCCGATCCGGCCTTCATCGTCCCCGAAATCCACCTCGCTGCCGGCAGCATTTTCAACATTCCCGACGCACTCGCCTATGTCGCCCTCGGCATCTTGTGCGGCGTCGCAGCCTGGGCCTTCATTCGCGTTTTGGTGTTCATGGAAGATGGCTTCCCACGCGTTCTTCCGAACCCCTATCTGCAGAATGTGGTCGGCATGTCGGCCATCGGCGCCATGATGGTGATCCTGACCAACATATTCGGGCACCCCTACGTGGACGGTGTCGGCTACGGCGTCATTCAGTCGATCCTCAACAATTCGATGACCTCTATTGGATTGTTGTTTCTGCTGTTCGCACTGAAGATGTTCGCCACAACAGTCAGCCTCGGCAGCGGGGCTTCAGGCGGCATCTTCTCCCCCTCGCTTTTCCTCGGCGCCACGATCGGCGCGGGATTTGCCGGCCTTGCCAACATGCTCATACCGGGACTGACCATGAACCTGCCATCCGCGGCCATGGTCGGCATGGCAGCCGTGGTCGGGGCCGGCACCGGCGGCGTCATGACCGCCATCATCATGATTTTCGAGATGACGCGCGATTACGAGATCATCGTGCCCGTTATTGTCGGCGTCGCTGTAGCAGCCGGCGTCAGACGCTGGCTGATCGACGAAACCATCTACACCATCAAATTGCGCCATCGCGGACACCGAATCCCCAAGGATCGCCACATCAACCTGTTTCTGGTCTGGCAGGCACGCGACATCATGGAGAAGCAATTCATAACCACAACCGCAGGCACCACCCTTAAGGAGGTCATTGCGTCCGCCAACACCCAGGATCTGCCAGCAATTCTGGTCGAGCGCGAAGGCCGCATCGTCGGTCTGATCCCTCCACGGTCAGGCTTGTGGCGTGAATCCGGCCAGAATCCCGACGTGCTCGTTGATCAATTCATGGAGAAACATCTCGTCCTGTGCCGCGACACCGACATCTTGAGCCTTGTGTTCGGGCGTTTGCGTCGCCGTCACGTCGGCGCTGCCATCGTGTTCGAAGGTGAACACAAACCCCACGCCAACAATGTCGTGGGCATCATCACCAAGCGCGCAATCGCCGACACGATTGTCGGCAGCTATCACGATTGAGACCGGGCAAGGCCGCGAAGCAACGTGCGTCGGCGGCGCAACACGCATCGTCGAAGTTCAAGCACGCGGCAAGGCGCTATCGATGATCGCCTTGCACTCAGCAATCGCAGGCGCGCGGCGATCCGCATAAGTATTCAGTCGCAATGACTGTGTCTCAGGCAGCGCCAGCCAGCTCGCCCTTCAGCGCTTTGCTGATCAACGCCCGCGTCTCCGCCACGCCATAGAGCTCGATGAAGGAGCCAAATCGCGGCCCCTGACTCTGGCCCAGCAAAACCTCGTAGATCGCCTGGAACCACTGCCGAAGATTGTCGGCAAATCCATTGCTCTTGCCGGCCTCGTAGACGAGGTTCTGCAACACCTCGCTGGTGGCATCTGCCGGTGCCGTCGCCAGTGCCGCATCCAGCGCCATAAGCGCCTGACGCTCGTCGCCGGTCGCCGCGCGGAATTTCTTTTCCGGCTTTACGAAATCCTCGTAGTAGCGCACCGCATACCCAACCAGCTTGTCCAGCAGGGGATAGGCCTCCGCTGTCGCATCAGGCGCATGCCGGCGGATGAAGCCCCACAACACATCCTTGTCGTGCGCGTTCGATGCCGACACCAGGTTCAGCAGCAGGCCGAACGAGATTGGCAGTTCGGCTTTCGGCGGATTTCCGGCATGGATATGCCAGATCGGATTCTCGACGTGCCGCGCCGCATCCTCCTCGGGGTATTTGGCAAGGAAGGTGAGGTATTCGTCCACCGCCCGCGGAATGACGTCGAAATAGAGCCGCTTTGCCGCCTTGGGCTTTTGAAACATATAGAGCGACAAACTCTCCGGGCTGGCATAGGTCAGCCAGTCTTCGATCGTCAGGCCATTGCCCTTCGATTTCGAGATCTTCTGCCCCTTGTCATCCAGGAACAGCTCGTAGTTGAAGCCTTCCGGCGGTGCGCCGCCCAGCGCCCGGCAGATTTTCGACGACAGCGTCACGCTGTCGATAAGATCCTTGCCCGCCATCTCGTAATCGATCCCGAGCGCCGTCCACCGGAGCGCCCAATCCGCCTTCCACTGACACTTGACGGCGCCGCCCGTGACCTTTGTCTCCACTTTCTCGTTCGTATCGGGATCGATGTAGACCACGGTGCCAGCCTTCGCGTTCCGCTCGATCATCGGCACGTACAAAACCTTGCCCGTCGTCGGCGAGATCGGCAGGAACGGCGAATAGGTGGCCCGCCGCTCCGGCCCGAACGTCGGCAGGATGATCTCCATCACCTTGTCGTAGACCTCGAGCATGCGCAGCAATGTGGCGTCCATCATGCCCGACGTGTAGGCCTCCGTCGCCGAGAAGAACTCGTAGTCGAAGCCGAATTGATCGAGAAACCGGCGCAGCCGGGCGTTGTTGTGATGCGCGAAAGACGGGTACGCCCCCGCGGACGGCTGCCCGTTCACCGCAGGCGAACCGCCATCGGCAACGAAAAAGGGATCCGGCACGCGCGACAACGGCGTGTCGATATAGCCAGCCAGCATCTCCTGGTTCGGCACGTTGCCAGGCACCTTGCGGAACCCGTCCATATCGTCGGAAAAGCAAATGAGCCGCGTCTTGCGCTTTCCCTCCGTCAGAACCTCGAAGGCGTGTCGCACCATCGTCGTGCGCGCCACCTCTCCGAACGTGCCGATATGCGGCAACCCCGAAGGCCCGTAGCCCGTCTCGAAGATGACGGTCTTGTCTTTCCCGCCCGGCAGCTGGTCCAGACGCTTGATCAGGCGTCGCGCTTCCTCGAATGGCCACGCACGGGCCTCGGCAGCAGCAGCGGTCTCGGCTGGAGAGAGGGTCGTGGTCATGCCGGTTCCTGACGTTGTCGCTCGCCGCGTCATGTCGCGGCAAGTTGGTGTTGCGGCGCAAACTAGGAGTCGCAATATGGCCCGTCAATCTGCAAGGACGATCGCAGTCATGTCAGCCCCGCCCATTGAGTGGTCACCTGAGCGAATCGTTGAAGCTCAGCTCTCTGCATACAACGCCCGCGACATCGACGCATTCATGGCGTTCTGGCACCCCGATTGCAGCTATTACGCATTTCCCGATCAACTCCTGGCTAAGGGCGCGGCTGCGATCCGCCAGCGCCACATCGAGCGCTTTGCGGAGCCAGACCTGAACGGCAGGCTTTTGTCGCGCATGGCCGTGGGCAACATCGTCGTCGATCGAGAATCGGTGACCCGCACGTTTCCCTCCGGCCGAGGCTCGGTCGAGGTCATCGCCATCTACGAGGTCGACAACGGCTTGATCACCAAAGCCTGGTTCAAGCAGGGACAACCGGTTGTCGCCTGACCCGGCCACTTTTCGCCTTAAGACTTGTCCCCGCCCCGGCTCCGTGGTGTAGGCTCACGCGTGCGCTTTTTGGGAGAGCCCCCCGATGACCCGCGACCGTTTGAGCTTCCTCTTTTTGAACGTTGGACACTTTCTGGATCATCTGTTCACGCTGATCTTCGCCACCGTCGCGGCGCTCGCCCTTACCCGCGAGTGGGGCATGAGCTATTCCGAGCTGGTCCCCTATGCCATGCCCGGCTTCGTCGCCTTCGGATTGTTCTCTTTGCCTGCCGGACGCCTCGCCGATGGCTGGAGCAGGCACGCCATGATGGTCGTGTTTTTCATCGGCATCGGTCTCGCCGCCATCGCCGCGGGGTTTGCTCAAACGCCCCTGCAGATCGGTGTGCTGCTGTTCGTTGTCGGCGTCCTCGCCGCCATTTACCACCCTGTTGGCCTCGCCATGGTGGTCGACGGTGCCAAGGCTTCCGGCACCGGCATGGCAATCGGCATCAACGGCGTGTGGGGAAACCTTGGTGTTGGTTGCGCCGCGTTGATCACCGGTTGGTTCATCGACAACGGCGGCTGGCGCTCCGCCTTCATCGTCCCGGGCGTCATCTCCATTTTGATCGGCCTCGGCTACTGGTGGCATGTCAAGGACGACATCGCCGCCACCGCAGCCCGCAAGGCCGCCGCGCGCGCCAGCTCTGCCAACATTCAGGGTGCTGCGCCGGACGCCACGACAAAGGCACCCGCCATCAGCGACGAGGCCAAGGCGGCGCTCTGGCGCCTGACCGCCATCGTCTTTTTCACCACCGCAGTCTCGAGCTTGGTGTTCCAGTCCACCACGTTCGCCCTGCCCAAGGTCTTCGATGAGCGCCTGAAGGGCATTGCAGGTTCGGCAACCCTCGTTGGACAGCTCGCGTTCGTCGTTTTTGCCGTCGCCTCCCTGGCACAACTCGTGGTCGGTCGCATGCTGGACACCTTGGGGCCCCGCACCGTCTTCATGGCCGCGGCAGGCCTCCAGCTCGTTTTCTTCGCCATCATGCCCGGCCTCACGGACGGCCCGGCCCTTGCCGTCGCCCTGGGGTTCATGTTGGGCGCCTTCGGCCAGATCCCCATCAACGACTATATGATCGGCCGCATGGCCAAATCCGAAATGCGCGCAACCGTCTATGGCGTCCGCTACGTCGTGAGTTTCTCGGTGCTCGCAGCCGCCCTGCCGCTGATCGCCTACATCCACGGCCATTACGGTTTCGACGTGCTGTTCCGCGTCCTTGCAGGCGCAGCGGCCTTGATCCTTGCGGCGGTGGCCATGCTCCCGCGCCAGATCCCAGAAGGCGGCGCGGTCCAGCAGCCGGTGCGTGCATGAAGCGCGGTTCACGCTGAACGCATCTTTCCTCTTGCCGCCCGCCGCAGGAACTCCCAATCAATGCGGCCAACACGCGTAAAGGATGCCTTGGTCCATGGACGTTTCACCGCTCCCATTTCTGCGCCTGGGCTTTGCGATCCTGGCGCTCAGCGTTGCTTTCGCCGTCTGGACGGGCCACGGCAGCTGGCCGGACCCGGCTCGCCTGACCGTTGGGCTCGCGACGCTCGTAGCCGTCGCCGGCCTGGGCGAGCTGATCGTCCGCCGCGTTGCAGCCACCGCCAAACGCACCACCACCCCGTTTCGGAATGAACAAACTTGGAGATGACCATGCGACCGAACAAGATCAAGCAGATGTGGCGTGACGGCAAACCCGTGACCTTGGGCTGGCTGTCCATTGCCCACGGCTTCTCGGCCGAGGTGATGGCGCGGCAGGGCTTCGATGCGCTCTGCGTCGACCTGCAGCACGGAACCTCCGAGCTTGGCGACGTCTTGCCCATGCTGCAGGCGATCTCGCAGACGGACACGGTGCCCGTCGTGCGCGTTGCCTGGAACGAGCCCCAGACCATCATGAAGGCTCTGGATCTCGGCGCCTACGGCATCATCGTGCCGTTGGTCAACAACGCTGCAGAGGCCGCGAAAGCCGTGGCTGCGTGCCGCTATCCCCCCGTCGGCATCCGCTCGTCAGGCCCGGTGCGCGCCGTGCACTACGGCGGCGCCGACTACTTCACCCACGCCAACGACGAGATCGTCGTCATGGCCATGATCGAGACCAAGGAGGGCATCGAGAACCTCGACGCCATTTGCGCCACGCCCGGCCTCGACGCGGTCTACATCGGCCCGGCCGATCTGTCTTTCGCGTTGGGTCTGGCACCGCGCGGCGACAATCCCGATCCCCTGCATCTCGCCACCTGCGACAAGATCCTGGCATCGGCTCACAAGCACGGCATCAAGGCCGTCATGCACTGCGCCAGCGCCGACTTCGCAGCAGGCGCCATCAAACGCGGCTTCGACATGGTCATGTTGACCTCGGACCTCTCGTGCATGATCGCCGGCGCCCGCGCCCAGCTCGACGAGCTCAAATCCAAAACATCTTGAGGCGGCAAGGCAACGACCCAATTGCAGCAGCCGGCACACACTGCCGGTTGCTGCCTGCCCTCAACCAAGTCGCCACACGGCAGTGCGCTTGATTTCCGCGTCTTCCAGTTCGCGCGTGACGGGCACGCTATAGTGCGCCACTTCGACGAAACGGTCCCGGGGAAAGTAGCTCCGCTGCGGATCACCAATGAGTACGATGGCACCACCCGCCACGGCACGCTCGATATAGCCCAACACGAGATCAGCCAGCGCCCGCTCATAGAAGAGGTCGGCCACCAACACCAAACCGAAACGGGAATCGGGCGCGCAAGCCAAGAGATCATCGCCGCAAACGCCGACGTCCACGCCGTTGACCTCCGCGTTGAGCCGTGTGGCATGCAGCGCAACTGCGTCGATATCACTGGCCAAAACGTCGCTCGCGCCAGCCATCATGGCGGCAATCGCCGTAAGCCCCGAGCCGGTGCCAAGGTCGAGCACGCTCTTTCCGGCGGCCAGTTCCGGTGTATCGATCAGATAGCGCGCCAGTGCCTGTCCGCCGGCCCAAGCAAAGGCCCAGAACGGCGGCGGCACGTTCATTTCGCCCAACTCTTCCTCTGTCTTGCGCCAGATCGGCAAGGACTCTTCGGCAAGATGCAGCCGGATCTCCGGCACCAGCGGTGGATTGAGCAAGGCTGTGTTTTGACGGATGAAGGCCGGCCAATCGTGCAAGGTCGCAGCTGTCATGCGCGCGACGCCGGCACGACCGGCTTGCGTCGCGGCCGCTTGCCGCCGGCCATCCCGAGCCGCCAGAGCCGAGCCGTCGCCATGCCGTCGATTTCCATGTCCGGTGTGAGCGCCGCAGCCATCTCGGCGATGAATTCCATCGCGACCGGCGGCCGTCGCACGCCGGGCCGGTCGGCAAACAGCACGCGTGCCCCGCGGGCAGCCGCCCGCTCGAGAAACGCGGTAACCCGCAGCGCCATCTCCGGCTCGTAGAAGAGCTCGCCGATCAGGATCAGGTCGGCATCCCCAGCGCCAGCCAGCACATCTTCGGCTGTAATTGTCAGCGACAACCCCGCCGCTTCAGCGCTCAAGCGCGAAGCAATGCCCGCCAATGGATTGGTGTCGTTGGCAACCACGTGGCGCGCGCCGGCCCTCAGCGCAGCAAGCCCCGTGACGCCGGAGCCCGAGCCGATATCCAGCACGCGCGCGCCGGCAACCTCCTCGGGATGATCGAGCAGCCAACGCGCGATGGCCTGGCCGCCCGGCCATGCGAACGCCCAGAAGGGTCGGCCGAGACCGGCCTCGTCTGCGGCTTGAAAAATGCGGTAAGGCTCGGAAGCCAGATGCAAGACGAACTCGGGAACCAGCGCGGCGCGCTGCCGGCTGGTATTTGCGATCACGAAATCCGTCAGGGTTTGATCCATTATCACCGGCCAATGCTGGCGAGGTCCAGTTTGCCCATCCGGCAAACCTCCTCCCACTCGTCCAGCGTCACCGGCTGGACAGACAGACGCATCGAGGTGACCAGGCTCATGTTTGCGAGCCGCTCGTTGGCTTTGATTTCGACCAGAGAAACCGGTCGCGGCATAGCGCACACCGCGCGAACGTCGACACACTCCCAGCGCGGATCATCTGTCGAGGAATCCGGATGCACGAGCGCCGAGACTTCGCAAACACCCACAATTTCGAGACCAATATTTGAGTGATAGAAAAAACCGAGGTCACCAAGGCGCATCGCCCGCATGTTGTTGCGCGCCAGATAGTTGCGCACCCCGTTCCACTCTTCGCCCTTTTCCCCCTTCTTGACGAGATCGTCCCAGGAGAACACGTCGGGCTCCGATTTGAACAGCCAGAATCCCGTTGAAACGATCGGCTGAGGTGATTTGCGCGGAACTGTCGCCCTTCCGGCGGTCTGCTTGGCCACCTTGGCCTTGGCAGATGCCTTCGCTTTTGTCGAAGTTTTCTTTGCGGCCTTCTTCGCCATATGTCCCCGCCGCCCTCCGTCAGTTGTACAGGGCTGCACCGTACTGCCTTGCAGAGAAGGCGCAAGTGCGGCGCTACCCGTTATCCAATGGTGGCTGCCAGCCGTAGATCCAATCATACCCTGCCATCACCCGGTCAGCCGGCAGAATTCGCATGCCGGCGTCCCGAGCCCGGGCTGCCAGGCCGGAGAGATGGAAAATTCGGCCATTGCGGCGAGCAGCCGCCACGATGGCAGCGGTCCGGGGCTGCCGCAGCGCTTCGTAGCGCGCAACGGCCTGGCCAATACTGCCCCCATCCGCTGCCTGCGCCATAAAGTGCGCCAGAACCACCGCATCCTCGAGCGCCATCGCCCCGCCTTGTGCCATGAACGGCAACGTCGGATGCGCCGCATCCCCCAAAAGCGTCACCCCGTCCTGCGACCAGCGCCGATAAGGACCAGCCTCGTACAACGCCCATTGGCGCCAGACGTGACCCGACCCCAGCGCGCCAGCAAGCGCCGGCGCTGAGGCCAAAACTGCGTTTTCGATGTCGGCAGCATCGACCGGCATCGACCAGCCTTGGGGACCCACCGGGTCCGTCCGCACCACCACAACGGCGAGGTCGCTGCCCCCCCGCACGGGGTAGTGAACCACATGAGAGCCGGGCGCCAACCAGACCCCGGTCGTGTCGGGATCGATCAATGGTTGCCCGCTGCCATCGCGAACGGCCGGCAACTGGGCCCGCGCAATCACGGTGCGCGCTGCGATCCGCCCGCTGTAAACGGGCGGGGACTGCGGAAGAAAACCATTGCGGACGTTCGAGAAAACACCATCTGCGCCCACCAGGAGGCGAGCTGAAATCCGCTGCCCGCTCCCAGTCTTGACCCAGATCCCGTCATCGTTCGCCGCAAACCCGACAACCGTTTCGCCAAGACTGACCGCAATCCGCGGCTCACGCGCGACCGCGGCCACCAGCACCGCCTGCAAATCGCGCCTGTGCACCTGCCAGTAGGGCGCCCCATGGCGTTGCGCGATCCAGTCTCCGAGCGGCAGGCGCTGCAACACCCGGCCATCGCCGGCAGCCCGCACGACAAGCGCGCGCGGCACACCGGCCAAAGCCTCAAGATCCGCCCCAACGCCCAGATGGCGAAGCGCACGCACGGCATTGGGTGACAATTGAATGCCGGCACCGGCTTCTGACCAGGCAGGGCGCCGCTCGAGCACGTGGCTGGCAATACCCCGGCGCGCCAGGGCCAACGCGGTGGCCAGACCGCCAATCCCGCCGCCGGCAATGACGACACCCGGCCTCGTCCCGTCGGCCAACGCGCCCGCGCTTGCCACCGAACCGCTGCCTAATGCGCATCAGCATCCCCGTGCATGGAAACGACACAGCCCTTGGGCTCGGTGTCGCCCGCACCCAAAGCCGAGTCATGCACATAGAGCGTTGAACAGTAAGGGCAAAGTATCTGTTTCTCTGCGCCCATGTCCAGATACACATGTGGGTGATCGAAGGGCGGCCGGGCCCCCATGCAGTTGAGTTCGCGTACACCCACTTTGATCTGTTCGACACCCTCGTCGTTGGCAAGGTGAGGGACAGCGCTCTGGGCCATAGTGAGGTCTCCGGTCTTCCATAGGATCGCCCGCACCATAACCGCCAGCCGCCGCGATTGACAGCGGCCAATTGACCGGCAGACTGAACGACACAGGGCGAGCCTCGGCCCACCGCCGCCGCCGAGCCCGCTGCGAAGGGAGACCGACGAACGTGCAGCACTTCCAGTCCGAAGGCGTAACGCTGAGCTTTCTAGACGAGGGCGAAGGCGACCCCGTGTTGCTGCTCCATGGTTTCGCATCCTCAGCCCAGGTCAACTGGGTCGACACCGGCTGGGTCAAGCATCTCACGCGCGGCGGCTATCGCGTGATCGCCATGGACAATCGCGGCCATGGCCAATCCGAAAAGTTGCACGACCCCTCACGCTACGGCGGACCACGCATGGCAGAGGATGCACGCGCCCTGCTCGATCATCTGGGCATCGCGAAGGCCGACGTCATGGGCTATTCGATGGGCGCGCGCATCACGGCATTCCTGACGCTGGCACATCCAGACAGGGTCCGTAGCGCCATTTTTGCGGGCCTCGGCGGCAATATGGTGCGGCCGATGGCCGGCACGGGGCCCATCGCGGCAGCCCTTGAAGCCCCCAGCATCGATGACGTCAAGAATGCCACCGCCCGCACGTTTCGTGCATTCGCCGAACAAACCCACAGCGACCTGAAGGCCCTCGCCGCCTGCATCCGCTCCTCGCGCGACCCGCTGACGCCCGAAGCGCTGGCAACGGTGACGTGCCCGGTGCTGGTCGCGGTCGGCAGTGACGACGTCATTGGTGGCCCGGCTGAAGCACTGGCAAAGCTCATCCCCGGCGCCAAGGCCTTCGTGATCGAGGGGCGCGACCACATGAAGGCCGTAGGCGACCGCAGCTACAAGGACGCCGTAACCGGGTTTCTCGCCAACCGCCCTTGACGCCGGTGACCGGTCACAGCCCCAATCGGAGAGCCTGCAGCATGAACGAACCATCGGGCTTTCCACCGTTCAAGCCTGCCGAAGCAAACTTCGAGCGGCTGGTGCGGGAGCAATTTGCCCACGCCGGCCTCATAGCTCACATGGGCGCGTGGCTGATCGACGCCACCCCGGGCCGTGTCGTAGTCGAGTTGCCCTATTCCGATCGCATCGGAGAAGGCGACGGGCTGTTCCATGCAGCCATCGTCGGCGCACTGGCCGAGAGTGCCGCATCGTTTGCAGCGCAAACATTGCTGCCGGCTGCTGTCCGGGCCAAGACCCTGGAATACAAAATCAACCTGCTGCAACCCGCTCGCGGCCAGATCCTGAGGGCAACTGGCGAAATTTTGCGCCTTGACCAAACCCTCACGGTTGCACGCGCCGCCGTCGAGGTGCTCGGGGGACTAGCCGACGGCCCATGTGCTGCCCTGCAGGCCACCATCACCCGGGATACCGCCGACGGCCGAGCATGAAGCGCCCGCAGCCTCGACCACGAGTTACGCCCGGTCTGCCCTTCGGCACCCCGTCAAGCTGACCGGCTGACAGGCCGTCCGACGTCGCATCTTTGCACGCACATAAACGCTCCCTTAACTGGCATGACGCTAGAGTACCGGTTGCACAGACCAGCTCCGCACGCATCGTCGTGAGCGGTGTGCGCACTTGCGGTGTGCGCCCCAGATTTCGGCGTCTGCGCTGCTTTTTCGTAACGCGTCATCGGCGTGCCAAGCGTTGGACCACCCGTGAATCCGTGTTGCGACAAGGGCGCCATAGTGGAATTCGAAGCTCATAGAGTCTGGCGCGCAACCGGTGTCCTCTGGGTCGCGTGTATGTTGGCTGTCTTGGGGCCCGACACAGGCACAGCACAAGTCGCAACGTCACCTGGCCTCCTCGGTATGGGGCACCGCCACCGTAACTCCGGACGGCCTGAGCGACTTCCAGACAACCGTAAACCGGCCACGGGCAGCAGGGACAATGGGGCCGAGGCGGCGGACCCGAACGCACCCACGGCGCCACCGTTCGGCCGTCCCGCCGCCGTCGACGGAGTCCTCGCCCAACCCGCCGAAGCGCCGGCCGCGCCAGATGGCATTGTTGTCGACACCGAACCGCCAGCGCCCGTCGACGGCGTCGACCCCACCATCGATACCCGACCCGACACCGAAGCACAGGCGTTCGCCTATCCCCGCACCGAGGAAGAGCAAGCCGCCGTCGCGCTCGCCCTGGCGCCCGAACCCAATCCTGCACTCGATCGCAGGCCCGGACGGCTGTTTCGCTTCGAGCCCTACGATCCCATCGGCATCAAAGTTGGCTCGTTCCTCCTCTTTCCGGAAGCCACCATCGATATCGCCGCAACCAGCAATCTCTTCCGCACCCAATCGGGCCAGAAAGGCGACGTGGCACTTGAAACCGCGCCCAGCGCCCGCCTCGTCTCCGATTGGAGCCGCCATGCGCTCGAACTTTCGCTACGCAGTGTAGACTCGTTTCATAACCGCTATCCTTCCGAGGACGATCGCGCCTGGACGGCAGAAGCCAGGGGCCGTCTGGACATAACGCGCCGCACCAACATCGAAGCCTTCGTCGGCCATGACGTGACACAGGACAGCCGCGGGTCGGTCAATTCCACAGCCGACATCAACGGTCGCCCAGACATCACGACCGACCGGACCGGCGTCACCCTCAATCACCGATTCAATCGCCTTTCGCTCCAACTCAGAGGCGCCGTGACCGATCGCACGGTGGATCCGGTCAGCGGCTCCGCCGACACCACGAGCGATCGCGACTATACCGAGCGCGAAGGCGCTCTGCGCGCGCAATGGGAGTTCAAGCCAACGTTGTCGGTGTTCGGCGAGGCAGGCGTCAACGAATACGACTATAAGCGCAGCTCACTCAGCGATGGCATCAGCCGCAATTCTTCCGGCGAGCGCTACCGTGTTGGCGTGTCGTTCGGCAACACCGCCCAGGTGCTGCGCGGTGAAGTCTCCATCGGCACCGCCCGCCAGGACTTCGACGACACCCGCCTGCCGACACTGAAAGGCGTTATCGTCGATGCCAATCTGGGCTGGCGTATCAACGCACTGACATCCTTGCGCCTCACAGCCCGCTCAGATCTGGGCGAGTCAACAGTGGCAGGCGCAGGCGGCGCCATGACGCGCAGCATCGGTGGCGAGGTTCGCCACGCCTTCCGCCGGCACTTGATCGCCACCGCCGGTGTCACCTACGCCCGCTCGGACTACGCCGGCGCCGATCTCGTCGAGCAGACCGTTACCACCAACGCCGGCCTCGAATACTACTTGAACCGCGAGATCACCTTGTTCGGCCGCTACACCCACATCGACTACGACACCACCAATATCGGCGCCGACTACAGCGTCGACGAGGTGCGCGTCGGCGTTCGCTTGAGGCGCTAAAGCTCAAATGAAACGGACAAGGGGCCGCTCGCGGGCAGCCCCTCGTCGAAATCACAGCCGCCATTGTGGCAGCGGCCCCGCGTTCAAGGACAAGTCTTAGAGGTCGACCAGCCCCTCCTCCTGTGCCTTGATCTGCACGGCCAGGTATTTCGAATAGATGCGCGCCTGCGTCAGGCTGCCGGCGATGAACCAGATGCCTTGCTGTGGGGTAGGCTGGAACATGTTGGCAAGTTCGCCCTCCGCATTCTCGCCCCAGATCTGGCCGATCTTGTCGGCCATCGCCTCGCCCAGCGCTCGCCGCACCAGTTCACCCTGCGGATAATAGCCAGTGCCCAGCACGATCAGGTCGGCCGGCTTGATCGTACCGTCCTTGAGCAAGGCTCCTTCTGGACAGAACCGCTCGATCGTCTCGTAGTGCAGCAGGCCAATCTCGCCTTTGATCATCAGCTCGGAACTGCCGGCATCCAGATTGTAGCCGCCGCCGCGACGGCGATATTTCATCTGGTGGCCCGTTTCGTCCTCGCCGATGTCGTACTTGAAGCCGATGCCCTTCAGCCCCTCGATCATATCCTTGTCGAGTTCGGTCATGCGCTTCACGGCCAGCTTGTAGGCGTCGAGAATCAATGGCGGCGTCGCTGCAGATGCGATGAGATCGCAATCCTCGACCGGCAGTCCTTCGTCATAGAGCGCATAGTTGAGCTTGGCTGACGGCTCGATGGAGACCACCGTGGTCGAGCCACGTTGCACGATCGTCGTGTCGCAGCCGAAATGATAGAGATCTAGCGCAATATCGTTGGCCGACGATCCCGTACCGATGATCAGTGCCTTCTTGCCAGTGTAGGGCGCGCCGCTGTCGAAGCCTTCCGAGTGCACCACGTCGCCCTTGAAGTCGTCGAGTCCCGGCAGCTTCGGAACGAGCGGATAGGTGGAAACGCCATTGGCGAACACGATATGGCGCGGCCGCAGCACGCGCTCCGAGCCGTCCGGCATTTTCAAATGCGCATTCCAGCGCTTGGCAGTCTCGTCCCACTCGCCCTTCGTGAACTCCGTGCTGGTCCAGTTGTTGATTTCCAACGCCTGGGCGTAGATCTCGAACCACATACCCAGCATGTCCTTCGGGATGTAATTCGGCCACGTCGGCGGGAATGGCATGTAGGGAAGATTGTTGACGTGGATCGAATTGTGCAGGGCAAGCGAGTGATAACGCTTGCGCCAGCTGTCACCGATGCGCGGCCACTTCTCCACCACCAGCGCATCGACCCCGACCTGATTGAGCCGAGCCGCCATGGAAAGGCCAGCCTGCGCACCGCCGACGATCAGCACAGCAGGATCGCGCTGGTCGTAGTTTTGCGCCTTGCGCCGCACATCTTCCCAGTTGTCGCCGCCAAAATTGCGCGAAAACGCAGCGCCACTGGGACGGTTCTTGCCGATCTTTTCCTCGAAGCCCTTCAGCTCCTCGAGCGATGTCGACAACACCCAGGCCTTGTAACCGCCAACGCCGCTGCCATCCGCTGTCGCCACCATCCGCAACACGCCTTCGCCGCGACCGACCTTTGTCTCGAACCGGTAAAGCGCTTCGACGCAATCGCGCCCGACGCGCTTGACCCGGCGCGGCGCAACACGGCTGGGATTGATCTCGAAGTTCCGAGCCTCGACAGCCGGCTGGCGATCGATCAGTCCCTTGGCGATATCGGTCCCACCGACACGTGGTTTGATGGCCCATGTGAACGCCACCACGTCGCGCCAATGACTGTCGTCGTGGAAAAGCGTCGCGACGGCTTTCGCATCACCCTTGCTCAGGGCCGCCTCGAAGGCACTGAGCCAACCCGATACGGCCTGCCGGATCATGGCATCGTCGTGCGCCTTGAGACTTGCCTGGTCGATATCGTTCATACGTTAGCTCCCTCGTGCGGCGGGCGGAGTTAGCCCCTGGCCGCTGCTTATCGAATATGTCCCGTCGTCCTGACCGGGCCTCGCCCGCACAGCCATCCACGATCGTTACCCAACGGGCCGATCAGTGCGAGACCGTTTGGCCATGATCATGCCCTGCGCATCGGTACATGTCCGTACTAATTCTGCGCAGCAAATCTCTCGATGTCGACACTGCACCGCCGATCATCCTCTACCGCTTTGACTAAAAAGGAAAATAAGGTGAGTCCTCTGTCCTGGGGAAGGTGCCGCGGCCGACGCGACGACGCCGACCGCTCCGAATCGAATTCGAGCACCTTTGGCGCACCCCTGCCCCTGGCCGCCTTGTCGGGCTTCGCCGATCGTTCGCTGGGACCGCCAGATCCCCTAGAAAACCACCACACTGCGAATGCTCTCGCCGGCATGCATCAGGTCGAAGCCCTTGTTGATGTCCTGCAGCGCCAAGGTATGGGTGATCATTGGATCGATCTGGATTTTGCCGTCCATGTACCAGTCGACGATCTTAGGCACGTCGGTGCGGCCCCTGGCGCCACCGAAGGCCGTGCCCTTCCAAGTGCGGCCCGTAACCAGCTGGAAGGGGCGCGTCGCGATCTCCTGGCCCGCGCCCGCGACGCCGATGATGATCGATTCACCCCAGCCACGATGGCTGCACTCGAGCGCTGTGCGCATGACCTCGACATTGCCGGTGCAGTCGAAGGTGTAGTCGGCGCCGCCGATTTGATCCGCCCCGCGCTTGGTCATGTTGACGAGATGCCCGACGAGATCCTTGCCAACATCCTTGGGGTTGACGAAGTGGGTCATACCGAACTTCTCGCCCCACGCCTTCTTGTCGTTATTGAGATCGACGCCAATGATCATGTCCGCGCCGACCAGCCGCAGCCCCTGGATAACGTTCAAACCGATACCGCCGAGCCCGAACACCACGGCCGTACAACCGGGCCCCGCCTTCGCCGTGTTAATCACCGCGCCGACGCCGGTTGTGACGCCGCAGCCGATGTAACAAATCTTGTCGAACGGAGCGTCCTCACGGACTTTTGCCACCGCGATCTCCGGCAGCACCGTGAAATTCGAGAACGTCGAGCAGCCCATGTAGTGGAACACGGGCTTGCCATCGAGCGTAAATCGCGACGTGCCGTCCGGCATCAAACCCTGGCCCTGCGTCGCGCGGATCGCCGTGCACAAGTTGGTCTTACGGGACAAGCACGACGGGCACGACCGGCACTCAGGCGTATAGAGCGGGATAACGTGATCGCCCTTCTTCACGGTCGTGACGCCTGGTCCCACGTCCACCACCACGCCCGCGCCCTCATGACCCAGGATCGCAGGAAACAGACCTTCCGGGTCCGCCCCCGACAACGTGAATTCATCGGTGTGGCAGATGCCGGTGGCCTTCACCTCGATCAACACTTCGCCCGCGCGGGGGCCAGCCAGATCAACCTCCACGATCTCTAGAGGCTTGGCTTTCTCGAAGGCGATAGCCGCGCGCGTCTTCATGCAGTCTCTCCCGTTTTCGGCAGTGATTGAGTTGGCCCCGAGTATCGCAGCACGTGACGTGCGTGGAAACCCTCTGGACGCCCGCCGCCCCCCACATGTCCAAGCAACGCAAAATGGTGCCAGCCGAAAGGTCATTACTGCCGCCCGCCGTCGAGCAGACCCCACCGAGCCGGGTTACCCGTCCTATTCTGTGGACACCGTTAAACTATGCCCGCAACGATCATTGCACACCTGATGCTGCGTGCATTTGCCAATATATTCCCGTCTTGCGGGAGTTTGGGTGGCGGCCGGATCATGGAACACAGTTTTGTGTGCTTTTGCGGATACGCAGGCGAACCACCGGCCCCCTCACAAGATGTTTTTGTCAAAAGCCCAATTGCGCCCGTCTATTATCAGAAACGAATCAGATAAATCTTTCCGACGACTCCGGCCGCAACATAGATTTCAAGGGTCGGGCGTGTCGCGAATTAAAGGGGCAAGGGGGTCAATGATGTTTTCACCACGCAAGGCAGAAGTTCCGGCAAACGGCAGTCTTCCGCACGATAATCCGGTACCAACCCAGCCGACATCGAGCCAGAATTCCTCCATCTCGGTTTCGACCCGGGTCAAGGAAGCCAACTACTCGATCATCAACGAATGGCTGAAGATGAAGGGCGACCTCGAGAGCGAGGGCGACGTTCTCGTCAAAGGCAAGGTTTACGGCAACATCAAGTGCAACCTCCTGATCGTCGATGTGGACGCGCTGGTCGAGGGCGGCATCATTGCCGACGAAGTGGTCGTGCGCGGTCAGACCAAGGGCACCATCAACGCCAACAAAGTGCGTCTCGAGAAGACGGCCAACGTCGACAGTGAAATCTGCCACAAGACGTTTTCGGCCGAAGAGGGTGCGCGCATCAAAGGTGCGCTCCGGTTCCAGGACGATCCCATGTCTGGCCGAACTGAAAAGGCCGAGGCCGCGGAATAAGCGCCCAAATCAAGCATTTGAGCGATCCTCACGGACTTGCCGTGAGCAACTCAGAGAACTTTGCGACACGTCAGTTGACGCGGCTGGAACACCCCTCCAGCCGCGTTTTTCTATTGCGCATTCTCGTGTAATAGGCGGGTCACGACGAGCAGACGGCGCGACGCTGGCCCGCTCAAGCCTGCTTGTCGGCTAGCCCCACACCATAGGTGGAAGGCCTGCCCTCGAAACCGGATTTGGCGCGCTTGTTGAGCCAGTAGCGAAGCGGCGGCGGCACCATCTGGAAATCGGGATCGGCACCAAGCTTCTGCGCGGCATCCATGGGCCAATGCGGGTTGTACATGATCTCACGCGCGATCGCGATCAAGTCCGCACGTCCAGACTGCAGGATCGCCTCGGCCTGATCCGCATGCACGATGTGACCAACCGCCATGGTCTTGACGCCAGTCTCCTTGCGGATGCGTTCGGCATACGGGACCTGATAGCCATAAGTCTTGGCTCGGGCTGAATCCATCGGCGACAAGCGCCCAAGTGTCCCGCCCGACGAACAGTCGATGACGTCAACGCCCACTTTTTTCAGCGCCGCCGACAACCTGACGCTCTGGTCGAGATCCCAGCCCGCGTCATCCTCGCACGACAACCGCATGAACAGCGGCTTCTCTGCTGGCCATACCGCGCGCACGGCTTCGGCCACCTCGATCGGAAAGCGCATGCGGTTTGCCTCAGAGCCGCCGTACTCGTCGGTCCGCTGGTTCGAGGCGGGCGACAGGAACTGGTGCAGCAGATAACCGTGCGCAGCATGTATCTCCAGAATATCGAAGCCGCATTTGTCGGCGCGCACGGCAGCATCCGACCACTTGCCGACCATGTCCCGCACCTCATTGTGCGACAGGGCGCGCGGCGTCGGAGAACTCTCGGACGACGGGATGGCCGACGGCGCAATCAGCTCCCAGTCGTCCCACTCGTAGACTTCCGGCTCGTCGCCATTGAGAGGCTTACCGCCCTCCCACGGACGCGTCAGCCGCGCCTTGCGCCCGGAATGGCCGAGCTGGATCCCGGGCACCGCACCATTGGCGCGAATGAAGTCGCAAACGCGGGTCATACCTGGAATGTACTTGTCATCCCACAACGCCGTATCGCCAACGGTGCCACAACCGCTGCGCGCCACCTTGGTAGACTCCACCATCACGAAACCCGCACCGCCAGCCGCGTACTTGCCGGCATTCATCAGGTGCCAGTCGGTGACGAAACCCTTGTCGGCCGCATACTGGTGCATCGGCGCGACCACGATGCGGTTCTTGAGCGTGACGGAGCGCAGCTCGATCGGTGTGAACAATAGCGGTTGCGACATGGACGTGTCCTTCATCGGTTCGCAGTGAACTGTAGAGTGCAGGATATGTAGGCCTTGACCGGCCTCAGAACGGCACGCCCTTGGCGGTGAGCCGGTCCTTGAGCCGCGTCTCGGCGGCCTTGAGCCGGTCGGCATCGGTCGAGCGCAGGACGAGCACAGTGCCGTAGACGCGCGCCTCGCGATTGAACGGATAGCTGCCCATCGACACATCCGGATATTCTTTTTGGGTCTCGCCCAGCAGTTCGGCGATCTCGCCCTCGCCGCGCAGCAACTCGATTTCAACCGAGAGCATCTTCCTGCCGGTCTTGAGCCGTGGCGTAACGCTGTCGAGCATGACATGCATCACTGAAGGGATGCCTGCCATCACGACAACGTTTTCGAGCTTGAACCCAGGCGCAATGGAAATGCGGTTCTCGACGATCTCCGCGCCATCCGGAATGCGGGCCATGCGCAGACGCGCCTCGGTGGCCTCGATGCCCCGCCGCTCGAAGTTCTCGATCAGCAGCCTCTTGATTTCGGGATGATGACCGATGCCGACGCCAAACGCTTTGGCAATCGAGTCCGCGGTGATGTCGTCGTGCGTCGGCCCGATACCGCCCGTCGTGAAGACATAGGTGTAGCGGGCCCGCAGCGCATTCACCGCATCGACGATCTCACCTTCGAGATCGGACACCACCCGAACCTCGCGCAAGTCGATGCCGATGGCGGTCAAGTGATCGGCGATATGGCCGATGTTCTTGTCCTTCGTTCTACCCGACAGGATCTCATCGCCGATGACGAGAATTGCCGCCGTTATACGTTCCGCACTGTCCATGCGCTCCAGTCCCCAAATGACCACAGGGTGAGAGACTATCGCCGTTTCACCGCCGGGCGCCAGAGGAGGCCACCGGGCGCTCCCGCACCTCTTTTCAGACATTTGGCTGGCCAAGGCAAATGTCCGGACGTTGACACCCACAAGAGCCAAATGAAATAGTTCTGCCCAGCGCCGCCGAACAGCAAAGAGCCTCACCCCTTTAAACATGCGAGGCGCATGCGGCGCGGGAGGAAGCGACACATGAAATCGTTGAAGCGTACGGTTGCCGTTACAGCTGCAGCTGTGGCGTTCGGTGCGGTGGCGACGCCGACCATGGCACAACAGAACATTCGCATGGCCACGAGTTGGGCGGGTGGCGTCCATCTCGAGTTGTTCGCCAAGGGCTTTGCCAAAGAGGTCGATAAGCTGACCCAGGGCAAGGTCAAGTTCCAGGTGTTCCCAGCAGGCACGATCGGCTCGCCGCTCAAGGTGACCGAAACCGTGCAGAAGAAGATCGCGCCGGCAGGCCATCACTGGCCAGGCTATGATTGGGGCCTGGACAAGACCTCCGTCATCTTCGGCGGCTACGCTGGCTCCCCCGGCATCGAAGCCTACCTGCACTGGCTCTACGACGGTGGCGCCGCCGACCTGTGGGCCCAGTGGCGCATGGAGAAGTTCGGCCTCGTCGTCATGCCGTGCGGAGCGCACTCGGACGAGATCCACATGCATGCCAACAAGCCTGTGCGCACCATCGCCGATCTCAAGGGCCTGAAGTGGCGCACCGCCGGTGCCTCCGCTGAGATCGCGTCCGCGCTTGGCGCTTCGACCGTGATCCTCGCGGGCGGCGAAGTCTATCAGGCCCTGGAGCGTGGCGTGGTGGATGCGATCGAATGGGCGACACCATCGATCAACTACCCCCTCGGCTTCCACAAGATCGCCAAGTACATCATCCTGCCGGGCGTCCACCAGCCAGCAGCGGCGCAGGAATGCACATTCGACAAGGCCCTATGGAATAAGTTCGATCCACAGACCCAGTTCCTGATCCGCACCGCCGCCCGCACGGTAACACTCAACAGCTGGATGAAGGTCAACTGGGACGATTCCGAAGCGCTCGGCAAATACAAGAAGGACGGCGTGCAGATCATCCGCGTTGACGACAGCTACCTCGAGGCGTGGAAGAAGGCCACCAGGGAGTGGGAAGACAAGTACATCGACAAGGCTGGTCCATGGTTCAAGAAGGCGCTCGAGCACAAGCGCGCGTTCGTTGAGCGTTGGGACGGTGCCAAGGCCTACCGGATGGAACTCCGCTAAGTTGATCCAGGTAAAAACATGAAGGAGCACGGCGCTTCGGTCAGCACCCGAGGCGCCGTGACCGTGATCGCATGAAAGCATTCGTCCGCAGCATCGACGCCTTCAGCAGAATATGTGGCGTGATCGCCGCGCTGCTGGTGGTCGCGTTGATCGTCCTCATGCTCTACGACGTGGTTGCCCGCTACGTCTTCGGGTCACCGACCCTGTGGGGCTACGACGTCAACACCTTCCTGATGGGCTCTGCCTTCATCATGTCGGTGGGCTACGCACTTTCCCTCGACAGCCACGTGCGTGTCGATCTGCTCTACACACCCTCGACCCGCGGCCGACTCAACTGGGTCGACCTCCTGGGCTTTGCGTTTTTGATGCTGCCCGCCTCTGCCTGGATCACGTACGGGCTCTTCAACTACTTCCACGACTCCTACCTCACCAACGAGCGATCCGGCACATCGGCCTGGAATCCGGTGCTCTGGCCGTTCCGCTTCATGCTGTTCCTGGGCTTCGTCGCACTCACCCTCCAGCTCGTAGCCGAAGTCATCAAGAGGTTCTACGCGGTCACCGGTCATCCGATCGGTGGCAGCGGCGACAACAGCCACACCAGCGTTTGATCGGCCGCACAGCGGCAACCTCGCCAATCCGTCTCGCGCGCTTCAACTCCGCGCCGCTTCACTCGACCGTCAGGAGACTTCATGTCCTCGCTGTGGATGTTCCCTTCCCTGATCGCCGGCATCCTGACGGGATTTCCCGTCTCTTTCGTGATGCTCACGCTCGCGGTGGTCTTTGGCTGGTGGACGTTCGGCCCCGAGGGCACGCTCCATCAATCGGTGCTCAAGGTTGAAGAAGTCGCCACCTCTACGGTGCTGGCAGCCGTCCCCTTGTTCATCTTCATGGGCGCCATGTTCGAGGCCTCCGGCATCGCCTCGCGCCTGTTCGATGCCATTCACATGTGGACGCGCCGCATTCCAGGCGGCCTAGCCATCGGCACGATCCTGATGTGCGTGATCTTTGCTGCCACCAGCGGCATTGTCGGCGCCACCGAGACCGTCGTCGGTCTGCTCGCCATTCCCGCCATGATGCGGCACCGATATGCAAACTCGCTCATCTGCGGCACCATCTGCGCCGGCGGCTCGCTGGGCACCATCATCCCGCCTTCAGTCCTGGCCGTGGTCATCGGCCCCGTTGCCGACGCCTCGGTCGGCTCGATCCTGATCGGCATGATCATTCCAGGCCTGATGCTGGCAACGGGATACATCGTCTACATTTTTCTCCGCTGCCTCGTGCGCCCGGAAGACGGGCCGCGGATTGCCGAAACCGAGCCCGCGCCACCTATGGCAGAGCGCATCGCCATCACTTTGAAGGTCCTGGTTCCCCCGATCATCGTCATCATCTGTGTGCTCGGCTCCATGATGGCAGGCATCGCGACGCCGACCGAGGCCTCGGCCACAGGCGCGCTCGGCACGGTGCTTCTGGCCGCTAGCTATGGACGGCTGTCTTGGCCGGTGGTGGTCGACTCCACCATGCGCACCGTGCGCATCACCGCCATGATCCTGTTCATCGTCACCTGCGGCTCGATTTTCGCAGCCGTCTTCGTCGGCTCGGGCGGCCTGCAGGCCCTCACCGAGGTCATCGAGTCCGTCAACCTCGGCCGCTGGGGCCTTTTTGGCATCGTCATGGTCATCGTATTTCTGGCGGGCTTCATGCTGGACCCACTGGTCATCATTCTGATGGTTGTGCCCATCGCGACCCCGCTGGTCGTTGCCGTCGGCTTCGACAAGGTCTGGTTTTGCGTCGTTTTCCTCGTCATGTTGCAGACCGCCTACCTGACGCCGCCAATGGCACCCTCGATCTTTTATCTGCGCGGCATCGCCCCGCCGGAAATCACCCTCAATCAGATGTACAGGGGCATCTGGCCCTTCATCGGCATCCAGGTCGTGGTGGTCACGCTGATCATCGCATTCCCCGACCTGGTCACATGGCTGCCGGCCAAGCTCAGCGCCCGATAACAATCTCAACCGCCAGGCAGCCGTTGCCGCGTCATCAATTCCGCTTCAAGATCGTCCCCAAGTGCAAAACCAACGAGGAGGCGACAGACCATGAACTCAGCGCTCTGCAAGCGGTTCGGCATCGAGTTTCCATTGTTCGCCTTCACTCATTGCCGTGATGTCGTCGTCGAGGTGACCAACGCCGGCGGCTTTGGCGTCCTGGGTGCCGTCGCCCACACGCCCGAAACGCTCGAGATCGATCTCGCCTGGATCGATGCCCGCATCAAAGGACCTTACGGCGTCGACCTGCTGATCCCCTCCCGCATGGAGAACAAGGCCGGCGAACTGACCGCTGAGGATCTCGCGGCGCGCGTCCCCCCGAGCCATCGTCAGCACGTGGCAAGCCTGCTCGAGAAGCATGGCATCGACGCGTCGGATCTTTGGACCTCCAATTGGGCCCACGACTACTCCGCAAACATGCGCGAGGACGGCGCTCAGAAGCTGCTGGACGTGGCCTTTGCCCACCCGATCAAGCTGTTCGTCAACGCACTGGGCCCGCCGCCGAAGTCGGTGGTCGAGCGATGCCGGGCGCAGGGCATCGCCATCGGTGCGCTGACCGGTGCCCGCCAGCACGCCCTGAAAAACATCGAGGCCGGCGTGGAAATCCTCGTCGTATCCGGCACCGAGGCCGGCGGCCATTGCGGCGAAATCTCCACCATGGTCGTGGTGCCGGAAGTGCTCGATGCCATCAAGGATCACCCCGAAGTTCAGGTGCTGGCCGCCGGCGGCATCGCAACGGGACGGCAAATGGCAGCCGTGATGGCCATGGGCGCAGCAGGCGCGTGGACCGGCTCGGTCTGGCTGACCACCGCCGAGGCCGAAACCATCCCGACGGTGAAAGCCAAGATGCTTGCAGCAACCTCGCGCGATACCGTCCGCTCGCGCAGCCGCACCGGCAAACCCACGCGACAGCTCAAATCGCCCTGGACCGAAGCGTGGTCGGGACCGGGCATGCCCGAACCCCTGGAAATGCCCCTGCAAGGCCTGATCAGCCGGCCCGCGCTCGCCAAGGTCGACAAGCTCGCAGAGTCTGGCCACGCTGGCGCCAAGGAGCTTGCGACCTACTACGTGGGCCAGGCTGTCGGCCTGATGAGCCACGAACTCAGGGCCCGCGATGTGGTCTACGAATTCAAGCGTGATTTTGCCGAGGCTGTCGAGCGCCTGTCGGCGACATTGGAGGAGTGACGATATGGCAGACCAGCATTCTCTCGTTATCCGCAATGGCACGGTCATCGACGGCACGGGGGCCGAAGGCATTGAGGCCGATGTCGCGATCGATAATGGCCGCATCACCCAGGTCGGCAAGGTCGCAGGCAAAGGCAACGAGGAGATTGACGCCAAGGGCCGCATCGTCACCCCCGGTTTCGTAGACCTGCACACCCACTACGACGCGCAGGTCACATGGTCGAGCCAGATCACGCCATCATCGTGGAACGGCGTGACAACCGCCGTGATCGGCAACTGCGGCGTCGGCTTCGCGCCGTGCGAGCCCCATCGCCGGGATATGCTCGTGAAGCTGATGGAAGGCGTCGAGGACATACCCGAGGTCGTGCTGACCGAGGGGCTACCCTGGAACTGGCAATCGTTCGAGGACTATCTTGACGCCCTCGATGCCCGCCCCTTCGACCTCGACGTCGTGACCCAGGTGCCGCACGCAGCACTGCGTGTGTTCGTCATGGGCCAGCGCGGCGCCGATCGCGAGCCTGCGACAGCGGAGGATCGCGCCAAGATGGCCGCTTTGGCAGCAGCGGGCGTCAAGGCCGGCGCGCTCGGATTTTCCACGTCGCGCACGCTCAACCACAAGACCAAAGCCGGCATTCCCATTCCGACGCTCAAAGCCGACGAGGCCGAGCTCACTGAAATTGCCGTCGCACTCGGCAGGCTCGGCACGGGTTGGCTGCAGGTGATCTCGGATTTCGACGAGCCGGACGAGGAAATGGCCCTCCTGCGCCGTCTCGTCGAACGCTCGGGGCGCCCGATGTCGATCACCATTCTCCAGCGCGACAACCGGCCCGAGGAATGGCGGCATTTGATGGGCCAGATCGCAGCGGCCAACAAGGCTGGCCACCGGATGATGGGCCAGGTCCTCACCCGCCCGACCGGCATCATGTTGGGCTTCGAGATCTCTCAGAATCCCTTCATCGGCCGCCCGAGCTGGCGCGAGATCGAAGACCTGCCATTCGAAGCCAAGATGCAGCGCCTCGTGCAACCCGACTTCCGCGCCCGGCTGATTTCGGAGGCGATCGAGGACGCATCCCTCATGCGCCGCGTCACCAAGTGGGACCGCATCTTCCCGCTCGGCGATCCCCCCGACTACGAGCCCAAGGCGGAGAACTCCGTCGCAGCCCGCGCCGCACGCGAAGGCCGCGAGCCGGCAGAAGTCGCCTACGACATGCTGCTCGAGAAGGGCGGCAAGGCGATCCTGTATCGGCCGCTCTCCAATTACACCTACGGCACGCTCGACACCGTGCGTGACATGATGTGCCACGACGCCACGCTGATCGGCCTCGGCGACGGTGGCGCCCACGTCGGCATCCTCTCCGACGCCAGCGCCATCACCTACATGCTGACGCACTGGACGCGCGATCGCCAGCGCGGCCCGAAGTTGCCCCTTCCCTGGGCCATTAAGCGGCTGACCAGCGACAACGCCCGCGCCATCGGCCTCAACGATCGTGGCGTCATCCGGCGCGGCGCCAAGGCGGACATCAACGTCATCGACTATGGCCGCCTGAAACTGCACGCACCTGAGGTGGTCTATGATCTGCCATCCGGCGGCCGGCGCCTGATCCAGCACATCGACGGCTACGAGGCCACCATCGTCTCCGGCGAGGTCGTCAACAGAGAAGGCAAGGCGACCGGCAAGCTGCCAGGCCGTCTCGTGCGCGGCGCACGCCCCGCGTCGGCACAACAGGCAGCGGAATAAGGGCGCGCAACAATTGCACGGCCTGCCGGGAATGCACGGCAGGCCGTGCAGACCTCAACGCGGCAGAGGATGCCTACGCATCGAGCTTGGCCTTGATGAATTGGGTCATGGCGCGAAACGCCTTGCCGCTGTCCGGTCCGGCGACGCGGCGGCGAACGAACCCGTGGATCATGTTGTGGGCGCGGTAGAACCCGGTCTCGACGCCGGCAGCAATCAACTTGGCGGCATAGGTCACGCCGTCGTCGATCAGGGGATCGTACTCGGCCACCAGGATGTAGGCGGGCGGCAGGCCGGCAAGATCGCGCGCCACCAGCGGCGTCGCAAGCGGATCTTCTGATCGCCCCGCCATATCCTCGCCAAGGTAGGCTTTCCAGTAGTTTCGCATGTTCGATGTTGTCAGTCCGGGCGCCTCGCCGTTGCGCCGGTATCCGTCGTAGTCGAGTCGGTCCGTGAGACAGGGATAAATCAGACCCTGGCAACGCAGGCCCGGCCCGCTGTTGTCGCGCGCCCACAATGCTGTCGCCGCCGCCAGATTTCCGCCGGCGCTGTCGCCAACTACGGCAAGTCGCGAGGCATCGGCGCCGCAGGCCCCGGCGTTGGCATGCACGTCCTTGAGCACGTCGATGCAATCATTGAGTGCCGTCGGATATTTGTGCTCGGGCGCCAGCCGGTAGTCGACGCTGACAACCACGGCCCCGGTTTCGTCGGCCAGCCCCCAACCGTTGGTGTCGCTGCTCTCGCAATCGCCTTTGACGAAGCCGCCACCGTGGAAATAGACGATGGCAGCCTTTTTGCCGGCCCCCGCAGGGGTGTAGACCCGTATCGGGATCCCATGGCCATCGCGCGCGCCAATCGTCCGGTCCTCGATCCCCATGTCGGCAGGCGGCGGTTCGGAATTGGCCTTGGCATAGGCCGACCAGTTGCGGCGCTCGTCAGCCAGGTCCTTTGCGACGGGGAGTTTCGCCCGAGCCGCAATCAAGGGCGCCATCTCCGGATGCAATTCGAAAGCCATGTCCCGTCTCCTTGCCAGTTGCGATGCGTCGCCGGGGATGATGGCCCCGGCAGGCCGGCGGACCCCGCCGCCGCCCCGACACCGAGCCTCCAGGCATCGCAGCAAGCAAAGCGGAAACTGCCGACCTGGGCAATGCTTTCCACCGCCTGTATGATGCTCGCTCATTAGGCCCCGGCCCGTGCCAAGGAGACGGTCATGTCCCTCGAAGAGCGCCCGAGCGTGTGCACGCTCGATTGTCCCGACACCTGCAGCCTGACCGTTACCGTCGACAATGGCAGAATCGCCAAGGTGCGCGGCTCCGAAGCCCTGCCGCTGACGGCAGGCGTCATCTGCAACAAGGTCGCGCATCACACGATCGACTTCGTCCACGGCGCCAACCGCTTGACTCATCCCCTGCGCCGCGTCGGCCCGAAAGGCTCCGGCCAGTTCGAGCGCATCTCATGGACCGCGGCCCTCGACCTCATCCATGCCCGCGTTTCCGAGGTTATCGCCAAGCATGGCCGCGAAGCCGTCATGCCGCTGAACTACGCCGGCCCACACGGCCTGCTGGCGATGGACAGCATGTCGCTCCGCTTCTTCCACAAGCTCGGCGCAACCCAGCTTTATCGCCGCTCCATGTGCGGCGCCGTGCGCAGCGAGGCCTGGGCGGGAACCTATGGCTTGGTCGCAGGCATCGGTCCCGAAGCCGCAGAAGACGCCAAGCTCAACGTCGTCTGGGGCAATAATGCCACCGTCGCCAACCTGCATCTGGTGCGCAACATTCGCAAATCGAAGCGCAATGGCGGCAAGCTGGTTGTGGTCGATCCCCTGCGCACGAAGATTGCCGAACAGGCCGACCTGCATATCGCACTCCGCCCCGGCACCGACGTCGTGCTCGGTTTCGCACTGGCAGCCGAACTGGAACGTCTGGGTGCCCACGACCAGGCCTTCATCGCCGACAACGTGCACGGCTACGACGACTACATGGCCGCCGCCCGACCATGGACACTGGCACTGGCCGCCGAAACCTGCGGCGTTTCGGCAACCGACATCGCAACGATGGCCAGGTGGATGGCCGACGCCGATCCGCTGGTGATCAGCCTTGGCAACGGCCTGGAGCGCGGGCGCAACGGCGGCAGTGGAATCCGAACAGCCATTGCACTGCCAGCCCTCCTCGGCAAATTCAATGAGCGCAACGGCCTTGTGCTCGGCGCCGGCAACGCCTTCCCCAAGACGCCCGCCAAGCTTGCCCGGCCGGACCTGCTGCCAGGCCCGACGCGCACGCTCGATATCATGGATGCCGGCCGCCATCTGGCCGAGGACGACGTGGCCCCCGCCCCTGCGCGCCCTCTTCATCTACAATCACAACCCCCTGGTCGTACACGCCGACCAGAACCGCATGCGCCGCGGTCTCATGCGCGAGGATGTCTTCATGGTTGGCATCGAGATCGCCATGACCGAGAGCATGGCGCTGTGCGACGTGGTGCTACCAGCCAGCACCAACTTCGAGCAGGACGACCTTTACGCAGCCTACGGACACCACTGGCTGCAACGCGCCGAGGCCGCCATCCCGCCGGTTGGCGAGTCGCTTCCCAACACCGAGATTTTCAGGCGCCTTGCGCACCGCTTCGGGTTCGACGACCTCTGCTTCAAGGCCACCGATAAGGAGCTCATGGACGAGGCCGTGGACACCAGTCACGTCGCGCTCAAAGGTCGCCGGCCCAGCGAACTCCCGTTGAAGGAGCCGGTGCGCATGACGGCGCCGGATGGTCGGACACTCGCACTCTACGTCACCCACAAGCCGGCCACGCCCTCGGGCAAGGTCGAACTGGCCTCGGACCTTCTGGCCGAGCGCTGGGGCGCCGGTGTGCGCCTGCCAGCCTTCCTTCCGCGAGACGACAAATTCCCCTTGATGCTCATCTCACCCGCGTCCGACGCCCGTATTTCCTCGACCCTGTTCGGCGAAGGCGGCAAGGCCAACGAAACGCCGCCACTGCTGATGAACCCGCAAGACGCCAAGGCCCGCAAACTCGAAAACGGAAGCAAGGTGCGCGTCCACAACGATCTCGGCGACGTCATCCTGCCACTCGTAGTGACAGATGCGGTGCCGCCCGGCGTCGTGTCGTCCGAGAAAGGCGCCTGGATCGCCACCAGTCCGAACGGACAGACCATCAGCGCGCTGGTCTCGACCGAGAAACGCGCCGACCTCGCCAAGGGCGCTGCTATAACGACGTTGTCGTCGAGGTGGGGCGGCGTGACGCCGTCTCGGTGGAAGCGCACGCGCATCCACCCAAACCTTCATCGATCACCAAGGCGCGACCGTAGCTTGCGAACGCACCGACATGGCGCTCGCCATCACATCAACTCTTGGCCTCGCGCCCGGCGAACCACAGCATCGGATCGGCCTGCCGCACGCGAGCCTCTGGCAGCCCCAGCTCTCGACGTACGATGTTGGTGCCCTCGACCAGCGCCACGCACTTGTAGAAGGCAATCCGCCGCGACAGTCCCTCGCGGCCGAAACCGCAATCGGTACTGATGACGAGCTGTTCTTTGGGGATAAATTCCAGCGCCTTGCGGATCAACGCGGCGACATGCTCTGCAGGCTCCACCACCGTATCGCAGTGATTGACTACGCCGATCGCGATCTTTTTGTCGGTCTTGATGTGCTTGAAGAGGGCGGTCCTGGCCATCGGAGCTGGCGCATTCGATGGTCAGCACATCGCAGTTGAGCTGCAACAGGTGCTCGAGCGCGCGCTCATAGCTCGGCACCTTCCAGTGCACGCGCTGCTGGTTGGGATTGCCCCAGCACGTGTGCACCCAGATCTCGGCATCGACACCGGTAAGCTGCCGGTTGAAGGCCTCGGTCAGAAACTGCAGATCGGCATCCGAGCAATCGGGCTGCTGCGCCCGCATATGGTGCGGCGGTTCCTCGACCTGGATCAGCGGGCAACCGGCCTGCGCGACCTCGCGCAACTCCTCGTTCATGATGTCGCAAAGCTCGAGGATCATGGTCTTGTCGTCCTCGTAGTACTCGTTCCACAGCATCGAGGCGATCGCAGGCGCGCAAATGGTACCGAACTTGACAGGCCGGTCCGTCATACGCTGGGCCACCTGCCACAAGGCCGCATATTCCAATGGACCGCGCGTCAGCTTCTCGCGCACGACACCGGGTTGATAGGCCTCCTGCACTTCCCAAAGGATCTTGCCGGGACGCAGGCCATGCCGCGACATCCACCCACGCGACGTGTCACGATGGCCGCACACGCCGCCGAGCCGCTCGATTGGATAGAAGAACCAGGATTTGCCCCCCACCGTCAGGTCGAAGCGGCTGTCGCCATCCGTCACGATGTCGAGGCCGGCGGCCTCCTGCTCGGCGATGATGCTGGCGACGGCATCGAGGTACTGCTCGCGAAAGAGCGAATCCCCGAGCGCGGACTTGAAGGAGCGGCCCGCTAGGCTGCGGTCGAACCAATGCGGCCTCGGATACGAGCCGGTGATGGTCGTGGGCAGGATCTTGTCGCGCGTAACCGTGAGCACGGCGGCCTCCGTAGAAAAGTGACGGATGACGAGTGGCGATCCGATCCCGAATATGAGGTTGAGGTCGCCAGCGATTGTCGCAACGCAGCCTCTATGAGGTCAGGCACATGCGGCGGCGTCAAGCGTCGCGGGTGCCAAAATCACGTTTGCGGCGGCTGCCGGTCTCACCCCATCACCCACCCTGCCACTGCCGAATGGCAACGACCGGCCAGATCAGCATGATGATGTTGAGAGTGAGATTGTCCCGGATGGCCCACGCAAGTGTGAGTTCGACGAGCACAAACAGACCGACCGTGACGACGACCGGCAGCCGCATGGCGAGCCAGAAACCCAGCATCATCGCCAGAATATCACCCGTCGAATTGATGACACTGTCGCCATAGTAGTCGAGCGAGATGGTGGCCGCGCGATAGCGCTCGATAATGAAGGGCGTGTTCTCGAAGATCTCCCACGCCGCCTCGACCGCGGTCGCAATCATAAGCCGCCAGCCAATCGGCAGGCGGCCGGCAAAAAACCAAGCCGCAAGATAGAAGAGGAAGCCATGCAGGATGTGCGTGAACGTGTACCAGTCCGTCAGATGCTGGGAGTTCTCCGAACTGACGACAACGCCATGCCACAGCTTGATCGTGCCGCACGTGCAGATCGCCACCCGCCCCATCGCCAACAGAATGGCGCCAGAGACGACCACAAGGCCCAAGGCAATGACAAGGTGACGGCGACTGATCTGCTGAGGCATCCCTCTCCCTTGCCATGATCACGGCAGGCGTGAACGCGACCAGCTCGATCGCGTCCGCGCTCACACGCCACATCTCGAGATGCGATATCCGATTTACACCGGCTCGGCCATCAAGGTTTGCCATGGCTGGGGATGAGGCTGGTCCTCACCCAAAAATCAGAAACCTGTGCAGCAAGGTCCCGAGCGTCAGCAAATAGGCAAGACCCAGCAGCAGGACCAGATTGACCCGGCGGCTGAACCGTCCGTCCTTTTCGGTTTGGCTCTCGATTGCATCTTGGCTCATGTCGTCTCCAGGCCACGAAGGTGAGGTCGCGGCGTTAAAGTCGAGCCAGCTCGGTTGAGACAGACAGCAATGTTGGCGGATGCCCCGCGCCCGATACGCCACAAGATCGAAACAAGAGCGTAGCGCGGTCGCAGCCCTTCAAGGCGGTCTCTGTCGAGATTAGAACTGGCGCAACGGATTATGGATCGACCAGTTGCGACCTGCACATCGGGCAGGCCCACATCTCTCGCATCGCGCAGTCTGCAGAAAGGTCGCCAGACCGGGAAACACCAGGGCCAGCAGCATCCAACCGCGCTCCTGACCGGATATCCAATGTGCCTGCATCGAGCGCTTTTGCAATGCCAGTGGAACAAATTGCCACCCGATTTCGCACCTGCGCCCCATGCAGCCGCATTGCATAGGCTGAAACGCCGTCCTACCCTGAAGCTTGGTCGCAACGCCCATTTACCAAGCCCGAGGTCGCCATGAAAGAGCCGAAGAAAACGTCAGCTCCCGCAAAAAACGGCTCCAAAGCCAATGGCGGACGCAAGCGCATCAAACCGTCCGAGCTGCGTTCGCGGGCCTGGTTCGACAATCCAGCCAACGCCGACATGACCGCTCTGTACCTCGAGCGCACAATGAATTTCGGCCTCACGCTGGAAGAGCTTCAGTCGGGCAAACCGATCATCGGCATCGCACAATCGGGCTCGGATCTCTCCCCGTGCAACCGCCATCACATCTTCCTCGCCGAACGCGTCCGCGAGGGCATTCGTGAAGCCGGCGGCATCGCCTTCGAGTTTCCGTTGCACCCGATCCAGGAGACCTGCAAGCGCCCGACCGCCGGCCTCGATCGCAATCTGGCCTATCTGGGCCTCGTCGAGGTGCTTTATGGCTACCCCCTCGACGCCGTCGTGCTGACCACCGGTTGCGACAAGACCACCCCGAGCCAGATCATGGCGGCAGCAACAGTTGATCTGCCGGCGATCGTGCTTTCGGGCGGCCCGATGCTCAACGGCTGGTTCAAGGGCGAGCGCACCGGCTCGGGCACCATCGTGTGGAAGGCGCGCGAGATGATGGCGCGCGGCGAGATCGAGTACAAAGAGTTCCTGGAACTGGTGGCGTCTTCCGCCCCTCCGCCGGCCATTGCAACACCATGGGCACGGCTTCCACCATGAACTCGCTGGCCGAAGCGCTTGGCATGTCGCTTCCCGGCTGCGCGGCCATTCCCGCCCCCTACCGCGAGCGCCAGCAAATGGCCTACGAGACCGGCAAGCGCATCGTCGAGATGGTATGGGAGGACTTGAAGCCCTCCGATATCCTCACACGCGAGGCTTTCGAAAACGCCATCGTCGTCAACTCCGCCATTGGCGGTTCGACCAATGCGCCCATCCACCTCAACGCCATCGCGCGCCACATCGGCGTCGAACTCGATAACGACGACTGGGAAAAGTTCGGCCACGACATTCCGCTGCTAGTGAACCTGCAGCCCGCTGGCGAATACCTTGGCGAAGAGTATCATCGAGCCGGCGGCGTGCCGGCCGTCGCAGCCGAGTTGATCGCCGAAGGCAAGATCAACAAGAAGGCCCTGACAGTGAACGGCCGCACGTTCCGTGAGAACAACGCCGGCAAAGTGTCGTGGGACCGCGCGGTCATCAAATCCTACGACGAGCCGATGGTGAAGGCGGCTGGCTTCCTCAATCTCAAGGGTAACCTGTTCGACAGCGCCATCATGAAGACGTCCGTCATTTCAGATGAATTCCGCAAACGCTATCTCTCCAACCCGAAGGACCCCGGCGCCTTCGAGGGTCGCGCCATCGTCTTCGACGGCCCTGAGGACTACCACAAGCGCATCGACGATCCGAAGCTGGCGATCGACGAAACCAGTCTGCTGTTCATGCGCGGCGCTGGTCCGGTCGGCTACCCCGGCGCTGCCGAGGTCGTGAACATGCGCGCGCCGGACTACCTGCTGAAAAAGGGCATCACCTCGCTGCCCTGCATCGGCGACGGCCGCCAGTCCGGCACCTCCGGCTCGCCATCGATCCTAAATGCGTCACCTGAATCGGCAACGCCCGGCAGCGGCCTTGCTGTCCTCAAGACCGGCGACAAGGTGCGCATCGACCTCAACAAGCGCACTGCCGACATCCTCATTTCAGACGAGGAACTGGCCAAGCGTAAGGAAGCGCTCGCCAAGGCCGGCGGCTACAAATATCCCGAAAGCCAGACGCCATGGCAGGAGATCCAGCGCAGCATGGTCGATGAGCTGAGCCACGGCATGGTGTTGAAGCCCGCCGTCAAATATCAGCGCATCGCCAAGACCAAAGGCATCCCGCGGGATAATCACTAGGAAGAACAGGCCGGCGGTCCTGGCGGTGCGGAGGTTTGTCTTCGCCCGCCAGGACCGGCATGGCGTCGCCGGATGAGAGGAGCCCCTGATGCACGAGATCTTCATGCGCCGCGCGCTTGAAGTTGCACGCGAGAGTCTCGACGATCCCGGTGCGATGCCCTACGCCGCCGTCATCGTGAAGGACGGCAAGATCGTCGGCGAAGGACTCAACCGGGCCCTCGGCAAGAGTGATCCGACATCGCATGGCGAGGTGGAGGCGATCCGCGACGCGTGTCAGAAGCTTGCCACCACTGATCTTTCCGGTTGCGACCTCTACACGACGGCTGAGCCCTGCTCCATGTGCGTCGCCACCATGCATCTCGCCGGCATCCGTCGCCTCTACTACGCGAGTGCGGCAGCGGAATCGGCAACCTTTATGGCGCGATTGGCCGCACGCGATGCGAAATGGACGCGGCGCATCTCCGGCCCCGATCTCAGGCGCGAGGTCGGCCTGCCAATGGAGCAACGCCAGATGCCGGCCGAAGCCGTACTGAGCGACGAAGCGCACGCACTGTTCGAGGATTATGCCATGCGGATGGGCGCCTGAGCTGATTGCCGACCCCCACAAGCACCGCTTGCAGACGCGTCATGCGCTGATATATCAGGAGCGGGATATCCCCGGCGAAGACCGGAGCAGCGGAGCGGCCAGATGAAGACCTACGAAGGCAAACGGGCGTTCGACGGCCTGATCGTGACTGTCGATGGCGCCCCGCTCGGCGAACACTACGATGTTGCGCAATTCACGACATGGGGCTTCGAGTGGACCTACGAGGGCGAGAGCCCGCAGCAGCTGGCACTGGCCATCCTCTACGATCACCTCGGTGACAAGACGCGCGCCATTGGCCTCTGCGAGCGCCTATGCGCCGCGTCGTGGCCGACCTCGACAACGACTGGACGCTGACATCGGCCGACGTCGACAAGGCCATCGCGGAGATCGAAGGCGCCTGAAGGCGACGCCGCCGCACGCTCCGATTTTTCAGTCCAGGACGCGCCGCAGCCAGTTGCGAGCGCACGGGTGTGCAGGCATGCTGAGACCCCCTGGGCTACAGCAAGGACGTATTCCCCATGAAGGTCGGCCTCTTCATCACCAACCAGCAGCACACCAGCGCCGACATGGTGCAAACCCTCAACGACCAGATCGCGATGGTGCACCACGCCCGCGACCGCGGCTGGGATAGCCTGCTCACCGGCCAACACTACCTGAACGAGGGCAACAACAAGCAACTGCAGTTGGTGCCGTTCCTGGCGCGGTTGGCGGCCGAAGCCGGCGAGATGACCATCGGCACCGGCATCCTGCTGCTCAACCTGCACAACCCCGTCTACACCGCCGAGACCATCGCCACGCTCGACATCATCGCCCGCGGCAACTTCATCTTCGGCGTCGGCCTCGGCTACCGCGACATGGAGTTCGACGCCTTCGCCGTGCCCAAGGGCGCGCGGGTGAAGCGCTTCGAGGCCTACCTCGACCTGGTCCAACAACTCTGGACCGGCAAGCCCGTCTCGTTCGAGGACGAAACCTGCAAGCTCGACAACGTGGTGATGAATATCCGCCCGATCCAGCAGCCGGGCCCGCCGATCTGGATCGCCGCCAACAACGATCCGGCCGTCCGCCGCGCCGCCCGCCTGTCGGACGCCTGGTTCATCAATCCCCACGCCAACCTCGAGTCGATCCGGCGCATGATGAAAGTCTACCGCGAGGAGCTGAAAGCCTGCGGCAAGCCGTTCCCGCTCGACCTTCCCGTCTTCAAGGAGGTGTATTGCGCCAAGGACCGGCAGACGGCGATCGAGATGGCAGCCCCCTACCTCGGCGGCAAGTACCGCGACTACGCCAAGTGGGGCCAGGACAAGGTGATGCCGGACAACGCCGACTTCTCGCGCTCGTTCGAGGAACTGACCGAAGGCCGCTTCATCATCGGCTCTCCGGAAGATTGCTTCGAGCAGCTCCGCCCCTACTGGCAGGAACTCGGCTGCAGCCACCTTGTCGTGCGCACCAACTGGGCCGGCATGCCCGCCTCCGCCTCCCTGCCATCGATGCGCCTCATCTCCGACGAACTCCTCCCAGCCCTGCGCAAGGTGGAGGTGAACCGAGGATAGGAGAGTGCGAGGCGGAGCCATCCTGGCGTGTTCGTCGAAATCTGCTGGACCTCGAAACCAACGCGTGGGGGTGGCCCTGTGCTTGACGTGATCCAAGCCTATGCCAGCAAAGCGCCGAGTTTGATCGAGCGCTTCAACGCGATCTCGTCTGCCGACCTCTATGCGCCCGTCATCGACCTTCTGCCGTCGGCCCCAATGCGAACGGTAGATGTCGGGGCGGGCACAGGACGAGACGCGGCATGGCTGGCGAGCATGGGGCACACGGTCGTCGCCGTCGAACCCGTCAAGGCATTCCGCGACGCAGGGCTGGCGGCATACGAGGTGCATCGGATCGAGTGGCTGGATGACAGGCTGCCCGAATTGATCGAGACGCAACGGCGCGGACAATTCGGTTTGGTTCTGCTGTGCGCCGTCTGGCAACACCTCGATGCAGGCGAGCGTGTCGTCGCGATGCACAGCCTGGCAAGGTTGGCCGCACCCGGCGGGCTTCTGGTCATGTCCCTGCGCCATGGCGACGGGGCGCCGGATCGAACCGTCCATCCTGTCCTCCCCGAGGACACGATTGCGCAGGCGTCGAGGGAGGGCCTGACGCTCGTTCGTCGCCTCACTGCACCATCAATTCAACCGCTCAACCACGCCAATGGCGTCACCTGGACCTGGCTCGCCTTCAGGGCCTGACGGCACGGTCGGGGAAGGATGTTGATTCGGGGAAGTGCCCGGCCGTTCAACTTCACCGGTGGCGAGAACAGGACCTACCGTCCAGCAAAAGGCACGGCAGAAGTGTCCCCGGGAGCAGCCGTGGAGGTTAGTTCGGCTGGGGGCCAATTGCGGTCATTATTGGGCCCGGATGATCGAAGGTCGTGTGCTGTTCAAGTGCCATTAGCTTCGATCCATGCGAACGACGACCGCCAACCGAACCTGTTAAGAATATATTGAATCTCCACGATTATCCTGCATCGGATCAACTCGGGGGGCATCGATGTGATCTTCAATCTTTTTGGCAAGAAGAAATCGACCGCCACCAAAGTGAACGTCGACGATGTCCTGGCTGAGATGAAAGCACGGACCGGATCGGCGACGCGTACTAAAGAATTGCCCGCATGGGCGCTGCTGTTCCGCTCACCCTACAAATCGTATTCTGAAGCGACAAGCTGGCTTGGCGGTACTCCCCAGGCGCCCCCAGCCTTCGATTGGCCCATTGGTAACGACGGCCGCCCGCTCCATTTCATCGCGCAAATTGACTTAGCTGCGTTGAAACCTGAACCCTCTAATGGCTCCCGTGTGCCCGGCCTACCGACTGAGGGCTCGCTGCTGGTCTTCATCGGTGACGGCTATTCAATCCGCGTCCTCTCCCCGCGTGACATGGGGCACGCTATCGCCACGACGCCACCGCCCACGTTGGCGGATTTGTCCAAACTTGGCTTCTGGGGCCAGGGTTCCACCTTCACTCGCCAGCCGGTAGATCCGGTCGCGTATATCAGCCGCGGCGAGGAGCGCCCCGACTTTCTCCCCGACCCATTCGCGACGCCGCAGCAATGGATTGTCAACTGGGGTCTCGCCGCACTCGAAGCATCACTATGTCACGATGCGCTAGCGCTAGAATTGCGACTCGGCCGCGATTTCATGGAATATCGCCGGTCGCAAGCCGCACTAGGACGAGAGCTGCCGTCGGCGGCGCATATCAAAGAGCGCATCGCTCATTGCGCGCTGATGGAAGACCGCGCCCCAAAGATGCTCGAGGTGTTGCGGTACTGGCGTTCGAGGTGCGCTGCTCGGCCCGCCGAAACTCCCCTCGATGTCACTGAGCTGACCGCAATTTTCTCTGAACGCACGAGACTCAGCGCGGCAATGGAGAACAACTACGGCGCGCGTCCTGTGCTGGCCGGCGATGCTCGCCTTGTGTGGAAGAAGATCGTGGCAGATGCGCCCGGCGCGCCAGGCCGCAAGGATTTCTCCGCCATCACGCCCGCCTATCGACCGCTCGTCGAAGCCCACGTGACAGACTGGCGGCGCCATCGCCTGTTTGGCATCGAACCTGAGTTCCCCAACAACGGAGAAGACCTACGCAACCAGAACCCTCTGATCTCGATTGGAGCCGACGAACTCGTGGGCACGGAATCGGAACACGATTACGGCTTCTCGGTGTGGCTCAAGGACGAGGACATCGCCCGCGGGCGCCATACCGGCGGACAACTCGTCCGGCATTGCGCCGTATGAAACTGTCGGGTGCATGCTGGCAACAGGTGTGTTGCCACCTGCACAGTGTCCGCTCCGGGTCACCTGCACGCATCAGGGTCACCCCGAGTTCGGCAAGAACACCGCCACCTGCGGACATGATCGACGGCGGGCCAATGCCTGCTCAACCAATGGCGGCTTCAGTTTAAGACTTACCTCTCTGAATGGCGG
>JAWKWC010000014.1:0-128217 GCA_041397705.1 Hyphomicrobiaceae bacterium
GGCTGGACCGTGATGGAGGCCGAGCGCTGGCTGGCGCCGGTGCTGAACTATGATCCGAGCGGGGTCAGAGGCAAGGCTGCCTGACCCATAGGCTTTGGCGGCGGGGCGCAGGCCTTGCGGTTTCGCCGGGCGAACGTGATGGCGCGGTGGCCGATTGGCCGCCGCGTTTGCTTTCCGTCTTCGGAAGTGTGGCTGACGGCCTGTTCTTGGGTGTGTCTGGTGGCTCGCCTGCTCCGGCAGAGACTGCTAGCCTTGATCGGGCGGCCGGGGGACAGCGTTTCGATTCGGCTGCGCCAAACCGTCCGGCCAAACGAAGGGGAGCCTCATGCTGCCACGCATCGTCTTATTTCTTCTCCAGGTTGCCGCCGCCTGGTTCATTGCGGATCCGATCAAGTCAGCGCTGGGGACACTGGTTGCGCGCCCCTACGACATCTTCATCTATGCGGTGATCTACGCGCTGATCGTATTTCTGATGGGCTATGCGGGCGCTCTGGTGCTCAAAAATGTCCGTGTGCCGTCGCTTGGGACACTCGTGGCCTGCCTGGTCCTGGCGGCCTTGGGGGCCGGCTTGACGCTGGTCGACGCCATTCGGGTGCCTTTGGATTCGGCGGTCCCCTTGCTCAGTGCGAGCCACAAGGTCTATGCGCTGGCTGGTGCGCTGATCGGCTACCTGATCAAGCGCTGACGGGGGATGGGTGCTAGTCGGGCGTGCCCCAGTTTCCGGGCAGGGGCAGCGGCACGCTGGCGGGCAACTCTGGCGACAAGTGGCTGAAAACTCGAACGGCGCGGGCCTTAAGGGCCGCGCCGCGTTCATGATCCCATGTCCTGTTTTTCAATCCGGTGAGTACGTTCTCAGTCACCGAGGGCCCCCCAGCCCCGACGCCCTACAGCGGCGCCGATCGTGGGCGTTACACAATGCCCAATACAATTGCTGCCAGGAAGCCGAACGATACGATCGCGGCAAGCACGTTTAAACGCATCTTCAATTCCATGGTGCCTCCTGTGACGGACCAAAGCCGCCTTCGGGGGTGAACAACGCCACACTCCACAGTTGTCATTAAACAGGCAGAAACGCGTCTGCCAAGTGAAAAATGAAGTTGCAGTGCAATAGTTCCGAGGCTCACGAAATAATCGCTCGAGGATAAAGTGTGGTATCATCGCGACGATTTATGATGCTTCAATGCAACTATCAAGTGTTGTTTGAGTTGTTCAAGTCGATCTCGCATGTAACCTATATTATATCTGCAGTGGACGCAGCCGCAGCATGGAATAAACAACTAGTGTCCGTCTTTCGTTTTCGCCTCAATGCTGTGGCCATTCGTGCCTCGGCTTCATCAGAAACGGTAGGAAAACCACCGCGGCGTTCATAATCTGGTCATCATTGCTGGCGCGGCCTGCCTGTGGGAAGAAGAGGTATGTTTGGGCGACAAGGCTGGCATGATCTGCTGAGTGAGCACTGCCAGTAACCTGGAGACGTGATCATGGGTGATTTCAATGCTTTCGTGCTGTCGAAGGGCGAAAAAGGCCAGCAACTCGCTTGGCAGTCGTTCTCCGAGAACGACTTGATGGAGGGCGACGTTACCGTTCGCGTTTCGCATTCGACCATCAATTACAAGGACGGCTTGGCGCTCACCGGCAAGGCGCCGGTTGTGCGGCGCTGGCCGATGATCCCCGGCATCGATTTCGCCGGTGAAGTCACCCAATCGAGCCATGCAGCCTTCAAGCCGGGCGATCGGGTCGTTCTCAATGGCTGGGGACTGGGTGAAACCCATCTTGGCGGGTATGCGCAGGTGGCGCGGGTGAAAGGCGATTGGCTGGTTCCGCTGCCATCGGCTTTCACGCCCGGGCAGGCAATGGCGATCGGCACCGCGGGTTACACAGCGATGGTGTGTGTTCTGGCGCTGGAAAAGAATGGTGTGACGCCCGCCAGCGGGTCGGTTCTGGTAACGGGCGCTGCGGGAGGTGTCGGTAGCGTGGCCGTGGCGTTGCTGGCTCATCTCGGTCACGAGGTGATTGCATCGACGGGCCGGGCCGAGGAGGCCGATTATCTGAAGGGGCTCGGGGCCAAGGAGATTATCGATAGGGCCGAGCTTGGCGCCAATCCGGCGCGGCCGCTGGCGAAGGAGCGGTGGGCCGGGGTGGTCGATGTGGCCGGCAGCCATACGCTTGCCAATGCCATCGCGTCGACCCGCTACGGCGGCTGTGTGGCTGCGTGCGGGCTGGCGCAGGGCATGGATCTCGTCAGTTCAGTTGCCCCGTTCATTCTGCGAGGGATCACGCTTGCCGGCATCGACAGTGTGATGGCGCCCAAGCCGGTGCGGCTTGCGGCCTGGGAGCGGCTGGCGCGGGATCTCGACGTGGCGGCGCTGGATCGGATGACTGTCACGCGGCCCATTGCGGATGCGCCGGGGCTGGCCCCTGATATTCTCGCCGGAAAGGTGCGCGGACGAGTGGTACTCGAGATCGGCGCTTAGGACCACTGTCCACCCGGGTCGCTCGGGCCGGTCATGGCTTGGGGAGCAGAATGGCGGTCAGGATCTCCGCCACCGCGCGTGCCGCAAGGGTGCTTGCGGCACGGCCCCCATTTGGCACGCGTGTTTGCTGATCCTTCACCATAATGACGGCCGCTGAACGGAAGTTTGGTTTCTTAGTCATAAATGCACCTCGTGGCCCGATAGTTGTCAGGAAGGCGATGAGAACTTTGCTGACGACCGACTGGGCGAGGAGTGCTCGTGGACGAGGATGTCACCATTCCGAAGTGGGTTTTTAGCGCGGCAGCGGCGCTGCTAGTGCTGTTTGTCGGCCTGACCGTGAGCTTGTGGCATGTCGATCCGGCTGCCGAAGAGGATATGAAGGCCGAAATTATCTCTGAACGACCGGCGCTGCTGGTTTTCGATGATCCAGGTTGCAGTTGGTGTGCACGCTTCAAGCGCGATATTGCGCCGGCCTACGAGGAGTCGCCGCTGATGCAGAAAGCGCCGATGCAATACGTACAAATCAGGGACCAGGCCAACATCGTTTATCGCTTGCGCTCGCGCGTCACGGGCACGCCGACGATTGTACTAGTGGATCGCCGGGGCAAGGAAGTGTCGCGCACCGGCTATCCGGGAGGCGGCGCAAAGGCTTTTTTGAGTGAGATCGAAGCGATGCTGAAACGGGTTCCGAAGGAGCCTGAACCGGCAAACAGCTAGTCGGGCCGTTTGCCGGTCCGCACGAGCGGCACGCGAATACGCTTGTCGATCCGCAAGGACAGGGCTGTCGGAGGCCACGCGCCCTTTGTTCTGCTGCCGCAGGCTACGTCAATGGCGGCTTGGTACGGATTCATCGCCCGGCTGAGCCCTTAGACCCTTGTTTTCCGGATGCTGCAGCTCGGCGGTGCGGGGGCTGTGCGCTGCCGCTCTGGCGCCAAAACTCAGCGTGCTGCGTTGGTTCACGGACAGGGGTGGACCATGGCTGCGCCCAAGTGATTGCAAAGCCTCTGGCGGGCTCGGTCGAATGGTGTCTATCATTCGGGACATTTTCAACGTGCCGTCGCTCAGGCGCACTCGGGCGCTGCGAGGGCAGTTCTGACGAGGAGACCGATCCATGGCGACCGCGACAGCCACGCAAGCACCGTCGGCGAGAGAGCATGCGCAGGTGATGGCCGATTACATTCGGCAGGGTGAAGCCCGGGCCATGGCTCTGGGAAACCGCGGCCCCATCAAGCTCGATGCCAATGGCCGGCTGACGCAGGACATTCTGGATGCCTACTGGCGCACCGGCTTTTATGTCTTCGAGGGCGTGCTGAGTGCCGATGAGGTTGCCGATCTCAGGGCGGATGTGGACCGGGTCATTGCCGGAGCACCGGTCGCTCCGGATGCGAAGGTCGACCGGCAGGGGCGGCCAGCGCTGGGCGAGGGGCTGACGAAGTCGCCCTACCGATTTGCCAAACCCTTGAGCGATCCGGTCGGGGGAACGGAAAAAAACAATGGCCGTCATCCCGTCAAGATGCTGGAGCCGACGCTGGGTGAGGATGGGCCGCAGTGGACCATCTCCAATCTTGACGGCAATCTCCACATCATGGATTCGTGCCTGCGCCTCTACGGCCATCCGGGCATTCTGGCGATTGCAGCCAGCATCAATGGCGAGGATTTCGTACCCTACAACGAGGTGACATTCCTCAAGGAGCCGGGCCTTGGACCATCGGTGGCTTGGCACCAGGACGGGACGACGCACTGGGATTCGCCGGACTGGGATCAGGGTGCGCACGGCTTCAATTCGATGACGCAGCTCTATCCGAGCACGGCTGCCAATTGCGTTTGGACGCTGCCGGGTAGCCACAAGCTCGGGCGCGTCGACATCAAGAAACTGGTGGCGGAAAGCGGCTCTGAACGAATCGCCGGTGCCGTGCCGATGCTGTGTCAGCCCGGTGATGTCATGGTGCTCAATCGCCAGGCGGTGCACGGGTCGTTTGCCAACACGTCGGCAGACCGGCGCGTCACGCTCAATGCCGGTTACTTCCCGTTGAAGCGCGTTCTCAATGTCACGACCAAGAAGCTTACGGGCGAGGTACAGACCTACGATGCCGAGCGGATTGCGGAGCGGGCGCGGATCATCCAGATCGGCATCGACGCGCGCCAGCAGCGTTATCCGCAGGAGCCGCGCTACGCATACAAGCCGTTGGCCGGCCACGAAGATGAGAACCGCTGGAACGAGACGACACGACAGACGGTTCTCAAGAACTATAACCTGCGCGACATGTTCATCTGAGGGGCGTGCACAGATCGCTTTGAGCGTCGAGCTCGAAGGCCACGGCCGGTCCGGGAGGAAACTTCCGGACCGCTGCTTTTCGTGCAGAAAAAACGCTCACACTTTGTGCTGTTCGACGCGGGGCAAGAACCAGGCGGCGAGGCCAAGGAGGGGCAGGAAGGCGCACGCACGGTAGACCGTTTCGATCGACGTCCAGTCGGCCAGCACGCCCAGGGCTGCGGCGCTTAGAGCACCCAATCCGAACGCGACGCCATAGAACAGGCCTGCCGTCATGCCGACGCGGGCTGGCATCATGTCGATCGCGAAGGTCAAAATGGCGGGAAAGGCGCTCGCCATGATGAAGCCGATGATGACGGTCAACACGCCCGTCCAGAACAGGTTGGCGAAGGGCAGGGCCAAGGTGAAGGGCACTGCACCCAGGATCGAGATCCAGATGATTGCGCGTCTGCCGATCTTGTCGCCGAGATAGCCGCCCGCCAGTGAGCCTGTGACCTGAGCGATCAGGAACAGGAACAGAAGCATCTGTGAGGTCTGGATGGCGACGCCGAACTTATGGATCAGGTAGAACGTGTAGTACGACGTCAGGCTCGCCGTGTAGGCGTTCTTCGAGAACATCAGCAGGAACAAGATGCCGACGGCCAGCGCCACACCCGGCCCGAGGCTGCCTTGCACGGGCATGGCGCCCATCTGGCGGGCTTTGGCGGGCTTAGGGGCCTGCGCCCGATACCATAGGCCGACCCAGGTGAGCACAGCCATCGCGACGAGTGCGGCACCGGAGAACCACGAGAGGCTCTGCTGACCATTGGTGACGATGACGAACGCGGCAAGCAACGGTCCCGCCGCCTGGCCGGTTTGTCCGCCGACTTGAAACAGTGATTGCGTGAACCCATGCCGTCCGCCGGAGGCCATACGGGCCATGCGGGTGGCTTCGGGGTGAAAGATCGAAGAGCCTGTGCCGATCATCATGGCGCCGAAGAGAAGCGCGCCATAGCTGTGGGCATGGGCGAGCAAGAGCAAACCGACCAGGGTCGAGCCCATGCCGGCGACGAGGGAGAACGGCTGGGGGTAGCGGTCCGTCATCATGCCGACAACGGGTTGCAGCAACGAGGCTGTGAGCTGGAAGGCGAGCGTCAGCAGGCCGATCTGGCCGAAATCCAGGGCATAGGTGTTCTTGATGATCGGGTAGATGGCCGGCAGCAACACCTGAACCATGTCGTTCAGGAAGTGCGAGAAGCACAGTGCCAGAACAATCGGAAACGAGGCCGCTGTCGTCGAGGTCGATTGGGCGGGCGCGGTGGTCGTGGTCGCCATGCGATGCGATTCCTGGCAGGGCCGCTCGGGCCTCAAAGCGGTGCGGGCTTCTTCAACTCGGGTTCTATCAGAGTCGCGTAGAGCCGGGGATCGGCTTTGGCAATGGCCTCGGGGGCGGGTGCGTCACCGTTGCGCCAGCCGAGATAGGCGTCCTCGGCGGCAAGACCCATGGCCTCTGCCACCAGATGCACCCAATTGCGCACGTTGACGCCGTCGCGGCCTTCGAGGGCCGCCATCTCGCGGTGGCAGGAATGAAAAATGGTGGCGACGGTGTCGCAATGGTCGGCCCTGGCGGCCTCCCAGGTGGTGGCGAGTGCGGCCTTGAGGGTGCCGGGTACGGCTGCGAGTGAGCTGCACATGTGACCCGCAACTCGGGGGCCGTCGACCAGTTGCAGGCCGGGGATGCGAGCGAGCAGGGCTGCGACGCGATCGTTAACGGCGACGTGCGATTCAAATCCCATGTGCCGATGCAACAGCACGCGGCGCTTGACGGGAACCGTCATCAACGGGGCGAGCTTGTCGGCCGCGGCTGCCAGGACTTCGGTGACGTGGGAGATGTCGAATTGGGCGACGTTGCCCGGGGCCATGATGTCGGACATGTGCATATGGCAGGACGGGCACCAGGTCACCACCGTGCCGCGGGCCTGTTTTTCGGTGGCCTCGTTGAAGCGCGAAACGGTGCGGGCTGCCATGGTGCTTTGGGCATGCGGGGTTGCATCGTGCGGAGTGCCGCAGCAATAGCCCGGTCCGCCGGCTGCCTCGACGTCGTAGCCGGCCTTTTCAAGCAGCATCATCGACAGCCGGATCAGCTCGGCGTGGCGCAGCATGTTGCAGCCGAACCAGAAGGTGATGCGATGAGTTGCTTTGTGTTCCGCTTCGGGGTTCACAGCCATCGCTTGATCTCCTCATCGGTGAGCTGGAGGCGGGCGAAGGTTTTGACCCGCGGGAAGGCCGTCGGATCGTGCTTCGCCTTGAGCTGCTGCGTTCGGTTGATGGCATGCTGCCGTGCGATCCGCACCAGCAACATGGCGTCCAGGCCACGGTGGCGTTCGGGGCATGCGGTCACGCACTGGCCGCTCTTGCCGCAGGCGCCGACCCAGGCGACCGTTGCCTCAGGCCCGGCCTCGCCGCGCGCCAATTTGCGCAAGCCGTCAGTGACGACGCTGGCGTCTGCTGCGTCAAGCCCGAGGTGACTTGGGAAGGGGCAGGCGCGAAAGCAGGCGCCGCAGGCGGTGCAAAGATCAGCGAGTTGCGGTCCGGCGCCGGCCAGAAAATCCTCGGTGCTTGCTGCGGTCGCCTTGGGTAGGTTTGTCATAGGCGCGAGAGTGCGCGCGGCGGGCCTTGGCGGTCAAGCGCCGAGGAAGGCGCAAGACCGGGTCTCGCGGCGCTGCCGGCCTACTTTTCGCCAGGCTCCGGCCCGAGCTTGACCTGCAACTTGCCGAAGTTATCGCCTCGCAGGAGGCCGATGAAGGCGCGTGGCGCGTTCTCGATGCCGTGGACGATGTCTTCCTTGTACTTGATGCGGCCGGAGGTCACGAGCTCGCCCATGAGGCGGCGGGCGGGCTCGAAGCGCGGGGCGAAGTCAGAGACGATGAAGCCCTGCATTTTGACGCGGCGGCCAACCATCGGCCAGAGCAGGCGCGGGCCCATTTCCGGTTTCTCGGCATTGTAAGCCGAGATCGAGCCGCACAGCGGCACACGGGCCCAGAAGTTCAACAGCGGGATCACCGCGTCGGTGACAGGGCCGCCGACGTTGTCGAAATAGACGTCGATGCCATTGGGGCAGGCAGCCGCCAGGGCCGCATCCAGCTTGCCGGCCTTGTAGTCGACTGCGGCATCGAAGCCGAGCTCGTCTTTGATGAAGGCGCATTTCTTGGCACCGCCGGCGATCCCGACGACGCGACATCCGTTGAGCCTTGCCAATTGCCCGACCACCTGGCCAACGGCGCCGGAGGCCGCGGACACGACAACGGTCTCACCGGGTTTCGGTTGGCCGATTTCGAGAAGCCCGAACCATGCGGTCATGCCGGGCATACCGAGCACGCCGTTGGCGGTCGAAATGGGGGCCATCTTGGGATCGATCTTGCGAAGGTTCTGGCCCAGGCTGACGCCGTATTCTTGCCAGCCGAGACGGCCCTCGACGATGTCGCCGGTCTTGAAGGCGGGATTGTCGGAGGCGACCACTTCACCGACGGTGCCGCCTTCCATGACGTCGCCGATGGCGACCGGCTTGGCGTAGGAGGCGACGTCGCGCATGCGCCCGCGCATGTAGGGATCGAGGGACATGTAGATGACACGCACCAGAACCTCGTTGGCGCGCATCTCAGGCAGCGGCATTTCTTCGACGCGGAAATCGCTCTCGGCGGGTTCGCCGGGCGGGCGCTTGGCAAGGACAACGCGACGGTAGCTGTTCGGGGTCATGGCGTGGCTCCAACTTCGGGCTATGGTATCTGGTGAGGCTTGCGGGAAGCCTAGCATGCAACCGAGTTGGCCGCAGGAGTAACGCCATGCCCGTCTATGAGAGTGGTCCCGTGCGCATTCACTACGAGGATGCGGGCACGGGCTTTCCCGTATTGATCATTCCGGGCGGCGGGCTCAATGCCACCATCTCGTACGTGAAGGGGGGTGCGCCTTTCAACGCCATCGACGTGTTGAAGGATGAGTTCCGCTGCATATCGTTCGATTTGCGCAACGCCAATGGCGGGCAATCGTCGGGGCCACTGGAGGTGGAGCGGCCTTGGGATGCGCACACCGACGATCAACTGGGGCTCATGGATCATCTCGGGGTCGATCGCTTCATGGTGCTCGGCTACTGCATCGGTGGGCCGTTCATCTGGAATTTGTTGCAGCGCGCGCCCAAGCGGGTCGTGGCGGCCGTGCTGGCGCAACCGTCCGGATCCTGGCCTGAGGCGCCGGATCTGTTCTACCTGAACAACAGCCAGGGCTGGGGCCCCGAGCTGATCAAGCGCCGGCCCGAGATCACAACCGCGATGGTCGATGCGTTCCTCACCAAGATGTATCGTGCGGGCAACGATTTCGTGCTGACGGCGGACCGCGGGTTCGTGCGCAGTTGCACAACGCCCGTTCTCATCATGCCGGATGACATTCCCGCACATCCGTATGCGGTGGCCATGGAGTCGGCGATGCTGGCACCGAACGCGCAAGTGAGCCTTTATCCCTGGAAGGAGCCCAAGGAGCGCATTCCGCTGGCGGTGCGTCACGTCAAGACGTTCCTGCGGGCACATCAGCCGCGCTAGGCCCTTTGCTATCCGTGGCTGGGTCTGGCCCGGATGGCTTCCCTGTCGGCCAGGGGTCTCGTCTCTTGATGCTCGATCAGGCTCTCGGTGTCAGATGGCGCGCGTCGGGGGCCGCCTGGTGATCCATGACGCGCAGGATCGAGGCATTGAGCATATAGACGCTCATGAGGGCGGTCAGCTCCATCAGCCCTTTTTCGCCATAACGGGCTCGCACGGCCTCGAACATGGCCTGGCTCACCTTCTTGTCCTCGAGAAGTTCGCGGCCGAAGCGGATGATCAGCGCCTCGTCGGCCGTCAGCCCGCTGACGTCGGCGTAGGTGTCGATGGCATTGATGGCGACTTCACGCGTGCCTGCCGCAAGGCCCAGCCTGACGTGGGCGTTCCAGATGAAATCGGCATTGGCAGCGCGGGCTGCGGTGCAGATGGCAAGCTCGGATTCGGCCGGCGTCAGGGACGTGTGGTAGCGCAAATGTTCCACGAAATCGGACAGCAGCGCTCCGGCTTTGCCGGCATAGGTGAGGTAGCTGGATGGCGGGGGCATGCTCTTGCGCGTTGCCTGGATGTGGCGGACGGCTGCGCGCGTTTCATCACTGAAGGCTTCGGTGTCGGCGGGAATTGGCAGGCGGGGCATGGGGTGGCTCCGATTTGGAAACGTGGACTTTGCGACGGGTTACACGCGGTCGGGATCGAAATTGCCTTTGACGCCCGAGCCGTAGCGGCGGAGTGCGCCATCGGGTCCAACAGCGTTTGGGCGCTGGAAGATCCAGTTCTGCCAGGCGGTGAGGCGACCGAAAATTTTGGTTTCCATGGTTTCAGGCCCGGCAAAGCGCAGGTTCGCCTCGAGCCCTGTCAAACCGTCCGCCGAGAATGATGCGCGCTCTTCGAGGAAGATGCGGACCTCGTCGTCGTAATCGATCTCGTCGAAGCTCTCTGTCACAAGGCCGAGGCTGTCGGCATCGCTTGCATCCAGGGGTTGGCCGATTTTTGCCTTCGCCTTGTCAACGCTTTCGGGCTCGCCGAGGAACCTCGTTTCGAGGCGCGTGATGCCATTCGACATGGGGTAGCGGCCGAAGTTCAGTGGCGACAGGGCGATGGTGGCTTCGGGCCGATTGTCGCCCTTCAAGGTGCCGGCAAACATATAGGCACGGTCGCAGGCGAATATGATCTCGGCAAGCGTGCCGGCAAAACATGAGCCCGGTTCGATCAAGGCGACAAGGCTGCGCGAGGTCACATCGATGCGTTTGAGCACGCGCTTCCAGTTGTTGAGGATCTCGCGTACCAGCCAGTTCGACTGATTGGCGTCCATGACGGCGTCGTAGGCCAGAACCTGCGCTGGGTCGCCTTGGGTCTTGAAGATTACCGTGCCGATGGCGAGCTCGTTCAGCCGCAGGTGGAGAATAGCGTCATCAAGCTCGCGGGCGAGACGCAAGGGGTAGAACTGGTCGCCTTCGGCGTGGATGAGCTCGGGCGTTGCGGGAGGAGGCGCCGTTGGCCCTTGAATGGTGATCGCCGCACGTTTGGCATTGCGGTCGATCTCGACCTTCACGGTCGAGTATGTCACCGCATCGGTAGACATGGTGCGGGTGAGTGGGTTCAGGGCGATGCCTTGGGCGTTTGCCGGGCGGTCGGACGTTGCCGCCAATTCCGCGACCATTTCTTCCACGGCGGCGTCGAACTTGGACGCGGGGGCGATACGATCGACGAGGCGCCAGTCGACGGCGCGCTTGCCCTTGATGCCTTCCTCGATGGTGCAGAACGCATCGGCGCGGTCGCGGCGCACCTTGCGCTTGTCGGTGACGCGGGTGAGGCCGCCGGTGCCGGGCAGGACGGCCAGGAGGGGGATTTCCGGCAGCGAGACGGTGGCGTTGCCATCATCAGCGAGGATGATCTTGTCGCACGACAGCGCGAGCTCGTAGCCGCCGCCTGCTGCCGTGCCTTTCACGGCGCACAAGAACTTCTGGCCGGAATGATCCGAGGAGTCCTCCATGCCGTTGCGCGTCTCGTTGGTGAACTTGCAGAAGTTGACCTTATGGGCGTGGGTGGAGCCGGCGAGCATGCGGATATTGGCGCCGGCACAGAAGACCTTGTCCTTGCCCGACTTGAGCACGACAACCTTGACCTCCGGGTGTTCGAACCGAAGGCGCTGCAAGGCGTCCGCCAGCTCGATGTCGACGCCAAGATCATACGAGTTGAGTTTGAGCTGATAGCCTTGAAACAGAGTGGCGTCCTCGTCGACGTCCATGATCAGCTCGGCGACGTGACCGTTGAAGCGCAGCTTCCAGTGGCGGTACTGCTCGGGTGACCGCGCGAAGTCGATCAGCCCGGAGGGACACGTCAATCCTGCTGCGCTATCCGCCATGAAATCCTCCTGGAACGCTCGATTGTGCGCATGTTGGTGCCAATTGGTGGCCTCGTGGCGCTCGTGTCAATGTGATCGGTGGGCGAAAGTGACGGCAACGCCGGTTACGTCGGCCGACGGCCCGGGATGGTGGCTGCCTTGCGCTGGAGCTGTGGCCAATTGCTGCTTCAGCGTGGCGGGTGAGATGGCGTGTGCAACCGACAGCCGGCCGGCGCCGTTCTTGACTGTTTCCCGCAACCCGCCAAACTCGGGCGCGCAATTCGATCGTGTGGGCTCGCCTCGGGGCCCAGCTTGCCGGAGACACGACCCAACATGAACGACGCCAACAACGCCTTGTCACAGCCAGGGTCGAGCCGCCGCGCCTCGGCCAAGGACTTCGATGCCATTGTCATTGGTGCAGGCATCTCCGGAATGTTCATGCTCTACCGGCTCAGGGAGCTGGGACTGAGCGCCCGTGTCTTCGAAGCCGGCACGAATGTCGGGGGCACATGGTACTGGAACCGGTATCCCGGGGCGAGGTTCGATTCGGAGAGCTGGACCTACGGCTACTCCTTTTCCAAAGAGTTGATGCAGGAGTGGGATTGGAAGGAGCATTTCTCGCCTCAGCCGGACACACTGGAATATCTCAACTACGTGGCCGACAAGTTCGATCTGCGCCGCGACATGCAATTCTCCAGCACCGTCAAGGCCGCAGCCTGGGACGATGCGGCGGGCGTTTGGACCGTCATGCTCGAAAATGGCGATCAGGCAAAATCGCAATTCCTGTTTACCTGCATCGGTGTGTTGTCGACGCCGACATTGCCGGTCATCGAGGGGCGCGACACGTTTCAAGGGCCGACGTATCACCCGGCGCGATGGCCGCACACACCGGTCGACTTCAAGGGCAAGCGGGTCGGTATCATCGGCACCGGCGCAACCGCGATCCAGGCCATTCCAGAGATCGCCAAGGAAGCGGCCCAGCTCACGGTTTTCCAGCGGCGGCCGAACTGGGCCGCTCCGCTGCACAATTCGCGCATCAGCAAAGCGGAAATGGAGGAGATCAAGTCGCGCTACGACGAGATCTATGCCCACTGCCGGCAGACCTCGAGCTGGTTCATCCATATGGCCGATCCGCGCAATACGCTCGATGTGCCGGCCGAGGAGCGCGAGGCGTTCTGGGAGAAGCTTTATAGCGAACCCGGCTTCGGCATCTGGATGGGCAATTTTCGTGACATCCTGCTGGATGAGAAGGCGAACGCGGCGATTACGGAATTCATCGCCAAGAAAATTCGCCAGCGGGTCAAGGACCCCAAGGTCGCCGATAAGCTGATCCCCAGGGACCATGGATTTGGCACCCGTCGCGTGCCGCTCGAAAGCGGCTACTTCGAAGCCTATAACCGCGACAACGTGCTGTTGGTCGACATCAAGGACGACGAGCCGCTCGAGCGCATCACGCCGCAGGGTGTGAAGACGACCAAGCGGGACTACGCGTTCGATATTCTGATCTACGCGACTGGCTTCGATGGGGTGACGGGCGCCTTCGATCGCATCGATTTTCGCGGGCCGGGTGGGCGGGCGCTGAAGGAAGTGTGGACCGACGGCCAGCCGCGCACGTTTCTCGGCATGCTGCCGGAAGCTTTTCCAAACCTGCTGATGGTGCTTGGGCCGCACACCGCGCGCGGCAATATTCCGCAAGCCATCGAGCATTGTGTGGAATGGCAGACCGGGTTGCTGCGCTTCATGCAGGCGAACGGCTATTCGCGCGTCGAGGCCAGGCCTGAGCATGTGGCGGCGTGGACCGAGACCGTGATCAAGGCGTCCGAGCCGCTGTTGTCATCGAAGGTCGATTCCTGGCAGACGGGTGTCAATCGTAACGTCGAGGGCCGGCTGGTGCGTCGTGTTCTCGGCTACAACGGCAATGGCGTCGCCTACCGCAAGAAGATCGATCAAGTCACCGCCGGCGGCTTCAAGGAGCTGAAATTTACCTGAGTCTCGGCCATACAACATGGCCTCGCCGGGCTTGCAGGCGAGTGGTCGGAGCGAGAGGATTCGAACCTCCGACCCCCAGTCCCCCAGACTGGTGCGCTAACCAGGCTGCGCTACGCTCCGACGGGACACCGCTTGCACGAGGGCGGACGATGCCAGTTGTGTCGCGGACTCGCCATGTCTGCACGCATGCATCAGTGGCAATTGGGGGCTTAGCCCGGACGTTTGGGGTGTACGACGTGGGGCGTGGGCCGTCAACTTGCTTCTCGGGTCATGAGGGCCCGGCGGTTGCTGTTTCTGGGGCAGCGGCGCGGCGAGCCCCGCCGCGGGGCCAGGCTGGCTGCCAGTGTTGGCCCAGGCGGCTAGCCAAATAGCTGCTCACCCTGCTGATCGATGATCTGCTGAGCCTTGACCACAGAGAAGTCGGTGGCTTCGTTGAGAGTGGCGAAGCGGTCGGCGCGCACGAAGCGGTGCTCTCTGAGGGTGCCGTCAATCTCTTTCGAAATGACGCCTGCGACCTGGAACTGGCCGGCCTCGGCGTAGGGCATGGCGGCGATCCGAAAGCCCTTGTGCTCGGTCTCGCGGTGGACCGTCGTGCGGTTGTCGGCGGCCGCCTGGCCTTGGCCGAAGAGTTTTTTCCAGAATGACATGCGGCACCTGTCACGAGCATTTGGGGGCGTTGGCAGGCGTCATGATAGCAGAATGCAAGAGGCAGGCGACTGCAGGTCGGTCGGCAGTCCTGCTGACGGGCAGAACGCGGAGGCCTGATCGCCTCGAACAGCATTCATCCCAGTCGACCGGTTCGACTGGCGCCAATTTGGCCAGGCAGCAGGCCTCCGCCTTATGGCGCCCATAGGCTCGGGCGCATCCAGAGGGCGGGCAGCACCAGGCGGCTGCCCCGAGGTATTTGCGAAGAAGGGCGGAGGGGTAGGGATTGCCAAGCCGACCGCCACTGTGCGGCCAACGGGTAGGGCGGCTCGATCGCGGTGTCGGCCACGAATCCGAACCGTCCATAGTAAGCCGGGTCACCTAGAACGCAGAGCCAGTCGACGCCCTGCTCGGCGAGGCGGCTCACGCCGTCACGCACCAAAGCGGCGCCGATGCCCTGCCGTTGAGCGGCCGAGGCGACGGCGAGTGGGCCTAGAAGGGCAGCGTCCTGGCGGCAGCCCTCGATGGTGGCGCTGGTGAGGCAGAGGTGGCCCACGGTTTGCCCGTCGCGCTCCGCAACGAGCGACAGCACGTCGGATGGCGCGTCCAGGAGCTCGCGGATGAGCGGGATAAGGTCCTCGTCTGGAAAGGCATCAGCGTAGAGCGCTTCGATCGATGCCAGATCGTGGGGCGCGCTTGCTCGAATATCGATGCTCGTGGGCATGCCGGTCAGTCTACATCGGGCCTGCCGCTGTTGGAAGCGTGCAGGTGCAAATCATCTGAGTTCGCCCCGACATCAGATTGGTTGCGATGCGGGAAGAAAGTTGTTGCCGCCCCGGAGGGCGGCCTTGGTGTGGCATTGAGGCTCGAAGTCGGACGCGATCAATTGTCGAGGAAGCTGCGGAGTTTCCTCGAACGGCTCGGATGCTTGAGCTTGCGTAGCGCCTTGGCCTCGATCTGGCGGATGCGTTCGCGGGTGACCGGAGAACTGCTGGCCGACCTCTTCCAACGTGTGGTCGGTGTTCATGCCGATGCCGAAGCGCATGCGCAGTACGCGCTCCTCGCGCGGGGTCAGGGAGGGCGACACGTGTCGTCGTCTCACGCAGGTTCGACTGGATGGCCGCGTCGATGGGCAGCAGCGCGTTCTTGTCCTCGATGAAATCGCCGAGGTGTGAATCCTCCTCGTCGCCGATCGGCGTCTCGAGGCTGATCGGCTCCTTGGCGATCTTCAAGACCTTGCGCACCTTCTCGATCGGCATTGCCAGCTTCTCGGCCAGCTCCTCCGGGGTCGGCTCGCGGCCGATCTCGTGCAGCATCTGCCGGCTTGTGCGCACGATCTTGGTGATCGTTTCGATCATGTGCACGGGAATGCGGATCGTACGCGCCTGGTCGGCGATGGAGCGCGTGATCGCCTGGCGGATCCACCATGTTGCGTAGGTCGAGAATTTGTAGCCGCGGCGGTACTCGAACTTGTCGACCGCCTTCATGAGGCCGATGTTGCCTTCCTGGATGAGGTCGAGGAACTGCAGGCCGCGGTTGGTGTACTTCTTGGCGATGGAGATGACGAGGCGCAGGTTGGCTTCGACCATTTCCTTTTCGCCTGGCGGGCTTCGCGCTCGCCCTTCTGCACGGCCTTGACGATGCGGCGGAACTCGGGGATCTCGAGGCCGGTCTCGGAGGCCAGATTGTGGATCTCCCCGCGCAGCCGCTCGACGTTGGTGCGCTCGGACTTGACCAGGCGCTCCCAGTTCTTCTGGCCACAGGAGGCGCGTCGGTCGAGCCAGGTTTGATCCAACTCGTTGCCGTAGTACTCGGTGATGAAGTCGGGGCGCGAAACGCCATAGCTGTCGGCAAGCCGCATCAGGCGGCCCTCGAAGCTGACGAGGCGCTTGTTGATGGTGTAGAGCTGCTCGACGAGGCTCTCGATACGATTGTTGTTGAGCGACAAGCTCTTGACGTCTGCAACGATCTCATCGCGCAGTTTCTCGTAGGCTTTCTGCTCGCGCCGATTGCCCTGTTCGCCTGCGACCTGCTGCTCTCAGCTTCTTGTCCTGCTGGCGGCGGAGCTTCTGTAGGTGCCGGCAATGTTGTCGAAGGTCTCGAGGACCTTGGGCTTGAGCTCGGCTTCCATCGCGGCGAGCGACAACGCATTCTCGTAATCGTCCTCGTCGTCTCCGTCGCCGTCACCCTCGCTGTCAGTCTGGCCGTCGGCCGAGGCTGCTCCATTGGCATCGACTGCACCATTGCCATTGGCTGCGGGCAGGGCCGCCCCGTTGGCATCGGCATTTGGTGCGGCCTTGGCTTCCGGGCCCTCGTAGGTGGCTTCGAGGTCGATGATGTCGCGCAGCAGAATCTTGCCGTCGTTGAGTTCGTCGCGCCAGATGATGATGGCCTGGAACGTCAGCGGGCTTTCACACAGGCCAGCGATCATGGCTTCGCGACCAGCCTCGATACGCTTGGCGATCGCAATTTCGCCTTCGCGCGAGAGCAACTCGACCGAGCCCATCTCGCGCAAATACATGCGCACGGGATCGCGGTCCGCTCCGAGGGCTCGCTGCGGGTTTCGGTCTTGGTTGGCAGATTGTTGGCGACCAGCGCCCGGCCTTCCTCCTCGTCACCGGCTTCGTCTTCGGCTGCGACTTCCTCGCCGTCCTCTTCCTGCTCGACCACGGAGATGCCCATCTCGCTGAGCGTCGCCATGGTGTCCTCGATCTGGTCGGGGGTCACCTCTTCGGACGGCAGGACGGCGTTGAAGCTCGTCATGCGTGACGAAGCCACGCTGCTTTCCGAGCTTCAGGAGTCGTTTGACCGCCTGGTCCGTCATATCGAGGAGCGGGCTGTCCTTCTCAACCGTATCCGCGCCAGTTCCAGCCTGTTCCTCGGATTTCTGAGCCATGTGCGTCCTCGATATCGGTCAATTTTGTTGCGTGAGCCTGGTGCGCTCGGCTTGGCCCCAGAAGCCCTGTCGTGCAGGGCTTGCGTGTCTCGTGATGCCTATGACAGGTGACAAGTCGGGGGTCGAAATGTGGTCCAGGTGGCAGCATCGCTCAGCGTTGTCATGGGCGGTGAAAACGCAAAGAGCATGCCAGTGCCAGCGCCGTGGCAGTGGTGGTTAACCGGGCCGGTCCTGGCCTTATCCGCGTTAAGCATTGCCATCGATGCGTTCCGATCTTCGGTTTCCCGACCAGCTGGCTGGTCGAGAGAGTTTGGCCGCCTCACCCTTGCGGGCGACAGCAGGCAACACGCCTGCGTTCAACCGGCGACGGCTGCTCCATCAATCTGCGCTACTTGTGAAACCTGGCTCCAAACCGTCTGCCCTCAACAGCAAAGACTGGATCTCGCATATGCGAGCGAACGCATCTTCCGTGCCTTCGTCGCGCCAGACCTGTTCTGCTCTTGCAAGCTCACGCCGCCACTCCGCCTTGCGGTGAAGCGCCAACGCATGATGCCAACCCGTCTCGACGGCGGTCCGGTCTGCCTCTGGCTCGGCGAACTTGTCGCCTTTATGCGTGATCGCACGCTGGACGAGGGCAAGCACCGGATCCAAGCCTTGTGACGTCAGATGGGTAGCCAATGCTTCGCTGTCAAGTAAATTCTCGTCCATTGTTACCGCCATCAAAGCATCGCGCAGGCGCGAGAGGCCCGGTTCGGTAAATGTGAGCCCCGCAATCTCCTCGGCTTCATCGAGGATCAGCCAGGGATGGTTGAGCAGCGTTCTGATCAGCAGGGCCTCAAGCGGCGATGTGGCCTCGGCCCGGGCGATGAGCTCATTCGTCGCAACGACAGGTTGTTGGGCAGGAGGTGGGCGGCGGCCGTTGCCCGCGAGTTTTGCCCGTTCGCGGACCCGCCAGTCGAGCTGGGTGTTATCACGGCGTTTGCCGGCCGCGCGGGTCGAGCGGCGCCCGCCAGCGCCGGTAACGGCACGGATCTGCCGCCGGTTGCGCTCCCACAGCGTCTGGCGCAACTCACTTTCATATTGGGTGCGGACGGTTTGGTCGGCGATGCGGGCGACAAGTGTCTTCAGGCGCACCTCCAAGGAGGCGCGTTCGTCTGGGGTCATGGCGCCGGCGTCGGAGAGTTCCTCTTTTTCCATCAGCACATCGAAAAGGGGGCGGGTGTGCGCCGACAGGACGCTCTCGAAGGCTTCGGGGCCCTTGGCGCGAATGAGGTCGTCGGGGTCGAGGCCGTCGGGTAGGAACGCGAAGCGAGCGCTGCGACCGGGGACCAGATGCGGCAAAATGGTATCAACGGCGCGGAAGGCGGCTTTGCGGCCAGCGCTATCGCCGTCGAAGCACAGGATCGGGTCGGGTGCCATACGCCAGAGAAGCTGCACCTGCTGTTCGGTCAGCGCCGTGCCGAGGGGCGCTACGGCCTCGCCGAAACCCGCCTCAGCGAGGGCGATGACGTCCATATAACCTTCGACAGCAATGATCCTGCCACGTTCGAACGCCTGTTTGCGGGCGCGGGCGGCATTGAAGAGCACGGCGCCCTTATGGAAGAGCGGCGTTTCCGGCGAGTTGAGGTATTTCGCGGGCACGTCGGCTTCGAGTGCCCGGCCGCCAAAGGCGATGGTGCGGCCCTTGGCGTCGGTGATCGGGAACATGACGCGGTTGCGGAAGCGATCGTAGGGGTTGGGGATGTCCGAACCGGCGATCAGCATGCCGGAAAGCGCCATTTCCTCGGTCGTGAAGCCGGCTTTTGCCAGGGCCTCTTTCAGCACGGTTCGTCCGTTGGGCGCATATCCCAGGCGGAATTCGGCGACAGTTGTGGACTTCAGTCCCCGCTGCTCGATATAGCGGCGCGCTTCGGTGCCTGACGCGTCTGCCAGACGAGCCTCGAAGAATTGCGTGGCCGCCTCCAACAGCGCCATCAGGCGGGTGGTCTGATCCGCCTTCTCGCGCTGGGCAGGCGATCTCGGTTGTTCGGCAGGCAGCTGCAACCCGGCTTCGCCAGCGAGCCGTTCTACAGCCTCCATGAACGACAGACCCTCGGTCTCCATGACGAATTTGAAGATGTCGCCGTGTGATCCGGTGGCGAAGCAGTGATAGAAGCCTTTGAGGTCATTGACGAAGAAGGATGGCGTCCGCTCCGTCTTGAATGGCGACAGGCCACGCCATTCCCGGCCGGCCTTCTTGAGCGCGACGGTACGGCCGACCACCTGACTGACTGGCAGCCGGGCTCTGATCTCATCCAAGAATTGTGGCGTGAATCGCATGTAGCCAATTTATGCGATTCGGCAGGGCTGGCGGGTTTGCAAGGTCGATTAGGGGAGGGAACACCCGTAATCCACAGGCCGGGGCCTGCGCTCAGGTCTTGATGGGCGCTGAAAGGGTTCGAACTTGGCCTTGAGGCGTCGCAGTCCGAATCAGTTCTGGTGCCTCGGCGAGAAATCCTCGCGGTAGAAGCCTCGTCCGGCGCCGGCGAAACGCTGATAGCGGGCGCTGCCAAGCATCAGCAGCGCCAGGGCCTTGGTGGCGGCACGTGACGGCCTGGGATTGGCCGAAATGGAGCGGGCAAGAGCGGAAATTGCGCTCCGCCAATTGCCACACGACACGTGCGCCTCGGCCAGGGCCAAGCAGGCCCAGCTCAATGTTGCGGCGACCTTGCGGCGCTCGGCCGGATCGAGTGCCTCGGAGGCGACGAGGCGGGTGAAGATGGCGACACGCCCTGCGGCAGTGCGCACCCGGTTGGCGGCGGCCTGGCTTGTCAACGCCAGCCTCGGGTCCTCGGTCACGCGGCGGGCACGGCAAACCGTTTTGCGCTGGAAGAGCCAGGGACCTGTCAAGGCCAGGCGGGCCAGCAGGTCCAGGTCCTCGAACATCGCGAGCGTCGTGTCGAAGGGGCCTGCCTCCTGCAAGATGTCGCGGCGAATGGCAATCGACATCAACGACAAGCCGCTGGTGACATAGGCGAGGGGACGCGCAACCGGGACCACCTTGCCCTCGGGGAACGGGAAGGCGCGAATATCGAACAGGCTCTCGGCGTAACCCGAGCCTTCGAACCTGAGATCCGCCACGTGGACGCCATGAGGGGTGCCCTCGACGGCGATGGCGGTCACCTCAAGGCGGTCTCTCGTCCACACGTCATCTGAATCGAGAAAGGTCAGCCAGTCGCCGGTTGCTGCAGCGAGGCCGGCATTGCGGGCGGCGCTGACGCCGGCATTGCGCTGGCGAATGACGGTTATGCGGTCGGTATACTTGGCAAGGCTGTCGGGGGTGGCATCGGACGAGCCATCGTCGATGACGATGATCTCGTGGGCTGGATGGGTCTGGGCGAGAACGCTTTCGATGGCGTCGGCGATGGTGGCCGCGCGATTGTAGGTTGGGATGATGACGGAGAAGCGCATGACGGCCCCCTAGTGTGCCGAGTGGGCGGATGGTGGTGCAACGGGCCAGCCCAAACGCGCGAACATGCGGGCCGCGCCGGCACCGATGCGGCCCTCCACGCCTGTCTTGGCGAGCATGTGACGGAGGCCTGCGAGCCCGAGCACGACGGCTGCCGTCGCGCCAACGGCCGCCTGCATGCCGGCAGATTCCCGGGCTGCGGCCAGGATGACCACCCCGGTTGCGACATAGCCTGCGACGATGAGCACGACATCACGGCGGAGCGTGAAGCCGAAGGTTTTCCAGGCAACGACCGTCTGTAGGAACAGAAAGACGGTGCAGCTTGCCGCAAAGGCCATGCCTGTGGCTTCGAGGCCGAGCACGGGTAGACCGGCCCAGACCAGCAGGAGGAATAGGCTGGTCCACGCAAGTTCGAGCGCCAGGAACTGTTTCGAGCGGCCCCGAGCCATGGACAGGAAAGCGATGGGCCAACCGGCGATTTTCATGAGATTACCAAGGGCCTGCCATTCGACGATTGCGACGGCGGGGCCAAAGGCCTTGGAATAGAGCAGCGGCACGATCCATGGCGCGGTGGCCATCACGAGCAGCAGGGCCGGACCGCCGATGATGATACCGACCGTGATCTGGTCGTTCATCAGCGAGATGGCTTTGGCCTTGTCGGAGACGACGCCCGTCAGGCGCGGGAAATAGTCCGCGGACATGGCGTTGAGCAGGAAGCCCACGTAAATGACCGACATGGTCCAGGCCGCGTGAAAATGGCCGGCAGCCTCCAGGCCTTCGGTGCGGATCACCAAGGCCCTCACTCCGAGCGGCATGAAAGCCAGTGCCAGATAGCTCAACATGAACGGCGCGCCTTCGCGCATCATGTCGCGCCAATGCGACAGCAGCAGGCTTCGGTTCGAGGCCAGCGTCGTCTGCTCGGGCTTTGCCGGTGCCAGCCGGGCAGCGAGCAGCGCCGATAGAAGTGGCTGGGCCAACAGCAACACGATCACGCCGGGGATACCGAATTCCCAAACGGCTGCGAGGCCCAAGGCTGTGCTGATGATGCTGCTGGTCAATCCGATGCGTGCGATGTCACGCACGCGCCCAAGGCCCTGCAGCACGGCGATTTGCAAGCCCGCCAGCAGTGAGACGGCGACGACGAAGCCGAGGGTTGCGACCTCGCCTGCGTAGGCGTCGCTGCCGAATGCCCACCGCGACAGCGGGGCTGCGATCAGCCAGAACAAGGCGATGGATGCCGCACCATGGATGGCGGCAATCAGCAGCATGAGGCGGCGAAGGCGGTAGACGCTTTCGGGATCGTCGCGATCAAGGGCCAGGCGGCGCGTACCGCTGGTATCGGCGCCGACGGCAAACAGAGTCGTGCCGACCGTTGCCAGGCCCGATAGCGTGCCGAGGAGGCCGAGGCCTGCTGGTCCCACCAGCAACGCCAGCGCCTTCACTCGGAGAATGCCGACCAAAGCGTTGGCAGCAGACGACGAGCCAAGCAGCAGAGTGGATTTGACGAGGCTCTTGACAGACATCGTCGGGCAGCCAGCCTCCTTCAAAGGGTCGAGAACTGCCTCGACGACACGAGCGTGCTGGCGTTCAAGCCTTGGGTTCGAGCAGGTAGTTGCAGTTGGTCTCGTAGCGCCGGTAAGTGGCTGCGACCTCGTAGGCGTTGGTTTTTGCAAAGCTCAGGAAGGCGTCGCGATTGGCATCGTCGACCTCGACAAACAGTGTCGGGCGGTGGCGTGCGAGCGTCTGGCTGAGGCCTGCCAGGACCTCGAGCTCCATGGCCTCGGTGTCGATTTTGATCATCGAGATCATCGGCTCGTTGGCGAGGGCTGCATCGCCAGTGGTGACAGGGCAACCGGTGGACTCGCTGGCACCGTCCATAAGCTCCAGGCGGGTGCTGCCAAGGTCCTTGTGGCGGGGGGCTATGAGGCTTGCTTGGGCATCCCGATCGCACAGGCCGACCGGACGATGGTCGACCTTCGCGCTCAGGCCATTCAGGGCGAGGTTGATGTGGAGCAGGCGGGCTGCCGCCGGGTTCGGCTCGAAGGCGATGACCTTTTCGGCTTCAAGAAACTTGAGGGCATAGATGGCGTGGTTGCCGATGTTGGCGCCGACATCGACGAACACACCGCCACGGAAATGGCGGGCGATCAGTCCCAGTTCCTCTGTCTCGTAGAAGCAACCCTTGAGATGATGGGATTGGATGTAGTCCCATTCGTCGGCGATGAAGAACGTGACTTCCTGGCCTTGATGCTGGAACCGCGAGATGACGCCGCGGGACAGGCTGGCATTGCCGCCGCCGTTGCGGCGGATGACGTCGAAACCGAACGAGCCTGCCAGCTCTTTCACTGCACTCTTCAGCAAGGCTTCTCTCCGTGATGGGTGTGCCAGGTGCGGGCGTCGGGCTGCCAGGTGACGAGGCAAGGCCACGCGGTCCGTTGGCGGGCAGAGTACGCGGGCTTGGGTTGCGGAATAGGTAATGCGGGAGAGGAGTTTGGTTGCCAAAGGGTGAAGATGCGTCCCACTTGCGGCCAGGGGTCGGTGTTGGGGCTGGCCGAGCCAGGGGGCAAGGAGGCGGAGCCGTCAGAGGCCAATCGCGACATTTGGCGCCTGCAGCTCTCCGCCCGGGGTGTCAGCGCCTGGTTGCAGCCTGGGCCTGGGTGGGCTAACTGATGAACGCATGTGGTGTGCCGAGACATGGGTTTCCCGGCGGCCACGCCATTTTTGCCTCGCCTCCACCGGCACGGGAACTTTCGGCATGCATCAACTTCTGATCGACTATCTGCCGATCGTGGTGTTTCTCGCCATCTGTCTTGTCATCGGTTTGGCGCTCATGGTGGCGCCGTTCGTCGTTGCCTATCAGCGGCCCGATCCGGAGAAGCTTTCGGCTTACGAATGCGGCTTCAACGCCTTCGACGATGCGCGTATGAAGTTCGATATCCGCTTCTATCTGACAGCTATCTTGTTCATCATTTTCGACATCGAAGCCGCCTTCATGTTTCCCTGGGCGGTGGCCTTCAATTCGGCCGGTGAAGCCGGGTTCTGGGCCATGATGGTGTTCATCGCCGAGTTGGCGCTCGGTTACGTCTACGTCTGGCGCAGAGGAGCGCTCGAATGGGATTGATCCTTCCCCCTGCGACCGGTGCAACGCCGCTTTACGACAAACCCGGCGAAGGCTCGGGCACTGGGCTTGTGAAGCCCGGTGATCGCGGCTTTACGGAGATCAACAATGCGCTGGCGGACAAGGGCTTCCTGGTCACGACCACGGACGATCTGATCAACTGGGCGCGCACGGGCTCGTTGATGTGGATGACGTTCGGGCTTGCCTGTTGCGCCGTTGAAATGATGCAGGCGTCGATGCCGCGCTACGACGTCGAGCGGTTCGGGTTTGCCCCGCGCGCCAGTCCGCGGCAGTCGGACGTGATGATCGTCGCGGGCACGCTGACCAACAAGATGGCGCCGGCGCTCCGCAAGGTCTACGACCAGATGCCGGAGCCGCGGTACGTCATCTCGATGGGTTCGTGCGCCAACGGCGGTGGCTATTATCACTACTCCTACGCTGTCGTGAGAGGGTGTGATCGCATCGTTCCGGTCGATATTTACGTGCCGGGGTGTCCGCCGACGGCTGAGGCACTGGTCTACGGGATCCTGCTGCTGCAAAAAAAGATCCGCAGGACCGGAACCATCGAGCGCTGATTAGTGCACAGCGACGCGGGGCTACACATGAGAGGCTTTCGGAAGCTTGCTGCCGAGCGCGCCTATGCGACCGGCGCGATCCGCTCGAACCTCAGCATTGCCGATCTCGCAGCAAAACTGCGGCGTGGCGGCCTCGAGGCATCCGCCGACCGCGGCAGCCTCGTTATTCGTCTCGATGGCGAGGCGTGGCTGATTGCCAACTGGGAGCCCGACGGTGTGGGGAGAATCGGCTGGCTGGAGATGAAAGAACTCGGCGATGCCGGCGGCCTCAGCCAGCGGCTGGCGCGGATTGGGGTTCGGCACAAGTTGCAGTATTCGCGTCCGCGCGATCTGGAGACCAGCGACATCCGCACGGTCACCCAGTATGACTATCGATGGGATACGCCGGGATTGCCGCCGCCGAGCGACAATGCCGCTGATGTTACCATGTACGACGAAAAGGTTTGAGCGCGGCCTTGCCAGGTGCGCCCGAGGGAGACGAGGTCATGGATCAGGCCGTCAACACATTGGCCGAGGAGGCGGGGCAGGCACTTGGCAGCCTCGTGCTGCACGCGAAAGCGGCTTTCGACGAAGTGACGCTGACCATTGCGCGCGAGCGGATCGGTGAGGTTCTGACGGTGTTGCGCGACAAGCCGGAGCTGAAGTTCGAGGTGCTGTTGGACATTACGGCCGTTGATTGGCCGGCCCGCGCCAATCGCTTCGACGTCGTCTATCACTTGCTTTCGATGCGCACCAACAGGCGTCTCCGTATCAAGCTCGAGGCCAACGAGACCGATCCGGTTCCCAGTGTCATCTCGGTTTTTCCCACGGCCAACTGGCTGGAGCGGGAGACGTACGACATGTACGGCGTGTTGTTCTCGGGCCATCCGGATCTGCGCCGCATTCTGACGGACTACGGGTTCGAGGGGTATCCTCTGCGCAAGGATTTCCCGCTGACGGGCTTCAAGGAAGTGCGTTACGACGATGAGCAAAAGCGTGTCGTTTACGAGCCCGTGAAGCTCACCCAGGAGTTCAGACAGTTCGATTTCGAGAGCCCGTGGGAGGGTGTCGACTACATACTGCCGGGTGACGAAAAGGCGGGCGGACCGCCGAAGGCCAGCTGAGCGGGCGGGTGCCGGGCTGGCGGAAAGTCGCTTTCAGCGTGTTGATGGCGATCGCGGTGGTGGTGTCGGTGTTGGTGGAGAAGCCGACGCCGGGCATGCATAAATTTCAGCGCCGCAGTGTGGCCGACATCATCCCCGTGCTTGCGCCGCAGGCCGTCAGTCAGGGCTGCTCGGCGTGGAACGAGACGATCGTCGACTGCGTGGCGTTGCCGGAAACCGGCGCATCGTCGCCTGAAAAGAAGTTTTGAAACCAGCGGCAGCGGTCGGTCTGCTCGCAGGCGAGGCGCTTGGTCAACTTGAAAAAATGCCGTAGCCGCGGGTTTTGAGAAACCGCGAATGCTGAGGCATATAAAAGTCCATCTTGCCTGGACCGTTGTATTTGCTGGCCGGGTCGGTGAGCCAGAGGCGCAGCAGATGGCGGCGGCGCTCCGGGCTGTGGTCGATAAAGGCCGTACGTGAGTGCAGCAGCGTGAAATTGTTGACGAGCTGCACGTCGCCTTTGCGGAACTCCATCGAGAGCACCAGCCCCGGTTGCTCCATGGCCTGCTCCAGGACAGCAAGCGCCTCCTTCTGCTCGGGGCTGTGGGTCTCGCCCTGGTCGAGCGACGCCACGATCGAGATGTGTGAGTAGCAATTGTGGAAGGTGCCATCGATAAAGGAGAAGACCGGTGTCGCGTCTTCCATGACCGGGGCTTGATGTGCCTCGCGCTGATTGCGGCGGCTGTGGCGGAACCCCCGCATGAGAGCCGGCATCAGGTCGGGTCTGCGGCGGGAGACTTCGTTGTAGAGCGTGCTGGCGCTCAGCAGCAGGCTGTCGCCGCCGGCCTTGGCTGTTTCGATGCACAGCAAAGCCACGACATTGCAGCCGTCATTGTGGAAATCGAGCTTGTCGGCGCTGTGGTAGCCGCGGAATTGGCTGGAGAGCGGTGTGCTCTTATCCATGACATCGACAATATACTCGCCTTCACGATTCTGCAGTGAGATGTCACCGAAGCGGCTGCCGATGAGGCAGAGCGCGATGCGAGACAGTTCAAGGCCCCAATCATCCACCGGCAGTCCCGACAGGACAGTAAAGCCGGCGCCGCGCTCGACATCATCGTAGGCGGCTTCGAGCATCTTGGCCGTTAGCGGCAACTTGACGTCTTGCAATTCGACCTGGTGGGGCGGGATGCCGCTGGCGATGGCCGCGCGAGCTGCACTCTCCAGCTCCGCGATCACGTCGCGCATCAAAGGGCGACGATAGCTGTCGGGCGATGGGAAGTCGGCTGCAGTCCAGGCGGTTCGATCCGTGATGCGCTCGGGGCGGTTCTCGGGGCTACATACGCGCATGATCTTTCTCGCTGCTCCGGCATGGTGCGGGTGATGCAAGTGTTGGGCAGGGCAGGCGTCGCGTCAATCGCGCACGACTTTGGGCCGTGCCATGATTTCGCCTGGACTTTTGGATTTCACTAGCCGCGCGGGGACCTCCTATCGAGGCACGGGATAGCCGTGAGGTCTCATGAGTATGCGTCAAGGGTTCCAGACAGCGCCGGGAGTGGGTTATGCGCCCCGGCCCAGCACTTCCTATCAAGCGGACTGGCACATCCTGCCGGATGATCGGGTCGGACCTCCTCTCGTCAAGCGCGGCCGCCGGAGGCTGCTGCGCTTCGGGCTTTTGCTTGCGCTGGCGTGCGGCGGCGGATGGGCGTGGTCGGAGGGCCGTTTGGATTGGGTTGGGCCTGTCGCGCAAGATGTTGTCGCCGCAATCGGCAGCATGAGTTCGTCAGCTGGCCTGTCGTTTGGCAGCAGGGCCCCTGCCTATCCACCGCCGACGGCGCCGGTCATAGCCACAGAGCCGCCGCTGCCGCCTCTCGGTCTGATCATGGCACGCGAGATTGTCGACATACCTGCTGCGCCGCCTCCCGAGGTCGTGACGACCGAGGGCGTGACACCGGGTTCGGCCACTGCGGATGGCGGCGATGGTGCAGCGCTGGAGGACGCCAATGCGCCGCCCGCGCCGAACGATCCGCTGCGCAAGCGTGCGGAGGCCGTCGGCCTCAATCCGGAGCTCTCGGCTGCCTTGCTGAGGCGTCTGACGAATGCCGATTTCCGCAATGCCGGCATTGCGATCCGCAAAGCGCTGGCTGAGACGCCGGACGGCCAGGTTCTGGATTGGCCGGCCAAGCGCGCCAAAGGACAAGCCCAGTTCCGCGTTCATTTCGTGGATGGCGCAGGGGCGAATTGCCGACGCTATGTCGTCACCATCGCCAAGACGGGTTGGGCAACGACGGCGCTGCCGATGGAGCGCTGCGGTATCAAAGTGCCACCACCCCTCAAAGCTGCGGCGGCGGCCAGGGTTCGCCAACCGAAATCGAATTGATTGGCGGCCCGTAGAGCTTACCGGAAGTGCAGTGTCACGCCCGCGCGCACCACGGTGTCATCGCGGTCGATGCTCTTGAGCGCCGCAACGCCGCCGCCAACCGACACATCCTGCTGGCCATAGTCGTAGCGCAACGCTTCGATGCGCAGCGACACCGCCGGCACCACATAGGCCTCTGCGCCGATGCCGTAGACCACGCCATCGTAGGTGCCGCTCGATTTGAACTCGGTCCCGCTGCCCGAGCGTTCGATCAGCGAAAACTTCGACCACGCCCAGCCGGCCGTCGCGTAGAGCAGCGCTGGCCCGAGCGTGATACCGGCCCGTGCCCTAAGCGACCCAGCCCAGTCCGTGTCCATTGATGCCGTGCCGCCGCTGACGGTAGAGAAGCCCAACTTCGATCCCATCGGGGAGGCGTCCGCTTCGACGCCCAGTACAAGCCCCGCGAAGGCGAAATTATAGCCGATATGGCCACCGAAAGTGGCCTGACTGCTATCGAACGAACCAAAATTCCGGGTGTCGACATCGGCCCAGTTCGCACCGCCATGCACACCCACATATGCGCCGGTCCAGATCGGCGATAGCGGGTTGGCCGTGGCCATAGGGGCGGCTGCACTGGCAAGAGCCACCGTCGCGGCTGCCGTGCAGATAATGGAACGCCATCCAGTCGAACGCTGACGCAATTGACGCATGATCAGCACACTACACCTATCTCTGTCGTTGCCGGCCTACTGAGGACAAAGATGGACCAACAGTGCAAGGCGGAAATGTGGTGGGAGCAAGCAATCGTGGCAATATCCACACCCTGTCTGCAACGATGCGGATAACTGGCAGAACAATCGGCAGCTATTGAGGATTTCACGATGCGCGCGTCACTTGCTCCAGGTTTGGTCGCGACCCACGCTTATGTTGTGGGCGAGGCGAACACCGTGCCCCACCTCATGATGGATCGCTCCACCTTCGACGACATTCCCGAGGTGCTGGCGACCGCCTACATGTGCGTGATGATGGAGGGGGCCTGTACGAAGGCGCTGCGACCGCATCTGGATGCCGGCGAGGGGTCGGTCGGTATTCATCTCGACGTCGCTCATACCGCTGCCACTGTGCCGGGGCAGACGGTCACCGTCACCGCGACCATCGAGAAGGTGGAGGGGCGCAAGATCACGTTCCATGTCGTCGCGCACGATGGTCTCGACAAGATTGGCGAAGGGCGGCATCAGCGCGCGATCGTGCCCTGGCACCGCTTCAAGGCTGGCGTTGCGCAGAAGGCCGCGCGTGTGGCGGCCGCCCGAGCTCAGGACTAAATGCGTCACGTCTTGCGTGAGACGGTGTGGTGGTGGCAGCCATTGCCGCCGTCGGCTCAACGAGAGGCGTCAATTGCGCGATATTGGCGGTTGCCGCATTGTGCATGGCGCGAAAGATGTCGCATCGGCCAGCCAGTGGAGGATTGCCATGAAGGTCGGGATCTCGATGTTCGTTACGGACTACACGATTTCACCGGGCGATCTGGGACGTGAGGTCGAGGCGCGCGGATTTGAATCGCTGTGGATGCCCGAGCATACGCACATTCCGACCAGCCGTGCGTCACCTTGGGGTGGGGGGCCAAACCTGCCGCAGCATTACAAGGAGACGCTCGATCCGTTCATGGCGCTGACGGCTGCTGCCATGACGACCAAGACGATCAAGCTTGCGACCGGCATCTGCCTCGTGGTTGAGCGCGATCCGATCCATACGGCCAAGCAAGTTGCAACACTGGATCACCTGTCGGGTGGGCGTGTCATCTTTGGCATCGGGGGCGGGTGGAACGCCGAGGAGATGGCGAGCCACGGCACGGACTTCAAAACGCGCTTCGAATTGATGCGGGAACGTGTCGAAGCGATGAAGGCGATCTGGACGCAGGACGTTGCCGAGTATCACGGCAAATTCGTCAATTTCGATCCGATGTGGTGCTGGCCGAAGCCGGTGCAGAAGCCCTATCCGCCGATCCTGTTGGGTGGCGCTTTCCCCTATGGCGCGCGCCGGGCGATTGCCTATGGAGACGGCTGGATGCCGATCGGAGGCAGGGATCAGGATCCGGTCGAGATCGGCAACCGTTTTCGCCAGATGCTGGCCGAACATGGCAAGGATCCGAGCTCTATGCCGATGAGTGTCTTCGGTCCCAAGCATGACCGTGGCCTTCTGGAGAAGTACCGTGAGGCTGGCATGGACCGTACGGTGTTGCTGATCGATACGGCTCAGCGCGATGCCACTCTGAAGACGCTCGACGAGCTCGTGGCATTGACACGAGGGCTTGCAGCATGACTGAGGATGGCGTGCACGGCACGGGGCCAGGCTCGAGCGGATTTCTTGTCCCAGGCAGCGATATCCGGATCGAAGGGCGTGAGGGCGGGCTGTTCTCCGGCCTGACATTCGTTGCCAAGGATCTGTTCGACGTCGCGGGATATGTCACGGGCGCGGGCAATCACGATTGGGCCCGCACGCATGCGCCCGCGCAGCAGCACGCCTGGGCGGTCGAAACCTTGTTGCAAGCCGGCGCGACGCTTACCGGCAAATCCATCACCGATGAAATCAGCCTGGGCATTCTCGGTGAGAGTGCCTTCGACGGCACGCCCCTCAATCCGGCGGCGCCCGACCGCGTGCCCGGAGGTTCGTCTTCGGGTTCGGTTTCGGCCGTTGCGCAGGGCTACTGTGATCTGGCGCTTGGTACCGATACGGGCGGGTCGGTGCGTGTGCCCGCAAGTTTCACTGGACTTTATGGCATCCGTCCGACGCATGGGCGGTTGCCGGTGACCGGGATGCTTCCGCAGGCGCCAACATCGGACACGACCGGCTGGTTCGCACGTGATGCGGGAATTTTTGCGCGCGTTGGCGAGGTGCTGCTGGGCGAGCCCATTGCAGCGACGCTTCCGAGCCGCCTGGTGATTGCGGTCGACGCTTTTGGATTTGCAGACCGGGAGGTACGCGATGCGCTGGGCCCGATGGTGGCGCGCCTTGAGGGATTGATCGGTGAGGTGCGCGAGGAGACCATGGCTCCGCAAGGGCTCTCGGTGTGGGCACGGGCACAGCGCACGCTACAGCCGTGGGAAGCCTGGCTCACCTTCAAGGACTGGATCGAGCGCGAAAACCCGCGGTTTGCCTATCTTGTCGCGCGCAATCTGGCGATGAGTTCCATGATCAGCCAACAAGACCGAAACTGGACCAACCTGATGCGTCAGGAAGTGCGCGCCCGTCTCGCCTATCTGGTGCCGGCGGGTACAATTTTGTGCCTGCCGACGACGCCTTGTGTGGCGCCACTGAAAGGGCAATCGCTGCCCGATCTGGACCTAGTGCGTGATCGCATCACCTGCTTGGCCGCGCATGGCGGGTTGGCCGGCCACCCGCAGGTTTCAATTCCGGGGGCGCGTGTTGCCGGTGCGCCTGTCGGACTTTCGATCATCGGTGCCCGAGGTGCCGATGCCAGCCTTATTGCCGTTGCCAAAGCCATGGAGGCCACCACATCATGAGCAACGATCTGCAACCGAACATTCCCGAGGTGGTCGAAGAGGTGCGGCAGCTTTTCGAGCGTTATGAGCAGGCGTTGATCGACAAGAGCGTCGATATTCTGGACGCCACGTTCTGGCGAAGCCCGCATACCATTCGCTATGCCATGCATGAGAACGGTTACGGATTTGACGAGATCCACAAGCACCGGGTGGCGCGTCCGCCGGGGCCGGGAATCAAGGAGCAGCGCATCCGGCTCGAGATCCTGACGCTCGGCCGGTCGTTTGCGACCGTCAATCTGGAATTCAAGATGCGTGGTCAGGATCTCATCGGTCGCCAAAGTCAGACGTGGGTCAATTTCCCGGACGAGGGATGGAAGGTTGTGGCGGCGCACGTGTCCACAATGAACACGGCGCCGATGTGGTAGGTGCGGGCGCGGCGCGCCGGCTCGCGGCAATCAAATAAAGACGCGTTTCATGCCCTCGGCTGGATAACGGGGGCCGGACGCGGCACCCTTGGGCACGGCCGCCGAGATCTGTGCCACCTCGGCTTCACTGAGCTTCACGCCCATCGCGCCCGTATTCTCGTCAAAGCGTGCCGTGTAGCGGGTGCCGGGGATGGCTACGACGTCGTCGCCCTGGGCCAGCAGCCAGGCGAGGGTGAGTTGGCTTGGCGTGCAGCCCTTATCCTTCGCAATTTCCTCGATCTTGGCGACCAGCGCCCGGTTCTGGGCGAAGTGCTCGGCCTGGAAACGGGGATGCTGGGCGCGGCGGCCGTCGACGTCGTCGAGCGACTTGATGGCGCCGGTGAGGAAGCCGCGGCCCAGCGGCGAATAGGCAACGAAGGCGATGCCGAGCGGCTTGGTCACCGCGCGGGTGAGGTCGGCCTCCTCGCGATAGAGGATGGAGAACTCGGTCTGGACCGCGGCCAGCGGGTGCACGGCATGCGCCCGCTCGATGCGGTCGGGGGAGGCCTCGCAGATGCCGAGGTGGCGGACCTTGCCGGCCTTCACCAAGTCGGCCATGGCGCCGAAGGTTTCCTCGACGGGCACATCGGGGTCGACGCGGTGCTGGTAGTAGAGGTCGATGACATCGACGCCGAGGCGCTTCAAGCTCGCCTCACAGCATTGTGTGACGTATTCGGGCCGGCCGTTGACGCCGTTGCCTTTACCCTCGACCTTCACCTGACCGAACTTGGTGGCCAGCATGACCTTGTCGCGTCGGCCCTTGATGGCGCGGCCCACGACGCCTTCGTTGTGGCCCCAGCCGTACATATCGGAGGAATCGAGGTGATTGACGCCGCTGTCGATGGCGTGGCGGATCAAGTCCTCGGAGGCGGCGTCGTCGGCAGCGCCATAGACGCCGGAGAGTGACATGCAACCCAATCCGACGGTCGCTACCTCGGGTCCGTTGGTTCCGAGTTTGCGTTTGGTGATGACGGGCATGATTGGCCTCTTGGCGGGGATGAGAAAGCCGCATGCTAGACGCGAACAACTGCTGGTGCCACCGAATGTCTGGCCCGCGGGCCTGAAAGTCGGGAGCGGTCGGCAAGGGAGCTTGGGCGGCCGCGTGGGGCCAAAGCGGTAGAAATGACGGCTTGGTGCCCGATTTTGCCCAGACAAAAGCGGCGCGGCAACTTGGGGGACTAGCGCGGGGCGCCTAGGCTCGTTATTCACTACGCCAGCATTCGCCCCCGGGCACGGCGCCTCAAAACGCTTTCAGAGACCAGATCCCATGGCCGAGACCGAAATTCGCCCCTTCACCATCAACTTCGGGCCCCAGCATCCGGCGGCGCACGGCGTGCTGCGGCTCGTGCTGGAGCTGGACGGCGAGGTCGTCGAGCGGGTCGACCCGCACATCGGCCTGCTGCACCGGGGCACTGAGAAGCTGATCGAGCACAAGACCTACCTGCAGGCGATCGGTTATTTCGATCGGCTCGATTATGTCGCGCCGATGAACCAGGAGCACGCCTTCTGCCTGGCGGCGGAAAAGCTGCTTGGGCTCGAGGTGCCGCGCCGGGCGCAATTGATCCGTGTGCTCTACTCGGAGATCGGGCGGGTATTGAGCCACATGCTCAACATCACCACCCAGGCCATGGACGTCGGCGCGCTGACGCCGCCGCTTTGGGGCTTTGAAGAGCGCGAAAAGCTGATGGTGTTCTACGAGCGGGCTTCGGGCAGCCGCATGCACGCCAAGTATTTCCGGATCGGCGGCGTGCACCAGGATCTGCCCGACCAGCTGGTCAAGGATATCCACGATTGGTGCGACCCGTTCCAGAAGGTCTGCGACGATATCGAGGGACTGTTGACCGGGAACCGCATTTTCAAGCAGCGCAATGTCGACATCGGCGTCGTGTCACTTGAGGACTGCATCAAGTGGGGCTTCTCGGGCGTGATGGTGCGCGGGTCTGGTGCAACCTGGGATCTGCGCAAGGCGCAGCCTTACGAGTGCTATTCCGAGCTCGATTTCGACATTCCCGTCGGTAAGAACGGCGATTGCTACGACCGCTACTGCATCCGCATGTTCGAAATGCGGGAGGCTGCGCGCATCATGAAGCAGTGCTGCGAAAAGCTCATGAGCGCAGAGGGTAAGGGGCCGATCAACGCTGACGACAAGAAGGTGGTGCCGCCGAAGCGCGGCGAGATGAAGCGCTCGATGGAGGCGCTGATCCACCACTTCAAGCTCTATACCGAAGGCTTCCATGTGCCGGAGGGCGAGGTCTATGCCTGCGTCGAGGCGCCGAAGGGCGAGTTCGGCGTCTACCTCGTGGCTGATGGGGGCAACAAGCCCTACCGCTGCCACATCCGGGCGCCGGGCTACGCGCACCTGCAGGCCATGGATTTCCTGTGCAAGGGGCACATGCTGGCCGACGTCTCGGCCATTCTCGGTTCCCTCGACATCGTGTTCGGGGAGATCGATCGGTAGGCCCAATGGTGGCATAGGTTTCGACGTATGATCATCTGGCGCGGATGGGGGCTGATCGTCCTTGTCATTACATTTGGATGCTCGCTGATCGCGCAGTTGCTCACGGATCAGTTGCTTGGCTCAGCGTACTGGAACGCCCATGCTTGGCCATTTGGCGTTGCGATGATTGTGGCTGGCGGCGTGGTCTGGTTGTTCAGTCAAGTGCTCGGGCGTGGCCCGCCGCGCACATTGGTCGATGAGCAGACCGGTGAGCGTGTCGTTGTGCTACCCAGACATGACCTGTTCTTCGTCCCCATCAAGTGGTGGGCCGTGCTGCTTCCGGGCATCGGGATTGGCGTAATTCTCTTCGGATGGACGCCGGGGAGCGTTTGATGCACGCTCGAGTTGCTCAGCTTCATCCCTCAAAATCGAGTGATCATGACCATACCTCCCTGCCCCAAGTGCTCGTGTGAGTACACCTACGAGGACCGCGGCCTCTATGTCTGTCCCGAGTGCGCGCACGAATGGGCACCAGGCACCGCGGCGTCGGCGGATGACGATGCCCCGGTCGTGGTCAAGGACGCCAACGGCACGGTGCTGGCGGATGGGGACACAGTCACCGTCATCAAGGACCTCAAGGTCAAGGGCTCGTCGTCAGTCGTGAAGGTCGGCACAAAGGTGCGAAATATCCGGTTGGTGGATGGGGCTGGCGGTCATGATATCGACTGCCGCATCGACGGTATCGGCCAGATGGCGCTCAAGTCCGAGTTCGTTCGGAAGGCTTGAGATTTGCTCTCGGGCCGCGACGTCTGATTGTGGTCTGATGATCTTCCACAATTGTCGCGATTTCCGTATGATAGGGACTAGGTGGGGCCTGGGGCGGGTTGCTCGCCCGTTGTCGAATGAGCGCTGGCGCGTGGCAGCCGTTTGAGGCGGTGCCGCGCGTTCGTAGACCGAGGGAGCCTAAGGTCATGTCCATCGATCCCATGTTCTGGCTGGCGACGGCTGCGTTTGCCTGGGGGCTTTCGCTTGCGAGCTATCGCTGGTTTGCGACCTATAACGGCTGGCCGATGGGCGAGTGGCAGGCGCATAGGCCGGGTCTGCCGATCGCCATTGGGCTGTTGGCCGTACTGTTTGCGGTTTTCTTCGCACTGGCGCGGGGCGGCGAGACGGTGCTGGTGTTGCCGTTGTTCGGGTTGATCTGTGCCCTGGGCTGGACGGCCTTGACGCGTGTTGCCGCCCAAAGTGCCCTCATTCTCGCCCCGCTCGCGGTGCTGGCCCTGCTGGGCCTCTGGCTGTCGCTGGCCTCGCACCTGCCCACACCCGTTAATTACGGTGCCAGTGCCGTTGCCCCGCCGACCACCACCGTGATGCCGAATGCCAACGACCCGGCCTATCCTGCGGCAACTGATCGCGAGGGTCGCATCGATGACCGCGACCGTGGTATCACGTTCGGCAAGCCGCAGCGCTGATACCTGATCACATGTAAATCCACGACAAGAAGGACGCCATGGCCGTACGCCGCCTTCATCCTGAGCAGCCCGCATCATTCGCCTTTACGCCCGAAAACTTGGCCTGGGCCAAAGCCCGTATGGCTCTGTATCCGCCGGGAAAACAGGCCTCAGCTGTGATCCCCGTGCTCTGGCGCGCGCAGGAGCAGGAGGGCTGGACGACGGAGCCTGCGATTCGTGCCGTCGCGGACCTGCTCGGCATGGCCTACATCCGGGTCTACGAGATCGCGACCTTCTACACGATGTTTCAGCTCTCGCCGGTCGGCAAGAAGGCGCACATACAGGTGTGTGGGACGACGCCGTGCATGCTGCGCGGCTCGGACGCCATTCTCGAGGCCTGCCGGTCGCGCATTCATCACGATCCGCATCATCTGTCGGCCGACGGCAACTTCTCTTGGGAAGAGGTCGAGTGTGTCGGCTGCTGCGCCAACGCGCCGGTCGTGCAGATCGGCAAGGACGTGTGGGAAGATCTGGACGCGGAGAGCTTCGGCAAAGTGCTGGACGGGTTTGCGGCCGGAAAGCCACCTCCTCCCGGCTCGCAGACCGGCCGCAAGGCGTCGACGCCGGAAGGTGGGGCCACGACGCTGAAAGATCCAGCGCTCACAGACGGGTCTGTCGTGGGCTCTTGGCAGGAGGCATTCGTTGCCCGCCAGAAGGCCGCTGCCGAAGCCGCTGCCAAGGCTGCCGCCAATCCCCCGGCCAAGTCCTGATGCCGGACCAGGGCGGGAACAGTATGCCAAAGAGGGGCGATGCCGACTTCACGAGCCGGTTGATCCGATTTGCCGTGGTCGACAGTGTTGTGATCCTCTTTGTGTTGTTGCCCGTCCTTTTGTGGCTGTTCGTGTTCGACACCTCCTTGAGTCAAGGCGAGCAGACGCGGTATGCCATCGGCATCGCCGCGTTCTACATCCTCGTCTCCGGCTTCCTGCTTTGGAAATTCCGGATTCTTTCCGGCCCGCTAACGGATAAAAAAGATGCTCGCTGACAAAGACCGCATCTTCACCAACATCTATGGCTTCCATGATTGGCGGCTTGCCGGCGCTTTGAAGCGCGGCACGTGGGATGGCACCAAGCAGCTCTTGGAGATGGGTCACGACGCCATCATCAACGAGATCAAGGCTTCGGGACTGAGGGGCCGCGGCGGTGCGGGTTTCCCCACGGGCCTCAAATGGTCGTTCATGCCGAAGAACGATCCGCGGCCTTCGTATCTGGTGGTCAACGCGGATGAGAGTGAACCCGGCTCGTGCAAGGACCGGGAAATCATGCGGCACGAGCCGCACGTGCTGATCGAGGGCTGCCTCGTGGCCTCGTTCGCCATGCGTGCCCACAAATGCTTCATCTATGTGCGTGGCGAGTTCATTCGCGAACGTGAGAATCTGGAAGCGGCTGTCAAGGAAGCCTACGACGCCAAGTTGATCGGCAAGGACAATGTGCATGGGTGGGATTTCGATCTCGTCGTGCACCATGGTGCCGGCGCCTACATCTGCGGCGAGGAGACAGCGCTGCTGGAGAGCCTCGAGGGCAAGAAGGGGCAGCCGCGCCTGAAGCCGCCGTTTCCCGCCAACACCGGCCTTTATGGCTCGCCGACGACCGTCAACAATGTGGAGTCGATAGCGGTGGCGCCGACGATTTTGCGGCGTGGTGCTGCCTGGTTCTCGAGCTTCGGGCGGCCCAACAACACGGGCACAAAGCTGTTCCAGATCTCAGGCCACGTGAACAAGCCCTGCGTGGTCGAGGAATCGATGTCGATACCGCTGCGCGAGTTGCTGGAGAAGCATGCGGGCGGTGTCATTGGTGGTTGGGATAACCTGCTGACGGTCATTCCCGGCGGCTCGTCGATGCCGTGCATTTCGACCGCGGATTGCCAGGAATTGCTGATGGACTTCGACGCGATGGGAGCGCTGAAGTCGGGTCTTGGCACGGCGGCCGTTATCGTCATGAACAAGCAGACGGATATCATCAGGGCCTTCGCGCGGATCGCGCACTTCTACAAGCACGAGAGCTGCGGTCAGTGCACGCCGTGTCGCGAGGGCGTGGCTTGGATCTGGCGGCTGATGGAGCGCATGGCGAAGGGGGAGGCCGAGAAGAGCGAGATCGATCTGCTGTTCTCGGTCACCAAGCAGGTCGAAGGTCATACGATCTGCGCCTTCGGCGAAGGTGCGGTTTGGCCGATCCAAGGGTTTTTGCGCAATTTCCGGACGGTCATCGAGGAGCGCATCGATGCGCGGATCGCGGCCGAGGCCCGGCAGGCTGCCGAATAAGGCGAGCCAAGGGTCCGGGGTTCGAAGTCCAATCTCAAGGCTGCATTTTGGGGGGCGCGAAGCCCCCCGTTTTTTGTAGTGTCAGTCCATACCGGCTTCAGCGCGGATGTAGCGGGCGACATCTGCGTGCGTCGCAAACCAGATGCCGAAGTGGCTCCTGATGTGGCGGATCAATTCCTCCAGGATCTGGATGCGGCTGGGGTGGCCGATGACATGTGGGTGCATCGTCAGCAGGAACAGCCCGCCGGAGCCGCTTTCGTAAGCGCCGTCGAAGTCGCGCCGGAACACTTCGAGCACGCCTGAAGGGGGCGTGTAGGGCCGCGCGGAGCCGAACCGGTCCATGCTGAGATACGGCGCGTCATCGCGTATCCACTCGACGGGGAGCTCGGCGACGCCGGTCGCCTCGCCATCCTCCATCAGCTCATAAGGGTCGTCGTCGGCCATCAGTGAGCTGTCGTAGATCAGGCCCATCTCGCGGGTGATCGCGAGCGTATGTGGGCTGAAATCCCACGAGGGGGTGCGAATGCCGACGGGGCGCTTTCCGGTCACCTTTTCCAGGGTATCGGCTGCGCGCATCTGCAATTCGCGCTCGTCCTTTGGGGGTAAGGTGCTGTTCAGCTCGTGGATCCAGCTGTGGATGGCGACTTCGTGGCCCTCTTCGACGTTGGTGCGTTGCTCGTCGGGATGCAATAGGGCGATGACGCCCGGCACAAAGAACGTGGCCTTGATGTCGTATTTGGCGAGGACCTTGCGAATGCGGGGGACACCAACGCGGGCTCCGTATTGGCCGGCACTCAGGCGCCCGGGCGAGTCGTGGCCCCAGCGCAGGGTCTGCGTTTCGTGATCGGAGTCGAACGACAGGGCGACTGCGGTGCGGGCGCCACCGGGCCAGCTTTTCGGGCGTAAGGACCGGCCGGCGCGTACCTTTTCTACGATCCTGCGCCATTTCTCTTCGGGCCACTGCCAGGCCTCGGGCTGATGGGGCAAGCTGTTTTCGGCTTTCGGCGCGGCCTTGGCCTTCGCTTTGGCCTTGGGTTTGGTTGCCATAGTGGGTCTCCGTTGGGATGTCATGTGGGGTCGGTCTTGCCGTTGGCCGTGTCAGCCGCGCGCTGTTCGATCTCGCGCTCTTCAGGCGGGCCGTAGCCGCCACCGCCAGGCGTTTCGATTACCAGCCGGTCGCCCGGAAACAGGCGCGTGACGACCTTCGAGGCAATTGGCTCAGTTGTTTGCTGCCCTTTGCGCACGATGTAGGAGCGTGCCGGCCTGCCATCCCTCCCACCAGCTGCGCCGGCGGCAGCGACAAAATGGCGTTCGCCACGGTGCGAAAACGAGATGGCGCCGTCGATATCGTCGAGCACCTCGAATTCTTTGACCTGGCCCAGTCCGCCGCGCCATGTGCCGTCGCCGCCGGAGCCGGTTGCCAACGACCAGCGGGTGATGCGGATCGGCGCTTCAAGCTCCATCGCTTCGGCCGGCAGGTTCATGCAATTGGACGCATCGGTTTCGATGGCATCGACGCCGTCCTGGCCGCGGCCCGCGCCGCTGCCGCCGGCGATCAGCTCGCCGGTGACGAAAGCTTCCCCGTTTCGTCGGATGCCGCCAAAGGCCATCACCAGCAGGCTTCCGGCATGGGCCGCGGGCATGCGGTCGGGCATCGCCTTGGACAATGCCGCCAGCATCGTATTGGTGATGCGCTTGATGGTGGCGGTGCGGGCGTTGACGGGGGCTGGCGATCGCGGATTGACGATCGAGCCCTCGGGCAATGTGAGCGTGATCGGCCGGAAACAGCCGCCGTTGTTGGGGATCGAGGGATCGGTGACGGCGCGGACCGCATAGCAGGCGGCTGCCAGACTTCCTGATGGCACGCAATTGATGGGGCCGCGGACTTGGGGGTTGGAGCCGGTCAGGTCAAAGGCGATGGTGCCGTCGCCGGGCAATGTCACGGCAACCTCGATGCGGACTTTCTGGTCGAGGTCGATGCCGTCGTTGTCCAGATAATCTACGGCGTGCCACGTGCCCTTTGGCAGCTTGGCGAGAGCGTCGCGGGTCATCGCCTCGGAGCGGTCGAGGAGCAATTGGAAGGCGGAGAGCACCGTGTTGTCGCCAAGCTTGCGGGCGGTTTCGTCAAGGCGGACGGCGGCAACGCGGCAGGCTGCGACCTGAGCCTTCAGGTCGCCCAGGAAGACGTCGGGGATGCGGACGTTTTGACGGAGGATGGCGGTGAGCGTTTCGTCGAACTTGCCGGCGCGGGCCCACTGGACCGGAGGGACGCGGAGGCCTTCCTGATAAATCTCGGTCGAGTCGGTGGGAACGGAACCGGCGCTTTTGCCGCCGACGTCTTGATGATGAGTCATGGTGGCGGCAAGCGCAACGGGGCGGCCGCGCGAGAAGACCGGCACGAGAATGGCGAAATCGGGCAGGTGGGTCCCGCCGCAGTAGGGGTCGTTCAGCATGTAGACGTCGCCGTCCTGCATGCGTTCGACGGGGAAGGTTTTGATCAGCTCGGCCACCGCGGGAATCAGCGTGCCCAGGTGAATCGGGATGGCGCAGGCTTGCGCCAGCGTGATGCCCTCGAGGGTGAATAGGCTGGCGGAGGCGTCGAGCCCCTCTTTCACAATGGGCGAGCAAGACGTCTTGAGCAAAGTGGTCTGCATCTCCTGCGCCACCATGTCGAGGCGGTGACGCAGAACCTCGAGGGTTACGGGATCAAAGCGGCCGGCATCGGGCCCCGACGTTGCCTGCGAAGTGATTGTGCTCATGAGGTCGCGCCTCCGATGCGCTCGATCAGCAGGGCGTTGTCGGTGATGGCGCGCGCGCGCCAGCCCTGGGGGACAAGGGTTGTGGTGTCCGTTTGCTCGATGATGGCGGGCCCGTCGATGTGCGTTCCCGCACTGACGCGTTCGCGGTCGTGGATCGCCGTTGTCAGAGCGTGGGTGGAGCCTGGGAAATACACCTGGCGCTGGCCCTTCAACGACGGTTGGCTGCGATCACGTTCAGGCGACTTGAAAGTCGGGGCCGTCAATCGGGCGCGGTGGACCGTCCGCAGGTTCACGATTTTTGCGGGGCTCGCGGTTCTAAGCCCGTTGATGCGCTCGTGCAGGCTCTCGAAATCTTCGTAAAGCCGGGCCAAGGGCTGCTTGGCATTTGGCTCGAACGGGACTTCGATGAAGTGGCTTTGGCCGATATAGCCGACGTCGGCTGCGTAGGCCTTTTCGCGCGGCAGGCCATCGATGAACTCGGTCTGCATCAATGCGTCGACCTCGTTGTCCAATCTCGTCAACACGGCCTTGATGTCGTCAAGGGCGGCAGATGCCAGGGGGGTGTGGAATGAGGCTGCGACCTCATGCTCAATGGGTGCTGCAAGGAGGCCGCTTGCGGAAAGGACACCTGGAAAGCGCGGCACCAAAATGCGCGTGATGTCGAGTTCGCCGGCCAATGCGGCTGCGTGCAGGGCACCCGCGCCGCCCAGAGCGACAAGCACGAATTCGCGGGGGTCGTAGCCGCGATTGACCGAGACCAGTCGAATGCCGTCGGCCATGTGAGCGTTGGCGATGCGGTGGATTCGAGGGCTGCTTCGATAACGCTCATACCGAGCGGCTTGGCCACGGTTTCTTCAATCGCCTTGGTCGCGAGCTGCGGGTCCAAGCGTAAGCGACCGCCTGCGAAGTAGCCGGGATCGAGGTAGCCGAGGACGATCGAGGCATCTGTGACGGTTGCTGCTGTTCCACCCTGGCCGTAGCAGGCCGGGCCGGGATCGGCGCCCGCCGATTGTGGGCCGACGCGAAGTCCGCCGCCCGTATCGATCCAGGCGATGGATCCGCCTCCAGCGCCAAGGGTGGTGACGTCGAGCATCGGCACCCGGACCTGGAAGCCTGCGATGTCGGTCTCGGGGCGGACGAGGGCCTGGCCGCCGGCGATAAGTGCGATGTCGCTCGATGTGCCGCCGACGTCGATGGTGATGAGATCGGGAAGATCGGCCGATTGGCCGGCCGCTGCCGCGCCGATGACGCCGGCTGCGGGCCCAGACAAGAACAGGCGCACAGGACGCTTGCGGGCAGTCGTGGCACCGGCCAAGCCGCCGCGCGATTGCATGACCTGGAGCGGTGCTGGTACGCCCGCTTCGTCGAGCCTTGTCGTCAATCGCTCGAGGTAGGCGTCGACCACGGGCTTGATGTAGGCGTCGAAGGCCGTCACGAGCGTGCGCTCGTATTCGCGGAAGGCGGGGTCGACCTCGCTGGAGAGCGATACGGGGAGATGAGGGGCCACGTCTGCAATGATTGATTTGATGCTCTGCTCGTGTGTGGCATTGGCGAACGAGAAGAGCAGGCACACCGCCACGGCTTCGATGTCTGCCGCCATCAACCTGGCTATCGCATCACGGACGGTTGCTTCGTCGAGTGGCTGGACCACGGTGCCGTCGGCGGCGATACGTTCGTCAACCTCGATCCGGCGTGCCCCCGGTGCAAGCCAACCCGGCGTTTCCGGCTTCAAGACGAGGTCGTAGAGCTGACGGCGAATTTGACGGCCGAGTTCGAGGACGTCGCGGAAGCCCTTGGTGGTGATCAGTCCGACTTTGGCGCCCTTTCGCTCGATCACCGCATTGGTTGCGACGGTCGTTCCATGAGCAAAGCGGATGATGGCGCTGGGCTCGATGCCATGCTGGCGCTGCAATTCCTCCAGTGCGGTCAGAACGGCAACGCCGGGGTCGTTTCGCGTCGTTGGCACCTTGAGGATGTGTGTGCCGGCGGGCCCGGTGGCGATCACGTCGGTGAACGTGCCGCCGATGTCGATGCCAACGAAGACGGGCGTTTTCGCAGTCATGGATAAGCCTTGCCAGACATGGAACAAAGGGGAGCATGGTCGTGCCGCGCGGGCTGCGCAAGGGGCGGCGCCTGGATCACATCAAGCATCGCCGTAGTCGAGTTCTGCGACGAGGTTCAGTCGGGCGTCCACCGTGACGCGATCCTGGGGGCCGACGACGCACGTCGATTCCCGTTCCTCGATCAGGCAGGGGCCGGGAATGCTCATGCCGGGTTTGAGGGCGTAGCGGTCGTAGACGGGCCAAGGGGTGAGTTTTTGTTCAAGTGGGTGATAGGCGTGCCGCGTTCCCTTGCGGGCTTCCTCAGGCGCTTCAATTCCACCGAGAGCGTAGCCGGCGCCCAGCCCTTTGGCCGGTGCCACGGCTTCGACCTTCCAATTGACGATCTCGGTCGGCTCGTCCAGGCGCAGCGTGTAAATGCGCGCATAGGCGGCGCCGAAGAGGTTGTTGATGGCGTCAAACAGCTCGGCGGCACTGCCTGCATCGGGAAGCGCAACCTCGATCTCGTGGCCTTGCCCCTGATAGCGCATATCGAGACGGCGAACGATGCGGATATCGGAAGTGGGGACGCCTGCGTCCACAAGCACGCGCTTGGCGTCGGCTTCGAGGTCGGAGAACGTTGCCGCGAAGGCCGCGGCGTCGAGATCGTCGACATGCACGCGCTTCGAGCGCACGACCTCGAAGGCCAAGGGGCTTTCGAGCAGACCGAGGGCCGACATGACGCCGGCTGCAACGGGGAAAACCACGCGCGGAATCTTGAGTTTGCGTGCCACACCGAGGGCATGCAGGGGACCGGAGCCACCGAAGGCCACCATGCTGGATGTGCGGTAGTCGAAGGCGCGTTCGGAGGCGTGAATGCGAAAGGCGCGCGCGACGTCCTCGCTGATGATGTCATGGATGCCGAAGGCTGCCCGGAGCGTCTCCACGCCAAGTGGATTGGCCACGCGTTCAGCAATGGCGCGCTCTGCGGCAGCGCGGTCGAGGCTCATCTTGCCGCCAAGGAAGAAGTCCGGGTCGAGATAGCCGAGGAGGAGATTGGCGTCGGTGAGAGAGGGCTCAGTGCCACCTTGTCCGTAACAGGCGGGACCTGGCATGGCGCCGGCGCTGTGCGGGCCAACCTTGAGCAGGCCTCGGTCATCGACACTTGCAAGCGATCCGCCGCCGGCTCCGATCTCGATCATGTCGATGACGGGGATACGTACGGGGCTACCGCTGCCGCGGCGGAATTCGTAGGCGCGCGCCACCTCCATCTCGTACTTTTTGATGGGTTCCCCGCCCCTGACCAGAGCACCCTTCGCCGTAGTGCCGCCCATGTCGAAAGACAGAAGACTATCGAGGTCGAGGGCGCGGCCGTGAGCTGCGCTCATCAGGGCGCCGGCTGCGGGCCCAGACTCCAGAGCGCGCACCGGGAAGCGGCGCGCCGTCGTGGTGGTCAGCATGCCACCGGACGAGCTCATGATGTAAAGCCGTCCATTGAATCCTTTGGCGCCGAGCCCGGATTCGAGCCTGGCCACGTAAGAATCGAACATGGGGCCGGTGAAGGCATTGACGGTCGTCGTCGTCCAGCGTTCGAACTCGCGCATGTTCTGAAACACGGCCGAGGAGGCGGACACGAACAATCCAGGCGCCTCCGCCTCGAGGATTTCGACGGCGCGCTGTTCGTGGGCGGGATTGGCGTAGGCATGCAGAAAACAAATGGCGACGGCGCCGACGCCCATTTCTCTGAACTTGCGCGCCGCCGATCTGACGCCGGCTTCGTCGAGCGGTGTTTCGATCGTGCCATCATGGCGTACGCGCTCGGCCACCTCGATGCGGCGTGAGCGCGGCACGAGTGGAGGGGGATAAGTGATGCGCAGATCGAACAGGTCGTAGCGACGCTCGAAGCCCATATCCATGATGTCTGTGAAGCCGGATGTGCCGAGCAGGCCCGTCACGGCTCCCTTGCGCTCGATGACGGCGTTGGTGACGAGGGTTGTGCCGTGCACGATCTCGGCGATGTCGCCAAGGCTGACGCCGGCCTGGGCACACAGCGTTGCTGTTCCCTCGATGACGGCACGTGAGGGGTCGTCTGGCGTGGTCAGTCGCTTGTGGATGACAATGCGTCGCGCACGATCGTCGTGCAGTGCGAAATCCGTGAATGTGCCGCCGATGTCGACGCCGATGCGCAGCATGCCTTCAGTTCCATTCGTGAGTGTTTTTTGGAGGTTCGCACGCTGGGATGGCTGATGAAAGGGGAGGGGGGCACTTAAGTCGTGTGGTGGATGTTTTGCTGCGGGTTGGGGGTGATTTCTTGATTGCGCATTGCGGCCCCCTGAGGGGCGACCGCTGCGTGAGGTCGCTCACACATTCGTGAATAGAATACGATACGTTCCCTATTTACATCAGAGATGAACGACGTTAAGTTATGTTCATCGGACGGGGACAACAGACACCCGGACGGACAAGACAACCCAGGGGACCAGGCGAGAGAGCCGGCCCCGCACCCAACGGAGACCTCTCATGAAGACGCTCGTCGCCTCGATCCTCGCCCTCGGCCTGCTGGCTGGCGCCGCTTCGGCTTCCACCGTGACCCCGGCGCAGTCCGACAACACGACGGCCGAGTGGTGCGCGCCCTACTACGGCCACTAAGCCTCGAGGTGCCGGCCTCAACCCCGGCACCGACCGACCAAGCCTCTCAAATCATTGCCTGATCTCGACCTCATCCAGAACCAACGGAGACCTCTCATGAAGACCATCGTCGCCTCGATCCTCGCCCTCGGCCTTCTCGCTGGTGCGGCTTCGGCTTCCACCGTGACCCCGGCGCAGGCGGACAACACGACCGCCGAGTGGTGTGCTCCCTACTACGGCCACTAAGCCTCGAGGTGCCGGCCTCAGATCCGGGGCTTGCGCCGACGCCATCCAGATTATTCAGCCCGGCCCGCCGTTTGCTCCCTCCCCGCAGCCGGTCAGCCAGACAAATTGAGACTGAAGACGTATTGTGTTGACGCCCCCGAGGTTTGCGCCTCGGGGGCTTTTTCGTGCGTCAGGTGCCGCGTGGTTTGGCGCGTGCTGTCGGTTGGGCACTGGCGGGATCGTCGGGCCACACATGCTTTGGGTAGCGGCCCTTCATTTCTGCTTTCACCTCGCGCCAGGAGCCGGCCCAAAAGCCCGGCAGGTCGCGCGTTATCTGGATGGGCCGGCCGGCTGGCGACAGGAGGTGGAGGGTCAAGGGCAACTTTCCGTCCGCGATCGCTGGGTGGGTCTTCAATCCGAAGAGTTCCTGCACCCGAAGGGCGACCACTGGCGCGCCTTCGGTTTCGTAATCTATGGCGTGGCGATTGCCTGTCGGCGCCGTGAAGTGGGTTGGAACGGAGGTGTCGAGTTGCAGCTTGAGATGCCAGGGCAACAGCGAATCCAGGGCATTGCCGAGGCGATCTGCGCCGATTTCTGAGAGGCGGGTCAATCCGACAATAAACGGTGCGAGCCAAGTGGCGGCCGTGGCGGCGAGTGCCTCATCGGTGAGATCCGGCCATGTCGCACTGCCGGCCTGGTCCGGTTGCAAGGTTGCTGATAGCGCGTTTCGCATGAAGCGGACGCGATCGCGAAGCTGGCGCTGGGCATTGGACCACTTGAGTTTGCCGATGCCGATACGGGCGGCGCCTTCGGCCAAGGCCATTGCCGATTGCTCGTCGGCGGGCACAGCGCGGGTCTCATTCGCGAGGATGATGGCACCCAGGCGGCGTTCGGTGCGTGCTTTGAGGGCGCCGGCCTGAGGATCGAAGTCCACCGTCGATTGCGTCGAAATGCGATCGGTCGCAATGGCCTCGAGTTCCGGCTCGGAGAGAGCGGCTGCCAGTAGGACGCGTGCGCCGGCTGCGAGGCCGGAGAGTTCGGCCACGACCGTGAAAGGCGCGCCAGCAAGCGAGGATGCCGGGTCGATCTGGCAGGCGCGTCCGTTTGCCATCAGAAATGTGCCACGTTGACCTCGCGCCTTGGCGATGCGATCGGGAAAGGCGATGGCGAGTAAGGCAGCGGTCGAGCGCTCTGCATGCGTCTCCGGCTGTTGTCTATTCGTGAGTGGCCGGTTCAGACCAATGGCAACTCGCGCCCAACTGTTGGCCAGCTGGCGCAGCGCCTTGCTGCGAGGACTATTGTCGCGCCGCAGGCTTGCGAGGCGCTCATCGAGATCGACGCTTGTGCCGCCCGCGCCGCGCTCGGAAAGGATCGCTGCAATCAGTGCCGCCTCGTTGGTGGCTTGGGGGTCGAGATTTACCGCCCTCAGCACCATTGCGGCCAGCCGCGGGGCGAGGGGCAGGGTGCGCAAGTGACGGCCAAGTGGGGTCAATGTTCCGCTGGCGTCGATTGCGCCAAGCTGGCGCAATTCGGTGTGTGCTGCTGCCCGTGCACCTGGAGGAGGCGGGTCGAGCCACTTCAGTGTTTCCGGTGCCGTGACGCCCCACGCCGCGCAATCGAGCACCAGGCTGCTCAGATCGGCTGCCAGTATTTCGGGGGCGGTGAAGGCCGGAAAGCCCTGTGTTTCAGGTTCGCTCCACAGGCGATAGCAGACGCCGGGTTCGGTCCGGCCAGCGCGTCCCCGGCGCTGGTCTACTGTTGCCCGTGAGGCCCTCACGGTTTCAAGGCGCGTGACGCCGGCGGCAGGGTCGTAGCGGGGCAAGCGCTCGAGCCCGCAGTCGACGACAACCCGCACCCCATCGATAGTGACGGACGTTTGCGCAATGGCCGTTGCCAGTACGACTTTTCGCCGTGCCGCGGGCGGCGGCAGAATTGCTGCGCGCTGGGCACGGCCATCTAGGCCGCCATGCAGGGCCACGATATCGGTGTCGGGAGCTGTCAACGCCTCGCGGAGACGTTCCTCTGCGCGACGGATTTCGCCTTGGCCGGGAAGGAACGCCAGGATCGAACCGGCGTCTTCGCGAAGCGCGCGCGTGACGGCACGGGCGATCGCGTCGGCGGTCGAGGTGCGCTCGGGCGGGCGGCCGACATAGTGCGTCGTGACTGGAAAGGCGCGTCCCTCGGACTGGATGACAGGGGCATTGCCCATGACATCTGCAACACGAGCGCCATCGAGTGTGGCCGACATCACGAGCAGGCGGAGGTCTTCTCGCAGGCCAGCTTGTGCGTCGAGGGCGAGTGCCAAGCCAAGGTCGGCGTCGAGGGAGCGTTCGTGAAACTCGTCGAAGATGACGAGGCCAACGCCCTCCAGTGCGGGGTCGTCGAGGATTGTTCGTGTGAACACTCCCTCGGTCACGACTTCGATGCGTGTTTTGGTGCTCACCCGCGTATCGAGCCTGGCGCGAATGCCAATCGTCTCGCCAACGGCTTCACCGCGTGTCTCCGCCATGCGCTCCGCTGCAGCACGCGCCGCAATGCGGCGTGGCTCGAGCACAAGAATTCTTTGATTTCGCAGCCAGGGTGCTTCGAGCAAGGCCGGCGGTACGCCGGTCGTCTTGCCGGCACCTGGTGGCGCGACCAACACCGCTGACGTATGCGCCGCCAGCGTCTGCCTGAGGTCGTCCAGCACGTCCGCGATGGGCAGCCTGTCGTTCCTTGCCACCTATGTCCGGTCCTATTGTTTTCGATGCGGTGGGACGTCAGCAGCCGATCTTTCGAGCATGAAGAGTGATCGCGGCCCATCTGTGCACCCGTAGCGCGATAGTTGGCTCGAGCTCAAGATCGCGCATGCGGTGGTGATTGGACAAGCCTTGCCAATCGACGCCTGTGCACCGCAGATTGAACAGCCAAACAGCCGTTGGTTTCTGCTGGCGTGACGCGCGAGAGGCCGCGGTCTCACGTCGATGGCAGCCACCCGACGCGCCAGCCATCTTCAGTTTCGAAGGAAAGCCGAGCCCATGCCCGTCATCGACGCCCAGATCCATCTGTGGACCAAAGGGTCCGTGGTTTCCCCCCATCGCACGACGCCGTACATGCTGGACGAGGCGCTGGCGGACATGGATGCGGCAGGCGTGCACGGGGCGATCATTCACCCGCCGAGCTGGGACGATGATTCACACGCGTTGGCGATTGACGCTGCCAAGCGCTATCCGGACCGGTTTGCCATCCTCGGTCGTATTCCACTCGATGAACCGCAGCGCCATGGCGAAATCGCGACCTGGTTGGATCAGCCGGGTGTCGTTGGTTTGCGATATACGTTCCTGAAGCCGCATATGAAGACGTGGCCAACAGATGGAACGATGGATTGGCTGTGGCCAGCTGCGGAAAAGCACGGCGTTCCCATCGCTCTGCTGGCCGGAGAATTCTTGCCACTGGTGGGCGAGATTGCCGCGCGGCACCCGGGTCTCAAGCTCATCGTCGATCATTTCGGCGTGGCGCGTGGCAACAAGGATGCTGCCGCTTTCGTTACGATGCCCGACGTCGTCAAGCTGGCCCGGCATCCGAATATCGCGGTCAAGGTGACCGGTGGTCCGCAGTATGTGACAGATGCTTATCCCTTTGCTTCGCTGACGCCTTATTACAAGGCTGTCTACGATGCCTTTGGTCCGGACCGCATGTTCTGGGGAACGGACATTACGCGGATGCCCTGCTCATGGGGCGAATGCGTCACTGCCTTCCGGGATCACCAGACATGGATTCCCAGCAAAGACATGGACCTGATCATGGGGCAGGCGGTCTGCAACTGGTTGGGCTGGCGGGCAAATTTCGCCTGAATTGAGTTCCGGTGCGCAGTTTCCGGTATGGTGTATGGTGCCCGCCTTATGGTGCGCCTTGGCGTTCGGCTCAGTGAACGAAGCGAGCGGGATCAGGCTTCATGCCCGTAACGCGCTCAAGTGCCATCGCCGCCAACACACGGTCCGACAGGGTTTTCTCCTGCGGTGCGCTCATGTTGGCGCCCAAATCCTGGGGTGGCGGCGCAATGGCCAATGCGGACGTCGGTGCGAGGCCAGCAAATGGCGTCGTTTCATTGGCGCAGGCAGCCAACAAGCTGGACAACAGCACAATCACAGTGAAGCGCGTGATCACGGCCCCTATCCCCCGTCGTTCGCGGATCGCCAGCAGCGACCGCTTCCCCCCTCCGTGTCCCCCGGAGGATCTTTCCGGGCCAACGCATTCCGCTGGTCCGGCAGCTCTCATCTAGACATGAATCCCGCAGCGTTCAAGACCAAATTGAACGGAATTTTTCATGCCTGCGACATGCAGCGGCCATCAATCCGTACTGAATGCGGCAGTCTCATGGCATTCGGCCGGTATGGTAAATTTCGGGTTATCGGAACCGTATATAACATATTGATAGGTTGCTATTTTTGGGTCTCATTGGATTGATTGGGGACAGTTAAAATTGTTTCCTTGACAGATTGATCGAAACCGCAGTGGCCACAATGGATTGCTATTTACGAGTTTTTGATCAGAAGGCGGAATTCTCTGGCCAGCGATTGCGCGAGTCAATGTCGACCGGGCCGGAACAGAACGCTTCGGAGGCTTCGAGCGGGCAGTCGTCAGGTGGAGAGTATAGGTTCCAAGGAGACGACCCATGGCGCGTTACGAGGCGGAGTCGCGCGAGTTCGTAGAGATTGCGGCTCAGGCTGGAATGCCAGACGCATTGTTCCAGCTGGGCTTGATGTATTGCTCGGGCCGGGATGTCGAGTTCGATCTGGTCGAGGCTCACAAGTGGTTCAATCTGGCTGCCATGCGCGGGAATGATGAGGCCCGGCGCTATCGGCAGGAGATCAGTGCGGAGCTGAGCCGTCGGGAGATCGGCGAGGCGCAACGGCGGGCGCGGCAGTGGTTGGCGCGCGGGTGAGGCCGGTTGCTGGCTAGACCGTCCCGGTTATTTGGGTGTTTGCTAGGCCGTCTCATGGCGGATGGCCTTATGGCCCGAAGTCGCTGCGCCGTATCGATTTTGCCATCGCTTTGCTGTCGATTTGCAGGGCTCAGCAAGATTTGAACAGAGATGTGACGCACTTCCACGCCTTGCTGGTGGATGACGAAATGGAATCACCGGCTTGTTTCAAAGTCTTTGTTGAGGCCTGCCCGGCCTGACGGGCCAGGTCTTCGACGGTCGCCGGCTTTGTTTCTCCAGGCTTCTTGGTCTTCGAAGGTGGTGTGGCTGCGGGTGTCGGCTGCTCTACAGGCTTTGGATCCGCTGCGGCCTGATTTGGCCGAGGGCCAGCAGCGGGGCGTGACGGTGGGGCCGCAGGTTTGCCCGTTGGGTTTGCAGCCCCGGCAGCGGACGATGCCGGCTCCAGCGTGACAACCCGCTTGGGGCCGACGCAATCGAACACCGTGCCGCCGCGAATGGCGCAGGCGTCATGCCCGCCATCTTTGGCAAGCCGTGTAATGCAGAGCATTTTCAGCGGCATACCCGGTGGCTTCTTGACGTCGAGCACACATCGATAAACCGCCGCGGGGCCAGTGCAGGAGACGCAGTACTCCTGTGCTCCGGCCGATGTGGCGGTTACGATTGAGGCAGTGACGAGCGCGGCCGCGAGCACGAGTTGGCGATGGGGGCAATGCGGCGCTGTCTCTGCCAAACCGATCATTGGCATGGTGTCCTCGCAACGCATGTGGCCAAAGAAAACTACCAAGCCGTGCCGGCAAGTCATGGGGTGCCGTTGCGGCCGTGGGTGCGGTAAGCAGGGCGTTCAGCCAGGCGATCATAGTAGGCCGTCAGGGCCGGCAAATCAGGCTTCTCGAATGGAATCGCGAACCAGCGATTGACGATCAGGCCGACGGGTATATCACCGACGGTGAAAGAGCTACCCGTTACGAAGGGACCGCCCGCGGCAAAGTGCTGCTCGAGACGTTGCATTTGCTGACCCCAGTCGCGAATGCCGGCTTCGATCGCTGCCTTGTCGTCTTTGAAGGGCGCCATCTTGACTTGCAGACCAAGGAACACCGGACGTATTGGCTGGTAAACGTCGGTGGCTGCCCAATCCATCCATTGTTCGGTGATGGCCCGCGCCTTCAGGTCAGTGGGATAGAGGTCTTGGCGGACAAACTTGTTCGCCAAATAACGTACGATGGTGCCCGACTCCCTCAGGATGAAGCCATCGTCGTCAATGACGGGCACGACGCCGAAGGTCGAGACCTTGACGAAGGGCGCTTCGCTGGTCGACCGGTAGCCCCGCCCCCAGTCCTCCCGTTCGTAGGATTGACCTACTTCATCGCACATCCAGAGGACTTTGCGTACATTGATGGAATTGGCACGTCCATAGATCCGCATCGCGAACTACCCTTCTGCGTCAAGAGGCCGGTTTGGCAGGCCCGTCGGGGCCCATTGCTTGTCAACGCGTCTCACTCAGCAGTTCCCCCGTCCTGCGGGCCTGCGAGCAGCGGCAGACTTTCGCACGCGGGTCGGATTGTATGCAGGGCTGCGGCAGGCGTAAAGTTTGCGCGTGGGGTGGCGTATCGGGGGGGAGTTTGCTCATGCGAGCATTCGGGATCAAAGCTTTTGGCGGGGCAGGTGCCCTGCAGTCACTCGACATTGAGGCCGTGGCACCGTTGGCCGGTGAGGTTCGCGTCAAGGTGATGTTTGCGGGAGTCAACGCGGTCGACGTGCATGCGCGAAGCGGCAATTTTCTGGGGGCGCAGGCGCCCGGCGGGCCGATGGTTCTCGGCTATGAGGGGGCGGGTGAGATCGAAGCCGTCGGAGATGGTGTTGGTGGGCTCAGGCCAGGCGACCGTGTCGCGTGGTGCGGAATTCCCGGAAGTCTCGCCGAATATCAAGTGATGCCTGCCTGGCGCGCGGTGCCAGTGCCCGACCATATGCCACTCGACATCGCTTGTGCTCTGCAACTCGACGGGGCACTGGCGCACGCACTCACGGTGTCGGCATTTCCGGTGCGCGGCGGCGATCAATTGTTGATCCAGGGCGCGGAAACCGTTTCTGGTCAATTGCTTGTCCAGGTTGCCAAGTCGTTGGGTGCAACTGTCATTGCGACCGTTGGCCGGGACGAAATCGCTGCGATGCCGCTGGCCATCGGCGCTGACCATGTTGTGGTTCGCTCTGGCGGCACCGTGGTGTCACAGGTCGAAGAGTTGACGGCGGGCCGCTATTGCAATGGCGTTTTCGATGGTGTCGGGGAAGAGACCATCACGGCCAGTATCGATTGTTGCCGGAGGCGCGGCGCGGTGCTCCTGCATGGGGCCCAGGGCCAGCCCGTGGCCAGCATCAGTCCTGATCAGTTGGCCGCTGCAGGCTCGATTTTCCTCACCCGCGTTCATTTGCCTGACTACATGCAGGACCAGACCGAGGTGCACTGGCGCATCAGCGACGTGTTCAATGCCTGGCAACAGAGCCATCTCAAAGTCAGCATTGCGCGCATTGTGGCGCTGGAAGCGGCGGGTGACGCCTTCGATTTTGTTGAACATGGCGGCGCCATGGGAAAAGCTCTGGTCCGCATATAACTGAACGATCCGTATCGCAATGTGACGTATGTCAATTTACGGGTTCTGAACATGTGTTATTTACAAGCTGGCCCTGCGTTGAGATGATCTGATGGTGGTGGCGAGTCGGTCGGCCTGTCGCGGCAGACGATCGGTGCGCGCAAAACATGAAGGCCGGTCACGCGGGCCGTCTTGCGAGTTCACGATAGGATCGGTGATAATCGGGTATTGAGGGCGAGGTCGCGCCAGTCGGCGCCATTCTTGCAATGGGTTGGCCGGATAAAAATTAGGGTTCGGATGGCATGCAGGAAAAGGTCTATCTCGGTATCAAGAACCACGATACCGGCGACTATTATGTGACCGCCTGCACGCTCCCAGCGCAGATCGGTCGCCAGCACGACATGCGCAATCAGGTGTTGCTCGATCCGCAGTACCGGACGATTTCACGCATTCACGGCATGATCGAGCGGACGTCGCGAGGGTTTGTCTATACGGACAGCTCGACCAGTGGCAGCCGGGTCGGCGGGCTTGTCGTTCGCGATAGCCGGGTGGCGCTGTCGCCCACGTTTCACATCGATATCGAAAACTACACCATCAGCCGGGTCGATATGACCCCGTTCGTGATCTACTCGACCACCGACAAGCTGGTCGAGGTCGAAGCGCTCGAGGTCTTGCCTGGCCGGGGCGTTGGCGTGGCGACCCTTGCAGAGGTCGCGGAGGCGCGGAAACGTTTTCCAACCCGCAAGCCATCGCCCAATGTGCCGAATGCGACCCTTGAACTGATCGATCTCAATCGTTGGACGGAGTGGGACATCAAGACCATCGGCCGCTTCGAAGCAACGGACGGCAATCCCGTCTGGGTGGCAGGAAACGGCAATCGACAGACCGTCAGGCGCAACAAATCGCCGATACCTCCCGATCAGGAGCGGACACCACTGGCCGCGCTCGACGTGCTGGAAATCGCGGGCATGCGCTTTGAAGTTTTGCACGTGCATGAGCGTGGTGTGGTTTGCGGCTACGATCGGTGCAACTTGCTGAATCCACCGCCGCTGGAAGCCAATTGCCGGTTTTGCGGCCGCCATCTGGCCAATGCGGGAGGCTTTTCCCGAATATTGTAATTCGCTTTCGCCGCCGCTCTATCCAGGGGCGGCGCGGGCGGCACATTCAAGACGACTGTCAACTCTAGCGAGGCCTGAGATTATCGATGCCCATTGAGATCACTTGGCAACATGGCGGCCGGCAAGAACGGCGCGCCCTCGATGGGCGCGGTCCCTTCAGCATCGGCCGTTCGTCCGGCGGCGATATCATGCTCGACAATCCGCAGGTATCGCGGTTGCATGTCGAGGTTATGGTCGAAGGCGCGTCCGTCAGGGTCGAGGACAAGGGCAGCCAAAACGGGACCCGGCTCGACGGCCGAAGGATCACGACGGCGACGTGGGCGCCGGGACAGCAACTGCAGATCGGCCCTTATACGCTCAGTTACAGCTGGCTTGCCGACAACGCGGGGCAACTGCGCGAAGAGACGGCGGTGACGCCGAGCGAGCGTTCTGACGGCTCGGCGCGGGCTGCGCAGCGCCAGCCAGAGCCTGTCGAGGCCGTCGGCAGTGGTGGTTTTCCGGGCGGCATCTTTCGCTCGCGAACCGTTGCTGTGCGTGACATTCAGACCTCCGGCAAGCTCGCCGGTGAGGTCGACTATCTGGCGGTCGGTGGCGGCTGCGGCAGCTTCTGCTGGGTGGATCATCTGCGCGTCTATGGCGTGCCGACATCGGCCATCAAGGTGATCGGAGTTGCGCCAGACAAGAGCCCCTATGCCAAATGGGGTCGGCTTTGCGAGCATTCCCAGATTCCCCTGCAAGAGCGGATCCGTTCGAATGCGATTTCGACTCCGGACAACATCTGGGGCTTTCCGGGCTATGCCAGCCGGGAGTTCGTGCACGACATCGTGCGCGGGCGCTTGGGTGGACTGAAGCATATTCTGCAGGTGTTCGGCGAACCGGCCCTGACAGAAAGCTATACGCCCCGGCTGGGCGACGTTTATCGCTCCTTCGACAAGGAGGCGAAGCGGATCGGCTGGGAGGACATGTGGCAATACGGCCAAGTGCTGGCGATCCGCAAGACGGACGACGAGCGCTTTGTCATCGCCTACCGGGTGCCCAGTGAATTCATGCCCGGCAGTTCACGCGATGACCGTGAGCAGTTCTACATCGCCCGTTATGTGCATTTATCGACGGGGTATGCCGCCTCTAATTTTCTGCCCGACCTACAGGCCTTCAAGCGTTCGCACCCTGATGTGGGCTCCGTGGTCAATGCCTACGAAGATCACTCGGAAATCTATAGCGATCTGGAGCAGAAAGGCGGGACAGTCCTGATCCGCGGTCGCGGCATCGTTGCCAGCCGCGTTATTCAGCGCATTTTCGAGGCGCGTGCGAAGAACCCAAATATCCGGATCCTGCATCTCAACCGGTCGGCCATCAAGGAAGGTGCAAAGTACGATCTCTCGCGGCGGGCGGTTCGCGCCGACGTGCAGCAGCAGCCCTTCAATTGGCCGAAAGCGTGCTGGGGGGGGACACTGCGAAAACTCCTCGAGCAAGCGTCTCCGGATGAGCGGGCGCAACTGCTCGCAACGTGGGGCGGCACGACCACTGCCGACCGCGACGACTGGAACGTGATCATCGAGACCGGCACGAAAGAGGGCTGGTACAAGGTTTTCTATGGCACGGTCGCTGCCATGGACTACAAGGACGGTCACGTCGTGACGCGGCTCGACAGCAAGGAAAAGTTCCAGGAGAGCCTGGATCTGGTGGCCGATTATGTGGTCGATTGCACCGGTCTCGTCGCCCAGGTCGAGGAAGCGCCGCTGTTGGCCGATTTGATCCGGACCTACGAGCTGCCACGCAACAAGGCGCCTGGTGAGGCTGCTGATCTGCGCCTTTCCGGCATCACGGTGAGCAACAACTTCGAAATCGCGGGACTGCAAAATGGGCGGGGGCGTGTGTGGGCTGCGGGTACCATCACATCCAATGGCCCCTATGCGGCCGTCGACAGTTTTCTTGGTTTGCAGTACGCGGCGCTGCGCTCGGTCGACCATCTGGGCGCCTTGCGCGCACCGAGGGTGTCGCGCTTCGGTCCACTTCGCTCGTTTGCGCAATGGACGAAGTGGTGCCTTGGCCGTTCGCCGGGTTAGATGAGCGATCGTCGGCATGACATTTTCGTTTGAAGTTTCGATGAACCCCTTAGCTGACAGACCAGAGCATAGAGATCCATGACCCCCACATTGCTTGGCCGCTGGCAAACCCGCATCCTGCTCTATATTTTTATCGGCTTGCCGGTGACGCTGATCTATGCGTGGTGGCTTTCAGCTTGGCGTTTTTCGAGCGTCTACACGTGGCTGCCGCCGTATGAGCTGACGGTCTTCCAGGATCCATTCAAGTTCATCACGGCCCTGTTGATCCTGGGGCTCGTTCTGGATGTTCTCTACATTCAGATCCAGCGTTTCCACTGGGATCAGGATTGGCCCTTTGCCTATCAGTTCTTCTTCTCGATTCTCGAGTTCTTCATTCTCTTTTATGCGATGGATTACGGGTTTCTGGACTTCATGTTTCCGGACGGGCGCATTCCGTTCTCGACGGCGAGTTGGCATTTCACCTGGGTGTTCGTGCCTTCGTTCATAGCGCTGCTTGGGCTGGTGCAGATCTTCCTGGTGCGGTGGCGCTTCAAGGGCGCTGAGCTTGGGCGGATGAGCGTCCGCTGACCGGCGGAGTCGGGCTTCCCGTCCGTTCGTTCGGCTGGTCATGGGTTGCGGGATGGCGGGTCACCGTTGCGAAAACCGGATGGTGGTGCAATGGCTCCACGAGTTTGCTATTGCGTCCAAGCATCCGGCTGTTGCCTAATCCTCATTGATCATTCGTTATCCATGAGGAGGAAGCGGCATGTCGCTCAATGGCAAGGCAGCCGTCACTGGCGTCGGGGAGACGCGCTACTCGCGACAGTCCGGCAAGAGCGTTCAAACACTGCAGATGGAAGCGTCGCTGGCAGCGATCCGCGATGCTGGGCTCGATCCAAAGGATATTGACGGGATCATCGCCTATGGCAGTATGGCGGTGGTGGCTGAGGATTTCATCACCAATTTCGGTATCCCGGATCTGCGCTTCTCGGCGGTGACGCCGCTCGGGGGTGCCAGTGCCGTTGCCTCCATTCAGTGCGCGGCGGCTGCCGTTGCCGCGGGTATCTGCAATCATGTGCTGATCCCGATCAGCCGCAACGGCTCGTCGGGCGCCGGCGGCCGTATCGGCAGCCGGGTGCGGGAAATGCCTCAGTTCCGCCTGATCGGCGAGTTCGAAATGCCGCTCGGTGCAATTGCTCCGGCGCAGCTCTATGCGCCGATGGCGCGACGGCACATGGAACTCTTCGGCACCACCAGCCGGCAGCTTGCAGAGATTGCCGTATCAACGCGTCACAATGCCATTCTCAATGGCAATGCCATGATGACGAAGCCGCTTACGGTGGAGGAGCACCAAGCCTCGCGCATCATTTCCGATCCGTTGCGCCTGTTCGACTGCTCTCTGGAAAGCGACGGGGCGTGTGCCTTCGTTATCTCGTCGGCAGAGCGGGCGCGCGATTGCGCGAAGCCTGTGATCTCGATTCTGGGCGTTGCCGAGGGGCATCCCGATTCACCATCTGCGATTACGCAGCGGCCGGATCTGACGAAACTTGGTCTTGCCAAGGCCGCGCCCAAGGCGTTTGCGATGGCAGGTGTCCGACACGAAGATATCGACGTTGCCGAGATCTACGACTGCTTCACCTATATCGTTTTGTGCCAGCTCGAAGATTTGGGTTTCTGCAAGAAGGGCGAAGGTGGCCCGTTCGTTGCCTCGGGTGCCATTCGCATTGATGGGACACTGCCGATCAACACGCATGGCGGCCTACTTTCGCAGGCGCATATGGCTGGTTTCAATCATGTGGTCGAGCTGACGCGGCAGCTTCGCGGGGAAGCGGGCAAGGCGCAGGTGAAAGATGCCGGCATCGGCCTCGTGACCGGTTATGGCGACATGGGCGATGGTTCGGTTGCCATCATGGCGCGCGCGTAGGGAGCTTCTGGATCATGGACGTGCAAGAGTATATGAAGCCCACTCCCGAGCCGACCGCCGACACGCAGGCGTTCTGGGATGGCTTGAAGCAGGGTCGCTTGTTGCTTCAGAAGTGTTCGTCATGCGGCAAGGTTCGCCACTATCCAAGGCCCGTTTGCCCCCACTGCTACAGTATGGAGCATCATTGGTCGGAGGCGGCTGGCACGGGTACCGTCTATTCGTGGACGATTTCGCATCATGCCTTCCATCCCGGCTTCAAGCCGGAGCTGCCGTATGTGCTGTTGACTGTGGAGCTGGATGAGGGCGTGCGGATGCAAGCGCAGGCGCGGGGCATTCAAGCGTCCGATCTCAAGGTTGGCTTGCCCGTCAAAATCGCGTTCGAGCCCGCAACGAACGATCTGGTTCTGCCGGTCTTCGAGCACGCCTGAGCAAGACGTTTGTTGCAGCGTTGTGTGCCCCAGCATGTGCTGGGGCATCGCGCCATTCAGGCTGGGAACATGCAAAGCGAACTCAATCAAGCGCTGGGTGAAACGTTGGCGCGGATCGGCATCGTGCCGGTGTTGACGATCGAGAGTGTCGAGGCCGGCGTTGGCGTGGCGCGCGCCTTGGCTCGCGGTGGGCTCGATCTGATCGAGGTGACACTGAGAACGCCGCAGGCGCTGGAGGCGATCCGGAAAATTCGCGAAGAGGTGCCGCTGGCGCGTGTCGGGGCTGGAACGGTGTTGGGTCCTGAGCAGGCGGATGCGGCCATTGCTGCCGGTGCGCGCTTTATTGTTTCGCCGGGCATGACGCCACGTTTGATTGCGGCGGCAGAAAGCTGGCCGGTGCCGTTTCTGCCGGGCGCCGTCACAGCGAGCGAGGCCATGTCGCTGGCGGATCTCGGCTATCGTTGCCTCAAATTCTTCCCCGCGGAGGCATCGGGCGGCGTTGGCACGCTGAAAGCGCTTGCGGCGCCACTTGCAGGCATCACCTTCTGCCCGACCGGCGGGATCGACGGGCGCAATGTGGAAAGCTACCTCGCAACGCCAAACGTGGTGGCCGTTGGGGGTTCGTGGGTTGCGCCGAGCGAAGCCGTTCGCGCCGGCGATTGGGAGCGGGTCACGGTGGCGGCCAAACAGGCCGCCCAATTGCGGGTCAACACGCGCTAATCGCGGTCAACCGCGAGCGGCTCAAGCCTTCATCTTAGCTGATCTGCATCGCGTAGGTTATTGAATTGCGCGTTGCGCATGGCATCAGGGGGCCAAGATCTTGCGCAGAAAATTCATGGCGCTGATGACGCCATATTCGCGCATGCGGCGACGATCACCCGGCAAGACCGTCATCTCGGCGTGCGGCGTATCCTTGAAAACGGCCGTGATGAAGACCGTGCCGGGCTTTTGGCCCTCGTCGCGATCGGCGGCGACGACGGCCAGGCCGACATCTGTGCCGAAGGCCTCACGCGCCGCCATGGCGTCACGCAGGCTTCGGTGCTCGGGGCTCGCGTCGGGGGGCTGCGACGGGTCGCGGTCGGGACGAATGACTGCCCCTTTAAATGTCTGCATCGCGCTATCGATGGCTGAGAGCCGGGACGACATGATACCGCCGGTGATGGATTCTGAGGCCGCCAGCGTAAGGCCTCGCTCCTTGAGGGCGTTGAGGACGACCAGCTCCATCGACTGGTCGTCGATGCCGAACACGGCCTCGCCGAGGATGGCGCGCAGTATCTTCTCTTCGGCATCGAGAATGCGCAGGGCGGTCTCTTCTTCATCGCATTTGGCGGTGACACGCACCTTGATGCCCTCGATGCCGCTGGCGTTGAATGCGATCGTGGGATTGCGCAGGCGGTCGAGCTCGGCCATGCGCTCGGTCAGCATCTCGTCGATACCGGATTCCGACAAGCCCCAGGTTCGCAGTGTGCGGCTGCGGATGACGGACGAGGCGCCCATGCGCCGGCGCAAGTCCGGCACGACGGTGCCGAGCACCATTTCGTGGACTTCGCTCGGCACGCCCGGCACGGCATAGATCACCTTGTCCCCTATGGGGCACACAAGGCCAGGCGCCGTCCCCGGCATCTCGGGGATGGGCGAGGCGCCCACGGGAATATCTGCCTGACGAAGATTGTTGAGCGACATCGTGCGCCCGCGCGATTCGAAGCGGTGGCGGATTTCCTGTGCAATGGTGTCGTCGCGGCGCAGTTCCACACCCATCACCTTGGCAATGACGTCACGTGTGATGTCGTCCTGCGTCGGTCCGAGGCCACCGCAACAGATGACAGCGTCGCTGCGTTCCAGCGCGAGACGGATCGCTGCTTCCATGCGCGCGAAGTTGTCTCCCACTTTGGTCTGGTAGTAGCTGTCGATGCCCGCCAGCGCCAATTGTTCGCCAATCCAAGACGAGTTGGTATCAACGATCACGCCGAGCAGCAGCTCCGTGCCGATGGCAACGACCTCACATCGCATGTCTTCAATCCTCTCGATTGGAGAGGCCAGTCGCCTGGCCGTTTGTGTCCCCAAGAAAGTCTAGCCGATGAACGGGCCAGGCGTCAGCACTCACATATCCACACGGGTGGGCCGAGCAATCGAGAGCGGAAAAGGCTTGGTGCGGCAACCCAGTTGGCGGCGAGCGGTCGTCGGCTTTCGGCCTGCGCGCTGGTTGACACTGTTGTGGCGTGGCATGTCCGGTACAGTTGCCGGTAGCCTATGGTCAACGGTCCCGCCTGGAAGGACACGAGCACAACGACGCGGTTAGTGTGTCATGGACTTTGGAACCTGCCGGTAGAGGTGGTTTGGCAGCTGAAGAGGGCTGTGAAATGGCGACACTTGAGGCTTGCTCATAGTCTGCTGCGTGTTACTCCAGGGCGGTATACGGGAACAAGGATCTGTCGTTGGCTGCTGGCGATCTCAATATTGACGCCTATATCGATGCCTTGCTGGTGTTGGGGACCGCGGGGGTGGTGGTGCCTTTGGTGCGTCGCTTCGGTGGGAGTCCCGTGCTCGGGTATCTGGCGGCGGGCGCGCTGCTGGGTCCACTGGGTCTCGGCTCGCTCAAGTATGACGCACCGTTGCTGCTTTGGTTGACCGTTGCGGACTCAGGCAATGTGTCGGGTATCGCAGAACTCGGCGTCGTTTTCCTGATGTTTCTGATCGGCCTGGAGTTGTCTCCCTCGCGTTTGGTGACAATGCGCCGGCTCGTTTTCGGGCTCGGCGGCCTGCAGGTGGTGCTGTCTGCGGGGGTTCTGGCGTCATTGGGTTTGTGGATGGGCTGGGAGGCGCGGCCGGCGCTGATCATCGGATTGTGCCTCGCTCTATCGTCCACGGCCATGGTGCTGGATGTGCTCTCGGGACACCGGCGGCTCGCTGCAACTTCGGGCAGGGTCGGCTTTGCCGTTCTGCTGGCGCAGGATCTCGCTGTCGTTCCGCTCTTCCTGTTGATTGCCGTCTTGTCGGCCACAGACGGGGGGTCGGTTTTCGGTGGCCTGCTGACAGCGCTTTTGCGGGCTGCTCTCGCCATGTTGGCGATCATTGCTGCGGGCCGGTTCCTGCTTCGACCTCTCTTGCGGTTGGTTGCCAGCGTAGGGGCGCCAGAGCTGTTCACGGCTGCAACCTTGTTCGTGGTCGTTGCCTCGGGTGTTGCTGCGGCGATCTCCGGCCTCTCCATGGCGCTGGGCGCCTTCGTTGCCGGTCTCATGCTGGCGGAGACGGAATATCGAAAAGCGGTTGAAGTGATCATCGAGCCGTTCAAGGCGCTGTTGTTGGGCGTATTCTTTTTCACCATCGGGATGAAGATCGATTTTCGCGAGCTGCTCGCCAACCCGGCTTATTTGATTGCGGCCGTTGGTGCGCTCATTGGGATCAAGACCGTGATCGCCTACGGTCTCATGCGCGTCTTTCGGGTTCAGCATGCCGGAGCGCTGGAGGCCTCGCTGCTTCTTGGGCCTGGCGGCGAGTTTGCCTTCGTGGGGATCGGGCTTGCAGTTGCCGCAAAACTTGTGGCGCCAGACCTTGCCAGTTTCGTTCTTGCGGTTGCGTCTCTCAGCATGGCGCTGATCCCCTTGCTCTATCACCTCGGTCGTGGCTTGACCGGCGCCAGCATGGACAAACCGCATGTCGAATTGCCGCCCGAGGGTGAGGCGGGGCATGCGATCATTGTGGGCTATGGCCGGTTCGGCCGGCTGGTCAGCGAAATGCTTGCGCACCACGGGTTCAGCTATCTCGCCATCGACAGCGACCCATCCTCAGTGGCAGTCGAGCGCCAGCGCGGGAAACCGGTATATTATGGCGACGCGGTGGACCGGCAATTCCTGGAACGCTGTGGCCTTGCCAATGCGCGTGCGCTCGTGATCACTGTGCATGATCAAAAGGCCATGGATCAGATGGTCATCAGCGTGCGTGAGCAATATCCGGATCTGACGATTGTTGCCCGCGCGCGCGATGCCACGCATGCCCGTCACCTCTATGGTCTTGGGGTAACAGATGCGGTGCCCGAAACGATCGAGGCTAGTCTGCAATTGTCGGAGGCGGTGCTCGTCGATCTGGGAATACCGGCTGGACCGGTGATTGCCTCGATCCACGAGAAGCGCGACGAATTCCGTCATGCGCTGCAGGAAGCTGCACAAAAGGCCGGTCAACGGTCGACGCGCGGCATCAAGTCCCGGACATTGCGTCGCTAGGTCTGTCGATGATCTTGGGTGCGCAGTCATGCTGCGGCTGCGTTGGCGGCTAGTGAATGGGCTGAACAAGTCTGGCAGTGCGGCGCCAGGTGGACGTGGTGGCCGGACCATTGGCGGTCAGGCGGGATTGGGGAATTAAGCGGGGACGTCGGTTGGGGCCCAAGATTCGTGGGCTGCGACGCGGTTTTTGGGGATAGCGTCCGCAATGCTGGCAGACGCCAGGCATGATAATGCGGGGCTGACGCCGTTGCCTTGGCATTTGCCGGTGAGGGCATTGACGGAGCGCACGCGCGACCGACAAGTCGACAACCTCTGTAGGACTGTCAGGAACGGTCAGTGCTGTGTGCCGTTCTGGAGATGGCGCGGGCATCGGCATCAAGCAGAACAGGGGTATGGCAATCACCAGTATGGCAATCGCGGCCAATGTTGCGGGCTGCATTTGCGTGGTTTCGGGCATGGCCAAGGCCAGTACCCAAGCCATGGCGGTCAGTGCCGTGACGCCTATGACGCTTAGAAACGATGAGAGATGCTTGCCGGTTTCGGAGATCATGCGGCGGCCCCCACTGTGCCAGCCGCCGGCGTCTCACAGGAAGGCATCAAGGCACGGCCGAAGTGGGCCGACCCGACCAGGAACGGGCGCGCCTGCATGGACGTTTGCGGTCCCGCAGTTTGTCGGTGCGCCAATTCGGCCGAGGCGTTCATGATGTGACTTGCCAACCGCAAAAGGTTCGATGCGCAGCCATCGGTCGATTGAGAGCGTGACCGTGTGGGTGGTTGGGCGAAGTGAGGGCCTTTGGTCCCTGCCTTCGCCCGCCGCATTGTCTAATGCAAGCTTCAGACCATCAACGTTGCCCGGCGGGGGCAAACGCTGCCAGCCGTGGCTGGTGGCCGGCCGGCTGGTCCGCTCAGCTCAATAGGCGTTCTTGTTGTGCACGAGGGCCAACGGCGTCGAGGCCAAGATGTACAGGTCGAGCAGCAGCGACCAGTTCTCGATGTACTCGAGGTCGGAGGCCACGCGACCCAGGATCTTTTCCTCGGTGTCAGTTTCGCCGCGCCATCCGCGGATCTGGGCTAGTCCGGTGATGCCGGGCTTCACCTTGTGGCGGGCGAAATAGCCGTCGACGACCTGATGGTAAAGTTTGTCGGCAGCCTTGGCATGCAAGGCATGGGGGCGCGGGCCGACCAATGAAAGGGTTCCGGTCAGGACGTTGAAGAGCTGTGGCAGTTCGTCGATCGATGTGCGCCGGATGATGCGCCCGACAGGCGTGACGCGGGGGTCGTCGCGGGTCACTAGGCGGCTGGCATTAACGTCGGCCATGTCGGTGTACATGGAGCGGAACTTCCAGACCTCAATGAGCTCGTTGTTGAAGCCGAGGCGTGTTTGGCGGAAGAGCACCGGGCCCTTGCTATCCAATTTGATGGCGAGCGCCGTCAGCGCCATAACGGGAGCGAGCACAATCAGAGCAGTGAAGGGCTAAGACCTTGTCGAATAGCAACTTGATGAGGTTGTCCCACTCGGCCAGCGGACGATCGAAGAGGTCGAGCAGGGGGACAGAGCCGATGTGGCTGTAGGCACGGGGGCGGAAGCGCAGCGAATTGGTATGTGCCGCCAGCCTGATATCGAGCGGCAGGACCCAGAGCTTTTTCAAGAGTGTGAGAAGACGATGCTCGGCCGTGATCGGCAGAGAGAGGATCAGCATGTCGATGTGATGCGATCGGCAGAACGCCAAGAGCTGGTCGACATTGCCGAGTAGAGGCAGGCCGGCGATGCTTCCGCTCACGCGCGCGGTGGCCCGGTCGTCGAAAATGCCGAGGATGGCGACATCATTGTCGGGATCGGCGTTGATGCGATCGACAAGGCTCGCACCTTCCGGTCCTGCACCGTAGATGACGGCGCGACGGTTGAGCCGTCCGGCGCTGCCGAGGTTGCGGACGACACCATAGGCCAGACCGCGCCAGGCTGTGATGGCAGCGAGGCCACCGGCGAACCAGAGAATGAGCCAGCCACGGGAGAACTCGGGGCCGACTTTCAGGAGAAATAAGGTGGCGATCAACAAGCCGATGGCGGTGGCCCAGGCCGCGCCGATCCGCCAGAGCTGGCTAAGAGGCGCACGCAGGCTGGCGATGGTGAACAGATCGAGGCGCTGGGCGCACACTACGCCTGCCAAAGAGGTTGCCAGGATGGCGAGGCCGTAGCTGTGATTGGTGAAGGGGCCAGGGGCGGAGACCCATGCGCTGGCCGCCAAGAGTCCCGCAGTCGCGGTCAGCGTTAATTCGCCCGCGCCGGCGATGGCGCTCACGAGGAGGGGGGAAATACGGTTCGGTGCTGTGTCGACGGTTGGGCGGGCGACCAGATCTTCGAGTTGGACATCGCCAGTGACGGATGTGGTTGGGGATGATGTGGCGATGCTCATGTGGGTCTACCGGTGCCGGAGAGATCTCGGATGCGCAGCAGACGGAGCAGGATATGTGCCAGTTCGGCCGGTTGGGTAACACTCCAGTAAAGCGGCGCTTGCGGGCCTATAGAGACGGCAATCGTGCCAATTCGGTACGGGAGTTAACGCACAGCCTGTGCAACTCACGTCAAAGTAGAGCATGGCACGTGGAGCGTTGCAGGCCGGTCCACTGTGGCTAATTGGGGTGGGTTTCAGCGCTCAAGCAGCGGTCGGGACCATCGGTTGTACGACTGGCAGGTGGCGGGCGAGGCGGGCATCAGCATAAAAGCGCAGGACGCCTTCTGCCATCGCAGCAATCGTGAAGCGTTGGGATATGGCCGCCTTGAGTTGTTCGGCTCGCGCCTTGGCGCCGTCCGGATCGTCGAGGATGGCTCGCATGGCCTGTGCCAGGGCTTCGGCATCACCTGGCGGGACCAGCTTGGTATCGGTGCCTTCTACGATTTCGGGCACACCGCCAACATCGGTCGCGATCAGTGCGAGGCCGGCGCCGGCGGCTTCCAGGGCGACGTAGGGCAGGCTCTCGGCGCGCGATGGCATCACGAGGGCGCGACCGAGCTTGAAGGCTTCACGAGCGGGCATGGCACCGGGCATTGCGATGCAGCTGTCGAGGCCGAGTTTGCCCGACAACGCTTTGAACTCTGCGGCATCGGGGCCGGCGCCCACGATGGTCACGCTGCAGGGGCGATCCCGGTTGACGGCGGCTGTCGCCTCGAGGAGGACATCTACGCCCTTAAGCCTACGCAACTCACCGACGAAGACGAAATCGGCGGCATCGGGCGCGTACGTGACGGGGGCCAGTTCCGATGCCGTTATGCCGTTGTGGATGACCCGTTTCGGGCACGCTGGTACGCCGGCATTGGCGGCGTAGGTTTCGGCGGCATAGATACTCTCGAAGATGAGCCCGTCCGTGTGTCGGGCGAGATAACGCTCGGCCGCCATGAAAAGGCGTCCTTTCAGGGTGGCTGGATGGTAGTGCAGGCTGCCGCCATGTGGCGTGTAAAAGGCCAGCACGTCGATGCCGCGTCGGCGCAGGCTTCGGGCGGCAAGGCGTGTGTAGGCCCCACCTTTCGCACCGTGGCCATGAATCACGTCGGCCCTGACGGCCTGGGCGATGGCGCGAACGTCTTGTGCTGCTGATACGTCGGCTTTGCCGATCTCGCGAGGCATGGCGAGCCGCGCCAGGCCGAGAGCGAGGTCGGGGGCCAGTTCTGCCAGACGATCTTGCGTCAACGGGTCGCCATCTCCAGCTTCGCAAATGAGACCGACCGCATGACCGCGGCGGGCTTGTTCGCGAGCTAGGTCACGGACGTGGCGGAAGAGGCCGCCAACGGGCGCGCGGAGGCAATGGAGAATGCGGTGCTGTTGCACGTTCGGCCCATCCGGCTTCTGCGGTCGGTTCCGGTCGGCCGGGTGGGCTTACAGGAACCGTTCATAAACGAGCAGCGTGTCGCCGGGCTTGATCACATAGTCATCCGGGACATCGAGCTTCTCAACCAGGCCGTTTATACGCCGCGTGATCTGAACAACGCGTTGATTGGCACGCTCGGAGTAACCACCGGCGATGGCCACGGCCGAGCGCACGGTCATGCCACTGACATAGGCGTACTGGCCGGCGCTGCGCACTTCGCCGAGAATGAAGAATGGGCGGTTTTGGGCGATGTCGACGGTGACCTCGGGATCGCGCACGTATTTGGCCCCCAGCTGGGCCTTGATGCGTCGTTCGAGAGCGTAGGTCGTCAGGCCTCGCGCCGGCACCCGGCCGATCAGCGGGATGTTGATTGCGCCGCCGTGATCGACCACGTACTGGCGGGAAAGATTCGGCTGGCCGTAAACGAAGATGCGCAGCTTGTCACCCGTGTCGAGCAGATAGGGGCCGTCCGTATCGGCCACCGCCATTGGCCCTTGCAGACCGACGGGGACGACGGTGGGTTGGCTCAGCACATCGCCGCCGACATTGCCTGCGTATGGGGGGCCTGGATCGCCCATGGCGACTGTGGTTTGCCACGCGCCGGCTTCGGCTGGCTGAACGTGCATGTCGCTGGCCCATTCATCGTAATGGGCGCAGCCCGCCAGGCTGGCGGCAAGCACGATCGGCACAATGTGGTGACGCCACATCATCGGACAGGTCCTCGAACAGGATGAACACCCGATCAACTTAGTCTGCGACGGGTTAAGAAAACCTGATCGAGTGCTCCACTTCGGCAAGCTTAAGGGTTTTGCAACGTTGGGCTGTTCAAATCCGGCACACGTGGAAAGCCCTGGTAGGCCTCTCAAAGCACCAAGGCGCGCATCTCGTTTTCTGGAACCTGGGGCTACTCATGGGCGCAAGCCATTCCGAGCCGCAAAATGATGTCGACCTCACGGCTTTACCGTCCGCGTTGGGGCGGAGCGCCAAGGCGATCGTGGTGGCATCCGTCATCGTAGGCGCGCTGACCTACGGTGGCTTATCGCTCGTGCCGCCGCGCTACACTTCGGTGACGCAAGTCTCGGTCGGCGCCCGGGGTGCCGACAACAATGGCAATGCTGCCCTGCAAGTCGATCGCGAGGCGATCCGCAGCCGTGTGCAAGAATTGCGGTCGCCTGATCTGGCTCGCAAACTGGCGAGTGAATTGCAACTCAACCTGCGTCCCGAGTTCAACAATGCCCTCTCGGAGAAAGGCATCTTCGGACTCGTCATGCGCTTGACCGGTATTGGTGGACCGCGTCCGGGCGAGACGGAGGAAGAGCGCGTTCTGGCCGCCTATTACAAAGCGCTTCAAGTCTATGAGATGAAGGAAACGCGCGTCATAGGCGTGTCGTTCACGGCTCGGGACAGCGCCTTAGCGGCCAAGGCTGCCAATCGGCTGATCGAGCTCTATCAGGAGCGTCTCCGCCAGCAAGGCGTCAGTGAAACGACCGACAACAATGCCTGGCTGAGGCCGGAGATCGAAAAGCGGACGAGCGAGCTGGCGCTGGCAGAAGCCAATGTCGAGAAATTCCGTTCGTCGGCCAATCTGTTCCGGGGAAACAGCGGAAATGATGTTTCAGGGCTTGCCGAGCAGCAACTGACGGATTTGACGAGCGAGTTGACGAAGGCGCGCGGACAGCGCAGCGAGGCTGAAGCGCGTGCGCGGTCGGGTCGGGAGTTGATCAACCGTGGCAGTCCCGACGCGATCCCGGATGTTCAGAAGTCTCCGGTGGTACAGGGGTTGATCGCCCAGCGAGTGCGTGCCGAGCGCGACATTGCCGAAGCATCGAGCCAGCTGTTGCCGGCGCATCCTCGCATGCGACAGCTCTACGCCAACCTGGCGGATCTGCGCCGGCAGGTTCAGCGCGAGGCTGTGACGGTTGTTGAGGGTCTCGAGCGTGAAGCCAAAGTGCTCCAGCTCCGCGAAGAGCTGGCGCAGCGCTCGCTCGACGACGCCAAGGCGCGCATCGGTGCCAAAGCCGGTGATCGCATTCGTTTGGCGCAACTCGAGGACGAGGCAAAAGCAAAGCGTCGCGAGCTTGCCGCGCTGCGTGATCGCTTCGAGGCCGCGCGGTCGCGGACAACGACCAAGCCGACGCCTGTTGAACTTGCCGTCATTGCGACAGCCCGGGCATCGAGTCAGCCGGCTTGGCCTAATCCAGCGAAGACAGCCTTTCTGGCTGCGACTGCGACACTGTTGCTTGGCTTTGCTTCGGTGTTTTTCCGGGCGCTTTTTGCGGGAGCGCCAAGGCTTCCTGCTGCGCGAGCAGAACCGGCGCTTGCCGGCTCCAGGACAACTGGGACTGCCGGTGTTGCGACGGCGCAAAGTCCGCGCGTCGACCAGGGCCTGCCTCAGGCAGAGGCGATGCCCGATCCCGCCCTTATGGCGCGGGTACGATCCACCGCCGGCGGCGGCAGCGCCAGTAAACCAGTTGGTGGAAGCGCTATCGCTTCATTGACGGACATCGTGCAACGGCTGATCGGCAATTCTGGCGGCCATGGCGGCTACCGCACTGTCATCGTTGGTGACAGCGATAACGTCGATGCGCGCCAGCAGGCGGCAGACATAGCGGCCGGCTTAGCTGCGGCCGGCCGGCAAGTCGTGCTGGTCGATTGGAGCCTCGATGGTGACGGTGCTGCTGCCGGCTTCGGCTTGCCGGCTGCACCGGGCTTCAGTGATCTCTTGGCAGGTACGCACGAGTTCGAAAACGTGGTGCAGGCGCTGCCAAGCGGCGATGTGCATTTCATCTCGTCCGGTGGCCGCTCGGTCTCCCGCGGTGTCATGCTCGAACCTGACCGATTGAACATGCTGCTCGACGCGCTCGATGAAGCCTATGGCGATGTCGTTGTGATGGGCCGCAATTCAGACATTCGGGACCTCTTTCTTGCCGTGGAAGGGCGGTTCGATGCCGGTATTGTGGTTTCCGAGGGCGCAGGGGCGGGCAACCGCGGGGACGGCGGCGGTCAATTCCTGGGCTTCGATGTGACGGACATCGACGTCATCCGGTTTGTGAGGGGGCGGACGTCAGCCAATCTGCGGCGGCCCGTGCATAAAGCTCAGGGTCCTCGGGCAGCAAGCAGCACAGGCGTTGCGTCTGCAGCCTCGTGAGCGCCTGTGATCTAGGGTCGAGGTGCTGAACGTTGCTTAAGCGCAAAACGGGTGGCGACCCAAACAAGGTTGCCACCCGTTGTTGTTTGGCCAATTGCGGTCGCGGTCAAACCGAACGTGGGAGCGTTCTGCCTCAGGCGGTCGCAGTTGGTTGCGACTCAGCTGGACGATGTGCTGGTCGGTGTGCGACGCCGCCGAGTGGTGCGGACAACGGTTGCGGTCTGTTCGGTCCCGGCGCCCGCGTCGGCCCCGCCGTCACCGTCATCAGCCATGGCCGGTTCGTTGTCGCCTGGCTCCGGCTCGGAACGCGACGTGCGCGCGGTATAAGATGACTCCTGCTCGTCCAGATTTACGTCGTCGCGATCGAGCTGAGGACGCGGCGGCCGGCCCACTCGGGCTATGCGCCCCTGCAGCGAGTCGATGTCGATGAACTGGTCGGCTTGTCGCCGAAGCTCGTCGGCCACCATGGCTGGCTGGGTCTCGATGGTCGAGACCACCGTTACCCGCTTGCCCATGAGCTGCAAGGCCGAAGCTAGGCTCGCGAAGCTCTGCTCGCCAGAGAACAGGATGATGTGATCGGCCTTGTCAGCCAATCGCATTGCATCGACCGCCAGTTCGACGTCCATGCTGGTCCGGAAGCGACGACGGCCGGTCGAGTCGGTGAAGCCCCGCGCGGGCTTTGTCACCATCGTGTAGCCGTTGTAATCGAGCCAATCGGCGAGCGGCCGAAAGGTCGAGTATTCCTGATCTTCGACGATCGCCGTGTAGTAGAGCACACGTATCAACTGACCCTGGGCACGCAAGTGCTCGAGGAGTTTTCGATAATCGATCTCGAATCCCAGCGCACGGACGGTCGCGTGTAGGTTTGGCCCGTCGATGAAGGCGAAGATGCGTTCGCCTGGTTGAATATTCAAGGCTTGGGTCCTCTTCGAACGATTGAGTATGCGGCGTCATATAGATGACACAGCTGCCCCCCACAAGCCGGTCAGCTCGGAAACATTGTTATGCGGAGCGTACGAGTACGTCGATCAATTCCTGGGCACTGATCGGCTTTCTGAGCACAGCGACGGCTTCGTCCGGAATGTTGCCAGGAAAGGCCAACATGCCTGTTATCACTGCGAATTTTAGCCCTCTGGCAATGATTTCGGCGATGATGTCGTCGGCGAACTGGTCGGCCAATTTGAGGTCGATCAGGACGAAGTCGAGCGGCCCTAGGTCCAATAGACGCATAGCTTCGCTGGCGGTTTTGCATGTGGCGACCGGTTCGGCGCCATTTTCCATCAACGTAGTTTCGATCAAATAAGCCGTTAACGTATTATCTTCGATCAAGAGCACGCGCTTGCCCGCCAAGGGGCCAGACGCGTGGTTGGAGTCATTGTTTTGGTTCAAAGCGCTGGTCCGTTTTATTCATGGCGTCGAGGAGATGACCTGTTGTCTCCCGTTTCCGCACTTTCGTGAAACTCCCAAATCAGACAATTCTCGCGGTAATGGATGTCAGGCAGGTCAATGGCGTACATGGCTTGCGTTGGCCTTGACCAGGTCCGTCGTTGCGACTGCTGGCGTTCCTATAATGCGGGTTTGCGGCCATTCGCTGTCCGCTCATGAACTGGCGGTCGAATATCACACATGTCCGGACTTTAACAACGCGTCAGTCTGTCCACGGCTTGCCTGCGCAACTCAGGCCCGTTGGAGTTGCCAACGGCACCCTAGCGATGTGGTTTGGACAAAGCCTTGCATTCGCTCACCTGAGGGTGATTGTGGCGCGGCCAGGGAGCATGTTAACGCTTTTTGCGATCTTTGCCGCGTCGGCGTTTCGGCGGGGCATCGCTAGCATGCCGATTGCAATGACAGCGTTCAACAGGCACTGCGAGATCAAGAGCCGGGAGCTTCCGATCGAGATGAACCGACGCAAGACTGGCCTAACGAAGTTTGCACTTTCCGCGCTCCATTACTCCGGGGCGGGTGGGGTGCTGTCTCCGTTAACGCGGGGTGTCGGGGTCATTTTTACGCTGCATCGTGTGTGCCCGACCCGTGACGGTGATTTCGGGCCCAACCGCATTCTCGAGGTCACGCCAGAATTTCTGGAGGATACGATCGAGCTCGTGCGTCAGCGGGGCTTTGACGTCGTGTCCCTCGATGAGGCGCACTACCGATTGACCGAGGGTGATTTCGATCGTCCCTTCGCGTGTTTCACTTTCGACGACGGCTACCGCGACAACCGCGAGTATGCCTATCCAATCTTCAGGCGCCATGGCTTGCCAATGGCCATTTATATCCCCACTGACTTCCCGGACGGGAGGGGGGAGCCGTGGTGGATTACGCTGGAGAATGTGCTCGCCTCGATCACGGCACTCGATATCAACATCGACGGCCGCATTCGTCATTTCGAACTCGACAGCGTTGAACAGAAGGACCGCGCCTACGAGCGGCTCTATTGGTGGCTTCGGTCGATCCCCGAGGTCGAGGCGCGGCAGACAGTTGCCGAACTGGCTGAGATGCATGGTGTGGCCAATCCCGACCTGTGCCATCAGCTGATCATGGATTGGGACGAAATCCGGGATCTGGCAACTGACCCCCTCGTAACATTCGGTGCCCATACCCGGCGTCATCTGGCCCTTGCCAAGCTGCCCCATGGGGCAGCGGCGCTGGAGATTGCGGAGAGCGTGTCGCGGCTCGAATCGGAGTTGGGGCGACCCATAACGCACTTCAGCTATCCCTATGGTGATGAGGACAGTGCTGGTCAGCGCGAATTCGCCATGGTCCGTGAATTGGGGCTGAAGACAGCGGTTACAACCCGCAAAGGCCTGCTGCACGAAATGCACAGCCGTGAGCTTACGGCATTACCGCGCGTTTCGTTGAACGGGGATTATCAGCACACCCGTTACGTCAAGGCGCTGCTGTCGGGTGCGCCATTCGCGTTCTGGAACTTGGCGCGACGGCTGCAATTCAAACCGGCTGCCTGAAGGCTCGCACTGTCGCAGGGTGGCGGTCGCACCGGTCTCTGGCGCAGTGTGCCAGCCGCTTGTTCAGCTTTGGCGAGGATACATCCAACGGATGATGAGGCCGGCCGGTGGGACCCAGGCCAGTCCGGCGATGGCATAATAGAGAAACTGCACGAGGCCGCTGCCATGCGGCAGCATCGCGGCTGCCAACGCCACGGCTGCCAATACATAGACGATCAGCAGGACCACCAGGGCCATCGTGCCGATCAGGGCCCGTGTGGTCGGGCGTTTGGCTTGGTTCATGGGAAAACCCTGGTTTCTGCCTATGGGCCGGGAGCCTGCAGGTGCTGGCGCCGTCCACCGCGCCATCGCGGCGCATTGCCGGTTTCGCGTCAAAGGCCGTAGGTGTCACCAACAGCGGCTGGTTGCAAGGCGGAAGGTGTGAGGCAGAACGAAACGACACGCAAGGCTGGTGGGGAGGCGTTGGGCCATTCCGACCGAGCGGTGGAACTCTGGTTGATCTGCATTGCGGCCATGGTGGCACTGACTGCGGTGGTGGGTGCTGCTACCCGCCTGACCGGGTCGGGGCTCTCCATCACCGAGTGGCAACCCATCCTCGGTGTCTTGCCGCCGCTGGGGGAGAGTGCTTGGTTGGAGGCGTTCGAAAAATACAAGCAGATCCCGCAATACATCGAACTTAACCGGGGCATGTCGCTCGGTGACTTCAAATCCATTTTCTGGTGGGAATGGACGCACCGGCTCATTGCCCGGTCGATCGGCCTGGTGTTTCTCGTCCCATTCCTGGTTTTTTGGTTCACAGGTCGCATTCATCGGGGGCTGGTGCCGCGATTGATTGCCATCTTTGCTCTGGGTGGTGTGCAGGGGGCAATTGGATGGATCATGGTGGCTTCCGGGCTCAGTGAGCGCACCTCGGTCAGTCCTTACCGGCTGGCTCTGCACTTGGGGTGTGCCGTTCTGATCTTCGCCCTGTTGGTTTGGACCATCCTGGAGCTGCGTGCGGTGCGGCGGCCGCGTGACGTTCATCTTTCGACACTGACGATGGGGCAGTGGTGGCGGGCCATGGTATTGGCGCCGCTGGTCTATCTCCAGATTCTATCGGGGGCGCTGGTGGCGGGCCACAAGGCGGGGCTCACCTACAATACGTGGCCGCTGATGGATGGTCGTTTGATTCCCAACGGTCTTGCGAGCCTGAAGCCCTGGTGGCTCAATATTTTCGAGAACATCACCACCGTGCAGTTCGACCATCGCGTCCTTGCTTATGTGATTGTGGTGCTGGCTGCCTGGCAGGCGGTCTCCGTGAGGCGTACTGCTGATGACGAGGCTGTTGCGCGGTCCGGGCTTTGGCTTGGGCTCGCTTGCGCGGCGCAGATGGGCTTGGGCATCTGGACGCTGCTGGCGTGGGTGCCGCTGTCACTCGGCGTTGCCCACCAAGCCGGTGCCTTGGTCGTGCTGGTGGTGGCGGTCTGGCATCTTTTCGCGGTGCGTCAGGCGGGGCGCGAAGCCCGGGCGCCTTCGAAGGGGTAGTCTAAGGGATCAGCTTTGCAGGGAGGCCAACTCGCGGCGCATGTTGGCGCGGGCGGCTGCGTCCCACGCTGCGTGATGGTCGCTGCAGCGATAGAGGCGCTTTCTTTCCAAGAAGCTTTCGAGCACCTGCGCCCTGCCGATCCGATACCGCTCATCGGAGAGAAACGCGTATTCGCGTCGCACGGCTTTGACGTAGGCGTCATAGGTTGGTGTGGGTTGCGCCAGGATCGACAGGTCGAGGTCGATGAAGCGCGCCAGATCCGGGTCGTCGGCGATAGTCGGCAACTGTGTCGCCTCGAAATGCGCTGTGGCTTCGATCAAATGCGCTACGCGGGCAGCGAACGCCTGGTCGAAACCGAACGCTCGTAGTGTGACCTGCGCCAGAGCTGCGCTCGCACTCTCGTTGCTCTTGCGCGTTACGTCGTAGATGGCGTTATGGAAAAAGATCGCCAGATCGACGGCCCGGCGGTCGTTGAATCTGGCCGCTTCGCTGCTGGCGAGGTCAAGCAGAACTTCGATATGGCGCAGCGTATGATAATGGCGGTTGTCTTCGCTGTATGCCGCCGCCAGCTGCTTGAAGACGCCGTCGGCTGCAGATCGACTTGCCGGTGGACAGACGAGGTCTCGCCATGTCCTCTGAAGGCCTGAAAGATCTTTAGCGTGGACTTTCATGGTGGCTCCCGGTGTCACGGAGCGCTGCGTGCGTGCGGTACTGGTATTTCTGAGACCGATGCACGGCGCCCGTGGAGGCATGTGCGTTTCCACGGACGACCATCAGGCTCTAGCGAAAGGCCGGCATGACATCACGCGCCACGCGGTCGAACTGTTCGATCATCACCGCTTCTGGTGTGGTGAGCGCGGTCGATAGATTGATGGTTTCGAGGCCCGGGAAGCGGGCCTCCATCTGCTTGAGATGTTCGACGAGGTCTTTTGCCGTGCCGGCGAACCAGGAGCCGAGCTTCATGTAGTGTTCCAGCGTTGGCACGCCGGCCTTGTCCCAGCCGCCCTTCTGCGCGACCGCCTCGACCTGCGCCTGAGAGATGCCAGGCACGAACCCCAGCGGGGCGAACATCTTGACGTGCTCTTCATAGTAGGGACGCAGACGGGCAACGGCCTTTTCGCGGGTGTCATCGATAAAGAAGAAGATGCCGATGCCAAGATTCTCGCCGAGCTTCCAGTCCTTGCCGGCACGTTTTGCGGCTTCCTGGAAGGCCTTGATGGGACCATCGCTCATCGTGGCAGCGCCGCCGCCGACCATGCCTTTGATGTCATGGCGGATCATGAAGTCCATGGCCTCCGGCTTGGCGGAAACGATGGGTTGCCAGGTCTCCATGGTGTGGATTGGGCGCGGGACCAGGGTCAGGTCCTTGAGCTGATAGCCGCGATAGGGCACCTCCGGAGGCAGTGTGTAGTGCTTGCCCTTGTGGCTGAAGCGCTCGTTCTTGAATGCCTTGAAGATGATTTCGACCTGCTCCTCGAACAACTCGCGGTTGGCATTGTTGTCCATCATCGGGGCGCCGAAGGTCTCAACCTCGCGGGTGTGGTAGCCGCGCGCGACACCAAAGACCGTGCGTCCTTTGGTCAGGATGTCGGCGGTGGCGTAATCCTCGGCCATGCGGAGGGGATGCCACATGGGAGCGACATTGAAGCCGCAGCCAATCTTGAGTTTCTTGGTCACATGCGCGAGGTGGACAGCCATCATCAGCAGGTTCGGGATGACCTCGTAGCCCTCATGCTGGAAGTGATGCTCGGCCAGCCACAACGTCTCGAAGCCGATGGCGTCGAGCTTCTTTGCGACGGCCTCGGTCTTGTCGAAAACGGTTGCGAGCTGCTCGTTGGAAAAGCGGCGTTCGTTGGCTGGCGTGGCGTTCTGGCCGTGGTCGGGAAAATCGATGTGGCCGGGATAGACGGTGACGAAGTTGCGGATCATGGGGTTGCCTCCTCACGCTGGATTGCAGCTTTTGATTCAGACTGGCACGAACGGCGGCACAAGACGAGTAGGTGTTCGGAAGGGATTGCCTGATGGTTCGGATGGTCTTGGGACCACTGGCGTGCCAGCGCCTGCGAGCTTCAGTCCAGCGCGCCATTCGCTTCGCGGCGGTCAATTGCTGGGGATGGTTTGCTGCCACGAGGCGGGAAACTGGCCGGTGTGTCGTGTTTTCGGTGGCCAACCGGACTGCTCCATAGTGTGAAAGCAGACGCGCAAAGGGCCATTAATCCACCACCTCGTCGGCGGAGAGGCGCTTGTAGGGGCCGTACTGACTCAGGGCTTCGCGTTCACGTTCCATGTAGCGACGTTCGTCATCGAGATAGCGGGCGACGGCCTTGCGGAAGCCGGGATCGGCGATCCAATGCACGGAGTAGGTTGGCGTCGGCATGTAGCCACGCGCGAGCTTGTGTTCGCCCTGGGCGCCAGCCTCGACACGGGCCAACCCGTGCCGAATGGCGTAGTCGATGGCCTGGTAGTAGCAGATCTCGAAATGCAGAAACGGCGCGTGCTCGGTCGCACCCCAGTAACGGCCGTAGAGGCAGTCTCCGCCGATCAGGTTGAGGGCGCCAGCGACGTGGGTGCCGCCGCGCTTGGCCATGATCAGCAGCACGCGATCGGCCATGACCTCTCCGAGGGCGGAGAAAAAAGGGCGATTGAGATAGGGGCGCCCCCATTTGCGGCTGCCGGTGTCCATGTAAAAGCGGAAGAAGGCGTCCCAATGCTCCTCAGTGATGGCGCTGCCGGTCACGTGCTCAATTTCGAGGCCGCTATCCAGCGCTTGTTGACGCTCCTTGCGAACGTTCTTGCGTTTGCGGGATGCGAGGGTCGCGAGAAAATCGTCGAAGGTCTTGTAGTTCTGATTATGCCAATGGAATTGCTTGTCTGTGCGCTGCAGTAAGCCTGCGTCGCCGGCCCGGCGCCATTGGTCTTCATTCAAGAATGTGAGGTGCAGGGAGGAAAGGTCGTTGCGCTTGGCAACCTCGATGGCTGCTGCGAGCAAATTGCGTTCGCGGGTTTCGGCATCGGGTCCGGGTTCGACCAGGAGGCGGCGGCCGGGTACTGGGGTAAATGGCACGGCGCATTGCAGCTTCGGGTAATAGTTGCCGCCCGCGCGTTCGTAGGCTTCAGCCCAACCGTAGTCGAAGATGTACTCACCCTTGGAGTGGCTCTTGGCGTAAAGTGGCATGACGCCCGTCACCCGGCCTTCCTCTTGGAGTGCCAGATGCTGGGGCAGCCAGCCCGTACGCTCGCCGACGGTGCCTGCGTCTTCAAGTGCCTTCAAAAACGCGTGTGATAGGAACGGATCATAAGGGATTTCCGGGGGATTGGCGCATCGGTCCCAGTCCGTTGCCTTGATCTCGGCAATGGCGCCCACCACCTTGACAACGGCTTCGCTGCTGGCCGCCATGTTCGCATGCTCCCATCCTCGAGGCCGCTTCAGATTACTTTATTTGTAGGACGTGGATCAAAGCCCGTCTGCGCGCTAGAATTGTGACCATCTCGCTCGCCACGTATTCGTCTTGCCGCGGGCGGTGGTGTGAGGTCTGACAAGGAGATTGAAGCCGGTGACGACGATCAAGCGGAGCATCGCTCGCGAGCCGTGTGCGTTGCTGGCTGGTAGCATACTCGGAGTGGCGGCTGCTCGCGAGCCGGAGGAAGGGGTGAAAGTCGGAAACCCTTCCTATGTGCGCAAGCTCGTTTCGGCAGAAACGTTGGAAAAGGCGGCATTCAAGCAGTATGGGCAACTCAAGGCCATGGCGCAGAGCAAGAATGCCCTTCTGCCGGCGGACCATCCGCAGAACCTTCGCTTGCGGCGGATTGCGCGAGCCTTGCTGCCACACGCGCAGAAATGGAATGCGCGCGCGAAAGACTGGAAGTGGGAGGTGGTGCTGATCCGATCGAATGCGATCAACGCGTTCTGTATGCCGGGCGGCAAGATTGCATTTTTCACCGGCATTCTGGATCGCTTGAAGTTGACCGATGACGAGGTGGCCATGGTCATGGGCCACGAGATTTCGCATGCGCTGCGGGAGCATGCGCGAGAGCGGGCGGCGAAGTCGACAATCTACAACGTAGGCGGGCGGGTGATCGGTGCCCTGATCGGGGGCGGTGTTGGCGAAGCGCTGGGCGCTGCCGGTGGCAATCTTCTGACCTTGAAGTTCTCGCGCAACGATGAGCTAGAAGCCGACCTGATCGGCATGGAGCTGGCTGCGCGCGCCGGTTATAATCCAGCGTCGGGCATTGCGCTTTGGAGAAAGATGAGCGCTGCCAACAAAGGGGCGCCGCCACAGTGGCTGTCGACACATCCAGCCGGCGACACTCGGATCAAAACCATCCAGGACAATTTGAAAGATGTGCAGGGTCTTTATGAGCGGGCGCTTGCCGCGAGGGCGCAAGGTGGCGGTAGCTCGCCCAATGCAGGCGGCGGGCTCGTGCCACTGACCGGTGGGCGCAGATAGCGAGGTGGATGTGTCGGCCCCTATCAGCAAAGGCAATGCGCCGCACTATGTGTGGGGCGCGGATTGCGACGGATGGCGGCTCGTCGATCGGGGCGAGTTGAGTGTGATCCACGAGCGTATGCCAGCCGGGCGACGAGAAGTCCGTCATTGGCATGGCCGATCCCGCCAGTTCTTTTTCGTTCTTGCGGGAACCTTGACGCTCGAAGTTGCAGGCGTTGGACACAAACTGCAAGTCGGCGAGGGGCTTGAGATTGACCCGGAAACGGCACATCAAGCGATCAACCAGAGCGGATTTCCGGTGGAATTTCTGGTCATTTCGCATCCGACCACGACCGGTGACCGGCATCCAGCTTGAGAGGGCGGGCTGGTCAATCCCGGGTGTCATTCCACAACCAGGCGGCGCCCCGGACGCCTGATGCGTCACCCCAGCGTGGCGGACGGATCGTCACTTTGGGGTTATCGGCAAACACCCAGCGCTCCATTAGACCGGGTACATCACTGTAGAGATGGCCGAGTTTTGACAATCCTCCGCCCAGAACGATCACCTCGGGATCGATCAGATTGACAACGTGCGACAGGCCGCGAGCCAGGCGATCAGCGTGGCGCGCAAGTGTTGCGCATGCCTCGGCGTCGCCATCTGCTGCCAGCTGCACAATGTCCTCACCACGTAACGGCTTACCGGTGATGCGCTGGTGGTCGCGCGCCAGTCCTGAGCCCGAGATCCAGGTCTCCAGACATCCGGGGCGACCGCACCAGCACGTGGTGGCGCCGACTTCGTCGGCGTTGGCCCAAGGTAGGGGATTGTGGCCCCATTCGCCGCCGATACCGCGGGGGCCGTTGACGATGCGTCCGTTGACGACGATCCCGCCGCCGCATCCGGTGCCAAGAATGACGCCGAAGACGCTGGCGGCGCCGGCTCCCGCGCCGTCCACGGCTTCCGAGATTGCGAAGCAGTTGGCATCGTTTGCAAAGCGCACCTCACGGGCCAGTCTTGCTTTCGAGGTCAGCCTTCAGGTGCTGGCCATTGAGCCATGTGGAGTTGGCATTCTGGACCAAGCCTGTTGTGGGTGAGATTGAGCCGGGCATGCCAATGCCAATGGTGGCCAGGCTGCCGGCCATTTTTCCAGCTCGAGGGCGAGGCCTGCCAGGGTGTCGACGGTTACCTCATAGTTGCCTTGCGGCGCTGCGATCCTTTGTCGGCCAGCCTCGCGGCCGTCATCGGCCAAGGCAACGCCTTCGATCTTGGTGCCGCCAAGATCGATCCCGATGCGGATTTTTTCTGGGTGTCGCCACGATCGGTCTCTCAGGTGCTGTCCCACGGTCCAGCAAGACCCAGGGCTGCGAGCGCTGTCGACAGCCCCTCAGGCTTGAGGCCGGCGTTGGCGGCGAAAGTCAGAAGGGTCGACTCGTCCTGCATGATGTGGCCCAAGGCGGCGCCCAGGACCTCCGGTGTTCGAGCTCGATGTCGCAGCGTGTCGGGATCCAAGCCGGTTTCTGCCAGGAAACGGCCAAGCCTGCCGGCATCCTCGGCCAGGAACAAGAGTGCCTGTGAAGCCACCTCCAGGGCGGCTTCCTCGGTCATGCGACCGGGCTTTGGATGAGTCCTCATAGCAGGCTCCTGCGACAGGTGCGGCCGCCCATGGCTGCTTCGGGCCCCTACATCTTAAACAATTGGTTAGCTCTTTGTTGGAAACTGCTTCCTCAGGCAAGATCAGATCGGTGCACAACGTGGGAAAGTGCCGGGCGGGCGGCAGGCTGATGACATATCAAGGAAAATGTACGCAGTTTCGAAAGCCGGCCGGAAACGGTGGCGGCTGCCGCCAAGAAAGTCCTCATCGTGGAGGATAATGAGCTCAACATGAAGCTCTTCCACGATTTGCTGGATGCTCACGGTTACGAAACGATTCAAACGCGGAGTGGTATGGATGCGTTGGCGCTAGCCAGGACGCACCGGCCAAACCTGATCCTCATGGATATCCAGTTGCCCGAGGTTTCTGGTCTCGAGGTAACCAAATGGATCAAGGATGACGATAGTCTCAGGGACATTCCCGTCGTTGCCGTCACCGCCTATGCGATGAAGGGTGACGAGGAGCGCATCCGTCAGGGTGGCTGCGAGGCCTACATCTCGAAGCCCATCACAATCAGTACCTTCATCGAGACCGTGCGTCACTTCATCGGCGACGCATGATCCAGTTGCACTACTTCCGGAAGGCTTGCAGATGACCGCCCGTGTCCTCGTGGTCGACGACATACTTGCTAACGTCAAGCTTCTTGAAGCGCGGCTGACGGCCGAGTATTTCGAGGTATTGACGGCAAACAGTGGTGTAAGTGCGCTCGAGCTACTCGCCCGTGAACGGGTGGATGTGGTTTGCTCGACGTCATGATGCCTGGAATGGACGGCTTCGAAGTCTGTCGTCGGATCAAGCGGGATCCGAGAATTTCGCATGTGCCGGTGATCATGGTAACCGCACTGGACCAGCCATCTGACAAGGTTCAGGGCTTGGAAGCTGCGCCGACGATTTTCTGACAAAGCCGGTGGATGACATCGCGCTGATCACACGCGTCAAGAGCCTGACCCGTCTCAAGGTTCTCGCCGACGAATTGATCATGCGGGCCTCGACAACCGAGGGCATGGGGTTGATGCCGGGCGGACCCGCCGATTGGAGCGAGGGGGCCGCCAGAGGCAATCTTCTGCTGGTTGAAGATCATCCCCGCTCAGCGCAGCGTATCGTTGCGGGCCTTGAAAACTGTCATACGGTTGAAGTCGAAAATGATCCGCAGGCTGCCTTGATGCATCTGGCGGAGAAGGGCTTCGATCTGCTGATCGTGAGCTTGTCGCTGAAGGGGTCAGACGGTCTGCGGCTGTGCTCGCAGGTGCGTTCGCTCGACCGTACGCGCCATATGCCAATCATCATGATGGTTGATCCTGGTGACGAGGCGCGCTTGCTCCGTGGCCTGGATATGGGTGTCAACGACTACGTGCTCAGGCCGCTCGATCGCAACGAACTGCTGGCCCGCATCAAGACCCAGATCAAGCGCAAGCGCCATGCCGACCTGCTGCGCACACGCCTTGATCAAGGCATGGAGCATGCCATCACGGATGCACTGACCGGCTTGCACAACCGCCGCTATATGGAAGGCCATCTGGGCACCCTCGTTGCCCAGTCGATCCAGTCGGGCCGGCCGCTTTCGGTCCTTGTCGCCGACATCGACTACTTCAAGAAGGTCAACGATACCTACGGCCACGATTGCGGCGACAACGTCCTGCGCGAATTCGCGGCCCGGATCCGCCGCAATACACGCGGCATCGACTTGGCTTGCCGTCTCGGGGGCGAAGAATTCGTCATCATCATGCCGGATACCGAGCTTGGTCGAGCCATGCACGTGGCAGAGCGTTTGCGCTCGTGCATCGAAGCCGAATTGTTCGCGATCGGTCATGACAAAACGCTGAAGGTGACGGCAAGCGTTGGCGTCTCGACGCTGGAGCGGGCGGAGGACACGCCCGAGACGCTGTTCAAGCGCGCCGACCTCGCCCTCTACGCCGCCAAGCGCGAAGGCCGAAACCGGGTCGTCTCGGAAGCGGCCTAAGGCGCATTCCTCAGCGCACGTCATCGGTGTCTGCGCGGCAATGCTGCCGTCGCCAGCGCGTGGTCGACGTGAAGCCAGCTACCGACCATGAAGCGAAGTTGTTCGCAGCGCGCCGGCACACTGCGTGATCGGCTACGCCGATCGTGCGACGCTGCGATTTTGACGTGATCGACCCGCCATATTCAGCGCTTCCACGGCCCCAAGTTCGGCATTCTACAGTCGCAATATGGCTGCTTTGTTTGGCTTTACTAGGGGGCGTAGGAGGTGTCGGACTGGTCCCCAGGTGTTGCAAAATAACTTGTGCAGATCTTGAGACTCTGGCACTGTCCAACGGCGGATTTTATAGGTGTCCGTGGGGCTCGTTGTAACTTCTTGGAACAGAATTCGAATCTGCCGATGCAGGGACGCCGCATCTCTCGCTTCGGCAGGTAATGGTCGAACGGCGTGGCAGGAGTGGCCTCCTCAAGATGCTGCGAATGTTCGACCGAAAGGCTGAGCGTTAGGTCAACGCCCTCTTTGACCGAGCGCTTGGTAGCCGGCCCGTCACTGCTCGGTCTTTTACCCCGCTGCCGAGATCAGTGACGGGCTCGGCGTCCCGGAAAATCGCCCTGAGCTTTATGCGCCACCGCGTGTGACGCACGTGCGGGGCCAAGGCATTTCCCAACCGCATCGGCTCTCTCGCAGGCAATGCAATATTGAGACAAGCGCTAGGCCGCGTGGTCGGATGCTGTTCGATTGGCACGTGATCGCGGTGCACACCCTTGCTCGGTCAGGTCGTGGGAGGGAAGTGGCGCTGATATGGCACAATTCCTGCCCGCTCTCCCTGCCAAGCATGCGGATGCGGCATCGAGGTGCGCGCTAGGCTGCTGCCTTAGGCGCTCAACACGACCTAATGGTGAGAATATCGAAATTTCAGACGACGATCGGCAGCCGAGCGCTTGCTACTGCAACGTGGCTGCCAATGCCGCCACGGCATGTGCAAGCCGCTCTCAGCAGGTTCACTTAATCTTGGTTTCTTTGAACTGGACGTGCTTGCGCGCGACGGGGTCGTACTTGCGCATGGAAATCTTCTCGGTTGAGGTGCGCGGATTCTTCTTCGTCACGTAGAAAAAGCCCGTGCCGGCGCTGCTGAGCAGCTTGATCTTCTGGGTTACGGGTTTAGCCATGTTGCATCTTCCATATCTGGCGGTGGCGCTGTGGCGACCAAGTTGATGTCAGTTCTGCAGGTGAGCCATGTTCAAGTCAAGCTCAACTTGCGGCTCCGTCGAGGGTGATGAGTTGGCGCTTGAAGGTGCCGTTGCGGTTGAAATAGTAGGGAACTGCTGCATCCGGGTTGGCGAGTTGACCGCGGCTCATGCGATCACCCAGATCTTCGAGGATGACCCGCGTGATCGGCGGCAAATCGAGGCTGCGTGCCTCCTCGATCGCCATCCACACCAGATCTGAAAGCTCATCGTCCGGCGGGGTGCCCTGGTGGGTGATGGCGCTCGCCTCGGCGCAGAAAAAGCGCGTGTCGAAACGCCTCGGCCGGCCGGGAGGGGTGATGGCGCGGGCGAAGAACATCAAAGGTGAGAGGCGGGGCAGATAGCCTTGAGCATGAAAGTCGCGCCATGAGGCATCCTTGGGCGCGGGCTGGTCGCCGGCTGGCGCACCGATGATGATGCCGGCCTCCTCCCAGGTTTCACGGACTGCGGCCAGCGCCAATGCGCGCGCCTTGGCAGGACTGACGCCGCCCTTCATGTCGACCAAAAGTTTCGCTGTTTCGTGCTCAGCCAATTCATCGCTGGCACTGACGTAGCGGTCGGCGCGATCGACGCGGCCACCAGGGAAGACGTATTTGCCGGGCATGAACTTCATGTCCGGACGCCTGCGTCCCAGCAGAACACGCGGCAAGGCCTTGGTCCTGTCGACAAGGATCAGGGTGGCAGCATCGCGTGGTCGCAAGGCGGCCGTCTTGGACTGCGTGCTGGGCCGCTCGCTCTCGGTCGTTCGGTGGGCCTCTTTGGCAGAGCTCATCAGGCCCCCCGCTGATTCTGTATATTGGGCGCCAGAGCGGGGTCCGGCAAGGGATCGGCTGGGTCGACGCCGGTGCCGAAACCATGCATGCCGAGCGCCCATTGAAGGCCGACCAGAGCCCCCTTGATGCCGGGCAGTAGAGCGAGGCTCAGCACCAGCGTCGTCGGAAGCCAGACGGCCAATTGCACCCATGTCGGCGGAGCTAGGACCTGCTCCATGGTCAGCAGTCCTCCCACCACGATGTGGCCGACGATCAGCATCGTGAAATAGGGGGGCGCGTCATCGGCCCGCTGATGATGCAGGGCTTCGCCGCAATCGGGGCAGTGATCGACCACTTTCAGGTAGGCGCGGAACATGCGTCCCGTTCCGCACTTCGGACAGCGGCCGCGCGCGCCTCTCAGGATCGCCTGTTGCAGGGGGCGCTCGGTTGTCGGGGGCTGTTTGTCGCCGGACATGATCAGGGGCATGTGTTTGCTCCAACGCTGATGCGGTGGCTGGTTCGCAGGCAGGCGGCCGACAGTGTTGATTGTGGCCGGCTTCCCACTCTTCTTCTACTGGACTTGCCACCTCGACAGCCAATTGGCCTTGTGCGGGCACTCATCGGGCCTTGGCGTGCGTGAATTGAATGTCTTGTCGGCGCAGCGGTCCATTCGGGATGTCTTGGAGTAGCGCAAGCAGCGGCGCGGTCAAGGTTTGCGATGACCCTAGGGTGCGACGCGGTATGCCTGCGCTCGAGTAAGGTTATGAATCTGCTGGTATTGTAGCGTTTCGAAGCGTCTTGACGCATGGGCGGCCTCGAGTGCTTCGCGAGCTGCACGGCGAGCTTGCAATGGTTAACGGCTGGGCTCGCTGATGCGCGCGACGGGTTGTCGTTGTCCTAGAAAGGCCGGCTGGTTCCGGCAGGCTCAGCGGCGACGGCTCTTCGGCCGGCCAAGACGAGAGGGTAAACGGCGCCCTTTCCTGGTCATGGATGCTCCGGAGATCGGGTGCGGCTCACTCATCATCTCAAAGCGCAGCGCGCCGGCAGTCGGGATCGCCTCGACCAGGCGGACTTCGACATTGTCGCCCAGTCGAAAACCCTTGCCGCTGCGTTCGCCGATGACGGCATGAAGCGTTTCGTCGTGGCGGAAGAATTCCGAACCCAAAGTCGACATGGGCACGAGACCATCGGCGCCCGTTTCCCTGAGCCTGACGAACAAACCTGCCCGGGTGACACCGGAGATGCGTGCCGGGAAGTCGGCGCCGGTTCGTTCCGACAGAAACGTTGCGAGCAGCCGATCGGATGTCTCGCGTTCGGCGGCCATGGCTCGGCGTTCGGCCTCCGAAATCGATTTGGCGACGTCAGCGAGACGGGATTCGTCTTCCTTCTGCAGGCCGTCGGACCCCAGCTTCAAGGCCCTGATCAGTCCGCGGTGCACCAACAGATCGGCATAGCGGCGGATCGGTGACGTGAAATGAGCGTAGCGCTGCAAGTGCAGGCCGAAGTGGCCGATGTTGTGGATCGCGTATTCGGCTTGAGCTTGCGCACGCAGCACCACCTCATTGACGAGATCTGCGACGGGCAGCGTCTTTGCCTGATGGAGAATGCGATTGAAATCGCTTGGCTTCAGGCCTTCGCCTTTCGGAAGCTTCAGATTGACGCTTTCTAGGAATTCGGCAAGGGCGCCGAGCTTTTCTTTCGAGGGCTGATCGTGGATGCGGTAGACGCAAGGCGTGGTCTTGGACTCAAGCGTTTCTGCGGCGGCCACGTTGGCCTGGATCATCATTTCCTCGATCAGGCGATGGGCATCGAGCCGTTCGGGAATCGTGATCCGCTCAACATGCCCCTTGTCGTTCATGATAATCTTGCGCTCTGGCAGATCGAGGTCGAGAGGACCGCGCATTTCACGGCCGCGGACAAGCACCTCGTAGGCAGCCCAAAGCGGTTTGAGGACGCCCTCCATCAATGGCCCGCACTTGTCGGAGGGTGAGCCGTCGATGGCAGCCTGGGCTTCCTGATATGAAAGTTTAGCTGCCGAGCGCATCAGGGCGCGCTGGAAGGTGTGGCGGCGTTTGCGGCCATTGGCATCGAAGACCATGGTGACAGCCATGCACGGGCGCAATTCGCCTTCGCGCAAAGAGCACAGGTCATTGGAAATGCGCTCGGGCAGCATGGGGACGACACGGTCGGGGAAATAGCACGAATTGCCACGCAGCTCCGCTTCGCGGTCGAGGCGGGTTCCGGGGCGGACGTAAAAGGCCACATCGGCGATGGCCACGGTGACGATATGGCCGCCGGGATTGCCAACGCGTCGGCTCGGCTGCGACGGCGTCGTCGTGGTCTCGCGCATCGATGGGATCGATGGTGATCAGGGGCAGGCGGGTCAGGTCGACGCGGCCGCTCCGGTCGAGGGCCGGAAGATCCTCCACCTCGGCTAGGACGGCTTCCGGAAACTGGTCTGAATACCGTAGGCGTGCACCGCGATCAGGCTGATCTGGCGCTCGTCATTTGGATTGCCCAGGACTTCTGCGACCCGGGCTTCGGGTACGCCGCCGCGATGGCGGCTCAGAATTTCAAATCGCACGAGGTCGCCGTTGCCGGCATCGGCGGTGCCGCCTCTCGCGTACAGGCCACGTCTTGAGATCGCGCCTGTCGATGGGATCGATGCTGCCGCCGCCGCGTGCATGCTTGCGAAAAATACCCAGGAGGCGGCGCCGTTCGCGTGGCAGTTTCTTGATGACTTCCGCTTCGTGCTTCGGGCCGTCGTCACCACGCTCCCTTGCGCTCTTCGATCCGTGCCAAGATGCGGTCGTCGGTACTGAGTGCCTGGTCGGCTTCCCGCATACGGCCTTAGGGGGCGGTGACCAAAACTGGGGACGCGGGCCTCGTCGGCTTCCCACGACACTGGCTCGGCCAGAAGGTATCGCCCTGATCGTCGCGGTCGACGATCTCGAGGACGCTAACGGGTGGAAGTGATCCGGTTGCTTTGAGAAGCTTGCGCGAGCCAAGGATGACGCCATCCGCTGCAAGATCGGCGAGGAGGGCCTTCAGCTCGAGGCGATCGCCGCCCTTGATGCCGAAAGCCTTGGCAATTTCGCGTTTGCCGACTTTGCCTTGTGCGGTCTTGAGAAATTCGATCAGCTCGTCGCGGCTCGGCATTCCGGCGGGGCGCTGGTTCCGGGCGGCGGCGGCTTTTCTCGAAGCCTGGATGGTCTTTTGGATCTGGCCATAGGCGGGCTCACTAGCAGATGTTGGCCGAGGCCGATAGCGGGCCGTTTCGGGTGGGTATGCCCAAGGACGGGCTTTTGGCTTGGCGCGGGCTGCGAATTTGCTTTGTTCGCGTGCCGATCAATGAGCAATTCAGAACGAAGGTGATACCCATGTCCGATACGTGATAACGGCTTGAAGCTCCGCAAAGAGGTTTTAGGCGAAGCGCATGTCAATCGCTCGATGGCGAATGTCGACGAGTTTCTCAAGCCTGTGCAGGAGATGGTGACGAAGATCGGCTGGGGCGAGTTCTGGACGCGTCCAGGGTTGACGCGCAAGGAACGCAGCCTGATCACCATGGGCATTCTGGCGGCACTTGGCCGGTCGCATGAGCTCTCCGTGCATGTGCATACTTTAATAATGGCTGTACGCCGGAAGAGATCCGCGAGGCGCTGATCCATACCGGCTGCTATGCGGGCTTTCCGGCGACACTGGAGGCGGTGCGTGTCGCCAAGGGCGTGCTCGACGATATCGGAGCGACAAAGTCGGCGTAATGTCACCCCGGCGCTACGGGCGCACCAAAGGCTGTTTTGATCTGCCGGGGCCGGCCGACCCAGGCTGGCTAGATCGCGCTATGGTGACGCGATGGGTAGCTGCGACATTGCTGGCGACACGCAAGGCACAAGCGGCTGCGGCAGCTTGGGTTGAGCGCTGTGCTGGCCAAATTGTGCCTGTTTTCGTGGACGCACGATGGTCGAGCCCAAATGGGGCGGTGGCCTTCAGCCGACTACCCCGCTTATCCGGCTTCGCCCTATCATGGTGCTCTCAACGGTGACGGGCAGGTGATTCCGTGCCGTTGCCGCTTTCATGGCCGCCAATACCGCCTTGGCGAGCTTGTGTGCATGGCGACCTCTCCGGCGAGATGCTGGCGCGGTGCGACCTGATGCTGAACAACACGTCATGGGTGCCGACGACGACGCCCTGCACGTTGAGCGGTCTGCCGACCCGGTTTGCGGAAAGCGGTTGATGACCGTCTTCCGACAGTCGTAAACGCAATGCGTGCCAGGCCACGCTGTCAACTGAACCGGTTCTGGTCGAGGGGCCTCGATGCGAGCTGCCATGGCCGGGGTAGCTTGGCCTGCGATCGCCTCAGAAAAAAAGCCCCGCAAGCCAAAGCGCCCGCGGGGCGGTCAGTCATTTCTTGAGATTGCAGAATGACCGAGGCAGCGTTGATGTTCGCCGTCACCTCGGCACTGCCATTTTACTTCGTCTTGGCAGCCGGGGGGGCTGCCGGCTTGGCCGCGGTGGTTTTGCCACCAGCCTTGCGCGCATCGCGGATGCACTTGGCGCGGAACGTCTTGCGCTCCTTGCCATGCAGCTTCTTTTGATCGGCCCTCGGCCGAGCAAGCGATGCTTTCCGGCGAGCGCGGCTTTGTGGCCTGCGCTTTGGCGGGGCTGACGTTTTGGCAGCCTTGGGCGCAGCCGACTTTGCGGTCGGCTGCGTGGCAGCCGCGGGCGGTGTTTGAGCCGTGGCCAGCGGGGCATGCAACATTGCCGCAAAGGCGCCGATGGCGAGCATACCGAGAAGTTTTTTCATTGCACTTGGTCCATGGTTCGTCCCGCCGGGATGGTCCCATTGTGAGGGCGGGTTCGGGAAGTGCTCGGGGATTCGCACCACAGATCTGCACCGCGGCATCTCAGCCGTTCCGGCGAATCGTTCATATGAACACGGCGTTTTTGGGAGAAGGGCAGTTGTTTGACCGTGTTAACCAGCGGTGTTGGTCGCGTCCTCTGCTATTGCCCAGTTGACAGGGTGGCATTGATTACGATTTTCACCGCATCGCCCGCGCAAGCATTTATCTGGGCGAATCTGAACGCCAGCCCAACGGCGCAGTCCCGATCGTCTTCGTTCCCAGGTTGATTTGGGCGGTTGGTTATCGCGTTGGCGACCCGGTGGCACCAGTAAATGTGTGGGTTGGGGAGACGCCAGAGGGGGGCAACTAAAGCCTAAACCCAAGAGCTGAGGTCGGTGCCGGATCAGCCCAGGCGGCGTGGCGTCTGGTAATGCTCGAGCTTTGCCGAATGCCAGGTGAGATCGCTCCATTTGGTTATGTCACAGGCAAGTACGGTCAAAGCGGCCGTCGGCATTTTGATTGCGAGGTCGCCGGAGGCGCCTGCGGGAGGGTTTGCCAGCAAGCCCAGGGCCAGATCATGGAGGCCGGGATTGTGCCCTATGAGCAGGACGTGGCGATGCTTCTTTGGAACCTTTTGCAGCCGGGCCAGGAGGGTTTCGGCTGTTGCCTCGTAAATGTCTTCTGGAAACTCCGTCGTGGGTTCAACGCCAAGCTCGCCCAGGGCGAGTCGTGCTGTTTCGCGCGTGCGAACTGCGGGTGAACACAGGACGAGGTCTGGTATCAGGCCAAGCTTACGCATATGGCGGCCCATTGCCGGAGCAGCTTTCCGTCCCCGGGGGTTAAGCGGGCGGTCGAAGTCGGCAAGTGACGGATCATCCCAGCTTGATTTTGCGTGACGAAACAGTGTGAGCGTGCGCATGAGCCTGATCGTTTTCTCAGGAGGCAATGGTGTGATGTCTCATGAGGTTAACGCTGGTGGGGACCATACGGCCAGTTCTCTGTGGTGCGTTCCCGGCTCTATGTTCGATTTGCCGCGCTTGGCTCAACAGACCCAGATCGTTACGGTCTGGCGCTGATCGCCACCAGGATCATTCGGCAGCACATCACCAAGGAGAGCATCGATGGCGCATAAGGGACTGATTTTCGGTATCTTCCTCGCACCTTTTCATCGGGCGGGCGATAACCCGACTTTGGCTCTGCGTCGCGACATCGAACTGATCGAGTGGCTTGACCACTTGGGTTTTGATGAAGCCTGGATCGGCGAGCATCACTCGGCCGGCTGGGAATTGATCGCTTTGCCGGAGTTGGTGATTGCCGCTGCCGCTGAACGCACCCGCAACATCCGCCTCGGCACGGGCGTCACGAGCCTGCCCTATCACCATCCCTTCATGGTGGCGCAGAGGTTTGTGCAGCTCGATCACATGACGCGTGGCCGGGCGATGCTGGGATGTGGTCCGGGTGCGCTTGTTTCCGATGCTTACATGTTGGCGATCGAGCCATCCACCCAGCGGCGTCGGATGGATGAAAGCTTGAACGCGATTACGCGGCTCCTGAAATGCGAGGAGCCTGTGACAATGAAAACCGATTGGTTCGAGATGCGGGACGCGCGCTTGCATCTTGCGCCCTACACTGATCCGCACTTCAAGATCGCAGTCGCCTCGACCCAGACGCCGGCCGCGATGGTGGCTGCAGGCAAGTACGGGCTTGGCGTGCTGTCGATAGGTGCGGGGCTGCCGGGGGGACCGGATGCGCTGGCCAAGCAGTGGCTGATCGCGGAGGACGAAGCCGCCAAGCACGGACGCACAATGGACCGCAAGGAATGGCGGTTGGTGGTGAACATGCATTGCGCCGAGGATGACGAGACGGCTCTGGCGCAGGTGCGGGCCGGTGAGCGGGTGGAGACGATCTCATATTTCGAAGAGACGCTCGGTCGACCTGCCGGGCGGGCTGACGATCCGCTTCGGGAGGGCGTCAAGATGGGGACCACGCTCGTGGGTTCGCCAGAGACGATCGCCAAAGGTTTGCGGGTGATGATCGAGAAGACGGGCGGCGGGTGTGGCGGCTTCATGTTCAGAGCGCATGAATGGGCCAATCGGCAAAATACGCTCGAGAGCTTCGAGCTGTTTGCGCGTTGGGTGATGCCGCAGTTCCAAGGTTCAATCGACACCATTGTGGCATCGCAAAAATGGGCCAGCGAAAACCGGACGTCGATCTTCACGCCCTCCATCGATGCCGTTCGCAAGGCCTACACGGATGCCGGCGTCGAGCCGCCGGAGGACTTCAAGAAGCGCTTGCTCGGGCAGGTGACCGAGAAAAAGGGCTGAACGGGCGAGCGATGGGCTGCGCGATTGCGAGCAGGAGCGGCAAGGTATGAGCGAGCGCACATCTAATCCGCAGGCAGGCCCCGTCGCCTGGCGTTCGAATTCCAATCACAACCGGATGATGGCGCTCGCGCAAGACAGTACGCCTGCGAAGTCGAGCGAAGTTGGCCTTGCCTACTTCGGCTCGTCGGCATTTCGCATCACCAGCCCCAGGGGATTGACGGTGATGATCGACCCCTGGCGCAATCATCCGCTGCGCCAGTGGGATTGGTATCTGCGTGATATGCCTATGACGGAGGTCGACATCGGCGTGTCGACGCATGCGCATTTCGATCACGATGCCCTCAACCGCCTTGATGCGCATGTGTTACTGGATCGGCTGATTGGTACCTACAGCTTTCTCGATGTGACGATCACGGGAATTGCCGACAAGCACGCGACGCAATCGGGCTTTGGCACCTACGATTTCAAGAAGGTGCACAAAGAGTTGAATGGCGTCGACATTGAACCACCGAACAATCCGCGCTCGTGGGACAATTGTCTCGTGGTGGTCGAGGCCGGCGGCTTACGCATTCTGCATTGGGGAGACAACCGGCATGATGCGCCCGATCACGTTTGGGATCAGCTTGGTGACATCGACATCGCGTTGCTGCCGGTTGACGGCTCGCAGCATGTCATGAGTTTCGAGATGACGGCGGCCATCATTGCGCGTTTGAAGCCAAAGGTGGTGGTGCCGCACCACTACTACATCTGGGATCTGACGACGCGGGGGAGCACACTGCTTCCCGCCGATGACTGGGTCGCGGCACAACCGCTGCATCGTGTGCTCGATGGTGCCGAAGCGCGCTATCAAAAGTCATTGTTGACCCACACGGGTGCGCGGATCGATTTTTTTGGTGATCACGTCGCCTTCGACAAACTCGCGTGGCGAAAGGCGCCGGCCGATTGACGGGGGCCCCGCCGGGGTTGTGTGAGCACGATTGCCAGCTTGCGGGCGGAGAGGGCAAGCTGGTGCGGCGCAGCTCCGGGAGTTTTCGATGGCCATTGAAAAACAGATGTCGCTTGCAGTTCTCGTCGATCAAGCGACGGGAAATCATCCAGCGTCGTGGCTGAACCCGGAGACCGACGCGCACGCTTCGACAAACATCGACCACTATCGTGCATTGGCGGCGACTGCGGAAAGAGGCAAATTCGACCTCTTCTTTATTGCCGATACGCCGGCTGCCCGGACCGAGAACTTCCAGGCCTGGAGCCGTTTCCCAATGTATATGAATGCCTTGGAACCGGTGACGCTTTTGACGGCGCTTGCGGGGGCGACACGGCATATCGGTCTTGGTGGAACGGTCTCGACCAGTTTTTCAGAGCCCTACAATGTCGCGCGCCAGTTCGCCTCTCTCGATCACATTTCGCATGGGCGGGCTGCCTGGAATGTCGTCACCTCGGCGAATGACTATGCTGCTCGCAATTTTGGACACGCCAAGCTTGCGCCCCATGGCGAGCGTTACGAGCGCGCCGGAGAATTTGTCGATGTCGTCAAGAAACTCTGGGACAGCTGGGAGGACGGGGCGTTCGTACGTGACCGGGCGCGTGGCCTCTACTTCGATCCGGAACGCATGCACACGGTGCATCACGAGGGGCGCTTCTTCAAAGTCGATGGGGCGCTCAATATCGAACGGCCACCACAAGGGCACCCCGTCATCAGTCAGGCCGGGGCCTCAGACACGGGCCGCGAGTTGGCTGCGAGGACCGCCGAGGTCGTTTTTGCAAGCGCCGCCGATCCCGAGAGTGCGAGGGCGGCCTATGATGACCTCAAGGGGCGAATGGCCAAATATGGCCGCGACCGCGACAGCCTTCGCATTCTCGCCGGCATGCCCGTGGTGCTTGGAAGTACGGAGGCAGAAGCAGAGGCACGGTATGCTCGCTTGCAAGAGCTGCTGCACCCGGATGTCGGCGTCTTTCGTTTGGGAATGGACCTCGAATTGGATCTCAGAGGATTGCCGCTCGACGAACCCATTCCCGAGGCACGGCTGCCGAAGCAGGCGAATTTTCACAAGGCGTTCTTCGATGGCATCATGGAGATCATCCGCACCGAGAATCCGACGCTGAGGCAGCTTTATCTGCGCTATGAGCGCGGTCGCAAAACGATCAAGGGCACGCCGGTGCAGGTGGCCGACACCATGGAGCGGTGGTTTCGGATGGGGGCGTGCGATGGCTTCATGATGCAATTTCACAGCTTGCCGAATGCGCTTGGCGCTTTCGTCGATGAGGTTGTGCCGGAGTTGCAACGCCGCGGTCTGTTCAGGCGTGACTATGTCGGGCCGACGCTGCGGCATCATCTGGGGCTGCAACGCCCGGCGCATCCGCAGCCTGTTTGAACGGTGCGTGCTCCCATGGGCCGGTGGCAGGTCACGGGAAGCTTGCCTATTTGGCGGCGCGTGCCGGTCATTGATTGCGGCTTGTCAATGTGGGCCGGTGTTGACTTTGTTCTGGAACATATATAGAACATCAGAAAATTTGGCTGCTGCAACTCGAAATCGGTGGAGAACCGGGCTCAGGTGGGGCGCGGGAGGCGGCTTGGCTTGTAGGTTGCTCTCAACCTGCTGAGTCGGCCCGGTCTGTCGGGGTGCCAGCTTGGAGGCCAGGGCCGTGAGGCCGGAATGGCCAGTCAGTCAAAAAGGAGCAGTGCCATGGCCGGTTCCGTTAACAAGGTCATTCTGGTGGGAAATCTGGGTGCGGATCCTGAGATCCGGCGCACGCAGGACGGACGCCCGATCGCCAACCTGAGGGTTGCTACGAGCGAGTCGTGGCGGGACCGCAACACAGGTGAGCGGCGGGAGCGCACCGAATGGCACCGCGTCGTCGTGTTCAATGAGGGCCTGTGCAAGGTCGTCGAGCAGTACGTCAAGAAAGGGGCCAAGCTCTACATCGAAGGGCAGCTTCAGACCCGCAAATGGCAGGATCAGCAAGGCCAAGACCGCTACTCGACTGAGATCGTGCTGCAGGGGTTCAACTCCGTGCTGACGATGCTGGATGGCCGCGGCGGTGGAATGGCCGCCGGTGGCATGGCCGAGGGCGCTAGCGATTTCGGTGACGACGGCGGCTATGGCGGTGGCGGTTCAGGTGGTGGCTACGGCGGTGGTTCCGGAGGGGGTGATTTCGGTGGAAGTGGCGGCGGCCGCAAAGGCGGCGGCGGCAGCGGTGGTGGCGGCAAGAGCTTCGACAAGAAGATCGACGACGAGATCCCGTTCTGATCGCATCTGAGCCTGTAGGCATGTCCATCGCTCCATGTGACGGACGAGGAGACGCCTGCCCGTAAGGGTGATGGCATCGAAATTGGGCCTGTCGAAAGGGTGCCTGCATACGATGTGCTCGGTGCGCTGTCGGCAGGCCAATGCTTTTTCAGCGGTCCTTGCGCCTCTCTGGCAGGCCCCTTTTGCAGGCCTGTCAGAAGTGGGTTGGCTTTTTCGCCCTGCCTCGCGCAAACTTGGGATTGACGGTCCGGCCGTTATCGCTTTCGCCTTGATTGCAAGGACCACCAGCTCTCTGCCATCCTGCCCACCGGAGTTCGACATTATGCTCGTGATGGACGCCATTGCCGATATCCTCAAACGCGAGGGGATCAATCAGCTCTTCTGCTTCCCGACGACTCCGATCATCGAGGCGGCCGTGGGGGCCGGCATCACGCCTATCATTTGTCGGCAAGAGCGGGTCGGTGTCGACATGGCCTCGGGCTTTGCACGCACCACCAATGGGCGGCCGCCCGCCGTGTTTGCCATGCAGTATGGTCCCGGAGCGGAAAATGCCTTTCCGGGCATCGCCTCGGCGTATTCAGATTCAAGTCCTGTGCTGTTCCTGCCGCTTGGTCACCCGCGTGACGTCGCCCACGTGTTTCCGTTCTTCAATTCGACCCGTACGTATCAGAGCGTCACGAAGCACGTGGAGCCGCTAACGTCAGGGGCTGCGGTCGGTCCGGTCATGCGGCGCGCCTTCAACGCCTTGCGCAATGGCCGGCTCGGTCCCGTCATGATCGAGGTGCCAACCGACGTCGTCAAAGCCAATCTTGAGCAGCCGCCGACCTATGCGAACGTGCGTGAAGTGCGTTCGGCACCCGACGCACGCGATATCGATGAGGCCGCAAAGCTGCTGGTGGAGGCCAAGGCGCCACTGCTCTATGCAGGCCAGGGCGTGCTCTATGCCGAGGCGACGGCGGAGCTGGTGGCGCTGGCAGAATTGTTGCAGGCGCCCGTCATGACGTCGGGTGACGGTAAGAGTGCTTTTCCGGAAGACCATGCGCTTGCTGTGGGGACTGGTGGAATTGTCTTCACCAGCCATGGCCTCAATGCACTGCGTGAGGCGGATGTTGTTTGCGGGATCGGTTGCTCGTTCACTCCGCACCGGATCACGAGCCCAGCCATCGCGCCTGAAAAGCGTGTCATTCACGCGACGAATGATGCGCGCGACCTCAACAAGAGCGTCACCGCCGAGGTCGGGATTCTGGGTGATGCCAAATTGGTCCTTTCGGCTCTGGTGGCAGCAGTCACCGACCGCCTCGGCAAGACCAAGCGCGGGCCAGAGCGGGCACAGGCCCTGGGCAAGGCTCGGGAGGCGTGGCTGGCGGAATGGCAAGGCAAGCTCACCTCCAATGAGCGGCCGATCAATCCTTATCGCGTGATTTCAGAGTTCATGCGGGTGGTCGACCCGAAGGATGCGATTGTCACGCACGACTCGGGCAGCCCGCGCGATCAGATTTTGCCCTTCTACCGGGCAACGCGTCCGCGCGGCTACATGGGCTGGGGCAAGTCGCATCAGCTGGGAACGGGGCTCGGCCTCACCATTGGCGCCAAGATTGCCGCGCCCGACAAGTTCTGCGTCAATTTCATGGGCGATGCGGCGTTCGGCATGACGGGGCTCGATTTCGAGACGGCAGTGCGGGCAGGGGTGCCCATTCTCACCGTGGTTCTGAACAATTCCACGATGGCGATCGAAATTCCGCACATGAAGCTCAGCCATGAGCGTCATAATGCGCGCGATCTCGGCGGCAATTACGCGGGACTTGCGCGGGAGCTTGGTGGGTGGTCCGAGCGTGTGGACGATCCCGCCCAAATTGCCGACGCCTTTCGCCGTGCGCGCCGAGCGACGGAAGATGGCAAGGCTGCGCTGCTCGAGTTCATCACCAGCGCCGAGACGCAGTTCTCGCATCGCCTGCCGCCAGCGAGCTGAGGCTCGTCAGGGTGCCTTTTCCGCATAACTGTCGGGAGCTTTTGGATTTGGTGGCGTGCGCACAATGGTGAGGCCTGATGATCGCGCGAGGCGCATTGAAGTTCTGGCGGCGGCGCATGTCTTCGAGCAGGTGGCAGCGTCAACCAAGTCCCGGCTCGCGGACGCACTCATCCCGATCGAACTTCCGGCAGAGCGTGTCTTGTTTCATTCCGGCGTGGTGGGTGAAGGCTGCTATCTGGTCGAACGGGGGGTGCTGCGGGTCGCGATCGAGGATCGCAACGGCAACGAGACATGGCTTGCAGTTCTCGGCAGCGGCGATCTTGTCGGCGAATTGTATCTAATCGATCGCGAGGCGCGGTCGGCAACTGTCACGGCGATGACCGACTGCCGACTTTGGCTGTTGCATGGGCGCGATTTTGACCGGCTCGCGGCGGAGGATGCGACGGTTTATCGTTCGGTTGCGCGATTGATTTCAAAGCGTCTGCGGGTAACGAACCAACAGGTGTGCGATCAACGCCTCGGTCTCGAGGATCGGTTGGCGTTGGTGATGTTGCGGTTGGCCGATGCGTTTGGCGAGACGATGGACGATGGCCGGACGCTGATACGCTATCCCATTCGCCAATCTCGTCTGGCGGAAGCTGCGGCGGCGAGTAGAGAAAACGTCAACAGGCAATTCAAGGCTTGGCGCGAGTCCGGACTTTGCGAGAAACTCGGGCGCTACTATTGCCTTGGGCATCCGCCGGCCTGGGCCGAACTCAGGCAGAACGGTCTGGCACTGATGACGGGGTAGCGGTTTGCGGTTCTCGCAGGCCCAAGCGCTCGAGGCGTGGCAGCACCTCGGCGACGAAGTCGGGAATTTCCTTGAGGTAGTCGAGGAAGGCGACGGAACATCCGGCAAGACCTGCAGCACTCATGCGTGCCATATCCTCAGCAATGTCATCGGGCGTTCCCACAAGCGGATAAGTGCCGGGATAGGCGCCGTCGTACTTCTTGCCGCTCTTGCGCATGAAGCGGTTCTCGAACGGCCGGCCTGCGGTCGCGGCGCCGACGCCGGCCTTGGTGCCACGCTGGCGGCGGTAATAGGCTTGGCCCTCCGCGTCGGCCAACTCCTCGGCGAAATAGTAATAGAACTCTTCGGCTTCCTTCCGCGTTGGCCGGCAGACGACATGTCCCATGACATAAACGGGGAGCGTGCGATTGTAGCGCGTCATGTACTGGGAGACGTCGGCGAGAAAGCCAGGTGCCTGCTCCAGATCGGTCATGTTGGTGAAAAGGGCATCGGCCGCCTGCGCTGCGAAGTCACGGCCCTTCGGCGAGAATCCAGCCGACATGACGAGCGGACGGGGGCGCTGCACCGAGACGGGGTTGGTGTGGAGCCTCTTCAAGTCGAAAAAATCGTCCTTCCAATCGAACTCCGGGCCGCCTTCCAACAGCTTCGACCAGACTTTGAACCAGGCGAGGCCGTGCTCGTAGCGCTTCTCCTGGTCGATGGTCTGGCCGTGAAGGTCGAATTCCTCCTGGTTCCAGCCGCACACGATGTTGAGCCCTGCGCGGCCATGGGTGACGTGATCGATGGTGGCGAGTGCCTTTGCGCCGAAGGCGGGTGTGATCAGCGAGACGTGGATTGTCGAGAAGACGCAGATGCGCTTCGTGAGGGCACCGATCGCGGCGCTGTGCGTCAGCGTCTCGTAACTCTTGCCGTAGATGTTGGCCTTGCCCTGGTATCCACGCCACTTGGCGACGGGCAGGATGAACTCCATGCCGGCGTCGTCGGCGATGCGGCACATGGCGACGATGTCGTCCCAGTTGGCCTGCCAGCGCTCGGGCGCGAGGCTCATGGTGAGCCCACCGTCGCAATTGGCGGAGAAAACGCCGAGCTTGAAGCGGTTCGGGCCGAGCATGGGATTGGTTGGCAGAATTGGCGCCACTCTGTTTCCTCCGGTTCTACCTTCCGTTCGGCGGGGGCCTAGAACTCCAACTTGTCCAGCCCGTAGAAGCTCCACACTTCGTCCATGCGGGCCTTGCTCTTGGGGGCATTGAAGAAGCCCTCGCGGCTCTGCCAGATGCCCGTGGTGCGTTTGAAGTCGATCATCATTTCCGCCATCTTCAGGCAGCAGGCGAGCGTGTCCATGATTGGCACGCCATCGACGCGCGAGACGCCATTGCGCGCCAGCAGCAGCGACAGCGGCACCTCTCCTGGAACGATCACGTCGGCGCCGTCGTGGCGGATCATGGCGCGGGCGGCGGCCTCGAATTTTTCAATGGCGGGTGCGGGGTTCGTGTAGCCGGATAGCACATCCTGGAAGGTGATGCCCTCGGCCTTGCGAACGACGGCGCAGCGGCTGGCAAGGCCATAAGCTGCTATTTGCTCCTGGTAGAGCGGAACCATCCTGTCGATGAACATCATGACGCCGAAGCGCTGGCCGAGCATGGACGCCAGATGAAATGTCGCCTCGCCCAGGCCGATGACGGGGATGTCGACGATGGCGCGGCACTCGCGCAGCATCGGGTTCGGCAACGTGCACATGGCGAATGCGTCGAACCCCTCCGCTTGGGCTTGTCGGGCGGCTGCCATCCACTGCATCCCATGCATTGAGAACAGGGGACCGTAGCCGATGTCGTCGCCGGGATATTCGCCGGGGTAAGTGCCGGGCATCTGGCCATGCCAGGCGACCTCGGTGTCGGGGCGCAGGATCTTCGCGGCATGCGCCTTCATGCCGTCGGCGTAGGCCGGGAGGCGTTGAAGCTCGGTGAAGCTTTGATGCCAGATGCGCATGGCCATGAGGGCTCCAATCGGTGAATGGGCCGCGACCCGCATCAGCGTGCATGGGGCGGGCCTGTTCGGAAGGCTTGTCGTGCGCGCTGCGGCTGAACGGACACCGATAGTGTGTCAACGCCGGCGCGCGGGGTCAACGGCTGGCGGATTTGGCTCACGGCTGCGTAGATTGCGTCGCTGTGTCGGTTGATCGGTCCGCGTCGACGCGAAATGAGTGATGTGCTAACGAGCCCGCATGACCGCACACAACTCGCTTGCAAGTTTGAGTGGACGAACCGGGCGCGCGGTGATTTTGGCGGCGCTGGCGGCGGCCCTCTTCTGGGTACCTTTTGCCTGCGCCAGCGAGCGCGTAACCATCTTTGCCGCAGCCAGCATGACGGACGCGCTGGAGGCGGTCACAGCGATGATTAGCAAGGACACAGGCGTTGTGGTTCGCACGTCGTTCGCGTCGTCTTCAACACTTGCGAAGCAGATCGAACAAGGTTCGCCAGCAGACATTTATCTCTCCGCCGACGAAGCCTGGATGGACTATCTGGCCAAACGTCGGCTTCTGGCAAATGAGACCCGGCGGGCGTGGCTGACCAATCGCCTGGTGGTCGTGGTGCCGTCTCGGCCTGGTCTGACGCAGGCTGCGGACCACGTCACGCCGGTGGCGGGCGACTTCGGTACGGGGCGGATTGCTCTCGGAGATCCGGCACACGTCCCGGCGGGCCGGTATGGCAAGGCTGCGTTAGAGCATTTGGGACTTTGGGCCGACATGGCGCAGCGGCTGGCGCGCGCCGACAATGTGCGCTCGGCCCTGGTGTTGGTCGAACGCGGGGAGGCGTCATCCGGAATCGTCTATGCAACTGACGCCCGCATTTCCCGCGGGGTCACGATCGTCGGCTGGTTCCCGGAAAAGTCGCATGCGCCGATCATCTATCCCGGGGCGATCGTCCGTGGTCGTGCAAGGCCAGAGGTCGCAAAGGTGTATGGGCTGCTACAGTCGCCGCGAGCGCGTGCTATCTTCGCCCGCTACGGGTTTGGATTGCGCTGAGAATGGCTGTGTTGACATCGCTCGAGATCGAGGCCTTCACGTTGAGCCTAAACGTCGCCCTATGGGCCGCGGTCGGCTGTCTGTTGCCGGCGATCGGTGCGGCGTGGATGCTCTCTCGGACACGTATTCCTGGCCGAGGTTTGCTCAATGTAGTGGTGCATGCGCCGTTGGTCTTGCCGCCCGTTGTTGTTGGTTATCTGCTGTTGCTGGCGTTCGGTGTTCGCGGGCCTATCGGCGCCTGGCTGCACGATGTCTTCGGCGTACGGCTCGTGTTCACGACGGCGGGTGCGGTGCTGGCTGCGGCGGTTATGGCGTTCCCGTTGATGGTGCGGGCGATTCGCCTCTCTCTCGATGCTGTCGACCAGGGTTTGGAGCTCGCCGCGCGGTCACTTGGGGCAACGCGACTGGATTGTTTCCTGACATTAACTCTCCCGCTGATGCTGCCCGGCATTCTGGCGGGGTTTTTGATGGCGTTCGCGGCCAGTCTTGGAGAGTTCGGAGCGACAATCACCTTTGCCTCCAACGTGGAGGGAGCGACACGGACGCTACCGCTGGCGATCTACACGGCGACACAAGTGCCCGACGGTGAAGCTGCAGCATTGCGGCTCGTCGGGTTGGCGATGGTGTTGTCGCTTGCAGCGCTCGGCCTGTCGGAAGCCGTCGAGCGCTGGGCGCGGCGGGTGATCCACGGGCAATGATCGAGGTCCGATTCAAAAAGCAATTGCCGTCGCTGTCGCTGGACGTGGCCTTCGAGGTTCCGGCGCGCGGCATTACAGCCGTTTTCGGGCGAAGCGGTGCCGGGAAGACGTCGATCGTGCAGGCGATTGCCGGTGGCTTGAAGCCGGAGGCCGGGCGGATTGCGGTTGGTGAGACGGTTTTCTTCGATGACGAGCGGGGCATTAACCTGCCCGTGCACCAGCGCCGGATTGGCTACGTCTTTCAGGAAAGTCGCCTTTTTCCGCATATGACGGTTCGTGGCAATCTCGAATACGGCTGGCGCAGGGCTGGCAGTGACCGCCCTTTGGCGCCGGATGCTGTCATTGCGCTATTGGGCCTCGAGGCTCTGTTGGGGCGGCGCACGCATCGTCTCTCGGGCGGGGAACGTCAACGGGTTGCGATCGGCAGGGCCCTGCTGTCCCAACCACGTCTATTGCTCATGGATGAGCCGCTGTCGTCGCTGGACCCGCCGCGCAAATCTGAGCTGCTACCCTATATCGAGCGTCTGCGGGACGAGCTGGGGCTGCCCATTCTCTATATCTCGCATGCTTTCAACGAGGTCGTGCGTCTTGCCGATCATTTGCTGGTGGTCGACCACGGGCGCATCGTGCGGTCTGGTCCACTGCTCGAGCTGGCGTCGGATCCAGAGTTGTCACCGCTGGTCGGGCGCTTCGAGGCTGGGGCCGTGATTGCCTGTGAGGTTGCCACTCATGAGGACGCCTTCGATCTCACGACATTGCGGTTTGTCGGAGGGACGCTTCAGGTGCCCCGCATTGCTTTGGCGCCCGGTTCGCAATTGCGCGTGCGTATCCGGTCGCGCGATGTGGCTGTTGCCTTGACCGAACCCAAGGGTATTTCGATCAGCAATCGGCTGGCTGGCCGGATCACCGGGCTTATCGCCCGTGACGGACCGTTTGTGGAGGTGTTCATCGACGTAGGGGGCAACACCATCAAGGCGCTGTTGACACGGGCGTCGGTGGCGAGGCTCGATCTGGTCGCGGGGCTTGACGTGTGGGCCTTGATCAAGACGGTGGCGCTCGATAGCCGGTCCGTCGGGTCCATGCGCCGCCCCAGGGATGACGGCGAGGTGGCGGACGGGGAAGGGTGAACACTTGTACGCATTGACCTCTGGCATTGACGCGCGGCTTGGATTCGGTTGCCATTCGCTCACACACCCAGCGGGGAGAGAGACATGAAGGACTATGACTATATCGTCGTCGGCGCGGGTTCGGCCGGTGCAGTACTGGCCTCGCGCCTGAGCGAAAACCCGCGCAATCAGGTTCTGCTGGTCGAGGCCGGTGGGGATACGCATTTCCTGTCGCGCTTTCCGATCAGCTTTGGCCTCTTCATCGAGAAGCCCGGCGTCAATTGGCTCTATCAATCGACACCCGAGGCGAACACGGGCAATCGCGAGATCCCTGTGCCGCGCGGGAAGATGCTCGGTGGCTCCAGCGCCGTCAACGGGCTGAGGGCTGGTCTGGGTGAGGGCAGCCGCTCGAACAGGCGCTACAACACGTGGGCTCAGATGGGCGCCAAGGGCTGGAGCTGGCAGGACGTAGCGCCCGTTTTCACGCGCATCGAGGGCTATGAAAAGGGCGGGCGCGACGGGCGCGGCAAGGATGGTCCCCTGCGCATCAGCGAGGTGCCGGATCAAAGTCCGCTCTATGATGCCTTGTTCAAGGCGGCGGAGGCTTCCGGCTATAAGCTCAACCACGACTACAATAGCGAGGGACCAGGAAGCGGTCAAGACGCAAAGCGAGCATCTGGAACGGACTGCGCCGAGCGTCGCCAAATGCCTGGAGCCCGCCCGCAAACGGGCGAATCTCACCATAGTCACCAACGCGCATACGCGCCGCGTGAAGCTCGATGGCAAGCGGTGCACGGGCATCGTCTACGAGACGCACGGCAACGAAGTCGAGGCCAATGCCCACCGGGACGTGATCTTGTGTGCAGGCGCCGTTGCGACGCCGCAAATCGCCATGAACTCTCCGGCATTGGCAATCCAGCCTGTCGAAGCATGGCATCAACGTGCAGCATGCGCTGGCGGCGGTGGGCGGGCGAGAACTTTCGCGACCATCTCAACGTGCGCCGCCTGATCTGGCCGATCAAGCAGAAGAGCCTGTCCCTACAATCACCGGGCTGTGGCCGCTGGGCGAGGGCTCAGGTACATGTTCTCGCGCGGTGGGGTTCATCAGTCTGCTGCATCCGCGCCCATGCTGGCGTTCCGCAGGAGCCCGCCCCGACATGGAGACGCCTGACGTGCAGATGCATCGTTCCCTACTCGATCAAGGGATCCGAAGACGAGGCAGCTGCAGGATTTCCCGTCGATGTCGATGTCGTGCTACCAGCTGCGACCCGAAAGTCTCGGCACCATCACATCCGCTCGAGGAACCGCGACCAGCCAGAGATCCGCTTCAACCCCTGTCCGACCCTATCGATCAGCGGGCGATGGTGGATGGCTTCCAAGATCGTGCGCAAAATCGTGGGTCCGAGCTGGACGAACTGCGCGGCGAGAGTTTGCGCAGGAAAGAAGGTGCAGAGCGACGACGAGATCCTCGAGTACATCCGCACGACGGCGCAGACGGCCTATCATCCGATCGGCACCTGTCGCATGGGGCCTGAGGGGCGCAACACCGTGGTCGACGAGCGGCTCAGGGTCCATGGTATCAAGGGTTTGCATGTGGCCGATGCCTCGATCTTTCCGACCATGCCCTCGGCAACACCAATGCGCCGTGCATCATGGTGGGCGAGAAGGCGGCTGATTTGCTGAAGGCCGATGCGGCTGCCTAGTTTTGTCTGATTTGATCAGATTTTGTATGAGATGCTTGTCTCTTGCTGCGTCCTCGATGTGTTCAGGGCCGCAGTTTTTCGCTCGGCGCTCTGCTGAGGTCCAATCGCCACCATTGTCGACATGCTTTGCCGGTCCACGTCACGTGATCTGAGCGTCTGGCGGCGCTCGCGCCACGATCGACATGCGCCGGCCAAGCATGATGGCGGGATCCTCGCAATCAAAGCAGGAGTGCGACGGGCAACGTCTCCCTCCGTGCTGCGTGCAAGTTCTCTCACGAAGAGGGTCACGGCATCGCCGGTCGAGAGCCAATCTTGCGTGGCGGCCATCGGCGGCAGGGAGAGAACTCCTCCGTCGATTTTCCGGCGATCGTATTCGGGCGATTGGTTGCACAATTCGTGGAGGTGAAACGCAATTCCGCTTGACCGCTTGACCGCTTGACCGCCTGTCTTCGGGCGCTCAGCCACGACGCGTGCACAACAGATCGAGCAGCCACGCCGTGAAGGGCGCGTTGCCGCTTCAGGCCACGGGCTTCGCTTGGCGTTGCTTCGTATATGATCGGGAAAGACTGAAGCGCATTTCGCGATCAGGCGGCAGGCGATCACTTGCTCCGACGCTTGCACCTTATTCGTGATGACGTCACTCGGGTTTTCCAGAAAGCGCCAGTTCGAGCGAGCGGTTGCCAAAGTCGGTTTTTGGCGCGAGACGGGGATCACTGGCTGGGATGGGTGTCCCGAAATATCGCACTCGGGCTGCTTCGCCTTCCTTGGCGATAATGTCAGCCGCCTGGCGCAGGAACACCATGGCCTGCTTCCAGGTTGCGTCGTCCTGCATCTTGCCGTCGAGCATGACGGCGCCGGTGCCGTCGGGCATGGCGGCGACGATGCGGCGGGCGGACATGAGATCGCGAGGGTCCGGCGAGAAGACACGGCGTGCGATCTCGACCTGGGTCGGATGCAGCGTCCAGGCACCGTCGCAGCCGAGGATGGCGGCGTTGCGGAACTGGGCCTCGCAGCCGACGAGGTCCTTGAAGTCGCCATATGGGCCGTAGAATGGCTTGATGCCGGCGGTCTTACAGGCATCGACCAGGCGCGCCATGGTGTAGTGCCAGAGTTCGCCCTGGTGAAAGGCGCGCGGCTTGCCGGGCGTCTCGGCATCCGCGAACGTGCCGTAGTCGGGATGTGGGCCGCCAACGCGCGTGGTCTTCATGCCGCGGTCTGCGGCAAGGTCTGCGGGGCCGAGGCTCATGCCGTGCATGCGCGGGCTTGCCGAGGCGATCTCGAGGACGCGCTCGACGCCCTCGGCCGTCTCCAGAATGGCGTGGATCTGGATCGGCTTCGTGAACCCTTGCGCCGCCTCGATTTGGGCGAGAAGCCAATCGACGCGAATGATGTCAGCAGCGCTCTCCACCTTCGGGATCATGACCACGTCGAGCATGTCGCGCGAGGCCTTCACCAGCTCCATGTCCTCCATGAACATGAGTGAGGAGAGCTGGTTGGTGCGGATCCACAGGCCTGCCTTCTTGTCGCCGCTGCCGAGGCCCTCGATCATGGCGACGAAGGCTTTGCGGGCCGCGGGTTTCTGGTCGACGGGAACGGCGTCTTCGAAGTTGCCCAGTAGAACATCGGCCGTTCCGGTGCGCAGCATATCTTCGCCTTTGGCTGCCATTTTGGGATCGTGGAAGCCGGCAAAGTGAATCATGCGCTCGACCTGGCGTGGACGCGTTTCCTCAGTGAAGGGCATCGGTGCGCCAGTGACGAGGGCCTTGTAGAACTGTCGGGGATGTCTCGAAATCATGCTGGACCTTCGGTTGGCCTGACCATCGATTGTCAGTGGGCTTTGGAGATGCCACGGCGCACGAGCAATACGCGCTCGTAGTCGAGCACGATGGTGGCGTCAGCACTGTGCTTGTGGCCGTTGATGGTGATGGTGACGGCGGTGCTTGGATAGCGGCCTGCCGCATCCTTGTCGGGAAAGCTGCCTGCGGGCATGTTCTTTGCGGCTAGTGTCCGAACGGTCAGCAGACCGACATCCGGCCTGTTCGGTACTTCGAGCTTGTTCGTCACCAAGCTCCAGGCCGCAATGCTTTCGCCTTCGAAGCAAGGGGCGACGTGACGCCCGCCATTGATGGCGACGACGCCCAATGTGTTTTCCAGGCCGTAGAATGACTGCGCGTCGGCCATGGACATGATTTGTCCGCCGTAGACGATGCCGCTCGCCTGCACGGGCATGGTCTCGTCAACGCGGCCTTCGGCAAAATGCACCTTGGCGGTATTCTGGGTAAGATTGGGCAATTCCATATGTGCGGACGTGATTTGGCGCCGCTCGCCATGATTGATGCGCATGCCTGGCTGGTAGCTCTCCCAATCCAATGAGCTGCCGGCAAGGTTTGTCGCGGCGAGTTCACGATTTGCTGCGGCGCAGTCGGGATAGGTTGATGCGATCTCTTGAAGCACGCGCGGCTCGACAGCTTGCGGCATGTCGGGCACGACGCTCTCGGGCAGCCCAAGATCCTTGGCAGGTGTGGAGGAACGATCACGCTTGTTGACCATCACGACACGGCGATAGGACAAAACGGGTTCGCGGCCATTTTTCGTCAGGCGATAGACCACCGATTGGACATAGGTGTTGCCGCTACCGCGACTGCGTTTGGCACCCGTTGCCTTGTCGAGTTCGAGGTTCTCCTTGTAACCGATGATGCGGCTTTCGGCGGCCAGGCTATCGCCCGGGTAGACATGACGCAGAAAGCGCACGTCGGCATAGCCGAGGTTTGCGACGGCCAACTGCGAGATGTCCGGTACGGTTTTGCCAAAGCCGATGTGGAACAAGAGCATCCACGGTATCGGTGCCCTCTCGAACCCGATGGACTGCGCAAAGGTGTCGTCGGAGGTGACGGCAAAGCGCTGGCCGAAGAGGGCATTGTAAACGGCGACATCGCCATCCGTTACCGTGCGCGGTGTTGCATGCAAAAGGACCGTTTCGGCTTTGTAGAGCCCGACGTGGTCCTCGAAGTACATGCCGCGTGCCACGTCGATCTGCGCTGCGCTTTGTGTTGCTTGCTGGCGTGCCTGCGACGTCATGGTTGCCTCACTTTGTCCGTTCTCACACGCGGCTTTGCTGCTCGATCCATGGCGCTGGGCTATCGGCTGACCAGATCACGCACGGCCCCAAGAGGCAGATTGTTTGCGGTCCGATCGGGACAGCGCGCTGCTTTGGTTGGCTTGGCGGCATTGCCTGTGCGGGTCATCGCGACCGGTTCCGGTGGTTGGCGTGTCAACTGTTGCTGCAATGCCCATTTCGCGAGCTGCCGAGCCACATCCGCATCGGATTGCAGCCATTAAAGAACATGATAATGCACAATTTTTGGCATTGCACAATTGTTGTGCTGCGGTGCAATATGTCTCATGCCGTCGCAGGAGTTGCACCATGCAGTATCACGTCTATGAGGCTATGCATTCCCTCATCCAACCGGCCCGGCTCATGGCGCAAGCCACGCGGACATTGGTCGAGACATCGGTGCCTGGGTTTGCAAAGACGTATGGTTTTAGGACGGTGACGGCCGGTCTCGAACTCTTCGAGAACATGACCAAGCGCTACGGCAAGCCGGAATTCGGTCTCAAAGAGACCCGTCTGCATGGCCTGTCGGTGGCTGTCCACGAAGAGGTGGTTTTCCGCAAGCCGTTCGCGGATCTCCTGCACTTTGTGCGCGATGAACGGCAGATGGGAAAACGCGACGACCCTCGCGTTCTGATTGTGGCGCCGATGTCCGGCCACTACGCGACTCTGTTGCGGGGAACGGTGGAAGCGATGTTGCCGGAGCACGATGTCTACATCACGGATTGGCGTGATGCCCGTGACGTGCCGCTCCATCTCGGCCAGTTCGATCTCGACGATTTCATCGATTACCTGATCGAGTTCATGCAATTTCTTGGGCCCAACACCCATGTGATTGCCGTTTGCCAGCCGTCGGTACCGGCGCTTGCGGCAGCCGCCGTCATGGCCGCTCGAGACGATCCCAATCAGCCGATGTCGTTGACGTTGATGGGTGGGCCGATTGATACGCGCCGCAACTTGACGGTTGTGAACCAGCTGGCGCGCGACAAGCCGATCGAGTGGTTCGAGCGGAACGTTATTTCCAATGTGCCGTTTCCGAACCTCGGATTCATGCGGCGGGTTTATCCGGGCTTTGTCCAGCTTACCGGCTTCATGACAATGAACTTGGAGCGCCACGCGACGGCGCACCTCGATCTCTTCAAGAATCTGGTGAAGGGCGACGATGGGTCGGTCGCGCAACACAAGACTTTCTATGATGAGTACTTGGCTGTCATGGACATGGCTGCGGAGTTCTATCTCCAGACTGTTGAGACAGTATTCCAACGCCACGCTTTGCCGGATGGTGTGATGCTTCACAGAGGCGAGCGCGTCGATTGCTCGGCGATCCGCAAGACCGCGCTGATGACGGTCGAAGGGGAACGTGACGATATTTGCGGGCTTGGCCAAACGGAGGCTGCCCACGATCTATGCTGCAACATCGCGATTGACGAGAAATACCATTACGTCCAGCCGGGTGTGGGCCACTACGGCGTGTTCAACGGCAGGCGCTGGCGGACGGAGATTCAACCGCGCATTCGCGAGATGATCCGATCGATCCAGTTTAAGCGCCGCGTCGGCGGCGCTACCATGGGGCTGCCTTATCGCAGATTGAGCGACAGTCGCGAGCGCGAGTTCGACTGGAAGAATATCGGCTAGGATCGGCTGCTTTCAGCTCGTCAAATTGGAGATGATGTTCATCCCTGGGGTGGTCCGAGCGGTGTGGGGCGGTGCTGCTCCAGGACGTCGCTTCGGTCTTTCAAGGTCACGCCGGTCGTCTTCATCGTCAGGGCGGCGTCGATCAACCAGGCAAGATTCGTCGCAGCCGATGCCGGCGGCAGACCCGATGGGCGGATGTTGGAGATGCAGTTGCGTTCGGCATCCGTACGTCCGACTTGCGGAGCGTAGGTCAGATAGATGCTCAGGCTGTCGGCCGACGACAGGCCCGGCCGTTCACCGATCAAAACTGCGATCAGGCGCGCGGCGAGTAATTCACCGACTTCGTCTCCAAGAGCGACGCGCGCGCCTTCGGCAATGACGATTGGGCCGACTGAGAGACCAAGTTGGCGCAGAAGCGGCAAGAGGGCTTCAACCAGTGGGGGAACCTGTCGTGCAACCGCCGTGGCGGAGAGGCCGTCAGCGATCATGATGGCCACGTCGCGAGCTGCATCTTTCCCGTGATCCAAGAGGCGCTGTCGGGAGGTTGCATGCAAGCGCCGTGCGAGGTCCGGACGGCGCAAGTAGGTCGCGCGATCGCGTGCCCGGCTTTCGACTTCGATGATTGTGAGACCCATGGCGCTCAGTTTTCCACCGAGTTCCGGTCGGTCGAGCTTTGCGTGGACGGCATCGCGGGCCTGGGCGTGCGCAAGCGCAAATGAGAGAACCTCGCGGGTTGGTGTCGAGTTGCCGGCGCGGCCGATTGCAATGCGTGCGGGTGTCGATGCGCCAAGGCGGTGCCAGGGGTCGCGTGGCAGTTGTGTCATCGGCTTTGCTCCGTCACGCTCGTGGCTTTCTCCGCTTCGGTGATGAGTGGGTGTCCTGGAACTGCTGGCAGCAGGCCACCCGTGGCATCGGTGATGCCCATGTCGATGAGCCACGCCTCGAATTCCGGCGCGCGCCTCAAGCCGAAAGCCTGACGCACGAATAGGGCATCATGAAACGACGTGGATTGGTAACCCAACATGACGTCGTCAGCCCCTGGCACACCCATGATGTAGGTGACGCCGGCAGCGGCGAGGGCCGTCAAAATGACGTCCATATCATCCTGATCTGCTTCAGCGTGATTGGTGTAGCAGACGTCGACGCCCATCGGCAGGCCCATCAACTTGCCACAGAAGTGGTCCTCCAAAGCAGCCCGCAGGATCTCTTTTCCATCATAGAGGTATTCGGGACCGATGAAGCCAACCACTGAGTTGACGAGCAACGGGGCGAATGCACGGGCAACGGCGTAGGCACGTGCCTCGCATGTCTGCTGGTCCACGCCGTGATGCGCATCGGCAGACAGGGCAGAGCCTTGACCGGTCTCGAAGTACATCGCGTTTCGGCCGACGGTTCCGCGGTTGAGGGCGCGGGCGGCTTCGTGTGCCTCGCGAAGCAGATCGAGCGTGATGCCGAATGAGCGATTGGTAGCCTGTGTTCCGCCAACCGACTGGAAGATCAGATCGACGGGCGCACCCTTCTGCATCAAGTCGAGCGTCGTTGTTAGATGGGAAAGGACGCAGCCTTGGGTTGGAATGGCATAGCGGTTGATGAGGTCGTCCAGCAGGCGCAATAGGCTTTCGATGCGGGATTGCTGATCACCTGCCGGATTGATCCCGATGACGGCATCACCACAACCGTACATCAGGCCGTCGGCGATCGACGCCATGATACCCTGCAGATCATCCGTTGGGTGGTTGGGTTGCAGGCGAACGGCCATGGTGCCTGGGAGGCCGATCGTGTTGCGAAAGGCTGTCACCACCTGCAGCTTACGGGCAACGAGTATCAAATCTTGGTTGCGCATCAGCTTGCACACGGCGGCTACAATTTCGGGTGTGATTGCTGTTGCGAGACCAGCCAGCGTGCCTCCAGTCGTGTTGGTGGACAGGAGAAACTCGCGGAATTCACCGACGGTCAGGTGAGCAATCGGGGCGAAAGCGCGATCGTCGTGCGTGTCCAGGATCAGGCGCGTCACGTCGTCGTCCTCATAGGGAATGACCGGTTCAGCCAGTATTCTCTTCAAAGGTACTTCTGCCAAGGCCAGCTTGGCGGCAATATTCTCTTCAGCCGTTGCGGCTGCGAGGCCGGCAAGCCTATCTCCTGAGCGAGGCGGCGATGCCTTTGCAAGGAGCGCTTTCAATGATGGAAATGCATACCGGGTGGTGCCGACACGATAGAAGTAGGCCATGACCTGTGGCGCCTCTCTTTGAGCTTGGCATCAGCACTAAGCGGGCCACGCAAGTGTAGTGCAGGCGGTGGCTTTGATCAGCCCTGAATGTCGTCGGGTGGCGACACATCCAATAGGCGTTTGAGACTGGCGGACGTTAATAGACGTGTGGGTGGCCTTACAGCGACGAAGAACTCGGCTAGCTTGAGAGGTGAGATTGCAGCCGCGGTTGGAACTTGGTGAGGTCGAACATGAAGGGAACGGCGGAGCACGCAATCGGCGGGGTTGGGCCTGGCGAGCAGCACCGCTCGGGCTTGCGCGACCATTGGGTGGCGCGTGAAGACGACCTTGTGCAGCAGCTTGCCAACGAAATAGATCTCGATGCAGGGCGCCGGGAGCGGATTTGCAAAGAGGCCGTAACGCTCATTTCGCGGGTGAGGGCTGATACGTCGCCAAGCCTGATGGAAAGTCTGTTGGCCGAATACGGGCTATCGACAGAAGAAGGCATCGGCTTGATGTGTCTGGCCGAGGCGCTGCTGCGGGTGCCAGACCCCGATACCATCGATGCGCTGATATCGGATAAACTCGAGCCTGGAAATTGGGGTGCGCATCTCGGCAAATCAGCGTCATCACTTGTCAATGCCGCGACTTGGGCGTTGATGTTGACGGGCAAGGTGTTGGATGACGATGCGGCTTGGCCGACGACGGCGCTGCGCGGTCTCGTCAAGCGCCTGGGGGAGCCGGTTGTGCGGACGGCGGTGTCACACGCCATCGGCTTCCTGGGGGAGCAGTTCGTGCTTGGCCGCAGTATCTCCGAAGCGTTGCAGAATGCGCAGCGGATGGAAGCGCTCGGATACACGTATTCCTACGACATGCTGGGTGAGGCTGCCCGCACATATGATGATGCTGGCCGCTACCAGGAGGCCTATGCGCAGGCCATCGCCGCAGCCGCCGCGCGTGCAACAGGAGACATCCGCACAAGCCCGGGCATTTCAGTGAAGCTGTCGGCGCTCAATCCTCGCTACGAATGGAGCCAACGTGAACGGGTGATGAGGGAACTCGTGCCGGCAACGCTGATGTTGGCGCGACAGGCGGCGCAGGGTGGTATCGGTCTCAACATCGATGCGGAGGAGGCCAATCGGCTGGAGCTGTCGCTCGAGGTTGTTGAACGCGTGCTGGCAGATGATGCGCTGAAGGGATGGGACGGTCTCGGCGTCGTTGTGCAGGCCTATGGGCGGCGAGCACTGCCGCTGATCAAGTACGTCAACGGTCTTGCGGACTCGCTCGATCGACGCATCATGGTGAGGCTTGTGAAAGGAGCCTACTGGGACAGCGAGATCAAGCACGCGCAGGCGTTGGGCCTTGCGGGCTTTCCGGTGTTCACGAAGAAAGCACATACGGATATCAGCTATTTGGCGTGTGCGCGGGCGCTTATTGGGTTCAAGGACCGGATCTATCCGCAGTTTGCGACGCATAACGCACATACACTTGCCGCCATACGTGAGCTGGCAGGAGATCGCGAAAGTTACGAGTTCCAACGCCTGCATGGCATGGGCGAAGCTCTGCATGAGATTGCCCGCGAGGACTATGGCACGCGCTGCCGCATCTATGCTCCGGTCGGCGCCCACGAGGACCTGCTCGCCTATCTGGTGCGCCGGCTGTTGGAGAACGGCGCGAATAGTTCATTCGTGCACCAGATCGTCGACGTTTCGCTGCCGCCGGAATCGATTGCGCGCGACCCTGTGGACGTCGCTTTCGCTGGAAGTGGGCCTGCTCCCAGTCATGTCATTCGTCAGCCCGCTCAGCTGTTTCTTCCTCAGCGCGCCAACTCTCGGGGTGTCGATGTCAATGAGCCGGCTTGCGTGGACGCCGTGCTGGCGGAGCGCGAGCCCTGGAAGACGTCGCAATGGCACGCGACTTCGACACACAGGGAGGGGCAGGGCGTTGTCGGGACGACCGCACGTCCGGTTCTGAACCCGGCTAACCCGAATGATGTTGTGGGGCACGTCGAAGAGGCCACGGAGGCCGAGGCGGTGGGGGCCATCACGCGGGCTCTCGGCGGGTTTCCGGCTTGGCGCGACACGCCTGCCGGCGAGCGAGCCCAACGACTGCAGGCGACGGCTCGCGCATACGAGGCGCATTCGGAGGAGTTGATGGCGCTTGCCTGCCGGGAGTCTGGAAAGACCTTGGCTGACGCCGTTGCCGAGGTGCGGGAGGCAGTGGATTTCCTCAACTACTATGCTGGCGAGATAGAGCGGCTGGACGCGGAGCGGACGGTGCCGGGGCGCGGCGTTTTCGTGTGCATTTCTCCATGGAATTTTCCGCTGGCGATATTCACTGGGCAGGTCGCGGCGGCATTGGCTGCCGGCAACACGGTAGTTGCCAAGCCCGCGGAGCAAACGCCCTTGATTGCACACCGTGCCGTTGCGTTGATGCATGAAGCGGGTGTCCCCGGAGATGCCGTCATCCTGGTGCCTGGTGATGGCCCAAGTGTCGGCGGCCCTCTCAGCCGTGATGCCAGGATTGCAGGGGTTTGCTTTACGGGGTCGATCGAGGTTGGACATCTCATCAACCGTGCGATGCGGGCCAATGCGGGTGCCGAAGCCGTCCTGATTGCGGAGACCGGCGGGCTGAATGCCATGATCATCGACTCGACGGCGCTGCCGGAGCAGGTTGTGCGTGACGTCGTGACTTCGGCGTTTCAAAGCGCGGGCCAACGTTGCTCGGCCCTGCGGATGCTTTACGTGCAGGAAGAAATCTATACGCGCGTCATGACGATGTTGTTCGGTGCGATGGACACCCTCGTCGTGGGTGACCCCTGGCAGCTTGCGACAGACGTCGGGCCTGTCATCGATGCTGCGGCACAGGCCGACATCAGAAGCTACTGCGCGGGTGCGCGGCAGGAAGGGCGTTTGCTCAAGCAGATCGCAACGCCGCTTGAGGGAACGTTTGTCGGGCCGAGTGTGATTGCGGTCAACGGGATTGACGATCTGCCGCGTGAGGTGTTCGGCCCCGTGCTCCATGTTGCTCGCTTTGCTGTGCAAGACCTCGACCGTATTGTCGATGCGATCAACGCGCGCGGATACGGGCTGACTTTCGGGCTGGGCACGCGGATCGATGATCGGGTCGAGCAGGTTGTCGGCCGGATCCGCTGTGGGAACGTGTATGTCAATCGCAATCAAATCGGCGCAGTTGTCGGTTCCCAGCCCTTCGGCGGGGAGGGGCTATCTGGGACTGGTCCCAAGGCTGGTGGGCCTCATTACGTTCAGCGTTTTCGTGCGTCCGCCTCAAGCAGCGCTCGGGCGGGGCCGTCACGTGAAGCGGAGGCTGCAGGACTGGCTGATGTTGCCGACGGTTCAAGGGCGTTGGCTGCCAGCACGATCAATGCCGAATTGAAAAGCCTCGCCGTCTTGCAACCGGCGTGGGGGGAAAGAACCGATCGCGCCGCTGCGCTTGATGCGGCGCTGCTGTCCGAGCCCGAGCTCATGTCGATGGCTCGTTGTTTTGATGCGGTGGCACGGACCGTCTTGGATCTTCCCGGTCCGACGGGGGAAAGCAATCGGCTCAGCTTGCACCCGCGCGGCGTCATCCTCTGCCTTGGTCCGACGCGCGACGATGCCCTGCGACAGGCGATCCAGGCGTTGGCGACGGGAAATGCAGCCCTGATTGTGGCGCGGGAACCGGTTGCGGTTGCGTCTCGGCTGCATACGGCAGGCGTGCCACTCGTCGCCTTGGTAGGGTCGGTCGCGGCCGAGACGCTGGCGGAGGTTGGTCCCTTGCAGGGTGTTCAGTGCGGGAGCGATCTTGGAGAGCTTGGGGCTGTTGCACGTGCGCTTGCTGAGCGTAGAGGGGCGATCGTCCCCTTTCTTGTTGGGGACGTCACGGCCGCGCAGTTGATGGTTGAGCGACACCTTTGCATCGACACCACTGCTGCGGGTGGCAATGCCTCTCTCCTGGCCGTTGTCGGTAACGATTGAGACGAGTTCGTTTGTGACGTTGCAGCCGGCTCAGCCGAATCGGTCGATGCGGTATGGTGCGAGGTTGACGTTGGGCGAACTGCCGTTGACGAGATGGCCGATGATGCGACCCGTCGCTGGCGCCATGCCAAAGCCGTAATGGCTATGGCCAAACGCGACGAGGAGGTTCTCGTGACCGGGAACCGGGCCGATGCAAGGCAGGCTGTCGGGCATGGAGGGGCGCCGCCCCATCCACTCCTCGGCGTCATCAGCATTGATCCCAGGAAAAATCTTGCGGGCAAGGCTTTGGAAGATCCTCGCGCGTCGATAGTCCGGCTCGGCGTCGATGCCGGCAAACTCAGCCGTCCCGGCCATTCGGACGCCCGCACTCATGCTGCTGGCAACGAACTTTCGGTCGGTCTCCATGATAGAGTTGTTGATCTGGACGCCGGGGTTACGCAGCACCACATGGTAGCCGCGCTCGGCCTCGAGCGGTACGCGGACACCGAGTGGTTCGAGCAATCGCGCCGACCAGACGCCGGCTGCCAGTACGACGGTATCGGCAGTGTGCGTTTCCCCGTCGCACAGCAGTTGCCATAAGCCGCCCGGCTGCGGGATCAGTTCCTTTACGCGAGTGGTCTTGAAGTTTGCGCCCATCTTGCGTGCCTTTTCGGCCAGCGCCTTGCCGACGCCACCTGGATCGAGGGCGCGGGCCTGTTCCTTGATGATCACGGCTGCTTCGTAATCATGAGACAGCGCCGGCTCCATCTCGCGCAGTGTTGGCGCGTCGATGACTTCCATGGGGACGCTGTGCTCGGCGCGTAGCCGCCAGCCGATCTGGTTGAGGTCGATGGCGGCGGCGCGGCGGTAGACGTGCACATAACAAGAGTTTGCGACCAGATGCTCCTGGCCTGTGCCGCGTAGGTGATGACGGTAGAGATCGACATTCGGCCGATTGAGGGCGTTCATGGCATCGGCAATGGCGGGCAACTTTTCCGGATTGCCGGCGCGGAGAAACTTGATTGCCCACGGCAAGAACCTGGCCGCATAGCTCCAGCGGACGACGAGGGGGCCTTCGGGATCGAGTAGCCACTTGGGAACCGACCGCCACAAGCCCGGCATGGATTGCGGCACGCAGGTCCAGGGCGAGATGACGCCGGCGTTGCCATGGCTGGCGCCCGATGCCGGGGGATCGGGGTCCAGTACGGTGACGCGGTGGCCGAGTTCGAGCAAGGACAAGGCTGACGCAATGCCGACCGCTCCGGCTCCAACGATTGTGACGTCCTTGCTCATGCGGGCTCTCCTCAATTGACCGGGACACTCTCAGGCTGCAGGTGCAGTCTCCCGTTCGCTTCGGCGATAGCTGAGAATCTGGTGGACGATGACTGGGACTGCCAAGGCGAGCGCGAGGAGGTCGCTGCGGGTGCCAGGAGCGACCATCAGCAGGCCCGCTGCGGCTGTTGCGATGCGCGCGGCTGGCGAAAGTGCTGTCAGGAAGTAGCCTGATACGGTGACAGCGAGCAGCAGAACGCCGATAGCGCAGGACAGCACCGTCGACAGGAACGCGGTCCAGGTGAAGTATTCCGGCAGGACGATGAGCATGGCGGGCGAATACACGAATACCATCGGCACGATCAGTTTGCCGATGCCTAGTGTGAAAGCGGAGACGCCCGTGCGAAACGGGTTGGCGCCGGCGATGCCGGCTGCGGCATAGGCGGATGCACAGACCGGGGGCGTAATTTCGGATATGACGCCGTAATAGAGGACAAAGAGATGGGAGGCGAGTGGCGGTACGCCCAGTGCACCGAGCGCGGGCTGCGCCACGGTTGCCAGCATGATGTAGAGCGCTGTCGTGGGTAGGCCGGCTCCCATCATGATACAGGTCACCGCAATCAAGACCAATGACAGCAGCAGTGTGACGCTCTCGATGGTGATATTTGTGAATGGAATCCAATCGACGAGCGGGAGGACACCCTCCGCCATGGATTTCGCGCCATTGGCTACAATGAAGCCCAGCCTGAATCCAAGTCCTGTCGAATTCACGACGCCGACGACGATGCCAATGGCGGCACACACGGCACCGACAGCAAGCGCATATTTCACACCCAGAACGGAAGCTTCGGCGACGTCTCTCAATGTGATGCGGTGCATCGGATTGAGGAAGCCTACGACGAGGGCCGACGTAATGCCCCAGAATGCCGCCATGTTGGGCGAATAGCCGCTGAACAGGACATAGATCAGGATGGCCAAGGGAATGGCTGTTGGCCAGCCGTTGCGGAGGACTTGGCCAATGCCCGGGATCTCATCTGCGGGCATGCCCTTCAGCCCAAGTCGCTTGGCTTCGAGATGAACAATCGAGAGGACGCCAAGGTAGTGCATGGCAGCGGGCACGATCGCGGCAACGACGATTGTGGTGTAGGGGACCTCCAGGAATTCGGCCATCACGAAGGCGGCGGCTCCCATGATCGGTGGCGTGATTTGACCGCCGGCACTCGCGGCAGCTTCGACACCACCGGCAAAATGCGGTGGGTAGCCCATGCGCTTCATGGTGGGAATGGTCAGCGAGCCGGTCGAGACGGTGTTGGCAATCGACGAGCCTGAAATTGTACCGAAGAACGCGGACGAGACGACGCTGACCTTCGCCAGGCCTCCCGTGTAGCGACCGGCAATGACGGCGGCGACGTCGACGAAGAATTGGCCAAGGCCCATGCGCTGGGCGAGCACGCCGAACAGGACGAAATGGAAAACAACCGTCGATACGATCCACACGGTGACGCCGAAAATGCCTTCCGAGGGGAAGTACATGTTGTTGATGTATTGCGACCAATTGATGCCGGGATGGCGCAATACCTGGAACGGCAGATAGGGGCCGAAAACGGCAAAAGCTGTGAAAAGTCCAATGATGATGGGAACAATGATGCCTAGCGTGCGGCGCACGGCCTCCAGCAGAACGATGATGAAGAGGGTTCCCAGAATGACGTCGAGCGTTGCGGGATTGCCCTGCCGCATCACTTGTTCGGGTAGCTTGAAGGGGTAGCCGAAAAGTGTGAAATCGAAGCCGTACCAGCTGGCGCCGATGTAAAGTGCGCCGACGATGCCGGTGATAATAAAAAGCCAATCCCACAGGGGGACGGCTCCAGGACGCCACCAGGCGCGCGCCGGCAAAACAGTCGAGCGGCCGCTGGAAAGGGCTGGATAGCTTATGAAGATGAGCAGAATTACGCCCGAGATGTGCAGGCCCATGTGCCAGTAGTCGATCGGAACGCCGAACCCGGCCGTGATATAGTGATAGGCGGCAAAGACAAGGGAAAAGTAGAAAACGAACTGGGTCAGCGCCGGCGCAACGGCTCGCGTTTGCAGGCTCGAATCATATTCCCGCTCGAGCTCTTCGGCGGCTTTGATATCGAATTTTGTCATGTGTGGGCCCCGTCTCGAATACGGCGAGAAAGCCGGCTGCCGGCAGCCGGCCTTCTCGCGCGGGCTGGTTGTGAGGCCTACTTAATCATTCCGCTTTCCTTGTAGAATTTCTCGGCTCCCGGATGCAGCGGAATGAGTACACCCTTGAGTGCCGCTTCCATCCGTATGGCCTTGCCCTTCGAATGGCCCTTGTCGAGGAGGCCCCGTGTGTTCTTGTTCCAAAGGGCTTTGGTCACCTCGTAGACGAGAGCTTCGGGCTGCTCTGCCGAAGTAATAAGTTGGGCGTTCACCGCAACCGTTTTGACGTCGTATTTGATGTTCTCATACGTTCCTGCCGGGATATCGGACTCGACGTAATAGGGAATGAGCTTGTTGATCGTCTTCCGCTCCTCGTCAGAGAAGCTGTAGAGTTCGAAGCCTTTCGAGGAGCCGAGCTGGATCAAGGCAGCGAATGGCGTGCCGCCGGCATAGAAGAACGCATCGAGCTGGCCGTCAGCAAGCCGCTGTGTGCTCTGGGAAAGGCCAAGCTCGGCTTCTTGTGCCTGGACCTTGTATTGTTTCAGGATCATGCGCACCGTGACCTGGGTGCCCGAACCTGCCGCTGCAACGCCAACGCGCTTACCATTAAGATCGGCCAGACCCTTGAGCTTGGTGCCCTTGGGCAGGACCAGATGCATGTCCTCTGGATAGAGGTTGGCAATGACGCGCAACTTATCCTTCTTGGCTCCGACGAACTTGCCCTCGCCCCGATAGCCCTGCACAACACTTTGAGCACCGGCCAAGGCTGCATCGAGTTGTCCCGCCTGGATCGCATTGACGTTGGCGACCGAGGCATTGGTGGACACGGCGATTGCGACGAGGCCTGGAACACCGCATGCACCACCCTTGTCACAAGGGCGAGAGCCGGGCGGGTTGGACAGGGCGTTGGCGAGAAGCCCGCCGATCGGGAAATAAGTTCCGCCGGCGCCACCAGTGCCGATTCGCCAGAATTTCATCTCCTGGGCATGGCTCGCCGTTGTTGCACCAAGAGCCAGCGTTGCCGCAATTGCCCAGCGTAGAATCCTTCGCATATCAGACTCCCTTATCGAACTTCGTTTTTGCTGCTGTTCCGCAAGCGTCGGGGGAATGCCGCGAGGTCATTGGTAGCGCCACGCGAACCTGAACACTCTAAAGCCGTACGGTGGTATGGCAATTGCCGATTTCTTCGATTTCTTGGGCAAATGCTGTCGCTTGGATGAGTTTTTGGGCAGACTGGCGTTGGGATACACCATGCTGGCAGCGCGCGGTCGCGGGGCCAATTGGAGAAAGTCCGGTCAATTGTGTGTCGATGCGTCAGTGGGCTTTGCATTAGCAATGATGCCAGCAAACCTGCGGCGCACTCGATCCGGTTCAGCATGAATTCCTGCAGTGCGAGGTGGCGGCCGCCGGCAAGAAAGACCTATTGTCGTTGGTGGAAGCGAGAGGAGAAATCCAGACGTGACTGTGTTGTGGGCGAAGCAAGCGTTGACTGGCGCGGGCTGGCGATCCGACGTTCGTGTGGAGATCGGCTCTGGCGGCGTTATCGAATGCTTGGTTGCGGATTCGCCTCCCGATGGTGCGCGTCATGCAATTCTGCTGCCTGCGCCGACCAATTTGCACAGCCATGCCTTCCAGCGGGCCATGGCGGGGTTGACCGAGCACCGCGGGCCCGATCCTCAAGACTCGTTCTGGACGTGGCGGGCCTTGATGTACAAATTTCTGGATCAATTGACGCCGGACGATGTCGAGGCCATTGCCGCGCTGGTGCAGATGGAGATGCTGGAAGCAGGGTATGGCGCCGTATGCGAATTTCACTACCTCCACCACCAGCCATCGGGGAAGCCTTTCGATGCGATTGCGGAGATGTCGGAGCGGATCGTAGCGGCGACCAGCGAAACCGGTATCGGGTTGACACTGCTGCCTGTTCTCTACCGCCATGGTGGGTGCGACCGTAGACCGCTTGGTGCCGGGCAAGTGCGCTTTGGTTGCACGCTGGAGCAGTTCCAGAACCTGAAAGCTGGCGCTGAAAAGGCGCTTGGCTACCTTCCATCCGATGCCCAGATCGGGATCGCGCCGCATTCGTTGCGCGCAGTGGCGCCCGACGATCTGGCGGAGGTTGTTGCTCTTGCCGGCGATTGCCCTGTTCACATGCATCTCGCCGAGCAGACCGCCGAAGTTGCCGAGGTCCAGGCGCATCTGCGAGCGCGGCCGGCGGAGTGGTTGTTTGCCAACACCGATGTCGGCGATCGCTGGTGTCTCATTCACTGCACGCAGCTCGAGCCGCACGAGATCTCGGCACTTGCCGCAAGCGGTGCAGTCGTGGGGCTTTGCCCGATCACCGAGGCAAATCTGGGTGACGGCATTTTCGACGGCGTAAGGTTTGTTCGTGCCGGCGGCGCATTTGGCGTGGGATCGGATTCCAATATTCGCATCTCGTTGTCGGAGGAGTTGCGGTCGCTTGAATACTCACAGCGCCTGCGTGACCGTGGGCGCGCCATGCTTGCGAACACCGGTCGTTCAACGGGTCGGTTGTTGTTCGAAACGGCTGCGATGTCTGGTGCCAGGGCAGCAGGTCGGCCGTCCGGCGTCCTGCAAGAGGGGGCTCTTGCAGATCTTGTTGCGCTCGATGGCGATGCGCTGGCTGTGGCTGGCAAATCTGGTGACGGTGTTCTGGATGGATATATTTTTGCTGGTGACGATCATGACGCGCGATGTTTGGTCCGCGGGCCGTCACGTCGTGAGCGGGGCGTCATATCCGGTACGACGCTGTTGTACAGCGTTATGGTCCGCGATTTGCCGGTTTGCGCGCGCCTGTGATCGGTTTTCAGGTTCGGTCTGGGGGCAGTGGTGATGCCATGGTGTCGTCGAGCCTCGTCATCGCCTAAAGCCGTGGATCGACAGGTTCGCTTTCGAGCGCCGGCACAGCAAAGACGTACTCGTGGACGCGGCGCAGTAGCTCGTGGGCAACGTACCGTTCCAGACCTTCGCGTCCCACCACGAGCTCGCGCATTGCCAGCGAGCGCTTGGCGCCGAGCCCCCAGCTTGAGGAGAAAATCGATAGCTTCAGGTAGATTGTAGTCGGGCGGCATAGATGATACGGGCTAGACCACCATTCTTTCGCCAGTGGCGTAAGGCCCTGGCGGGGTGTCAATGACTTCGGCGCAATCGATATTGGCTGATGCCCCACTCTTGGCCATCGCGGAATTCGAACAAGCCAGAGGTTGCAAGGAAGAATAGGCGCCAACGGCGCAGCCACAGCGAAGTTTCGGTGCCGTAAACCGGCGCCAAGATCTCGGCAATGCGGTTTCGGTTCTTGTCGAAATTATTCAGCCAGTCGTCGGCGGTTCTCGCGTAGTTTTCGCCATTCCAGCGCCAGTCCTGTTCGACGTGAAAGAGATCGGTGAACTGGTACATCAAGCGATGACTCGGCATGATGCCGCCTGTGAAAAAATGCTCGGCGATCCAGTCGTCGTCCCTATCGTTGTCGAATCGGTAGGGGGTCGCGCGATGGGCAAAGACATGGATGAAGGCTCGGCCGTCCGGCGTCAGCCAAGCGTGCATGCGTTCGAGCAGTTTGCGCCAGTTGGACATGTGCTCGAACATCTCGATGGAAACGATACGATCGAACGTCTCGGTCGTGGCGAAGGCGTTCATGTCGGCAGTGACGACGCGAATATTGGACAAACCCTGCCGCGTCGCGGTGTCGAGAATGTAGGCTCTCTGGGATGAAGAGTTGGACACCGCAAGGATCGAAGCATTCGGAAACCGGCGAGCCATCCACAGTGTCAGTGAGCCCCAGCCGCAGCCAAGTTCCAGTATGGTCTGCCCGTCGGCAAGGGCTGCATTTTTCGCGGACGTCTCGAGGGCCAGCTCTTCAGCTTCTGCCAATGTGCTGGATCGCGTGTCGTACAAGCAACAGGAGTATTTGCGCTGGGGGCCGAGCACGCACTCAAAAAATGCGGCGGGAACCTCATAATGCTGGCGGTTGGCGGCGTCGGTTTGGGCCGCAACAGGATATGCCGACATGGCCTCGGCAAAGGTGCGCGCGGCTTCGTCATCCGATCCGCTGAGGGTGCGACTCGTGCGCATCACAAGCGTTTTGATCGCCAGCCTGGAGAGTGCGTCGGGGACGGGGGCTGCCTCAAATGCTCGCGTAGCGACGGCCTTCAAGTTCATAATGCCGTCCTAGGTTCAGATGCCGGGGGAAACGGGAAAAACGCGTTGGTTCGCGCCTGGTAGGCGCGATAGGCGTCACCACGCGAGCGCAGCATATGAGCTTCAAGCGGCGGTATGCCCGACACGTGCACCAGAAACCAGTACATCGCCGCGGGCGCGACAAGCGCGATCCAGCCGACCGGATATGAACCGGAAAAGGCGATGGCAATGATTGGATAGGCCAGCCAACCCAGCCACTGGAAGAAGTAGTTGGGATGGCGCGACCATGCCCACAGGCCACTGTCGCAGACCCGGCTAGCATTGGCGGGGTTGGACCTGAAGGCAGCCAACTGGCGATCGGCTATGCCTTCACCCAACACTGAAACACCCATCAGTATAGCCGCGAAGATGTCGGTGAACGACAGGGTACCGGGGCGGTGCGCCGCAATCGCGACTGGGCGTCCGGTATGGCTGACTGTAGCACGCCTGGGCCTGGAGGAACAGAGCCATATTGCGCGGTGCGGCCGGACCTTTAACTCCGCCATTTCGGCAGCGGGGATCATCACCCGAACCAAGCGTGGAAGCGACGATGTAGCTGCCGAGCCGGAGAGCCCATGCCGATGCGAGCACCGCCACCAGCCATTGCCGCCAGGACACCGAGTCGCCTGTCATGACCAGTACGGCCAGATCCTGCAGCGACCAAACCAGTTCCGAACGTCCAGAAGGCGTCCACCCAGCCTGAATTGCCCGTGCGTTGCTGCACAAGCCATGCGCAGGCCATGATGAGGGCTAGTGCCAACCACTGTGCGCCACCCAATGCGATCAGGCTGCTGCCATCCATGGCACGCCTCCTTAGATGCGCACAAAGGGCTGCATGAGACGTCCAAAGACGCCGTTGAGCTTCAAGTCGCCTCGCATCGCAACCAGGCAGATACAGACATCGCCGGATTGCACGACGGGCTGGTGGTCTGTCTCATCGTCAGCCTCCTCCAGGTCGCCAGCTCCGAATCTGCCGCCGTCGTGCGCGAATGCGCCGCTGAGGACCAGTGTCAGTTCGGTGCCGGTGTGCGTGTGATCGGGCATACGCGTACCAGGCTTGGCGCGCAGGAGGAACACGCGGGAGCCATCATCGGACCCACCTGCTGTCTCCACCATGCGCCTGTGGATTCCGGGCCCAATCCACTGCCAGCTGCCCAGGCGATGATTGGACAAAGCGTGTGGAACGGGAACGCCAGGTGCCAGCTCTAATGCTGTTGCTTTCCTGGGTGCCGCATCCGGCCGTAATCCGTCAGTGGCCGCAGAGCGCGTTCTCGAGCGCATGCGCACGCATCGGGACGGAGTCAAAGCCTCAACATGAGGCCGCCCATGCGCAGATTTGCCACCCACCGGCTGCAGCACTCACAAGGACTCGGCATGTGCGCAGGACCAGGGAGCAGGCTGGATTCGGTGAGCCACGCCCGCGAAAGCTGCCGGGGTTCTCTTCAGACGGTGGTGATGCGTGGTCATTGCGTCATCCAAGGGTGCGGAGCCGGCCCATGGCTAAACGGAGCCCGCGATTTGACGGTGCCGATTGGAATGTGAGCGCCTTGGCGATTTCAGATGCGGGCGATCTTCAAAGCTCAGGCGAACCACTGTCATTTGGTCGCTGTTTAGAGCCTCGAGCGCCTCTTTCAAGCGGTCATGGTCTTGCGACTCAACGAGTGCCGCGTCGGCGAGAGGGGTTTCGTCAACGACATTCTCGACCAGTGTTTCGGCGCCTTGAACTTCAGCTTTGCCGACGGATCTGGTCGATCCTGAGATTGCGCGCGATGGTAAAAATCCAAGCGGCCGCGCGGGCGCCCTCGGGATTGTACTGGTGAGCTTTGCGCCAAACGCTCAACATGGCCTCTTGAGCCAAATCCTCAGCACGTTGCTCCGCCAACCCTTTGCGCATGTGCATGGCCTTAATGCGAGGCGCGAAATACTGGAACAGGCGGGCGAATGCTTCCTTATCCTGCCGGGCAACGGCACAGATCAGCTGCGATGCGTCGAACACGTCGTCGTTTGAGCTCTGCGTCTCCATGGGGGTCAGTCGCGGCTTGTAGCGTTCGCCCCAGGCGGGCGACGGTGGACGTATTGCGCCGCTGTCCCGGGAGGAGGGCCTGTTATAAGCATCTGAGCATCAAGGCAACTTTCAATGTCTGCGTCTTGCTAACAGGGCCATAGGACCCGTTCCAGATCAGATCGCGATAAGCTTTTTGCCTGGTGATCCGCGCCGGTCGCTTAAGCGTTCATAAACCACTAAACGCGGGTCGGCTCGAGACCGCAACCGGGAATGGCGCAGGGACCATATGTGATGACGGGGGAGGCAAAGGCACGATTCGACATTGCTGTGATCGGCTCGGGCATCAGCGGACTTTCGGCCGCTTGGCTACTCTCTCGAGCCCACAGCGTCACACTTTATGAGAGCGAGAGTAGGATTGGTGGGCATTCGCATACGGTCGACGCAATCGTCGATGGGCGGCCAGTGCCGGTCGATACGGGGTTCATCGTTTACAATGAGCCCTGTTATCCTAATCTTACGGCACTTCTGGATCATCTTAACGTTGCAACGGTTGCATCCAATATGTCGTTTGCCGTGTCGATGCGAGATGGCGCTACCGAGTACTCGGGCGAAAGCTTTGCCGGGTTGTTGGCGCGACCCGGAAACGTTCTCAGTCGCAGGTTCTGGTCGATGTTGCGCGATATCCTGCGGTTCTACCGGGAGGCGCCGCGGCTATTGGAGCGCCCGAGTGACGGGGCACAAACGCTGGGCGACTACCTAGCGAAGGGGCGCTATGGACAGGCGTTTCGGGAGGACCACCTGCTGCCTATGGCTGGTGCCATTTGGTCGGCGTCTCCGGGGACAATGCTTGCCTATCCAGCACGTGCCTTTGTCCAATTCTTCGTCAATCACGGACTGCTGAAACTGAGGGGCCGGCCGATCTGGCGCACGGTTTCGGGGGGAAGCCGCGCCTATGTCGAGCGCCTAATGCAGGCGTTCAATGGCAATGTATTGCGGAATAAGCCAGTTGTGGAGGTCAGGCGGTCGCGGGATGGCGTGTGGGTTCGCACTGGGGATGGTGACGAGCGGCGTTTCGATCACGTGGTCATCGCAGCCCACGCCGACCAGGCCCTGGCGATGCTGGCGGATGCCGACGCGGATGAGTTGCGCCTGCTGGGAGGATTCGAGTACACGGCCAACGAGGCTTGGCTGCACCAAGACCGGAGCCTTATGCCGCGGCGTAGGGCGGCCTGGGCAAGTTGGAATTATCTGGGGCAAGGCGATCATCGCTCCGAACGCGCGGTCGCACTGAGTTACTGGATGAACAGGTTGCAGCCGCTGGGCGTGGAGCAACCGATTTTCGTGACGCTCAATCCGGCCAGGGAGCCGGACCCCGACACCGTCCACTGGCGCGGTACCTACTACCATCCCGTGTTCAATGCTGCAGCACTGGGAGCGCAGCGCGAGCTCTGGTCATTGCAGGGCCGGCGCCGGACGTGGTTTTGCGGCGCCTACTTTGGTGCAGGGTTTCATGAGGATGGGCTGCAGGCGGGTCTTGCGGTCGCCGAGCAGCTTGGCGGTGTCAAAAGGCCGTGGGATGTCGCGGGGCAATCCGATCGTATCATCGTGAGGGAGCCGTCTCAGCGGTACTCGGACTTGGTTGCGATATGACGGCGATCTCCTCGGCCATCTATGTGGGACAGGTGATGCATCGGCGCCTCGAGCCTAAGCGTCATCGTTTGCACTACCGCTGCTTCTGGTTGGGCACTCGACCTCGACGAGATCGATGGCCTTGCGAAATCATCCTGGCTGTTCGACAACCGCGTCCTACGCGTTTCGCGACGAGGACCACGGGGACGGCTCGGGCAACCTTGCGACCGCGGGTCGAAAAATGGCTGGGGGAAGCGGGGTATCGAACTTTCAGGTGGTGCGATCCGCCTTCTATGCATGCCGCGCATTTTTGGTTATGGCTTCAACCCACTGAGCGTTTATTTTTGTTTCCACCTTGATGGTCGTCTAATGGCGATCCTTTACGAAGTTTCGAACACTTTGGTGAACGTCATAGCTATCTCATTCCTGTGGAGCTCAAAGCAGCGCGAACGGGTGAAATTCGCCAGTCTGTAAACAAGGCATTCTACGTCTCGCCGTTCATGGACCAGGACCTTTGCTATCAGTTTCGGGTGGAGCGGCCGGGCGCGCAGGTAGCCGTTGCGATCGAGGTACGTTCTGACGGGTCGTCCGGTGCTGTTCGTATCGCTTTACCGGCGAACGGCGCCGGCTGGATGACGCGGGGCTGGCGTGGCTGCTTGCCAGCCATCCGATTGCTTACGCTGAAGGTGATTGCAGCGATCCATTGGGAGGCTCTCCGCCTCATTGCGAAGCGCATTCGCATGCGGCCGCGACCGGTCCCGCCTGCCGTGCCTGTTACACTTGTCACCCGTGCTGGAACCAAGGAACGCCATGACCACCAGTAACGATGCGAGCTCGAACGTCGGCCGCCCGGCGCAGGGGGGCACCACGCGATCCTCGCAATGGCGCAGACGCCTTCTGTCGAGGTTGCCCACGTCATGTCATGCCGGGCGGCTCTTCATTCAGTTGCCCTCCGGCGAAGAACTGAGGAGAACTTCCGCCAATGATGGACCGTCGGCTGGCGTGACGATCCACCGGTGGCGGGCACTGAGGCGCCTTTTTCTATCGGGCCATGTCGGATTTGCAGAGTCGTATCTGGATGGTGACTGGGATAGTCCCGACCTCAAAGCCCTGTTTACCTGGGCCATGGCCAATCAAACCAATCTGTCGAGCATTTGGGGCGGTTCGGTCGTCTCGCGCCTGATGGCGCGTTTGCGCCATCATCGCAATGCCAATTCCCGCCGGGGGAGCCGCCGCAACATTGCAGCCCACTATGATCTCGGCAATGCGTTCTACGCGGCGTGGCTTGATGGCGACATGAACTACTCGTCGGGTCTCTACACGCCCGATGTGCAGACGCTGGAGGCGGCGCAGGAAGCCAAGCTCGATCGGATCATCTCCCTGCTGGATCTAAAGGGCGGCGAGCGTATTCTTGAGATCGGTTGCGGGTGGGGGGCGCTTGCCGAGCGCCTTGCCGGCCGCCATGGGTGCCATGTGACAGCCCTCACATTGTCTCGCGAGCAGCAGGCCTTCGCGAAGCAACGCATCGCGCGGCGCGGGCTTGATGAGCGGGTTGATATTCGGCTTGAGGATTATCGCGCGGTAAGTGGCGAATTCGATCGCATCGTGTCGATCGAAATGATCGAGGCGGTGGGCCAGCGCTATTGGCCGACCTATTTCGAGGTCCTGCGGAAGCGGATGAAGCCTGGCGGCATTGGCGTCCTGCAGGCCATTACAATCGACGAGACGATTTTTCCGACTTACGTCGATGAACCCGATTTCATCCAGCGCTACATCTTTCCTGGCGGGATGTTGCCAACCCGATCCATCCTGCGCGAGCAGATCGCCAAAGCGGGACTACTACTGCAAACAGAAGACACGTTTGGCGCGAGCTATGTGTCGACGCTGGAGGAGTGGCAGGCGCGGTTTACAGCATCTTGGCCGCACTTGCGTCACCAAGGCTTCGACGAGCGCTTCCGGCGCATGTGGCTCTACTAT
>JAWKWC010000015.1:0-124295 GCA_041397705.1 Hyphomicrobiaceae bacterium
CCCGTGATGGACAATCCCAGCCACATCGTGCCCGTTCTGGTCGGCGACCCCGTGATATGCAAACTCGTGACCGATCAGCTGTTGGACCGGTACGGGATCTATGTGCAGCCGATCAACTATCCGACCGTGCCCAAAGGCGGCGAGCGCCTGCGCCTGACGCCGACGCCCCTGCACACCGATGCCGATATGGACCATTTGGCCAACTCGCTTTCCGAGCTGTGGGCCGAATGCCCCGTGTCACTCGAGCAAAAGCGCGCCGCCGAATAGCAAACGCCACCAGCCAAGCTTCGGATCGTTCAAACATGCGCCAAATCGCTACGTCCCGGTGACACCGGGACGTGATCGCCCCTCAACGCGGCCCGTGTTGCAAACTCCGCGCGGATATGGCGCGCCATCTCGTCGGCAAAGGGGCTGGCGCCGGCCGAGGGGAGGCGCAGGTTCATCGCAAAACTCGGCAGTATCGGCAAGCTGGCCTCTCTGGGCAGGATCTCCAGACTGGGCGGCACCGTCTCGCGCAGCAGCGCCGCAACGCATACCCCCGCCGCAACTGTGGCGTTGACCGCATCCTGATTGGCCACCTGCAGCACGATCCGGCAGTCCACGTTGGCGCGGCGCAATGCCTCGATCAACACAGGGCGGAAGCGGCAATTGCGCCCTCCGATGGCCAGCGGCAGGGGAGAGCGCCGATAGACTGCGCCACCGGGCGCACCGACCCACACCAGATCATCGCGGCTGAGAGTTTCGCAAGTGGCGCCGCCGTCCTCGAGATCCGTCGTAATGCCCAGATCGATTTGCCCTTCATCGAGCATCTCGACGAGTTCTTGAGAATTGGACGCGACCAGGCTCACCTGCACGCCGGGCCATCGATGATTGAAGCGCCTGAGGATCGGTGTGGCGTAGGTGGAAATCAGGTCGACGGGGAGACCCAGGCGGACTTCCCCTTCGAATGTCGGGGTGGTCATGCTTTCCACCACTTCGTCATTCATGGCGAGGAGCCGTTGAGCCGGACCGACAAGCTGCTCGCCCCGCGGCGCCAGCACCAGCCGGTTGCGATCCCGCTCGAAGAGCGTGAGGCCCAGCGTGTCTTCGAGCCGTTTGAGCTGCAGACTCACCGCGGCCTGGGTCCGGTTCAGCCGTCGCCCAGCTGCCGTGGCGCTGCCCGTCTCGACGACGGCCAGGAAAGCGCGGAGAAGGGTCGGGTCGATATCACGGCGCACGGCACATGCTCCAAGAATTCGTTATGGAGCCCATTAATATCATTTGCTTTCATTATATACTAGTGGGGCGTATGTGGAGCCTAGCCTTCGAGAGAGCGAAGGTCTTCACAAGGTCGATGCCATGCCTACCTCCCTGACACGCGGATCCGTCCCAGCCATTGCCCAGCCGACCGGCTTGAAAGTGGTACGTAGGCTCTGCCAGGCGGTCTGGTTCCTGCAGGCGGCCGTTGCCGTCGCGACCGAGCGCCGCCGGCTGGCCCGCTTGGACGATCGCCTCCTCAAGGACATCGGCTTGTCCCGCAGCACGGCCGAGCGGGAAATCGGGCGCGAGTTCTTAGATGTCCCGGCCCACCGGGTCCGCCGGCGCTGAACGCCCGGTACCTGCTCCAGCGCGAGACGGGCGCGGCCTAGGCCGAAAGGACGCGCTCGGCAAAGTCGCAGATGGCCTTGATCACGTCGCCTTCTTTGTCGCGCTGGGGTGCGTGGCCACAATGGTCCAGGATGAGCGATTCTATGGGTCCTTGGGCAGCGTCCGCGATGGCGTCGATCTGCGCCAGAGTGCCATATTCGTCATCGCGGCCCTGGATCAGAAGGCTCGGCACGTTGAGCCGCCGGCACTCCGGCCCCAGCGACCAATCCCGAAATCGGGGATCCAGCCAGATCTGCGACCAGCCGAGGAAGGCATCGTCGACATGGGCGTGGTGTCGCGACAGGCGGCTCTTGAGATCGGTGGTCTCATAAGCCTTGCTGACGCGGGCGATGCTCTCGACCGACACCGGTTCGACCATGACATGCGGCGCCATCAGCACAGTCGCAGCAACCTCCGCCGGATGGTGCGCGGCGTGGATCAGCGCAATCGATGCGCCATCCGAATGGCCGATCAAAACCGATGACGTAATCGCATGGGCGGCGATGAGTTTTGGCAGCACATCGAGGGCCTCGTGATGCATGAAGCCAGGCTCGCGGGCGTGCTTGAGAGGAGACGAATTGCCGTAACCCTGGCGCGAATAGATCAGTGCAGGCATCAACAACGCGCGGGCCACCTTGTCGGGAAAATCGCGCCACAGCGAGACCGACCCCAGCCCCTCGTGCAGAAAAATCAGCCAGGGTTTCCCGGCAGGCCCCGGAATGATGCGGGTCTCGAGCGCGAGATCGTCGACATGGGTGATCAACATGGCTGGACGCTCCTACTCTCGGACCCACGTGACATCGGGAGGGCGGATCGGACCGCTAGTCTTGACCGCCCAGGTAAGCCTGTTGCACGGCGGGAAGTGCGCGCACGACATCGGGGCGGCCGGTCGCCAGCACTGCACCCTCCACAAGCACCGTGAGCCGATCGGCCACCGCAAACACGAAATCCATATCATGCTCGATCAGAAGGACCGCATGCGCGCTGGCGAGTGCCTTCAGGAGTGCCGTCATCCGCTCGCCTTCCTCCTGGCCCATGCCCGCCAGCGGCTCGTCCAGCAGCAAGACCTTGGGATTTGACGCCAAGGCCATGGCAATTTCGAGCTGTCGCTTTTGTCCGTGGGCAAGCGTACCCGCCATGCGTTGGTGCCCATAGGGCAGACCGGCACGATTGAGCGCATCGCGGGCGGTGGCAACCAGCTCTTCCGCCGCCATCGGCCCAGCCAACAGTCTCCACCCCCGACGTTGGCCGACGGCCTGGGCTGCAAGACGGACGTTTTCGAGCACCGATAGGCTCGGCAGGATGTTCGTGCGCTGGAAGGACCGCGCAAGCCCCATGTGAATGCGCCTGTGCTCCGGCTGACGCGTGATGTTGACCCCGCCAAGGTGAATCTGCCCGGCCGTTGGCTGCAGCGCTCCCGAGAGGAGGTTGACCAACGTCGATTTGCCCGCGCCGTTGGGCCCGATCACCGCGTGCAGCTCTCCCTGGCTGAGCTCGAGCGACACGTCCCGGACAGCCTGCACCCCGCCGAACGAGCGCGACAAGCCCTGGGTCTCCAGTAGAACGTGGCCCGACAACGGACGATCAGTCATGGCCCCCTCCGCCGGCATCGCCGTGGTCAGCGCTGCGCCCTGCCTCGGCCTGATCGGCGCTATAGGCCTCGTCTCCGGGTTCCGCCATTTTGAAAAGGCGGATGCCGGTGATGCCATGCCTCAAAACCAGCACTGCCGCTAGGATGACCAAACCTTCCACCAGCAATTTGCGTTGGGTCACCTGCTGGGCGATGTCGTCGAGAAACGTGAAGGCGAACGCCCCGACCACCGGCCCGGCGAGTGTCCCGATCCCACCAAGCAGAATGTGGAGCAGCGCTTCGGCCGACCGGTGCCAGCCCACCAACTCCGGATTGACGAAACCCGACTGCATCGCCCACATGTGCCCGGCTGCCCCCGCCAGTGCACCCGCCACCACGAAGGCAAACAGCTTATAGCGGAACGTGTCGTAGCCGAGCGCCTGCATGCGGCCCTCGTTGATGCGGATGCCTTCGAGCACCCGCCCCACCATCGACCTCACCAGTAGGCAAAGGATGGCGAACATGGCGGCGAGCTGCGCCAGCGCCACGTAATAGGCCACCCAGCCGCGATAAGGCCGGGGCAGGGTGCTGGGTTTCAGTTCGAGGCCGAACGCGGACAATAGCGGGCGGGCCAGATAGGCCCCGTCCGTACCCCCGCCAAGCTTGGTGTCGTGAAATATGAAATAGATGAGCTGGCCGAAAGCGAGCGTCACCATCAGGAAGAAGAAGCCCCGCGTCCGCAGCGCCACTGTCCCGACTAGAAGCGCCGCCAAGCCGGCCGCGATCATGGCTGTTGGAAGCGTTATCCAGATCGGCTTGGCGGCACCCTCCGGCGAGATCAGATACACGACGTACGCAGCCAGGCCGTAGAAGGCGCCATGACCGAGGCTGACCAGCCCCGTCCCCCCGACCAGGATCTGCAGGCTGAGGGCCAGCATCGCCGCAATCATCGCCGTCGTGATCAAACCCACATAGAACGATGGCACCACCAGCGGCAGCACACACAGCACCGCAAAACCGCCCCAGATCAGCCCCCAGCCGAGGGCGCTCGCCGGTAGCATGCGGGTCGCGCCGGTCATGAGCGATCTCCAAAGAGACCAGCCGGCCGCCACAACAGAACCCCGATCATCAGCAGGTAGACGCTCGATCCCGACATCGCCGCCAGGATCGTGCCCAACGCACCGGTTCCCTGGAACGCGGGTCCATAGGCTTTGCCGAGCGTGTCGACGATGCCGATAAGCAGCGCGGACCAGAACGCCCCCGAGATCGAACCGAGCCCACCGATGACAACCACCACGAAAGAGATGATCAGCAACCCGTCGCCCATACCCGGATAGACCGAGGTGAGGGGGGCGGCCAGCATGCCAGCCGTGACCGCCAGCACCGTGCCGATCGCGAAGACGATCAGATGCACACGGCGCGCGTCGAGACCCAGGATCTCGACGATCTCCGGGTTCTCGGCCGCCGCACGGATGATCGCTCCAAATCGCGTGCGCTCGATCCACCAGAACATGGCACCAGCGAGGGCGAGGCAAATTCCGATCACCGCAAAGCGATACGCTGAATAGGAAAACCCGCGCGTCACCGGCACCGAGAAGTCGAGAGCTGCCGGAATAGGAACTGCGTGAAAATCATTGCCCGCAATCAACCAGCGCAGCTCTTCCGCCAACAGGATCAGCGCAAAGGTCAGCATCACCTGATCCAGGTGTTCACGCTTGGCGAAGTGGCGAAACAACGTCCACTCCAACAGTGCTCCGCCAAGCGCCCCGCCGGCCATGCCGACCGGCAAGGCCAGCCACAGCGAGCCCGTTGCCTTCGCCAGCAGGAACGCGGCGTAGGCCCCGAGCATGAACAGCGAGCCATGCGCCAGGTTGATGATCCCCATGACGCCAAAAATCAGTGTCAGCCCGCTTGCCACCAGGAACAGCAGGAGACCGAATTGCACGCCGTTGAGGAGTTGCGCAGCGAAGCCCGTCATATCGTTCGGAAACGGGGCCGTGCAAACGCGCCGGTGGTCGGGCGCACCACATGGTGCGCCCGGGTTTGCTTGGCGGCCTCGAGCCCCGTCTCCTTCATGCCTAGAGCTTGCAACCGGTGCCGGGGTCGGCAAGGTTGGCGGCGGCAACACCGACCACCTTGTTTTGCCCGCCTGTGGCTTTGCGCAGATAGATGTTCTGGGTGACGTTCTGGCCCGGCGAAATGGTGATCGACCCGCGCGGACTGTCGATCTTGGCCGCGCGCATGGCCTTGTAGAGCCCGTCCTTGTCGTCGAACTTGCCTTTCACCGCGTCGAGGCCGATGGCGAGCAATTGTGCGGCATCATAGCCCTGCACGGCATAAACATCGGCATCCCGTCCGGTCTTCTTCTTGAATGCTGCTCGGAAGGCCGTGTTCTTAGCGTTGTCGAGCCCATCGCCGTAGTGCAAGGCCGTCTCGATGCCTTCCGCTGCCGCGCCTTGGGGGCCGAGCACGCCCTCGGTCAGGAACCCCGAACCCACCAGTGGCACCTTGATGCCGGCAGCCTTGTAGTCCTTGACGAATTGCACCGCGCCGCCGCCCGCAAAGAAGGCGCCGACATACTCGACATCGAGGCCGGCGATCTGGGCCAGCAACGGCTGGAAATTCGTCTCCGGGAATTTGAGGGTCAACACCTTGACCACCTTGCGCCACTCTTTTCAGGCCCTCCCCTTGAAACCTTCCGCCGATTGCGTGCCCGCGCCATAGTCCCACGTGATCCAGGCGGCCTTCTTGACCCCGCGCTTGCCGAGTTCAAGCCCATGCCGTGCGCAGGCTGCCAATTCGTGAACGAGGTGCGGAACACATTTGGCGCGCACAACTCACGCGTGACGGCATTGGCGCCGGCATTGGGAATGATGGTCAAAGTGCTTAACTCGCGCACCACCTTGTGGATGCCCATCTGCACGCCCGAGTGCACCGTGCCGATCAGCACGTCGACACCGTCGCGCTTGACCAGGCGCTCGGCATTCTGAGGCCCATTCGGCGGCTTGGACTCATCATCCAGGCGCACAAATTCAATGTCCCGTCCCCCGAGCTTGCCGCCTTTCTCCGCCACCAGAAGCTCGACCGCCGAGGCGATGTTCTCGCCGAGTTTCGCATAGGTGCCGGAGTAGGGAAGCATCAGGCCGACCTTCAACGCCTTGGCCTGCGCAATGGCAAAGCGGGTTGGCAGGCCGGCAGCCGCCCCCACAGCCAGGCCTCCCTTGACCATGGCGCGGCGTGAAATCGGCAACTTGGCATTCGTCATGTCGACCCTCCCGGTGGCTTGGACGTCTCCTGGCAGACCCCATTTGCAGGTTGGATTGCCAGCTTCTCCCCTATAGCGCGTTTTGGGCACAAGGGAGCACCCCCGCCGTTCAGCCGAGGGGCGAGGGGGCGAAAAGAGCAACCATGGCCCGCGCTGGCAAGCCCGAAACCCCAGCCGCTTCTGCTCCCCGATCCTAGCGCCCAACGGGGCGCGGCACATCGAGGGCCGCCGGTAGCGACCCGGCCTAGACCCCATTTTCCCCGACACCGGCGCGAAACGCAGAGGTCTTTCTTTTCCACGCCGCAGCGATCATGTTTGCATGCAGCGCCCGATCAAGGCAGACACAACTCGAACGCTGCCATGCGATTCGCCAGGACGCGAGAGGAGCGAAGCCCGCCAGCTCTCGCGCTTTGAGATGTGAGACGGCGCCTGAGTGGCAAACAGTTTGGGCCCTCTAGGCCTCTAGGCAATGGGCCCGAGATCTGCTGCGGCCGGGAGAATGAACGACGATGTCCGAGATGACGAACGACGAGCAGCGGGCGCCGGGTTCGGATCCGAAAGATTACGTCCAGGACGGCGCGGTCATGCTGGGCTGCAGCCATCAGGGCGCGCAGTTGGTGCCCGAGGCGATCGAACTCAGGCTTGCCAACCGTCACGGCTTGATCACTGGCGCGACCGGTACAGGCAAAACGGTCACGCTGCAGGTTCTTGCCGAAGGCTTCTCCGCCGCTGGTGTCCCGGTCTTTGCCCCCGACATCAAAGGTGATCTTGCCGGCGTCGCCGTCCCAGGGTCCATGAAACAAGTCTTGGTGGACCGCGCCCAGGAGATCGGACTGGTCGGTTACGGCAATGCAGCATTTCCGGTTTCGTTCTGGGATCTGCACGGCGAGCGCGGCCATCCCGTCCGCGCCACCATCGACGGCATGGGCCCGGTGTTGCTATCCCGCTTGCTCGAGCTGACGGAACCGCAAGAAGGCGTTCTCAACATCGCGTTCCGGTGGGCGGAGGATGAACGGGAAACCCATCCCCGCATGCTGATCCGCAATCTTCCCGATTTGCGTGCCGTCCTCGACGAGATCAGCCAGCGCCGCAGCGAGTTGCGGTCCAAGTACGGCAACATCGCCCCCCAAACGATCGGCGTCATCCAACGCCGCCTCCTGGTGCTCGAGGAACAGGGCGCTGACAAGTTCTTTGGCGAACCGGCGCTCGATATCGCCGACCTCATGCGCGTCACCCCGGATGGGCGGGGCGTCATCAATCTGTTGGCCGCCGACAAGTTGATGAACACGCCGAAGCTCTACGCGACGTTCCTGCTTTGGCTTCTCTCTGAACTGTTCGCACGCCTGCCCGAGATTGGTGACCCCGAAAAGCCCGTGCTTGTGTTCCTGTTCGACGAAGCCCACCTACTGTTCGATGACGCCAGCCCGCCGGTCTTGGAGCAGATTGAACGGGTTACACGCCTCATTCGTTCGAAGGGTGTCGGCGTGTTCTACGTCACGCAGAGCCCAGCCGACGTTCCGGACCGCGTCTCCGCGCAGTTGGGCAATCGTATCCAACACGCGCTGCGCGCTTTCACGCCCCGCGAACAGAAAGCCATCCGGGCGGCCGCCGAGACCTTCCGTCCCAATCCCGCGCTCGATACCGAGCGGGTGATCCAGGAGCTGAAGGTCGGCGAAGCTCTGGTCTCCGTCCTCCACAACAAGGGCGAACCCTCGATCGTGCAGCGCACGTTGATCCGTCCACCCATGTCGCGCGTGGGACCGCTCACGGATGCCGAGCGCGCGGCGCTTCTTCAAGCCGACCAGATCAACGGCAACAAGTACACGAAGCTGGTCGACACCAAATCCGCGGCGGACTTGCTCGCCGAGCGCGGCACCGCCGTCGGGCAGGTCAAGGAAAAGCTCAGGCGGTTTGGAAATCTCTTTGGTATCAAGTCGTAAGCTCGCATTCGCTGCCGCTTTGTGCTAACCAGGCGCAAACTGTGTGGCAACGTGAAGAGCCGAGTGCAGCGTCCGTGCCGATGTCATCGGCACGAGCAGCAACAGCATCGGAAAGGACATGACATGGCCCTTCGCTTTCAGAAGCGGATCAAGATCTTTCCAGGGGTCTATATCAACCTGTCGAAATCCGGCATCAGCGCCAGCCTTGGCGGCAGAGGCGCGACTGTCAACGTCGGCAGCACCGGCCGGCGGATGGTGACGCTCGGCATACCCGGAACTGGCCTCAGCTACCGCATGCCACTCAATGGCGCGGTGCTCGTGGCGATCGTTGCCATCGCCGTGGTGCTGGGTATCGCCTACCTGATCGCGCCGGAATACATGCGCACCATGCTGCATTGGTGGCAGCCGAAATGGTTCTGACACGCCGTCCGCGAAACGGCTCAAGGCGGCCCCCCCGCATCGGGGTGCATCGGGCCTCCTGCAGCAGGACCTTGATCGAGGTCCCTCAGCCCATCAGCGCCTTGACGTGCGGCATGACCTCGTACCAGCCCTCGTAACACATCTTGAATGCCACCCACAGGATCACGACAAGCCCCACCCAGGCGATCCACCGGTAGCGCTCGATGTACTTGGCGATGAAGTTGGCGGCGACGCCCATGAGGGCCACGGCGACGACCAAGCCGATCATAAGAATGCCAGGATGCGCCCTGGCCGCCCCCGCGACGGCCAGCACGTTGTCGAGGCTCATCGACACGTCGGCCAATGCCACAGCCCAGGCTGCACTTGCAAAGCTTTTGGCGGGTCTGAGACCAGAGGTCTCATCGCCCATGACCTCGTCTGAGCCTGGCGATTCACCCATATGGTGGAGTTCCCGCCACATCTTCCAGGCCACCCACAACAACAACAGGCCACCGGCAAACAGCAGGCCAACGATCTGCAGCAGTTGCGACACGAACAGGGCAAATACAACGCGGAGCAGCAAAGCCGCCAGAATGCCGATCGCAATGACTTTGCGCCGCTGATCTGCTGGCAGTCCGGCTGCAAGCGCGCCGACAACGATGGCGTTGTCTCCCGCCAGGACGATGTCGATCATCAGCACTTGCAGAAAGGCCGTCATCGCCGATGGCGACGTGATGTTGGTCAGATCGGTGACGATCAGATGCCAAAGCTGTGCGAAGTCCGGCATGGGAGCCAATGAAGCCTGGCCAGCCGCCGCCAACGTCTGAGTGAACCCAGCGAGCAACTCGATAGGCAAAAATGGCATTTCCGGCTGTCCTTCTCGTGACGCACGTCTGTTGGACAAGCCGTCGTGCCGGCACTCGTCCCAATGGTGTGCGTGGTCCCACGCCCCTCATACAGCTATCAGTGCACTATATGGTGCGTGGGTAGCCGGCAACCAGTATCGGTGGCGCACAATGTCTGTGTGGTTTTGGCGCCAGATATGCCTCAAGCTGGCCATAGACGTGCTCTCGACACGCGCGCGTGACGTGCTACGTAATTGACCAACATGACCCTTTTGAGCGGCTTGGGATGGCGAGGGAAACGGCGAAATGAGTAACAATGTGGATGATCATAACGCGAAGGACCGGCCAACGGGCAGACGCGTTCATCCCGGTTCCGGTCGCCGCTCGGCACCGCTTCACCCCAAGGGCCGCGTTCTTAGCCCCCAGGAGAGTGCCCGCGTTGGACAGATCATCGGAGACGGGCCTTATGAACGCGCCCTTCTCATCGAGTACCTGCATCTGATTCAGGACGCTGAGGGATGCCTTCCTGCGGGATTGCTGCATGCTTTGGCCGACCGCCTGCGCATACCCATGGCAGAGGTCTACGAGGTCGCAACCTTCTACGCGCACTTCGATGTCGTCGGCGACGGGGAGCCTCGTCCAGCCCCGATCACGGTCCGCGTTTGCGACAGCTTGTCGTGCATGCTGGCGGGCAGCCAGCACCTGCTCGAGGAATTGCAGGCGGAGAACTTGCCGGGTGTGCGCATCGTGCGAGCGCCATGCCTCGGCTCGTGCCACACGGCGCCCGCAGCCCACATTGGCCACGACCACGTCGATCACGCCACCCTTGCCGACATCAAGGAACGGGCCGTGGGTAAAGGTGCCGCCGCCCACAGTCCCGACTATTCGGGCTTCGAGGCGTATGTAGCCCACGGCGGCTACGCCAGCCTCAAGCGTTGCCTTTCCGGCGCATTGGCGCGCGAAGACGTCATTGCCGCGCTCTCGGACTCAGGTCTTCGGGGCCTCGGCGGCGCCGGCTTTCCGACCGGGCGCAAATGGAGCCTCGTCCGGGCCGAACCAGGACCAAGGCTGATGGCCGTGAATGGCGATGAGGGCGAGCCTGGAACGTTCAAGGACCGGCACTATCTCGAAACAAATCCGCACGCCTTCATTGAAGGCATGTTGATTGCGGCCTGGGCGGTGGAAGCTGGCGACGTCTACCTCTATTTGCGCGACGAATATCCGGCCGCTCGAAAAATCCTCATGTCAGAACTCGCTCGTGTGGCCAGCGAGGGGCTGACGCCGCACGTGCAGGTCCACCTGCGGCGCGGCGCCGGGGCCTACATCTGCGGGGAAGAATCCGCCATGATCGAGTCGATCGAGGGAAAGCGCGGCCTGCCCCGCCATCGGCCCCCCTATGTCGCCCAGGTCGGTGTCTTCGGCCGCCCAACCCTCGTCAACAACATCGAGACCCTCTATTGGGTGCCCCAGATCCTGGAAAAAGGTGCCGACTGGTTCGCCGGCCAAGGCAAGAACGGCGCCAAGGGTTGCGCTCCTATTCCGTATCCGGCCGGGTCAAGACGCCGGGCGTCGTGCTGACGGCAGCGGGCACAACCGCTGAGGAACTGATCGCGCTGTGCGGCGGCATGGCTGAAGGACATACCTTCAAAGGCTATCTGCCAGGCGGCGCCTCTGGCGGTATTCTTCCGGCATCCATGGCCAATATCCCACTCGACTTCGGGCAGTTGGAAAAGCACGGCTCGTTCGTCGGCAGCCATGCGGTCGTCATCTTGTCTGATCGCGACAACATGAAGGACGTGGCGCTGAACCTGATGCGCTTCTTCGAGGACGAGAGCTGTGGCCAGTGTACGCCCTGCCGCAATGGCACGGAAAAAGCCGTGCAACTGATGTCGCGGGGCGAATGGGATACCACGCTGCTCGCCGATCTGGCGCAGGTGATGGCCGACGCCTCGATATGCGGCTTGGGCCAGGCAGCGCCCAATCCGCTCAAAGCCGTAATCAAATACTTCCCCGAAGATCTCAAAACCTGACCGCTGCCGCCCGTGTTACGCTTACAATCATGCGTCTGAGGAGAAGGGCCAATGGCCAGTGAAAATCTGAAAGTCGGAATGTCCGCGGAAATCGTGCGCGTGGTGGATGACACGCTGGTCGTCAAGCACGTCGGCGGAGACGGTGTGTTCTCGACCCCCTCCATGATCGGCCTGATGGAGCGCGCGGGGATCGAGGCCGTGCAGCCGCACCTGCCGCCAGGGCACACAACGGTCGGGTTCGAAGTCCACGTCAAGCACTTCGCGGCCACACCCAAGGGCAAGACGGTCCGGGTGCGGGCGGAGTTGACCGCGATCGACGGTCGCAAACTGACCTTCAACGTCGAAGCCCACGACGACGACAGACAGGTTGGCGCAGGAACGCATCGCCGCGCCATCATCGAGGTCAAGCCGAAAAGCTGAACTCTCGAACGCCCCGTTCTGCCAGCAAGGGAATGCCCGCTGATGACGACGAAGATCACCTTTACGCTCGACGGCCTCGAGGTCGAGGCCCACGACGGCGAGACCATCTGGCAGGCAGCCCAGCGGCACGGCACCACGATTCCGCACCTGTGCTGGCACGACGCCAAAGGTTATCGCGCCGACGGCAACTGCCGCGCTTGTGTGGTTGAGGTCGAGGGTGAGCGCGTACTGGCCGCGTCATGCCAGCGCAAGGTGGCAGCGGGAATGAAGGTCAAGACAGCCTCCGAACGCGCCCGAAAATCGCAGGAAATGGTGTTGGAGTTGCTTGTTGCCGATCAACCCCCGCGCTCCGACAGCCACGATCCCAAGTCCAAGCTGTGGGCGTGGATCGACGATATGGGGATAGCGGAAACCAGCCGTTATCCGCGCGCCGCCAAGCCCGCGGCTGACACCACCCACGCCGCAATTTCGTTCAATGCCGACGCCTGCATCAATTGCGGCCTTTGCGTCAGGGCGTGCCGCGAGGTCCAGGCCAACGACGTCATCGGCATGGCCTATCGCGGCCATAGTGCGCGCCCCGTCTTCGATTTCGACCGGGGCATGGGCGAGAGCACCTGTGTGGCCTGCGGTGAATGCGTCCAGGTCTGCCCCACCGGCGCCTTGATGGAAAGCGCGCTGCTCGACAAGGCATCGCAAAAGCGCACGGTCTTCGAAACGCAGAGTGTCGACACGCTCTGCCCCTATTGCGGTGTCGGTTGCCAGACCACCGTGCACGTCAAGGATGGCCGCATCACCCACGTCGACGGCCGCAACGGACCTGCCAACGAGAACCGCCTGTGCGTCAAGGGGCGGTTCGGCTTCGACTACATCCACCATCCCGATCGCCTCACCAAGCCGCTGATCCGCCGCGAAGGCGTCGCCAAGGACGCCAACATGCAGTTGGCGCGCGGCGAATGGTCGAGCGTGTTCCGCGAGGCCACGTGGGAAGAAGCGCTGGCGCTCGCCGCATCAGGGCTGAAGAAGGTCCACACCGAGCAGGGCCCCAAGGGCATTGCCGGTTTTGGATCCGCCAAGGGCTCGAACGAGGAAGCCTATCTGTTCCAGAAGCTGATCCGCCAAGGCTTTGCGACCAACAACGTCGACCATTGCACCCGGCTCTGTCATGCGTCTTCGGTGGCAGCCCTGATGGAAGGCATCAATTCCGGCGCGGTAACGGCGCCCTTCACCGCCGCAAAGGACAGCGATTGCATCATCGTCATTGGTGCGCGCCCGGCCGAGAACCATCCCGTCGCCGCAACCTTCCTGAAGAACGCAGCGCGCCGCGGCGCCAAGCTGATCGTGATGGATCCCCGCGGGCAGAACCAGGGCATCTCACGCTATTCAAGTCACGTACTGCAATTCAAGCCGGGCCGTGATGTGGCTCTCCTCAACGCCATGCTGCACACCATCATCGAGGAAGGACTCGTCGATCAGCAGTATATCCAGGCGATGACCGAGGGCTTCGAGCAGCTCAAGGAGTCGATCAAAGCCTTCTCGCCAGAAGCCATGGAAGCCGTCTGCGGCATCCCCGCCGCGACCATCCGCGAGGTCGCCCGCCTCTATGCCCGTTCCGAACGCTCGATCATCTTCTGGGGCATGGGCATCTCCCAGCACACGCACGGCACCGACAATGCCCGCTGCCTGATCGCGCTCGCCCTGACCACCGGCCAGACCGGCCGCCCTGGCACCGGCCTGCATCCCTTGCGCGGCCAGAACAACGTGCAAGGGGCCTCCGACGCCGGCCTGATCCCGATGGTCTTCCCCGATTACCGCAGTGTTGAAGACGCCGCCATTCGTGGCGAATACGAAGCATTCTGGGGCACAACTCTCGCTCCGAAGCGAGGCCTCACGGTCGTCGAGATCATGCACGCCATTCACGCCGACGAGATCCGCGCCATGTACATCATGGGCGAGAACCCCGCCATGTCGGATCCCGACGTCCAACACGCCCGAGAGGCCCTCGCGCACCTCGAACACCTCGTGGTGCAGGATATCTTCCTCACCGAAACGGCTTGGCATGCCGACGTGGTGCTGCCGGCCTCCGCGCATGCCGAGAAATGGGGCACTTTCACCAACACCAACCGGCAAGTGCAAATCGCTCGCCCCGTGCTCCCGCCCCCTGGCGAAGCACGTCAGGATTGGCAGCTCATCCAGGAGATCGCGCAACGCATAGGCCTTGCCTGGGCGTACCGCGACGTCTCCGAGGTGTTTGCCGAGATGGGGTGGGTGATGCCTTCACTCAAGAACATCACGTGGCAGCGCCTGCTGACCGAAGATGCCGTAACGTATCCCTGCGATGCCCCCGACCGGCCTGGCAATGAGATCATTTTTGCCCAGTCATTCCCCACCGCCTCGGGCCGCGCCAAGATCGTGCCGACCGAGTTGCGTCCGCCTGACGAATTGCCCGACGCGGACTATCCCATGGTGTTGACGACCGGTCGCATGCTCGAGCACTGGCATACCGGGTCGATGACGCGCCGCGCCTCGATGCTGGATCTGCTCGAGCCGGAAGCCATCGTCGGAATGAACCCGCGCGAACTCGACAAGTTGGGCATCGCGCCCGGCGATCGCGTCACCGTGACGACACGCAGGGGCGCCATAACGCTCAAGGTCCGTGCCGACCGCGATGTCGCCGAGGGCATGTTGTTCATCCCCTTCGCGTTTGCCGAGGCGCCGGCCAACATGTTGACCAATCCGCAATTGGACCCCTTCGGCAAGATCCCCGAGTTCAAGTTCTCGGCCGCGCGTGTGGAAAAAGCCAAGGCGGAAGCCGCTGAATAAAGGCCGGCTCGATGCCCGCCAAAACCGCTTGGCGTCAAGGAGACAGGTTATGATCGGCTATGTGACCGTTGGTACGAACGACTTGGACAAGGCGCGGCAGTTCTACGCCGACCTGCTTGCCATCCTCGGCGCGAAGGAGCTGATGCGCTTCGACTCCGGCGCCACGATTTATGGTCCCAGTTTCCAGCAGCCCTCCCTGTGTGTCCTCAACCCGTTCGACGGCAAGGCCGCAACCGTTGGCAATGGCATGATGGTCGCATTCGCCGCGGGCTCGCGGGCCAATGTCGATGCTCTGCACGCCAAAGCCCTGACGCTTGGCGGACGGGACGAAGGTGCGCCTGGGTTGCGCGGACCGGATGGGCCCCAGGCGTTCTACGGCGCCTATTTTCGCGATCTCGACGGCAACAAGCTCTGCGCCTTCCACGTCGGCCCATAAGGTCCCGCCAGACACCGGCGACACCGGTTGGAAATCGCGCCTTGCTTTGTGCGACTGGCCGTGCGCCCCCGAGTCGGGGTAAGGGCTGCGTGGACACCGTGGGAGGACAATCATGCTCGCAGCTCAAGTGCCGCCCGTCGTGCAGGCCATCGTCGTGCTGGGCGTCGGCGTCTTTTCGACCCTGATGGGTTTCGGCCTGATCCCCGCCGGCCTCAATCAGAAAAAGGCCGAGACCTGGAAAAAGCGCTATGGCGGCAATTTCAGGATCGGCGGGCCGCTCGTCATTCTTGCAGGCCTCGTCTTGTTTGCGAAGGCCTTGTGGTTCGGCTGAGCCTGCATGCGCCCCGCCCATAGGCGGTCCGGCGCCCCGGCTATCGCTCCCCCGTCGACTGTGCCTATCCTTGGGATGTGCATTCATCCCCGGAGGCCCGACCGTGTCATCGACAACAGCCACCACGCTGACCAACCCCGTCCTGGAAGCCATGCGTGCCGACAAGCCGGCCTTCGGCCTATCGGTCCGATCCGTGCGTTCGATCGATATCGCCCGCATCGCCCGGGCCAGCGGTCACCAGTTCCTGTTCATCGACGGCCAGCATGGCGTCTTCAATGCCGAGACGGTGTGCAATCTCGCCAACGCCGCCCTCGCGATTGGGGTTGCCCCTCTGGCGCGGGTCAAATCGTTGAGCGACCCGGAGACGCCGGTTCTGCTCGACAACGGCGTCTCCGGCATCATCTTCCCCGATATCAATACCCCCGAGGAGGCCGCGCGCCGTCGCCATCTGCAGGTATCCACCTATTGGAAAACGCTCGGTCGGCGCCAATTTCCCGCAATTCGATGGCCGCGCGGTGCCGGCATCGACAGCAGTCCCTCAGATCAACGCCTCGACAGTCGTCGTCATCATGGTGGAGACGGGGAGGGGGCTCGACAATATCGAAGCCATCGCCAAGGTGCCGGGCGTCGACGTGGTCCACATCGGCACCAACGACTTGATGACGGATCTCGGCAAACCCGGCCAACTCGACGATCCCGCCGTTGGCGCCGCCCTCGATCGTGCCATCGCCGCCTGCAAGGCCGCGGGTAATTTCGCGGGCTGTGGCGGCATCCGCGACACGGCCAAACAGGCCTATTGGATCAAGCGGGGCATCAGGTTTCTGTCGACTCAAACCGACATCGCCCTCCTGCACGCCGGCGCCAAAGCTTGGATCGATGGTGTCCAGGCGCAGCTCACCAAGGCCTGAGCAAGGCTCAGATCCCGGAAACCCGTTCCCAAAACGCGTCCTTCGAAACGCATAAAGACAGCCCCGGGTCTCCCCGGGGCCGCCTCCCGCAATGCGTGGGCCAGTGAACGGACCGTCGTCGTCCGTTAGTTGGCCTCAATCGCAGTCTTGATGTCCTTGGCAATGGCCATGGCTTCACTGAACTGTTTGCCGTCGCAAGCCGATTCCATCTTTGAGAAGAGCTGGTCGAGCTTGTCCACCGTGGCGTCCGAGAACGTTTTGCCTTCCGCCGTCTGCCCCAGAGAGGCAGCGGCGTCGATGCAGGCATCCGCAGTGGTGGGAATGACGTCGAGGTTGGCGGCCGGCGCGGCGGCCGCGTCGGCGGGGGCCGCCGGCTGGGCCTGAGGCGCGGCCGGCTCGGCTGCGGGGGCAGGTGCCGGAGCCGTCACCGCCGGTTGTTCGGCCGGTGCTGGAGTTGTGGCTGGCGCCTGCGCGAATGCAGCGCCGCCCAGGGTGAAGGAGAGAATGGCGGCGGCGGCGAGATGCTTGATCATCTGCGGAATCCTTGTGTGGCCTGTTATCGAGGCACTGGTTCGCCCTCCAGGGCGTTAACCATGCCGTCCGACGCCATCGATATGCGGTTCGATTGTGACCCAATGGGGACGCCAAGCTGAAGGCGCCGTTCATCTGGCCAGGCATGCCAATGTCATTTGGTCGCGGCCGGGCGCACCCGTGCAATTGCCTCGATCAATTCGTCATCATGCTCAATCACGGCATCCGGCCCGAGCTCAGCCACAGGCACATCCGTGTAGCCGAACGGCACGGCGATAACCGGCAGGCCTGCAGCGCGTGCCGTCTTGATGTCGGTGGCGCTATCCCCGATCATGACGGCATTTGCAGGCTCACCACCGGCCAGCTTGATCACCCCGAGCAGATGATCGGGATGGGGCTTGTAGACTGCAAAAGTATCGCGCCCTGCGATGGCGCCGAAACGATTGGCGAGGCCCAATTGCCCGAGCAGCTGTCGTGAAGGCTCCTCACGCTTGTTCGTGCAAACGGCAAGCCGCGCACCCGCGCTCCAACGCGTCCAGCGCAGCCTCGAGGCCCGGGACTGTTTATTTTCTTGACCGAGATGTTTTCCGCATAGTGCGCGTGGAACACCTCGAACAGTTCGTCGATCTCGCCAGCTTCGCGCCTCACCCTGTTCAGCTCCAGCCCCTTTTGGATCATCGCCCGCCCGCCAAAACTGATGGAGTGGCCGGATCAGGGCTGGATCGACTGATCGATTCTTCAAGTCCGAGCACATGATTTATGGACCGGATCAGGTCCGGCGCGGTCTCGACCAGCGTTCCGTCGAGATCGAAAACAACAGTGAGATCTTTGAACAAGGCACACCTGTCGCAGCCGTGGAACTCCTCGCACCTTGTGCGCATTTGGGCCTTGAGGGCAAGCTGGGCGTGTGTCGCGAGAAGGCGTAGACTTGTGGCCCATTGATGGGCCGTCGCACTCCCGCCCGGAACCCGTTGCCATGTATCATCCGGCTTTGATGCGCCTGGACCGGCATGCAATCTTGTGGGCGTCCCTGCCGCGCGACGACGGATTGAGACATGCGAGGTTGATAACAGATGGCAGATCGCAAGCTCTACGATGTGCTAGGCGTCAAACCCGAGGCGACGCCCGACGAGATCCGGCGCGCCTACCGAAAGCTCGCCAAGGAGCTGCATCCCGATCTGAACCCTGGCAATGCTAGGCGGAGGACCGCTTCAAATCCGTCGCAAGCGCTTACGATATCCTCATGGATCCGGCCAAGCGCCAGCAATATGACAGCGGCGAGATCGATGCCGAAGGCCACGAGCGCCCCCGCCAGGAATTCTACCGTCAACATGCCGAAACGCCTGGCGATCACGCCTATCGGTCCTCCGCTGGCTTCGAGGACTCTCCGACTTCAGCGACGTCTTCTGCCGAAGTGATGCGGCGGCGCCAGAGAGCCGAGCCCGTTGATTGGCCTGGCGCCTGATGCCGTCTACAACATGGACGTCGACTTTCTCGATGCCGCCAATGGTGCCACTCGGCGGGTGACGATGCCGGATGGTGTCGTCTTCGATATCAAGATCCCCCTGGTGTCGAGGCAGGGCAAGTGCCCGTCTCAAAGGCAAGGGCAGTCCCGGCCGCGGCAAGGGTCCACCCGGCGACGCGCCATGATCCTGATTGCCATCAATGATCATCCTCTGTTCAAGCGCGAAGGCGACATCATTTCGCTCGAGCTTCCCGTGGCCCTGCACGAGGCCGTACTGGGCGCCTCGGTCGAGGTGCCGACGCTGACCGGCACCGTCCGCATGACGCTTCCCAAGGGCACCCAGAACGGCCAAGTCTTGAGGTTGCGGGGCCGAGGTATCAAGAAGGGCGCGACCGCCGGAGACATTCTCGTCCGTGCCCGGATCGTGATGCCGGACAAAGTGGATGATGAACTCACGGCCTTTTTTGAAGGTTGGCAGAAACAGCACGCCTACAATCCCCGGCAAAGCGCGGAGTTCAAGTCATGATGATGACCCAAACCGAGCTGGTCGCGCGCATCACGCGCGTCACGTCAGTCCGTATCGAGCGTTGGGTCGGGCTCGGGTGGTTGCGCCCGGCTCAAACCGAGGCCGGCTGGCAATTTGCCGCTGTCGATGCCGCACGCTGCGAACTGCTGTGTGATCTCGTTGACGACATGGGTCTCGACGAGGAGGCGATCCCCGTCGTGCTGGGATTGCTGGACCAGCTTTACTCCGTGCGCCATGAATTGCGCATCCTTACCGAGGCGGTGGAGCGTCAACCGGACGCCGTGCGCCAGGCCATCAAGTCGGCGCTGGCGTCACCGCCTGGAACCGATGCTGACCCTAACTGATCGCCTCTTGAACGGAGGCAACGGAGGGTGGCGGGTTGCCTCCAACCCCTCTCGGCCCTACTTCTAGCGAAGAAGAGAAAAGCCCCAGGGATCGGCGATAGACCGGGCTTGGCGGCACGTCGTGGAGAGTTGCCATGGATAAGAAAGTCGTCACACTTCTGAAGACGCAGTGCTTCATCGATGGAAAATGGGTCGGCAAGCCCGAGATCCCGGTGACCAATCCGGCGACCGGTGAGGAAATTGCTAAGGTGCCACGCCTTGGCAAGGCGGAGGCAAAGCTCGCCATCGATGCAGCGGAAAAGGCGTTCGGACCCTGGAGCCGCCTGTTGGCCAAGGAACGCTCGGTGATCCTGCGCAAGTGGTTCGACCTGCAGATCGCCCACGCCGACGAACTCGCATTGCTGTTGACCTCCGAGCAGGGCAAGCCCCTGCCAGAGGCGCGCGGCGAGATTGTCTACGGCGCGTCCTTCACGGAATTCTACGCCGAAGAGGCAAAGCGGTTTTATGGCGAGACGATCCCGACCTTCAAGCAAGGCAGCCGCATCATCGTCATCAAGCAACCGCTCGGTGTTGTCGGCGCCATCACGCCGTGGAATTTCCCGCACGCCATGATCACGCGAAAGGTCTCGCCAGCACTGGCAGCCGGCTGCACGGTGGTCGTCAAGCCCGCCACCGAAACCCCACTGACCGCCCTCGCGTTGGCCGAGCTTGCCCATCAGGCTGGCATGCCGCCCGGTGTTTTCAACGTCATCACCGGCAAATCCGCAGAAATCGGCGAGGAATTGACCACGTCCCCCAAAGTTCGCGGCATCACCTTCACCGGCTCGACCGAGATCGGCAAGGTGCTGATGGCCCAATCCGCGTCCACCATCAAGAAGGTGGAGCTGGAGCTTGGCGGCAACGCACCGTTCCTTGTGTTCGATGACGCCGATATCGACAAAGCGATTGAAGGCGCGATGGCCTCCAAGTATCGCAACGCCGGCCAGACCTGCGTGTGCGCAAACCGCCTGCTGGTGCAGGAAGGCGTCTACGACGAGTTTGTCGCCAAGCTCGCCAAGGCCGCTGAGGCCATGAAAGTCGGCAACGGTGTCGATGCCGGGGTCGCCCAAGGCCCGCTGATCAACAAGGCCGCAATCGAAAAGGTCGAGGAGCACATCGAGGACGCCGTCTCCAAGGGAGCGAAAATCGTCACCGGCGGCAAGCGTCACAGCCTCGGCGGCACGTTCTTCCAGCCGACCGTGCTCGCCAACGTCACCTCCGACATGAAGTGCGCCAAAGAGGAAACCTTCGGGCCCGTGGCTCCTGTCTTCAAGTTCAAGACCGAAGAGGATGGGATCGCCATGGCGAACGACACCGAGTTTGGCTTGGCCTGCTATTTCTATGCCCGCGATATCGGCCGGGTGTGGCGGGTGGCCGAGGGGCTCGAGTACGGCATGGTCGGCATCAACGAGGGCATCATCTCCACCGAACTCGCCCCCTTCGGCGGCGTCAAGGAATCGGGCCTTGGCCGGGAAGGCTCGAGCCACGGCATCGATGGCTTTGTCGAACTGAAATACATGCTTATGGGCGGCATCTAACGTGCTGTCGTCTGATGAACAAAAACGCCAGGCGGCCGCAGCAGCGGCCGTCCTGGTCGAGGACGGCATGCGTCTGGGTCTTGGAACGGGCTCGACGGCAAAGCACTTCGTCGACATTGTCGGCCAGCGCGTGCAGGCAGGCCTCAGGGTGCTGTGCGTACCCACATCCGAGGCGACTCGGGCGCAGGCCTTGAGCCTGTCGATCCCATTGACCACCCTCGACGAGACACCGGAACTCGATTTGACCGTCGATGGCGCCGACGAACTCGACGCCCGCCTGCAACTCGTGAAGGGCGGAGGCGGCGCCCTGCTCAGGAAAAATCGTCGCCGCCTCATCGCGCCGGCTCGTCATTATCGCCGACCGCTCGAAGAAGGTCGCGGCGCTGGGCGCGTTTCCCTTGCCGATCGAAGTGGTCCCCTTCGGTCATCCCGCCACGCGCGGCAAGATCGAGGCGGCGGCGCGCCGGGCCGGTTGCGCTGGCGACATTGCCTTGCGGCTGGGAGCTGACGGACAAGCCTTCATCACGGACAACGGCAACGTCATCTATGATTGCGGATCGGACGCATTCCGGATGCAGCGCTGCTGGATCGAACGCTACAAGCCATCCCCGGCGTGGTCGAAACCGGGCTCTTCCTCGAACTCGCCGATACAGCGTTCCTGGCCAGCGATCAGGGCGTCGAAACCCTCACACGGGAAAGGTAATCCGTTGCAGTATTCAAAGTCCCTTCACGCCTGCATGTTGACGTGTGTGATCGCATTTTCCTTGTCGTGCACGATGCTTGCGCCAGTCCGCCCGGCTGTCGCCCAGGACAAATCAGCGCCCGTTGCGCCAGCCGCAATCGATCCCGCGCGGATCGCCGCCGCACGCGAAATCTTTGCTGCCCAGGGAGGCCAAAGCCAGGCTCAAAGCTGCTCGACAGCACTTCGAAATCGATCCTTGCCGAGACCAAGCAATCCAATCCGCAAATGGCGGAGCCGCTGGAACGCTTCCTGAACAAGTACTTCGATCCCGAGAACCCCAAGATCAAGAAGCTGTTCTCCGATGTCCTGGATGCCTCGGCAAAGTTCTATGCCGAGCGCTTCACCGTCGAGGAGTTGAATGCCCTGGCCACTTTCCTGAAGTCGCCGACGGGCCAGAAATTCGTCAAGGCCGCACCTGAGGCCAGTGCCGCCGCTGCGCCCCCGATTCTGGAATTCCAGCGCCGCTTGATGTTCGAATTGCAGTACGCGTTTGCGCGCGGCGAGTTCAAGCCCATCAACAAGGAGTGAGCGCCGCGCGCACGCGCATCAGCGCGAAGCCCAGAAGGTTCAACCCTCGCCATTGGCGAGGTTTGCGCCGCAGGGGCATCGCGGCAAGGCCGATCCCCAGATCGCGTCGACCGGACTTGCTTCCACCAGAACCTTATCGCCGGTCTCTGCCAGATAGCGACTGAGGGCGCCGTTCTGGCTGAACTTCGCCCGGTTGGCGCGGACCACGATATCGAACCGGCGGGGCTGACCATAGGGCCTCGTCGAAGTTGGCTACCGCGCGACCGGCCGCCTTCGCAGCGCCCGGGCTGCGCGACGCCAGCACCCGCTCAAGAGCGCCTGTGTCACCAAACAACCGAGCCTTTTCAGCCATCATGAAGTGTTCTGCCGTCGCATAGGTGACCCCATCCACGTCAAAAGGCGCCGGCCACCACTGGCTCAACACGTGTGGACCCGGTTGGCGCTCACTGCCACGATGGCCCCAAAAGAACAGGTACTTGGGCTTGAAGCCGCCCTCGATGGCGCTGATCAGGGTATCGCGATCGGTGATATCTAAAATACGCTTGGTCATCGGATTTGCAGTCTTGGCCGTGAACGTGGAATAGAGTGCGCGCAAAGACGCAGGCCGCCGCCAGATCGAAGACGGCAAATTGGCCCCTCAGCGCATCGGGAGCAGCGAGCATGACGACGCACGACTATGACCTCTTTGTGATCGGCGCAGGCTCTGGCGGCGTTCGCGCCGCGCGTATCGCTGCAACCCATGGCGCCAAGGTGGCCATCGCCGAGGAGTATCGCTTTGGCGGCACCTGTGTCATTCGCGGCTGCGTGCCGAAGAAGCTGCTGGTTTATGCAAGCCGCTTCCGCGACGAATTCGAGGACGCCGCTGGCTTCGGTTGGACCGTGCCCGAGACACGCTTCAGCTGGCCGCACTTGATCGCGGCGAAGGACAAGGAAATCGACCGCCTCGAGCAAATCTACAAACGCAACCTCGAGCGCGCCGGCGTCACTGTCTTTCAAAGCCGCGCTGTCCTCGAAGGCCCCCATACTGTTCGCCTGCTCAAACCCCATAAGACGATCCGCGCCAAAACAATCCTGATCGCCACCGGCGGCTGGCCCAACATCGATGGCGACCTTGAGGGCCGCGAGCACGCCATCACATCTAACGAGGCGTTCCATCTGAAAGAATTGCCTCAACGCGTCATCGTCGCCGGCGGTGGTTACATTGCGGTGGAGTTCGCTGGCATTTTCGCGGGTCTCGGCGCTGAAACCACTTTGATCTACAGAGGCCCAAAGATCCTTCGCGGCTTCGACGAGGACCTCCGCGACGCCCTGATGACGGAGCTGCCCCGCCGAGGCATCAACATCATCATCGACTCGATCCTCAACCGTATCGAGAAGACCCCAGCCGGCCTCGTCGCCGAAATCACCGGTGGCCGCACACTCGAAGCCGACCAGATCATGTTCGCCATCGGCCGTAGCCCCAACACCAGCGGCCTTGGCCTCGACATGGCCGGCGTCGCAATCACCCCAAGCGGCGCCATCAAGGTCGACGGCCATTCCCGCACGAACGTCGAGAATATCTTTGCCGTCGGCGACGTCACCGATCGCGTGCCCCTCACGCCTGTCGCCATCAGGGAAGGCCATGCCTTCGCCGACAGCATGTATGGCGGCAAACCCTGGACGACCGACTACGAGATGATCCCCACCGCAGTCTTCTCAACGCCGGAGGTCGGAACTGTCGGCATGACCGAAGCCGAGGCGCGCCAGAAGTGCGGTGAGATCGATCTCTACAAGGCAGGCTTCCGACCGATGAAAGGCACGATCTCCGGTCGCGAAGAACGCATGCTCATGAAGTTGATCGTTGAGACCAAGACCCAACGCGTCGTGGGCTGCCACATCGTCGGCCCGGACGCCGCAGAAATGGTCCAGATGGCGGCCATCGCCATGCGCATGGGCGCGACCAAAGCCGACTTCGACAACACGATGGCTCTCCACCCCAGCGCCGCGGAAGAGCTGGTCACCATGCGCGAAAAGTGGGTGCCACCCACTGCCGGCTGAAGCAGCCCGGAGTTGCCAAATCGTTAAGAAATCCATCGCCGTGCAGGAAGGCAACGATCGCCGCGCAATGCACGCCCCTAACCAACTTCCTGCTTCCCCGAATCAGCAAATTGCGGCCTAAGCCTCATAACTGGAGATCGGCTGAATTTTGGGGGACGGCACATGGTAGTGATGTGGCTGAAGCGGGCAGCAGGCCTGCTCGTAGCGCTCACAGTGGGAGCCGGCGCAGCCGCCGCGCAGAACTTCGACGGCACTGGCATCGTCAAATTTGGTGCCTTTGGCCAGGGCACGTGGATGAAGGGCAGCGATACCAAGTGGCAGACGTCCATCACTGACCCTTTTGCAACCAGTGGGATCGGCGGTGGTTTTTCCGCTGCCTACGACTTGGTGTCGCCAAACAGATGGATGCTTGGCGTCGAAATCGATGGCAGCTTTGCTGATTCTCGCGACCTCGTTGCCGGCTACGAATACGGCTTCGACTATGCGATGTCGATCCGCGCCCGGGCCGGATTATTCCCGACACCGGGATGGCTCCTCTACGGCACCGCCGGCTTCGGTTGGGTTGGCCTCGAGGTGCAAGAGCCCGGCAGTGTTGGCAACAAAGCGGCGGAGACAATTCCCGGCTTTGTCGGCGGCGTTGGCACTGAAATCGACTGGCATCATGTCATTGTCTTCGGTGAATATCTGTACGGCACCTATGACGACCGCAACTTCGAGTTCTTCACCGGCCGGCATGATCTGCACGATGTCGAGACCCACATGCTTCGCATCGGCATGAAATTCAAAGTCGGCCACGACTACACGCACGATCTGGATACCTATGATCGTCACTACGAGCCGTTGAAGTAGGCTGCGATCATAAAGAACTGGCAAACCGGGAAACCCGCAGGCGACTGCGGGTTTTTTGGTGCCCCACTGGCCGCGTTTGCCATGCCGGCCGAACAGGCCTTGCCGCGGACCGGACGGGTGAGTAAAGCCGGGTCACGCAACCGAGGAGCTTCAAGCATGCCGCGATTGGATGGGCGCGTCGCCTTCGTCACCGGCGCTGGAAACGGCCTGGGCCGCGCCATTGCTCGCCGTTTGGCACAAGATGGAGCCAGCGTCGTACTGGCCGATCTCGATGGCCAGGCGGTCGAAGCTGTGGCTGCCGAGATCGCGGCAGCAGGCGGCACCGCCAAGTCGTTCGCGACCGACGTGACGCGGGGGCAGGACGTGACAGCCGTGATGCGTGCGATCGCCAACAGCGACGGCCGGCTCGATATCCTCGTCAACAACGCCGGCATCAACGTCCGCTCGGACTTCCGCCACATGTCGCAAGCAGATTGGGATCGGGTCCGTGAAGTCAATCTCGACGGCGTCGTACGCATTGCCAGGGAAGGCTTCGAACTCCTCCGAATATCCTCCCATGCAGCGCTGATCAATATCGCCTCGATCATGGGCGACCACGGCATGCGGCAGCTCGTCGCCTATTCCGCGACCAAAGGGGCCGTCGTTGCCCTGACGAAGGGCCTCGCTGTCGAATTTGCGCCCTTCAATATCCGCGTCAACGCCGTCTGTCCCGGCTTTGTCGAGACAGCCTTGACGGCCCGCGCCCTGCGCATTCCCGCCTTCGCCAAAGCCCTGATCGACAAGACCCCCATGCGCCGGTTTGGCACGCCCGAAGAAATCGCCGCCGCGGTTGCGTTTCTGGCCTCCGACGACGCGTCATTCATCACGGGCGCAGCGCTGGTCGTTGACGGCGGCATGACCGCCCAACTGTAAGGCCGCGCCCGAGCCCGCTGCTGCGCCATTGCCACAAAGCTTGCGTATGCGCTCGGTCCACACCTTCAGCCAAGAGGTCTTGCATGAGCGTTCTGCGCGGGCGGATTGCAGTCGTCCTGCTGGCAATTTGGGCCGCAGCAGCCTCAGTGCAACTGTGCGGTGGATCGGCTTCTGCCGCTGTCTATGACTTCGCCGACGGCCACACCACTGTGCATTTCAGCTGGGGCCACGCAGGCCTCTCCCGTCATACCGGCCGCATCGTCGGCGCCAAGGGAACCCTCGAATTCGACCCCACGAACCCGACCGCGGCCAAACTCGATGTCCAGCTCGCTGCCGAAAACATCTCGACCGGTGTCGCAGCCCTTGACCGCCTGCTCAGAGGCAGCGATTTCTTCGATGTCCTCCGCCATCCCGCGATCGCGTTCCGAGCGACAGGCATTCAGATCACGGGCGAGCGGACCGGCGATGTCACGGGGGATTTGACGATCGGTACGATCACCCGCCCCGTCACTCTGGCCGTGAAGTGGAATTTCAGCGGCGAGCATCCGTTGGGCCTGGTCAACCCGAGCTTTGCCGGCAAGTTCGTCTCGGGCTTCTCAGCCACCACCCGTATCCTGCGCAGCGAATGGGGTTTGGGCCGCGGCGCCCCGTTGATCTCCGACGATGTCGATATTGCCATCGAGGCCGAGGTGGTCCGCAAATAGCAGGGCCCACGCCACGTTGCCCTCAATAGAGCCCGCGCTCCGCCATGATTTGACTTTGCCGTTCGTTTTCCTCACCCGTCAGTCCGGCAACATGATCGAGCAACATTTCAGCATAGCTCGGAAGCTGCCCGCGATCGTTGTGACGGGCCGGGTCCCACAGGTCCGATCGTATCAGCGCCTTCGGGCAATGCAGGAACGCTTCCTCGATTTTGACCACCAGCCCCACCTTGGGTGCTCTGCCGGCAATGGCACAGGGTTCCAGCAATCGCGCATCGTCAGTAATGCGGGCGGTGCCATTGATCCGCAGCGTCTCGCCGAAACCGGGCACGAGAAACAACAAGCCGATGCGGGGATTGGTCAGCAGATTGCTCATGGCGTCCAGGCGATTGTTGCCGACGCGATCGGGCATCAGCAGCGTTCGGTCATCGAGCACGCGCACCCATCCGGGCGGATCACCTCGCGGCGTGACGTCGGCGCCACCTGGGCCCTGTGTGCCGATCACACAAAATGGCGACAGCTCGAGAAACCGCTTGGTACGACCATCGACGTGATCGAGAACCTTGTTCCGGTGGCCCTGCTCATCGGCATGGTGGAGCGCGCGCAGTTGCGTCTCGTCGCTGATATAGTTTGCCTTGTCCAAGTCCATCTTGCCCTCCGCCAAGCGTGCCACGGCTGCCCTGCAGCAAAGCGTTGGTGTCTGCCGATGCTCGATCGCCGGATCGACGACCGCCCGCAGCGCTGCGCAGCCGTATCGCCGTCGCGCCCGCAGGCCGCACGATAAACGGCCAACTGCCGGTCTGCACTGGTTCCGTCCCGCACAATGGTGCGGGCGTGCTGCACATGGGCAAGGCAACCCAGCGCCGCCGCATCTTCACTAATGAGCTCCAAAAATCTCTTCCAGCAGGGCAGGGTAGGGCACCACTCGCCCTTTCCGAGATCGAACAGGCGATCGTGCACACCTCGTAGCGCCGCTGCGCCCGCCACTGCCCTCCTCCAGAAACACCGGATAGGTCCGCCAACCCACATTGCCCCGCCGCAACCGCCAAAGCATCCGCACATGCACACATAGAGCGCCGCAATCGCCATCACATCGTCGATCCGCGGTGTGACATCGGTGATCCGCATCTCCAACGTCGGGAACTTTGCCGAGGGCCGCAGATCCCACCAGATCTTCGAGGCGTCCTCGATCACGCCGGGCGCGGATCAGAACATTCACCGCCTGCAGGTATTCCATCCCAACTTCCCGCAGCGGCCAGGCATGCCAGTCCGTGGAGTTTGCTTGAACAAGGCCAGACGGAAGCTCTTGAGGCCGGTTTCGTGGCCCATCCAGAATGGCGATGACGTCGAGAGCGTCAGCAGATGCGGCAGGAAATAGCGCGTCTGGTTCATCACAGACGATCCGCACGTCCGGATCCCTGATGCCCACGTGAACATGCATGCCGCAGATCACCAGCCGTCGGCCGACACCAGATCTGCAAGCGCTGATGGCGTGCTTTCGGGCTGGTCTCCAACCGATCCCAATTGGCGAACGGGTGCGTCCCTGAGCATCGGCGCCAGGCCGTGTTCGCCGGCCAGCCGCACGATCTCACCCCGCAGCCCGCCAAGTTCCAGCCGCGCAGCACTGAACGACGTGTGGGGCTGCGTCCCAATTTCAATCTGAGACCGGAGGAATTCGGGGCTTACCCGGTCACCGAGCCGGCTCAAGCCAAGATCCAGCATCTCCTGCGGTGCCGAGGCCAAGTCGCGCGACTGGCAGTCCACCAGATGGTATTCTTCCTCGATCCCGAAGGTGAAACGGGGTTCAGGCGGCATGTGCTGCGTTCCCTGGCGCAAGATGGGTCTACAACCGGACCAGCCGAATTCAGGGTGGCGCTGGCGGCCCGGTTGAAGTTATCCTACAAGTCGCAAATCATGCGATGATAAGCCGTGGTGGGGGCTCTGCAAGAACAGCGGGGCCCTGTTGCCGTTTTCGTACCGAAGGAGAGTGTCATGCCGGCCGCGTGGTCCCCTGCTAGCTGGAGATCCAAGCCCGTCGTCCAGGTGCCTGAATATGAAGGGCGCGCTTATGCCGAGCCCGGCCCGGCGCTGGCGGCGGTCGAGCATCGGTTGGCGAAGTTTCCCCCGTTGGTTTTCGCCAACGAAGTCTTGGCCCTCAGGACCAAGCTCGCCAAGGTCGCAAATGGTGAAAGCTTCCTGTTCCAGGGCGGCGATTGTGCCGAGAGCTTCAAGGAGCATTCCGCCAACAACATTCGCGACTACTTCCGCGTGTTCCTGCAGTCGGCCCTGGTGATGACGTTCTCAGGCGGCATGCCCGTGGTGAAGATTGGCCGCATCGCCGGTCAGTTCGCCAAGCCGCGCTCATCGAATGTCGAAAAGCGCGACGGCGTCGAGTTGCCGAGTTACCGCGGCGACATTATCAACGGCTTCGACTTCACGCCCGAGGACCGCATTCCCGATCCCCAGCGCCAACTCGAGGCCTACCGGCAGTCGGCCGCCACGCTGAATTTCATCCGCGCCTTCTTGCAGGGTGGTTTCGCGAGCCTCGATAACATGAACCGTTGGGCGCTCGATTTCATGAAGGACAAGCCCATCGAGGCCAACTACGAGGCGCTGGCCCGCGAGATCGGCCGCACGCTCGAGATCATGAAGGCCCTGGGCATCACCGAAGCCAACACCCGCGAACTGGTCACCACCGATTTCTACACCAGTCACGAGGCATTGCTTCTGGGCTACGAGCAGGCCATGACGCGCCAGGATACCGTCATGGGAACCGGCCGATACTTCGATACGTCGGCCCACATGGTCTGGATCGGCGACCGTACCCGCCAGCCAGATCACGCCCATGTCGAGTTCTGCCGTGGTATCGCCAATCCGATCGGCCTCAAATGCGGCCCCTCGCTCGAACCGGATGGATTGCTTCAGCTGATCGATCTCCTCAATCCCACGAATGAGGCGGGGCGGTTGACCTTGATCTGCAGGTTCGGCTCGGACAAGGTCGAGAAACATCTGCCGCCGCTCATTCGGGCCGTGGAGAAGGCGGGGTCGAAGGTCATCTGGTCCTGCGATCCCATGCACGGCAATACGGTCACTGCAACGACCGGCCACAAGACCCGGCCGTTCCAGCGCGTGCGCGATGAGGTCGAGCAGTTCTTCAAGATCCATCGTGCCGAAGGGACACACGCTGGCGGTGTCCACCTGGAGATGACCGGCCAGAACGTGACGGAGTGCACGGGCGGCTCGGTGCAGATCGTCGATGAGGATCTCGCAAAAAGCTACGAGACCCTCTGCGACCCCCGCCTCAATGCCGAGCAGTCGCTGGAAATCGCTTTTATGGTCGCCGATCTTCTGAAGCTGGAACGCGAGAGCCGGGGCCTCAAGGCCGCAACACTGTCGCCGGCCGCCGAATAAGGGATGCAACCCATGGCGGCGGTTGCGCAGCCCGTTCGGTGGGGGATCGTGGGACTCGGATGGGCGGCGACGGATTTCGTAGCACCGGTCATCGTCAAGAGCCCACGCTCCGAGCTTGTCGCCTGCCTCGGCAGCACGCCGGCCAAGACCAAAGCGTTCGCCGAGCGCATTGGTGTTCCGCGTTCACATTCTGATCTTGCAGCCTTGATGGCCGACCCAGGGGTTGATGCCGTCTACATTGCGCTGCCCAATGCGCTGCACCATCGCGCTGTTCTTGCGGGCGCCAAGCACACAAAGAACATGCTGTGCGAAAAGCCCTTCGCAATGCAATACGCTCACGCCCGCGAGATGGCCGCAGCCTGCCGCAGTGCCGGGGTCGTCCTCCGCATTGCCCACCAGATCCGCCTCGACGAAGCCGTAATGCGCGCCCGCGCCATTGTGCAATCAGGTGATCTCGGCAAGATCGTTTCGATGTCGCTGGAACGCACGTCGGCCATGCCGCCGCGAAAAACCTGGCGCCTCGATGTCCCCCAAAGCGGCGTCATGTACGACGTGGGCGTGCACTTGATCGATCTGGTGCAGTGGGTCAGCGGCAAGAAGCTGGTCGAAGTTGCAGCTATCACCACGCCGGATCGCCGCGAAGGCCAGTCCGACGACACCTTCATCCTGCAGGGCCGACTGGCGGGCGGCGGTCACGCCCAGGTTCGCGCCACCCGTCAAGTCCCGAAGGGTGAGAACAATCTGATTGTCGAAGGCACGAACGGCATGGTGATCACATCCGCCTTGCGCTGGGTCGACGAGCACACCGTGACCGTTCGCGACGCAGCCGGCGAGCGCGTCGAGCGCGTCCCGGCAAGCCCCGCTTACGAGCGCCAGGTGGCCGCATTCGAGGCGGAGCTGGCGGGCAACACCAGTCTTTTGCCGGATGGCGACGATGCCGCCTACACCGTTGCCGTCACCAACGCCGCACTCAAGTCCATTGACGAGCGCCGCATTGTCCGCGTGGACGAGATCGTGTGATCATGCCCTCCGCGAGCCATCGCCGCGGGGCCGATAACTGAGACCGGCACCCCTCGGGGATGTGCGACATGCCCCCTCATCAACGTCCATCAACGCGCAGGAAACATAACACTGACCCTCTCCTCGATGGTGACCTCATCCTCGCCGGCGCTGGCAACATGGGCGGCGCGATGCTGGCGGGCTGGCTCGCCAGCGGCATCGATCCCAAACGGGTCGTCGTGCAGGATCCGGCTCCCCCGCCTGCCATCAAGGCCCTGCTCGACAAGCACGGCATTGCGTCACACGCCACCATCCCGCCCCCCAGCGCGCCGCCCGCTGTGCTGTTGATGGCGGTGAAGCCGCAGATCATGGATGACGTATTTCCGCCACTGGCCCGCATCGCTGGTCCAACCACAGTCGTTCTCTCGATTGCCGCCGGCAAGACCATCGCCGGCTTCGAAAAGCATCTCGCCCCCGGCATCGCCGTCGTGCGCTCGATTCCGAACACGCCCGCTGCCGTTGGCCGAGGCATCACTGTCGCAGCGCCCAATGGGCACGTATCACCGGAGCAGAAAGCACTGTGCGATGCGCTCCTCTCAGCCATTGGCGAGGTGGCCTGGGTCGATGACGAAGCCCTCATCGATCCGGTGACGGCAGTTTCGGGATCAGGCCCGGCCTACGTGTTTTATCTGACGGAGTGTTTGGCAGCCGCCGGCGTCAAGGCAGGCCTGGGGCCGGACCTTGCCATGAAGCTTGCGCGCGCGACCGTATCGGGTTCCGGTGAATTGATGCACCAGTGGTCCGATGTTGGCGCCGATCAATTGCGCAAGAACGTCACCTCTCCGAACGGCACCACTCATGCGGCCCTGCAAGTGCTGATGGCCGATACCGGTTTGGAACCGTTGATGACCAAAGCCATCGCCGCGGCGACCAAGCGATCGAGGGAACTCGCGAGCTGAATTGCGCTGGCCCTCGCGGCGGGTCCGTCAACCCGTAGTGCCCGGCGTCATGACTTACCGTACTTGACCGAGCACCCATAAGGACGCGACGAAGCTGTTTTCACCGGTTTTCCGGCCAATACAGCGTCGAGCGCTTCCCTGACATAGGGCCGCGCCGTCTTGAGGGACTGTGGATTGCTCGACGGTTTGTCGTCGATCGCACCCATGTAGACAAGTGTGCCCCTGGAGCCGATCACGAACATATGCGGCGTCGTGGTCGCTCCATAGAGACGCCCAAGCTTACCCTCGGGATCGAGCAGAACCGCCGTTGGCGCAGCTTTACGATCAGCTGTGAGTTTATCTGCCTCGAGGCCGTTCACGTATCCTTGCTGCCCCGGTCCTGACGAAATGACGCTCAGCCAAACCACATCCTTGGCCGCGGCATACTTTTGCAGCTCCTGCATGGTGCCGGAGGCGTAGTGCTTGCCCACGTACGGGCAGTCATGATTGGTCCATTCAAGCACCACCGTCTTGCCGGCAAATTGCGAGAGCTTCATTGTTCTGCCGGCTGTGTCAGTTGCGGTGAAGTCTGGTGCCGCATCGCCCGGTTGGATCAATGGCGATGCCTGAGCAGTCGAACCAAGTCCAAATCTTCCGTCGCAAGACAAACTACCCCTGCAAGACCCGCAAGGGCCTTGCACATCGTAGAGCCGAGCATATCTGTGTCCCCGCTCAGCCGGTTGAAACTACAATCATGTTGGGACCAGCAGCGCGTTTTTCAACCGCCTGCACCAGGAGATGCGTCTCCTTGTCGACGGCTTGGCCTGCACGGCGGCTGTGCCCGAATATCGCGCACATCCATTCGGAATTGACCGACTCAGCGCGATCAGCCGAGCCACACGGCACACTAGATGAAGTGCGCGCCACCATTGACCTGGATGGTTTGCCCCGTGGTATAGGCGCCCAACGGATGGCAAAGCATTCTGATGATGTGCGCGATCTCATCCGGTTCGCCTCTGCGCTCCACGGGCACGCCAGGCCTCCGTTGTAGGCAGTGACCGCCGGCCGCCGCCCCCGAACGGTCTCGATCGAGCCTGGCGCCACCACATTGACCGTGACATAGGCCGAGCTCACCGCAAGCGACCGCGTCATCCCGATCATGCCGGCTTTCGCCGCGGATACATGCGAGCGCCCTGCCAGCTCCCCGAAACATGGAGATCCCACCGAGATTGACCACCCGGCCCCACTTGGCGTCAATCATGGCGGCTGCGAGCCGCGTCATCAGCAAGGTCATCGAGGCTCGAGCCCAGCACGGTCCGCCACTCGGCAAATGTCATCTCGGTGAGCGGCGTATTACGGCGAACGGCTGCGTTGCTGACCAGGATGGTGGCGCCAAGCGTCTCGACCGTCGCTTGCATCAAGGTTTGCGCCCGTCCTCCGTCGAGATCCGCGAGATGGCCGGCAACCTTCGCCCCCTTGGCCTTGAGGGCGGCCACCGCATCATCCACGCCCTCGCGGTCTGCACGGGCATGAATCATCACAGCAGCCCCATCTTCAGCCAGCATCTCCGCTGTCGCACGCCCAATGTTGCGCGCTGAGCCCGTCACAATGGCAACACGTCCGGCAAGTGGCGACATGGTCGACGTCATCCTTCTCATTTCATCGCGGATAGCATTGTAAGGCCTGCGCGCACTGCATCCCGCTAGGAACCCTTGCTCGCGTTCACCTCGGCGACAAACACCTTCACGATCGGCCGCTTGCCCCAGGCCTGGTCGATTGCGGACCGCACCGAGCGCCTGACCGCCTCGCGGACCGTGTTGGCATCACGCCGCCGCGCTGGCGGAATGCCTTTCAAGCACCCCTCGACCGCATCGAAGACGATGTCCTCCATGTCGCGACCATCGCCATCCTCATACGGGATGCCGTCCAGCATTCTGGGATCGCCAGAATTTCGCCCTTCCGCTCCCAGCACCAGCGACACGCGGCGAGACCCACGAACGCCAGTTTCCGCCGCTCGCGCACGATCCGGAATCGGCACGGATAAATCAGGCCGCCCATCGCGAAACAGCCGGCCTGTAGGCGCCTCGTCCACGACACCCGCCGCCCCGGCGCAATCAGTCGCAACTTGTCGTTGGTGGGCGCCAACCCCGCGATGCCTTCCTCCTGCGCGATCCCTGCGTGTTCTTGAGGTGCCACATCTCGCCATGCATCGATCGCAATTTGCGGTTTGATCCACCGATACATCTGCCGGAGTTCGCGCCGCGGCGTTCGCGACATGCACCAGCGCCCGTGTCGTATCACGATCCGATCCTGTTCCGCGTCAGCGAGTTCTGGATGCGGCTGATGGGGCTTCTCAAGCCGCCGTGAACGTGCGCGAGGAAAAACCACCACAGTCATCCGGCGCGAGCGCGATAAGGGATGATCGCCATTGGCGATCCGGGCCAGCGCCGACTGCCTTCGCCCCACCGTTGCAATGGCCAGCACCTCGTGCGGTGCCAGATAGGAGAATTCGATCGAAATAGCGGAAACCTTGCGTAGATAGCCGGTATCAATCGCCACCTGGATGGCGCGATGCAGCGCGTCCGGAAAACAGAACCAATTCGCCCAGTCTCCTGCGCTGGTGTGCAAAACCGCACGAACTGGCGCGACATTGGAGGCAAACGACGTCACCACTCACCCGCCGAGACGCGCGATGAACGACTCCGTCAGCGACCGCGCTATCTCCTTCTTCCGATGGCGAGCGCCCATCCCGAACGCGTTGGTTGGAATCACAAACCAGCGCCAGCACGCCATCCTTGCCGAGTTCTGCAGGAACCAGCGCCTCGTCCATGGCGAACCAATCAGCGGGTGATTGTCGAGCTTCCAGTCACCGGTATGAAAGATTGCCGGGTGTGGGCAGAGCCAGCCCAGACGGCCCGGTGGTCGAGCGTGCCATGCGTTGACGAACTCGCAGTCAGCGCTGACCTGAATTTACAACGTGCTGAATTTCGCATCCAGACAGCCCGGCCGCATTCTCGGCAATCTTGGCCTTCAGGAATGCGGCGTAAAGGGCGCTTCAGACCGGCAGACTCGCAACCGGGGCCACAACTTTGATGACAGCACCGATGTGATCTTCTGGGTATGGTCAGTATCGATCCTTCGATTTCCGCGCCGCTCGGCCTCGATGAACGTCGAATCCGGCAGGATGACATCGACACCTGGATCGAATTCGCCCTCAGGAAACGTGATCCCAAGATTCACCATCAGCCAACGTCGCAAGGTTGGCGGGCCGAGGCCGTAGAGGCAGCAATTCCACGCCAACCTCCGAGACCACCGAGGGCGACAAAGGTCAACTCATCCTGGCCCTCTTCGGCGCCCTGACGATCTCGCGGTATTGGCAACGGACATATTTCGAAACTTTCTGTGGGCGGGCAGGGGGGGAGTTGGCTGGCGACGAGCCCAGCGATGAAGCGATAACGACATCAGCCACGCTCACCAATGCCACGTCGCCATATGCAAACGCGGAATGTCGGCCGTCCGGCCCCCAGCAACAGGGCGCCGTCGCCACCGAGCCCGGCAAACGGCGCCGTGCACCGGCCCATCTCCGTGGCTGACCGGCAGCGTTGTGCCGATTTGCGTCGTGCGCCAACCAGCGCGCCCGGACGTCATCAAAACCGCGCCCGTCTGCCCAAATCTCAAGCGCGCTGGCAAGGGCGAAGGCCAGTGACCGCTGCATCCGCGTCGAAATCGGGCGTGTAGCCAGCTTGGTCAGCGAGCGACGCAACTGGCGACCGGCAGACACCGAGCGAGGACCAGGTTGATCCCATCCTGACCGCCACTGGTGCGAGGGCGCCGTTGCTGCTGCTTTCAAGGAGAATGTCGAAAGCTTGCCGTCCCCGATCAACATCGTTCGGCCATTTCAGCTGCAGGGCTCGCTTCGGGTCCGCCGGCACGCCGATGATCGCACTCACAACGGCGACCCCCGCGACCAGAGCGAGCTGAGGAGGTCGCCAATGTTGCATTCTGGCGTGAACAGCGTCGCCGCCAAATTGCCCTTCTCGGTGCTCCACGACCGGCCGGAGCGGCCGCGCCCGCCACTTTGGCGCTCGGCCGTGATCCAGACCGGACCGTTGTGCCCTGCCGCAGCCAGACGCCGGGCTTCGGCGTTGGTGGAGTCAATCTCGGCCAAGGCGTGGTGCGACCAACCGGGTGGGAGAGACTTTACGGGCATACCCAAAAGGGTATCACTTGAAGGACTGGGCCGCGACGCCCGCTGCTTCTACCAGCGGTGAGGCAATGAAGGGCGCCACAAACCCAAGCACCAGCAGCAGCGCCAGCACCATCACGATGCCCTCCTTGGCGCGCATCGGCGAGAACGGGGCCTTGGCTTCGTCGAAGAACATGATCTTGACGATCCGCAAATAGTAGTAGGCACCGATCACGCTTGCCACCACGCCGATCACCGCCAGCCAGTAGAGACCATTCTTGATCGCCGGCAGGAAGGCATAGAACTTGGCGAAAAAGCCGCCGAGCGGCGGAATTCCGGCGAGCGAGAACATGAACATGGCCAGCGCAAAGGCCAAGCCGAGATTGTTCTGCGACAGGCCCGCCAACTCGGCGATGTCCTCGACAGGACCGCTGTCACGGCGCATGGCCAGGATGCAGGCGAAGGCGCCGAGCGTCATGACGATGTAAATCGTCATGTAGACGAGCACGCCCTGAATGCCCTCCGCGCCGCCGGCAGCGAGTGGCACCAGCGCATAACCCATGTTGGCAATCGAGGAGTAGGCCATCAGGCGTTTGATATTGGTCTGGCCGATTGCACCCAACGCGCCGACCACCATGGAGGCAATGGCCAGGAAGACGATGATCTGCTGCCACTGCGGCTTCACGCCGGGCAGCGCGCCGCTGGCGACCCGCACGAACAGCGCCATCGCAGCAGCCTTCGGCGCCGCGGCCAGAAATGCGGTCACCGGCGTCGGCGCGCCCTGATAGACGTCCGGCGTCCACATGTGGAAGGGAACAGCCGAAATCTTGAAGGCAATGCCAACCAGGAGGAACACCAGCCCAAGGATCAGCAGCCAGTTCTGCCCGGCACCATTTGCAGCCGCAGCCTGCGCAATACCACTGAAAGCCGTCGTTCCCGCAAAGCCGTAGAGCAGGGAGGCGCCGTAGAGCAGCATGCCCGACGACAGCGCGCCCAGCACGAAATACTTGAGTCCCGCTTCACTGGCGCGCGCATCGTCGCGACGTATGGCGGCAACGACGTAGAGCGCAAGGCTCTGCAACTCCAGTCCCAGATAGAGTGCGATCAGATCGCCCGCAGACACCATCATGAACATGCCGGTCGTTGCCAGCAGCAACAATACCGGAAATTCGAACTTCAACGACTTCAGCGCCCGCATCTCATCGAAGCACAGCAGCATCGCGCCGCCTGCGCCAACCAGGATCAACACCTTGAGGAAGCGCGCAAAGGCATCATCTGTGAATGCGCCGTTGAACAGACTCGCGACAGGTCCCGCATGCAGGATGGCAACACCCGCTGCGATCAACACCGCCAGCCCCAGCCACATGATCTTGGACGCCTCGGCCTCCGTGTCGGGGCGAAAGACGCCGTAGATCAGCAAAGCCAGAGCGCCCAACACCAGCACGATCTCAGGCATCAGCGGCAGATAGACTTCAAGCGCGGACATCTCGGTCTCTCACTTCATTCCGTTGCGCAGCAGTTTGGTCCAATCGAACCTGCATCCACTGCGAACCCATCGTCACGGTCGCGTCTGGCGCACCCGCGCCCACTCCTACTTTGCCGGCGTCAGCGTCACTGAGACCGTCGATGCCGAAGCCGCCTGTCGCGTGGTTTTGACGGCCTTTTCATGCTGAGCAACAAGTTTGCGCACGGCTTCCTGCGTCACATCGAGTATCGGTGCGGGATAGAAGCCGAACAGCAACGTCAGGATCACCAACGGCGCCATGACCGCGATCTCGCGCGGACCCATGTCGAGGATGCCTTTGAGCGCCGGCTTCTCGAGCCTGCCGAAGATCATGCGGCGGTAGAGGTAGAGCGCGTAAGCCGCCGAAAGGATCACCCCCGTCGTCGCAAACAACGCCACCCACGTATTGGCCCGGAAGGCGCCAAGCAGCGTCAGGAACTCGCCGATGAAACCGGATGTCCCGGGGAGTCCCACGTTCGCCATCGTGAAGATCATGAAGCAAGTGGCATAGAGCGGCATGCGCTCGGCCAGCCCCCCATATGCGGAGATTTCCCGCGTGTGCATCCGGTCGTAGACGATGCCGACACACAGGAACAGCGCCGCAGAGACGAGCCCGTGGCTCAACATTTGGAAGATGGCGCCATCCAACCCCTGCTGCGTGAAGGTGAAGATACCCATCGTCACGTAGCCCATATGGGCCACCGACGAATAGGCAATGAGCTTCTTCACATCCTCCTGCGCCAGAGCCACCAGCGACGTGTAGATGATGGCCACCACCGACATCACGAAAACCAGGGGGGCCAAATCCACCGAAGCCACCGGGAACATCGGCAAGGAGAACCGCAGAAAGCCGTATCCACCCATCTTCAACAGAATACCGGCCAGGATGACCGATCCTGCCGTCGGCGCCTCGACGTGGGCGTCCGGCAACCAGGTGTGCACCGGCCACATCGGCATCTTCACCGCGAACGAGGCGAAGAAGGCGAGCCACAACCACCACTGCATACCGGCCGGCAAGTTGGCTTTGTCGATCAGCGTTGGAATGTCCGTCGTGCCGGCCTGCCAGTAGATGGCCATCATGGCCAGCAGCATCAGCACCGAGCCGAGCAGCGTGTAGAGGAAGAACTTGAAGCTCGCATACACCCGCCGCTTGCCGCCCCAAACGCCGATGATGATGAACATCGGAATAAGGCCGCCCTCGAAGAACAGATAGAAAAGCACCAGATCCAGCGCGCAGAACACGCCAATCATAAGCGTTTCCAGCAGCAGAAACGCGATCATGTATTCCTTGACCCGGCTTTCGATGGCTTCCCAGCTTGCCAGGATGCAAAGCGGCATCAAGAAGGTCGTCAGGATCACAAACAGCATGGAAATGCCGTCGACGCCCATCTTGTATTTGATGGGACCGAGCCAGGCTGCCTCCTCGACGAACTGGAATCCCGGGTTGGTCTTGTCGAAATTCCACCAGATCAGCAACGACACCGCGAACGTGATCAGCGTGCCCCACAGCGCAAACCAGCGCGCGTTGCCCCGCGACTCCTTGTTCAAGGTCGCAATGGCCAGCGCGAAAAGGCACGGCAGGAACGTGACGAGCGACAGGAGGTTGGAGCCGACGACGGTGCTCATTACACGCCTCCCAGGCCAAGCATGAACCAGGTGATGATGGCCGCCAGCCCGATCAGCATGGCGAAGGCGTAGTGATAGACATACCCGGTCTGCAAGCGCACCACGCGGTCGGTCATCCGCCCCACGCTCGAGGCTGTGCCATCGATGGTGCTATCGATCACGCCGCCGTCGCCGCTCTTCCACAAGAAGCGCCCAATGGCCATGGCAGGTTTGACGAACAGCCAGTCATAGAGCTCGTCGAAGTACCACTTGTTCAGGAAGAACAGGTAGATTGGCTTGAAGGCGCGCGCCGTCGCGGCCGGCAATCCCGGCGAGGCGACGTAGTAGAGCCAAGCGAGACAGAACCCGGACGTCATCGCGATGAACGGCGCCCACCCCACTCAGCCGGGCACTTCGTGCAGGGCATGCATGATGTGGCTGGCCTGATGGCCCTCGTTCTGGATCGCCTTGCCCCAGAACGCCTTGAAGTCGTGGCCGATGAAGTAGTCTTTGAACGAGTAGCCGGCGATCAAGGCGCCAACCGCCAGCACGAACAGCGGCACCAGCATCACGTAGGGGCTCTCGTGTGGCGTGTGGTCATGCCCTCCATGCCCGTCATCGTGACTGCCATGCTCGGCACTTCCATGTGCGGCCTGATGCCCGTGATCGTGGTCGTCGTGAGCATGGGCATGATGATGCCCCCAGCGCGGGCTCTGGTGGAAGGTCATGAACATCAACCGCCAGGAATAGAACGAGGTCATGAAGGCGGCGATCACCAGTGCCCAGAACGCATAATTGTAGGCCGTGTGTCCGGCATAGGCGGCTTCGATGATGGCGTCCTTGGAGTGAAAGCCGGCAAAGCCAGCCAGGTGCGGGATGCCCACTCCTGTCAGCGCTAGCGTGCCGATCAGCATCATCGCCCACGTCGTTGGGATGTATTTCTTGAGGCCACCCATGTGGCGCATGTCCTGCTCGTGATGCATCGCGTGGATGACGGAACCGGCACCAAGGAACAGCAACGCCTTGAAGAACGCGTGGGTGAAGAGGTGAAAGACACCCGCCGCATAAGCGCCAAGACCACAGGCCGCGAACATGTAACCCAGCTGCGAACACGTCGAGTAGGCGATCACGCGCTTGATGTCGTTCTGCACCAGCCCGACGGTGGCAGCGAAGAACGCAGTGATACAGCCAACCAGCGTCACCACTTCCAGGGCATGCGGGGCGTGCTCGAACAGTGGCGACAAACGTGCCACCATGAACACGCCGGCCGTCACCATCGTCGCCGCGTGAATCAACGCCGACACAGGGGTCGGGCCTTCCATCGCGTCCGGCAGCCACGTGTGCAGCAGGAACTGGGCAGATTTGCCCATGGCTCCAAGGAACAGCAGCAGGCACAGCGTTGTCAGGATATCGACCTGGTAGCCGAGGAACTCGAATGTCTTGCCGGCAAATTCCGGCGCGGCGGTGAACACCTGATCGAAGCCGATAGTGCGGAAGATATAGAAGACCCCGAAGATCCCCATCGCGAAACCGAAATCGCCGACGCGGTTGACCACGAATGCCTTCATGGCGGCCGCATTGGCCTCGGGCTTGTGATACCAGAACCCGATCAACAGGTAGGAGGCAAGACCCACACCTTCCCAGCCAAAAAAGAGCTGCAGGAAGTTGTCGGCCGTCACCAGCATCAGCATGGCGAACGTGAACAGCGACAGATAGGAGAAGAAGCGCGCCCGGCCTGGATCCTCGTGCATGTAACCGATCGAATAGAGGTGCACGAGTGCCGATACCGTCGTCACCACCACCAGCATGACAGCGGTGAGCGTGTCCACCCGGATCGCCCAGGAGACATCGAGGTCGCCTGACGTTACCCAGCGCAGCAGGTTCACCTTGGCCGTGGTGTGACTGAAGCCGACGTCGGAAAACACCACCCACGCCAAGGCTGCGGCGACCATGAGACAGGCCGTCGTTATGATCTCTGCGGCCCGGTCACCAATGGCGCGGCCAAACAGCCCCGCAATCAGCGCGCCGGCAATGGGAAGAAAAACGATGGCCTGGTAGATCATGTGCGGTCCTTCCCCCTCTCACTCTCAACGGCGCATGCTCTGACAGAGGGTCGGGAAGAAGGGCGGAAACACAAGCTGGGCAAGCAGCCGTCCCTCAACCTAACCCTCTCCCTGCCATGCGGCGGTGAAAGGGGACTGTCTGCGATTGACGTCGGGGCCATCACGTCACCCCTTCATCATGTTGATGTCTTCGACGGCGATGGTGCCGCGGTTTCGGAAGTAGGTCACCACGATGGCCAGCCCGATGGCAGCCTCGCCCGCAGCGACGGTCAGGACATAGAGTGCGAACACCTGGCCCGAGAGTTCCTGCAGATGGTTCGAGAAGGCAACCAAATTGATGTTCACCGCCAACAGCATCAATTCGATCGACATCAAGATGACGATCACGTTTTTGCGGTTGAGGAAGATGCCGAACACCCCGATCGTGAACAGAAACGCTGCCACCGTGAGGTAGTGCGAAAGGCCGATGGTCATTTCTGTCCTCCTGTCGCCAGCACGAGCGGCGACACCCAATGCCAGATCATGGCGAACGCCATCACCAGCACCACACCGCCGATCATCCAGTCACGCAATCGCATCGCACCGCCGCCCTTCGCGTCGCGCGCGGCCCGCTTCTCGGCCTTGGCGCGCGCCGCAGCACGCTTGCGGGCCTCGTCCAGCGAAGCGATCTTGTCATCGTCGTGGCTGCGGCCAGTGCCGTTCAAGCCCGTCATGACGTGGCCGCTCCCGCGAACATATTGCCTCGTCCGCCACTCATCGCTTGGGCCGCCCCCAGGCGCCAATCAAACGCGCAGCGATATAGACGAGAGGCCCCAGCACCGCGAGAATCGGCAGTGTGCCCGCATCCACCGGCATACCCCGCGCCATGCCGACGTTGAGCCTCCAGATTACGAGTGCCGTCAACGCAGCCACGACGATGCCGAGCCACCACTCGCCGCGCCGACCGTCCAGAAATCCGCCGCCCAGCCCTCCGATCAGGAAGGCCAGCATAATGGCATCCATCGCGGCTCACTCCGTTCTCTCCCGCTCGCGCGCTGGCGCAGCCGCGCCTGGAACCGTGAACCCACCCGACGGAACTTTGACGACATCCATCGCCGACTGCGGATTGCGCGCATTCTGTGCCGGGATCGACTGCCGCTTGACGCCGGGCTTGTGGCGCAGCGTCAGCACGATGGCGCCGATCATGGCGACCAGCAACACGAGACCAGCGGCTTCGAGGTAGTAGACGAACGGAGCCCGGTAGAGGATGGCGCCGAGCGCTTCGGTGTTGGTGACCGTGCTACCGGCCAGCGACGCCGGCCCGCGCGACGTAAACGTCATGCCTGCCAGCCGGAACCCGACTACCATGACCAGTTCGATCAATACGATGGCGCCAACGAAAGCGCCGAGCGGGGCATTCTTGATGAACCCAGCCCTGAGTTCGGCGAAATCGACGTCCAGCATCATGACGACGAACAGGAACAACACGGCGACGGCGCCGACGTAGACGATGACCAGCAGCATGGCCAGGAATTCAGCGCCAAGCAGCACGAACAAACCCGCGGCATTGAAGAACGCGAGGATGAGCCACATCACGGCGTGCACGGGATTGCGCGCGGTGATCACCATCACCGCCGAGGCGATCATGACGAACGCGAACAGGTAGAAAAAGAAGGCTTGCAGCGCCATGTGATGTCGGTCCCGTTCCGTCTTGCCGGCCCACCCCCCCGCGCTCAGCGCGCTCGGGCCGCCAGTCGCGTCTTACCTGTACTTCGCATCGAGTGCGATATTCTGCGCCAGCTCTCTCTCCCAGCGATCGCCATTCGCCAGTAGCCGCGCCTTGTCGTAGAACAATTCCTCGCGCGTCTCCGTGGCAAACTCGAAGTTTGGCCCCTCCACGATGGCATCCACCGGGCAGGCCTCCTGACACAAGCCGCAGTAGATGCACTTGGTCATGTCGATGTCGTAGCGCGTCGTCCGCCGCGTGCCGTCATTGCGGCGCGGACCAGCTTCGATCGTGATGGCCTGAGCCGGGCAGATCGCCTCGCAAAGCTTGCAAGCGATGCACCGCTCCTCGCCGTTCGGGTAGCGCCGCAAGGCATGCTCACCGCGAAACCTTGGCGAAAGCGGCCCCTTCTCGAACGGATAGTTCAGCGTCTTCTTGGGCGCGAAGAAGTAACGCATGGCTAAGAAGAAGGCCGAAACGAATTCGCCTAGAAACAGCGATTTGACGCCGGATGCGATGCTGCTCATGGTCTGGCTCCAATCCCGGGTTTGCCCGTCATCTGATGCCCAACCCTCCGTATTGCACCACGCCAGCGACAATCACCACCATGGCCAGCGACAACGGCAGGAACACTTTCCAGCCCAGACGCATCAACTGGTCGTAGCGGTAGCGCGGCACCATGGCCTTGACCATGGCGAACATGAAAAACACGAAACCCACCTTCAGCAGGAACCAGATGATCCCCGGCACCCACGTGAACGGCGCAATCGCTAGCGGCGGCAGCCATCCCCCCAGAAACAGGATCGTCGTCATCGCGCACATGGTGGTGATCGCGACATACTCACCGAGCATGAATAGGAGGTAGGGGGTCGAGGCGTACTCGACCATGAAGCCCGCGACCAGCTCGGATTCAGCTTCGACAAGATCGAACGGCGGCCGGTTCGTCTCCGCCAGCGCCGAGATGAAGAAAATGACGAACATTGGAAACAGCGCAAGCCAGTGCCAGTCGAGCAGGCTCGGTGCAAGGCCAAGCCATGTCCCAATCCCCGTCTTTTGTGCCGTGACGATCGTGGAGAGGTTGAGCGAGCCCACTAGCAGCAGCACGGTCACGATGACGAAGCCGATCGAAACCTCGTACGAGACCATCTGCGCGGCCGACCGCAGCGACGACAAGAACGGATACTTCGAGTTCGAAGCCCACCCGCCCATGATGATGCCGTAAACGCCGAGCGACGAGATCGCGAGGATGTAGAGCACGCCGACGTTGATATCAGATACAACCCATTTGCCTTCGGTCAGACCGAAGAAGCTGCCCTCCGAGACGGGAATGACGGCCCACGCGGCCAGAGCCAAAACCGATGTCACGAGCGGGGCGAGAAGGAATACGCCCTTATTGGCACCTGCCGGAATGACCGGCTCTTTCAGAACGAACTTCAGCAGGTCCGCAAACGATTGCAACAGCCCGAACGGACCGACGACATTGGGCCCGCGCCGCATATGCACCGCAGCCCAAACCTTGCGGTCGAACAGGATCAGATAGGCGACGATGATCAGCAGCGCGACCAACAACAACAGGCTGGCCCCAACGGTCCAGGCGAGCCATGTGATGACCCCACCCCATTCTGCCCAGATATGTGAGAGTTCCTGCATCATGGGAGCCGCTACTCCGCCGCCTGGGCGCGGGTGTCGCCCGCTTTCATGGCGCTGAGTTCGGCCATGATGGCCGATGCCCGCGCAATCGGATTGGTGAGATAGAAGTCCGCAAGTGCTGGCTTGAACGGGTCCCGGCTCACTTTCGAAGTGCCCTGCGCCAACTTGGCGATGGCATCCCCGCTCTCGGGCACCAGCACGTCGAGACGACCGAGGCTTGGTGCAGTCTTCATCATGGCAGCCCGCAGCGCGCCGACCGTATCATAAGGCAAAGTCGCCCCGAGTCGTGCTGACAGGGCCCGGATGATCGCCCAGTCTTCCTTGGCCTCGCCTGGCGCGAAGGCGGCTTTCGCCGTGACCTGGGTCCGGCCCTCGGTATTGACGTAGGTGGCGCTCTTCTCCGTGTAGGCGGCGCCGGGCAGTATCACGTCGGCCCGGTGGGCCCCGGCATCGCCATGCGTCCCCTGATAGATCACGAAGGCATTGCCGAGTTTCACCATGTCGATCTCATCGGCGCCCAGAAGATAGACAATCTCCATGTCGCCCTTCAGCATACCGGCGACATCGCGAGCGCCTTCGGCGGGCACGAAACCCATATCGAGCCCCGCCACCCGCGACGCTGCCGACTGCAAAACGGCAAAGGCCGTCCAGCCGGGATCCTTGCCCACTCCAGCCGTGCTTGCAATGCGCGCGGCAAGCGCCATCACACCCGCACCATCATCTCTGGCCAAGGCACCAGACCCCACGATGATGAGCGGCGCTTTCGCCTGCGCCAAAACTTCGCCAAACGGATGTTTTCCGTCTGCCACGCTCTGCAGGGCATCCGGTCCCGTGCCGATCGCCTCAAAAGCATAGGTCAGATCGGCGGGCGCCCCGATCAGGCCTACGGAAAGTCCACCTTGCCGCCAGCGCTTGCGGATCCGCGCGTTGAGCACGGCGGCCTCATGGCGGGGATTGGTGCCAATCAGCAGGATGGCGTCGGCGTAGTCTATGGCCTCGATGCCCGGATTGAACAGATACGCCGCGCGCCCAGCTGAGGGGTCGATCTTGGCGCCATCCTGACGGCAATCGATGTTCTTGCTACCGCCTCGCGCAAAGAGATCCTTCAACGCGAACATCTCTTCTGCCCCGGCGAGGTCGCCGGCTATTGCGCCCACTTTCATGGGATCAGCCGTCGCGAAACGCGCGGCGATCGCATCGAAGGCCTCATTCCAGCCTGCTGGACGCAGCTTGCCGTCGACGCGCACATAGGGCCTATCCAGCCGTTGCGTGCGCAGGCCGTCGCAGACGTGGCGCGCCTTGTCCGAAATCCACTCTTCGTTCACCGCATCGTTGGTCCGCGGCAGAATTCGCATCACTTCACGACCGCGCACATCGACCCGGATCGCGGAGCCAAGCGCGTCCATCACGTCGATCGATTCGGTCTTGCGCATTTCCCAAGGCCGGGCATTGAACGCCCAGGGCCGGTGGGTGAGGGCGCCGACCGGGCAAAGGTCCACGACGTTGGCCGACAACTCGGACAGCATGCCCTGTTCGAGGTAGGTCGTGATCTCCATGTCCTCGCCGCGGCCGATGGCGCCGAGTTCTTCAACACCAGCGATCTCGGTCATGAAGCGAACACAGCGCGTGCACTGGATGCACCGTGTCATGGCGGTCTTGATCAGCGGCCCCAGGTTCTTTTGTTCGACCGCTCGCTTCGGCTCGGTATAGCGCGTGCCGCCAACGCCAAAAGCCATCGACTGGTCTTGCAGATCGCATTCCCCGCCCTGATCGCAGATCGGGCAATCAAGCGGATGATTGATCAGCAGAAATTCCATCACTCCTTCACGCGCCTTCTTGACCATGGGCGAACGCGTGTTGATCTGTTTCGGCGTACCATCCCGATTGGGCGGCAGGTCACCCACTCCGAGCGCGCAAGAGGCCTGCGGCTTCGGCATACCGACCACCTCGACGAGGCACATTCGGCAATTGCCGGCGATCGACAGGCGCTCATGATAGCAAAAGCGCGGTATTTCCACGCCAGCCTGCTCACAGGCTTGGAGCAACGTCAGGCCGTCCTCGACCTCGATCTCCTGGCCGTCGATGATCAATTTCTTCGGCATGTCTCTCTCTTGACCGCGCCGGCAAAGCCCGTGGCAGGGAAGCGGGGCCCCGCCATACTTTCGCCGTGCTTCCTACAATGTCCACACGATAGATGCCAGCCTGACGTGATGCCAAATTTGCCGCGTCAGCTCCGGGCAAGCCGATCGAGCACCGACCGTGTCTCCGCAGAACAGTCCTTGAGTGTGGTTTGGCGGAAATCTTCGGAGGCCAGGTAGTCCTTGTGCGGCACCAGATGCCGCAACAGCGTGTCGCGCCATTGGTCGGATGGGTCAAGCGCCAGTATCTCGTCCGCCGAGGCAAGCTGGCTGGCCACGAAGACCCTGTAGCGCGGCACGTCGGACTCGCTGAGGCGCGACATATTCGGTTGCGCAAGTGTCGGATTTTGCAGGGCAAGTCCGAGATGGCGGGCCCAAACGCTACGTGCTCTGGCGGTGCGGTCTATGATGGCCTCGCGCACCCGGGTCTGCCACCATTGCCACACCATGTAGATGCCAAAAACGACGCCGATGGCGATGGCGTAGCCCTTTACGATGTTGGCGACGTGATTGATGGAGCCGGGTGCCAGCATGACAGTGAGGAGTTTCATGGACGTCCCTTCGCGGCTGAATCGGCAGGCGCAAGCATACGCCGCCCAGATCTACACCTTGGTGGTCGCAAACGGTCGCTGAACCGGCAAGGGGGGCGGGGCAGGTGGTCGCGGGGCCTATCCACGCCCAAATCCACAGTTGGCCTGGCTCAGCATCATCCCGGAGGGCCGCAATTCAGGCCTCCCATCGCCCCAGCTGCCCCATGAAGCCCGCTTTGCCGCACGCCTTGCGAAGTCTTGGTCCACAGCCGATGATACGCGCCCGCACCCTATGCCGGCACCGGCGCGCCTCGTCCTGGAGATTGATTGATGCTCAAATTTGCTGCCCGAGTCGGCCGCATCGTCACGTCGCCATCGACCCTTGCAGCCCAGCGTGCCCGCGAAATGCGGGCGGCCGGCGCCGATATCATTTCCCTTACGACGGGCGAACCAGACTTTCCCACACCCGACCACATCATCGATGCTGCTTTCCGGGCGGCCCGCGCCGGACAAACCAAATACACGACTGTATCGGGCACGCCCGAACTCAAAGCCGCCATCATCGAAAAGTTCAACCGCGAGAACGACCTGGAGTTCTCCCCGAGAACATCATTATCGGCAACGGCGGCAAGCACGTCCTCTTCAATGCGCTGATGGCGACCGTAGAAAAGGGCGTCGATGTCGTCATTCCCGCGCCTTACTGGATCTCATACCCCGAAATCGTGACCCTGGCCGGCGGCACGCCCCGCTTCGTGAGATGCGGCAGCGAGACCGGCTTCAAGCTGACCCCGGCGGCCCTTGAAGCGGCGCTGACCCGGCAACCCGCTGGGTCATGCTCAATTCACCCTCCAATCCCTCCGGCGCCGTTTATTCGGCTAACGAGCTCGCGGGCTTGGCCGAGGTACTCCTGCGCCATCCAGATGTGGCCATCCTGACCGACGACATCTACGAGCACATTCTGTTCGATGACCGGAAGTTCGCCACGATCGCGGCCGTCTGCCCGGAGCTGAAACCGCGCACACTGACGGTTAACGGTGTCTCCAAGAGCTATGCCATGACCGGTTGGCGCCTCGGCTATGCGGGTGGTCCGCCGGACTTGATCCGCCAGATGATCAAGATGCTGTCGCAGAGTACCGCTGCGCCATCGGCGATCAGCCAAGCTGCCGCGGTTGCAGCCTTGACGGGGCCGCAGGACCTCATTCCCCAGTGGAGCCGCTCGTTTCAGGATCGCCGTGACCTCGCGGTGTCCATGCTCAATCAGGCCCGCGGACTGGCCTGCCGAAGCCCGGAAGGCGCCTTCTATGTCTTCCCGGATTGTACGGCCCTGCTCGGCAAATCGACCCCGCAAGGCCGCCGCCTCGAAACCGATAAGGACGTGGTTGGCTATCTTCTGGAGGCGGGCGTCGCCACCGTGCAGGGATCAGCCTATGGGCTCCCGGGCCACTTCCGGATCTCCTTTGCGACCTCGCCGGACAACATCCGAGAGGGCTGCGAGCGCATCCAGCGGGCAACAGCGGCACTGACATAAAGAGCCATCTGCAACTCATCGGGTTGGCCGTTCGCCATCGCCGCTAGAGCGCCCAGTGCGGGCCGCGGTCCAGGCACCGGAACCGAGCAAGACCCAGCCGATTCCCGCCGCCGGATGGGCCCTTGCACGCCAGTCCGCGCAAAACCCGCCAGCCTGAGCGACGGATCGGCGCTGTTCTCCCGTTCTCCTGTCATACGCGAACGAACGGCGCCCTGGCGCGCTGGAGATCAGGAGAGTCACCAATGTCCAAACGCAGCATCATCCTCGCAACCGCCGCCCTGCTTCTGGCTGGCGGTGCCGCTGTCGCCATCTCCGCCCCAGGCGATGGACCTGGCGGGTGGCGCGGCCATGGAATGCACCGCATGGGCGGAGGCATGGGCCCAATGGGCGAGGATGGTATGGAGTCGATGGGCGGCCGACATATGAAGGGGATGCGTGGCCATTTCGGCCGCACCATGACGAAGGAAGATTTCGACACCCGGACTCGTGAGCGCTTCGCCGCCCTCGACAAGAACAGCGACGGCGTTATCGACAAGGCCGAAATGGAAGCGGCCGTGGCAGCGCGGAGTTCCAAACGCATGGGCCGGCGCGGCATGGAGCAAGGCCAGATGGGCCAGCGCATGCTGAAGCGGATGGGCGCTGGTGCCGACGGCAAGGTCTCCAAGGAGGCATTCCGGGCCGAGATCAACCGTCGCTTCGCTGAAGCCGATCTCAACAGCGACGGCAAGCTGGACGATGCCGACCTCCCGCCCATGATGCGTGGGCGCAATGCGCTCGACCATATTGGTGAAAGCCGCGGCCGGCGCGGCGGCGCCCTGGGGTGGGTCAAGAGGCTTGGCGTCAGTGCAAAAGCGGGCGTAATCACCCGCGACGACGTCCTGGCAGGTGCCGACAAGCGCTTTTCGACACTCGACAAGAACGGCGATGGTGTGATCGACCAGGCTGACTTCGACGCCATGCGCAAGGATATGGCCGACTACCGCGTACAGCGGATGGCACATCGCCTTGGTGCCGGCCCCGATGGCAAGGTGACCCGTGAGCAATTCATGGCCAAAGCAGCCGAGCGTTTTGCGCGCCTCGATGTCGATGGCGACGGGCGCATCGGCGGTCGCGGTCGCGGCGGTCACGGTTGGGGCCACGGCCGTGGCGGCGGCCATGGCGGCATGATGGACCGTCACCACCAGGGTGACATGCATCGCGGTAATGACGCCCCAGCCCAGGCTCCTGCCGGCGAAGCGGCCCCGGCGCCGAAGAACTAACGCAACAGACGCCTTGCGTCGCCCTGCCGCTGGCCCCACTTTGAAACGGGGAGCCCAGCGGCAGCGGCGAAGCGAACCGATCGGCATCGGCCGTGAAGGGCCCCATCATGAGGCTGGCATTGGCAAGATCCGCTGACCCTCCGCGGCCATCTGGCGACCCGTCCGACGAGGACGCCCTCGCCCTAGAAGGCCTGGCACGTGGAGATGCCAACGCGTTCAAGGCCGTGGTCACGCGCCATTTGCCGCTTGTGCTCGGTGTCGCGCGCCGCATGCTGCGGGATGAGGCCGAGGCGGACGACGTGGCCCAGGAGGCGCTTTTGCGCTTGTGGCGCAACGCCAGCCAACTGGAACTGGGCCCCGGTGGATTGCGGCCGTGGCTGCGCCGTGTGGTGTCCAATCTGTGCATCGACCGCATGCGCGCCGGACGCCATCTGGTGGTGGTTGACGAAGTCCCCGACGAGCCCGTGCCCGCACGCCAGGAAACCGATCTGGCCGAAGGTGACTTGTCGCGCCGTGTCGATGCGGCCCTGCATGGCTTGCCTGAACGCCAGCGGCTGGCGCTCACGCTGTTTCACTTCGAGGGTTTGAGCCAGACAGAGGTTGGTGAAACGCTGGGAATTTCAGAGGATGCCGTCGAATCACTTCTCGCGCGCGGTCGACGTGGCCTGAAGGCGGCTTTGCAAGATGAATGGCGCCAATTGCTGCCGGATAGTGATGCAGGTGCTTGAGATGCGGTTACGCAAGGAGGCAAGGCAACAGGGCCTTGGCAGGAAATGACGGATAGAGCGAACGATGACATGACGCTGAATGGACTCGAGCACTTGTTGGACGCCTATGGCGGCGACGCTGCGCGTTGGCCGGCAGATCGTCGTAACGCAGCCCTGGCCTTGATCGCGTCCGACCCGGCGGCACAGCGCCGTCTTGATGAGGCGCGCGCCCTTGATCGGGTCTTGAGCCGTGCCTCTCAGCCCAACCCTGAGCGCATTGCCGCTCTGGTCGATCAGATCATGGCCGAGGCTGCCGCACAGCCGATGAGCGCAACGCCAGCTCTGAAATCAGCCCGCACCGGCAAGAGCGACAGTACCCATGGCAACGTGGTGGCGCTCCCGCGTCCCGCCAAAGCGCCGCGAGAGACAACCGCACAAACCGCCCCCACTCGACGCTATGGATCGGTCTGGCAGGCCGCTGCGACCTTAGCCGGTGCGCTGCTGCTGGGTGTTGCTGTCGGATATACCGATCTGGCTTCGACCACGGCCGAGGGGCTGGTTGCACAAATGACAACCGCGCGCAGCGATACCGAAGTGGTGTTGGCCTCCTTGCAGGCCGATCCTATACTGGGCGTGCTCGATGAGGACACGCGATGAGCGACCAGGCAGGCACGGCTGAGACGCCAAGGCGCGGTTCGAGGTGGGTGAAGTGGGCGCTCGTGGCCTCGCTCGCCCTCAATCTGCTTGTCGCGGGCGCGCTGGCAACGGCAGCATGGCGCCACCGTAACTGGGGCCCAGCCGGCAGCAGTAGCATCTACGGTTTCGTTCGGAGTTTGCCCGAGACACGCCGCGCCGCCATCCTGCGCGCTGCCGATGCCGAACGCCAGAAGCTGCGTCCCTACTGGGCCGAGTTGCGCCAGGCCCGATCGGACGTAGCCGCCACCCTCTCAGCGAAACCTTTTGACGCCACCAAGTTCACGACGGCCCACGACAAGCTGCTCGCCGCCGAGGTTCGCGCCCGCACACTCGCCCATGATTTCTTTCGCTCGATCGTCGACAAGCTCGATGACAACGAGCGTGTAGCCCTGGGGCAATGGCTGGCCAAACGCGAGCGGCGCAGCCGTAGGCGCGACGCCTGGCGCCGCCACCGCTCAAGCGATGAATCCAGTCAATAGGAAGTAGACCGGCCCCGCACCGTCACCCACGGCACCAAGCCTGGGCCGGGCGTGGCGCCTGCTGTGTAGCGCGAACGGCTGCGCAACGCTCATCACCCATCGAGCATGCGCGAGACGATCTCGAAGGCATCGCGCGACAGCGTCTTCGATTTGACGACGCCTTTGAGCGCTTGCTCAGCGAGCTTGCGACGTCCGCTCTCCATGGTTCGCCAACTCCGGAATGCCGTCAGCAGCCTGGCTGCCAGCTGTGGATTGAAACGGTCGATTTCCAGCACTTTCTCGGTCAGGAATTGATAGCCACTGCCGTCCCGGCGATGGAATGCCGTAGCGTTCGCCGCAAATGCACCGATCAATGTGCGAACCTTGTTGGGGTTCTCAAGCGACATGAGCGGATGCTTCAGAAGTTTGCGCACATTGCCAAGCACGCCTGGCAGGGACGAAGCCGCCTGATAAGCAAACCAGTTGTCGATGACGATATGATCGTCCTTCCACCGCTCGTAGAACCGCTCTAGGGCCGCGGCGCGTTCTGGCCCTCGCACGTCAGACAAGACCGCCAATCCCGCGATCTCATCGGTCAGGTTCTTGGCGGTTTGAAAATGCCGTTGGGCCCGCGCGATATCGTCGGCCTTGGCCCGCGCAGCGAGCAACCCGAGGGCCGTGTTCCGCAATGTCCGCTGCCCGATCTGCTCGCGAGTGGGCTCGTACTCTCCCTTGACAGCCGAACGCTTATAAAGGGCCTCGAGTGTGTCGCCGAGCTGCACCGCAATGCGCTTGCGCAGCGCCTTCCGCGTCATCTGGATCACATCGGGATCGATGTTGTGGGCAATGACGCGCGCTACATCGCTCTCGCTTGGCAGCGTCAATGTCTGGGCGCGCAAGGCGGGCTCGAGGCGATCATCCCGGGCGATGACGTCGAGAGCGGCGATAAAGGGCTTGGCATCCGGCGCCTTCGTCTTTGCGTTGCGCTCGGCGTGAACCGCGCCCACCAACAGCCGCATCGCATAGTCCTGGCCCGCCTGCCAGCGATTGTACTCGTCACTGTCGTTGGCCATCAGGAAGGCCAGATCCTGATCGTCCAGATCGAGGGTCAGATTGACGGGTGCCGAGAAGTCGCGAAGCAGCGACGGCACCGGCTTGCTCGGCACATCGATGAACCGGAAAGTTTCCTTGCGCTTGGTGACCTCGAGGACGCCATTGTCGATGTTGCGCCCATCATGCAATTCCAACGCCAGGTCATTACCATTGCCGCCGAGCAAGCCGAGCGACAATGGAATGTGAAGGGGCTTCTTGGTTGGCTGGCCTGGGGTCGGACTCAACACCTGCTCGACCGTCAGATCGGCATGTCGTTTGGCCGCGTCGTATTTGAGATTGCACACGAGGTTGGGCGTGCCTGCCTGGGCGTACCACGTCATAAACTGGCTGAGATCACGCCCGCTCACATCTGCAAAGCAGGCAACGAAGTCCTCGACGGTGGCGGCTTCCCCATCGTGGCGATCGAAATAGAGGTCCATACCCTTGCGGAACAGTGCTTCGCCAAGCAGTGTGTGCAACATGCGGCACAGCTCCGCACCTTTTTCGTAAACGGTCGCCGTGTAGAAATTGTTGATCTCGATGAACCGGTCGGGCCTGACGGGGTGGGCGAGGGGGCCAGCATCCTCGGGAAACTGACGTGCCTTCAGCATGCGCACGTCATAGATCCGCTGCACCGCCGGCGAGCGATGATCCGCCGAATAAAGCTGATCGCGAAAGACCGTCAGGCCTTCCTTCAGGCACAGCTGGAACCAATCCCGGCAGGTGATGCGATTGCCCGTCCAGTTATGGAAGTACTCGTGCGCAATGACGCGATCGATGTTGAAATAGTCGGCATCGGTCGCCGTCTTGGCGCTCGCCAGAACCAGCCGGTCATTGAAGACATTCAGCCCCTTGTTCTCCATCGCGCCCATGTTGAAGTCCGAGACGGCAACGATATTGAAGACATCGAGGTCATACTCGCGGCCAAAACGCTCCTCGTCCCAACGCATCGACCGTTTCAGGCAATCCAGCGCCCATGCGCATCGCTCCTCTTTGCCCGGCTCGACATAGATGGCGAGATCGACGTTGCGCCCTGATGCCGTCGTGAAATTGCCGGTCATCGCACCGAGACGGCCACCGACCAGAGCGAAGAGATAGGCAGGCTTGGGATGTGGATCATGCCAGACGGCATAGTGGCGCCGCCCGCGCTCCAGCGTCCCCCGCTCCATCGGATTGCCGTTCGACAAGAGTACCGGCGCCGCTTCAGCTTCGGCCTCGATGCGCGTGGTGTAGACGGCGAGAACATCGGGCCTGTCGAGGAAGTAGGTGATGCGGCGGAAGCCCTGCGCTTCACACTGGGTGCAATAAATCCCACGCGACAAATAGAGGCCAGACAGCGCTTTGTTGGCCTGCGGATTGCACGTGGTTTCGATCTCGAGCTCGAATGCCTTATCGGTCGGCACCGTGAGCTTCAGGCTATGCTCATCGCATTTCAGGCCCTTTGCAGGCACCAGCTGTCCATCGAGCGTCACGCTCACCAACTCCAACCCTTCACCATCCAGCACCAGAGGCCCGCGGCGTCCTTCACGCTTCGGATTAGGTCTCATCGCCAGCCGCGACTTCACGCGCGTCGCGGTCGCCTGCAGCGAGATGTCCAGATGGACGGTGTCTATCAGGTAGGCCGACGGTTTATAGTCCTTGAGGAAAATCGTCTTCGGTGCGTCGGAATCCATGGTGCGTGTTCCCTATCTGGCGCCGCAGGCCTTTGAAGGATGTTATGGCGGGCCAAGCAGCCAGAAACAAGGCTTCCCTGCCCCCGCAATTGGGCCGCCAGCCTTAGTGCCTCCCGCTCTTTCCTTGTCACGAGACATGGCGCTATCGTTAGGCTCTCGCTCACAACCACGATCACGAACCCGCAAGAGCAAAGGGGCTCCAAATGCCTGTCGAGATGATCGGCTGGGTCACACCCCGGATCTCATCCGAGATCATTCCCGCCGCCGGACCACCGTTTGACCCGGCCGTCGTTGCCAGTTCTGCCCGCCTGCACGAGCAGGCCGGTTTCGACACCGTATTGATCGGCTACTTCTCCCATGCGCCGGATGGCTTTCTTATCTCAGCCCACGCGGCGGCCAATACCACGCATCTCCGCTTCCTATTGGCCCACCGGCCGGGCTTCGTCGCGCCGACCCTTGCCGCGCGAAAGCTCGCCACACTTGATGAGCTGACGGGCGGTCGCCTCGCCGTCCACATTATCTCAGGCGGCAGCGATATCGACCAGGCGCGCGACGGCGATTTCAGTGACCATGCCGCCCGCTACCGGCGCTCCCGGGAATATGTCCAGGTGATGAAGCGGGTGTGGCTCGAGGCCAAACCGTTCGACCACGAGGGCGAATTCTACCGGGTCGCCGGTGCCTATTCCGAGATCCGATGCCGTCAGCAGCCCCATATCCCCATATATGGCGGCGGCGGCTCCGACGAGGCGATCCGATGCCTCGCACCCGTGCTGGATGTCTTCATGTTGTGGGGCGAGCCACTCGCCGATACCGCAGCCTTCATGCACCGCGTCCGCGATGCTGCCGGCCCTCACGCCTCCACTCCCACCTTCAGTCTCTCCACTCGCCCCATCATTGCCCGCACCGAGGCACAAGCCTGGGACCGCGCCCACGCCATCCTCGAGCAGATCACAGTCCTCAACGGCGGCAAAGCGCCAGCACCACACAATGTCGGCTCCAAGCGCCTGCTCGCAGCGGCAGCCGCAGCGGACGTCCACGACACGTGCCTGTGGGCTCGGATCGCCGCGGCGACAGGCGCCCGGGGCAACTCCACTGCCCTCGTCGGCACCCCCGACACCGTCGCTCGCGCCATGCTCGAATATTACAAGCTCGGCGCAACCAGCTTGCTGATCCGCGGCTACGATCCCGTACCCGACACCGAGGCCTATGGCAGCGAGCTGATCCCCCGCCTGCGCGATCTGGTAGCAGCCTACGATCGCGAGCAGGGACGAGCCTAGCACCACCCGCGCCCCACCGGCGTTGCGCGAGAAAGCTGGTCATGCGCCTTGCCGCCTCGCGCCCGCCGTTCCTATAGTCACATCTACCTGGTATCGAGGAGTTCAGTGGGTATGGCATGGCGCATCGGCGTGGACATTGGCGGCACCTTTACCGATGTGGCCTTGGTGGACGAGACAAGTGGACGAATTGGAGTCGCCAAGGCCCCCACCACACCCGCCAACTTTGCCGAGGGCGTGCTGGCCGCGCTGGACATGGCCCTGCAGCGCTACCAGGTTGCGGCGCCTCAGGTCGGCCTGCTGGCTCACGCCACCACTGTCGTGACCAACGCCTTGCTCGAAGAAAAAGGTGCGCGCGCCGCCCTCATCACCACCCGTGGTTTTCGCGACATTCTGGAGTTGCGCCGTTCGGCCCGCGCCGATCTTTATGACCTCAATCAGGACGCGCCGGCAACGCTGGTGCCCGGCGCCGCCGCTTCGAAGTGACCGAACGGATCGGCGCCGATGGCGCTGTCGTGACACCGCTGGCGGAAGGTGAAATCACCGATCTGATCGAGCAGATCCGACCCAGCGCGTACAATCCGTTGCCATCTCGCTCCTTTTCAGTTTTCTCAACCCAGATCACGAGCGCCGGCTCGGCGAACGCCTGCGCGAAGCTCTTCCGGCATGCCGGTTTATCTCTCCTCCGAAGTCTTGCCTGGAGATCCGTGAGTTCGAGCGCACCAGCACCACGGCAGTCTGCGCCTACGTCGGGCTGATCCTGCCTCGTATCTCGACCAGCTCGAGCAGACCACAACGCCAAGGTCGCCGCGCCCATGTCATGGTCGAATGGCGGCGTCTTCGAAGCGGCCGAAGGCGTGGCGATGCCCGCGATGGCTGCTGTCGAGTCCGGGTTATGCGCCGCGCCGTCGCGGCAGCACTTGCGGCCACCCAAACCCTGACGTCAGGACTTGCTCACCTTCGATATGGGCGGCACCACGGCCAAGGCCAGCCCATACGCGACGGCAAATACGAAACCACACCGGAATACGAGGTCGGCGGTGGTGCCAGCGGCAATCGCTGGATGCACGGCACTGGCCACCCGATCCGCGTCCCCGTCATCGACCTTGCCGAGGTATCAGGCCGGCGTGGCCTGATCGCTTGGGTGGACTGCGCCGGCGCCTTTGCGTTGGACCGAAAAGCGCCGGTGCCGAGCCCGGTCCCGTGCAAGCATGGCCGTGGCGGTACCGAGCCCACCGTCACCGACTGCAACTTGATGCTCGCCTGGACAAGAGTCGCTCCTGGCCGGTGACCTGCTCGATAGATTTCGCCTCCGAGGGCGCGCTTGCCATCACCGAGAAGCTCGCCCGCCCCCTCGGGCTTGATGCGATGGCGCTGCCGCGGCCGTCATCGAAGTCGTGAACCATGCCATGGCCGTGAAGCCTTGAAGATCGTTTCCGTCGAGCGCGGTCAAGGATCCCCGTGATGTGGCTTTGTTGGCCTTCGGTGGTGCCGGTCCGCTGCACGCGGCCGCGTTGGCGCAGAACCGGCAGCGCAGGTGCCGTGTCCGCCGATCCCCGGCGCATTTTCCGCGCTCGGCCTCGTCGGCTCCGATTCCAAACGCGACTACGTCCGCACCCTCTATGCCACCAGCGATCCTGTCGCCCCCGAAGCCATGCAACAAGCCTTCGCCAGCCTCGAAGCGGCGGGCACCGCCATGCTCGACCGCGCCAACGTTGCCCGGCCCGCCGTCGGTTCGAACGCACCATCGACGCGCGTTACCAGCGCCAATCCTACGAGCTCTCGGTGCCCGTCCCCGATGGCCCGCTGGACCAGTCGTCCATTGCGCGCATCGCCGAAGCATTCCATGACCGCCATCGCCAGACATATGGCCACGACAACAGGTCCGAGCCTGTCCAGATCGTCAGCTTGAGGTTGTCGGCCATAGGCACCATACCCCCGCTCAAATCCGCCAGCACCCTGCAGCACCCGGCACCGACTACAAGAAATCCGTTCGCAAAGTGGTGTTCCATGATGAAGCTGTCGATGACATCCTCGATCGCGCGCGCATGCCCGCCGGCGCGACGTGACCGGCCCCGCAGTGATCGAAGCCTTGGAGTCGACCATCTTGGTGCCACCGGGCTGGACCGCGGAAATGGATAGCGATGGATTCGTGCGCCTCGGACGGGCGTCGTGAGGCCCCAGGTAGGAGAGTCACCGATGAGACTGGCTGGTTGACCTTGGCGCATGCCCCGGCACCCGAACATGATCGCGATGAGATCTTCGAACTTTTGGATCAAGCCCGTCTCGCCGAGGAATTGGGCTTCGAGGCGTCTGGCTGACTGAGCATTAACTTCACCGGCGAAAGTGTCTACTCCGATCCGATCCCCTTCGCCGCTGCACTAGCCAGTGCGGACCAACCGAATCCGCATCGGCTTTGCCGTAATCCAGATGGCGCTGCGCCATCCCATCCGCCTTCGCCACACAGCTATCGCCGCTCGATAATCTCACCAGGGGGCCGGCTGGACGTCGGCGTTGGTCGCGGTTCGATCTTCAACGAGTACGAGTACGTCGGCTACGGTCTGCGGAGCGACGATGCCCGCGAGCGCATGGCCGAAGCCGTCGACATCATGACGCGGGCGTGGACCGATACGCCTCTCGATCATAGGGGCCGCTTTTACACCCTGAGCCTGCCCGAGCTTCGCCCGGTGCCCGTTCAAAAGCCGCATCCACCCATTTGGCATAGCGTCGTGAGCGCGCCTTCCTTCGAAGCCTGCGGCAGGGCAGGTGTGCCCATTCTCACCGTCCGCTTGCCAACCGAGCTGATAGGTGACCGCCTCGGGCTCTACGCCAAAGGGCTTGCCGAAAGCGGCCTCGATGCCAACACCCAGCGCCAGCGTCTGAGCTCGGCAGCACTATGGCGCTGGATCTATGTGGGCGAGAGCCGAGCGGAAGCGGAAGACACCTTTGCGGAAACCCTGCGCCATACACGCCAGCACATGGCGCACGCCAGATCCGCTTTCAATCCGCCGGACTTTCAAATCCCAAACGCCATGCTGAACCCTTGGACCGACACGGTGGTATCGGAAGAAGAGGGCATTCGCTTCGCCATGGCCAACGGCACCATCATCGGCTCCCTTGCCGATGTCACCGGCCAGATCGCAGCCCTGCATGATGCCGGTGTGGGCCACGTCCTTGCCCAAATGAGCTTCGGCTACATGGACCACGCCAAGATCAGGGCCTCCATGCGCCGCTTCGGCACCGAGATTATGCCGAAATTCAAGTGAGACCACGCACCACCCGCGGCAGCTTGAGATGTGCACCGCTGGCGCCAGAAACGAGGTTTGATTGTCATGCATGACGCCAGCCCGATGGCCGATCCCGCGACGTTCGAGATCGTCAAGAACTCGCTCACCAAGATCGCGGAGGAGATGCGGGTCGTCCTCGCCAAGACTGCCTACTCCCCGATCCTGAAGTCAGCCGGCGATTATTCCTGCGGGGTGTTCGATGCCTCCGGCGCCATGGTCGCTCAAGGCCCGGACCTGCCCATCCACCTGGGCTCCATGCCGGATGCCGTGCGCGCTGTCGTGCAGCGCTTCCACGACGACGTCCACGATGGCGATGTCTTCATTCACAACGACCCCTATTTCGGCGGCAGCCATCTCCCCGATGTCAACGTGGTCCGCCCTGCCTTCCATGAAGGCCGCCTCCTTGGTTATGCGTGTCTGCGTGCCCACTGGCCCGATGTCGGCTCCGCGACACCGGGCAGTTACGGTGCCGTCACCGAGATCTATGGCGAAGGCTTGCGCCTTCCACCGGTCAGGCTTGTTTCCAAAGGCAAGCTGAACACCGACCTCGAGCAGGTCATTCTGGCGAATGTGCGCACGCCCGATGAGCGCAAGGGAGACCTCGGCTCGCAATTGGCAGCGACACTGCGCGCTACGGAGCGCTTGAAAGCTCTGGCCACGCGATATGGCGCTGACCGTCTCGTGGCCTATATGGGTGAAGTCCTCGACTACCCGAACGTCTGATGCGCGCAGCGCTTTCTGATCTGCCTGATGGCGAAGGCACGTTCGAAGACTTTGCGATGGCGACGGCATCGCCGATCAGGCCGATGGCAGCGATGCCCCGTTCTGGATCCGCATGAAAGTGCGCAAGACCGGCGACCGCTTGAGCGTCGACTTCGCCGGCAGCGATCCCCAGGTCCAGGGACCGATGAATGCGGCCCTGTCCGTCACGGCCTCTGGGGATTTTCTGCGGCCTCAAGATGGCCGTCGATCCTGACAGCCTCATTCCGCCGAATTCCGGCTGCTGGCGCCTCATCGAGGTGACCGCGCTCAAAGGCAGCGTTGTCAACGCCCAGTTCCCCGCACCCGTCGTCTACTCCAACCACGAGATATCACACCGCGTCTGCTGGTCGTCGGGAGCGCTCGTTTCCCTCTGGCCTGATCAGGTGATGGCCTGCAGCCAGGGAACGTCGGCGGTCGTCACCTTCGGCGGCGTCGACCCCCGCAATGGCCGCCGCTACGTCTCTTATGAAACCATCAAAGGCGGCTTCGGGGCCCGGCCGGCGAAAGATGGCATCAACGTCATCGCGAGCGGCATCTCGAACACGATGAATACCCCGATCGAGGTGCTTGAAATGGCGTTCCCCTTGCGCGTCGAGCACTACGCCATCAATCCCGATTCAGGCGGCGCTGGACGCCATCGTGGTGGCAACGGCGCCATTCGCCGGTGGCGGCTGTTGGAAGGCGCGGACGCGGTGGGCTCCTTGTGTATGGAGCGCATGACATCACCGCCATTCGGCCTGTTGGGAGGCAAGGCCGGGGCCGCTGCCCTCGTCACCTTGACGACTCCGGACGGCCACACGCGCCACTTGCCGAGCAAGGTGGTGCCAAGCCCCGGCCGGTTCGGTCATCGACATGGTGACACCGGGCTCCGGCGGTTTTGGTCCGCCGAGCGAGCGCGATCCCGCGGCGATTGGGCGTGATCTTCTCGACGGCTACGTCACACACGCTGCCGCGAACTCCGATTATCCCGGCGTGGAACCGGACGGACTTCTCGAAGCTGCAAAAGCCGGGGACGAACCAGGAAACGGCACGCAGTCGTGACGGGTCTTGGGCTCAGTTGAGCGCCCAGGCTATTCGACTACGCGGACTTCGAAGGCCTTGTCGTTGGCGCACCCGTCCCGGTCGTTGCGGAGATCACGAAGCTGTCCGGCCCGCTCGCCCCAGGTGCAGCTGTGTAATAGATGCCCGTGCCTTGCAACTTCGCCCCCATGCACTTCCCAGAACCGCTATGCTGAATCGTCGTTGTCTGTCCGGGCTTGAAGGTCACCGTCCCCTTCTTCGGCGGCTGCGATACCTGAAGCGTGGGGTTGATGGGGCTACAGTCGGCTTCTTTGAAGCCCGCCATGATGTAAACCCGCGCCGGCCGTCCACTCACGACTGGGGTGCCGCGGACGGCTTCGGCCTTGGCTCCGGCTGGCACTGACGACGTCTGGATCGCGAGCGACTGTGATTGAGCGCATGCGCCAACAGTGATCGCCATCATGATCGCCACGATCGGTTTTACTGGCATAGGCCGAATCTCCCTCTTTTTAAGAATCAGTTTTGACACCGATCTTAGCGCTGCCAGAGCCGGGGTGGTCCTGTGGAAGGTGCGTTCAATCTGTGGATGATTGCCAACGATTGAGGCAAGCCCGGGTTTATCCACCACTCATTTCGGGCAAGACACAATCTCAAGCGTGCAGATGTTCTTTGAGGCGCCGCGCAATCAAGGCAAGCGCACCGCGGGCGGCTTCCGATTCTCGCGTCCAACCGAGGAATCCGTGCATGTGGTCGCTCACCTCGTGAACTTCCACGCTGCTGCCCGCCTCTTGCAGGCGACGCCCATAGGCTGCGCCCTCATCGACCAGCGGATCGAGACCAGCCAACACCACCAGCGCGGGAGGTTGGCCTTTGAGCGATGGCGCCAAAAGGGGTGAGGCACGGGGGTCGCGGGCGTCGTCCGGTGAAGCCAGATAGTGCTTGATGTAGGCATGCATGCGATCGGCTGTCAGCGTGTAGCCGGTGCCCAGCTCCCGATAGGACGGCTGCGCGCACGTCAGGTCTGTAACGGGATAGACCAGCACCTGGAATTTGAGCGGCTGTGCTCCGCCACTGCCAAGGGCTTGGCTTGCGGCCGCTGCGAGGTTCCCTCCCGCACTATCCCCGCCGATGGCCAGCCGGCTCGCGTCGACCCCGATTGCCCCGGCATTGGCGATCACCCATCGCACCGCTGCAATCGTGTCTTCAAGACCGGCTGGAAACTTGTGCTCGGGCGACAACCGATAGTCCACGGAAACAACGACCACGCCAGCGTCACGGCAAACGGTCCGGCAGGGTGTCTCGACCATATCGAGGTCGCCCACAACGAACCCACCACCATGAGCGTAGATGTAAGCCGGCAAGGGAGCCGTGTCGGCGTTTGCAGGATAGTAGATCCGGACCGGCACCGCGTGCGCTCCATTGGGGATTGTGGTGTTCACGATCCGGCCGATCTCCGGAGGCGGCGCTGAAAGCCGGGCTGCCCGGCGGCGGGCGAAGGCTCGCATCCCCTCGATATCCTTCGGTGGCTGCCCACTGGCATCCAGTTCAAGCATGATCTGATTGACGCGTTGGGCGTCCGGATGCAAAGGGGCAACTGTGCGCATTCGTCTCTCCCGCATTAAGGCGCAATGGTCTGGCAAATCTCCGCCACCCCATCCTCGGATGTAAACTCGTCATCCCCACCGGATGCGAACCCTGGGTGGCGCCAGCATCTATGGAAGGGTAGGGGGCAGGCGCGCCCCTGTCACGACTTGTTCTCTAGCTTCGGGCCCCTCCGGCCCTCTACCGGACAATCCTTGCCACGGGCGCCGCCAGCGGTTAGGGGATTGGCCCGTCCGAAAGCTGGCGGACCGTGCCGCCAAATGAGGAAATAAGTATGCCGACGTCAGCACTTATGAACGTGATGGTTGCCGCTGCGCGAAAGGCGGGTCGCAGCCTCGCGCGTGACTTCGGCGAAGTCGAGCAGCTCCAGGTCTCGGTCAAAGGCCCGTCGAACTTCGTGACAGCCGCTGATCACAAGGCCGAAGACATACTTTTTGGCGAGTTGTCGCGTGCCCGTTCCGGCTACGGCTTCGTGATGGAGGAGCGGGGTGACGTGGAAGGCCCCGACAAATCCCATCGCTGGATTGTCGATCCCCTCGACGGCACGATGAACTTCCTCCATGGCATCCCTCATTTCGCAATCTCGATCGGGCTTGAACGCTCCGGCGAATTGGTTGCTGGCGTGATCTACAACCCAGCCACCAACGATCTTTTCACCGCCGAAAAGGGTAAGGGTGCCTTCCTGAATGATCGCCGCCTACGGGTGGCGAACCGGCGCAAGCTCGGCGATTGTGTCGTCGCAACCAGCCTGCCCTATGGCGGCATTGCCCGTATCGACCAGTACGCCAAAGACATCGCCAATCTCTCGCGCCAGTGCGCCGGCACGCGCAATCTCGCCGCAGCCGCCATCGACCTTGCCTGGGTTGCAGCCGGGCGCTTCGACGCCTTTTGTCATAGAGGGCTTCAGCCCTGGGATATTGCGGCCGGTATTTTGATGGTGCGTGAAGCGGGTGGCTTCATAACGGATTATGATGGCGCCACGTCCATGCTCGAAAGCGGCGATGTGATCGCCGCCAATGCAACCATCCATAAGCAGCTGCTATCCGTCCTGCGCTAGGAATTGCGCCTGCCAATTCTGGCCGTCGTCGAGGCGCACTACCGTGCGATCGCTTAAGCCTATCGTTTGCGCCGACAAGGCTTTCGGTTGCACAATTTGTTCTCAACCCTGGCATATCGGGCTATCTGACGGTTAGTTTTGCCATGATTGGCATCCAAGTTGGCTCTGGAGGGATTGCGGAGGCGCGCTCGGGATGGCGAAAGGTAGAGGCACGGAAGGCACGGTCCGGGGTTTGGCTCGTACGCTGAACACGCCCGGTAGCTTTCTGCGCGGCATGATCATCTTCGTTGTTCTCGTCTGCTTCCTGGTCGCGATCATCGGAAAGCAGCTTCTCACCGCCTTTTGGAACAATCCCGCTCTTAACGGGCTGTTGCTGCCGTTCATGATCGGCATCCTCCGTGCCTTCGGCCAGGTCATCCGCCTCTACCCCGAGATCAGGTGGGTCAACGCCTTCCGGATTGCCGATCCGGCCTCTCGATCGCCCACCGCCCGGTCTTGCTGTCGCCCATGGCAACCATGCTGCGCACCGCACCGGCCACTTGCTGCTGTCGACAAGTTCCATGCGGTCGATCATGGATTCGATCGGCGGCCGTCTCGATGAATCACGCGAGACGGGCCGCTATCTCGTCGGCTTGCTCGTCTTCCTGGGGCTGCTTGGAACATTCTGGGGTTTGCTAGAACGATCCAATCTGTCGGCGCGGCAATCAACACTTTGGACACGCGCCAGACCGACAGCGTCCTGGTCTTCGAAGAACTGAAAAGCGGCCTTGCCGCACCGCTGAAGGGCATGGGAACGGCGTTCTCGGCCTCACTGCTGGGCCTCTCCGGTTCTCTCGTCCTTGGCTTTCTCGAACTGCAGGCCAACCACGCCCATAACCGCTTCTACAACGAACTCGAGGAATGGCTGTCCGGCATCACGGAACTCACGCCGGCTGGCGCACCCGGTGGCGATGCGGGCTCACGCCAACTGCAAGTCGCTGTCTACGAAATGCAGCGCGCCATCGTAGCCCTGACGGACAAGATCGAAACCGTCGGCGGCAGCAGCGAGGGGGCCATAGCCGCCGCTGAGCCGGTGAAGGAGCTGGCCCAAGGCGTCGATCAACTGGTCCGCCAGATGCGGGCCGAACAAAAGGTCGTCCGCGAGTGGATCGACGAGCAGGCACTGCGCCAGGGCGAAGTTGCAAGCGTGCTCAAAGAGATGGCCCAGAGCGTCGCGCGAAGGGAGAAGTAGGTCATGGCGCGCGGACGCGGTCGTCGTGGCGGAGACCATGGTGAGTTCTGGCCAGGGTATGTCGACGTACTCTCGACGTTGCTGCTGACTGTGACGTTCTTGATGTCGATCTTCATGATCTCCCAGTACTTCGTCGGACAGGAGGCCTCGGGCAAGGACACGGCGCTCCGTCGTCTGACCCGTCAGATCGCCGAATTGACGAGCCTGTTGTCGCTCGAAAAGGGCAAGGGGAAAGCGCTGGAGGACGAACTCGCATCGCTTCGCGCGTCTTTGTCGTCTCTGCAGGGCGACAAAGAACGGTTGTCGGGTTTGGCGGGTCTTGGCGACCAACGAGTCGCCAGCGCCGAAGAGCAATTGAAAACCATCTCGAAAGAACTCGACGCCGAAAAGAGCGTATCGACGGAAGCGCTTGCCAAAGTCGACCTTCTCAACCAGCAACTTCTGGCCCTGCGCAGACAGATCGCAGCCCTCAACGAAGCCATCCAGGCGGCCGAAGCGAAGGACAAGGACAGCCAGGCGCGCATCAGCGATCTGGGCGCTCGACTGAACCTGGTGCTGGCGCGCCAGGTCCAGGAGCTACAACGCTACCGCTCCGATTTTTTTGGCCGCCTCCGCGAGTTGCTCAAGGGCCGCAAGGATATCCGTGTTGTCGGCGATCGCTTCGTCTTCCAATCCGAGGTGCTGTTCCCGTCAGGCCAGGCCCAGCTCTCTCCGGAAGGGCTGGCCGCCATGGATCAGCTGGCCCAGGCGATCGTCGAGATCGAGCGCCAGATCCCCAAGGAGGTGAATTGGGTGCTGCAGGTCGATGGCCACACCGACGTCCGGCCGATCCAAAGCCGCGAATTTCCCTCGAACTGGGAGCTGTCGGCAGCACGGGCCATTTCAGTGGTCAAGTATCTCATCAGCCGGGGCGTTCCTGCGCGTCGGCTGGTTGCCGCCGGATATGGTGAATTTGCCCCACTTGAACCCGGCGACAGCCCGGAGATCTTGACCCGCAATCGCCGTATCGAGCTGAAATTGACCAGCAAGTAACCCCGCCACCACCACCAACCACTTGTGTCTTTCGCCGTTTGCGACTAGTGGTTCGCACAACGCCATCAAGGTCAATTTTGCAGGGAATGCTGACATGCCCGCAGCCCGCGGTTCGCGCTCGGCGCGCAATACGATGAAGCTCAAGCGAAAAGCCAAGCGCGCTGCGCCGCCGAAAAAGGCGACCAGTGCCCCCGGCACCACCCTTGGCGCCCGTCAGGCAGCCAAGAAGTTGGCCAATCGCCGCCGCGGCGCTGTGAAGGCCGCCGCCAGTCCGTCGGCATAAGCAACCCCAATACGAACCCACCAGCAAGCCAGCTCGGCTAGCTGTCAGAATGCAAGAAGGCCCGGCTGCCGAGCGCATCCGGGCCTTCTCCTTTTACGTCCTGACAGATTAGAAGGCAGGGCCGAACTTATTGGAGCGCGGAAACCCCTTCGGCGCCACCTTGCCTGCTTGCGCTCGCTCTCCAATCCATTCTTTCAATTCAGCCAGTGAGAGGGTGAAGGTGCGGCCGGCCGTATCGAGCCAAGTTAGTCCTTGCGCCTTCGAGAAGACCCGCACATCGCTCAAGGCGCCATCGCGGAAGCGTTGCAGGTAGACGCCCTTACCCCGCGTGAGTTCGTTGACCTCGGCCAGCGTGAAGACCAGCAGCTTGCGGTTGTCACCGACTGTCGCCACGTAATCGCCATCGGCCGGGATACACACCAACGCCTCGAAAGGCGCCTCGACATTGAGCACTTGCTTGCCTTTTCGGGTCGAGGCGATGACCTCGTCCTCCGACACCACGAAGCCATGGCCCGATGTCGCTGCCACCAACAGCTTGCGCCCTGGCTCGTGTACGAACATCTCGGCAAAATCCGCCGTCTCCTCGATGTCGATCATGAGGCGTAACGGCTCCCCATGTCCGCGCCCGCCCGGCAGTTGATTGGCTTCGAGGGTGTAGAATTTCCCGTTCGTGCCAAACACCAGAAGCTTGTCCGTCGTGAACGCCCGGATTGCGCGTTTGAGACCATCGCCTTGTTTGAAATCGAGCCTTGAAAGATCGTCCGGATGTCCCTTGAGACCGCGGATCCAGCCCTTGTCCGACAGCACGATCGTAATCGGCTCTTTCTCGATCATCAGCTGGTCGAGATCGACCTTGACGGTGGGTGCATCTTCCACGCTGGTCCGCCGCTGGCCGAGCTCGGTCTTCTTCGACCAGCGCGTGCGAATGTCGCGAACTTCCGTCGAGATCTGCTCCCACTGCCGTTCGTCGGAGGCAACAAGTCCCTGCAGATCCAGTTGCTCCGCCGAGAGCTTCTCGTGTTCCGCGCGGATTTCTTGCTCCTCGAGCCGCGACAGTGACCGCAGCCGGAGGTTCAAAATTGCCTCCGCTTGTACATCGCTGAGCTTGAAGGCCGACATCAATTTCTGCTTCGGCGCGTCCTCGTAGCGTACGATCCGGATCACTTCGTCCAGATTGAGGAACGCAATCAGGTAGCCGTCCAGAACCTCCAGCCGGTGCGCGATCTTCTCCAGCCGGTACTGAGTCCGCCGCAGCAACACCTCCTGGCGATGCTCGAGCCAGTGCTGCATGACCTCTTTAAGACCCAGCACCGCAGGAATCTGCCCCGCGGTCAGCACGTTCATATTGAGGCCGAAGCGGACCTCCAGCTCGGTCAACTTGAACAAGCTCTCCATCAGCACGATTGGATCGACAGTCCGCGCACGCGGCTCCAACACCAAACGGACGTGCTCAGCCGACTCGTCGCGAACATCGCCGAGAAGAGGCAGCTTTTTCTCCTGGTACAGCTCGGCAATCTTCTCGTAGAGGCGGCTCTTCTGCACCTGGAACGGGATCTCGGTGACAACGATTTGGTAGCCGCCGCGGCTGGTCTCTTCTTTGTGCCATCGCGCCCGCAGGCGGAAGCTTCCCCGACCCGTCGCATAGGATTCGCGCATGGACTCGCGGGTTTCAACCAGCACACCGCCGGTCGGAAAATCCGGCCCTTGGATGAAATCCATGAGCTTGTCGATGCTGGCGTTGGGATGCTTGATCAGATGCAGAAGCGCCTGACAGACCTCGTCCACATTGTGCGGTGGGATGTTGGTCGCCATGCCCACGGCGATGCCCGAGGCGCCGTTGGCGAGCAGGTTCGGAAAGGCCGCCGGCAGGACAACCGGTTCCTGTTCCTTCTCATCATAGTTGAGACGGAAATCGACAGCGTTCTCGGCGATGCCTTCAAGCAGCGCTTCGGCAACCGTCGTCAGGCGTGCCTCGGTGTAGCGATAGGCCGCTGGGTTGTCGCCGTCGATGTTGCCGAAATTGCCCTGTCCGTCGACCAAGGGGTAGCGCGACGAGAAATCCTGGGCGAGGCGCACCATGGCATCATAAATCGCCGCATCGCCATGCGGATGCAACTTACCCATGGTGTCGCCCACCACGCGCGCACTCTTCATGTAGGCGCTGGTGGGAGAAAGGTCGAGGTCGCGCATGGCAAAGACGATTCGCCGGTGCACGGGCTTGAGGCCGTCACGGACGTCGGGCAGTGCTCGGTCCATGATGGTTTTGAGGGCATAGGCCAGATAGCGCTCTTCGAGCGCCGTCTTGAGGGAGACGGGCTCGATGGGGCCTGGTCCAGGAAGAATCGGTTTGTCGCTCATGAGGGTCCGTTAACGCCTCTTGCCGCTACCCTCAAGACGCCGTAGCGCCGCGCTCCACACCCCAGTTGCTCAATATCCCGGCAAGCCGCCCCATTGGGGGATGCGGCAGGTTCACCTGATGAACAGAACCCTGATGTCGTCGATAGGTTGCCAGCCCTCGGCAATCGACTCCACCAGCGTCGGCCCGACATTGCGGAACCCCTTTTGGCAGGTCGCGGTGATGGTATCGAGATCCGTTCTCTCGATGGCGAGGCGAAATTTCGGGATCGCCGTCCACCATCCCGGCTCGTTGGTGACGACGTAGGTCAACTGGTACGCTGTCAATTTGCCTGACCGTGCCGCCTTGGCCGCAATCTCAGCCGCTTTCGCCTGGTCGATACAATAACTCTGCCGCAGATCTTGCAGGCTGTGAGACGTCCACGCGCGCACACCAGTCATTGGACGATAAGCAAGGCTCATGGTCACCAGCTTGCCCGGTGGGAAAGTCTGGCGCCAAAAGCCGGTCGTGTGCACGGACCAGTTGGCAAAGGCGCGAGGCGGCTCGCTGCGAACGATGCCACGTTCTTCAAAGGCGCTCTTCTGCTCTGGTGGCAGCGCCAGCAAACGTCCTTCGACGCCCGAGACGATGGGATTGAGAGGCAACGCTTGCGCCTCGAGCAGAGCGGTGACGTCCCGCCCGAACGCGATAGCGCGCTGCTCGAACGCCAGGCTGACATTGACACCGTCAACCGCAACGCCAGCAGCGGCAAAGTTCTTCGGATCGGGCGACGCCAGCTGCACAACCTCGTCGCCCAACGCGTTGGCATCGATCTCAGGCAACCGCCAGGACACAATTCGAACCACCGCCTCGGAAGACGTGTTCCGGACGGCATAGGTCGCCTTGACGCTCTCACGTCCGAGAATGACCTCCTGCGCCTCGACCACCAGCCGCTCGTCGGCGATCAGCAGCAGCCCGCCGGCCGGCACCATGGTTGCAGTCTCGGCCGTCGCCGGCAGCGCTTGCCCAAGCCAGCAGGAGAGGGCCAGCACGGCCACTCGAGAGGGGCGATACCACCTGGTCATGGCGCATGTCCCCCGTTCGAGCACCGGTCATTCAAACCGTCATAAGCACCCGCTCTCGCCTTGCACCAAACCAGCGCGAGACCAGATGATCATCCGATGGCACTAATTGGCAAACCGGAAGTGCATGACGTCGCCGTCGGCAACGACGTACTCTTTGCCTTCCAGCCGCATCTTGCCGGCTTCCCGGGCACCCGATTCTCCGCCGAGCCGAACATATTCTTCGTAGGCGATGGTTTCGGCGCGAATGAAACCCTTCTCGAAGTCCGTATGGATGACACCTGCGGCCTGCGGGGCTTTGGTCCCAGAAGTAATCGTCCAAGCCCGCGCCTCCTTGGGCCCCACCGTGAAATAGGTCACGAGACCCAGCAACTTATAGCCCTCCCGAATCAACCGGTTGAGGCCAGGCTCCTCAAGCCCGAGATCAGCAAGAAAGGCCTGCCGCTCGTCCTCGGACAGGCTCGCCAATTCGGCTTCGATCTTGGCTGAGATGACAACCGCGCCAGCACCCTCGGCCTTGGCCCTTGCAAAGACCTTCTCGGAAAGCGCGTTGCCGCTGGCTGCAGAAGCCTCGTCGACGTTGCAGACGTAGAGGACGGGCTTGGCCGTCAACAGCTGCAAGGCATCGAAAGCCTCGCGATCTTCTGGCGTCACCTCGGCAAGGCGCGCGGGCTTGCCATCCCGCAGTAGCACAAGGGCCCTGTCCATGAGCGCGACCTGCGTCTTGGCGTCCTTGTCACCGGACTTGGCCTTCTTCTCGATCGTCACTCGCCGTTTCTCGAGGCTTTCGAGATCGGCAAGCATCAACTCGGTCTCCACCGTCTCAGCATCGGCAACGGGATCGATGCGGTTCTCGACATGGGTGACGTCGCTATCTTCGAAGCAGCGGAGAACGTAGGCGATGGCGTCGACTTCCCGGATATGTCCCAGGAATTGGTTGCCGAGCCCTTCGCCCTTGGATGCCCCCCGTACCAGCCCAGCAATGTCGACGAACGTCAACCGCGTCGGCAGGATGGTCGCGGATTTGCCGATTTCGGCAAGGCGCGTCAGGCGTGGATCAGGCACGCCGACTTCACCGACATTCGGTTCGATGGTGCAAAAGGGGTAGTTTGCCGCTTCCGCGGCTGCCGTTTGCGTAAGCGCATTAAAGAGCGTCGACTTGCCGACGTTGGGCAAGCCAACGATGCCGCATTTAAAACCCATGATGTATCAAGAGTGCTGTGACCAATGAGACGGCGCTCACCAACCCTAAGAGCCATGACGGCGAGGGACAGCGCGGACCATCGCAACGGGTCAACCCCTCTTTCTCCCTTCCATCCATTTCCTGAGATTCTCGGCCAGCGCTGATTGGCGCTTGCCCGCACGCTCGCCTGCCGGGTGGCCGGTGGACTTTGCCGCGCTCGCAGCAACGGTCTTAGGCTCGTTCGACAGGATCCGATTTCCGCGCCGAACCGGCGCTTGCAGACGCGGTGCTGGCATCGGCCTCTTGAAGGGCCAGCGCCACATCCGTCATGAAACGCTCGTTCTCGCCCCCAGCCAGTCGGGGGCTGCCGTCCCAATTGCGTCCAGAAGCGGCTCCAACCAGACCTGTTCTGCTTTCGCAAAGTCGTTCAGCACATAATGCGCGACCAAATCCTTGCGGCCGGGATGCCCGACCCCAATCCTGACGCGCACGTAGTCGTTTTCCAAATGGGCCGAAATCGATCGCAAACCATTATGGCCGGCGTTTCCGCCCCCAACTTTCACCTTGAGCTTGCCAGGGGCCAGGTCGATCTCATCATAGAGAACGATGACATCGCCAATGGGGATCTTGAGGAAGCGCGAAGCTTCGCCAACCGAACGCCCACTCTCGTTCATGTAAGTCTGGGGCTTGAGCAGAAGAACTCTCTCCTCGCCAAGTGTCCCTTCAGCGACCAGGCCCTGGAATTTCTTCCGCCAGGGCCCGAAACCATGCTGATCGGCGATCCGGTCGACGGCCATGAAGCCGACGTTATGCCGGTTGCGCTCGTAGCGATCCCCAGGATTGCCGAGTCCGACAAGTAGCTTCATGGCCCGTCCTTCCGCGCCGCCGATCCAGCGTCGTGAGGTGGCAAGGCGCTAAGAGGCCCCGAGGCGCCGCAACGCGCCGCTTATTTCTTCTGTGCTGCCTTTGGATCGGCTGCTGGTGCTGCGGCCTTTGCATCGCCCGCACCCGCTGCGGCCGCTGCGCCACCTTCAGCTGCCGCTGCGCCGTCCTCGCTGTCGCCCTTGGCGGAAGCGCCTGCGATGGTCGCAATCGTGAAATCGCGATCCCGGATCACCGGCGTAACGCCTTCCGGCAGATCCACCGCTGAAATGTGAATCGAGCGGCCGATCTCGAGCCCATCGAGGTCGATCTCGAATGATTGCGGCACGCGATCTGCGGGCGCCCACACTTCCACTTCGCGGCGCACGACGTTGAGCACGCCACCACGCTTCAGACCCGGCGACAGCAAATCATTAATGAACCGCACGGGAATGCGCAGCTTGACCTGATTGTCGGCACCAATGCGCTGGAAGTCGACATGGACCGGCGTATCGCGCACGGGATCGAGCTGCACATCGCGCGGAATAGCCTTGGTGATCTTTCCATCGACCTCGACATCGAACACGGTGGCCAGGAACCTGCCACGTGTGATCAGCTTCATCAGCTCGTTCTCATCGATCGCGATGGTCTGCTGGGTGGTTGCGTCACCGCCATAGATGATGCCCGGCACGCGACCCTCGCGACGAACGGCCCTGGCGCCACCTTTGCCCCGCGACGGCCGCTCGGCGGCCTTGATGACAGTTGCAGTCGACATGCTCAGTCTCTCCAAAACGACAAGGGCCCCGGCGCTTTCGGCGCGGGGCGCCCGAGTTGGGCATGCTGTGCTGCGCCGCACGCCTCGTGGTGGCGCCCGCCAAGCATTGCCGGGATCTTCGGTTGCTGCCGGTCCTTATATCCATGGCGCCCGCGTCGGGCAACCGGCCAATGTACTTCTGGAGGCGGTTTTGTGCCGGCGTAGCGAACGCCGTTCAATGAACTCGGCCGACCTGACGTCGGCCTCGCAATGGGATTGAATGGGTTTGGCTGCCACCTTAATGCAGGGTGCGGGGGCAAGGAACTGTGAACAGCCCCATCAAGATTGCTGAATTCGCGCCTCTCGCAGGGCCGAATCGTCCAAAAGCACTCCAGTAGGGGCGCGATCTCTGGACACCATCGATGGCGGTCCAACCCGTCGCCCCAGTCCAATTGGGGTGAAATCCCCGAAGATGAGGAGCGGCTCGGAAAGGACGGCGCCTTGGACATGGTGATGATAATCGCCATCGGAGTCATGGTTACGACAACCGTAGCTGTGGCGGCGTTCTACATGGCGCCAAAAATGGTCGAGCCCAAGAATGCTCCTCAGGTCCAGCCCGATCAACCCCGTGGGTTCGGTCGCAGCATGGCGTGGCTGGCCATCCGCACACGCGATACGCAGCGCTTGGTCGAGATTCTCGGTTTAACCAACCCCGTCGCGGCGAACTGGGACAACGGCCTAGGCACGGTCTACGATGAATACTTGGCCGAAAGCCATGTGTTCGTGTCACCACCCGTCAATGGCTGGACATTCGTGGTCGGGCTGGCCTTGCCGCAACCCTTGGGGCGCGCCTTCAGCGACAAAACGACCGGCCTCCTGCTGGGCCTCGGCAGCGTTTTCATTGAGGTGCAGTACTTCCTGGCATATCCCGCCCTCGACTATTTTGCCTGGGCCCGTGTCGTGGACGGCAAACTCGTGCGAGCCTACGCAACCACGGAAGATGGCATCGTCTGGAACAAGGGTCGCCAGACCAAAGACGAAAAACAGTTGGGAACGACGCTTTATGAGGCGAGGGGCGTTCGCAAGCGCCCCGGCGACGGCGCCAGCGAGCTGGTCTTGGTGCCCACCGAAGCCCACGTGGTAGCCCTGGCTGGAAAATGGAGCATAAACCCTCCCGCCTCGACGCCGTGACGGTGAACACAGGCATCGGCGTGGTCGGCGAGGCTCCGGTCGGCTGGCGCCCCGCGCGTCTGAAACGCACCGGTTGACATCGTATCGAAACCCCGCCGCGACCTCGCTGAGGCACTTTTCCCATTGCTTTGCCCAAAGACCTGAGGGAAAGCAGCCGCTTGGGCGCGCCGGCGTCCCACAATCCATGCCCGGCTGCCATCGAATCCGCCCGTCTCGTCGAGGAGAACCACCATGGTCGCACAAACGTCACCCATCCGCCGGGCCATCATTTCGGTCTCCGACAAGACGGGCATTGTCGATCTGGCACGCGCCCTGGTCGCCCAGCGCATCGAGATTCTGTCCACGGGAGGGACCGCAACGGCACTGAAGGCCTCGGGCATCGCCGTGACCGACATCGCGGATCACACCGGCTTTCCCGAAATGATGGACGGTCGCCTGAAGACACTACACCCCAAGGTGCATGGCGGCCTGCTGCAGATCAGGGGCAACGAAACGCACGAGCAGGCAGCGCGCGATCACGCCATCGCGCCGATCGACCTCCTGGTCGTCAACCTCTACCCTTCGAGGCGACCGTCGCCCGTGGAGCACCGGCCCACGATTGCATCGAGAACATCGACATCGGTGGGCCTGCCATGCTGCGCGCCGCGGCCAAGAACCATGCCGCCGTCACCGTCGTCGTCGATCCCCATGACTATCCCCGCCTGATCGAAACGATGCGGGCCAATGCCGGTGCCACGACCTTGCCGTTCAGACGGGAGCTTGCCCGCAAGGCCTATGCCATGACAGCCGCCTATGACGGCGCCATCAGCAACTGGATGGGCGAGCAGCTCGCAATGGAAGCCGGAGACGCAGCACCCTTTCCGCAGTCATTCACCGTCCAAATGCAGCGCGCCCCAAATCATGCGCTACGGCGAAAACCCGCACCAGGCTGCGGCATTCTACGTTGCCCGCGACGCCGAGCCCGGAACCATCTCGACCGCGCGCCAGGTCCAGGGCAAGGAGCTGTCCTATAACAACATCGCCGATACCGACGCTGCGCTCGAGTGCGTCAAGTCCTTCACTGACAAGCCCGCCTGCGTCATCGTCAAGCATGCCAATCCCTGCGGTGTGGCCGAGGCTGACACGATGCTCGACGCCTACGACCGCGCCTTCAAGACCGATCCGAGGTCAGCCTTCGGTGGCATCATCGCCCTTAATCGACCGCTGGACGAAGCTACCGCCCGTGCCATCGTCGACCGTCAGTTCGTGGAAGTGATCGTAGCGCCATCCATTGGTCCTGGCGCAGAGGCGGTGGTCGCCGCAAAGAAGAATGTGCGCCTTCTGGTCGTCGGCGAATGGCCCCAGAACCCGCCCTACCGCCAGGATTGGAAAAGGTTGCCGGCGGCCTTTTGGTGCAAGACGCCGACCTCGCCCTGCAGACAGAGCTGAAGGTCGTGACACGGCGCCAACCTACCGCGACGGAGATGGCCGATCTTCTGTTTGCGTGGAAGGTTGCGAAGTTCGTCAAGTCGAACGCCATCGTCTACGCCAAGGATGGCGCAACGGTCGGTGTCGGAGCTGGCCAGATGAGCCGGGTAAATTCCTCGAGAATCGCGGTCATCAAGGCTGAAATGGCGGGCCTCGAAGTGCAGGGCTCGGCCGTGGCCTCTGACGCCTTCTTCCCATTCGCCGATGGACTGTTATCGGCCGCCGAAGCAGGAGCGACGGCGGTCATACAACCTGGTGGGTCCGTCCGCGATGACGAAGTGATCAAGGCTGCCGACGACAAAGGTCTCGCCATGGTGATGACGGGCATGCGCCATTTCAGACATTAAGTCAGAGACTTGCCTGTGCTATAGTGCGTTCACCTGGACGCTCTCGATGCAGCTTGACGAGAACACAACATGACCAGCGATGGTGCGGTCTCCAAGTCCCTGTCACCCCAGGACTTCATTGCCGAAGCGCCGGTGAAGCCACGCTTGCGGCCGATCTCCATCGTCGTGCCCGTCCTGAACGAGTCGACTGCCATCGAACTGCTGCGCCAACGCCTGACATCGGCCTTGGAAGCCCTTGGTAATCCGTTCGAGGTGATCGTTGTCGATGACGGATCCACGGATGGAACGCTGGCCACCCTGCGCGCCATGAACCAGCGCGATGGTCGCATCCGCGCCGTGTCCTTCAGCCGCAACTTCGGTAAGGAAGTGGCTGTAGCTGCAGGGCTGCGTCATGCCACCGGGGAGAGCGTCATCATCATGGATGGTGACCTCCAACATCCCCCTGAAATGATAGGCCGCTTCATTGCGCTGTGGGACCAAGGCTATGACGTCGTCTACGGCCAGCGCAAAGACCGCAACCGCAATACCGCCTTCGAGCGCATCTCGGCGCGGGTCTATTATCGCCTGTTCTACAAGCTGAGCGGCACGGTCCTGCCGGATGGCGCGGGTGATTTTCGTCTGCTCGATCGCCGCGTCGTCGATGTCTACAACGCGCTGCCCGAGCGGGCCCGGTTCAACAAGGGCTTGTTCGCCTGGATGGGTTTCAAAAGCATCGGCGTCCCCTTCGATGTCGAGGCACGTCGAGGTGGCATGTCACGGTGGGGATTGCGCCGTTTGATCCACTTCGCGATCGACGGCATCGCCTCGTTCACTACGGTTCCGCTCAAGGTGTGGTCCTATATCGGCCTGTTCGTCTCGAGCATCGCCTTGGTCTATGCGGTCTTCTTCCTGATCAAGACATTGATCTGGGGTGTCGACATCCCTGGCTTCCCTCGCTCTTGATTTCTGTCTTGCTACTGGGCGGTATACAATTGATTTCTTTGGGCATTCTCGGCGAGTACCTCGGCCGCGTCTATGAAGAGGTGAAGGGCCGGCCACTCTACATCGTGGCAGAGCGGATCGGTCTGGCGACACCTGCAAGCCGCGGGCGTCGCGAGAGCGACCAAGGTGCGGCAGCCGGCGCAATTGCCAGTGCCAACTCTGAATCGAATTGACCCTGCCGCCCCGTATTCGAGGCTGATCCCCTGATGCCAAGTCCCCAGTCCCGAGGCGTGGTGCTGTGTGCCGATGACTACGGACTGTCCGAAGGGGTTTCGCGCGGCATAAGGGAGTTGATCGCCGCGGGCTTGCTGACCGCAACCAGCGCGATGGTTACCTTCTCGCGCTGGCAGCACGACGCCGAGAGCCTGCGTCCTCTCCGCAGCCGCGCAAGCCTGGGTCTGCACATCAATCTGACTGCCGGCGCACCCTTGGGCCCGATGCCGCTGATGGCACCGGCCGGGACATTGCCCGATGTCGGCAGCCTCACGCGGCTGGCTCTAACCCGCCGGATCGAGCGCCAGGAAATCCGAGCAGAGGTCGCTCGCCAGCTCCACGCCTTCACCCAGGCCATCGGCCACCCGCCGGATCACATTGACGGCCACCAGCACGTCCACGCGCTACCTGTGATCCGCGACGCGGTGCTCGATGCCATCGACGCCGACCGCTCTTGCGCCGGAGCCCTCATCCGCGATCCCGCGGACCAGATCACACGTATTGTGCGCAGGGGCCACCAAGTTGCCAAAGCCCTGGCCTTGCGCGTGTTGGCAACCAGCTTTGCCAATATGGTCCACAAGCGCGGCTACATGACGAACAGCGGTTTTTCGGGCTATTCGGCATTCGTGGTCGGCAGCGACTACGCAAACGAGTTGGCCAGCGCATTGCGCGAAACGGGGCCATGCCACATTGTGATGTGCCACCCAGGCTATGGCGACGATGAACTGCTTGGGCGCGATCCCGTAATCGCCCGACGCGAAGAGGAGCTAGCAGCCCTTCTATCCTGGCCCAACTTGAACACCGCAATACAGACCATATCTCGCCCACCCGACGGGCTACCGATCGACTGGCCACGCCTTTGTCCGAGCACAAAGACTCGCGAGGCAGCATCATGAGAACCGAAACCTTCTCGAGCCAGTCTCGCCAAACGTCCGCGACGAGTGAGCCTGAATGACATCCGACCCAAGGCCGCCATCTTCAAGGTCCGGCCGATCAACCTCACGCCACCTCGGCGGCTTCCTCGCTTCGGGCATCCTGGCGCTGACGGTTGATGCGACCGTGCTGTTGGTCGGCGTTCGCGTGTTCGACTTGTCCCCGTTCGTCGCCAGGCTCCTCGCGATCTCCGTAGCCATGATTGCGGCGTGGCTGGCGCACCGTAGGTTGACCTTCGCTTTAACCGTGCGCCCGTCCCTGAACGAGTTTCTACGCTATGCGGCGGCAGCATGGACGACTGCTGGAATCAACTACCTCGTCTTCGCCGGCGTCCTCCTCACCTACCCATCGGTCACCCCCATGGCGGCGCTTGTCATCGCGTCCATTGTCGCCACAATCTTCTCGTACCTATCAATGCGTTACGGGGTGTTCCGCCGCTACCGCGGGTGAATAGCTGGGTTGCCGTCGACGGGGAGGGGCTCGTCGTCAGTTCTGTCGAGTGGTTCGAGTGACGGCGTGGCGACTATTCATCGGCGGTTCAGCATTGGTGGCGTTAATCGAACGCCGCACCAGAAGAAGATGATCGAAGTCTTGGTAAACGGATGAGGATGGTCTTCTCGAGGTGGCGCGTCGGCGCCTTGACAATCCGGTCCAAGAATGGAACCGGTGCTTGACCTGAGGGTTATAATGATTACGCCTTCACGAGATGAATTCGTTGAACGGGTACGCGCGGCTAAGCCGTTGGAGGAGTGCATGAAAGTTGGTGCTGTCAAGTCGGTCCCGCTGGAAATCGATTGGGCCGTGCAGACGGTGCTGCCGATCGAGTTCCAGGGACGCGAATTGCATCTGGAAGCACGCGCCTACCAGGGCGTCGATCCGCATTGCCAAGCCATGGTGCTGATTAACCGCGACAATCCCTCACCCTCGGAAATTCCGGTGGTGCGGGTGCACAGCGGTTGCGTGACCGGTGACATCTTCCATTCGCTGCGCTGCGACTGCTACCCGCAGCTGCAAGCGTCGATGGACGTCATCACCAAGAGCCCGCTCGGTGTGATGATCTACCTGCCGTACCACGAAGGTCGCGGCATTGGTCTCGTCAACAAGATCCGCACGTACGCGCTGCAGGATCAGGGCTACGACACCGTCGACGCCAACGTGGCGATCGGCGCTCCCATCGAAGCGCGCGACTACGATCTCGCCGTTCATATCCTGTATGATCTCGGCTACAACCGCATCGCGTTGCTGACCAACAACCCGGCGAAGGTCAATGCATTGCGCGCGGAAGGCATCAACGTGGTCGAGCAGCGGTCGCTGATCGTCAACCCGTCGCCCTACAACAAGCGTTATCTCGCAACCAAGAAGGAGCGGATGGCGCACATGCTGTGATGCCCTTCGCGGCCATTGCGAAGCAGACGCGGGCTGGTCCATGGGACCGGCCCGTTTTCGTTCCTGCCCACCAGCGACCGCGCTCGCTGGCCGTCATGCCGCCTACTACCGCTGACGCTTCCGCCACGTCCGCAAACTCGCGAGCACACCACGCAAGGGCTCGAAGGTCATGGTGATGCGATGCCGTCCGCCGGACACCTGAACAGCCCTGAAGAGCACGTTGGCTTGCTCGATCGCCACCGGCTTGCCATCAACTTCGGCAAACCACCAGGGATGCCAGACATCGTTGAGAACGACCCATCCCCCGCTCGCGCTGATGGCATCGATCTCGATTCTGTTCTGTCCGTAAGTGACCAGCCGCGCCTCTCCGGGCAGGCGATTGATCGCAGCGCCGTCCGCCCGATGCAGCAGCACCGTCGACCGCGGATCGAAAGCCGGCCAGTAGCCGGTCTTCACTATCTCCTCGAAGTCCGCCGCTTGCGCCTCTCGCGCGAACAGCACCCGCGGCAGCGTATCGGAATTCTCGTAGATCATCGGCTGGGACGTCTCCGCAAGCCTTCGGGGCCATGTTTCCCGTGGGACCTTGAGGAGCGCCTTGTCGATCTCCTCGATCGGCACGGACGTTGCGATCCAGCGCAACCCCAGCATGTCTGCCAGTAGGCACCGGTAGGACGGGAAGAGGGAGAAAACTTGCGCTGCTCAGGAAGACCCACGTGATCCTCTGCTCCCGTCGCCCGGCTGTAGAGCCCAAGCCTGACGGGGTTGTAGCCGAGCGTGTTCTCCAGTCTGTGGGTGATGCTGGCGTTCGGCCAATGAAACCCGAGACCCACAAGCTCTACGCGATCCCGGCGTGTCGCGTTCTGGACGACGAGCGAACGAAGCTCCCGCAAGGGGTGATGCGGCGACATCGCCTCCAGCACCTCGAAGGTTTGCGGCGGCAGCGCCGAGGAAGAGTTTGGCCCATTGTTGTAGGCGAGGTCGCCCGCGGTCACCATGCCGATCAGCAGCGCCGCAGTCCATGGCGCAACCGCAGCGCGGGGCACAGCCCAAAAGAGTGCCGCCAATCCCGCCGCAAACGAGGCGGCAGCCAGCATCAATGCGGCAGGCAATTGCTGCAAGCGGTCATATCGCAAACCGAAGGCGAGGGCCGCGCCGAACGCCACAACCAAAATCAAGGCGAGCGCCGTCCACGTCCACCATGTCGGCCGCCGCCAAGGCTCTGTAAACCAGGTATGCAGGGCATAGCCGGCGACAATGGCCCCCAAACCACCGAACAGGAAAACGGCATCCGCCGGCCGGCGGTAGAGATCGACACCGGGCAAGACCGAATGCGCAATCTTGAAGGCTGGCGTGTACCAGCCCAGCGCGTAGATGACGATCACAACAAAGGCGATAGAAAAGAAGCGGATCTCCTTGTCCCATAAGCGCCCCGAGGCAACGCCCCCGACAATCAAGATCGCAGGGATAGCCCCGATATAGGATTGGCCCACGTTCTGAGCCGTATAGAGACCGGTCCCCACCCACGTGAAACTCGGCGGGCCCCAGAAAGCCCCCATCACGCCGCTGGCTGCGGCGAAGACTTGAGGAATCACGAACGTCGTCAGCAAGGCCGGATGCAGGGAGCCCGCGCCCGCACCCGCAAAATCGATGGCGGGCCGGTTCAGATCGGCAGCTAGCACAACCGTCATGAGGATCGGGAATGCGATCAAGGCGCCGCCAACGACGGCCCCGGCCAATAGCGGGCCAATGGTCGAGAGAACGCACGCCGCTGGGCGCTCGGCACTCGCCCAATGAACGATCACACGGGCCACCAGCAGGTAGACCGCAAGCAGCGCGATCTGGTCCCGACCCAGCACCATGAAGGCTGCGAAGATTCCGGCCCAGATACCATTCAACCATGAGCGTTTTCGAGCGCGCGATCGAGAAACAGCAGCACCCACGGCAGGTAGGCCATACTCAACACTTGGCCCCAGTGCTGGATCCGCCAGGCCATGGCAGCACCGAACACGAACGCCAGCGCAGCAAGCAGCGCACCGGCCCAGTGCCAGCCACGGTCTTTGAACCATAGGATAAGGCCGATACCGCCAACGCCCATGGCGGCCATCACGGTCATGTCGCCAGCCCAGGGACTAGGATTAGGATTGACCGCAGCCAGGGCGAGGAACGGCGGCGAAAAAATCATCGACTGAGGATCGGCAACCTGAGGCAGGCCGGAGAAGACATGGGGTTCCACCACGGCGCTTCCCCCGCCATAGACTCTGCGCCACAAACTGGACTTGCGGCAAAAACGTCGCCTTGGCGTCCCACGGGATCGCCACCTGGCCGGTCCACCACGGCCAGGTCATGAAGGCAAACCCCACGATGAAGCTGGCGATGACCTTCGCTGTAGGCCAGGTGGCAAGGTCGTCCGTCCGCTGCGCGAGGGGATCCGGGATCAAGCGGCGTCGCATGCTGTTGGCTCGCAGGCTTATGTGAGTTCACCGGGCGTGATGGCCACCCCGCCCCGTTAACATGAAGCAGGGGAGGGGCTCTATACCATGATGGCCAGCACCTGCGTGGCGGCCGTTAGGCCAACGTGAGATCACTTTGCCAAAACCCACTTCCCCGACGGCGCACGCCAACTCCAAACGAACGGCAAAGTTTTGCCCTTAAGTGCCGCACAATGCGATTTTGTTGACACCCATCCAGGCCTTTCCTGTATCGATGGCAAGCAGCCGACTCACGTGCGGAGTGACCCAATTGACCGATGCTGCAATTGCACGCATCCGGCAGGCGCAAAGCGCTGACCGACCCTTCGTCGTGGCCCAACTGGGCCAGTCATTGGACGGGCGGATTGCGACACTGTCGGGCGAAAGCCGCTGGATCAACAATCATGCTGCCTTGGTGCACGTTCACCGGGTTCGCGCTGCGGTCGACGCCGTGGTCGTGGGCGTGGGGACCGTCATTGCTGACGATCCCTTGCTCAATGTGCGCCACGTTGAAGGACCAAATCCAGCGCGCGTTGTCATCGATCCCAGCGGACGCATGCACGTGGCCGCTCGCTGCCTCGCAGCAGAGGATGGCGTGCGGCGGATCGTCGTGCGGGCACAGGGCAGCGCAGGCACGTTGCCCGATGGGGTCGAGGTTCTAGTCCTCGAGCGTGGCGAAGACGGACAGTTGTCTCCAAGTGCGGTGCGCGATGCACTCTACGCGCTGGGCTTGAAGACGTTCCTGATCGAGGGCGGTGCGGGCACGGTATCGGGCTTTGTCGACGCCGGCGCCGTCGACCGTCTGCATATGCTGGTCGCACCGGTCATCCTCGGGTCCGGCAAGCCCGGCCTCGCCATGAAGCCGATCCAGCGGTTGAGCGAAGCACTGAGGCCCACAACCGACGTCTATGTGCTAGAGGATGGTGATGTGCTGTTCGATTGCGATCTTGGTGCCCTCGGAAGGACCTGAGACATGGACTCACCACGACACGCTGCTCCGCCGGCCACTGAAGGCGACCTCGTCTACTCGCCTTTGGCCCGAATGTTCCATTGGCTGACGGTACTCGCCGTTGCCGTGATGATCCCGGTCGGCCTCTATATGGTGGAGCGCGGCGAGGCGACGAAATTCGACGCAACGACCAACATGCTTTATTCCGCCCACAAGCTCGCTGGCTTCATTGTCCTGTGGCTTGTGGTGGCCCGCCTCATCTATCGCCTCGTGCATGGCGCGCCCGCCGACGAACCTACTTTGCTGTGGTGGCAGAAAGCGGCCTCCCACATGACCCATTGGGGCCTCTACGCCTTGTTGCTCGCTATTCCTCTGCTTGGTTGGTATGGCGTTTCGCTGTATGGAGCGAGGGGGACACTGTTCGGCATCACGCTACCGGCCATAGCAAGCCAGGACCAAAAGGCGGCCGAATGGATCTTCGAGCTGCACTTCTGGGCGGCAATGCTGATGCTAGCCGGGATCACCGTGCATGTGGCAGCCGGCTTCTATCACCACTTCATTCGCGGAGACGGCGTCCTGCGCCGCATGCTGCCGGGCCTCAAGAAAAACGGCTGAGGCGGAAAGCAGATCGAGACCACAAGCCAAATCCCAATGATTATCGTCAAAAGTAGACCGACCATCCGTCTCGCGTCCTAACCCACCAATTTTCCGAGCACCGTTGGCAAGACCTCGGGCAGATCCTCCGCGATCAGCCCGGCACCGAACGCTTTGGCGCATTCGCCATGCAGCCAGACAGCCGCTGAGGCGGCTTCAAGGACGCCATGCCCTGAGCCAGCAATCCCGTCACGAATCCGGCCAGCACGTCACCGGACCCGGCGGTCGCCAAGGTCGGCGGCGCGTTATCGTTGATTGCGGCCTGTCCATCAGGCGCCGCGATGACGGTATCTGGACCCTTCAGCACGACCGTCGCCCCGGAGAGGCGCGCCGCCGCCCGGGCGCGCTCGAGCTTCGAGCCCGTCAGGCCCGGAAACAAGCGGGCGAACTCGCCCTCATGTGGGGTCAACACCACCGGGCGACCCGGATCGGCTGTGATAGCGGTGAACAGCTTCGCCGGATCTGCGGCAGCGACTGTCAACCCGTCTGCATCCACCACCACGGCTGCCCGGCCGCCCAAGACAGCCAGCACACGGGGCAGCGCATCGTCATCTCGGCCCAGACCCGGACCAATGGCAATCGCCGTGTAACGTGGGTCGCCCAGAAGGTCCGCCAGCGCGGCGGGTGAATCTGCCAACTTCAGCAACGTGGCATTCAATTGCGATGCGTGTGCCTGCAAAGCCGCTGCGGGACTTGCGACCGTTACCAATCCGGCGCCGATGCGCAAAGCGCCGCGTGCCGCAAGCCGCGCAGCTCCCGACATCTCGATGCCGCCGGAAACGACAACGCCATGCCCCCGCGAATACTTGTGGCCGTCCAGCCGGAGCCGGGGAAAATCGGCGTGCCAGAGCCCCGCAGCGTTCGACCACAACCGGGGACGGATTTGCGCCAGCACCTCGACCGGCAAACCAATATCGTAAAGCGCGACATCTCCGCAGGCCAAGCGACCCGGCAGCAGCAGGTGAGCAGGCTTGCGTCGAAAAAATGTGACTGTACGCCGGGCACGCACAACAGGCCCCGTGACAGCACCCGTTGAACCATCGAGCCCGCTAGGCACATCCACCGCCAGAACAGGCGCGCCGCTGGCGTTGATCGCTGCGACCAAAGCCGCGCCACGCCCCTCTAGAGGCCGGCTGAGGCCGGCGCCGAACAAGGCGTCGATAATCAGGTCCGCCCAACCAGCACACACCTCCTGCGCACGCTCCGCATCAAGGATTGGGCCTTTGAAGCGCGCGGCCATTGCCGCGCAATCACCACGCAAGCGCTCGCGATCGCCAAGCAGAACCAGCCGGACTGGGATGGCACGCCCCATCAAGAGCCGGGCTGCAACGAACCCGTCACCACCGTTGTTTCCCGGACCACAAAACACGACGACGTTGCCGCCACCCTCAGGCAGCATGCGCTCCGCTTCCTCCGCAATGGCCCGCCCCGCATTCTCCATCAGCGTGAGCGACGCCACCCCAGACGCAGCTGCCAGCCTGTCGGCCTCACCCATTTCGGCTGTCGTGAGAAGCTCCAAGCCATGGCCGGGGATCATCATGAGGCAGCCTTTGTCCCATCGTCGTAGACCGACAACTCAATCAAGTTCTCATCGGGATCTCGAATGTAGACCGACGTGATCGGCCCTCTCGCCCCGGAACGCCCCGAACGCTCGACAAGGATCGCAATCCCGCACGCGGCGAGATGGGCTTCGATCCCCTCGAGACTATCGACCAGAAAACACAGGTCGCCTGAGCCCATGGTGGGGCGCAGCGCCTTCGGCTCGAACGTCCGATCCACCTGGTGCAGGTTGATCTTATGCGGCCCAAAGCGAAGCGCCCAACGGTCTTCGCCAAACCTCATCGCGGCCATACCGAGAACACGCTCATAGAACGCAACCGTCTCGGGAATTGAGCGAACCGTTAAAACGAAGTGGTCGAGACCAACAACCTTCATTGCAACTCCTCCTAGGGGCGGCCGGCCAGCCTATCGTCTCCGGGCGGACTGTCGAGCCATCGCCTGCAAGGCTGGCGCGCCCAAAAATGCATCTGTATGATCAAAATATAGGCAAGAATGTTTGCCCAGTTGTGCCCTATAAATGGGCGGACCCGGCTAGAGCGTTGATGCGCAAGAACTTCACCACGCATTTACTTTCTGGCACGGGGCCTGCTAAGGGGTCCAGTGGTTCTACACCTCCGGTAACGATCGACGCCGGATTGCCGTCAATCTCACGTGGCACGAGGCCAAAAGCCCATGAAGAAAATTGAAGCCATCATCAAGCCATTCAAGCTTGACGAGGTCAAGGAAGCGCTCCAAGAGATTGGCTTGCAAGGCATAACGGTGATCGAAGCAAAGGGCTTTGGGCGCCAGAAGGGCCACACGGAGCTATATCGCGGCGCTGAGTACGTCGTGGACTTCCTGCCAAAGGTTAAGATCGAAGTCGTGCTTGGCGACGAATTGCTGGACAAGGCCGTCGAGGCGATCCAGCGCGCAGCCAAGACCGGTCGCATCGGTGACGGCAAGATCTTCATCTCCAACATTGAGGAGGCCATCCGGATCCGGACGGGAGAGACGGGGACGGAGGCCATCTAGACCATCACGCAGCGGGCGTCACAGCCCGCCTGCGCCACACCACTGGGGGCGGGTTGTCCCGCCTCCTTCGTCAATCCTGTGTCCTACGCAAGGGGAGCCACAATGGCTGATACACCTAAAACGGCAGCAGACGTTCTCAAGATCATGAAGGACAAGGACGTGAAGTTCCTTGACCTGCGGTTCTCCGACACCAAAGGCAAGATGCAGCACGTCACGGCCGATGCCTCGTGTGTTGACGAGGCGATGTTTGCAGAAGGTTATGCCTTCGACGGCTCCTCGATCGCCGGTTGGAAGGGCATCGAAGCCTCCGACATGACGCTGATGCTGGATCCGGCTTCTGCCCACCTCGATCCGTTCTTCGCCCAGACCACCATGGCGATCTTCTGTGACGTCATCGAGCCGTCGACGGGGGAACTCTATGAGCGCGATCCCCGCGGCATCGCCAAGAAGGCCGAGGCCTACGTCAAGTCGACAGGCGTCGGCGACGCCATCTACTTCGGCCCCGAGGCCGAATTCTTCATCTTCGACGACGTCCGCTTCTCGTCCGACCCCTACAACACGGGCTTCCGGCTGGACTCGACCGAGCTGCCAACCAACATGCCCACCGAGTACGAGATGGGCAACCTCGGCCACCGTCCCCGCACCAAGGGCGGTTACTTCCCCGTCCCGCCCGTTGACAGCTGCCAGGACATCCGTTCCGAGATGCTGTCGGTCATGGCCGAGATGGGCGTATCCGTCGAGAAGCATCACCACGAGGTGGCTGCCGCCCAGCACGAGCGGGGATCAAGTTCGGCCCTGGCAGACCATGGCCGATCACCTGCAGATCAGGGTACGTCATCCACAACGTGGCCCAGGCCTACGGTAAATCGGCTTGCTTCATGCCCAAGCCCGTCTTCGGCGACAACGGCTCCGGTATGCACTGCCACCAGTCGATCTGGGCGGGCGGTCAGCCGACATTCGCCGGCAACAAGTACGCCGATCTCTCCGACACCTGCCTCTTTTACATCGGCGGCATTCTGAAACACGCCAAGGCCATCAACGCCTTCGCAAATCCGACCACGAACAGCTACAAGCGGCTGGTCCCAGGCTACGAGGCGCCGGTGCTGCTGGCCTATTCGGCGCGCAATCGCTCGGCCTCCTGCCGCATTCCCCACGTCACGAGCCCGAAGGCGAAGCGCATCGAGATCCGCTTCCCCGACCCGGCGGCCAACCCCTACCTCGCCTTCTCAGCCATGCTGATGGCGGGTATGGACGGCATCCAGAACAAGATCCATCCGGGCGAGCCGATGGACAAGAACCTGTATGACCTGCCCCCCGCCGAGCTGTCCAAGATCCCGACCGTTGCGGGCTCCCTCCGCGAGGCCCTCAATTGCCTCGATCAGGATCGCGCCTTCCTCAAGATGGGCGGCGTCTTCACGGACGACATGCTCGACGCCTACATCGAGCTGAAGATGGCCGAGGTCGAGCGTTTCGAGATGACGCCGCACCCGGTCGAGTTCGACATGTACTACTCGGTCTAGGTCTGCCTTCGGCGACCTCCGTGGCCGCTGGCGCCAACGACACGATCAGCGGGGCGGTCTGGACACAGGCCGCCCTTCGTCTTTGCGGAGCAGTCTAGAACAAGGCGATCGGTTTAAATCGACAGCTTCATTGTACTCGGGTGCTTGTTTGTATCCCCGATCGGACTACCTTGGCGGCTCGCAGGGGAGGGCCTTGATGGCGAAACCAATCGTAGGCGTGATCGCGACAGCGCGGCAATTCGAAGGCCGCCATGCGGTGCAGGCTGCGGGCGAACGCAACTTGCGCGCGGTGGCTGACGTTGCCGGGGCCATGCCCATTCTCTTTGCGGGCATGCCAGACATCACGGATATCCCGACATTGCTCTTGACCTGGTGCACGGCGTCGTCCTGACCGGCGGCCGCGCGAACGTGCATCCCACGCATTTCGCGGCCGAGCCGCAATTCTCGAGCCACGAACCCTACGACCAGCGCCGCGATGCCGTAGCTCTGGCTGTCACGAAAGGCCTGCGTTGAGGCGGAGTTCCGATATTCGGCAATCTGTCGGTCTGCAGGAAAGTCGGGGCGGTCGCTTATGGCAGTACCCCGCATCCGAAATCCGGAGAGCTGCCGGGACGCATGAACCACCGCATGCCCCGTCTTGAGAATGGCGAACCCCATCCCGATCCAGCCGTGGTGTTCGCTGATCGTCATAGTGTGCACTTTACGCCAGGCGGTTTTCAAAGCATTTATGGACGCGACACCATCCGCGTGAATTTCAGTATGGACAAGGTGCTGGACCCGGCGCCCGCGTCATCGTCGAAGGTTTGGCCGAAGACGGCACGATCGAGGCGATCCGCATCGGCGAAGCCCGGCGGCTTCGCCTCGGGTACAACGGCACGCCGAGTACGATCCCCAGACCAATCCCCATCAACCGCGTGAATCTTTGAGGCTTTTGGTGCAGCTGTCACCGATTGCTGCACGGGGCGCGCGGCGAGGCCCTGATCGCGCAAATGCAAAAGGCACCGGCTGGTGATCAGCCGGTGCCTTGATCGCTCGAAGTCCGATCGCGACGCGAAACCTTGGATCAAACTTCGAGAGCTGCGGCCGTCACGCGATTGCGGCGAGCCCGCATCTCGGCACGGTACTGTTTTGTATCGAGCTTGGTCTGCGCAGCCTTGGCGGCTTTGCAACGCTGGATCAGCGCTTTCATCGTGTCATCAAGCATCCCGCGCCGATCAACCACCTGAGGCAGGAAGAAATCCGGCGTGATATTGGGTTCAACGATGACGGGGCCGTCGGCCGTGATGGCGATATCCCAACCGACTGATTGACCTCGAAGACCCGTGGGCGCTCACGGCCAGCGCTTTGGCAGCCTCGAAATGCGGGAATGACAGTCTGAGACGGTGCCTGTATCGGGATGTGTCTCAGGTGACGTGGCACCAAGACCTGTGCCCTGCTGCACCCGAATGATCTTCCGGTGCTGGCATCGAGTTGGCCCAACATGTTCCCCGATCGCCAGAAGTTGTCGGCAACATTGCGTCCGGCTGGGATCTTCCACATGACCGCGTCACCTCCACCCTCTTCGCCGCGAATGGTCACGATCCGGCAGGTCAGCCGAGACTCCGCAGACGGCTCACGTGGCGGGATGGATCGAGGCGGCCCTGGAGGATGTAACCACCAGAATAGAACGCTGACCTCGGCTGCGAAATCGTCGACCTTCACGCTTTGACCGTGCAGCATGACGATGCTGTCGGCTTCTTTCCGCAGCCAGACGCCGACTGGCCGAGCCGATGCTCTGGAAAGCGCGTCGGCGGGCTTGCCGAACAGTGGGTACTGGCTCTGATCGCGCAGGAACGCCGCGAGCTCCACAGGCGCCTTGAACGTGGCAACACCCGGCAGCGCATAGTCTTGCGAATAGAGTGCGCGGGTCGCAATCGTCGGAAAGCCAAAGCCGGCAAGCAACGTGGTCGCCGCGAGCTTATGCTCCAGCAAGCCGTTCCAGTGGTTGCTGAAGTTCACGGTCATCCAGATGTCGCGCATTACATCGAGGCCAACGAAGCTGCGCTTGTCCGACTGGAGGGAGGCATCGTCGTAGACCTTCAGATCCAACATCGTCCACCTGGAGCTTGCCGGGGCCAAACGACAACTTGGCAATCTCATCAGGACCTGATTGTACGTGCGCCTGGCGGTTCTTCGCGATCAACTGAAAGGCCGTCGCGATGTCGAGCTTACCTTGCCGATCTGGCTCTTTAGGATCGAGGCTGGGGCTCGCCTGACTTCGGCGGTGGCAGCGCTGACGGCAGCGTCGGTGTTCAAGGAGGCGGCGGCCTCGACGGGGGCGCTGTCTTGCAGGCGGTGGGCAGGCTCGGCCATGTGATACTCCGGGACGACAACTCGATAAGTCCAATGGCGCGCTGACGTACAGACAGCCCCATCGACGATGCGATGCCGCCGAGGATCGCGCGATTTGGCAAATAAAGTCTTGCTATTGCAGCAAAATATCGCTTCCGGACATTTCAGTCACGATATAAGACCAGTTAACGCCGCGTCAATGCAGCCCGCCCCCTTCAAGCGGTAGGCGTCTCTTTGGGCTCCGTGGCCCGCATCGATGGCCTTTCCGAGAATGCCGCGTACCAGTCGGTCAATCGTGGATGACCCGGGCGCGGAAATCGTCGAGCCAGTCCTGCCAGTCCTGGTAACCGAGTGCAATGCCGGTCGTGATCTGCGCGAGATCGAGGGCCGGAAAGCCAATCGCAATTGCGCTCGAGTTGATCGGAGACATCGACCGATGCGCGTCCGTTGCTTGTCGAGGAAACTTCGCCGCGCACATCTGTCGGGCGTGAGAATTCAGCCTGCATTGCGGGATCTGGCCTCCAGTATGCCATCCGCCACGCCATACAAAGACCACATGTGCTTTACGGGCCAGACTGTCGGTTGACTATGATCTGGCGTTGCCACCTCATTGAGATGCAGAAGGATCATGTTAACGCTCAATGCCACACCGGCGTCGGTCACCAGTGTCGGTATCCGCGCAATCGGATTGGCCTCCGCGAGACCGGGCAAAACGGGGTGTCTTGTAACTCAGTCCAAGGTCCAAGTGGTGGGCCGCACTTCAATCTGATCCCATAGTCTGAGTTCGCGCAGCGACAGATACCTTGCGGGTGAAGGGGGAGGGGCGGTGTCCAGTGGTGCTGCATGTAAGCCTCACGCTTTGCGTTGTGGCCTGTCTCGCCAGCTTTGAAAGCGCGGCGCGCGAAAACCGCGAGAACGCGCAAACCGCATTGCCTTGTCAAGCTGTTGGGCAGGGTTATAGTAGACCTTACTAGAAAAGCCTTAGAGCATAAGCGGCAAATGTTTTTAAGCCGATCGCCAAACCGTGGCGACGACTGACAAGGTGCCGGGCAAAAAAACCGGCGCACCGAAATTTAGGGAGGTTTTCGCATGACCAAACGTAATGAAGGCCGGGTCAATCGCCGGGATTTTGTCGTTGGCGCTGGTGCCGCAGCCGGCTTGGCAACGCTCGGCGTACCCGAGATCGCCACAAACCAAGCGTGGCGGCACACTCAAATTTTCAGAACCGCGGACGGCTGGGGCCTGATCCACAACGCAACCTTGTCTACTACGTCTCCGACCCACTGGCAGCAACGACGCAGGGCTTGGTCGACCTCGACAAAAACATGAACATCGTCCCAGGACCAAGCGATCCCTGGGATATCTCAAAAGACCTGACGACCTACACCTACAAGCTCAGAAAAGGCGTCGAGTACCACAACGGCCGCACCGTCGATGCAGAGTCCGTCAAGTGGAACTACGAACGCATCATGGATCCCAAATCGGCTATCCATACGCCCGCGCTGTTCTCAAAGCTTCAAGACCGAGACCCCGACAAGTGACCGTGCATCACATTGAAGGCGCCAAGCGGCGTGTTCCTCGCCAATACCGTTTACTACCCCTGCAACCTCATTGCTCCCGACAGTGTCGATAGCGCCCATACACACCCGATCGGCTGCGGTCCTTTGCTCAAGAGCTGGAAGCGTTACGCGAAGTCCGAGATGGTACAGTCGAGAATTATTTCGAGACGGACGCTGACGGCAATCGGTTGCTCTACCTCGACGCTAATGGAGGGCTACCCGAAGAAGGAAGATGGTTCGCCTGACCGCCTTGCGCGCCGGCGAGGTCGATCTCATCGAGAACATGGCCTACTCAGACGTTGGCAATTTCAAGAAAAGAATATGCCGACACCTACAACACCTGGGACATCCCGCAGGTCGGTTGTGCGACATGTTCTTGAACGTCACGGCTCGGCCCCTTCGCACTGAGCCACCCCGACAGCAAACTGCTCCGTCAAGCCGTGGCGCATGCCATCGACCGCGAAGCGATCCATCAAGCGATCTTCAATGGCCTCGGCCATAAGATCATCAAGTTTATAGCCCGGCCAGTCCCTGGCATATGAAAGGCATCAAGAACGTCAAGGAATACGATCCGAGAAATCGAAGGCAATCCTGCGCAAATTGAACGCCGCCGGCACGCCAATCCAGGTCGTGGCCCGAGACACCTACGAATACATGCACCAGTCCGCCGAGCTTGTGCACGCCATGCTGACCGAAGTTGGCTTCAAGGCAACCAACACGATCTTCGATAACCCCGCCCTTATCCAGAAGTACAAGAAGAAAGAGTTCAGCATCGACTCGACGGCCTATAGTTACCGGTTCGAGCCGGATGGCTGGTACGGGCGGGGCGTCCTGTCGACCTCGCCGGATGCAAAGCTCCGGACCGGTTACAAGAACGAGCGCGCCGACAAACTGATCGCCGAAGCTCGCATGACGCTCGATAAGGCAAAGCGTCTCGAGCTCTATACCGAGGTCGAGAGCATCATCAACGACGACTGCGCGATCATTTACACGCACGCCGTGCCGCTCACGTCGGCCGGAACCAAGCGTCTCAAGGGCTACACGCCTGCGTTCGCCGGCCCCTTCTCGGTGTCGGGCGGCGGCATCAGGACAGCCTACTTCGAGGAATGATCTCGAACGGTATGCTCGGCGGCCGGGGCTTTGGTCTCGGCCGGGGGCTACTGCGTCTCGGCGGGCGGCTCCAATCTGCCTAGCCATCGTTCCGGGTCAGCTTCGATATAAGGTCGGTGCGCCGTGCTCATTTTTGCAATCAATCGTATTCTGCAGCTCATCCCGGTGCTGTTCGTCCTCTCCATCATGGTGTTCGGCTTCGTACATCTTCTGCCGGGCGACATCATCGATACGATGGCGGGCGACGAGGCGGCAGAAGATCCCGTTGCAAGAAAAGCTCTCGAGAAGGAATACGGTCTCGATAAGCCGGTCTATGTTCAATACGGCAAGTGGCTCGGTCGGGTGTTGCAAGGTGATTTCGGCAAGTCCCTGGTAACGAGGCGCCCCGTTCGCGTCGAGCTGATCGAACGGATCCCCGCGACCATGTATTTGGCCCTGGTCGGCATTGGGCTGTCCATTCTGATTGCCGTGCCGTTGGGGACCATCGCCGCGGTCAGGCGCAACACATCGGTCGACTACACCGCGCAAGTCGTCTCGCTCATCGGCATTTCGATCCCCGAATTCTGGTTCGCGATTCTGTGTGTGCTGCTGTTCGGGCTTTATCTCGGCTGGTTGCCGACCTCGGGCTATGTCAGCCCGTTCGTCGACTTCTGGGGTAGCCTCAAATATTTGGTCCTGCCCGCGTTTGCTATTGGCTTTCGCCAGGCCGCGTTCACGACCCGGCTTACGCGATCGAGCATGCTGGACGAGATCAGCAAGGACTACGTGGACACCGCCCGCTCTCTCGGCCTGCCCGAGCGCAAGGTGATCTATAAATATACCCTGCGAAACGCCCTCATTCCGACCTTGACCATTTCAGGCTTGCAACTGGCAGCTCTTCTTGGCGGCACCGTTGTGCTGGAGGCGATCTTCGCCTGGCCCGGGATCGGGCTCGCAATCTACCAGTCGATACAGCTGCGGGATTTCCCCATGATCCAGGCCGGCATCCTCGTGCTTGGGTTCATCGTGGTGTTCGTCAATCTTCTGGTCGACATCCTCTATCGGGTGCTGAACCCGCGTGTAGCCCTCGGTTGATCCGGAGCTGGTGACAATGGACAAGCCCCTTATTACGCGACGTCGCCACGATGCCCTGATGCCGGGTGAAGATTCCGCCTGGAAGGTGCGCCAAAAACGTTTCGTGGCATCGATTTCAACCGGATTGAAGGACCTGCGCAAAAGCCGCACTGCGATGATCGGCGCGATCATGCTGCTGTTCGTGTTCGGCTCGAGCCTCCTTACCCCCATTCTCGCCACCCACGACCCCGTAAAGCCGAACTATCGCGAGCGCCTGGCCCCGGTCAGTTCGAAGCATTATTTCGGCACCGACAAATTCGGGCGGGATATTTTCTCGCGCATTCTCTACGGCGGTCGGCGCACAATTGCCGTGGCGTTGGGCTCGGTGCTGTTCGGCGCCCTTGTCGGTATACCCTTTGGCATTCTGTCGGGCTTCTATGGCGGCCGCCTGGATACGGTTGGCATGCGCATCGTCGATGGCTTGCTCGCCTTTCCGGGCCTGCTCCTGTATCTGCTCATTGTGACCGTGGCCCGAGAATGGAAGCTCGAAGGAGCCTGGAACGACGCCATACTTGTGTTTGCGCTGGGCTTTGCCTTCATACCTCAGGTCGCGCGGCTGTCGCGAAGTTCGGCGCTGGTCGAAGTGCGCAAGGAGTATGTGGAGGCGTCGCATGTCATCGGCGAGCGATCCTTGAGTATCGCAATGCGGCAGATCTTGCCGAATTGCCTTTCGCCGCTGATCGTCGTTTTGACGACCCGACTGGGCTTTGCCATCCTGATTATCGCAGCGCTGTCATTCCTCGGCCTCGGGACGCCACCGCCCACGCCGGATTGGGGTGCTGATCTGTCGGCGGCTCGCGACCACATGGAAACGCACCCCATGATCGCGGTCTTCCCAGGCCTCGCGATCTGCTTCTCGGTCCTGGCTTTCAACCTCTTCGGCGACGGCCTGCGCGATATCCTCGACCCGCGCCTGGCAGAACGCTGAAGCCGCCCCGAGCTTAGAAGCACGCATAAGCGGCAGGCGCCAACACAAAACGCCTGCTGGCCAGCCACCCGTTGGCATGGCGCATTCTGGCGCCTTATGTTCGTCCCGATGACAGTCTTTATCCCCAAACTTGCAGAATGAACGTCGGCGAGTCAGTGTCGCGCCGGGGGAATCGCCATTCGTTCCGAGGCCCTCTGAGGTTGCAACAGGTGCACCTGAGAGCAGGTGCGGCTTGGCGAAAGCCAGGGGGAAAGCATGGCCGAGACGAGCGGGGGACAGCGATCTCTCACCCTGACCTTGGGACTTGAACGCCTGGGCCTGGTGACGCTGAACGCAGCCGTCGTCTCCCTCGTGATCGTCCTGGCACTGAGCGCTTTGGCGGCCGTAGGGCTGACCCGGCTCGGGGTCGACGATAGCCTGTCCGAGCTCTTCCGCACCAAAACCAAGGCCTTTCGCGAATATGAGGCCATAGATCGCCTTTTCCCTTCCAGCGAGTATGACGTTCTCGTGGTGATCGAGGGACAAGATCTGCTCAAGCGCAACGCGTTGAAGGCCGTCTCGGGTGTGATGGTCGACCTGCAGCTGGCCGATGGCGTCAACGGCGTGGTGTCGATGCTCTCGGCGCGCGGGAAGCCAGACGCTACCGGCTATGCAGCCCCCGTCGTGCCCGACACCCTTCCCGAAGGCGCCGCTTATGACGCCATGATCCGCGCCCTGCGCTCCAACGAGATCGTGGCCGACAAGTTTTTGTCCAAGGACGGCACATTGGCATTGGCCGTCATCTCGCTCGACCGCGACGCAGTCAAGAAGTTGGGCCCGAAGGCCGTGATCGGTGGCATCCGTGAGCTCGTTGACAAGGGTTTGGCCGGCACCGGCCTGCACGGCCAGCTGACCGGCCCCCCCGTAATGCAGCTCGAGATCCGTAACGCCGTCGAGCGTGATCAGCTCGTCTACAACGGCCTTGGCCTGCTGTTCGGCGCGGGCATCGCATTGATCTTCTTCCGGCGCGTGTCCTTGATGTTGCTGGCAGCCATTCCCCCCGTCGTCGCCGTTGTCTGGGCCCTGGGAACGCTCGGATGGCTGGGCTTCAAGATGAACCTGTTCCTCAACGTCATGACACCGCTCGTGATGGTGATGGGATTTTCCGACAGCATGCAGATGGTGGCGGCCATTCGTGATCGCCTGCGCGAAGGCGACACCAAGATGCAGGCGCTGACATTTGCCGTCCGCGTCGTCGGTCCCGCCTGTGTGCTCGCACACGCAACAGCCCTCATTTCATTTTTTGCGCTGCTCTTGTCCGACTCCGCCCTGATCAAGACGTTTGCGACGGCAGGTGCCATAGCGACGGTGATCTCATATGTGGCCGTCCTGGGCGTGCTGCCTCTGGCCGGATTGTTGCTTCTGCGGGACGACGGTTCGCTCAGTCATGAGCGGCTGCCATCTGATGCGGCGATGGAATGGCTTGGGCGCGTTGTCGGCGCGATCGTCGACCTCAGTCGTGGCGCGGCCTGTCACCGTCACGATCCTCGGCTGCGTGCTGTTCGGCGCCCTCGGCATGGCCTACACCCGCCTTGAACCTCGCTATCGCCTGGCCGATCAGGTCCCCGATCGCGAGCAGGCGCTGAAGGCAACCGGCCGCCTCGATCAAAAACTCACAGGCGCCAATCCCGTGCACGTGATGATTTCCTGGAAGGATGGCCGCTCGCTCTATGACCCGACAGTTCTCGAAGTGATCGCCAAGGTCCATGCCCTCGTCGAGAACAAGGCGGGCCTTGGCAACGTCTGGTCCCTCGATAGCCTGCGCCGTTGGCTGGCGGAAGCTGGAGACACGCGCATCGAAACCATCAAGCGCTACGTCGGCGTGCTGCCCAAGCACTTGGTGCGCCGGTTCATCACGAAGGATGAAAACGCCGTGCTGGTCACCGCGCGCTTGCCCGACATCGACGCCAGCCAATTGTTGCCCGTGATCAACCGGCTCGACACCGCCTTGGACCCGATCCGGAAAAACAACCCAGCCTTCGAAATTGCCGTCACCGGCTTGCCTGCGATTGCCGCGCGCTCCAGTGCGGGCATGATTCATCAATTGCTGGAAAGTGTACCCCTGGCCCTCGCTGCGGTAGCGATCCTGATCGGCCTTGCCTTCCGCTCGCTCTCGTGCGCCGTCATCAGCCTGCTGCCCGGCATCTTCCCGATCGTTGCCACGGGCGCGGGGCTGTGGGCGCTGGGCCTTGGCATCGAATTCGCGAGCGTCGTCGCCTTGATCATCATCTTCGGCCTGGGGGTCGACGCGCTCATTCACTTCCTGAACCGCCTCGAACGCGAGGAGCGCGCGGGTGTGGACTCCATCACCGCCATCCGGCGCGCCCGCGTTCTGGTCGGCCCGGCCATCATCCTGACGACCATCGTCCTCGCCTTCGGCCTCGGCGTCACCGTCTTCTCCGACTTGCCCTCGCTACGTCTTTTCGGCGGCGTGTGCGCCGTAGCGTTGTTGGCGTCCCTGATCGGCGACCTGGTCTTCTTGCCGGCGCTGGTCGCCGTCATCCGGCGCTTCTGGCCAGCCTCGCGCAAAGCCGAACGGTCTGCTTGAATGGCCTCAGCGCCATGACGAAGACCAGGAAGAGCCCACAATGCAGCAATTCGCGTCCGACAATCAGGCCGGCATGTGCCCCGCAGCGCTCGACGCGTTGATTGCCGCAAATGCGGGCGGCCACATGCCTTCCTATGGCGACGACCGCTATACCCAGGACCTCAAAGCGCGCTTCGCGGACGTCTTCGAGAAGGACTGCGAAGCGTTCCTGGTGTCCAACGGAACGGCTGCCAATGCCTTGGCTCTGGCAGCCCTGTGCCGGCCCTATGAAGCCATTCTGGCCCACGCCCTTAGCCACATCGAGACGGACGAGGCCGCAGCGCCCGAGTATTTCATTGGGGGCGGCAAGATCGTCTCGGCCGATACGCCGGCAGCCAAACTCACCGTCGCAGCCGTCGAGCAGATGGCAACGCGATGGGAAGGTTTCCATCACGTCAAGGCTCGCGTTCTCTCCCTGACCCAGGCGACCGAGCTTGGAACCGTCTACCAGGTCGAAGAGGTCGCAACACTCTGCAAGGCTGCGCGCACCCATGGCTTGACGGTGCACATGGACGGCGCCCGCTTCGCCAACGCCGTAGCGCACCTTGCCTGCACGCCGGCCGAGCTCACGTGGAAATCCGGCGTTGACGTCCTCTCCTTCGGCCTCACCAAGAACGGGCTCGCCGCCGGGGAGGCGATCGTGTTTTTCGAGAAAGCCCTGGCGGATGGATTTGCCTGGCGCGTCAAGCAGGCTGGTCAGCTCGCGTCCAAAATGCGCTTGGTCTCAGCGCCCTGGCTGGCGATGCTCGAAAATGAGGTCTGGCTGCAGAACGCCCGCCACGCCAATGCCATGGCCCAGGCACTCGGCAAGCAACTGCGAGCCATCCCCGGCGTCACGATCCTGCACCCGATCGAGGCGAATGCCGTCTTCGCGGATATTCCCGTCCCCGTTCAAGCCGCCCTGAGGGCCAAGGGATGGCAATTCTACACCTTCCTCGGCACCACGGGATGCCGCCTGATGTGCGCTTGGGATACCGCACCCGAGACCGTCGAACAGTTCTCCTCCGACCTGCAAAGCGCCGCCAGGCTCGCCTAAACGACCGGGCCGGATGGCTTATTTCCCTTGCAGGGGCTGGCCCGAGGGGCTACCCGTTCGCTTCACAATTCCAAGATCCGAAACAACAACCGCAGCCGAGGGAGCCCCCATGCGCGTCTATTATGATCGGGATGCCGACGTTAACCTCATCAAGAGCAAAAAAGTGGTCGTCATCGGCTACGGCAGCCAGGGCCATGCACACGCCCAGAACATGCGCGATTCCGGCGTCAAGGACGTGGCGATCGCGCTGCGCAAGGGTTCGGCTGGCGTCAAAAAGGCCCAGGACGCGGGCTTCAAGGTGATGGAGGTAGCCGAGGCCGCCAAGTGGGCCGACGTCATGATGATGTGCACGCCCGACGAGCTTCAGGCCGACATCTACAAGGACCATCTCGCAGGCAACATGAAGCAGGGCGCGGCGATCCTGTTCGCCCACGGCCTCAACGTCCACTACAACCTGATCGAGCCGCGCGAAGACCTCGACGTCGGCATGGTCGCCCCCAAAGGTCCCGGCCACACCGTGCGCTCCGAGTATGTTCGCGGCGGCGGCGTGCCCTGCCTCATCGCCATCCATCAGGACAAGAGCGGCAACGCTCACGATCTGTTTCTGTCCTATGCCTCGGCGATCGGCGGCGGTCGCGCCGGCATCATCGAGACCACATTCAAGGAAGAGTGCGAAACCGACCTCTTTGGCGAGCAGGTCGTGCTGTGCGGCGGTCTGGTCGAGTTGATCCGCGCTGGCTACGAGACGCTCTGCGATGCGGGTTATGCCCCGGAGATGGCCTACTTCGAATGCCTGCACGAGGTGAAGCTGATCGTGGATCTGATCTACGAGGGCGGCATCGCCAACATGAACTACTCGATCTCCAACACGGCGGAGTTTGGCGAGTACGCCTCGGGCCCGCGCATCATCACGGACGAGACCCGCGCCGAGATGAAGCGCGTTCTCAAGGACATCCAGACCGGTCAGTTCACCACCGAGTGGATCCGTGAGTGCAAGGCCGGCCAGCCCAAGTTCAAGGCGACCCGGCGCATGAACGATGCCCACCCGATCGAGGAAGTGGGCGCCAAGCTCCGCGCCATGATGCCCTGGATCAAGCAGGGCGCGCTGGTCAACAAGGACAAGAACTGAGCCTTTCAACCCCTTCGATTGAAACGGAAGCGGGGCGGGCGTCGAGCTCCGTCCTGCCTTCGTTCTGGGGCCGAACGCAATCATCGCTCAAATCTAAGGCGGATTCGCCGCACCGGCCGCGTAGGCACGACGTCCTTCAGCGGCCGTTCGGCACCGGGCCGCGGCTGCGCCCGAGACCGCGGGTTCCTGCCCGGGCGGGATTGTCTCGGCAGGCATCGATGATGGCAAGCGTGAGCCCGGGTGGCGAGGAGGTATCGATGACGATCGAAATCCGCCGGATCGCGAACCGACATCCCCGGCTCACCGCCGCATTTCGGGAACATCACTGGCCAAGAGCGAGATTGCGTTCCTGGCCTCCGCTCGTATGACGTGGCCCGCAGCAAATAGAGCACCACGGTGTCGGCGGGCCGAACGGCGTTGAGGAGCGCTTGATAGTGGCTCGTGAAGGCACGGCGGTGGGTATCGGTCGCCGCGATCACCTCGAACCCCAAGGGCGGGCAGGGAAGCGCTGAAGCGACCATCGTGCGTCGGCCTATGGGCTACGCGCATCGAGCCAACGTTTGTAGCTGTCGATGCCAACGACCAGCGCCCGCTTGGCAGCATCCGCATTTGGACTGCAGACTGTAAGGAGCAAGTCGAAAAACAGAGCAGTGTGACGAGCGCCTTCGGCCAACTAGACTCTGGCGCGCTGAACCTTCAACTGGCATGGATTGCAGCAGTGACCGCTCTCGGTATCGTTGATCTCAAACTTCGATCTCGCAACGCGAATGGCCCGCCCGCCGATGCGGACCGCCTGCAGCTTGGCGTCGTGCATGACGATCGAAAGCTGAATCAAACTCTCGCGCCCCATTTCGTAGCCCTGCTCGATGGCAAAGCGATGCTCGCCACCGGGGGGCTCGTCGTAACGCGCAATGACGCCGGCGAATGCGGCAACCGCCGAGCCCGTCGCTGGGTCCTCTGGGATGCCGTGCCCGGGATCGAACATGCGGGCATGGAAATGTGCCTGGTGATGCAGACGCTCGCGGCAATAGAGATAGACCGCCCCATCCGCGCCAAACGCCTGCTCCCAGCGTCCGGCGACCAGCCGCGCCCGTCCGATCGCCTCGAGGCTGCGCACCGGCACGAAGTGATAAGGCAGCCCGGCGGTGAAGCAGGACGATTTGTGGTTCTCGAAACCGATTTCGCTCGGCATCAACCCAACGGCGTTGGCAATGTCTTCCACGGCCGGAACCGAGCCCAAACCGGCAATTTCGGCGCGTCGAACTCTGCAAACGCCGCTTCGTCTGGCCGCATGCGCACGCCAACACGCACAACGCCAATGTCTTCCTCGAGCGCGATGATCGCGGTTGGAAAGACGTTCGGACCACTGTCCCGGTCGCTGGCGAGCAGAATAGCCGTCCCGATCGTCGGGTGACCGGCAAACGGGATCTCTGCCGTGGCGTGAAGATCCGGACCCGCGCCGAGTGCGATGGGTTCGCAGGCCTCATGACGAAGACCGTCTCTGAGAGATTGAATTCCCGTGCGATGGCCTGCATTTTAGCCACATCGAGCCCATCGGCGTCTTTGACGACGGCAAGAGGGTTGCCGCCGAACCGTACGTCGGTAAAGACATCGAGTGTGTGGTACTTGAGGCGCATCTTGGTTCCTCGTGTGCGGGACTGCAAAGCGAGCAAACCCGTCGCAATATCCATGCCTCAGTCCACGCGATTGCGATCCTGTGTACCCACTAGCCGTACGATTGGGCTGTGAGACGCGCATGAGTGGCGAAGCAGACGGCGCGGACAATGACGGAAATTGCACGCACTTCCAAGCCACATGTGCTCACCCGGCGTGTCCGAAGACATGTCGAACAAGGAGCCGCGCATGATCGAGCATGTGCAACGCATCAAGATCCGACCGCTCGGTGAGGATATTGATAGCCTCAAGCTCTGCCGCAGCGCCTCGATTGAGCCCTTCAGCCAACCGCTGCTGTAGCTCGGACGTATCGAGGTCGACCCGGAATTCGACCCCGAAAGCACAGTACCGGCCATGGCGTGCGACCAGGTAGCCAGGAACACGCCGCAAGAGCGAGGCATCAAAACCGGTCTCCTCGCTGAACTCACGGGCCGCCGCACCGACCACGTCGACCGAGCCGTCCGGGCGGATGTCGTTGGCATCGAGGAACCCTCCGGGAAGGCCCATCCGGCCGCCGCTCAGAGTACCCGCCGCATTGAGGCCAAGCACGACATCGCCCTGCCGCGAGCGCACCAACGCCGATACGAACCCATCCCAGACGTCCGGGTCGGATTGCACGCCATCACGCCAGAACAGAAATGCGGCAAAGCGCTCGAGGCTCAGATGGCCCTCAAAACCGTCCGAGCCGCCGCGCAGGGCCCGCAGAACCAGAATCTGGCCGTTGAAGAACGACGGATTCTCTTGCGTGCGGCGCTGCCAATGTGCGCCGATCGCGGCAGCATGCTGCCCGGCAAATGTCCAAGGCGCACTGTCGCTTGTCAGCGTCAGGCGGGCGACCCTGTCAACTTCGCCAGGGGAGGGAGGTCGAAGGCTGATCATGATGTGTGGCTGGTGACATAGCGCCGCGCAGCGGTCAACGGGGCCGATTTCAGGCCCACTGAAGCCCAAGGGCGCTCCTTACCACACCCACGGCCGCATGAGCGCTTGTTGGCTGGGCAAAGGACATGGTAAGGCCCCCGGCAACCGGCCCATGCAGGAACAGGACGATCATGACTGCAGCCACATACAACGCGACGTCAGCGCGCGCGTTCTTCACCCAATCTCTCGCTGACGCCGATCCCGAGCTGAACGGCACCATTTTGCGTGAATTGAACCGCCAGCAGCACGAAATCGAACTCATTGCGTCCGAAAACATCGTGTCCCGGGCCGTTCTCGAGGCGGCTGGGTCCATCATGACCAACAAATACGCCGAAGGTTATCCCGGCAAGCGCTATTACGGCGGCTGCCAGTTCGTCGACGAGGCAGAAACCCTGGCGATCGAGCGCGCCAAAAAGCTGTTCGGCGCCGGCTTTGCCAACGTCCAGCCGTCCTCCGGCAGCCAGATGAATCAGGCGGTATTTCTGGCCCTGCTGCAGCCCGGCGATACCTTCATGGGGCTCAGCCTCAACGCCGGCGGCCATCTCACCCACGGCTCACCGGTCAATATGAGCGGCAAGTGGTTCAAGGTCGTGCCCTACGGCGTCCGACCGGAGGACCAGCGCATCGACATGGACGAGATTGCCAAACTGGCCCGTCAGTCGCGCCCCAAGCTCATCATCGCCGGCGGCACTGCCTACTCGCGGCTGTGGGATTGGCAGCGGTTCCGCGAGATCGCCGACGAGGTCGGTGCCTACCTGATGGTCGATATGGCCCACATCGCCGGCCTCGTCGCGGGCGGCGCGCATCCTTCGCCCGTGCCCCACGCCCACGTCGTGACGTCGACGACGCACAAATCGCTGCGTGGGCCGCGCGGCGGTTTGATCCTGACCAACGACGAGGCGATTGCCAAAAAGATTAACTCGGCTGTGTTTCCTGGTCTCCAGGGCGGCCCTCTGATGCACGTCATTGCCGCCAAGGCCGTGGCATTCGGCGAAGCGCTGCGCCCAGAGTTCAAGGATTACGCCGCAGCCGTCGTCCGCAACGCCCAGGCCCTTGCCGAAACCATCAAGGCCGGCGGTTATGATATCGTCGCCGACGGCACGGATAACCACCTGATGCTGGTCGATCTGCGCAAGGCCGAAGTCGTGACTGGCAAGGCCGCAGAGGCCGGTCTCGGTCGGGCCCACATCACTTGCAACAAGAATGGTGTCCCCTTCGACCCTCGCTCGCCGTTCGTCACCAGCGGCATCCGGTTGGGTACGCCGGCCGGCACGACTCGCGGCTTCGGCGTCGCCGAATTCCAGAGCATTGGCCGCATGATCGTGGATGTTTTGAACGGCCTGGCCCGCAACGGCGACGCCGGGGATGCCCAGGTCGAGATGAAGGTCAAAGAGCAGGCGATGGCGCTGTGTCGGCAATTCCCCATTTACGACTGACCAATCCATAGCAGGGATGAGAGGCCGGCCATCATCGCGCGCCGGCCGTGAAAAGACGGAGCCAAGCCGGATGCGCTGCCCCTATTGCTCGGGCGAGAACACCCAAGTCAAGGATAGCCGCCCCACCGAGGAGAGCGCGGCAATCCGGCGCCGCCGCGTCTGCCCGGACTGCGACGGTCGTTTCACCACGTTCGAGCGCATACAACTTCGCGAGCTGATCATCATCAAGCGGTCGGGCCGAAGGGTGCCCTTCGATCGTGACAAGCTTGCCCGCTCGATCGCCGTGGCCTTGCGCAAACGCCCCGTCGACGAGGAAGGGGTTGAGAGGTTGATCTCTGGGATCGTCCGCCAGCTTGAAAGCCTGGGTGAGAGCGAGATCCCATCGACCGCCATCGGCGGCTTCGTCATGGAAGCCCTGCGTACACTCGATGCCGTGGCCTATGTTCGATTTGCCTCCGTTTACCGAGATTTTCGAGAGGCAGCCGACTTTCACGAGGTCTTGCGCGAGATTGCCAGCGCGCCCGTTGTGACGCAGCATGCCGTAAGGGAGGAAGGCCTCCCGCCACCCGAGAGCGCCAAACACTGAAGAGGGCCGTCACATTCCCCGGACGCTGGTAACATACGCGCGCGGCCGCCACCCGCTGCCCATGGCGTGCGCCTCGGCGGCGGCCGTCTGCGCTTGGGTGCAACTCCCATGAGCCACAACACCGCCAGCTTCGACAGCGCCATGATGGCAATCGCGGTCCGCATGGCACGCCGGGGCCTCGGCACCACGGCCCCCAATCCCTCCGTTGGTGCCGTCATCGCCGACGAGATGACCGGCGAGGTGATCGCCCGTGGCTGGACGCAGGCTGGCGGGCGACCACACGCCGAGAAGGAAGCCCTGCGACGTGCGGGCGACAGAGCCCGCGGCAAGACCATGTACGTGACGCTGGAACCTTGTGCGCACACCGGCCGAACGCCGACCTGCGCCGATGCCCTGGTCACCGCCGGCATCAAGCGGTTGGTATGCGCCATACCCGATCCAAACCCGGTGGTCTCCGGGCGCGGCTTTGCACAACTGCGCGCCGCCGGCATCGAGGTCGACGTCGGCTACCTCGCCGAGGATGCCCGTTGGGTGACGCTGGGCCACATCAAGCGCCAGACTGAGGAACGCCCATTCGTCCAGCTCAAGATGGCCCTGGATGCCCGAGGCCGTGTGGCCGCAGGGGATGGGGCACCCGTCTGGGTGACAGGGCCCGAGGCGCGGGCCTACGCCCATCTGCTGCGAGCCCGCGCGGACGCCATTCTGGTCGGTTCGGGCACGGTACTGGCGGACGATCCCGAGTTGACCTGCCGCCTGCCGGGGCTCGCCCATCGCTCACCGGATCGCATCGTGCTCGATACGCGCCTGCGCACGCCACCCACCGCCAAAGTGTATCGTCAGGGCCTGAACCGCCCGCGTGTCTGGTCGCGGCCGCCACCGATGCCACGTCCGATGGACCGAGTATGGTGCACGGCGGCGCGATGGTCCTGGATGCCGCCTCATTCGACGGCGGAGCCCTGGATATGGAAGGCCTATTGGCCATGTTGGCTGCCAACGGTTTGACCCGGCTCCTGGTCGAAGGCGGGCCCACAGTCTGGCACGGCTTTCTGGCCGCGGGTCTCGTGGACGAGGTGTGTGTCATCCTGTCGGTCAATACGGCAAGCGGAGACACGCTGCCCGTCGTAACAGGTGATCGCGACACCTATTTCGCACGTTTCCATCTGCATCCCGTTGCCAGACGCACACGCTCGCTTGGCGCCGATCAACTCTTTGTCTACCGACGCGAGTCCCCATGAGCAAACCGTTCCGCCATTTCGTCAGGGTCCGTTACCAGGATTGTGACAGCCAGCACGTGGTCTTTAACGCCCGCTACGGGGACTACGTCGACCTTGCCCTGACCCAGTTTCTGATGACGGCCGTCCGGGGTCACGATCCCTTCGACGGCAAGTTCGAGATCCAGCTCAAGAAGCAGGTGATCGAATGGTTTGCACCAGCCCGTTTCAATGACGTGTTGGACATCTCGACCTGGGCGTCGCGGTTCGGGCGTACGTCGTTCGACATGCGCTTTGAATTCCGCATCGCCGGCACCGACGACGTCATTGTGACGGCAGACACCGTGTACGTGCATGTCCTCGGCGAAAAGGGAATTTGGAAGAGCGCTCCGCTCCCGGACGACAAGCGCGCCTTGCTAGAAGAGGGCGCGCGCGGCAAGATTGTAGATCACGCAGGTTATCTCGAGGGCGGCAGCCTACCCAGCTGAGGCTGAGGGGGTGCCGCCGCAGCCTAGCCGCCAAGACCGGGCGAAGCCAACGACGCACGATGATGAGGGGTAAGAGCCGTGTTTACCGGCATCATTACAGATGTGGGCGAGGTTTTGGAGCACCAAGGCGGCGTCTTTACCATCCGCTCGGGATATGCCGCTGACGGGATTGCCCTCGGCGCCTCGATCGCGCACGACGGGTGCTGTTTGACGGCGACCAGTATTCGCCAGGATGGTGCGGGCAGCGTCTACACGCTGGACGTCTCCAACGAAACGCTGAGCCGCACCACCTTGGGGAGCTGGGCGAAGGGGACACGGATCAACCTGGAACGATCCTTGAAGGCGGGTGACGAACTGGGCGGCCACATCGTCTCCGGTCACGTCGATGGCGTGGCAACGGTGGTCGGCCTCAACGCCGACGGCGACTCCCGCCGTCTGACGTTGGAAGCCCCCGCTGAGCTGGCCCGTTTCATCGCCTCCAAGGGCTCTGTGGCGCTGGATGGAACGTCGTTGACGGTCAACGAGGTTGAAGGCAACAGGTTCGGCGTAAACCTCATTCCCCACACCATGGCGGTGACGACGTGGGGTGGTAAGAAGGTTGGCGACCGTATCAACCTGGAAATTGATCCGTTGGCCCGCTATGTGGCGCGCCTCCTTGAGATGCGTAGCTGAACCAGAGCAGGGAATGCGCCAAATGCAGACAGTGGAGTACGCTGAAGGCAAGGGCTTTATCTCACCGATTGCAGATGTCCTCGAGGATTTCCGCAACGGGCGCATGATCATTCTGGTGGATGCCGAAGACCGCGAGAATGAAGGCGACCTGGTGATTGCCGGCCAGATGGCGACCCCAGAGGCCGTAAACTTCATGGCACGCTACGGACGTGGCTTGATTTGCCTCTCCATAACCGAAGCGCGCGCCGCCGAGCTCAATCTCGAATTGATGACGCGCAAGAACGAGGCGCGCAACCGCACGGCTTTCACCGTTTCGATCGAAGCGCGTGAAGGTATCGACACCGGCATTTCCGCGGCTGATCGCGCGCTCACCATTGCGACCGCCCTCGACCAGACCAAAGGCGCCGACGATATCGTTTCGCCAGGCCACGTGTTTCCCCTGGTGGCACGTACGGGCGGAGTGCTTGTCCGCGCCGGCCACACCGAGGCGTCCGTTGATCTGGCCGTCTCGCAGGTCTTTACCCCGCTGGTGTCATCTGCGAGATCATGAATGACGACGGCACCATGGCACGGATGCCGGACCTCGTCGCATTCGCCCAGCGCCATGGCCTCAAGGTCGGCACCATTGAAGACCTGATTGCCTATCGCCTGCGTCACGACCGCATCGTCAATCGCACCCAATCCGTCAAAGTCGATAGCGCCTTTGGCGGAAGTTTTGATCTGCACACCTATGTCACCACCGTTGATCCCGTCGAACATCTGGCCATCGTCAAGGGTGATCTGACCGCCCCGGACCGATCCTCGTACGGGTCCATGCGGTCAGCTTTGCCGCCGACCTGCTGGGAATTGGCGGTGGCGGGGCGCGAGGCTCGGTGCAAAAGAGCATGGAGCTGATTTCCCGCGAGGGGCGCGGCATTGTCGTACTGATCCGCGATCTGCGTCCCCACTCGGTGACGGAATGGATTGCCAACCGTCCCAAGCAGGGCGGAAAATCACCGGAAGAAGAGCGACGCCTCGTCGAAATTGGAATTGGCGCCCAAATTCTACGTGATCTGGGCGTCACGGAGATGGTGTTACTTACAAATCAGCCGCAATCCCGTTATATCGGCCTCGATGGCTACGGCCTGCGCATCGCGGGCACACGAAGGATCGATTAGATATGGCAGGCAGGAGCAAGGGCGCAGGCGGACCAGAAGGCCGTCTTGAAGGCGCACGGATATTGATCATAGAGGCGCGTTATTACGAGGATATCGCCGACGAGTTGCTCGCCGGCGCCATCGCCGAGGTCGAGGCGGCGGGAGCGACGTACGAGCGTGTAGCCGTGCCCGGCGCCCTCGAGATCCCGCAGGTCATCATGATGGCCGGTGACAGCATGCTGGAATATGACGGCATCCTGGCGCTTGGCTGCGTCATCCGCGGCGAGACCTCGCATTACGACATCGTCTGCAACAACGCCAACCATTGGCTGTACGAAAATGCCAGCCAGTTCATGCTGCCGGTCGGCAATGCCGTTTTGACCGTCGACACCAAGGAGCAGGCAATGGCCCGCGCCAGCGGTGGCAAGGACGGCAAAGGCGGCGACGCCGCGCGTGCCTGCCTCAGATTGATAGAACTCGGCCGTCAGTACGACGAGCGTGCGGAATGACCGGACCCGATGACGCGCCAAAACCGTTGCCGCCCCGTACGGCGGCGCGGCTGACGGCCGTCCAAGCGCTCTACCAGATGGATATCGCTGGCACCGATTTGAATGACGTGGTTGCCGAATTCAATGCCTTGCGCTTCGGCGGCAGCGCCGAAGATCCTGTGCTTGCCGACGCCGACAAGGATTTTTTCCGTAGCCTTGTCCAAGGGGTGGTGCGACGCCAGCGTGAAATCGACCCGATGATCGACCAGCAACTGGCGGAAGGTTGGCGCCTCACGCGGATCGATTCGATCCTGCGCGCGATCCTGCGCGCGGGTGTGCTCGAGTTGATTGAGCGCCGCGACGTTCCCGTCCGGGTTGTCATCACCGAATATATCAATGTCGCCCACGCCTTCCTGGGAAACGACGAGCCCCGCGTGGTCAATGGCGTTCTGGACAAGCTGGCCCGGCGTCTTCGGGTCGATGAACTGGGCTGACGGGAGTTCGCGCGGCGTGTCCCGCTCGTACTGCCGCGACGCCATGTTGTCACCTGAGTCTGCTGGCGATATGAGTCACGGAGAAGTTTGCTGAAGACTCGCGCCCTGCGAAAGAGCCCGAGCGACGGTCCTGCGTGCGTCACATCGAGAGCGAGCATCGCGGGACCGCGGAGGCCGGCCATGACGAGATCCTTCCTGGCAGCACTACTGATGGTAACCGCGCTTGCCCCCGCCGCCGCAGCGCCGGCTGATGGCGGCTCGGAAAAGGCCAAGGCAGCGGGCTTAGCCCTCCAGCGTGGCCAGGCTCTGCAGGCGATCGAACTCTATGGGGCAGCCCTTGCTGATCCCGGCCTGTCGAACGATAAGCGCGCCGCCTTGTTGAACGATCGCGGCGTTGCCTACACGCGTCTCAAGAGGCCGCGCGAGGCGATCGAAGACTTCAACCGCTCCGTCCAACTCGCCCCAGAACTGGCCTCTGCCTACAACAATCGCGGCAACGTCCTGCTCTCGCTTGGCATGGCATCCGAGGCCCAGAAGGATTTCGATCGCGCCCTGGTTCTCGCACCCAGTTATGTGGCCGCCCTCATCAACCGCGCCAACGCCCGCGCCCTGGTGGGTGACCAGGACGGCGCCATGCGCGATTTCAATGGTGCCATTCGCCTGTCACCCAAATCACCCGCCGCTTATGGCGGCAAAGCGCGCCTCGACATGCAATTCAACAGGCCCCACGCCGCAATTCGCGACCTCAACCGGGCTGTCGGCAACGATACGCGGTTCGGGCCGGGATACCGGATGCGGGCAGAAGCCCACGTCATCATCGGTCAATTCGATCACGCAATCGAAGATCTGACCCGCCTGATCAGCTTCGAAACCACCAACCCCGAACACTTTATCGCCCGGGGCTACGCCTATCTTGCCGTGCGAAATACAGCAGCCGCCATCAAGGATTTCCAGCGCGCCGCCGAGCTGAATGCCAAGGCGGCGACACCCCTGGAGGGCCTCGCGTTGGCGCAGGCCAAGAGCGGTGCCTTCGATAGCGCCCTCGATACGCTTTCGAAAGCGCTCGAGATCAATCCCCGCTCGGCCCAGGCCTATGCCTACCGGGCCGTGGTGTACAAACTGATGGGGCAGGGCGATCTCGGCAAGCGCGACCTCGACCGCGCCGTTCGTCTCGACCCGCAACGCCCGGAAGTGCAGTGGGCGTCAGGCGAACTGCTGGAACTGGCGGGTCAACGCGAGGAGGCCGTCGCCGCCTTGCGCATCGCCATCCGCGAGCGTCCCCACCTGCGAGAGGCTGCACAGGCTCTGGAGCGGCTCGGTGCCGAAGTCTCAGTCGATGAAGAGGCCCGCCAACTCGCCTTCCAACGCTGGCGGGTTTTCGTGCGCTCGGGACGCTACTATACAACCAACTCCGAGTACCCCCGCCTGAGCGTGCCGCTCGAGATGATGTCGCCAGGCCAGCCGCAAATCCTGTCGTTCGAACCCAAGTCCGGCGCCTTCGCCGGCATCGGCGTGTTGCGCTTCCGGGCCGGCAAGATCGGCGACGACGTAATCGAGCACGGCGCGGTTCTCGATCTCGAGGCCGCGACTGTGATTACGGTGGAGACGGCCCGCCAAGGCACCAAAGAGGCCATTTGGGACTGGCAGGACGGCAAACTGATTTTGACGGGCATCGACGGTTTCAAGCAGACCTACCAACTGCGCGAGACCAAGCCCGCCGCAGCCGTGGCCGCCGCCCCAGAACCCGCTCCCGTCCGCCAAGCCAAAAGCCGCCCACGCCCGCGCCCGTCCAATGCCAACGAAGGCGTACCCTCGTGGGCGCCGTGGTCCCAGAACTGGGGAAGCGACCGGCGCGCCCGCCGCGAAGGTTCCACCAGGCAGAAGCCAAAGTCGCTATTCGAACTACTGTTCAGCAACTAGGCCCAGCGCGCCGGGTAGCGTCTACCCGACGACGCCATGCGGGTCTCGAACGCACGACCAGACCATTTGAAAATCCGTTACGGCAAGTTGACCCGCCTCGATTAACGCTATCGAAGCCCGCGTCCGATAAGGTTCTCCTCGCGTCACCATTTTCTGTATCGCGTGGGAGTACTTGATGCCCGGTTTTCGACCGTTGGCCGCCTTTGCGGCCATCTTTTTGTCCGCAACGGTGAACTTGGCGCCCGCCGCGGCTGCCCCCGCCAAAAAGACAGCGGGCCATCCATCCACACTGATTGCCCGGATCAATCTGTCAAACCAGCAGATGACCGTCAGCTACGACGGCGTCGTCCAGCATAGTTGGGCGATCTCGTCGGGCCGCGAAGGCTATCCCACACCGCGCGGCACCTATCGGCCGCAATGGACGGCCAAGATGTGGTATTCGCGCAAATACGACGATGCCCCCATGCCGCATTCCGTGTTTTTTGTCGGTGGCGTGGCCGTCCATGCAACCCAGGCGATCTCGATGCTAGGCCGCCCGGCCTCGCATGGTTGTGTCCGCCTCGCGCCCGCAAACGCCGCAAAATTCTATAGCCTGGTGCACAAGCACGGCCTTACCCGCACGCGGATCGAGGTTTTCGGAACTCCGCCCCCGACACCCGTCGCCAGCCGCAAATCCCCCCGTTCGCAACGCCCGCGCATGGCGGCGCAACGCCCGCCGGCCGCTGCACCCAGTTGGCCGAATTGGCCCTGGAACGCATCGCCCCCGCGCGTCCAGCCCCCTCGTTATGCCAACCGTCAACCGCAGATACAGATGCGGCGCGGACCGGGCGGCCTCTACTATCTCCCGCCCGGAAGCCCACTGCGCGGACGCGCGACGTTCGTCTATAATGGCGTCGTGTACCAGCGCGTGCGCTAGGTTCGGCGAGCGCAACCAGCATCAATCGCGATCAGGGCGCGGGGCAGCTCAGTCGATCGCGCTGCGCCCGGTCAGGCCCGTGAAGTAGCGGCCATCGATCGCCAGATCCCCGAGGTTCTCGATCTTCGATCGATCCACCCGCCACTCAGAGCGTTGGACGTTCATCGTATTGGCCTTGTCTGCGAATTGCATGGCCGGCGTCGCGGCAGCGAGCGAGGCGAAGCCGATGCCCACGCAGTAACGCCGTTGCGCCGCCGTGATGTGGCGTGGCATGCCGTAGGGCCACGAAAAATGACGCACCGGCTGCCCAATGATGTCCTGCAGGATCGACTTGCTGGACTTGATTTCCTCGTCCCACTGCGATCGGGGCAAGCTTGCAATCATCAAATGCGAGTGCGTGTGACACCCAATTTCATGGCCGGCAGCCGCAATTGCGCGCAATTCCTGCCGGCTCAGAGCGCCGATTGTGCCGGGATAGTCGAGGCGCTTGAAATAAGCCTCGATGGCAGCTTCGTCTGCGATGTCCCGAAAGGGGAGGCTGTTGGTATAAAAGGTCGCGCGCAGCTGCAACTTGTCGAGAAAGGGTAGCGCCCGGTACCAACTCACATAGTTGTCGTCCAAGGAGACGTTGAAGACCCGCCCCTTGGTTGCCGGATCGATATAGGCATCCATGCTGACGCTACGATAGCCGAGTTCCCGCAAAGCGTTGACACCTTGCGCCATGTTCTCGCGCTCGGCCTCGTCAAGTCCGTGAAAGTAGAGAGCTAGGCGGTCCGGCAATGGCCGCTTCAAGACCCGCTCATGCACGCCGCGCGAGATGGAAAAGACGCGCTGCTTGAGCCGCTGTGGTGCCTGTGATCTCACACCGCTCGTCGAGTCGATCACCGCCTGATCATCGACCTTGGCAGGTGGCAAGCGGAAGATCTCATCGAGCTGCGCGTTGAACAGTGGCTCGGAGAAAGCCTCGAGATAGCGTTCCCGCGCGGCCTTGCGATCGGCGGCGAGTGTCTGCGGTTCACCCTGATACGCGGCCAATAGCGCGGCGATGCGGGCAATCAAGTCCTCTTTGGCAGCGCCACGCGGCATCACGTGTCTTGCAAAGTGCGGGCCCACCATCTCCGCCACCCCGCCCGTGTCCATGACGAACGGAACGAGCCCATGCGACAGGCTTTCAACGATCACGATCGGCGCGTGGTCGTGCTCGCTCAGATAGACGAGAGCATCGAGCCCGCGAAAAAATTGCCGCTTTGCCTCCCCCGATACCCCACCGTGCACTGTGACGAGGCCGGAAAGGCCACGCTGCGCCAGTTGGCGCTCCAGATCATCCGTCGAAAGGTGGCGGGTAGAGGCGCCGGCGATATGACCGTCGAACGGAACCCCCGCTTCGTTGAGAGCCGCCAGCACATCGACAAACGTCAGCACACCCTTGCGCGGATCAAGGTTGGCGATGAAGCCGAGCCGCAGACGCTCCCCGACGACCGCCTCCGGCGGCCCGGGATCGCCTGCCGTGTTGGCCAACCGATGCACGGCGCTGAACAGGTTGCTGCTGCGCGCCTCTTGCGCGGCGGCCTCGGTGATCGCAATCAGCTCGCTCCCAGCCACCAGCCACCGGATCAGACGGGTCTTGGCATCGCTGGCGCGCGTCACCAATTCGAGACCTTCGCCATGCAGATGAAGCAACACCCTGCCGGCGAGCCGCTTGGCCCACCATGCAACAATCGCATCGCGGATCGCCGTATGCGCCCAAGGCACGAACGTGAGGTAAGCCACGTCATAACGCGAACCAAGCAACCCGCGCTTGGCGGCCGCCGCGTTCAAACCAGCAAAGCTCAGGAATTTACCGAGCCCCTTGCGGTCGACGTCAGCCAGATCCTTGGCGCTCCCGCCCCACAAGACCTCGATGTCGGCAGCCGTTGCTGACGAAAGATGCTGCACCACCCGCGCAGTGGTCACTGTCACCCCGTGAACCGGAGGCGGCAACTGGGCTAAAATCAAGGCGCGGGGACGCGACACGGAACGCTCAATACTGGTCACACGTACGCCGCTCCCGAAGAGTGAGTTCACAGCCCGGGACGCGCGCGCCACGAAGGTTTGGTTACCAGTCACTGCTACAACCCTTGACGCGCCGTGTCAGCCAGCAATGTTCCAATAGCGTTTATACAATTGCCGCCCCAATCCAAGGCAACCCGAGCCTACAAGTCCGTGGTCCGAGACCCTATGTTGAACACCAGACCGACGCGATCTGCCAAGCCCACTACAAAATGTGGTGGTGTTGGCCGGGCCCCGAATAGATGACCGACAACCGCTTGCTCCCGGAGAGCACAAAATGCTGGATTTGACGACCGAAAAAGGCCGCTTCATCGCGGCCGCCCTGTCGCTTGCCGGCGACAAGGGCTGGGACCAACTGACACTCGCCGAGATTGCGGAGCGGGCCGGCTCGAACCTCGTTGGCCTCAAGCAACATTTTGACTCAAAAAGCGCAATTCTCTCAGCCTTCATCGATCTGGTGGACGAGGAAGTGCTGTCACAGGCCACCGTCCGCAGTGCCGACCAGTCCGCGCGTGATGCCCTGTTCGAGGTCATTATGTGCCGCTTTGACGTGTTGGAGCCCTGGAAAGCGGGCGTCCGCGCCATCGCCAAGTCAGCCGTTCCAGACCCCACTCAACTCGGGCAGATCTTGAGTTCCCAGCGCTGGATGCTGGAAGCCGCAGGCATTGGTGGCGGCGGCCTCGAGGGCGCGGTACGCGTTGCCGGCCTTGCGTCCGTCTATGCCGGCGTCTTCCGGGTGTGGCTCGACGACGAGGATCCAGGCCTTGCCCGTACGATGGCGGCCCTTGACCGGCGCCTGCGCCGCGGCGAACGCATCATGAAGCGAACCGATGAAGCCTTCAGCGAGGCTGAAACGCGCGGCCAACGCGGTGTTCGGTGCCGCGGATGCCGCGCGCTCACGCATGGATGCCACCCGCAGGCCGCAACCGGCGACACGAACCCGCAACTGAAGCCAATCGCGAGCCTCCCACCGCTTGAGCGCGACAAGGTCCTCGTGCAGCCACCGACCCAAACAGCCGCCGAACTCAATCACTCCCGCCACCGCACGGAATCTTGAACCCATGAACCCATCCGATCCGAACACAGGCCCGATCAGCTTCGATCATTCCTAGCAGTCGATATCCGGGTCGGCACGATTGTCGAGGTTGAAGCCTTCCCCCGAGGGCGCGTAAACCCGCCTTCAAGCTGCGCATCGACTTCGGGCCGGAGATTGGCGTCAAAAGAGCTCAGCCCAAATCACCAAGCACTATACGCCCGCCGAACTGACCGGCCGCCAGGTCGCAGCCGTCGTTAATTTCCCACCGCGCCAAATCGGCAAGTTCGCGTCCGAAGTGCTGACCCTCGGCTTCCCCGATGATGCCGGCGAGGTCGTACTCCTCGCGCCGGAGCGCAAGTCCCCAACGGCGGACGGCTGTTCTGAAAGCCCGACGCAAAGAGGCTTTGCTAGGACTGGACGCCTGGCGTCTCAACGCTCACGCAGCCCCAAGCACAAAAAACCGAGCCCCGAAGGAGCTCGGCTGGTTCCTAGTGAACGACGATCCTGTCAGCGTCAGGATATATTCGCTCAGAAGTTGATCTTCGTGCCAACGATGACGGTCTGCATGTCGTGCATACCCGTGAAAGGCACGCCGCCAGTCAATGTTTCATCGATAGAGAACGTCTTGTAGGCAATGAACACCTCCATAGCGGCAGCATCGATGTACTGATTGATGCCAACGCCCCACATGTCGACGTTGCTGTCGATCACGTTATTGAAGGCAGCGTTCCGACGGAGACCACCATTGTAGTTCCCGTACTCGCCGTAAATGACGGTCTTGCCAACTCCGAAGAAGTTCTGCGCGATACCGCCAGAGAGATACCACCAATCCTCGGTATGGTTCTGGTTGCCAGCCGGACCGGTAAGGCTATCGGCGTTATCCACCTCGCGACGTCCAGCGGCACCAGAGAGGAACAGACCTGTCGGCACATGGAGAATGGAGGCGGGAGCCTTTGATCTCTGACTCTTTTCTATTGCAGTCAGTCGTGCATTGGTTAACAGCCACGCCAGCAACACTGGCATTAAATTCGCTGTCCTCAAGGTAGCCGATACCGAATGCAACCCGGATCCCGCCGAATTCACCGGCGTAACGCAAGGCCACGTCCCAGAAATTGTCCTCGGCCACCGCCGCCTGCACGCTGAAACCGGCAATCGTCGGCGTCTCATACAACACATGGTTGCGACGATCCGTGTCGTAGCTATTGCCACCGACCAGCGCGTTGTACCAAGTCCGGTTCTGGTTATCGTAGGCGCCATTCCGCGGAATGACGAACGAACCAACGAACAAGCGGTTATCGGGTGTTGCCGCCGAACCTGTGCCGCCAAGATCGATCAGGATCAGGTTGTCGGTCGCGGTCGAACCCTGGCCAATCTTGATCTTGCCGAGCTGGGCATGCTTGATCCACACCGTGGTGTCACGAATGCAGGAATTGGTGCATTCGCCAAGATCGTCGCCGCCGTTGCTCTGATTGGCTGACGTGATCGAGTGGCGGTTGACACCGAACTCGTACGTGAAGCCGGCCGTAACCTGCGGGCTGATCTTGGCTTCGCCCGTGAAGCGCCAGCGCGAGAAGATGTTGCCGCCATCCAAACCGATGTACGTATCGGAGCGGACGCCGTCATCCCACCACATGACCTGGCTGCCGACGAAACCGGAAATCTTCAGGCTGACTTTGCGGTTGCCTTTGCGAACCGTTGTGGCCTCGAGCTCGGCGACGCGCTCCTCGAGGTCGGCGCAGCAGTCTCCGCCAAGGTCGGCGGCGTTAGCGCTTGTGAACAGACCAGCGGCAGCGATCATCGCTACAGCGCTAGCCGACTTAAGCAGTCCCCCATACATCACTCTCATCTCCTGGACTAACGCTACCCCAAGCTACTATGCACTTGAGCTTACGTACGCTGAAGGTCGTCTCTCTACCCCGCCATTGGCCAATCTGCCATCCGCTTGCGATTGCCTGACACGGCCATCAGCCCTGGTCGGTGGCATAGACTTAAGCGCCAGCCCGTCGGCTGTTAAGCTTAAACTGTCGATTTATCCACCATTGGAGATGGCGTGTGGCGAAGTAGCAACGATTCGAATTAGCTGCGCCGGCGGATGGCCCCATAAATAAATGAAATCACACATGAAAATTCCGATCACCAAACTCGTCCACGAATCATCTAAGCTCGAAATGGAATAAACCAAAAAGGCAGTGAAAGAGCCAAACTCTGGCCCGTCAGCAGGGATTGCTGAACACGCTCCCGGTGTGTTTCCGCGGCGGGACAACCAGACTTCACAATAAGTATCAATGAGATACCGGTCATTTGCGCCGACTGTTGCTTGCCGTCCGCACACCCTGTGTCTCGATGAGCACGTCGTATGGTCCAGCAAGGGGACGTGACCATCGCCTGAAAAAGCGTCAGCCTCATGACCGGCGAGATTTCAATCCCAGCGACGAAAATGAGTAACCGCCGCGTGCAGGTCTCGCGCTGTCTGGTCCAGCCAGCGGCAGCGATGTCATCATCGCCTGCGCCGACGGCGATCCTCGATCGCATGAGCATGCACCCGGCTGCAGTCATGAAAGGCCGTGCGCCCGCTCCGAGACCACACGCGAGCACGCCGGAGGGGAGGGGCGCCAAAAGGCGAAATAGCGAAACCAAACCAACGCGCCTAAACCGCCGCCCTTTGGCGCGACCTTCTGCGAACCCATCGACCCCCACGAAATCATGCTACGCTGCAACCCCATGCCCATCGCATCCATCTCGGCCACTGGCGAAGCCATGCAGCACGTCACAACCACGGTTATCGGCACCGGCCTCGCCGGCCTCTGCAGCGCACTTGCTCTGGCCAAGCAGGTTGACCGCGTGGCTCTCGTCGGCCCGCCGTGACAGCCCAAAGTGCCGAGCGGGACACCAGAACAACGGCACTGTTCGGCTCAAGCATCGACTTCCTGCGCCACGTGGGCGTGTGGCAGGCCCTGGCCGAGGACTGCCGCGCCGCTCGAAGGCCTGCGCCTGATTGATACGTCCGGCGCCATACTGCGCGCCCCGAGGTGCTGTTTCGGGCAGGCGAACTCGGTCTCGAAAGATTTGGCTACAACTTCGAGAACTGCCGACTATTGACAACGCTCGCCCAGCGCGTCGAGCAGCAGCACAATATTCTGTGGATGAAAGAGCTCGCGACTGGCACAGAATTGACGGCGGAATTGCGCATCACCCATTGCGCAGACGGGACCACCATTGCCGCCCCCTAGTCGTCGCGGCTGACGGCGCGGGATCGCCGTGTCGCACCAGCGCCGGCATCGAAACGGAGACTTGGTCCTACCCGCAAGCAGCCCTCACAGCGCGGTTCGACCATTCCCGTCCCCACCAAGCCATCTCCAATGAGTGGCACCGCCGCGCCGGCCCGCTCACGACGGTCCCTTTGCCGGGCAAGGCCTCGAGCCTTGTTTGGGTCGATACACCCGCTGAAACAACCCGCTTGCATGCCCTCAGGTGCAGCGAAGAGTTCGCACGGGAACTGGAACACCGAACCAGCGGCGCCTTAGGCCACATCTCCAAGGTCACAGCCCGCCGGGTCTTCCCGTTGAGCGGTCTCACCGCCCGCACGCTAGCGCAAAACCGCACGGCTCTCGTCGGCGAATCCGGCCACAAAGGCCCCCCAATCGGAGCCCAGGGCCTCAATCTGACGCTGCGTGATGCCGCCTGGCTCAGCGATTTGGTGGCCGACGCGCTGCGTGATGGCCGCGATGTCGGCGCCAGTGACGTGCTCCACGCCTACGATACGGCCCGCCGTCCCGATGTCATGAGCCGCAGCGTTGCCGTCGATCTATTGAACAGATCCCTGTTTGCAGGCCACCTCGCAGCCGACGTTGGCCGCGTCCTCGGCATCGGAGCCATCGCCGCATTCCCCTGGCTGCGGCGCTCAGCCATGACCATGGGCATTGGCCCGACTGGACCCCAGCCAAGATTGCTGCGGGCAGCGTGACAATCGCAACCACCAGCGCCTCCACATGCGGCAGCAGCAGGGGTTGACGCGCGCAGAGCGAGACGGCTAGCGAGGCGGACGGCGGCACCAAGCCATCCGCCGCGCCACCCACTCAGCTGGATCGATCATGACGTCCGTGCTCATCGACCTGCGCCATCGCCTGGAATACGGCTTGCTGCTCGTGTTGATGACACTGGTGCGCCTGATGCCGCTCGATACGGCCGCCAATGTTTCAGCCGGAGTGTGGCGTACCGTTGCCCCGCGTCTGCGCCGCCATCAGCGCGCCCTGGCCAACCTTGCCCTTGCATTTCCCGAGAAATCTCTGGCAGAGCGCGACGCGATCGCGCGCGCCATGTGGGGCAACCTCGGTCGCGTCATGGCCGAAACCATGCAAATTGACCGCCTTATCGGCCAGCCCGACCGCATTCGTATCCTCAATGAACAAATCTTTGCCCGCTACCGCAACAAGCTCGGCTCCGCCATTGGTTGCTCATTGCATATGGGCAACTGGGAACTGGCCATTTGGCCCATGGTGGTGGCCGGCGGCAATCCAGCAGCGGTCTATCGCACCGTAAAGAACCCCTATGTCGATGCCCTTCTGCGCCATCAACGCCGCGACCTCTATCCTGGCGGCCTGCTCGGCAAGGGTAAGGTCGACGGCAATTGGGAAGGCGGCCAGCGCACGGCCCGACAGATCACGGATCTCGTTCGCAACGGCGGCCGGCTCGGCCTCGTTTGCGACCTCTATGACAAGAGCGGCATTCCCGTCCCATTCTTCGGCAAGGATGCCCGGTCTGTAGCAATTCCCGCCATGATCGCGCGCCGCCTCGGCGCCCGAATATGGCTCGCCCGATGCTTGCGGATCGGCAACCAAAGCCGGTTCGAGATCGAGATCAAGGAGTTGAAGGTGCCCCGATCCGGCAACCCCGGTGAGGATGTCAAAACCATCACGGCTGCAATGCAGCAGCAGTTCGAGGCCTGGATCCGAGAAACGCCGGAGCAGTGGATGTGGTCGAACCGGCGATGGTCGTAAGCATCGAAACAGAAGCTGATTCCCACAACGGCGTACGCTTCGTGCACCGGCTGCAGTATTGGGCCTTGCGAGCGGTGCTGACGGTGGCTGCCCGCATGGGCCCCGATCGCCTCGCTTGGTGCGGCGCCGCGTTGATGCAGCGCATCGGTCCACGCTTGCGCCAGAACCGTCGTGCCCTCACCAATCTCGCCATCGCATTCCCCGACAAAAGCGACCGCGAACGCCAGCAGATCGCCCGCCAAATGTGGGCCAATATGGGCCGCACCTTCGCCGAAACCCTGGTTTTGGACCAACTGGTCAATGATCCCAGCCGCATCGAGATCCCCGACCTCGACCAGTTATCCGGCCGTGCCGCCGCAGACAAACCCGTGATCGGTTGCACGTTGCATCTCGGCAATTGGGAAATTGCCATTCTTCCTCTGAAGTTGCTGGGCCGCAGACCAACCGGTGTCTACAAGCCGCTCGACAATCCTCTGATCGACCGTTGGCTCGCCCAAACCCGACTGATGCTGTATCCCGGCGGCCTGCTTGGCAAGGGCGACAGAGACGAGGCGCAAGCCGGCCAGCGCACCGCCCGCAAGCTCATCGACCGCGCCCGTTCCGGCAGCGCGCTGGGCTTCGTCTGCGATCACTTCGATCGGCGCGGTGAGTGCGTGCCGTTCATGGGCCGCACGGCGCGGTTCACGACTGCTCCCGCCATGATCGCCCGTCACGTCGGCGCTCAAATCTGGCTCGGCCGCGCCGTCAGGATTGGAACCAGCAGCCGCTTTCGCCTCGACGTCGTCCACTTCGACGCACCCAAGACGGCCGACAAGCGCGGCGACGCTCAAGCGCTCACCACGGCCATCTTCGCGACTTTTGAAAAGTGGATCCGCGAAAACCCGGAGCAATGGATGTGGTGGAACACCCGCTGGGTCGACCCCTCAACGGCGCCCGAGCAAGACGCTGCGACGTCAAATTCAGATTGACGCTGCCGAACTGATCGATCGGAGCCCGAAACGGCGACGCATCAAGAGCAAACCATCCTCAGGTCGCTGGCCCCGTCGCGAACGCACGAGCGTGCCCCGACACGATGACACGTTGTGGCCTCTCGGCAGCCCTGAGCCGTCTCAAGTTGGCGAAATACCAGAGGAGCGCCAGAATTTCCAAACCCAGCACGGTGCTGAAAGCTGTCCGGTAGGCAGCCGGCGCATAACCACCGGAGGCCGTCGGCGGGTAGAGATCGATCACCCAGCCGACGGCATACTGCACCAGGAACGCCGCGCCGAAGAGCAGCAGGTTGACAGCCGTATTGGCGCGTCCGGACCGTGAAGCCCCGAAATAGCTGGCGAGCCACGGATAAGCCAGAACAGCGGTATGCCCGGTCATGGCATAGAGCGACCACGACACCAGCGGCGGCACAGGTTCGACCAGAATAATCGCCACCTGGGAGCCAGAAACACCAACAAGAACCCGATGTTGATGGTCAGCAGGGAAATGCCGCGACGAACCAGGCGGTCAGCCACCAGACCGCTGCCAAGCACGCCGATCAGGAAGACCACCCCCATGACAAAGAGGTGCTCACCCACGGCCACCTGATCGAGACCGGCGACGTCACGGAACCAGGGGCCAGCCCACAAGGTCTGAAGCGCGATATGTGCCCCAGCCGGAATCGCCAGCACCGGCGCCAGGGCCAGAAAAACCCGATCCGTGAAAATCTGACCGACTTCGCGCAGTTGCGTGCCGAGCGGTGTCGGCGTCACGCCGGTCTGCCCCCGTTCCGGCACCACGAAAAAAATTAACAACGCCACGGCGAGCGTCAACAGCGACAGCCCCACGAAGGCCTGGCGCCAACCATAAACGCTAACGGCCCATGCCATCGGCGCCGTCGACAAGATCACACCCAGCGCGCCAGCCGACATCACGCAGGCGTTGGCCAGCGCCCGGCGCGGCTCGGGAACCCAGATCACCACGGCTTTGAACGCCGCCATCAAGCCGCCGGCGAACCCAATCCCGATGATCGCACGCGCTAAGGTGAGCACTTCGACACTTTGAGCCGTTGAAAAGAGCAGGGCGCCGCCCGCCCCCGCCGCAACGAGGGCGCTTTGCACCCGGCGCGGCCCGTACCGGTCGAGCAGAATGCCCAGCGGCGGCTGAAACAACGCGAACGCGAGCAGATAGGCAGACGTCAGCAGGCCCAGCTCCGATGCCGAAACGCCCACATCCCGGATCAGCTCCGGCGCCACGACGGCGTTGACCGCGCGATAGAGGTAGGAAAAGAAAGAGCCGAGCCCGAACGGCGCCAAAGCCGCCACGATCAGCCACGCAGACGGTTTCGCCGGCTCGGTTTCAACAGGTCTCTGCACGCGGTATCCTTGGGCTCTCACTGGCGCTAGTCGGCGCGAGCGGGAACAATCCGCTGCAAGCGACCGCGGCGTCAACGACAGATTGATCGGCGCCCCTGTCGACACGACCGGCACGAGCAGGCAGGCGCCCCGCCTGGCCGGTATCGCACCAACAAAGCCGTTCCGAAGCGCGTATCGAGGATAATCTAAACCATGAGTAGAATTCAGTATCGGCCGCTCGGAACCAGCGGCCTCAAGGTCTCTCAATTGTGTCTGGGGACCATGATGTTCGGCGGCCCGACCTCGCAAGCCGATGCCGCCCAAATCGTGGCGTCTGCAACAGAGCACGGCGTCAACTTCATCGACACTGCCAACACCTACGAAAAGGGCCGCTCGGAAGAGGTGGTGGGCCACGCCCTCGCCGGCAACCGCCAACACTGGGTTCTGGCCACCAAACTGGCCCAGCCTATGGGTCCCGGCCCCAACGACCGTGGGCTCTCCCGCCGCAACATCATCCAGGCAACGGAAGCCTCCCTGAAACGGCTTGGCACCGATTGGATCGACATCCAGTACATCCATCGTGTCGACCCGAGCCTGCCATGGACGGAAGTTGCCCGCTCCTTCGGCGACCTCATCCGGGCCGGCAAGATCCGCTACTGGGGGCTATCGAATGTGCGCGCCTGGCATATCCCCGTAATCACCCAGGCCTGCAGGGAGGTCGGCGCGCCCCCTCCCGTGGTCCTGCAACCCTACTACAACATCATGACCCGCATGCCGGAGGTCGAGCTGTTTCCCGCCGCCCGCGCCTTCGATCTGGGCGTGGCCATCTACAGCCCACTCGCCCGCGGCATTCTTTCGGGCAAATACCAGCCGGGCAGCAACGCGCCGCCGGATACCCGGGCCGGACGCAACGACCGCCGCATGCTGCAGACCGAATGGCGCCCCGAGTCGCTCGAAATCGCTCAACGCCTCAAAGCACACGCCGACGCCAAAGGGCACTCTGTCGTGGGCCTGGCCGTGGCATGGGCCTTGAACAATGCAGCCGTCACCTCTGTCATTGCCGGCCCCCGAACGCACGCCCAGTGGGAAAGCTACATCGCAGCGCTCGATTATCCCTGGTCGCGAGACGAGAATTGGTCGACAGCCTGGTCCCTCCTGGCCATCCTCGAGCCCGGGCTACACTGATCCCCAGTATCCCGTCGACGGCAGAAGTTCCCCAGGATCTCAGCATCGCGCAACAGTGTGGGAATCGGTCCGCCCGATCCCGCCAAACCGAGGGACTGAAGACCTGAGCGAGTCCGCTCAGCCCTCAGCTCCCCTACTGCCATAGGCGCTCAGTTCTATCAACGATATAAACGAAAGTTTACGGCCAAAATCGGCGCCTACAAAGTGCGCATTAAATAGAAATCACAACCAACAATCGCATAATCAAGGATGTTGCTAAAATAGATTCCACGGCTCTCCTTAGCGTTGTGAAAATAGCCAAGTAAAGAGTTTATAAAACACGTATAAACATCATATAAAGCCACGCTTGAAGCAGGCCGAAGCGCACTCAAATGACCTCAAAAAAAAGACCCAATTCTTCACAACATCAATGGGTTATGGCCACGGCGCCAGGCGCCTAATCTTTCGGCAGAAACACGCCAAACGGCTGCCCTGCCACACAAAAGTGGCTCTTCTGCTACAGACCCAAAACCGGGAGATAACACACAGCCTCACGACGCTTGCGGCACTTATCTGCTGCGAATATCCAACACTACAAGTTCGGTCAGCATTTGTGCAGCGTCGGTCGGCTCGTAAGTGGGTTCATGCAATGTCCGGAATAAGGACGGCGCACCCTACTCTCCAGCCAAACGGCACCTGTTCAGCTGAGCGGCAAAGATGTCACCGAGTTTTGGGGCGGGTTCAAATCAATGAACCTAGAACGTTCCGGGTCAGTGTAATCGGGGGAACCCCCGGTGATCCGGTTGCCAACGCGCAGGAAGCATAGCCCGGCGCAATCACGGCAAGCCAGCCCCAGACAGTACCAAGCGTCCAGTAGCGGTTGTTTTTGCGTTCCACGTGCCTCTCCGAGACGGCGTGCGCTTCACGCGCGTGCGTGCGGTCCCGAAGAGGCTCGGAAGACAGCGCCGGGCTGCGCGTGCTGCTTCCTGCAATAACAAACTGGAGAGAAATCTGATGAAGACGACCACAAAGTTCGCACTCGCGGCGGTCGCCTCGGCTCTGATGGGCTCGTCTGCCCTCGCAGCCGACCTTGGCGGAAGCTGCTGTGCCGACCTCGAAGAGCGTATCGCTGAACTCGAGGCCACAACGGTCCGCAAGGGCAATCGCAAAGTGTCGGTGCAGCTCTCGGGCTTCGTCGGCAGCCAGATCCTGTGGTGGGATGATGGTTCGCAGTCCGACTCCTACATCGGCATGGACGGCGGCAACATCTTCTCGCGCTGGCGCCTCAAGGGCGAAGCCAAGATCTCGCCGGACGTGAGCGCAGGCTTCACTTACGAGTTCGGCGTCAACCGCCACTCGATCACGAGCGCCAACCAAGGGAATGGCGGACCCGAGAACCCCGGTTCTCTCGGTCAAGGTGACGACGCTGGTGAATGCACAGACAGCTGCATTCGCGATACGACCGTGTGGATGAAACACGCTCGTCTCGGCAAGGTCGTGATCGGTCAGGGCTCCACTGCGACGGACAACCTGATCCTGATCGACCTCGGCAAGAGCGGCTCGGCAG